>NZ_JAMYBK010000019.1 GCF_024127895.1 Pseudomonas guariconensis | reverse complement strand
ACCGCCCTACGAACTGCCCAAGCACAAGACGCGCATGACGATCAAGAGCCAGACCCACAAGGGCAAGGGGTTCAATGAACTGCGCTTCGAGGATGAGCTGGGGCAGGAGGAAGTGTTCATCCATGCGCAGAAGGACCAGAACAATGTGGTCAAGCATGATGAGACCACGCAGATCGGCCATGACCGCAACGAACAGGTCGATCACGACGAGACGATCAGCATTGGGCATGACCGTAGAGAGACCGTGGGTAATGACGAGCGAATCCGAATTGGCCAAGACGCATTCTTCGATGTTGGTCGCAACCAGACAATCACCGTTGGCAAAGATCAGACGTTGGAGGTAGGCAACAATCGTTTTGACAAAACAGCTGTGAATCACACTATCGAGATAGGTGGGCATCTGGAGCAAGTGGTTGAGGGGCACGCCCACCTGACCACAGGGGAAGAAATACACCAGCGTGCCAGGAAATTCATCCTGCAGGTTCAGGACGAGATTGTCCTGGAGGGTGTGGGCGGCACCCTTCTGATCGATGCCAATGGGATAACACTCAAAGGCGTCGGAGTACATATCCAGGCCCCGGTGTATGCCGAGCCGACGGGCGCAGGAAACAACCATGCGTTGTCCGGTACGCCCGCCCAAGGAAGCGGCCTGGACCGTGTGTGCGGCATGCGAAGCGACGGGCGCTGCACACGCTCTCCCTGCCCGTGCAGCAAGGAGAGCGCCTGATGAACGACCCGTATGTCGATGCAGGTTGGCCTCGTCAAAACGTCTCTACGGTACCTCAACCTGCCTGGCCACTGACCGATGCCGAGCCAGCTTGGCTTTTGATCAATGGCGATCTCGAGCCACGTTTGCCAGAAGACATCCGTAGCCTGTCGGGTCCCTGTGGCTATCACTGGGTGTGGCGTGGCACAGCAGCGGAATATGCCCCTCCCGGATATCAGACGGGCCCGCTGCTGACACGTCTCAATGAGCCATTACTGGAAAGGTTCATCCACGATTGGGGGCCGCGCCAAGCGGGCCTGATGCTGTTCGGCCCTGCTCAAATTTCTCCCCTGCTTCAGCAACTCAGAAGCATCACCCACCTCAGCTCTGCGGACGACAACTCGCTAGCCTTCCACTGGAGCCGCCCGCGCACGCTAGAGGAACTCTGCGAAGCGCTGCCATCACACTACCTGAGCAGGCTATTCAGCCCCATCCGGAGCATGCTCTGGCATAGCGGTCTGGAGCCGGATTCGTGGCTACGAGCCGATATACCCGCCAACCCATCCTCCTCCACGCTCGAAAGCCCGCCCCTGACATTGACGGTCAACGATGAGGCCGCTTTGAACAGGGCCTCCCACGCCTGGTTCATGCGCCGGACCTGTCATTTGATGAGCCAGGCACTTTCGACGCTCGGCGAGCAGCTCGCCCCCCTGAATCTCCGTCGCCAGCTCGCCAAATTCGATAAAGAGAGCGACCTCTGCGGCTTCCACCTGGAACGTGACCGTCGCTACTACATGGAGCTACGCCTGCTCTTTCCAGAGCATCCATTCGTAAATGACCAGCCTCTCTTCGACCTGCTGGTCCAATCGGAAATCCAGGGCCTGCAACGCCTGCACGAGATCAACGACCGACTCAACCAGATCTCTGCGCCGATACGACCGAGGAACACCCCATGACCATCACCTACAAACGCGCGTTGCAACCTGACCATCCCAGTGCCAAACGAGTCGGCGAGGCCATCTCGCCACCGCCATGCGAGCGCGGCATCCCTGTCTACCCCATGCGCTATGGCATCGCCGATCACCCCCTGGACCGCGACGCCTTCCCAACCCTGAGCGTGGACCACTACCCCGCCCTGCAAGGTGGCAAGTCCTATGGCTTGAGGCTGCTGCGCCCAGGCAGCTACCTTTACCTGTTCTATTTTCAGCACGGGCGGATGAAGACCCGCCATTACCTGGTCACCGAAGACATCCGCTTCGCCCATCTGTGGTGGACACCGACGGACTACAGCAGCCAGGCCCCCGGCAGCCATGCTCGCCCGGACATGGCGCGCGCTACCCACTATGTGCTGGCACCGGCCCCCAGCGTTGCCGATACCCTGTACCTGATGGTCAGCGAGACCCTGCTCAGCCATGCCACCTTGTGGCAGATCGAGCAGGACGAAGGTGGTCTGCGCAGCCAGCTCGCGACCACTCTCCTGCCCTCGCAGGCCCCGACGCACCCCCATGTGTTCGATTCCGCCCACGTGATCAGCGCCATGGCCGAACTCAAGATCTCCAGCCTCACCGGTGTATTCCCCACTTTCCCCGGGGCATCACAGCGGCCTGAGTTCATGCCGGTATACCGCCAGGCACTGAGCAACCTGGCCCGGCACCTGGGCCCCGGTACACGGCCCCTGGCCGTCGCGCTCCATGACCCACTCGGGGTGGTCAGTGAACTTCATCACCTGCTTACCCTGTCGGTCGAGAAGAAGACCCGTTATACCGGCCAGCATGCCCATCGGCTGCAGAGTGCCAACTTCATCGCGGGCTATTTCAATACCGCCAGCAAGGAAGCGCCACCAGGCTCCGACACGGCCAGCAGCCTCGACCGGCAACGCAAGCTGGTGGACTACCAAGGCGCCATGGACTTCCCTGGCCTCTATGCCAAGGAGGTGGCCAGGCTGGATGCAACCATTGAGGTATTGGTCCAAGACATCATCGCCTGGACCCGACTCATCGGGTCAGACCACTTGCTGGGCAAGGCGCTCGGTTGCTTTGACCTTGAGGTGACGGCAATCGCCAATGCCTACGAAGACGCAGTGTTCGACTGCATCGGCGGGTTGGTGCATTCGAAGGCGGGCCAGCAGCAGCTGGAGCAGGTGGTCATGTTGCCGCCCGGGCAGAGCCCATTCTGGCGGGCGCTGAGCAATGGCAACAAAACCCTGGCCACGCGGCTGAAAGACGCGACCGGCGATATAGCCAAGAACCTGTTCTCGGTCGTGGACAACTACCTCGAAGAGCATGTCGCGACACCTGCGACCAATGCACTGATCGGCCTGCTGCAGGCCCTGCCAGCCACTCACCAAGCCGACGTATTGGTACGCAGGCTACGCCATGTGATGGAAATCCGCTTCAACGCCACCATCGTCATGTACGACATCAGCCTGGCAGACCTGATGCGTTATTCACGGGAGTTCCAAGGGCATCAAGCGCCTAGGGGCGAGTACCTCAAGACCTGGAAGCTGCCTGAGCCCAAAGTCAGCCACATGCAATTGACTACACGGGTGCGGATCTATGATTGGGTCAAGATTGGGGAAACGACTTACCAGAAGATGGACGGTGCATCAACTGGGCAGTCCTCATTGCCGCCGAGTCGTTCTATTCAGGTAGAGGGTAACCTCTTCATCAAAATGCTAAATAAGTTGCGCTCCGCAGGAGGTTATTTATTCACCGGAGTTGGAGGATACTTAGCTATCAGCGGATTTACTAATGCGCTTCGACAGTTCCAGCGGCAGGATGAAAAGATGTTTCATCTGGGTTACCTTGCTGGAGCAACACTTTCACTTGCCAGTGCAATCATTGAAACAGGAGCGCTAGGAACTACAGCCTTCGCCACATTGCATAATAACGCAAACCTTAAAATCACTGCAAAAATACTCTCCGCAAAATTTGGAATGGCAAGATTGGCAACTGCAGGAGCAGGAGTAATTAGCTTTCTGGATGCTCTACGGGCTGCCGACTCACTTTATAATAAAAATCCCACTCAAGCGGCGATGTACTTAGGCGCAGCATTTTCTAGCGGGTTAATGGCTCTTGCCTCTTGGGGTGGGGGAACAGCGTTAGCTATAGGCCTGACCAGCGCTGCAGTTCCTGTAACAGTGCTAGGTCTCACCCCAGTGGCATGGGCAATAGTAGCTCTTGCCGCTTTTGGCCTTGGCATTGCTTTTATGGTAGGTGTAGACACAACAAAGCATGGCGCTATAGATATCTGGTTAAAACACAGCGCATGGGGAATACATCATCGCCAGTATACAAACTTACAAGAACTGGAAGCAGTTCATAGCCTATATTACCGCCCACGACTGTCAGCACAATGGAACCAAACGTTCGGATCTACAATAGGAACACTACACATTCAATGCCACCTCCCTGAAACTCAAGGAACTTTACAGGATCAATTTCAAATTCGACTCAAAGTAAAACTAGACAGTAGAAACCTCAGACAAATTAATGGCCCCATCGCCTATGCGCCAGAGGTTAGATTCATAGATTATCGATTCGAATGTATAGTCTCTAGCATCGTTCACTCTGAAAGCTTACGAAGCTGGTCGATCCAAATGCATCAAGATAGCCAGGTATCCCTTGAGTTTATGTTTATGCCGAACATAGATCAGCCTGATCTATTAATATTTCAACACGACGCCCCTACACCACTAACATTCACGTCATCCGGTTTGCTATCAGAAATCATTGACCCGGCACGCTTAGAACCAGTGAGGCCGCCCAAATGAGAGCTAAACGACTTCCTAACAAATTGAGATTGGGCGGAACGCCGCTAAGCCGACATCGAACTGACACCATCGCACCAGAGCCCGACGGTGTCAGACGTATCAACAACAAATGTATTGAACTTGAAACCTATTCAAACTTCATCTTGGGCAACAGTGCAGGATTCATCGGAATCACAATAGTGATAACGGCGTTGACAATGATTTTAGCAGCCAGCGTAAGCGACTTAAACGACCCGCAAATTATCTTAGCCATACTGGTCATAAGTCCAATAGCGCCGTGCATAGCTTGCATTCTATATTTTGCCAATGGCGCCCACCGTTGCCGTGGCACATACATCCGCATCCATCGTGGCACTCGCAAACTCTATTTCATCCCCCCCAACGATCGAAAGCGTCTTCATATAATCGACTGGGACCAGATTGAAGCAGTGGCAGGCTACATCCCTATCGTTTCGACGAGCGGCTCCGCCTCACGCCATCCGCTCTATTTGTTCGGTATTGATTACACCATGAACCCACCGATAGAAATATGCGCAGCCTGCGGCAATCTTGGTTTATACGATGGTGACCGCTCGGCTCGCTCGCTTTGGGCATACCTTCAAGCCTTCATGGCCCACGGGCCGGAAGGCTTGCCCACTCCACCTCCACTCCCTCCCCGCCTTTCCCGACGCGACGCCACTCTTCAGCCCTACCGTGACTGGTATGCGAGCCTGTGCCGCCAACTTCATAAACCTTATGGTTGGTTATGGGCCCCTATCACCATCCCCGCGTGGATCATCTGGCTGCTTATCAATGCTTACCCCGACAGCGTCGAAGCCTGGCTGCAATACAACGTTCCCTACGCCACCTTTCCTGCTGAAATCGACGTGCTATGCGGCTTCGCAGAAAAGCGCAAACCAGTGATCCGGGTGAATGGCAAACGAATTGAGCCGTGAACGAGCTCAAACTTCACGTCCGTCTCGCTGCCACTCTTACACGGCTCTTAAAATATTAATCAATCCAGCTCTCCTTGAACCTGCGAGGTCACCAGAGTGACTGAACATATTAAGCGCCTTCCCCATCGCCTAAGATTTGGAAGCACACAACTACACCACGGCCAGATTGACTCCCTCCCACAACCCGACGGTGTACGACGTATCAGCAAAAACTGTGTAGAGCTCGAAACATACACAAATTTCGGTCAAAGCGGTGCCGCTGGGTTCATTGGAATATCATTTCTAATCAGCATCATCGCAATTATCTTTGCAGCGTACATTATTGGCCCTAAAAACCTACAGGCCGAATCAATTTTTAAACTAATATTGTGGCTACCCGCACTACCGACAATAGCTTGCGTCTTTTATTTAGCAAGTGGCGCTCACCGCTGCCGTGGAGCATTTATTCGTATCCATCGCGGTACCCGTAAGCTCTATTTCATTTATCCTAACGACCGAAAACGCTTACACATCCTCGATTGGGACCGGATTGAAGCGGTCGCAGGCTACATCCCCATTGTCTCGACGGGTGTCTACACCTCACGCCATCCGCTCTATCTGTTCGGCATCGATTACGCAATGAACCCACCGACAGAAATATGCGCGGCTTGCGGTAATCTTGGCCTGCACGATGGCGATCGCTCGGCTCGCTCGCTTTGGGCATACCTTCAAGCCTTCATGGCCCACGGGCCGGAAGGCTTGCCCACTCCACCTCCACTCCCTCCCCGCCTTTCCCGACGCGACGCCACTCTTCAGCCCTACCGTGACTGGTATGCGAGCCTGTGCCGCCAACTTCATAAACCTTATGGTTGGTTATGGGCCCCTATCACCATCCCCGCGTGGATCATCTGGCTGCTTATCAATGCTTACCCCGACAGCGTCGAAGCCTGGCTGCAATACAACGTTCCCTACGCCACCTTTCCCGCTGAAATCGACGTGCTATGCGGCTTCGCCGAAAAGCGTAAACCAGTGATCCGGGTGAATGGCGAGCGTATCGATCCGTGAATGGGCTCAAGTCTTGGATGGCCATCAATCTCAAAAATCAAACACAGGTAAAAAATCAATCACCCGTTATCACTCCCACCCCGAAAACTCCTTCCCCAAAAACATTTCAAGCCAGGGAGCAAAACATGTCAGTGGTTTGGCTATTCACCCCCAACAACAAAACAGGAACAAAGCCTAAAATCTCAAGCCAAATATCCAGCATAAATAACGAGATTCTAATCCTACGCAACCCATGGGTAACCGATTCGGTCTTCATGGGCAAACTTTACACAGCGCTGACAGCAGCTCTGACACTCTTGATATATCCTGACATTTTCAACGAAGACTATCGCAACCTCGTATTAACAGACGGACACTCAATAGCGATATACATATTCACACCCCTCATCCTAACGCCCTTTCTGGCATATCGAATTTACTACATAAAGAATCTTTCAAACTTCTTCCTCAATCGAGCCACAAAAAACATCTACTATAAGCGTCTAGGAAAACTCTTCGTTTTCGATTGGCGCAACATGGGAGGCGGCCTATTCAAACGTACTGAATTCGGCGGTGCGTCCTTCAGTACCAGCTATGCACTCGCCTTCGCTCCCCGCAGAGCAGACGGCACCCTCCATCAGAAAGACTGCCTCTGGGTCGACAGCAACGAACCGACCGAACCCGACATCAAATACGTCGCCGAAGTCTGGGAATACCTCCGCCACTTCATGGACCACGGCCCTGACAAACTACCGCCCCCCGGTGAACCCAACTGGTGGTACAAGCCCCTGCATCAGATCTGCCTGACACCCGCCGAAGCCTGGCAGCACTACGCTCCCTGGCGAACCGGCGAGCCTGGTGAAATGCAGGGCAAGAAAAACTGGCAACTGCCGTTCTGGGCCGTGTTGTTCCCTTACAACCTGTCCGTTGCCCTCTGCTGGTACGTCATCTGCCGCCTCTTCAACGT
This sequence comes from Pseudomonas guariconensis, assembly GCF_024127895.1. Classification (GTDB taxonomy): domain Bacteria; phylum Pseudomonadota; class Gammaproteobacteria; order Pseudomonadales; family Pseudomonadaceae; genus Aquipseudomonas; species Aquipseudomonas guariconensis_B. The sequence continues at coordinate 97,524 of NZ_JAMYBK010000019.1, read as the reverse complement.
CCGCGCGGCACCTCCACCTCCAGAAGCCTTCGAGGAAGATCGGTAAGCGAAGCGGCCCCAAATCACCGCTGACCGTCTTAAGTAAGCGGCATTGGGGCTTGGCGTGCTCTGGAACAAGGGTGAGCCCTTGCCATACACCGGTGGTGTCAGGCCGGTTTCATCACCAGCACGCCCAACGGCGGCAGATTCAGCGCCAGCGACAACGGCTGTCCATGGCTGGGCAACGGCTCGCTGGCCACCGCCCCCAGGTTCCCCACATTCGACCCGGCATACAGCTCGGCATCGCTGTTGAGCAACTCCGCCCAGCGCTCGCCGAACGGCACGCCGATGCGATACCCCTCCCGCGGCACGGGGGTGAAGTTGGCCACCACCAGCAACGGCTCGCCGTCGGCGCTCCAGCGCAACCAGGCGTATACGCTGTTGCGCGCATCGTCGCCGATCAGCCACTGGAAGCCCTGGGGCTGGCAGTCCTGCTCGTGCAGGGCCGGCTGCTCGCGGTACAGGCGGTTGAGGTCGCTCACCAGGCGCTGCACGCCCTGGTGCTCGGAATACTGCAGCAGGTACCAATCCAGCTGGTGGTCGTGGTTCCACTCGCGCCACTGGCCGAACTCGCAGCCCATGAACAGCAGCTTCTTGCCCGGGTGGGTCCACATGAAGGCCAGGTAGGCGCGCAGGTTGGCGAACTTCTGCCAGCGATCGCCCGGCATCTTGTCGATCAGCGAGTGCTTGCCGTGCACCACTTCGTCGTGGGAAATCGGCAGGATGAAGTGCTCGGAATAGGCATAGATCAGCCCGAAGCTCATTTCGTTGTGGTGATAGGCGCGGTGCACCGGGTCGTTCTGGATGTAGTGCAGAGTGTCGTGCATCCAGCCCATGTTCCACTTGTAGGCGAAGCCCAGGCCGCCCTGCTGCACCGGCTGGCTGACGCCGGGCCAGGCGGTGGACTCCTCGGCGATGATCAGCGCCCCTGGGGCCTCGTGGGCGGCCACGGTGTTGAGTTGGCGGATGAAGTCGATGGCCTCGAGATTCTCGCGCCCGCCATGGCGGTTGGGCACCCACTCGCCGGCCTTGCGCGAGTAGTCGCGGTAGAGCATCGAGGCCACCGCATCGACGCGCAGGCCATCGATGTGGAAGTGCTTGAGCCAGTGCAGCGCCGAGGCCAGCATGAAGCCGCGCACCTCGTTGCGGCCAAGGTTGTAGATCAGTGTGTTCCAGTCCTGGTGAAAGCCCTCCAGAGGGTTGTCGTACTCGTACAGGGCAGTGCCGTCGAAACGCGCCAGGCCATGCTCGTCGGTGGGGAAATGCGCCGGTACCCAGTCGAGGATCACGCCGATGCCACCCTGGTGGCAGGCGTCGACGAACGCGGCGAAATCCTCCGCGCTGCCGTAGCGTGAGGTGGGCGCGAACAGCGACAGCGGCTGGTAGCCCCAGGAGCCGCCGAACGGGTGCTCCATGATCGGCATCAGCTCGATATGGGTGAAGCCCAGGTCCTGCACGTAGGGCACCAGGCGTTCGGCCAGCTCGCGCCAGTCGTAGAAACGGGCGATCTCGCCGCTGTCGTCCAGCTCGCAGCGCCAGGAGCCGGCATGCAGCTCGTAGATCGCCAGCGGCGCGTTGTAGGCATGGCGCTGGGCGCGCTGGGCCATCCAGCCGTCGTCGCGCCAAGCGTGGCGCAGCGCGCCGGCCACCCTGGAGGCCGTGCTCGGCGGCAGCTCGGTGGCGCGGGCCAGCGGGTCGGCCTTGAGCGGCAGCACGCCGCCCTGGCCGAGTACTTCGAACTTGTAGGCCTCGCCGATGCCCAGGCGCGGCACGAACAGCTCCCATACCCCGGCATCGTGGCGCAGGCGCATGGGGTGGCGACGGCCGTCCCAGTTGTTGAAGTCGCCGACCACCGAGACCCGCCGGGCATTCGGTGCCCAGACCGAGAAGCACACCCCGTCGATACCGTCGGCCTGGGTGGGCTGGGCGCCGAAGCGGCCGGACAGGTCGCGGTGGTTGCCTTCGGCGAACAGGTACAAGTCCATCTCGCCCAACTGCGGGCCGAAGCTGTAGGGGTCTTCGGTGATCTGCTCGCCGCCGGCCCAGCCGATCTGCAGCAGGTAGGGATGGGCTTCGTCCAGATGCGCGGTGAACAGGCCCGGCAGGCTGCCCTGCACCATTTCGGCCAGCACGCGTCCATCATGGCGCGCCAGCACTCGCGCGCTCAGCGCGTTGGGCAGGAAGGCGCGAACGAACAGGCCGCCCGCACCATCGGCGTGCGGCCCCAGCACGGCAAAGGGATCGGCGTGCTCGGCGCGGGCCAGGGCGTCGAGGTCCCGTTGCCGAAGGCCGCCGTTTTCACGCGTGGTTGCATTCATCTATGGCTCTCCCCAGGTACTGATCAGTCCATGCAGGCCATGCAAGGGCACGGCCAGCCAGCTTGGCCGGTTCTCGGCTTCGTAGGTGATTTCGTAGGCGGCTTTTTCCAGGCAGAACAGCTCCAGCGCGGCGCGTTCGCCCTCGGCCTGCTGCCAGGCGTGGGGCATGGCGGCGGTGGCCAGGCCATAGGCTTCGACGAAGGCATGGCGCGCCTGGTGCAGGTACTGCCGGGCGACCCGCTGCCGGGCCTGACGCGCGGCGTCGGACAAGTCCACCGCCGAGGCGCTGCGCAGGATCATCGCAGCAGCATAGTCGAAGGAACGCAGCACGCCGCTGACATCCTTGTACGGGCTGTGCCTGGCCCGGCGCTCCTCTAGCGGACGTGCCGGCTCCCCTTCGAAGTCGATCAGGTAGGCATCGCCCTGCACCACCAGCACCTGGCCCAGGTGCAGGTCGCCGTGCACGCGCATCAGCAGGCCACCTTGGGCCTGGTGGGCCAGGGTGTCGATGTGCTGGGCGAGGCCCGCGCGCTGTTGCTGCAGGTCGTCGACCAGGGCCTGGCTTTCGCTGTCGAGGCTGTCGCGGTGCTGGGCCAGCAGGTCCAGGGCATGCGCCAGCTCGGCGCTGATCTGCCGGCTCCAGCGCTCGCTGTCTGCGGCCAAGCTGGGCCGTGGCTGGAAGGCTTCGTCGTCGCTGGGCGCGGCCAGCAGCAGGTGCATCTCGCCCAGGCGCTGGCCGAGCAAGGCGGCGAAGCCGGTGAGTTCGGCCAGGGCGTCGGTGTGCGCCTCCGGCTCGACGGTCGTCGGCTCCATCTCGTCGCGGATCGCCCGCTCCAGGGTGTTCTGGGTCCATGCCCAGGCATCGCCCTGGTTGTCCAGGTAGCCCTGGGCGATCATCAGCAAGTGCGGTTGCTGCTGCTCGTCGACCCGGCTGACCCACCCCAGCAACGGCGAGATGTTGGCGAAGCCGGCCGCGGTCAGGTAGGTGCTCATCTCCAGTTCCGGGTGAATGCCGGGGTTGACCCGGCGGATCAGCTTGAGCACCAGGCGCCCACCCACCACCACCGAGCTGTTGGATTGCTCGGCGCTCAGGTAGCGCACTTCGCTGTCCTCGTCCAGCGCCAGCTCGGCCAGTTGTTCGGTGCACTCGAAACGCAGCTCGCCCGCATCGCTCGGCAGCCGGGTGCGCTCCTGGCAGGCACGCAGCACGGCACGGATGAACGGCTCGAGGACGAAGGCGTCGGTGATCAGCCCCACCTGGCGGCCCCGGCGTACCCGAGACAGCGCCAGTTGCTGCGGCAAGGCGCTGTTGATCTGCTCCTCCGGCAGCAGGCCGAAAGGCAGTTGGTAGTGATCGACCACGCCGTCGCTGTGCACCTGCAGTTCGCTGAGCAGCACCGGGCTGGCCGCCGTGGCCAGGCGTACGCCGTAGCTCAGGCGCACCTGGTCGATCGGCCCTTCCTTGCCGGCGAACCAGCGCCGCTTGGGCAGGTACTGGGGCAGGATGGTCGTTTGCAGGGTGTCGCTGGAGGGCGCCTCGAGCAACTCCTCCATGCGCTTGCGCAGCACCAGGGTGGTCAGCTCCGGCAGGCCCTCGGTCGGCTCGATGTGCCAGCTGGGCATGCGATCGCGCGAGGCCAGGAGGAACCAGTAGAAGCCATAGGGCGGCAGCGTGAGCAGGAACGGCAACTGGCCGATGGGCGGGAAGGCGCTGCCGCCGAGCATTTCCACCGGCACCTTGTCGGCATACTGGGACAGCTCCAGCTCCGCGGCCTGGGCGGCGCGGGAAACGTTGGCCACGCACAGGACGATTTCGTTGTTGCCCTCGGCATCGGTGTACTCGCGTACATAGGCGAGAATGCGCCGGTTGCTCGGGGTGAGCATCTTCATGCTGCCACGGCCGAAGGCCTTCTGCTGCTTGCGCACCGCCAGCAGGCGGCGGTTCCAGTTGAGCAGCGAGTGCGGGTCGTGGGATTGGGCCTCGACGTTGACCGTCTGGTAACCGTACAGCGGGTCCATGATCGGCGGCAGCACCAGGCGCTGGGGGTCGGCGCGAGAGAAACCGCCGTTGCGGTCGGGCGACCACTGCATGGGGGTACGCACGCCGTCGCGGTCGCCCAGGTAGATGTTGTCGCCCATGCCCAGCTCGTCGCCGTAATACAGCGTCGGCGTGCCGGGCATGGACAGCAGCAGGCTGGTGAGCAGCTCGATGCGCCGACGGTCACGCTGCAGCAGCGGCGCCAGGCGCCGGCGGATGCCCAGGTTGATGCGTGCGCGGCGGTCCTCGGCGTAGTAGTTCCACAGGTAGTCGCGCTCGCGGTCGGTGACCATCTCCAGCGTGAGCTCGTCGTGGTTGCGCAGGAAGATCGCCCACTGGCAGTTGGCGGGGATCTCCGGGGTCTGGCGCAGGATGTCGGTGATCGGGAAGCGGTCCTCCATCGCCAGGGCCATGTACATGCGCGGCATCAGCGGGAAGTGGAAGGCCATGTGGCACTCGTTGCCGTCGCCCTCGCCGAAGTACGGCCGGGTGTCCTCGGGCCACTGGTTGGCCTCGGCCAGCAGCATGCGGTCGGGGTAGTTGGCGTCGATCTCGGCGCGGATCGCCTTGAGTACCTCGTGGGTCTCGGGCAGGTTCTCGTTGTTGGTGCCGTCGCGCTCGATGAGGTAGGGGATCGCGTCCAGGCGCAGGCCGTCGACACCCAGGTCGAGCCAGAAGCGCATGACCCCGATCACCGCCTTCAGCACCTGGGGGTTGTCGAAGTTCAGGTCCGGCTGGTGGGAATAGAAACGGTGCCAGAAGTATTGGCCGGCGACCGGGTCCCAGGTCCAGTTGGACTTCTCGGTATCGAGGAAGATGATCCGCGTGCCGTCGTACTTCTGGTCGTCGTCCGACCACACGTAGAAGTCCCGTGCCTTGCTGCCGCGCTTGGCACAGCGGGCGCGCTGGAACCAGGGGTGCTGGTCGGAGGTGTGGTTGATGACCAGCTCGGTGATCACCCGCAGCCCGCGCTTGTGCGCCTCGGCGATGAAACGGCGGGCATCGGCCATGCTGCCGTAGTCCGGGTGCACGGCCTTGTACTCGGCGATGTCGTAGCCGTCGTCGCGCCGTGGCGAAGGATAGAACGGCAGCAGCCAGAGGGTGTTGACGCCCAGGTCGGCGATGTAGTCGAGCTTGCCGATCAGCCCGGCGAAATCGCCGATGCCGTCGTTGTTCGAGTCGTAGAACGACTTCACGTGCAGTTGGTAGATCACCGCGTCCTTGTACCACAGCGGGTCGTCGATGAAGGCTGCCGGGCGGGAACGCTTGGCCATGTGCGACTCCTTTCTGTTCGGGTTCAGCTTGCGACGGTGTTGCCGGCGATGGGGCGCTTCGCGGCCCCCGATTCTTCGCCTAACTTGCCCGCTCGATGCGCCAGATGCCGAATGGCAGGTGCCAGGGCTCGATGCGCATCCATTGGGTCTTGCCGTGCCAGGTCCAGCGGTGGCCGTTCATCAGGTCCTCGCCGAGGGTATCGGCGCCGTCGTCCAGGCCCAGCTCCCAGAGGGGCAGTTCGAAGTGCGCTTCCTGGGCATTGTGCGGATCGAGGCTCACGGCCACCAGGATGAAGTTGTCGCGCTCGGGCGTGCGCTTGCCGAAGTACAGGATGTTGTCGTTCCAGCAGTTGTAGAACGCCACCCCCAGGTGGGTCTGCAGGGCACGGTTCTGCCGGCGGATGCGGTTGAGCTGGGCGATCTCGGCGACGATGTTGCCCGGCTGGGTGAAGTCGCGCGGACGGATCTCGTACTTCTCCGAGTCCAGGTACTCCTCCTTGCCTGGCAGCGGCGTGCCCTCGCACAGTTCAAAGCCCGAGTACATGCCCCACAGCCCCGAGCCCATGGTGGCCAGGGCGGCGCGGATCAGGAAGCCTGCACGGCCGCTGGTCTGCAGGAAATAGGGGTTGATGTCCGGCGTGTTGACGAAGAAGTTCGGCCGGTAGCAGTGGCGCCACGGCGGCTGGTTGAGTTCCTCGAAGTACTCGCGCAGTTCCTGCTTGGTGTTGCGCCAGGTGAAGTAGGTGTAGCTCTGCGCATAGCCGACCTTGCCCAGGCGCGCCATCATCGCCGGGCGAGTGAAGGCCTCGGCGAGGAAGATCACGTCCGGGTAGCGGCTGCGCACATTGGCGATCAGCCACTGCCAGAACGGCAGCGGCTTGGTGTGCGGGTTGTCGACACGGAAGGTCCGCACGCCCTCCTCGACCCAGCCGACCACCACGTCGCGCAGGGCCAGCCACAGGGAGGGCACGGCATCGGCGGCGTAGAAGTCGACGTTGACGATGTCCTGGTACTTCTTCGGCGGGTTCTCGGCGTAGCGGATGGTGCCGTCGGGGCGCCAGCTGAACCAGCCGGGATGCTCGGTCAGCCAGGGGTGGTCCTGGGAGCACTGGATGGCGAAGTCCAGGGCGATCTCCAGGCCGTGCTCGGTGGCGGCGGCCACCAGCCGGCGAAAATCCTCGCGGCTGCCCAGTTGTGGGTGGATGGCGTCGTGGCCACCCTCCGGGCTGCCGATCGCATAGGGGCTGCCCGGGTCGCCCGGCTCGGCCCGCAAGGCGTTGTTGCGGCCCTTGCGGTGCTTCATGCCGATAGGGTGGATGGGGGGGAAGTACAGCACGTCGAAGCCCATGTCGCGGATCATCGGCAGGCGCTGGTGCACGTCGTCGAAGGTGCCGTGGCGCTGGGGATCATCGGTGACCGAGCGGGGAAACAGCTCGTACCAGCTGGCGAACAGGGCGCGCTCACGGTCCACGTCCACGGGGAACTCGGCGCTGCGGGTCAGGTAGCTGCGGTGTTCGGCCGCGATCATCAGCGCGGCGGTGTCGGGGTGCAGCAACAGCGCCACCTGGTCGTCCGCTGCCAGCGTCGACAGGCGCTGCTGCAACTGTTCGAGCTGCTCGCGCAACGGGCCCTGGCTGCGCTCGGCGCCCTGGCCCAGCAACAGCCGGCCCTCCTCCAGCTCCAGCCTGACCTCGACGCCGGCGTGGTATTTCTTCTCCAGGTCGTGGCAGTAGGTGGCGAAGGGGTCGATCCAGGCTTCGATGCTGAACAGGTGCGGGCCCAGCTCGGTGGGGGTGAAGTGCGCCAGCCACAGGTCGTTGCCCGGGGAGTGCATCGCCACGCAGTGCCAGCGCCGGCTGTGGGCCTGGCGCCAGTGCAGGGTCACCGCCAGGCGGTCGTGGCCGTCGCTGTAGACCTTGCTGCTCACCTCCACCGGCTGGCCGCGCACGGCCTTGGCCGCGAAGGTGCCGGCGTCGAGCACGGGCAGGGTGTCCTCGATCACGATGCGCGGCGCCAGCAGCGCCTGGGACAGGCTGATGGCCTGGTCCGGATGGTCGTTGGCCATGGGCACGCTTTCGAAGGGCTCGTTACCAGACATCGAACCTTGCTCCCTTTTGCTGTGGCGGTAAGGGTTCAGAGCCGTCGGGGCGGCGGGGGTTCAAAAAAATGAGCGAATGGCACAGGGCCCGGTCAAAGCCTGCGACAGCACTTCATTCATCCTGCGAGGCCAGGCCATGAGCATACCCATTGCGCCAGAGGCGCCCGATCCCAACGTCGACGACCCCACCCTGCCGCCACCGGTGCCGGAGCAAGAGCCGGACGATCCGCCGATCGAGCCGACCGTGCCGCCTCCGGTGGGGGACCCGCCGAGCGAGGAGCCGCCGGTCAAAGGCAAAGGATAGACAAGGATCATGACCGGCCCAGGGTGGCTGGCCGTGGCTTTGGGGGTGCCGCCTGGGGCCATTCGCGGGCAAGCCCGCTCCCGCAGGGGCCTGGGCGCTGCATGATGGGGGGATCGACTTGGATCCTATGGGGCATCTGGGGCCGCGAAGCGGCCCCAAATACAGTTGAACGGCAAAAACTACAGTGCGATCTCGGCGATGCTGATCTCGCGCATCCGGAACTTCTGCACCTTCCCGGTCACGGTCATCGGGAACGCCTCGACGAAGCGGTAGTGCCGCGGCACCTTGAAATGGGCGATGCGTGCCTTGCACCACGCTTGCAGCGCCTCGGCGCTGGTGCTGTGCCCGGGGTGCAGCTTGATCCAGGCGACGATCTCCTCGCCATAGCGGCTGCAGGGAATGCCGATCACCTGGGCGTCGGCCACCGCCGGATGGGTGTAGAAGAACTCCTCCAGCTCGCGCGGGTAGATGTTCTCGCCGCCCCTGATGATCATGTCCTTGTTGCGCCCGACGATGCGCACGTAGCCCTGCTCGTCCATCACTGCCAGGTCGCCCGAATGCATCCAGCCGGCCGGGTCGATGGCTTCCTCGGTGGCCTGGGGGTTGTTCCAGTAGCCGAGCATCACGCTGTAGCCGCGGGTGCACAGCTCGCCGATCTCGCCACGGGCGACGATGTTGCCGTGCTCGTCCACCAGCTTGGTCTCCAACTGCGGCTGGGTACGCCCGACGGTGGTCACGCGCAACTCCAGCTCATCGTCCGGGCCGGTCTGTAGCGATACCGGGCTGGTCTCGGTCATGCCATAGGCGATCTGCACCTGGGCCATGTGCAACTGGTCGATGACCCGGCGCATCACCTCGATCGGGCAGGTGGCGCCGGCCATGATACCGCTGCGCAGGCTGGACAGGTCCAGCTCGGCCCGGCCTGGGTGGTCGAGCATGGCGATGAACATGGTCGGCACGCCGTAGAGGATGCTGGCGCGCTCCTCAGCCACCGCGCGCAAGGTCAAGGCCGGGTCGAAGGCGTCGTTGGGGTAGATCATGGTGCAACCATGGGTGACGCAGCCGAGGTTGGCCATGACCATGCCGAAGCAGTGGTACAGCGGCACCGGGATCACCATGCGGTCGGTGTCGCCCAGGCCCAGGCTCTGGCCGACCATGTAGCCATTGTTGAGGATGTTGTAGTGGCTGAGCGTCACCCCCTTGGGCGCGCCCGTGGTGCCGGAGGTGTACTGGATGTTCACCGGCTGGTCGAACTGCAGGCTGCGCTGGCGCGCGGCATAGGCCTGCAGGTCGATCTGCCCGGCCCGCTCGGCCAGGCGCGCCCAGGGCAGGAAGCCGGCCGGTGGGTTGGCCGCCAGGCTGATGACGCCCTGCAGGTCCGGCAGGCGCTCGCTGGCGAGGCGGCCCGGCGACGGGGCGGCCAGTTCGGGCACCAGCTCCAGGAGCATGGCGTGGTAGTCGGAGGTCTTGAAGACATCGGCGCAAACCAGCCAACTGCAGCCTGACTGGCGCAACACGTATTCCAACTCGCCCACCCGGTAGGCCGGGTTGATGTTGACCAGGATCGCGCCGACCTTGGCGCTGGCCAGTTGCAGGATGCACCACTGGGCGCAGTTGGGCGACCAGATGCCGACCCGGTCGCCGACCTGCACGCCCAGGGCCATGAGCGCCCTGGCGTGGCGATCGACTTGCGCGGCCAATTGCCGCCAGCTGTAGCGCAGCCCCTGGTGCCGGGCCACCAGGGCCTCGCGGTCCTGGCAGCGGGCCACGGTGGCGTCGAAGGCCTGGCCGATGGTCTGGGTCAGCAGGGGCCGGTCCTGGCGCCCACGGGTGTAGCTTGGTTGACTCATGGATATCCCTTCTTGTGGTTGTTCTGGGCATGACTGAAGCAAGCGATGGCTACTCTGGCGCAGATTTACGTTAACGTAAAGGTCATGAGTCGATTGACAGCACCCAACGCCAGGTTTACGTTAACGTAAAGGTGAAAAACGACACCCTGCCATGGCCTCGCACAGGCTCGCCGTGAAACAGCCATGAGCTACGGTGTTACCCATTTCAAGAACAAGAAGGTGCCCCCGCATGCATTACCCCACCCTGAACTTCGCCCTGGGCGAAACCATCGACATGCTCCGCGACCAGGTGCGCACCTTCGTCGCCGCCGAACTGGCCCCGCGCGCCGCGCAGATCGACCAGGACAACCTGTTCCCCGCCGACATGTGGCGCAAGTTCGGCGACATGGGCCTGCTGGGTATCACCGTGCCTGAAGAATACGGCGGTGCCGGCCTGGGTTACCTGGCCCATGTGGTGTCGATGGAGGAGATCAGCCGCGGCTCGGCCTCGGTGGCCCTGTCCTACGGCGCCCACTCCAACCTGTGCGTCAACCAGATCAACCGCAACGGCAGCCACGAACAGAAGCAGAAGTACCTGCCCAAGCTGATCAGCGGCGAGCACATCGGCGCCCTGGCCATGAGCGAGCCCAACGCCGGCTCCGACGTGGTGTCGATGAAGCTGCGCGCCGAGAAACGCGGCGACCACTACGTGCTCAACGGCAGCAAGACCTGGATCACCAACGGCCCGGACGCCAACACCTACGTGATCTATGCCAAGACCGACCTGGACAAGGGCCCGCACGGCATCACCGCGTTCATCGTCGAGCGTGACTGGAAAGGCTTCTCGCGCAGCAACAAGTTCGACAAGCTGGGCATGCGTGGCTCCAACACCTGCGAGCTGTTCTTCGACGGCGTCGAGGTGCCCGAGGAAAACATCCTCGGCCAGCTCAACGGCGGCGTGCGCGTGCTGATGAGCGGCCTGGACTACGAGCGCGTGGTGCTCTCCGGCGGCCCGACCGGGATCATGCAGGCGTGCATGGACCTGGTAGTGCCCTACATCCACGACCGCAAGCAGTTCGGCCAGAGCATCGGCGAGTTCCAGCTGATCCAGGGCAAGATCGCCGACATGTACACCCAGCTCAACGCCAGCCGCGCCTACCTGTATGCCGTGGCCCAGGCCTGCGACCGTGGCGAGACCACCCGCAAGGACGCCGCCGGGGTGATCCTCTACACCGCCGAGCGCGCCACCCAGATGGCCCTGGAGGCGATCCAGATCCTCGGCGGCAACGGCTACATCAATGAGTTCCCGGCCGGCCGCCTGCTGCGCGACGCCAAGCTGTACGAAATCGGCGCGGGCACCAGTGAGATCCGCCGGATGCTCATCGGCCGCGAGCTTTTCAACGAAACGCGCTGACGGGGGGCATGCCGAGCTGCAAGCTTCAAGCTGCAAGAAAGAGCAGTTCGTGGCGTGCTGGAGATACGCGTTCGTCACTACAACACAGATCAGCTTGCAGCTTGATGCTTGGAGCTGAAAGCGAGCTGCGCCGGGAGCAATGATGATTCTGAAGTCACAGTTAAACCCAAGATCGCCGGAATTCGTGCAGAACGCGGCCGCCATGGCGGCCCAGGTGCAAGCGCTGCGCACCCTGCTCGCCCAGGTCAGCCAGGGCGGCGGGCCCAAGGCCCAGGAGCGGCACACCTCGCGTGGCAAGCTGCTGCCGCGCGAGCGTATCGACCGCCTGCTCGACCCGGGCTCGCCGTTCCTCGAGATCGGCCAGCTCGCCGCCCATGAGGTATACGGCGAGGACGTGCCCGCCGCCGGGGTGATCGCCGGCATCGGCCGGGTCGAGGGGGTCGAATGCATGATCGTGGCCAACGACGCCACGGTGAAGGGCGGCTCCTACTACCCGCTGACGGTGAAGAAACACCTGCGCGCACAGGCCATCGCCCTGCAGAACCGCCTGCCCTGCCTCTACCTGGTGGACTCCGGTGGCGCCAACCTGCCGCGCCAGGACGAAGTCTTCCCCGACCGCGAACACTTCGGGCGGATCTTCTTCAATCAGGCCAACATGAGCGCCCTGGGTATCCCGCAGATCGCCGTGGTCATGGGCTCGTGCACCGCCGGTGGCGCCTATGTGCCGGCCATGGCCGACGAAGCGATCATGGTGCGCCAGCAGGCGACCATCTTCCTCGCCGGGCCGCCTTTGGTGAAGGCCGCCACCGGTGAAGTGGTCAGCGCCGAGGACCTCGGCGGCGCCGATGTGCACTGCCGCACCAGCGGCGTGGCCGACCACTATGCCGACAACGACGAGCACGCCCTGGCCCTGGCCCGGCGCTGCGTGGCCAACCTCAACTGGCACAAGCTCGGCAAGCTGCAGTGCCAGGCGCCGGTCGCCCCGCTCTACGACGCTCAGGAGCTGTACGGCGTGGTGCCGGCCGACGCCAAGCAACCGTTCGACGTGCGCGAGGTGATCGCACGCCTGGTCGATGGCTCGGTGTTCGACGAGTTCAAGGCGCTGTTCGGCACCACCCTGGTGTGCGGCTTCGCCCACCTGCACGGCTACCCGGTGGCGATCCTGGCCAACAATGGCATCCTCTTCGCCGAGGCGGCGCAAAAAGGCGCGCACTTCATCGAACTGGCCTGCCAGCGCGGCATCCCGCTGCTGTTCCTGCAGAACATCACCGGCTTCATGGTCGGCAAGAAGTACGAGGAAGGCGGCATCGCCAAGCACGGCGCCAAGCTGGTGACCGCAGTGGCCTGCGCCCAGGTGCCGAAGTTCACGGTGATCATCGGCGGCAGCTTCGGTGCCGGCAACTACGGCATGTGCGGCCGCGCCTACGACCCGCGCTTTTTGTGGATGTGGCCCAACGCGCGGATCGGCGTGATGGGCGCCGAACAGGCGGCGGGCGTGCTGGCCCAGGTCAAGCGCGAGCAGAGCGAGCGCGCAGGCCTGGCCTTCAGCCCCGAGGACGAGGCCAGGCTCAAGCAGCCGATCCTCGACCAGTACGAGCGCCAGGGCCACCCCTACTATTCCAGCGCAAGGCTGTGGGACGACGGCGTCATCGACCCGGCGCAGACCCGCGACGTGCTCGGCCTGGCGCTGTCCGCCGCGCTGAACGCCCCGATCGAACAGAGCCGCTTCGGCATTTTCCGGATGTGACCCATGAGCGATTTCACAACCCTCGAGTTGATCCGCGATCCCCGTGGCTTCGCCACCCTGTGGCTGAGCCGGGAAGACAAGAACAACGCCTTCAATGCGCAGATGATCCGCGAGCTGATCGTGGCCATCGACCGGCTCGCCGAGGACGCCAGCCTGCGCTTCGTCCTGCTGCGCGGTCGTGGCCGGCACTTCAGCGCCGGCGCCGACCTGGCGTGGATGCAGCAGTCGGCGCAGCTGGACTTCAACACCAACCTGGACGACGCCCATGAACTGGGCGAGCTGATGTACAGCCTGCATCGCCTGAAGGTACCGACCCTGGCCGTGGTGCAGGGTGCGGCCTTCGGCGGTGCCCTGGGCCTGATCAGTTGCTGCGACATGGCCATCGGCGCCGAGGATGCGCAACTGTGCCTGTCGGAGGTACGCATCGGCCTGGCCCCGGCGGTGATCAGCCCGTTCGTGGTCAAGGCCATCGGCGAGCGCGCCGCCCGCCGCTACGCCCTGACCGCCGAGCGCTTCAGCGGCGTGCGCGCCCGTGAGCTGGGCCTGCTGGCCGAGGTGTACCCGGCCAGCGACCTGGACGCCCAGGTCGAGGCCTGGGTGGACAACCTGCTGCAGAACAGCCCCCAGGCCCTGCGCGCCACCAAGGACCTGCTGCGCGAAGTGGATGACGGTGAACTGAGCCCCGCTCTGCGCCGCTACTGCGAGAACAGCATCGCCCGCATCCGCGTCAGCGCCGAAGGCCAGGAGGGCCTGCGCGCCTTCCTGGAAAAACGCCGCCCCGCCTGGCAAACCCTGGATAAGGACCCACGCCCATGAGCCATCCCACGCTGACCACCCTGCTGGTCGCCAACCGCGGCGAGATCGCCTGCCGGGTCATGCGCACCGCCAAGGCCATGGGCCTGACCACGGTCGCGGTGCACAGTGCCACCGACCGCGACGCCCGGCACAGCCGCGAGGCCGACATCCGTGTCGACCTGGGCGGCACCAAGGCGGCCGAGAGCTACCTGGACATCGACAAGCTGCTGGCCGCGGCCAAGGCCAGCGGTGCCCAGGCCATCCACCCCGGCTACGGCTTCCTCTCGGAGAACGCCGGCTTCGCCCGTGCCGTCGAACAGGCCGGGCTGATCTTCCTCGGCCCCCCGGCCAGCGCCATCGACGCCATGGGCAGCAAGTCGGCGGCCAAGGCCCTGATGGAAAGCGCCGGCGTGCCGCTGGTGCCCGGCTACCACGGCCAGGCCCAGGACCTGGAGACCTTCCGCGCCGCCGCCGAACGCATCGGCTACCCAGTGCTGCTCAAGGCCAGCGCCGGTGGCGGCGGCAAGGGCATGAAGGTGGTCGAGGAGGAAAGCCAGCTGGCCGACGCCCTGGCCTCGGCACAGCGTGAAGCGCAGTCGTCGTTCGGCGATGCGCGCATGCTGGTGGAGAAGTACGTGCTCAAGCCGCGCCATGTGGAGATCCAGGTGTTCGCCGACCAGCACGGCAACTGCCTGTACCTCAACGAGCGCGACTGCTCGATCCAGCGCCGCCACCAGAAGGTGGTCGAGGAGGCCCCTGCCCCGGGCCTGACCGCCGAGCTGCGCAAGGCCATGGGCGAGGCGGCGGTGCGCGCGGCCCAGGCCATCGGTTATGTCGGCGCGGGCACCGTGGAGTTCTTGCTCGATGCCCGTGGCGAGTTCTTCTTCATGGAGATGAACACCCGCCTGCAGGTGGAGCACCCGGTCACCGAGGCCATCACCGGGCTGGACCTGGTGGCCTGGCAGATCCGCGTCGCCTGCGGCGATCCCTTGCCGATCAGCCAGGCGCAGGTACCGCTGGTCGGCCATGCCATCGAGGTGCGGCTGTACGCCGAAGACCCGGCCAACGAGTTCCTGCCGGCCACCGGCACCCTGGCGCTGTATCGCGAGTCGACGCCTGGCGAGGGACGACGGGTAGACAGCGGGGTCAGCGAGGGCGACAGCGTCTCGCCGTTCTACGACCCGATGCTGGGCAAGCTGATCGCCTGGGGCGAGGACCGTGAGCAGGCGCGCCTGCGCCTTTTGGCCATGCTCGATGAATTCGCCATCGGCGGGGTGAAGACCAACATCGGTTTCCTGCGCCGTATCCTGGCCCACCCGGCCTTCGCCGCGGCCGAGCTGGACACCGGCTTCATCCCGCGCCACCAGGCCGAGCTGCTGCCGCCTGCCCAGGCGCTACCGGCGGCGTTCTGGCAGGCTGCCGCCGAGGCCTGGCTGCAGGGCAGCCCCACGCCCCGGCGCGATGATGACCCGACTTCGCCCTGGGCCAGCCGCGCGGGCTTGCGCCTGGGCCTGCCGGCGCGCAGCAGCCTGCACCTGGTGAGCGGCGGCCATGCGCAAGCCGTGGCCCTGGAGCGCACGGCGGCATCGACCCTGCGCCTGGAAGGCGAGCAGTTGTGCCATGACCTGGACGGCGTGCGCCAGCGCCACCTGGCGATTCGCCGTGGCGGCACCCTGTTCCTGCAATGGGAGGGGGAAATGCATGCCGTCGCCGCCTTCGACCCGATCGCCGAGGCCGAGGCCAGCCACAGCCATCAGGGCGGCCTGGGCGCGCCCATGAACGGCAGTATCGTGCGCGTGCTGGTCGCGCCGGGCCAGGCCGTGGAGGCCGGCACCGCGCTGGTGGTGCTGGAGGCGATGAAGATGGAACACAGCATTCGTGCGCCCCATGGCGGGACGGTGAAGGCGCTGTTCTGCCAGGAAGGGGATATGGTCAACGAGGGAGCGGTGCTGGTCGAGCTGTTGGAATGAGCTGACCGTTCAACTGCCATTTCGGGGCTGCAAAGCAGCCCCGATGCCGCTCGACTGAGCGATGGCAGCTCGCCGAAGCCCTAGAGCACCCCGTGCACCCGCACGACAACCCCCAGGAACTCGCAGCCCTCCTCACACACCAACGCCGGATAGCTGCTGTTCAACGCCTTGAGGTACTGCTGCCCACCCTCCTCGGCCAGCTCCCGGAAGATCGCCGGCTTGCCAGGCTGGCGAGCGATCACCAGGCGCCCCGGCTCCGCCGCCACCCCCGGGTCCACCAGGATGCGCATGCCCTGGGGCACGCTGCGGCCGCTGGCGGCACTCATGGCGTCGTTCTCGACCGTCAGCCAGAACGCCTTGCCCTGGGCGAAATAATCGGTCTGCTCGAAGACAGTGCCTTGCTCGGGCATCGGCGCATCCAGCTCATCCCAGCCCAGTACCGGATAACGAAAGCACACGATGTATTTCATCAGGTCGACATCGTCGTCGTCATCCACCTCGTAAAGGGCGCTGTCTTCGCCAACCTGCCCCAGCACCCGCAGCTGCAGGCGGACCTGGTAATGGGGCATGCCGAGCTCGACGAACACCCGGTTCATCGAATCGACCCTCGGCTGGCGCCGTTTGCGTAGCCAATGGCCCACGCTGCCCTGGGAAACCCCAACGCGCTCGGCGAGCTGCTCCTGGGAGATATCGAGCTCCTCGATCCGGTCACGGACGAGGGCAATCCATTTATCCATATTCATCGCTGGCACGATACGGACTGCCTTCGGGGGCTCAATAAACATTCAGTATTATTTCTCATCGAGACATCGAATACTAAAAGTATTAACTTCAGCCTGGACCTTTTTCCATTGGCCTTCGCAGGTATCAGGATGAAACCACCGAAAAAAGACGAAACAGATCTCGACAGCGAAGCGGCCCGCCGCGCCCTCGACTACTACCTCAATCCACCACCGTCCCGCCCCAGCCTGGACAACCGCATCTGGACCCTGCACGACGGCGTTTCCTCCGAGCAGGCCCACGACCATGCCGTCGCCTTGCTGCGCTGCGCCGCCGCCACCGCCCACGAGACGGCCACCCACCAGCCCCAGGGCATGACGCGGGAGATCCTGTTCGCGCTGATGCACATGATGAACATGGCCAGGGCGCTGCTGGAGCACAAGCAATCGGTACAGGTGGGGGGAGAGTAGACAACACGTGAGGCCGACGAACGGCAAAGGCCCCAATTGCCGGGGACGGGGGTGCACCGGAAAAACTTTTTTACCGGATTACTGAAAATTCATTTGACTGGCAAATGATAACGATTATTATTGCACTCAGCTGATCGCGAGATCCGCTGGATAACCTGGAGCTTAGGTCGCTCTCAGATTATCTCCTCATCAGGCTAATCACGGTTTTTGACCCGGCTTTTTGCCGGGTCATTTTTTTTGGGGCTCTTCAGGCTAATGAAGACCGGGTACCGTTTGAATGGCCGCGATGATAGCAAAGGTGTGTCATTTCGTGAACGGGTGTTACAACGTTTTGCACAATTAGCACTTGAGAATCAATCTCGTTAAGATTAAGCTGTTTGCGCATCAGGGAAGATGCCCCCTCCCCCACCCCTTTCGCGCAAGGAGCCGTCCATGACCCGTCTGCTGCTGCCCCTCGGTCATGCCACCGATGCCGACCAGGCGTCTTCCGAGGATGCCCTGCTCCACGGCCTGAAGCGCCTGCCGCGTCGAGTGCAGCAGGTGTTCCTGCTCAACCGCCTCGACCAGTTGGATTTCGCCGCTATCGCCGAACGCCTCGACCTGCCCCTGCTGGCCATCGAACGCCACATGAACCAGGCGCTGCAGACCACCCATGCGCCTGGCGATGCCCTGGCCTGCGTGGCCGGGCATTGGTATGTGCGCCTGCAAAACCCGCAGGTCACTGCCAGCGAACGCATCGACTTCCGCCGCTGGCTGGATGCCGACCCCGCACACCGGGAAGCCTTCCACGAGACCGAGCTGCGCTGGCGCAGCCTGCTGGCCCCAGCACGGCAGTTGGGGCATGACGGCTGGTACCAGCAAGGGCGTGCGGCGCTTTCGTTGGGCGGCTGCTCGATTGCGATCGGGTTGGGGATTGTGGCCCTCCTGATGTTCGGGTACTTGGCCTGAGCCCTCACCTCCAGCGCTGACAGTCAACTCGATTGGGGCCGCTTCGCGCCCCAGAAATCCAACAGCATAACCAGAGGCGTCATTCGCAACGCAGCGACCCACCCAGCGGTGTACAGTACCCCCACAACAAAAGCCACAGGAGCCAGGCAATGACCGTGACGCTGTCCCCGCTGCACATCGACTGCGATTTCGATTCCGGCAACATCCAGGTGCTGGATGCCAGCAACCCGGCCCAGGTCCACCTGGCCATCCGCCCCGACACCCACAGCGGCCACTTCCAGTGGTTCCACTTCAAGGTCAGCGGCCTCACGCGGGGGCAGGTCCATCGCTTCAGCCTGGACAACGCTTCCGAGTCTTCCTACAAGAACGCCTGGAGCGGCTACAACGCCGTGGCCTCCTACGACCAGCAGACCTGGTTCCGCGTACCCAGCCAGTTCGATGGCAAGGCGCTGGTCTTCGAAGTGAAGGCCGAGCAGGAGCAGATCTGGTTCGCCTACTTCGAGCCCTACCCTCGCGCCCGCCACAACCAGTTGATCGAGCGCGCCCGGCAGATCCCCGGCGTCGAACTGCTGGCCAGTGGGCGCAGCGTGCAGGGCCGCGACATTCCCCTGCTGCGCGCCGGCGACGGTGCGGCGGGCAAACGCAAGCTGTGGCTGATCGCCCAGCAGCACCCGGGCGAGCACATGGCCGAGTGGTTCATGGAAGGCGTGATCGATTGCCTGCAGGCCAACGAGGCGTCCGTCCGGCAACTGCTGGCCAAGGCCGACCTGTACCTGATCCCCAACATGAACCCCGACGGCGCCTTCCTCGGCCACCTGCGCACCAACTTCAAGGGCAAGGACCTCAACCGCGCCTGGCAGGACGCCAGTGTCGACTCGAGCCCGGAGGTGTTCTTCGCCCAGGCACAGATGAAGCAGTATGGGGTGGATGCGTTCATCGACGTGCATGGGGATGAGGAAATCCCCCATGTGTTCACGGCGGCCTGCGAAGGCAACCCGGGCTATACGCCGCGCCTGGCGCAACTGGAGCAGCAGTTTCGCACGATGCTGTGCAGCGTCACGCCAGACTTCCAGACCACCCATGGCTACCCCCGCGACGAACCGGGCCAGGCCAACATGACCCTGGCCTGCAATGCCGTGGGGCAGGCGTACGACTGCCTGTCGCTGACCCTGGAGATGCCGTTCAAGGACCATGACGATGCGCCCAACGCCATGACCGGCTGGTCGGGGGAGCGCTCGAAGGCGTTGGCTGGGGCGGTATTGGAAACCTTGGCGAAGATGGTCGGGGACCTGCGCTGAGGGGCATTGGGGCTGCCTTGCAGCCCCAATGGGCATGGCGCCAGCCCTATACTGAAGCGTCCACAAGGACTCTTGCGGCACACAGGATTCGTGAGCCCTGAACGGCAAGCGATGACGTGGATGCTGGCCTTCGATCGCGGCCTGGGAAGATAAATAGAAAAGAAAAAATGGCAGGGGCGGCTGGATTCGAACCAACGCATGGCAGGATCAAAACCTGCTGCCTTACCGCTTGGCGACGCCCCTGTATCGGATGCGAGCAGTGCCTGGGCACCGTCGCTCAGACTGTTCGCTGACAACGCCGCGGGGGCGCTGTGCTGGAATGCGCGGCACTTTAGCAACATTCTTTTCGGCTGGGAACCCCCAGCGTGAAAAAAATTGCCTGAAAACAGAAACTTAGTGTCCGTGCTGCAGGTATGTAAGGTTACCTGCGCCAGAAGCCCCCCGTTCCTAAGACAACGGCATGACCGCCCGTCGTTTTTTCCCCGCCTCGCTTCAACACCAGCCCGATCGCCCATTCCAATCAGGTAAGCAATGCCTGCGCATCACAAGGAGGGCCCCATGCCAGTTTCCCATGACCTCTACCAAGACCTGCACTACCCTCGCGAGATCGTCCAGCAGCGCCGCCAGCAGGACAAGGAGCTGGACCGCCTGCTGGACGAATACGTGGACATCGACAACCAGGTTCTGGCGGCCGAGTCGATCTCGGCGGGCAATGTCACCGACGATGACCTGCATCGTCTCAAGGAACGACGCCTGGCGGTGAAGTACATGATCGAGCGCCAGCTCGAACGCAAGGCCTGACCGCCGTCACTGGCCGAGCAGCCCGAGCGTGAGCGCGTCGGGCTCGCCCTGGTAGAACTGCACCAGGGCCAACTGGAACAGCGGGTTACTTGGGTCGACCTGGGCGAACAGGGTCAGGCACGAGCGCAGCTTGAGATCATCGGGGCTGCCGAGGATCTGCCGGGCGCTCTTGTCGCAGTGCTGCATCAGCGCATTGACGCAGGCCTCCAGGCGCGGCCCCAGCACGGGATGGCGCAGGTAGGCACGGGCCTCGTCGACACCTGAGAGGGCGTAGCGCTCGGCCATGGCGCTGCGGCCGAGGCCATCGAGTTGGGGGAAGACGAACCACATCCAGTGGCTGGCCTTGCGACCGGCCTGCAGTTCCTGCAGCACCCGGTCGATCACCGGGTCCTGGGCTTCGACGAAGCGGGCCAGGTGGTAGGGATCGCTCATACAGGCCTCCCGATGCGGGTGGAATGTTCCAGCCTTCCAGTGTAGCCAGGGCGAAGGGACCGATCGCCTTTCACGATGATTGCCCGGCACATTCTCGATTGATCAAAATGCCCCGGCTCGCGCAAGCTGCCCCCTACCCTGCCATCCGCCCCGAGGAGCCTTCGTCTTGCCCGCCTGGATTCCCACACCACTACGTCACCTGCGCCGGCGCCTCGACAAGGCATCGCCCGCCGGCAACGCACTGCTGGCGTTGTTCCAGGACAAGGCCGTCAGCTGCGGCTACACGCTCAGCGACGGGCAGCGCCAGGTGATCCAGTGCATGGCCCGGCAGTTGGCGGTGCTGGAACATGGCCAGGCCCGCAGCCTCTACCTGCATGGTTCGGTCGGGCGCGGCAAGAGCTGGCTGCTCGATGGGTTCTTCCAGGCCGTGCCCGTGCAGGCCAAGCGCCGCCTGCATTTCCATGACTTCTTCGCCCGCCTGCACCAGGGCATGCACCGCCACCGGGCGCTGGACGACGCCCTGGGCACGACCCTCACCGAGCTGCTGGACGACTGCCGGGTGCTGTGCTTCGACGAATTCCACGTGCATGACATCGGCGATGCCATGTTGCTCACCCGGCTGTTCAATGCCCTGTTCGACCGCGGGGTGTTCCTGCTGGTGACATCCAACTACGCGCCCGAGGGGTTGCTGCCCAACCCGCTGTACCACGAGCGGTTCCTGCCGGTGATCCGCCTGATCAACCAGCGCATGCAGGTGCTGGAGGTGGCGGGCGACACGGACTTTCGCAGCCTGCCGACCAACCGCGCGTACCAGCGCTTCACCCGTGGGCATTACCTCTGGCCGGGCGATACCGAACAGCGCCAGGCACTGGCGGTGCCGGCCGCGCAGCCGGTCATGCTGGAGGTGAACAAGCGCAGCCTGCGTGCGTTGTACAGCGAGGGACGGCAGGTGATGTTCACCTTCGACGACCTGTGCGAACGACCCACGGCGGTGATCGACTACCTGGAGCTCGCCAACCGTTATGACCGCTGGATCATCGAGGGGCTGGACGACCTGGCCGAGTGTTCGCTGGCGGCGCAGCAGCGGTTCGTCAACCTGGTGGATGTGCTCTACGACCAGGACAAGGCAGTGACCGTGATCGGGCGACGGGCCTTGGCGCACAGCCTGGGCGGGGCGATCGCCGACCTGATGCGCACACGCAGCCGGCTGGGGCAGTTGCATCAGGTTGGGCCGGGGTGAATGCTGGGGCTGCTTTGCAGCCCCCGAATGTTGAAAGCCCTGACCGATCAGCCAGCCCTGGGCAGGTCCGCCAGTACTCCCTCGATTTCCCCCAGCACCGCCGGATCATCCAGGGTCGAGGGCGGCACGTAGTCCTGCCCGTCGGCGATCTTGCGCAGCACCGCCCGCAGGATCTTCCCGGAACGGGTCTTGGGCAGCCGCTTGACCAGGCGCACCCGACTGAAACACGCCAGGGCACCGATCTGCTCACGCACGCTGGCCACCAGTTCTGCCTGCAACTGCTGCTCGGCGATGCCCTCGCCGTCCTTGAGCACCACCAGCGCCAGCGGCACCTGCCCCTTGATCTCGTCGTGCACACCGATCACCGCGCACTCGGCCACTGCCGGATGCCGTGCCACCAGGTCTTCCATCTCGCCCGTGGACAGGCGATGGCCGGAGACGTTTATCACGTCGTCGGTGCGCCCCATGATGTAGACGAAACCTTCGTCGTCCAGGTAGCCGCCATCGCCCGTGTGGTAGTAACCCGGGTACGTGCGCAGGTAGGCCTGCAAGTAACGCTCGTGGTCACCCCAGAGGGTCTGGCTGCAACCGGGCGGCAATGGCAGGGCGATGACGATGGCGCCCTGCTGGTTCGGCCCCAGGGGCCGGCCGTCATCGTCCAGCACCTGGACGTGGTAACCCGGCACCGCACGGTTGCTCGAGCCCGGTCGCGCCGCGCTGCCTTGCAGGCCCACGCAGGGCGCGGTGACCGGCCAACCGGTCTCGGTCTGCCACCAGTGGTCGTGCACCGGCTTGCCGCTGACCCGCTCCAGCCATTCGTGGGTGCTGGAGTCGAGCTTCTCCCCGGCCAGGAACAACTGGCGCAGCGAGGCCAGATCATGGCGGCGGATCAGTTCGCCGTCCGGGTCTTCCTTGCGGATCGCACGCATGGCGGTGGGCGCGCAGAACAGGCCATTGACCTTGTACTGCTCCACCACCCGCCAGTAGGCCGAGGCATCCGGGGTGCGGATCGGCTTGCCTTCGTAGAACACCGTGGTGCAACCGCACATCAAGGGGCCATAGACGATCAGCGAATGGCCGACCACCCAGCCCACGTCGGAGATCCCCCACCACACGTCCCCGGCCTGCATGCCGTAGATATGCCGCATGGCATAGCACAGGGCGACCGCGTTGCCGCCGTTCTCGCGCACGATGCCCTTGGGCTTTCCGGTGGTCCCGGAGGTGTACATGATGTACAGCGGGTCACCGGCCTCCAGCTCCACCGGTGCCACCGGCTCGGCGCTGGCCAGCGCCTCGTACCAGTCCAGGTCACGGCCCGGTTGCAGCGTGGCACGCGCCTGGGGCCGCTGCAGCACCAGCACATGGCGCGGCTGATGGCGAGCCAGTTGCAAGGCGCGGTCGACCAGCGGCTTGTACTCGATCACCCGGTCGAACTCCAGGCCGCAGGAGGCCGTCAGCAGCAGGCTCGGCCGGGCATCGTCGATACGCAGGGCCAGTTCGTTGGCGGCGAAGCCTCCGAACACCACCGAATGCACCGCGCCGATCCGTGCGCAGGCGAGCATGGCCATGGCCGCCTGGGGCACCATGGGCATGTAGATGATCACCCCGTCGCCCTTGCCCACGCCCAACTGGCGCAGCAGGCCGGCCAGGCGTGCCACCTCGTCGTGCAGTTGCTGGTAGGTGAAGGTTTGCTGCACGCCGGTCACGGGCGAGTCGTAGATCAGTGCGAGCTGCTCGCCCCGGCCCTGCTCGATCTGGTGGTCAAGGGCCAGGTAGCAACTGTTCAGGCGGCCATCGGCGAACCAGCGATGGGTGCCGTCGGGGTTGTCCTGCAGGGTCAGCGAGGGTTTGCGGTGCCAGGCCAGGCGGTCGGCCTGCTCGGCCCAGAAGGCGGCGGGGTCGGCGATGGAACGGGCGTAGCTGTGCTGGTAGCTCATGTCGATTTGCAACCCGGTACTTGTTGTTATTGAAGGGCGAACCCTGAGTATGGACCGGCACCCTACGCTCGCCATCGGACTTAAGTCGCAACCGATATGCAAGATTGCACGAGGCAGTCGCCCCATTACGGTGCAAAGGCCTAGAATAGGGCTCCCCGTCAGCCACAGAGCCGCTTCAATGGATATCGATCAGGCCCGTACCTTTCTGGAAATCGTGCGTTGCGGCAGCCTGGTCGCCGCCGCCGAACGCCTGTTCGTGTCACAGACGGCCATCACCGCACGGGTCCAGCGCCTGGAGCAACAGCTCGGCTGCCAGTTGTTCGTGCGCAGCCGCAACGGTGCCAGCCTGACCAGCGACGGCGAGGCGTTCGTCACCTACGCCAACCAACTGGTGCAGACCTGGGAAGCCGCACGCCGCGACCTGCCACTGCCCCAAGGCTGCCAGCAGGTGTTGCACGTGGGTGGCGAGGTGAGCCTGGGCAACCCGATGATGCTCGACTGGGTCAGCGCGCTGCACCACGAACTGCCCAGCCATGCCATCCGCAGCGAAGTGAGCGATGGCGAGTCGCTGCTGCGCAAGGTGGAGATGGGCCTGCTCGACGCCGCGCTGGTGTACCAGCCGACCTACGGCCCGGGGCTGCAGGTGGAGCAGTTGATGGAAGAAAAGCTGATCCGCGTGCGCCGGGTCGACCGACCCGAGCCGTACATCTACATCGACTGGGGCGAGGCGTTCCGCCGCCAGCACGATGCCGCCCTGCCCGACTGCGCACGCCCGGCGCTGAGTTTCAACCTCGGGCCGTTGGCCTTGCAGTTCATCCTCGACCAGGGCGGCAGCGGCTATTTCCGCACGCGGGTGGTCCAGGCCTACCTGGAGCGGGGCATATTCGAGCGGGTGCCGCAGGCCCCGGAGTTCACCTACCCGACCTTCCTGGTCTACGCCCGCAAGCGTGACAGCGAGGCACTGCAGCAGGCCTTCAGCGTACTGCGCCGGCTGGTGGCAGCCGGCGACAGCGATTGGTCACAGCGCTGGGACCCGGTTATCTGAGCGCTGTGCGGCGGCATTGAGCAGGTGCCGCTTGAGGCCGGCGATCAGGTCGGTCTGGGTGATCACGCCGACCAAGGTGTCACCGTCGAGCACCGGCAGGCAGTGCAGGCCCTGCTCGCTGAGCAGCGGCAGCAGGCGATCCAGCGGATGCCGGCTGCTGACGCTGATCACCCGGCGGCTCATCACCTGCTCCATGCGCACCACCTGGCGGCGGAACAGGCCGCGCCAACTGAAGCGCGCACGGGCCATGGCCGGGCCGACCAGGTCGCTGAGGCTGACGATACCCACCAGGCGGCCACCTTCCAGCACCGGCAGGGTCTTGAGGTGGTGGCTGGAGAGCATTGCCCAGGCTTGCTCGAGGGTCGTCGCAGGCGAGGCGAACTGCACGTCGCGGGACATCACCGAGGCGGCGGTGATGCCGCCCAGGCTACGCTGCAAGGCATGCTGCTCGGTGGCCAGGATGATGCGTTCGAGTTCGTCGCGGGTCACGTCGACGAACTCGCCCAGCTCTTCCAGGGCCAGGTCGAGGTCTTCGCTGCTCACCCCGACCCGCTCGCTCGGCAAGGGGTCGTGGGTGTGGTGCAGGTCCTTGCGCGGCAAGGCGCCCTTGGGGTAGCGCACGCCGGTAAGGCGGTTGTAGAGCACCGCCACCGTGACCAGGATCAGTGCATTGAGCAAGACCGGTTCGAGCAGGTGGTCGCCCAGGGCCACCAGCCCCGAATCCGCCAGCACCGCGCTCACCGCCACCCCGCCGCCCGGCGGGTGCAGGCAGCGCAGCAGGCACATCACCAGGATCGACAGCCCCAGCGCGGCGCCGGCCACCCACAGTTCGGCGCCGAAGCCCTGGCGCATGGCCAGGCCCACCGCGCAGGCGATAGCGTAGCTGCCCAGCACCGGCCAGGGCTGGGCCAGCGGCCCGGAGTGCACGGCGAACACCAGCACCGCCGAGGCCGCCAGGGGGCCGAGCAGGTGCAGGGCGATGGACGGGCCATAGGCCATGCTGCATAGCCAACCGGCGAGAAACAGGCCCAGCAGCGCACCGGTGCCGGCGCGCAGCCATTCTCTCGGAGGGATGTTCAGGGGCGCCGGAAGCAGGCGCTGCAGACGACTTTCGGGACGCGAGGCAGACATCGAAGTGATTTGATCGTAGTTTTTCTGATTAAAAAGAAAGCCCAGCGGAACCGGCCTGGGCCCTGTATTGCGGATGCAATAGCGTAATGGGCTCCGTCCATGGAGATGAAAACTGGAAAGTTTCGCGAGGGATTGTGCCGGGCGGCGGGGGACCTGGGCCAATTCAAAAAAATGCGTCTGTACTGCAATTTTATTGAAGTGGGGGGGGCTGCAAGCTTGCGGCTTGAAGCTTGCCTCTGGGCCTCAGCGGCCCCTGCGCGGCAGGTCGATGCTCACCCGCAACCCGCCGAGGGGGCTTTGCAGCAGCGATAGCCGGCCGCCCCAGGCTTCGACGATATCCCGCACGATGCCCAGCCCCAGGCCATGCCCGTCGACCTGCTCGTCCAGCCGCGAACCGCGCTCGAGCACCTGCAGGCGCTGCGCCTCGGGGATGCCAGGGCCGTCGTCATCGACCCACAGTTGGAAACCTTCGGTGGTCGGTGCGATGCCCAGGCGCACTTCGCTGTCGGCCCACTTGCAGGCGTTGTCCAGCAGGTTGCCGAGCAGCTCCAACAAGTCTTCACGATCCCAGGGCAGAAGCAATCCCGGCGGTACGTCGCGCTCGAGCAGCAGGCCTTCGCCATGGATCATGCCCAGCGTCGCGAGCAACCCCGGCAGCTCGGCATCGCAATCGAACTGGGCGCCGGGCAGCGCATCGCCGGCCAGGCGCGCGCGATTGAGCTCACGGGCCAGGCGCTGCTGGATCTGCTCCAGTTGCTCGCGCATCTGCGCCCGGACCTCGGGCAGGTCCCTGAGGCGTTCGCTGGCGGCCAGGCTGAGCAGCACGGCCAACGGCGTCTTCAACGCATGGCCGAGGTTGCCCAGGGCATTGCGCGAACGGCGCAGGCTGTCCTCGGTATGGGCCAGCAGGTGGTTGATCTGGTCCACCAATGGCTGCAGTTCGCTGGGCACCTCGGCATCCAGCTGCGAGCGCTGCCCCTGCTGCAACTGGGCGATCTGCTGGCGTGCCCGTTCCAGCGGGCGCAGCGAACGGGTCACGGTGATGCGCTGCAGCACCAGCACCAGCACCAGCGCCACCAGGCCCAGGCCCAGGCCAATCTGCTGCATGCGCCGGAAACCGTCGCGCACCGGCGAATAGTCCTGGGCGACGCTGATGGAAATGTCCTGGCCCAGCCGTCGGTAGTCGGCGCGAAACGCCAGCAGTTGCTGGCCCTCCGGTCCCAGCTCATGGCTGTCCTCCAGGCCTGGCGCTGCCGGCCTGGGCATGTCCAGGTCCCACAGCGAACGCGAACGCCAGGTGCCCTGGTCGAAATCGATACGGAAGTAGTAGCCTGAAAACGGCCGCTGGTACGCGGCGGAGATGCGCCGCTCGTCCAGCTGCAAGCCGGAAGGACCACGCACCAGCGCCACCAGCAGGTTCTCGCTTTCCTTGCGCAGGCCGGCCTCCAGGTAGCGTTGCAGGCCGACTTCGAACAGCCACAGGCTCAGTTGGGCCAGGGCCAGCCCGACCACCACCAGCACCGCGACCAGGCCAAGGCTCAGGCGCGCCTGGATCGACTTCACCCGGCGCTCCCGGCATAGACGTAACCCTGGCCGCGCCGGGTCTCGATCACACTGCGCCCGAGCTTGCGCCGCAGGTGGTTGACATGCACTTCGAGGACATTGGAGTCGCGCTCGGTCTCGCCATCGTAGAGGTGCTCGGCCAGGTGGCTCTTGGACAGCACCTGCCGTGGATGCAGCATGAAATAGCGCAGCAGGCGGAACTCGGCAGCGGTCAGCTGGATGTCGACGCCTTCGCGGGTCACGCACTGGCGGCTTTCGTCCAGGTGCAGGCCGGCAGCCTCCAGCGTCGGCTGGTTGGCCAGCCCGCGGGCGCGGCGCAACAGCGCCTGGATGCGCAGTTGCAGCTCTTCGGGATGGAAGGGTTTGCTCAAGTAGTCGTCGGCACCGGCCTTCAACCCTTCGATGCGCTCGGCCCAGGAGCCGCGGGCGGTGAGGATCAACACCGGCACGCCGAGACCACCCGCCCGCCACTGGCTCAGCACCTCCAACCCCGGCAAGCCCGGCAGGCCCAGGTCAAGGATGATCAGGTCGTACGGTTCGCTCTGGCCCTGGTATACCGCATCGCGGCCATCGGCCAGCCAGTCCACGGCATAGCCCTGGCGTTGCAGGCCGGCGATCAGTTCGTCGGCCAGGGGAACGTTGTCCTCGACAAGCAGCAGGCGCATTCAGTCGTCTTCCTCGTCTTTGAGCAGCGCGCCGTTGCGGGCGTCGAGCTTGATCTCGCGGACCACGCCGGCCGGGGTCAGCAGCTCGACCTCGTACTCGTAGCGGCCGTGCTTTTCTTCCAGCTCCGCCTCCAGCAGGCGGGCCCCGGGGTAGCGCCCCAGGGCCGATTCGAGCAGTTGTTCCAACGGCAGGATGATGCCCTTCTGGCGCAGTTCGAGGGCTTCGTCCTGGTCGAGATCACGGGCACCCGCCAGCGAACAGGCGGCCATCAGCGCAAGTGCCAGGTAGCGCGCCGTTCGCGGGAGGTCAATCATCAGTTGTCCCGTTCGTCCTTGAGCACTTCACCGGTCTTGGCGTCCAGGTCCACGTCCCATTCGACGTTCTGGGTGTCGCGCAGCTCGACCTTGTAGATGTAGCGGCCGTATTCGTTTTCCAGCTCCGAATCGGTGACGGTGGCGCCCGGGTGCTTGGCCACGGCGGCGGCCTTCAGCTCGTCCAGGGACTTGATGGTCTTGGCGTTGACCAGCTTGACCACTTCATCGGGCTGGACATCCTTGGCGAAAGCGGCGTTGGCACCCAGGGCAAGGGCGGCGGCGGCGAACAGGGCAGTCAAAGTCTTCATGGGTTCTCTCCATCGAGATGTACAAGTTGTCTACGGGGTTAAGACTAACCGGGGGTCCTTAATTCAACCTGAAGGCAGGCGGCGTCATGATAGCGCAGCCTGGGGGCCGCTTCGCGCCCCCGAACACCCTATAATGACCCGCTTGTTGCCCGCGAGATCCACCATGAGCGCCATCCACGTCAAATACCCTGCCCTGACCTTCAAGGCCGGCCATCGTGCCCTGCGGCAGATCCGCGAACGCGGCCTGCGGGCCATCGACGTGGGTGTGCTGCCAGGCGCGGCCGGTGGCCCCAAGCCGCTGGGCATCCAGGGCCTGGACCTGGCTCTGTTCGGCGAATGGCTGCCCTCGGCACCACGCCAACGCGCCCTGATCGGCGCGTCGATCGGCGCCTGGCGCTTCGCCAGCGCCTGCCTGGACGACCCGGTCGCGGGCCTGCGCCACCTGGGCGAGCTGTACACCGAGCAGGACTTCGCCAAGGGCGTGACCCCGGCCGAGGTCAGCCAGAGCTGCCAGCGCATGCTCGACGACCTGCTGCAAGGCCGCGACGGGCAGATCCTGGGCAACGCGCATTACCGCCTGAACATCATGGTGGTCAAAAGCCACGGCCTGCTCGCCGACGATCATCGGGGGCGCCTGGGCATGGGCCTGTCGTCGGTGATCGCCAGCAACCTGCTGGGCCGGCCACGGCTGGCCCGGCACTTCGAGCGGGTGATCCTGCACGATGGCCGCGCGGCACCGCCGCTGGACGAACTGACCGACTTCCCTTCGCGCTGCCTGCCCCTGGATCTGGCCAACCTGCGCCACGCCTTGCTCGCCTCGGGGTCGATCCCCATGGTCATGCAAGGCGTGCGCGACATCCCGGGCGCAGGCGCGGGCACCTACCGCGACGGCGGCCTGCTGGACTACCACCTGGACCTGCCCTATCGCGGCGACGACCTGGTGCTCTATCCGCACTTCACCGACAAGGTGGTGCCCGGCTGGTTCGACAAGGCCCTGCCCTGGCGCCGGGGCGATGCCACGCGCCTGCAGAACGTGCTGCTGGTCACGCCCTCGCCGCAGTACCTGGCCGCCCTGCCCTACGGCAAGCTGCCAGACCGCAACGACTTCAAGCGTTTCATGGGCGATGCGCCGGCGCGCAAGCGCTACTGGTACAAGGCTATCGCCGAAAGCCAGCGGCTGGGCGACGAACTGCTCGAGCTGATCGCCAGCGGGCGGCTGCACGAACGGTTGCAAGCCTTGTGACGGGCATGCCGGTAGACTTCACGCTTTTTTCACGCCCTGCCCTGCACAGTGAAGGCTCATCCGCTCCCCTACGTTAGCCCGCATAGCAGTGCGGGCTTTTTATTGCTGGCTATGCGTGATGCCCCAGGTACTCGCTAAGCGCTTTGCGGGTGAGGTCATTCAAAGAAATGTTTTGCCGGCTAGCTGCCACACTGGCCGCCAGGTGCAGGTCATGCCCGACCCTCACATTGAACGACCCCTTGCACGGAGTCTCCGGCTCCTGTCCGAGCGACACACAGGTATCCAGGTAGTCGTCCACTGCATCGCGAAACGCCTTGGTCAGCTCGGCAACCGTCTCGCCCTCATAACTGACGAGGGCGCGAATGAACTGGAGCTTGCCGAACAGGCAATCGTCTTCAGGGCTGGCCTCAATCGAGCCGTAGTAGCCCCGGTGCTGCAACATGGTGCTCATCAGATCAATCCTCCTGCTTTCAAGTGCTCTATCACCTGGCGTTTAACGTAGGCCTTCAGCTCATTGCCGGGGTGCGGCTTGTGCAGGTTGATCATCGCCTGCGGGCTACCGTTATCGAACTTCACCCGGCTGCCATCGCCCTCGATCTGGCGGTATCCAAGCCCGCGCAGCAGCGTGACCAGTTCCGACCAAGTGAACCCAGCTTGCTTGTTCAGCAGCTTTTCTTGCCTGGACATTTCGACCCCTTTCATGCAACTAATTTTAGTTGCTTTCACGGAAGGTCAATCGCCTCGAAAAGAGCACAAACACAGAAGGTATTGACCGACTGCTGCGCCTCGATGAGGTGTTGCGCGTAACAGGAATGGGTCGCAACACGGTCCACACGCGAATAAGGGAAGGCACCTTCCCAAAACAGGTTAAGATAGGACCCAACTCGGTTGCCTGGCGCCAGTCGGACATCACCCAGTGGATGACATCTTTCGGCCCCAGCGACGACCAATCAGTACATTGAGCAGTACATTGAAACATCAGTTTCCGCTCAAGCCCTTACCCCGCCAGCATTACAGGTCCACCAGTGGAAATTTTCAAAGAGTTCACATTCGAATCGGCCCACCGCCTGCCCAACGTCCCCGCCGGGCACAAGTGCGGTCGCCTGCACGGTCACTCGTTCAAGGTCGCCCTGCACCTGACCGGCCCGCTCGACCCGCACACCGGCTGGATCCGCGACTTCGCCGAGATCAAGGCGATCTTCAAGCCGATCTACGAGCAGTTGGACCACAACTACCTCAACGACATCCCCGGCCTTGAGAACCCCACCAGCGAAGTGATCGCCAAGTGGATCTGGGACCAGGTCAAGCCGCTGCTGCCGGAGCTGTCCAAGGTGCGCATCCACGAGACCTGCACCAGCGGGTGCGAATACAGCGGGGATTGAGCCAGCGCGGCGCACGACGATCGACGTGCCGGCCAGGGACAGGCCGTTCGGCCATCCGTTCCCCTGCCAGCCTGCGCCAAGCGTCCTACCCCAATGCGCCCTTGAGGAAGGACGGTGCGATGTAGCGCTGGTAATGCGCCTCCGACAACAGGAAGAACTCCCGGTCGATCGCATCGCGCAGTTGCGGCAGCTCCCAATCGCGAAACTCCGGCAGCAAGGCCATGCCGTAGGCGTCCAGGTCACGGATCATTCGGGCGCCACGGGCGATCAGCTGGTAGGCCCAGCAATATTCCGACTGATGCGCCAGGAAACGGATCGAACGCTGCTCCAGTTGCTGGCGCAGGCGGTCTTTGTCGAACACTTCCAGCTTGGCCATCATCACCTGCACCAGCAGTTGCTCCAGGCGCTGCCAGACGGCGCGCTTCTGCTCGTCGTCATAGCTGTTCCAGTGGATCACTTCGTGGTGGAAACGCTTGCAGCCGCGGCACACCGAGTCTCCATACACCGTGGAGCAGAGGCCGACGCAAGGGGTCTTGATGGACTGGTTGGACATGGAAAAACAACGGCTTGGCGGTGGAACACGGCCCCATGTTAGCCCTTTGTCTAACCAGGGTCACTCGTTAAAGTCATGCGAGCCGCCTTACCTTCTGCCTTTTTTTGCCGTAGAATCACACCGCCTTTTCAAGGCACCAATGTCCGTTGGAAGCTGTTTTCAAAGCGTCACGAGCACAGTTCATCCGGTAGAACGGCGTTGGTTCGGGTCATGCAGCCTGCATGCCCGGGCCAACCCCTCATCAGCTCTCCGTTCTACAGGCGTAAAACTTTGAAAGCAGCTTCTGTAAGGATTCCCTGCGACCCTGGCTGGGCGGCCCACAAAGCCGTGATTGCGCATGGGTGCATGGGAATGCTGGATGAGCGTCCCGGACTCCCTTTAGGGACCACTGATGAGGGTAATAACTGTGCTTGAAGCCTACCGCAAACACATCGAAGAGCGTGCCGCCCTGGGTGTCGTGCCCCAGCCGCTGAACGCCGAACAAACTGCAGGCCTGGTCGAGCTGCTGAAAAACCCGCCGGCCGGCGAAGAAGCCTTCCTCGTAGACCTGATCACCCACCGCGTTCCCCCAGGAGTCGACGAAGCCGCCTATGTCAAGGCCGCTTTCCTCTCCGCCATCGCCAAGGGCGAAGCCACCTCGCCGCTGATCGACCGCAAGCACGCCACCGAGCTGCTGGGCACCATGCAAGGCGGCTACAACATCGAGACGCTGGTCGCGCTGCTGGACGACGCCGAACTGGGCACCGTCGCGGCCGAACAGCTCAAGCACACCCTGCTGATGTTCGACGCCTTCCACGACGTGGCTGAAAAAGCCAAGGCCGGCAACGCCAATGCCAAGGCCGTCCTGGAATCCTGGGCTGCTGGCGAGTGGTTCACCGCCCGCCCGGCCATCGCCGAGAAATACACCCTGACCGTGTTCAAGGTGCCTGGCGAAACCAACACCGACGACCTGTCCCCTGCCCCGGATGCCTGGTCGCGCCCGGACATCCCGCTGCACGCCCTGGCCATGCTGAAGATGGCCCGCGACGGCATCGAGCCGGTCCAGCCAGGCTCGGTCGGCCCGCTCAAGCAGATCGAGGAAGTCAAGGCCAAGGGTCACCCGGTCGCCTACGTCGGCGACGTGGTCGGCACCGGTTCCTCGCGTAAATCCGCCACCAACTCCGTGCTGTGGTTCTTCGGCGACGACATCCCATACGTGCCGAACAAGCGCGCCGGTGGTTTCTGCTTCGGCACCAAGATCGCCCCGATCTTCTACAACACCATGGAAGACGCCGGCGCCCTGCCGATCGAATTCGACTGCACCAACCTGGCCATGGGCGACGTCATCGACGTCTACCCGTTCAAGGGCGAAGTCCGCCGCAACGGTAGCGACGAGCTGGTCACCACCTTCGAGCTCAAGACCGAAGTGCTGCTCGACGAAGTCCGCGCTGGCGGCCGTATCCCGCTGATCGTCGGCCGTGGCCTGACCGAGAAGGCCCGTGCCGAGCTGGGCCTGGGCGCTTCCGACCTGTTCAAGAAGCCCGAGCAGCCTGCCGACTCCGGCAAGGGCTTCACCCTGGCGCAGAAGATGGTCGGCCGTGCCTGCGGCCTGCCAGAAGGCCAGGGCGTACGCCCGGGCGCTTACTGCGAGCCGAAGATGACCACCGTCGGCTCCCAGGACACCACCGGCCCGATGACCCGCGACGAGCTGAAGGACCTGGCCTGCCTGGGCTTCTCCGCCGACCTGGTCATGCAGTCGTTCTGCCACACCGCGGCCTATCCGAAGCCGATCGACGTCACCACCCACCACACCCTGCCGGATTTCATCCGCACCCGTGGCGGCGTGTCCCTGCGTCCGGGCGACGGCATCATCCACAGCTGGCTGAACCGCATGCTGCTGCCTGACACCGTCGGCACCGGCGGCGACTCGCACACCCGCTTCCCGATCGGCATTTCCTTCCCGGCCGGTTCCGGCCTGGTGGCTTTCGCCGCTGCCACCGGCGTCATGCCGCTGGACATGCCAGAGTCGGTCCTGGTGCGCTTCAAGGGCAAGCTGCAGCCGGGCATCACCCTGCGTGACCTGGTCCACGCCATCCCTTACTACGCGATCCAGCAGGGCCTGCTGACGGTCGAGAAGAAGGGCAAGAAGAACATCTTCTCTGGCCGCATCCTGGAGATCGAAGGCCTCAACGACCTGACCGTCGAGCAGGCGTTCGAGCTGTCCGACGCCTCGGCCGAGCGTTCCGCCGCCGGTTGCACCATCAAGCTGCCGGAAGAGTCGATCGCCGAGTACCTGAAGTCGAACATCACCCTGCTGCGCTGGATGATCAGCGAAGGCTACGGTGATGCCCGTACCCTGGAGCGTCGCGCCCAAGCCATGGAAGCCTGGCTGGCCGACCCGCAGCTGCTGTCGGCCGACGCCGACGCCGAGTACGCCGCGGTCATCGAGATCGACCTGGCCGACGTCAAGGAGCCTGTGCTCTGCGCGCCGAACGACCCGGACGACGCCCGCCTGCTGTCGACCGTTGCCGGCGACAAGATCGACGAAGTGTTCATCGGTTCGTGCATGACCAACATCGGTCACTTCCGCGCTGCCGGCAAGCTGCTGGACAAGGTCAAAGGCGGCATCCCGACCCGCCTGTGGCTGGCGCCACCAACCAAGATGGACGCCCACCAGCTGACCGAGGAAGGCTACTACGGCATCTACGGCAAGGCCGGTGCGCGCATGGAAATGCCAGGCTGCTCGCTGTGCATGGGTAACCAGGCACGTGTGCAGACCGGCTCGACCGTGGTCTCCACCTCCACCCGTAACTTCCCGAACCGCCTGGGCGACGCCACCAACGTCTACCTGGCATCGGCTGAACTGGCCGCAGTCGCCTCGATCCTCGGCAAGCTGCCGACCGTCGAGGAATACCTGCAGTACGCCAAGGACATCGACAGCATGGCTGCCGACGTCTACCGCTACCTGAGCTTCGACCAGATCGCCGAGTTCCGCGAAGCGGCGGCCAACGCCCAGATCCCGGTGGTCCAGGCGTAAGAAGCGTCAAGCTTCGAGCTGCAAGCTACAAGAAAAAGCCCTGGCAGAGATGCCGGGGCTTTTTCGTTGGGCTTGCGGGCCCCTTCGCGGGCAAGCCCGCTCCCACATGGCCCTGCAAATCACATCCTATGTGATCGACGCAGCCCCTGGAGGAGCCAGCCAGCTTGCCGGCGATGGGCCGCAAAGGAGCCCCTTCGCGGGAGGTCAGATCACGAACAGATCGACGAACCTGTGCACCGCCGTGCCTTCCAGCCGCACCTGATCCTTGCACAGCGCGAAAATCGTCTCGCAGCGCTGCGGGGCGAAGCGCGTCGCCAGGTTTTCCCTGAACTTCGCTTCCAGCAAGGGAATCCCCTCCGCACGCCGACGCCGATGACCGATGGGGTACTCCACCACCACCTGCTCGGTCTGCGTACCGTCCTTGAAGAACACCTGCACGCCATTGGCAATGGAGCGCTTGTCCGCCTCCAGGTACTCACGGCTGAAACGCGGCTCCTCGACGATCTGCATCTTCGCCCGCAAGGCATCGATCAGCGGGTGGGCGGCATGGAAGGCATCCTCGTAGTGCTCGGCCACCAGGTTGCCGAAGATCAGCGGCACGGCGGTCATGTACTGAATGCAGTGGTCACGGTCGGCGGCGTTGGCCAGGGGGCCGACCTTGGAGATGATGCGGATCGCCGACTCATGGGTGGTGATGACGATGCGGTCGATCTCGCCCAACCGGTCGCGCACCTGCGGATGCAAGGCCACCGCCGCCTCGCAGGCGGTCTGGGCATGGAACTCGGCAGGGAAGCTGATCTTGAACAGCACGTTCTCCATCACATAGCTGCCGAACGGCTGGGGTAGCCGGAAACTGCGCTGGGCTTCGGGCTTGAGCGCGAGGTCCTTGTTGGTGTGGCTGAACAAGACATCGTAGAACCCCCACTGGGGCGCGGTCAGTACGCCGGGGATGCCCATCTCGCCACGCAGGGCGATATCGGCCAGGCGCACCCCGCGACTGGAGGCATCGCCCGCCGCCCACGACTTGCGCGAACCGGCATTGGGCGCATGGCGATAGGTGCGCAACGCCTGGCCGTCGACGAAAGCATGGGACAGCGCCGACAGCAGTTGTTCTCGGTTGGCCCCCATCAGCCGGGCGCACACCGCCGTGGAGGCGACCTTGACCAGCAACACATGGTCCAGGCCGACGCGATTGAAGGCGTTCTCCAGGGCCAGCACGCCCTGGATCTCGTGGGCCATGACCATCGCCTCGAGCACCTCGCGCAGGGTCAGCGCCGGCTCGCCATTGGCCACGCGCTTTTGCGACAGGTGATCGGCCACGGCGAGAATGCCGCCGAGGTTGTCGGACGGATGCCCCCATTCGGCGGCCAGCCAGGTGTCGTTGTAGTCCAGCCAACGCACGATACAGCCGATGTCCCAGGCTGCCTTGACCGGGTCCAGGCGGTAGGCGGTGCCAGGCACCCGGGCGCCATGGGGTACCACGGTCCCCTCCACCAGCGGCCCCAGGTGCTTGGTGCACTCGGGGAAGCGCAGCGCCAGCAGGCCGCAGCCCAGGGTATCCATCAGGCAGTTGCGCGCCGTGTCCAGCGCCTCGGCCGACTCGACCCGGTAGTCGAGCACGTAGTCGGCGATGGCTTGCAACACCCGGTCGTAGTCCGGGCGGTCGTTCAGGTCTACGTTGGCACTCATCTTCTGCTCCTTGAGAATGAGGGCTGCAAAGCAGCCCCACTACCACCGCAGGGCCTGCCCTGCGTTCTTCGAAGCCGAGCGCCAGAGGCGTGCTAGAAGCTGTCGCCAGGCACGCGTACCCAGCCCTCCATCAACACGCGGGCGCTACGGCTCATGATTGCCTTGGTCACCGTCCACTCACCGTCCACCTTGCGCGCCTGGGCACCGACCCGCAAGGTGCCAGAGGGGTGGCCGAAACGCACGGCGCTGCGCTCGCCCCCGCCGGCGGCGAGGTTCACCAGGGTGCCGGGTACGGCCGCGGCCGTGCCGATGGCGACTGCCGCGGTGCCCATCATGGCGTGGTGCAGCTTGCCCATGGACAGCGCGCGCACCAACAGGTCGATGTCAGCGCTCTCGACCACCTTGCCGCTGGACGCGGTATACGAGGTCGGCGGCGCGACGAAGGCGACCTTCGGCGTGTGCTGGCGCCCGGCGGCTTCGTCGACGTGCTCGATCAACCCCATGCGCACCGCGCCATGGGCACGGATGGCCTCGAACCGGGCCAGCGCCTCGGGGTCGCCATTGATCGCATCCTGCAGCTCCGTGCCGCTGTAGCCGATCTCGGCGGCATTGACGAAGATGGTCGGGATGCCGGCATTGATCAGGGTCGCCTTGAGGGTCCCGACACCGGGGACCTCCAGGTCGTCCACCAGGTTGCCGGTGGGGAACATGGCGCCCCCGTCGCCGTCTTCGTCGGCGGCCGGATCGAGGAACTCCAGTTGCACTTCGGCCGCCGGGAAGGTCACGCCGTCGAGCTCGAAGTCGCCGGTCTCCTGCACCTCGCCTTCGCTGATCGGCACATGGGCGATGATGGTCTTGCCGATGTTGGCCTGCCAGATGCGCACGGTGGCGGTGCCGTTGCGCGGAATGCGCGCAGGGTCCACCAGGCCGCCGCTGATGGCGAAGGCGCCGACCGCGGCGGAGAGGTTGCCGCAGTTGCCGCTCCAGTCGACGAAGGCCTTGTCGATGGCGACCTGACCGAACAGGTAGTCGACATCATGGTCCGGGCGGGTGCTGCGCGCGAGGATCACCGTCTTGCTGGTGCTGGAGGTGGCGCCGCCCATGCCATCGATCTGCTTGCCATAGGGATCGGGGCTACCGATCACCCGCAGCAGCAGCGCATCACGGGCAGGGCCCGCAACCTGGGCGCGCTCGGGCAGGTCCTGCAGGCGGAAGAACACGCCCTTGCTGGTGCCGCCACGGATATAGGTGGCGGGGATTCTGATCTGGGGTACATGTGCCATTGCTGTGCTGTCCTGATTGTTTCGTTCCGGCGAAAACCTGGGGCTGCTGCGCAGCCCTTTCGCGACGCAAGGCCGCCCCGGCAGGAGCGGCCCGCTTCACTCAGGCGGTCGCTTCCAGGAAGTCCTGGGCGAAGCGCTGCAACACCCCGCCGGCCTCGTAGATCGACACTTCCTCGGCGGTATCCAGGCGGCAGGTCACCGGCACCTCGACCCGCTCGCCATTGCGCCGGGTCACCACCAGGGTCAGGGTCGCCCGCGGCGTGCGCTCGCCGAGCACGTCGTAGGTCTCGCTGCCATCGAGGTCCAGGGTCTTGCGGTTGGTGCCTGGCTGGAACTCCAGCGGCAACACGCCCATGCCCACCAGGTTGGTGCGGTGGATGCGCTCGAAGCCTTCGGCGACGATCGCCTCCACGCCCGCCAGGCGCACGCCCTTGGCCGCCCAGTCGCGGGACGAGCCCTGGCCATAGTCGGCACCGGCGACGATGATCAGCGGCTGCTTGCGCTCCATGTAGGTCTCGATCGCCTCCCACATGCGGGTCACCTTGCCCTCCGGCTCGATGCGCGCCAGCGAGCCCTGCTTCACGCTGCCATCCTCGTTGCGCACCATCTCGTTGAACAGCTTGGGGTTGGCGAAGGTGGCGCGTTGTGCGGTCAGGTGGTCGCCACGGTGCGTCGCGTAGGAGTTGAAGTCCTCTTCCGGCAGGCCCATCTTCGCCAGGTACTCGCCCGCGGCACTGTTGGCCAGGATGGCGTTGGACGGCGACAGGTGGTCGGTGGTGATGTTGTCCGGCAGCACCGCCAGCGGGCGCATGCCACGCAGGCTGCGCTCGCCGGCCAGGGCACCTTCCCAGTACGGCGGGCGACGGATGTAGGTGCTCATCGGCCGCCATTGATACAGCGGCGCGACCTTCGGCCCCTTGTCCTGCTCGATGGCGAACATCGGGATGTACACCTGGCGGAACTGCTCTGGCTTGACCGCGGCACGCACCACGGCGTCGATTTCCTCGTCGCTCGGCCAGATGTCCTTGAGGCGGATCTCCCGGCCATCGACCACGCCCAGCACGTCCTTCTCGATGTCGAAGCGGATGGTGCCGGCGATGGCGTAGGCCACCACCAGAGGTGGCGAGGCGAGGAACGCCTGCTTGGCGTACGGGTGGATACGCCCGTCGAAGTTACGGTTGCCCGACAGCACCGCGGTGGCGTACAGGTCGCGGTCGATGATCTCCTGCTGGATCTTCGGGTCCAGGGCGCCGGACATGCCGTTGCAGGTGGTGCAGGCGAAGGCGACGATGCCAAAGCCCAGTTGCTCGAGCTCCTGCTCCAGCCCCGCTTCCTGCAGGTACAGCTGCACAGCCTTGGAGCCGGGGGCCAGGGAGGACTTCACCCAGGGCTTGCGCGCCAGGCCGAGCTTGTTGGCATTGCGCGCCAGGAGGCCTGCGGCGATCACGTTGCGCGGGTTGCTGGTGTTGGTGCAACTGGTGATGGCGGCGATGATCACCGCGCCGTCGGGCATCTGCCCCGGTACCTCTTCCCAGGCGCCAGCGATGCCCTTGGCGGCCAGGTCGGCGGTGGCGACACGGGCGTGCGGGTTGGACGGGCCGGCCATGTTGCGCACCACGCTGGACAGGTCGAAGCGCAGCACCCGCTCGTACTCGGCCTTGGCCAGGCTGTCGGCCCACAGGCCGGCGGCCTTGGCGTAGGTTTCCACCAGCTTGACCTGCTGGTCTTCGCGGCCGGTCAGCCGCAGGTAATCGATGGTCTGTTGGTCGATGGCGAACATCGCCGCGGTGGCGCCGTACTCCGGGGCCATGTTGGAGATGGTGGCGCGGTCGCCCAGGGTCAGGGCACGGGCGCCTTCGCCGTGGAACTCGAGGTAGGCGCCGACCACTTTCTGCTTGCGCAGGAATTCGGTCAGGGCCAGCACCAGGTCGGTGGCGGTGATGTTCGGCGCGAGCCGGCCGCTCAGCTCGACGCCGACGATCTCTGGCAGGCGCATCCAGGAGGCCCGGCCGAGCATGACGTTCTCGGCCTCCAGGCCACCGACGCCGATGGCGATCACGCCCAAGGCATCGACGTGCGGGGTGTGGCTGTCGGTGCCGACACAGGTGTCCGGGTAGGCCACGCCGCGGTCGTTGTGGATCACCGGCGACATCTTCTCCAGGTTGATCTGGTGCATGATGCCGTTGCCTGGCTGGATCACGTCGACGTTCTTGAACGCCTTCTTGGTCCAGTTGATGAAATGGAAACGGTCTTCGTTGCGACGGTCCTCGATGGCGCGGTTCTTCTCGAACGCCTGCGGATCGAAACCACCGCACTCCACCGCCAGCGAGTGGTCGACGATCAGTTGCACCGGCACCACCGGGTTGACCTGGGCCGGGTCACCGCCTTTGTCGGCAATGGCGTCACGCAGGCCAGCCAGGTCGACCAGGGCGGTCTGGCCGAGGATGTCGTGGCACACCACCCGCGCCGGGAACCAGGGGAAGTCGAGGTCGCGCTTGCGCTCGATCAACTGCTCCAGGGAGGCGTTGAGGGTCGCCGGGTCGCAGCGTCGCACCAGGTTCTCGGCGAGCACGCGGGAGGTATAAGGCAGGCCATCGTAGGCGCCGGGCTTGATCGCCTCGACCGCCGCGCGGGCGTCGAAGTAGTCCAGGTCGGTGCCTGGCAGGGCTTTGCGGTATGCAGTGTTCATCATTCAGGCTCGGTCACAGGATTCGGAAGGCTCCACCGGCCCTGTGGGAGCGGGCTTGCCCGCGAATGCGTCAGCAGGCGCACATGGGTAGGCCGGTCGGGCGCATTCGCGGGCAAGCCCGCTCCCACAGGGGAAACGGGTTGCCTCTCTATTTCTATTCAGCGCTGCTCGATCGGCACGAACTGGCGCTGTTCGACACCGATGTACTCGGCGCTTGGGCGGATGATGCGGTTGTTGGCGCGTTGCTCGAAGACGTGCGCCGCCCAGCCGGTCAGGCGCGAGCAGACGAAGATCGGGGTGAACAGCTTGGTCGGGATGCCCATGAAGTGGTACGCCGAGGCATGGTAGAAGTCGGCGTTGGGGAACAGGCGCTTCTGCTCCCACATGGTCTTGTCGATGGCTTCGGAGACCGGGTACAGCACCTTGTCGCCCACCTCGTCGGCAAGCTGCCGGGACCAGCCCTTGATCACCTCGTTACGCGGGTCGGACTCCTTGTAGATGGCATGGCCGAAGCCCATGATCTTGTCCTTGCGCTCGAGCATCTTGAGCAGCTCGGCGACCGC
Source organism: Pseudomonas guariconensis (assembly GCF_024127895.1). Taxonomy (GTDB): domain Bacteria; phylum Pseudomonadota; class Gammaproteobacteria; order Pseudomonadales; family Pseudomonadaceae; genus Aquipseudomonas; species Aquipseudomonas guariconensis_B. The sequence continues at coordinate 56,407 of NZ_JAMYBK010000019.1, read as the reverse complement.
CTCCTGCGGGCTCTGGAAGCGCTCGATCAGTTCCATCGCCGCTTCGTTGGCGCCCCCGTGCAGCGGGCCGCGTAGCGTGCCGATGGCGGCGGTGACGCAGGAGTACAGGTCCGACAGGGTCGAGGCGCAGACCCGGGCGGTGAAGGTCGAGGCGTTGAACTCGTGCTCGGCGTAGAGGATCAGCGAGACGTTCATCACCTTGACGTGCAGCGGGCTCGGCTGCTTGCCGTGCAGCAGGTGCAGGAAGTGACCGCCAAGGGTGTCCTCGTCGCTGGTGCAGTCGATGCGCACGCCATGGTGGGAGAAGCGGTACCAGTAGCACATGATCGCCGGGAACACCGCCAGCAGCCGATCGGTCTTCTCGCGCTGGGCTTCGAAGGTCAGTTCCGGTTCCAGGGTACCCAGTACCGAGCAGCCGGTACGCATCACGTCCATCGGGTGGGCGTCGCGCGGGATACGCTCGAGCACTTCCTTGAGGGTTTGCGGCAAGTCGCGCAGCCCCTTGAGCTTGCGCTTGTAGTCGGCAAGTTCCGCCTTGCTCGGCAGTTCGCCGTACAGCAGCAGGTAGGCGACTTCCTCGAATTCGGCAGCGGCCGCCAGGTCACGCACATCGTAACCACGGTAGGTCAGGCCGGCACCGGCCTGGCCGACGGTCGACAAGGCGGTCTGCCCGGCCACCTGGCCACGCAGGCCTGCGCCACTGAGTACTTTTGCTTCGGCCATGGTGTGTTCTCCTTTCTTGAACTTGTTATGTGAAGTCTTACAGGCTAATCCGACATATCTGTACCGCCCCATCGCCGGCAAGCCGGCGTCCACAAGTACAGCGCACCCTTTGCAACTTGCGCGCCCTGTGGAGGCTGGCCGACCAGCGACGAGGCCGGCGCTGGCTCAGGCTTTCTTCTGGGCGAACAACGCATCGAGGCTCTGCTCGAAGGCGTGGTAGCCGATGGCATCGTAGAGCTCCATGCGCGTCTGCATGGTGTCGATGACGTTCTTCTGCGTGCCGTCGCGGCGCAGCGCGGTGTAGACGTTCTCGGCGGCCTTGTTCATGGCACGGAACGCCGACAGTGGGTACAGCACCAGGGAGACATCGACCGACGCCAGTTCCTCGGTGGTGTACAGCGGCGTGGCACCGAACTCGGTGATGTTGGCCAGGATCGGCGCCTTCACCCGGTCGGCGAAGGTCTTGTACATCGACAGTTCAGTGATCGCTTCCGGGAAAATCATGTCGGCACCGGCCTCGATGCAGGCGGCGGCGCGGTCCAGGGCGGCGTTCAGGCCTTCCACGGCCAGGGCGTCGGTACGCGCCATGATCACGAAACTGTCGTCGGTGCGGGCGTCCACCGCGGCCTTGATGCGGTCGACCATCTCCTGCTGGGAGACGATCTCCTTGTTCGGCCGGTGGCCGCAGCGCTTGGCGCCGACCTGGTCCTCGATGTGCAGGGCGGCGGCGCCGAACTTGATCATCGAACGCACGGTGCGGGCCACGTTGAAGGCCGAGGCGCCGAAGCCGGTATCGACATCCACCAGCAGCGGCAGGTCGCAGACATCGGTGATGCGGCGCACGTCGGTCAGCACGTCGTCCAGGCCGCTGATGCCCAGGTCCGGCAGGCCCAGGGAGCCGGCGGCGACACCGCCGCCGGACAGGTAGATGGCCTTGAAGCCGGCGCGCTTGGCCAGCAGGGCGTGGTTGGCATTGATGGTCCCGACCACCTGCAACGGATGTTCGGCAGCGACCGCGTCACGGAAACGCTGGCCGGGCGTGCTCTTCAAAGTCATGACTCACCTCGTGGGCTATTGTTGTCGGCGCCTTGGTAGTGACGCTCGATGTTGCGCTTGGATGCGCCGATGTGCCGGCGCATCAGGAGTTCGGCCAGTTCGCCGTCGCGGCCTTCGATGGCATCGAGGATGCGATGGTGCTCGGCGAAGGCCTGGTGCGGGCGGTTGGGCGTGGCGGAAAACTGGATGCGGTACATGCGCACCAGCTGGTACAGCTCGCCGCAGAGCATCTTGACCAGGGTCTGGTTGCCGCTGCCCTGGATGATCCGGTAATGGAAGTCGAAGTCGCCTTCCTGCTGGTAGTAGCCAAGGCCGGCCTGGAAGGTGGCGTCGCGCTCGTGGGTGTCGAGCACCCGGCGCAGTTCGTCGATCTCGGCCTGGCTCATGCGCTCGGCGGCCAGGCGGCAGGCCATGCCTTCGAGGGACTCGCGGATCTCGTACAGCTCGATCAGCTCGGCGTGGCTGAGCGACACCACCCGGGCACCGACATGGGGCACGCGCACCAGCAGGCGCTGCCCCTCCAGGCGGTGGATGGCCTCGCGCAGCGGGCCGCGGCTGATGCCATAGGTACGCGCCAGCTCAGGCTCGGAGATCTTGCTGCCCGGCGCGATCTCGCCCTTGACGATCGCTGCCTGGATGCGTCGGAAAACGTGCTCCGAGAGGGTTTCCGTTTCATCCGGGAGGGCCAGGGAAGCCTGGGTTGAGTCCAGCATATTGTCGACACCTTGTATTTCACTAGCGCCAAAGCTAGCTAAACATAGGCGATACGTCAAAGACAAAATCAACATTGTCGACAATCGTCTAAGAACGAACTTAACGGCTGCAAATGCTGTCAGAACGCGGCGCGCTGGCGTCGAGACGTTGGCGTGATAGAATGCCGCGCTTCCCAAGGGAGGATGGATATAGTGTGCCTGTCATCGTTTCATGCTGTTGACAGATGAACGAGGATGCTTGCGCAGTACTTGCCAGTCGCCTTGCCCCGAACCCCGCACAGCACCGCGCCAGGATTTATGAGACTCACACCCGTTTCACTGCTGTTCTGCCTCGCCCTGCTGCCGGCCCACGTCCCGGCGGCGGAAAAGACCGTGTATGGCCTGAACGAATATGCCCGTCTTTCCGACCTCGACCTGGAAGTGGCGGCCAAGCTCGACACCGGCGCCAAGACCGCCTCCCTCAGTGCCCGCGACATCAAGCGCTTCAAGCGCGATGGCGAAAGCTGGGTACGCTTCTACCTGGCCATCGATGCCGCCCACTCGCACCCGATCGAGCGCCCGCTGGCGCGGGTCAGCAAGATCAAGCGGCGCGCCGGCGACTACAATCCCGACGAAGGCAAGGCCTACACGGCCCGCCCGGTCATCGAACTGAACATCTGCATGGGCCGCGCGCAGCGCACCATCGAAGTCAACCTCACCGACCGCAGCGCCTTCCAGTTCCCGCTGCTGATCGGTTCCGAGGCGCTCAAGCACTTCGACGCGCTGGTCGACCCAAGCCTTAAATACGCGGCCGGCAAACCTGCCTGTGCCACCGAAGCTCCCAAAGCAGAGTAATCCCGATGCGCTCTCTTACCCTCCACCTGAAAGTCCTGATCACCGTCCTGGTGCTCCTGGGCGTGCTGGTCACGGCCTACCAGATCTTCATTCTCGGCATCCCGGTCACCGAGGACGAGACCGACGATTTGTGGAACATCGACGCCAAGGTCGAGTTCATCGCCAACCCCAAGGACCCGGTCAAGGTTCAGATGTTCGTGCCGCCGCTGAACCGCGACTACGTCAGCCTCAACGAGAGCTTCATCTCCAACAACTACGGGGTGAGCGTCAACCGTGTCGACGGCAACCGCAAGGTGACCTGGTCGGCGCGCCGCGCCAGCGGCAACCAGACCCTCTACTACCGCCTGGTGCTGACCAAGCGCTACAGCAACGAGAAGACCACGGTCAAGGGCCCGACCTTCCGTGACAGCCTGGCCGTCGAGGGCCCCGAGAAGATCGCCGCCGAGGCGTTGATGGCGCCGATCCGCCAGCACTCGGCCGACGTCGAGACCTTCGTCAGCGAGACCATCAAGCGGGTCAACAACCTCAACGACGACAACGTCAAGCTGCTGCTGGGCGGCGATACCTCGGCCCTGAACAAGGCCAAGGTCATCGACCTGCTGCTGTCGATCGCCCACGTGCCGATGGAGAAGGTGCACACCATCCGCCTGGTCGCCGATACCCCGCAGAGCCCCGAGCTGTGGCTGCGCAGCTTCAACGGCAACGACTGGCTGTACTTCAACCCCGACACCGGCGAGCAGGGCCTGCCCAACGACCGCCTGCTGTGGTGGGTCGGCGACGAGAACCTGGTCACCGTCGATGGCGGCCGCAAGGCCAACGTCACCTTCAGCATGAACAACAGCGAGATGAACGCCATCCGCCTGGCCAAGCTGACCGACGAGAACACCGACGCCGACTTCCTCGAGTATTCCCTGTACGGCCTGCCGCTGCAGACCCAGCAGACCTTCATGATCATGGTGATGATCCCGATCGGCGTGCTGGTGATCCTGGTGCTGCGCAACCTGATCGGCATCCAGACCCTGGGTACCTTCACCCCGGTGCTGATCGCCCTGGCCTTCCGCGAGACCCAGTTGGGCTTCGGCATCATCCTGTTCACTGTGATCACCGCCCTGGGCCTGTCGCTACGTTCCTACCTCGAGCACCTGAAGCTGCAGATGCTGCCGCGCCTGTCGGTGGTGCTGACCTTCGTCGTGGTGCTGATCGCCGCCATCAGCCTGTTCAGCCACAAGCTGGGCCTGGAGCGCGGCCTGTCGGTGGCACTGTTCCCGATGGTGATCCTGACCATGACCATCGAGCGCCTGTCGATCACCTGGGAGGAACGTGGCGGCGGCCATGCCATGAAGGTGGCCATCGGCACCCTGTTCGCCGCCTCCCTGGCGCACCTGCTGATGATGGTGCCGGAGCTGGTGTACTTCGTCTTCACCTTCCCGGCCGTACTGCTGGTTCTGGTGGGCTTCATGCTGGCGATGGGCCGTTACCGCGGCTACCGCCTGACCGAGCTCGTTCGCTTCAAGGCTTTCGTGAAGGCTGACGCCTGATGTTCGGACTGATCAAGACCTGGAAAGCCCTGGAGGCCCGGGGCATCATGGGTATCAACCGGCGCAACGCGGACTACGTCCTGAAGTACAACAAGCGCCACCTGTACCCGATCGTCGACGACAAGATCATCACCAAGGAGCGTGCGCTCGAGGCTGGCATCCATGTGCCGGAGATGTACGGCATCATCGAGACCGAGAAGCAGATCGAAAAGCTCGACCAGATCATCGGCGGGCGCAACGATTTCGTCATCAAGCCGGCCCAGGGCGCCGGCGGTGACGGCATCATGGTCATCGCCGACCGCTTCGAGGACCGCTATCGCACGGTGTCGGGCAAGATCATCAGCCACGGCGAGATCGAGCACCAGATCTCCAGCATCCTCACCGGCCTGTATTCGCTCGGTGGGCATCGCGACCGCGCGCTGATCGAGTACCGGGTGACCCCGGACCAGATCTTCAAGAGCATCAGCTACGAAGGCGTGCCGGACATCCGCATCATCGTGCTGATGGGCTACCCGGTGATGGCCATGCTGCGCCTGCCGACCCGTCAGTCGGGCGGCAAGGCCAACCTGCACCAAGGCGCCATCGGCGTGGGCGTGGACCTGGCCACCGGTGTCACCCTGCGCGGCACCTGGCTGAACAAGATCATCAGCAAGCACCCGGACACCACCAACGCGGTGGATGGCGTGCAGTTGCCGAACTGGGACGGCTTCATGAAGCTCGCGGCCAACTGCTACGAGCTGTGTGGCCTGGGCTACATCGGGGTGGACATGGTCCTGGACCAGGACAAGGGCCCGTTGATCCTCGAGCTCAACGCCCGCCCGGGCCTGAACATCCAGATCGCCAACGACTGCGGCCTGACCCAGCGCACCCATGCCATCGAGGCGCACCTGGAGGCGTTGGCCAAGGACGGCGTCACGGAAGATGCCGAGCAGCGGGTGCGTGTGTCCCAGGGGTTGTTCGGGCACGTTCATCCGCAGTGATCCGCCGTATCGGGGCCGCGAAGCGGCCCCAGTCATTTGTCAACGCGAGAGGCTAGCGCGACGATCACGAAAGCGCTCGCTCTAAATGGAAGCCGAATAGCTGTCGCAGCCAGAGCTGGCCGCCCCTCCCCCAGGCGACTACAATCGCCCTCCTCGCTTTGTCATCGCCACCCACTCGCATGCCGACCTGTACGCTCCACGCCCTGCCCTACCAGCCCGACCCGGCCACCTACTTCGCCCGCCTGCGCCAGGCCCCCGGGGCAATCCTGCTCGACAGCGCCCGCCCAGGTGCCGAGCGCGGCCGCTTCGACCTGCTCAGCGCCTGGCCGCTGCAACACCTGCAGGCTCAAGCCGGGGAAGAAGGTCGGGCCTACCTGCAACGCCTGCGCAACGCCCTGACGCAGTTGGGCCGAGCGACACTGCCCGAAGGCATCGAACTGCCCTTCGCCGGCGGCCTGATCGGCTACCTGAGCTACGACTTCGGCCGGCGCCTGGAGCACCTGCCGAGCCTGGCGCGGGACGATCTCGGCCTGCCCGATGCACAACTCGGCCTGTATGCCTGGGCCCTGGTCAGCGACCATCGGCTACGCACCAGCCAACTGGTCTTCCACCCAAGCCTGGACGCCCGCGAGCGGGAGCGCCTGGTCCACCTGTTCGAAATGCCCGAAGCCTGTGAGCCCGGTGACTTCCAACTGCTCGCCCCCATGCGCGGCGACCTGCAGCCCGAGCAATACCGGGCAGCCTTCGACAAGGTCCAGCAGTACATCCAGGCCGGTGACTGCTACCAGATCAACCTGACCCAACGCTTCCGCGCGCCCTGCCAGGGCGACCCGTGGCGGGCCTACCAGGCTCTGCGCAAGGCCTGCCCGACGCCCTTCTCCGGCTACCAGCAGTTGGCCGACGGCAGTGCCCTGCTGAGCTTCTCACCGGAGCGCTTCATCCAGGTCAGCCAGGGCCAGGTGGAAACCCGCCCGATCAAGGGCACCCGCCCCCGCTCCAGCGACCCGCAGGAAGATGCCCGCAACGCCGCCGAGCTACAGGAGAGCCCCAAGGACCGCTCGGAAAACCTGATGATCGTCGACCTGCTGCGCAACGACCTGGGGCGTACCTGCGAGATCGGCTCGGTCAAGGTACCTGAGCTGTTCAGCCTGGAGAGCTACCCCAACGTCCATCACCTGGTCAGCAGCATCACCGGGCGCCTGGCCAGCGGCAAGGACGCGCTGGACCTGATCGGCGACAGCTTCCCCGGTGGCTCGATCACCGGCGCTCCGAAGATCCGCGCCATGCAGATCATCGACGAACTGGAGCCAGCGCGCCGGGCGCTGTATTGCGGCTCGCTGCTGTATGTGGATGTACGCGGCGAAATGGACAGCTCCATCGCCATCCGCAGCCTGTTGGTCAAGGATGGCCAGGTCAGTTGCTGGGGAGGCGGCGCAGTGGTGGCCGACTCCGACTGGCAGGCCGAATACGAGGAGTCCATCGCCAAGGTGCGGGTATTGATGCAGACGCTGCAAGGCTTGTGACTGGCGCCGCCCTTTACGCGGGCAAGCCCCAGGGCTGCCTTGCGCCCCAAGATGGCAGCCGAGCATCTTGATTGACCTACACAGGCGACACCCTGGCATCCACTCACCATCGCAGGGCGTCTACCCCGCCATTTTTTGTTACCATCGCCCTATTACGAGCGCACAGCGCCATACACACGATGGAAACCGCCTGATGAGCCAACCCTTCGACGTCGCCACCCTCGCCGCGACCTATGCCAGCAAGTCCCCACAGGACATCCTCAAGCTCGCCTTCGAGCACTTCGGCGACGACTTGTGGATTTCCTTCAGCGGTGCCGAGGACGTGGTACTGGTGGACATGGCCTGGAAGCTGAACAAGCAGGTCAAGGTATTCAGCCTCGACACCGGCCGCCTGCACCCGGAAACCTATCGCTTCATCGACCAGGTCCGCGAACAGTACAACCTGCCGATCGAGATCCTCAGCCCGGATCATGCCAAGCTCGAACCGTTCGTCAAGGAAAAGGGCCTGTTCAGTTTCTACAAGGATGGCCATGGCGAGTGCTGCGGCATCCGCAAGATCGAGCCGCTGCGCCGCAAGCTGGCCACCGTGCGCGCCTGGGCCACCGGCCAGCGCCGCGACCAGAGTCCGGGCACCCGCAGCCAGGTGGCCGCGCTGGAGATCGACACGGCGTTCTCCACCCCTGAACGTACCCTGTACAAGTTCAATCCGCTGGCGCAGATGACCAGCGAGGAAGTCTGGGGTTACATCCGCATGCTCGAGCTGCCCTACAACAGCCTGCACGAGCGCGGCTTCATCAGCATCGGCTGCGAACCCTGCACCCGTCCTGTACTACCCAACCAGCACGAGCGCGAAGGCCGCTGGTGGTGGGAAGAGTCGACCCAGAAGGAATGCGGCCTGCACGCGGGCAACCTGATCAGCAAGGCCTGAAGCGGGCCCAGCTTCAAGCCACAAGAAAAGCAGACCGGGCACAGGCTAATGCCGGTCAGTTAAGACTTTCAGTTGTCATTTGGGGCCGCTTCGCGCCCCATCGCCGGCAAGCCGGCTCCCACACCGTCCGTGCAAACCGCATCATGTGTGGTCGCCGCGGTCCCTGTGGGAGCCGGCTTGCCGGCGATGGGCTGCAAGGTAGCCGCAAAAATGACAAAGCGCCGCTTAACTGACCGACATTGGGGCACAGGCTGCTTTTCTCTTGTAGCTTGCCGCTGTTGTCAGTGCACCGGCAACTCGACGCCCGCGAACAGCTCCTCGAGCTCCTGCTTGTTATGGCACTGGATGGCCTTGGCCATCACTTCGCGGGTCAGGTGCGGGGCGAACTTCTCGATGAAATCGCACATGAAGCCGCGCAGGAAGGTGCCACGACGGAAGCCGATCTTGGTGATGCTGGCTTCGAACAGTTCGCTGGCATCCAGGCACACCAGGTCGCTGTCGAGCTTGGGATCGACCGCCATCTTGGCCACGATGCCCACGCCCAACCCCAGGCGCACATAGGTCTTGATCACGTCGGCGTCGGCGGCGGTGAACACTACTTTCGGCGTCAGGCCGCGATGATTGAAGGCCTCGTCCAGCTTGGAACGGCCAGTGAAACCGAATACATAGGTGACGATCGGATACTCGGCGACCGCTTCGAGGGTCAGCTTCGGCAGCTTGGTCAGCGGGTGGCCCTGGGGCACGACCACGCAGCGGTTCCACTTGTAGCACGGCATCATGATCAGGTCGCCGAACAGCTCCAGCGCCTCGGTGGCGATGGCGAAATCGACGGTGCCGTCGGCGGCCATCTCGGCGATCTGCATGGGCGAGCCCTGGTGCATGTGCAGGGCGACTTCCGGGTACTGCTTGATGAAGCTGCTGATCACCGGTGGCAGCGCATAGCGCGCCTGGGTGTGGGTGGTGGCGATCGACAGGGTGCCCTTCTTCTCGTTGGAGAATTCCTGGGCGATCTGCTTGATGCTCTCGACCTTGCGCAGGATCTCGCCAGCGGTATTGATGATGCGCTCGCCTGCAGGGGTGACGCGGGTCAGGTGCTTGCCACTGCGGGCGAAGACCTCGACACCCAGTTCGTCCTCGAGCAGGCGGATCTGCTTGCTGATCCCGGGTTGGGAGGTGTAGAGGCTCTGCGCTGTCGCGGAGACGTTGAGGTCATGGTGCGCCACTTCCCAGATGTAGCGCAGTTGTTGAAGCTTCATAGGTATCCCTCGGATCAGCGGTAGGTCACCGGCAGCTGGCAGCGACGAGATATAACTATATTAGTGGTTCTGGAAATAAATCTAGAACTATTTTGTTACATGCCCGGAAATGACTTACTGCCAGCCTCACGCTTTCCTACGCCCCAAATGTTGGGCCAACGGCACCATGTAGACCGGCACCGGCGACAGCTGCAACAGCCGCACCGCGGTACGGCCGATCGGCACGTCCACCCCCGCCCCCTGGCTGTGGCTGCCGAAGATCAGCAGGTCGACACTCAGGCGCTGGGCCTGCTCGAGAATGACCTGAGCCGGGTCGCCCTGGCGCACCCTGACCGCCCGGATCACGGCCAGGTCGGCCTCCTCGCCCAGTTCGTCGCGAAAGTTCTCCAGTACCCGCTGCTCGATATTGGCCAGCACCGTGTTGACGCCCTGGCTGTGCAGTTCGTCCAGGGTCTGTTCGTCGAGGTAGCTCTGCAGCAAGGATTCGGCGAACTGCCCCATGGGCTCCACCGCGTGAATCACGTACAGCTCTGCATTGAAGGTGCGCGCCAGGGCCAGGGCGTGTTGCATGACGAAGGGCGCGTATACACCGAGGTCGGTGGCATACAGCATGGAATGGATCATTCGACCTCCTCGACTGCCGCTAAGGCAGAGCAAGGTTCAGCTTAGCAGCGCCGCGAACGGCCGCCGTGCCGTCCGGCGCGCTGCCGCCGCGCCCTTCAGGCCGGGCGATTGCGCCGGTCGAGGAAGGTCAGTGCCTGGTACAGCATCTCCATGCGCGGCAGTTGGCATCCGGCCGCTCGCGCCCGGGCCAGCGGCTCGGCATAGATCGCCTGCAACTCCAGCGCACGCCCCAGGGCATGGTCGTGGTACATGCTCGGCCAGTAGTCGGGCATCTGCTCGGTGATGCGCAACAAGTGCTCGGCATACCCTTGCGCCAGCACATGACCACAGGCCTGCGCGCCCTGCATCACCTCGGCCATCAGCGCCTGGATCAGCTCACGGCTGTGCGGGTCGCTCATCAGTGGGGTCGTACTGGCCTGCAGGAGCACCGAAAGGCCGTTGTAGGGTACGTTCCATACCAGTTTCTGCCAGCGCGCCAGGTCGAGGTCATCCATGGCCTGGGAGTCGATACCGGCCGCCTGGAACAAAGCGGCGCCCTCGGCGACAATGGCCGCCCCCGCGTCCTCGGCCGGGCTGCTGTGATACCCCAGGTTGACCGCGCCCAGCGCCTGGTGGCGAATCACTCCAGGCGCCTGGCGATTGACGCAAATGAAGCACAACCCGCCCAGCAGGTGCATGTCCGAGCGCAAGTCCGGGCGCAACTGCGCTTCCACCCCCAGGCCGTTCTGCAGCAAGACCACCTTGGCGCCCGGCGCCGCGGCCTGGACGATCAGCGGTGCCAGTTCGGCATTGCTGGTGGCCTTGGCGCCCACCAGCAGCCAGTCGCACGGTGGCAGGTCGGCAGCCGCGGCATAAGCCTGCACCTTCATCCGCACCTGGCCGTGCACCGCACTCTCCACCACCAGGCCCTGGTCGCGTACGGCGGCATACTCGCTGCGCAACAGAAAATGCACATCGAAGCCGGCGCGTGCCAGCATCACCCCATAGAAGCCGCCAATGGCACCACTGCCGATGATGCCGATCCGTGCATTGCGCATGCTCACCCTGCCCCTTGTCGAAAATACCTATGCTCGTCGTCCGGTTTTTTTACACGTAAATCAGCCGGTTTTCGATCTTTCACTATACTGGAGCGAAGAAGGTCAAATAACCGGCACGGAGTCGGCCATGTGTGGATACCTGCCTCATCCCGAAGACATTCCGGTCGAATTGACCCTGCGTCCATTCCCCAGCCTGTTCCGCCGCCACCTGCATACACTGGGCCTGGGCGGCATCGCTTGCAAGCAGTTGCGCGCCTACCGGCGCGGCATGGCGGTGGAAGTCGCAATTCCCTCCCTGGGCAGCGAGGCCCGCTATCCTGGTTATATCGCCTGGTGTCAGAAACTCGACGAAGGCTACCGGGTGGGCATTGCCTTCACCGATGCCCAGGCACTGTTCGGCGCTCGCATGGGCGAGCAGGTCTGCCAGATTCGCCACTACTGCCTGCAACATCAGCAGCCCGACCTCGACAGCAATGCTGCCCAGGCGTTGGCCGCACAATGGGTCGGCCTGCACGCCGAAGCCTTCTCCGAGGCGAACCTGCACGCCACCTGAGGCGGAAAAAACCAGCCATCCGGTAAAAACCCCGCGCCGACGGGGGCCAGCCCATTGTCGAGCCCCCTGTAACGCGCTAAGGTTCGGCTCCCCGTTGCGAACAATCTTGCTGCTGGGCCGCACGGGGATTGCTGGCGGCCGGCACCCGTGACCTGACGAGTAACACGATGGCTGATTTACCGATCGACGACCTTAACGTTGCTTCCAACGAGACCTTGATCACCCCCGATCAGCTCAAGAAGGAACTCCCCCTGAGCGCCAAGGCCCTGCAGACCGTGACTGCCGGCCGCGAAGTGGTGCGCAATATCCTCGACGGCAAGGACCATCGCCTGTTCGTCGTGGTCGGCCCCTGCTCCATCCACGACATCAAGGCCGCCCACGAATATGCCGAGCGCCTCAAGGCCCTGGCCGAAGAAGTGTCCGACACCCTGTACCTGGTGATGCGCGTGTACTTCGAGAAGCCGCGCACCACCGTCGGCTGGAAAGGCCTGATCAACGACCCATACCTGGACGACTCGTTCAAAATCCAGGATGGCCTGCACATCGGCCGCAAGCTGCTGCTGGACCTGGCCGAGATGGGCCTGCCGACCGCCACCGAGGCGCTCGACCCGATCTCCCCGCAATACCTGCAGGACCTGATCAGTTGGTCGGCCATCGGCGCCCGTACCACCGAATCCCAGACCCACCGGGAAATGGCTTCCGGCCTGTCCTCGGCGGTGGGCTTCAAGAACGGCACCGACGGTGGCCTGACCGTCGCCATCAATGCCCTGCAGTCGGTCTCCAAGCCCCACCGCTTCCTCGGCATCAACCAGGAAGGCGGCGTGTCCATCGTCACCACCAAGGGCAACGCCTACGGTCACGTGGTGCTGCGCGGCGGCAACGGCAAGCCGAACTACGACTCGGTCAGCGTCGCCCTGTGCGAGCAGGACCTGGCCAAGGCCAAGATCAAGGCCAACATCATGGTCGATTGCAGCCACGCCAATTCCAACAAGGATCCGGCCCTGCAGCCGCTGGTCATGGAGAACGTGGCCAACCAGATCCTCGAGGGCAACCAGTCGATCATCGGCCTGATGGTCGAAAGCCACCTGAACTGGGGCTGCCAGGCCATTCCGAAGAACTTGGACGACCTGCAGTACGGCGTGTCCGTCACCGATGCCTGCATCGACTGGAGCGCCACCGAGAAGGCCCTGCGCAGCATGCGCGCCAAGCTCAAGGATGTCCTGCCCCAGCGCCAGCGCGGCTGAGGGCCAGGGCAGGCACGAAAACGCCGGGCATTGCCCGGCGTTTTCGTGTGCGGCGATCGCTCGCCAGAAATCAGACCTTGCTCGACTGGCGCTGCTGGCGCTCCATGTAGCGTTCGACATAGGAGCACGAGGGAATGACCGTGTACCCCATCTGCTCGGCATACTCCAGGGCCCGTTCGGTCAGGGCGGCGGCAATGCCGCGGCCACGCAGGGCATTGGGCACGAAGGTGCGGTAGATGTCCAGCGTCTGTTTACCCAGGTCCATGTACGTCAGGTAGGCACGATGACCGTCCACGTTGGTCTCGAACTGATGACCGGCCTGGTCATGATGGATGGTCAGCGCTTCGCTCATCACTACTCCTCGCAGGTCTTCTCGGCAGACCCTTACCTTGACCGATGATTTTATCCGGCGGAGGAACCTCTACGCCACCCGGTGCCCGATTGGACCGCAGGGCGATCTGGTTCGTTCTGCGGCGCGGCACCCTACAAATAGTAGGCGCCACAAGCGGGATTGCTCAAGGTGCCCGCCGGTAAAAATACGCAAGCCCCACCTTGCCCCCCTGTGCCGGGCACTCGGAACAGCCGCCGGATGTTCCAGGGCTATGACGCCAGCCGACCGTTAAAGTCACCTTTAGTTCAACAAAAAGTTCCTGTTCTACAATCGCTTGCGAAACCCTCTGCACGAGTTTCAAAAATGCCCTACAACCCATGTCGCTTGCCAGGGCTGGCAACATTTTTTTTGCAGTTCTTGCGCTCAGTCAGTTTACTTACTACAAGTAATGGGTACTATGTACGCCGGCCAGTTTCTCTTTTCCGAGAGATGGCTATTTAATAGAAAGTCCTTGAAGGGGAACACGATGAACAACGTTCTGAAATTCTCTGCTCTGGCTCTGGCCGCAGTTCTGGCTACCGGTTGCAGCAGCGTATCCAAAGAAACCGAAGCTCGCCTGACTGCTACCGAAGACGCAGCAGCTCGCGCCCAAGCCCGTGCTGACGAAGCCTACCGTAAGGCTGACGACGCTCTGGCTGCCGCTCAGAAAGCTCAGCAAACCGCTGACGAAGCCAATGAGCGCGCTCTGCGCATGCTGGACAAAGCCAGCCGCAAGTAATAATCCTCACGGATTGTTATGGAGCCGACCCACTAGTGGGTCGGCTTTTTTATTGCCGCGGCAAAAGCGACCGGCAAGAAACTGCTGGGGCCGCTACGTGCTCCTTTCGCGACAAGGCCGCTCCCACAGGTACGGCACTGTTCTGTAAGTCAGCGCTGCACCTGTGGGAGCGGCCTTGTGCCGCGAGAGGCTGCAAAGCTCGATGGCGTGTTAGTTCAAAACACCTTGAGCGTGCTTACTGCAACTCAGGCGGAATGCTCGACACCATCGGCGCGCTAACGTCGGCATTGACCGGCACGGCGATTTCCACCGGCATGCCGTCTTCAGCGGCCACCACATCGCGCACCATGTCCCAGTTCATGCGCAGGTTGTTGGCCAGGTCCTCGCGCTTGAGCAGGGCATTGATGACCGCGGTGTGCTTGTCCACCACCGACGGATCGCCATGGTCGTCCAACGGCGTGTGGGCTTCCAGGTAGACCTTGCCACCACTGATACCGAACTTGTAGGGCTCGTTGATGATGCGTACCGATGTCCCCACCGGCACCATTTTCGACAACTCCAGCACATTGTTGTTGAACATGCGGAAGCAGCCGTGGCTGGTGCGCATGCCAATGCCGAACTTCTTGTTCGAACCGTGGATCAGGTAGCCCGGCACGCCCAGGGTGAACTTGAACGGCCCCAGCGGGTTGTCGGGCCCTGCGGGCACCACGGCCGGCAGGATGTCGCCATCGGCGGCATGCTCGGCGCGGATCGAGGCCGGCGGCGTCCAGGTCGGGTTCGGTGTCTTGGCGGTGATCCTGGTGTTGGCGATCGGCGAACCCCAGCCTTCGCGACCGATGCCCAACGGGTAGGTGTGCACCACGTTCTGCCCTTTCGGGTAGTAGTACATGCGGTACTCGGCCAGGTTGATGACGATCCCCTCGCGCGGGCCCGGCGGCAGGATGTAGCGGGTCGGCAGGATGATCTCGCTGCCGGCGCCCGGCAGCCACGGGTCGATGCCCGGGTTGGCGGCGATCATCTCCAGGTAGCCGAGGTCATTGGCGGTGCCGATGTCGGCGAAGGTGTCCTCGTACTTGGCCTTGATCACCTGGACCTGGCCGACGATGTCCTCACCGGGTGGTGGCAACGGCAGTTCCAGCGCAACGGCAGGGCCCGCTACCAGCAGGGCGGCCAGGGACAGGCTACGGGTGACGGCGGGAAGGCGCGGCAACATCCGGTAAATCCTTCGAAAGATGGGTCAAGAGGGTCGATTGTACACCCACCCCGATACAAGCGGGAGGCATCGACCATGGGCAAGCGTTTCAGATGATGAAAGGCGCTCAGAGTTCCGGCCACACCGGACGCGTGCCACGCCGCTGGGCGTCGAGGATCGCCCGGCACAGCGGGCACAGGCGGCCATCGCGGTAGATGCTGCGCTCGACCATCGACCAGCGCGGCTGGGCCGGCAGCAGGCCGCCGCACAGGGTGCGGTCGGCGGGCGCGCCAAGCTCGAGCTGGCGGGCCACCAGGTGAACGCGAACCTCCTGGCAGGCGAACAGGTCGAGCTGCTCATCGGGCTCGATCAGTTGATAGGCATACAAGGACCAGGCGGGGCGCGGCATCGGGGGCTCTCGGAACGGGGGGCGCAACATTAGCCGAAAGCCCGTCCCGATAAAAGCGTCACAGCAAGGGTTTTATCGCCGGCCAGGCATTTTCCAGCAGGCGCTGCTGCGCCCCCTGGGCCGGATGGATGCCGTCGGCCTGCATCATCTGCGCCACCCCACCGACGCCCTCGAGGAAAAACGGCACCAGCGGCACCTGCTTCTGTGCTGCCAGTTGCTCATAGACCTGGGCGAAGGCCGTGGTGTAGCGCACCCCGTAGTTGGGGGGCAGGCGCATTCCCAGCAACACCACCTTCGCCCCCGCGTCGCGGGAGCGATCGATCATCGAGGCAAGATTTTGTTGCAATTGCTCGGGCGGCTGCCCGCGCAGGCCATCGTTGCCCCCCAACTCCAGCACCACCAGGCTCGGCTTGTGCTCGGCAAGCAGCGCCGGCAGCCGCTCCTGGCCGCCTGCACTGGTGTCGCCGCTGATCGAGGCATTGACCACCTGGTCGTCGTAACCCTCCTCCTCCAGGCGCTGCTGCAACAGGGCAACCCACCCCTGGCGGCTATCCAGGCCAAAACCGGCGCTGATACTATCGCCGACGACCAGCAGCGTTCCCGCCGCCGCGCCCTGGGCCAGGCAAAACAGGGCCAGACCGGCACTCAACCACCACACTCGCATTGGATTCTCCATGGGCCCCAGCATTCTCGTTGCGCAGAACCTTAGCAAAGTGGTCCCCAGCGCGGAAGGCGACCTGACCATCCTCCACGCGCTCTCCCTTTCCCTCGACCAAGGCGACAGCCTGGCCATCGTCGGCGCCTCCGGCTCCGGCAAGTCGACCTTGCTGGGCCTGCTCGCTGGCCTCGACCGGCCCAGCGCCGGCCAGGTCATCCTCGCCGGGCATGACCTCGGCCCGCTGGACGAAGACCAGCGCGCCCGGGTGCGGGCCGAGCACGTCGGCTTCGTGTTCCAGTCGTTCCAGCTGCTCGACAGCCTCAATGCCCTGGAGAACGTCATGCTGCCGCTGGAGCTGGACGGCCGTCGCGACGCCCGCGAACATGCCCGCGACCTGCTGGAGCGGGTCGGCCTGGGCAAGCGCCTGAGCCACACGCCACGCCAGCTGTCCGGGGGCGAGCAGCAGCGGGTGGCGATCGCCCGCGCCTTCGCCGCCGAGCCTGCGGTGCTGTTCGCCGACGAGCCCACGGGCAACCTGGACAGCCACACCGGCGAGCGCATCAGCGACCTGCTGTTCGAGCTGAACAAGGAGCGCGACACCACCCTGGTGCTGGTCACCCATGACGAACGCCTGGCCAAGCGCTGCCGCCGCCTGATCCGCCTGGATGCCGGCCGCCTGGTCGAGCCCCTGGAGCCCTGATGAGCCGCCTGCCCTTCTCCCGCCTGTGCAGCCTGGCCCTGCGCCAGTTGCTGCGCGATGCCCGCGCCAGCGAGGTGCGGGTGCTGTTCTTCGCCCTGCTGGTGGCAGTGGCCGCCAGCACCGCCATCGGCTATTTCGGCGCGCGCCTGAACGACGCCATGCAACTGCGCGCCGGCGAGTTCCTCGGGGCCGACCTGGTGCTGCGGGGCAGCTCGCCGGCCAGTGAGGCGCAGGTCGCCGCCGGCACGGCCGCTGGCCTGCGCCACGCCCGGGTGGTCGAGTTCACCAGCGTGGTGGGCGCACAGGCGGGGATCCAGTTGTCGAGCATCAAGGCGGCCGACGCCAGCTACCCCTTGCGTGGCCAACTGCGCAGCGCCGCGGCCCCCTACGCAGAGGAGTCCCCGGGCGGTGGCCCGGCGCCGGGCGAGGCCTGGGTCGAACCACGCCTGCTGGCGGCCCTGGGGCTGTCGATCGGCGACAGCATCGACGTGGGCATGAAGACCCTGCGCATGAGCCGGGTGCTGACCTACGAACCGGACCGCGCCGGCAATTTCTATAGCCTGACCCCACGGGTATTGATGAACCTCGCCGACCTGGACGCCACGGGTGTGATCCAGCCTGGCAGCCGGGTCACCTACCGCGACCTCTGGCGTGGCGAGCCCGAGGCCCTGGCGCGGTATCGCCAGGCGGTGGCCAAGGGCCTGGCGGCGCATCAGCGCCTGCTCGACACGCGCGACGGCAATCGGCAGATCGGCGGCGCGCTGGGCAAGGCCGAACGCTACCTGAACATGGCCAGCCTGGTGGCGGTGCTGCTGGCCGGCGTGGCCGTGGCCCTGTCGGCCAGCCGCTATGCCAGCCGCCGCCTGGACGCCAGCGCCCTGCTGCGTTGCCTGGGGCTGTCGCGACACCAGGCGCTGGGCCTGTATTGCCTGCAACTGGCAGTGCTCGGCCTGGCGGCGGCACTGGCCGGCGCCCTGCTCGGCTGGCTGGCGCAACTGGGCCTGTTCCGCTTGTTGCAGGGGCTGATGCCGAGCGTGGTGCCACCTGGCGGCATCGCGCCCGCGCTCGCCGGCATCGGCACCGGGCTGGTGGCCCTCGCCGGATTCGCCCTGCCGCCCTTGGCCGCCCTCGGGCGCGTGCCGCCGTTGCGGGTCCTGCGCCGCGACCTGCTGCCGCTGCCACCCAGTGGCTGGCTGGTCTACGGCGCCGCCCTGCTGGCCCTGGGCCTGATCATGTGGCGGCTGAGCCTGGACCTGTTGCTGACCTTCGCCCTGCTCGGTGGTGGGCTACTCGCTGCCCTGCTGCTGGGCGGCCTGCTCCTGCTCGGCCTGCGCAGCCTGCGGCGTTTGCTGGCCGGTGCACCGCTGGCCTGGCGCCTGGGCTTGGGGCAACTGCTGCGCCATCCGCTGGCCGCTGCCGGCCAGGCCCTGGCCTTCGGCCTGATCCTGCTGGCCATGGGCCTGGTGGCACTGCTGCGTGCCGAACTGCTCGATACCTGGCAGGCCCAGTTGCCCAAGGACGCGCCCAACCATTTCGCCCTGAACATCCTGCCCGACGACCGCGAGCCCTTCGCCCGCCAGTTGCAGGCGGTCAATGCCACGTCAGCACCGCTGTACCCGGTGATCCCCGGGCGCCTGACCCATATCAACGAGCAGCCGGTGCGGCAACTGGTCAGCAAGGAGTCCACCGGCGAACGCGCCGTGCAACGCGACCTGAGCCTGACCTGGGCGGCCGACCTGCCCCAGGGCAACGCCCTGAGCGCTGGGCGCTGGTGGGACGCACCGCCACCCGCTGACGGCGTGCCCGGTGTGTCGGTGGAAGCGGAGCTTGCCCAGAGCCTGAAGCTCGAGCTGGGCGACCTGCTCACCTTCGACATCGGTGGCCAGCAGCGCCAGGCCCGGGTCAGCAGCTTGCGCACGGTGCACTGGGACAGCTTCCAGCCCAACTTCTACATGATCTTCCAGCCCGGCACCCTGCAAGGGCTGCCAGCCACCTACCTGACCAGCTTCTACCTGGCGCCGGGCCATGACCAGGAAGTGGTCGCCCTGTCACGCGCGTTTCCGGCAGCGACCATCCTCCAGGTCGATGCGCTGCTGGCCCAGTTGCGCAGCATCCTGGCCCAGGTGACCGTGGCGGTGGAGTATGTGCTGTTGTTCGTGCTGGCGGCGGGCTTGGCGGTGCTGTTCGCAGGACTCCAGGCAACCCTCGACGAACGCCTGCGCCAAGGCGCCCTGCTGCGTGCCCTGGGCGCTGCACGGCCGCTGCTGGTCAAGGCACGGCGGATCGAGTTCGGGCTGCTGGGTGCGGTGAGTGGCGTGCTGGCGGCGGTGGGGTGCGAGCTGATCACCCTGGTCCTGTATCGCCATGCCTTCGACCTGGCCTGGACGCCGCACCCCTGGTTGCTGGTGCTGCCGGTGGCGGGAGCCGTGCTGGTGGGTGCCGCCGGGGTGCTCGGGACGCGACGGGCATTGAATGCCAGCCCACTGGCGGTGTTGCGGGAAGGGTGAGCGCAGGGGGCCTGTAGCTACCCCCCGCTCCCCTCATAGCGAATACGGTTGACGTACCAGGTCGCCTCGCCGGTTGGCGTGTGCACCACGACCTCGTCCCCCTCTTCCTTCTTGAGCAGCGCCCGGGCCATGGGCGAATCGATGGAGATGTAGTCGTTGCGCCCATGGATCTCGTCGTAACCGACGATACGAAACGTCAGGGTCTGCCCCTCGTCGTTCTCGATCTCCACCCAGGCGCCGAAGAACACCTTGCCTTCCTGCTGCGGTGAATAGGCCACGACCTTGACGTCCTCGAGCCGTTTGCGCAGGTAGCGCACCCGCCGATCGATCTCACGCAGCAGCTTCTTGTTGTACTGGTAGTCGGCGTTCTCGCTGCGGTCGCCCAGGGATGCGGCCCAGGTGACCTTCTGGGTGATCTCGGGCCGGTAGACCCGCCACAGGTGGTCGAGCTCCTTCTTCAGGGCCTCGTGACCTTCCGTCGTGATGATGTTGGTGCTCAAGCAGCGTTCTCCTCAGTGCCTCCACGGCCGGCGCAAGCCTGCCGAGGCACCGAGCTTAGCGAAAAATCCCCACGGCGGCACGCGCCTCAGCGGCGGGTGATCAGGCCCTGGCGGGCGATGCGGGTCAGGTGACCGATGACTGCCGCGGCATCGGCCGCCAAGGGGGCTTGGATCACCGCGAGATCGAAGCGATCGTTGGCGTGCTGGGCAAGGCCATCGCAGGTTTCGGCGAACTGGACAAGGAAGGCACGCGCTTGGCCCTTGCGTCGCGACAAGCCGTCGAGGTTACGCAAAAGGGTGGGCTGATGCTGGCCGCCGAGCAGGATGCGCGGTGTACGCGAGGCCTGGTTGGCAGGCAACGGACTCAGGCAGACACTGGTACGTGGGCA
Organism: Pseudomonas guariconensis; assembly: GCF_024127895.1. Taxonomy (GTDB): domain Bacteria; phylum Pseudomonadota; class Gammaproteobacteria; order Pseudomonadales; family Pseudomonadaceae; genus Aquipseudomonas; species Aquipseudomonas guariconensis_B. The sequence continues at coordinate 35,934 of NZ_JAMYBK010000019.1, read as the reverse complement.
ACTCATGGAGTATCTCTCCGCCTCGCAGATCCCGCTGGGCAGCGGTGGGAGGCGTCACCGAACCAGCGCTTTAGCGGTATTTCGGATGACCCGAGTGGGTGCCTCCCGCGCCCCGCAAGTAGCTGTTTAAATCGGCGCAGGCGGTATGCTAGAGCGTCAAGCGACAAGATACAAGCCGCCTATTGAAGGTGGCCCAGCCTGGGCGTCGCCCGGCGGTTTTTCGCACGACCCCACGGCATGGAGAAAACCCGCTTCCCAGGGCCCCTGGGAAGCGGGTCAGTCACATCAGGATGCCGTTCAGTCGTGGGCGATCAGCCGGTCCAGAGAGAAGCGACCCGCGCCCTCGATCAGCACCGCCACGGTACCGGCCAGCAGGGCCAGGGCGAACTCGTAGCCGTTATTGGACATGAACAGGCCATTGCCGATGTGCACCGAGAAGATCGCCACCACCAGCGTCACGGTCAGCGCCAGCGCCGCCGGCCGTGCCAGCAAGCCGACCACGAGGGCCAGGCCACCGAAGAACTCGGCGCTGCCAGACAACAACGCCATCAGGTAACCGGGCGCCAAGCCGATGCTTTCCATCCACTGGCCGGTGCCTTCCAGCCCGTAGCCGCCGAACAGACCGAACAACTTCTGGGCACCGTGGGCCATGAAGATGATGCCCACGAGGATACGGATGACACTCAGGCCAAGACCTGCACGGGTAACGAAGATAGCGTTGAGGGGGTTGTTCATGTCAAAGCGTCCTGAGTAAATGTTGGTTGGGATGGGCGCCATATTAATCAACAAATAAGATTCAAAAAGCGCAAATTTACGCACTTACACATCTACAAATTAGATTAATTCAGCGCTTGCCCACCCGCTCCAACGATGCCCGCTCCCGATTGAACGCCAGGAAGTACTTATTGACGCTGTTGACGAAGTTGACCGGCCCCATGCCCATCTGCTCCATGGCGATGCGTTCGGTCTGGAAGAACCATTGGTTGCTGTTGAGCCCTCGTCGCCGGGCCTCGGCACGCATGGCCTGGACCCGCTCCGGCCCCAGGTTGTAGGCGGCCAGCACGAATGCCATGCGCTCGCGTTCGTTGAGCTGGGCGCTGGAGAAGAACTTGCGACGAATCAGCGCCAGGTAGCGGGCACCGGCCAGGACATTGCCATCGACCGTCGCCGTGTTGCTCACCCCGACTCGCCGGGCCGCCGCCGGGGTGATCTGCATCAGCCCATGGGCGCCGCCGCTGCCACGCGCCGCCGGGTTGAGGGTCGACTCCTTGAACGCCAGTGCCGCCAGGTTCAGCCAGTCGATCTGCTGTGCGCTGCCATGTTTCTGCAAGACCGCCCGCAACGACGCCAGGCGCTGCCGGTCGCGACGCGCCAAGGGGTTGTGCACCCGGTACTGGCGCCGGTAGATCCGCTCGAAGGCGGCATCCTGGTTCTGCGGTGCACGGTAGCCGGCCAGGAAGCGATCGACCGTGGCCAGGAGCATGTTCGCGTCGCGCCGCACATACCAGCGTATGGCCTGGGGCTGGCCCAGCTTCAGGCGGGTGTCCAGGCGCAGGCGCGGCATCACCCGGGCCCAGCGCTGGGCGATGGGACGCTCCACCAGCGTCAGGCGATAGATGCCGGCCTGGACCATCTCCAGCACATCCTCCACTGCCAGCGTGGGATCGACCCACTCGATTTTGATCGGCGCACGTTTGCGCAGGGCCAGTTGCTGGTTGAGCTGGCGGACCAACGCACCGGCGGCACTGGCGCTGGTCAACGCAATGGTGCGTCCGGACAACTGCTCCACCCGGCTGAAGCTGCGCTCGCCCTTGCGCCCCACCAGCACCAGCGACACCTGATCGACCACCGGCGCGCTGGCGCTCACGCCGCGCACCAGGCCAGGGTCGAGCAGCTCGCCAGGGGCGGCCAGGTCACCTTCGCCCCGCTGCAGGGCGGCGAGCAGTTGTTCCTTGGCGCGGGGGATGAGCTTGAAGCGGATTGCCTGGCCGTCGCGGGCCCGGGCGTTGAGATGATGTTCGAGGCCGCGCAGGCGATGGTATTCGACGCCTACCGGCTCGCCCTTGACCTCCCCGGAACTGTTGCGGCTCTGGTTGACCAGCACCCGCAGCACCTTGCTCTCACGGATCTGCGCAAGGTCGCGAACCTGGCTGGCCGGCACGTTGTGCTGCGGCCCTGGCAAGCGCGCGCTGGCTGGGCCGGCCATGGCCAGGCCGAACATCAGCAGGAAGGTCAGCAGCGAACGCAGCATGCGAGAACGTGTCCGTGGGCTGTGGGCTGGCGCCATGCAAAAAGGTCCGATCCGTGGCGAATGACCGCAGAAGACCATGACAACCGCTTGAAGTTCTTGGCTTTTTCTGGATTTTCCCGGTTTTTGCTATGCTGGCCGGCCCGCGGCACGAGGTAGCACCATGCAATTGATCGATATCGGCGTCAACCTGACCAACAGCAGCTTCCATGACCAGCAAGCCGCCATCGTCGAGCGAGCCGTGCAGGCCGGCGTGGCACAGATGATCCTCACGGGCACCAGCCTGGCGGTCAGCGAACAGGCCCAGGAACTGGCCGGGCAACTGGACCCTGACGGCCAATGCCTGTTCACCACGGCAGGCGTACACCCCCATGATGCCAGCAGTTGGGACGGCGCCAGCGACCGGCGGTTGCGTCAGTTGCTGGCGCAACCACGGGCCCGGGCCGTGGGCGAATGCGGGCTGGACTTCAACCGCGACTTCTCCCCTCGTCCACAGCAGGAAAAGGCCCTGGAGGCGCAACTGGCCCTGGCCGCCGAACTGCACCTGCCGGTGTTCCTCCACGAACGCGAGGCCAGCGAGCGCCTGTTGGCAATCCTCAAGGACTACCGCGATCACCTGCCCGCCGCGGTGGTGCATTGCTTCACCGGCGAACGCCAGGCCCTGTTCGCCTACCTGGACATGGACCTGCACATCGGCATCACCGGCTGGATCTGCGACGAGCGCCGCGGCACTCACCTGCATCCGCTGGTCGGCAACATCCCCGAGGGCCGCCTGATGCTGGAGAGCGATGCGCCCTACCTGCTGCCACGCAGCCTGCGGCCCAAGCCGAAGAACGGCCGCAACGAACCGGCCTTCCTGCCCGAGGTCCTGCGCGAGGTGGCGTTGCATCGAGGGGAGTCCCTGGAGCACACGGCAACCCATACCACGGCCAGCGCCAGGGCGTTCTTTCGGTTGCCCTGAATCCTGTGGTGCCCCCCAGTCTTCCTTGACACATATCAAGACAACGCCTGGCTTGAGCGGGCACAATGATGGCACCTTGCCAATAATGTTTCCGCTCAACTCAGAGAAGACCTAATGGGTGCCTGGCTTAGCAATATTTCCCTGAAGTACAAGTTCTGGGCCGTCAATGCGGTGGCCTTCGTCACGACCTTGCTGCTGGTGCTCTATGCCGTGTATCTGGAGCAACAGGCCCGGGCCGAGGGCGCCCGCAGCCAGGCCGTCACCGAGGCCTCGCTGATCGCCGCCTGGCCCGCCGGGCAAGCCCTGCCCAGCCTGCCCCACCTGGTCACCTGGCAGGCAGGACAGACACCGACCTTCGCCGGAGAACCCCTCCAGGCCCTGGAGGGTAGCCAAGGCTGGGTCGACCTGCCCGGTGCCTGGCTGCTCGGCGACAACCCGTTGCAGGGGGCCCAGGTGCTGTACCAGGGCGAGCAGCGCATCGCCGTGCTGGCCCAGTCGCCCAGCCTGCGCCAGGTATTCTTCGAGCGTTTCGGCAACTATGCCGTCTGTGTCCTGGTCCTGATGCTGGCCATGCTGTGCGCCTCGCAGTTGCTGATCCGCTTCCTGCTCAGCCAGCTCAACACCCTCAAGGACGTGATGCTGCACGTGGAGAAGACCGGCGACCTGGCAGCTCGCGTGCCGCTGTCCTGCGGCGACGAAGTCGGCCAGATGGCAGGCGCCTTCAATGCCATGCAGGCCACCTACCATCGCGTGGTCAGCACCGTGGCGCGCACCGCCGCCCAGCTCGACTCGGGCGCCGCACGCCTGGCGGCGAGCATGAACGAAGTGCGCCACGGCATGATCGGCCAGCAGAGCGAGACCGACCAGGCGGCCACGGCGATCAACGAGATGTCCGCGACCGTTCACCACATCGCCCAGCACGCCGGCGCCACCCGCGACCTGTCGCAGACCGCCGACAGCCTGGCCGGCAGCGGCCAGCAGGTCGTCAGCCGGGTGCAGGACTCGATCGCCGGGCTGTCCAGCGGTGTGCAGCAGACCGCCGAAATGATCCACCAGCTGGCCGAGGACAGCCAGCGGATCAACGGCGTGGTCGGGGTGATCCACAGCATCGCCGAACAGACCAACCTGCTGGCCCTCAATGCCGCCATCGAAGCGGCCCGTGCCGGTGAGCTGGGCCGCGGCTTCGCCGTGGTGGCCGATGAGGTGCGCAACCTGGCCAAGCGCGTGCAGACCTCCACCGACGAAATCACCGGCATGGTCTCGGCCTTGCAAGCCGGTACCCGCGATGCAGTGGAGTTCATGCAGGAGAGTTCGTACAAGGCCGACGATTGCGTCAAGCAGGCCCAGGAAGCCGGCGAAGCCCTGGCCGAGATCACCAGCGCCGTGGCGCAGATGCGCGAAAGCAACACGCAGATCGCCGTCGCCGCCGAGCAGCAGAGCCAGGTGGCCGAGGAGATGAACCGGGCGGTGGTGAGCATCCGCGACGTCACCGAGCAGACCGTGCAGCAGACAGTCGGCTCGGCCACCACCAGCGTCGAACTGGCGACCCTGGCCGGCGAACTGAACAAGGCCATTGGCCAGCTCAAGCTATAGCCGCCATAGCCCGCCTCGATTGGCCCTCGCCCGAGGGCCGCACTAAGCTTTGGACATGAGCCAGAGGAAATGTCCATGAGCAAACGCCTGCCCAACCTGCCCGCCTGGCAATGGCGCGGTTATCACAACAACCACCGGCACCCGGCCAACCTGGTGCTGCACCTGATTGCCGTGCCGCTGTTCATCCTGGGCGTGCTGCTGGTGCTCTCGGGCCTGTTCGGCCTGGACCTTTCCCAGATCGCCGTGGGCATCATCGCCCTGGCCGCCAGCCTGGGCCTGCAGCGCCAGGGCCATCGCCTGGAAGCCGAACAACCGGAGCCCTTCGCTGACCGCAAGGATGCCGTGCAACGCCTGCTCACCGAGCAGTTCATCACCTTTCCGCGCTTCGTCCTCAGCGGCGCCTGGTGGCGCGCCTGGCGGGAGCGGCACAAGCATCGGCGCTGAAAACGGCGGGTATCACCTTTTTAGGGGCTGCTTTGCAGCCCATCGCCGGCAAGCCGGCTCCCACAGGGTGGACTGCCCTCAAGAAGTTGGACACCGATCCAGCTTTTGGGGGGCAGTCCAGGGTGCGAGTCGGTCATAAAGGATACGGCTTGCAGGCACATGTGGGAGCCGGCTTGCCGGCGATGGGGCGCGAAGCGGCCCCAAATGGCAACTGAAACGCTGAACTGACCGGCACCGGCTCAGGAGCCAACGCCGGAGCCCTAGGCAAACACCGTCACCGTCTGCCGGCTCAATGCCAACAGCTCGCCCTCGGCCGTCCACAGGGCCGCCGAGGCGTGCCCGTAACCATCGCGGGCATGCTCGGTCTCGACACAGTAGCGGCACCAGTCCAGGGTCGACAGCCGTGGCGTAGGCTGGACGAATTCGATGGTCCAGGTCAGCGTACTGCCAGCGGCAGGCCGCTTGAGGCTGGGCAACAGGCTGGGCGGCCAGGCGTCAACCAGGGCCAGCAGGTGCGCTTCGTTGACCGGCTCCTCGGCGACATCGCGCAAGCGCACCCAGCCGCCCATCTGCCGCGAGGCATCGCCGGTGAACGGCAGGCCGCCAATGGCCCAGCGCAAGGCCACATGGCGCATGAATTCCGGTGTCACACCCTGGATGTAGGGCAACTCCGCCGCAGCCTGCTCCAAGGGTTTCATCGGCACCGCTGGCAGCGCCGAAAACTCGACCTCCGACGCCCGCCCGACACCGAAGCTGCCCTGCACCAAGGTCACCACCTGGCCATCCTGCACGGCGCGCCCCAGCAGTGTGCTGACCGCCTTGCCCTGGCGCAACACCTCGACCTCGAAGCGGATCGGGACCTCCGGCGCGGCGGGGCCGACGAAGGTGATGGCCAGCGAACGCACCGGACGGGCATCGTCGAGCCTGGCGCGCATGGCCTCATAGACCAACGCGGCCATCAGCCCACCGAACGCGGCACGCCCCTGGGCCCAATTGGCCGGCACGCTGACCGCCTCGGGGCGCTCGCGCACGGCGGCAAGCAATTGCGTGAAATTCATGGCGTCCTTTCGCTCCTGCAGAAAAATCGGCTACGTCGATGCTCCCGATCTTAGCCAGCGAGCCCCCTCCTGGCAGCCCGCATATCGGTCAATTCTGGCGGCTATCGACGCGCCAGGGCCGCCAGCAGCACCTCCAGGGTGGCATCGGCCTTCTGCTCGGCCTCGTGCAGCTCGCGCTCCCAGGCGGCCTTGCACGGCGCCAGGTCCGCATGGTCGCGGGCCTGCAACAGCCATTGCAGGCGATCGTGCCATTCGCCCAGGTCGCCCTGGGCCCGCTTGAGCAGGCGGCGCAGCTTCTTCCCGGCCGAGTCCAGCTGCGGATAGGCCTCATCGCCATAGCGCACGCGCTTGATCAGCAAGCGCAAGCGGTGGCGGTCGTGGGCAGGGTCTTCCAGGGCCTTGCGCAGCTTGCGCCATTGCTTGTCCAGGCGCTTGTCGATGCGTTTTTCCAGGCCGCGAGCCAGGCCTTCGCGGTCGCAGGCACGCAGAAACAGCGGGAAGCTGTCGAGAATGGCCAGCACACGGTCGAGCTGGCGGCTGCCGGCCACGCTGGCGAATGTCCGCGCCCTGCCCTCCAGGCGCCGTTGCCCGGCCTGCTCGTGGCCCTGCCTGAGCAACTGGGCCGCCAGCACCTCACGATCGCGCAGGGGCGTGGTCAGGGTGCCCAGGGACTTGGCCGCCCCCTCCAACTGGTCGACACCTGGCAGCCCGCGCAAAGGGCGCAGCAGGCTGCGCAGCCGCCGCAGGGCGATGCGCAGGTCGTGCAACGCCTCGCTGTCGACATCGGCGGCCAACCGCTCGCGACAGGCCAGCAGGCGCACCTGCAGGGCCAGCACTTGGGTGATCACGTGATCGAGCATGGCGGACATACGACGCTCCTCGTTCAGCGCCCGGCGCGAGACTCACGGATATAGAAACGCGCCTTCTGCGCCTTGCTGGTGCACCCTTCGAAGGCCTCGAACTGCTGCTGGGTCTTGGCCCCGGTCAACAGCGACAGGGCCTTGGAATAACTGACGGTGCCGGCGAAGCCTTCGGCCTTGGCCAGGTCGAGTTCCTTCCAGGCGGCATCCAGCTGGGTCGCGCAGCTGTCACGGTAGGCCGTCTTGCCCGCGCAGCCAGCAAGGGCCAGGGCGATCAGGGGAAGGCAGATCCAGGCTTTCATCGGTAGTAACCTCGAAGGTGAAAAAAGTGTGGCCATTCGACGCCCAGGCAAACGAAAAGTGCCCTGCTCAGCGTAGCCCAGCACGGTGTACATTGAAGCATGGGCCGCAATGGGTGCATTGTTGGACCATGGTTGCACAGCCGTGGGGGAGACATCATGAGCAAACGCGTGGCATTGGTCCTGGGGTCGGGTGGCGCCCGGGGTTACGCGCACATCGGCGTGATAGAGGAAATCGAACGGCGCGGCTACGAGATCGCCTGCATCGCCGGCTGTTCCATGGGAGCGGTGATCGGTGGCATCTACGCCGCTGGCAAGCTCGACGATTACCGCAACTGGATCGAGAGCCTGGACTACCTGGACGTGCTGCGCCTGGTGGACGTGAGCTTTCGCCTGGGCGCGATCCGTGGCGACAAGGTGTTCGGGCAGATCCGCAAGATCGTCGGCGACGTGAACATCGAGCAACTGTCCATTCCCTATACCGCGGTGGCGGCCGACCTCACCAACCAGCAGGAAATCTGGTTCCAGGAAGGCTGCCTGCACCAGGCCATGCGTGCCTCGGCGGCGATCCCCAGCCTGTTCACCCCGGTGATGCAGGGCAACCGCATGCTGGTGGATGGCGGCATCCTCAATCCGCTGCCGATCGTCCCGGTGGTGTCCAGCCACTGCGACCTGATCATCGCGGTGAACCTCAACGCCACCAACCAGAAGCAGTACCAGTTGCCGGTGATCGAACGCCCGGCGGCGTTCAAGATGCGTTTCGATGCCCTGATCAGCTCCCTGGGCTCGCGCCTGCCCTTCCGGCGCAAGCCGGCGGAGGAACTGATGCGCATCGAGCAGGAGATCGTTGCCGAGGGCCTGGGGCGGCCCAACCCCTGGCTCGCCGATTCGGCCGATCCGGAAAGCCAGCAACCAGCGGCGGCCCCGGAGAGCGACGGCGCCCCCCGCTCCGCCACCGGCTCGTTCATCATCGACAACGTTGGCCCGGCCTCGCTGCTCGACCTGATCAACCAGAGCTTCGAGGTGATGCAGACGTCCCTGGCCCAGTACAAGATCGCCGGCTATCCACCGGACGTGCTGATCAACGTACCCAAGCGGGTGTGCCGGTTCTTCGAGTTCTACAAGGCACCGGAGCTGATCGCCCTGGGGCGGGAGATTGCCAGGGATACCCTGGACAACTACGAGGGAGAGCGGCGGTGAGCCCGCGGAAGCTCAAGGTGTTCGGCTTGCCGGCGATGGGCTGCAAAGCAGCCCCAAGAATGGACCGGGACAGGTAGCACTGGGACAGAAACGAAACAGGCCGCATACGCGGCCTGTTTCGTTGGAGGGATGCACTCAGTAGCGAGTGATCTCGGCGTTGGCTTCCAGCTGCTTGCGGTAGGCCGCGAAATCCTGCTGGCCAGCGCGCGAGGCGAGGTAGCGACGGATCTGCTCCTTCTCCTCGTCGGTAGCCGCGGCACCTTCGTTGACGCCCTTGAGCTGCAGCAGCACCAGGCTGCCATCGGCCAGGACCACGCTGCCATAGACCGGCTTGTCCTTGGCCTCGGGCTTGGCCAGGCGGAACACCGCCTGCAGTTCAGCCGGGTCGATACCGTCCTGGCCACGGGTGACGGCCTCCTGGACCTTCCAGGCCTGGCCCTCGACCGCAGCGTCCGGCGTCCGGGAGCCATCACGCAGTTCGGCAATCAGCTTGTCGGCCTTGGCCTTGAGCTCGGCGATCGCCTTCTCCTTGGCCAGGTGCTCGTGGATGCTCTTGGCCACGGCGTCCAGCGGCAGTTGCTCGGGCTTGCGATGCTCCTTGACGCGCAGCACGACCACGGTCTCCGGGTCCAGCTCGATGGCGTTGCTGTTGGCGCCTTCGTCCAGCACCTCCTCGCTGAAGGCGGCCTGAATCACCGCACGGTTGGCAGTGATGCCTTCGCCGCCTTCACGACCGAACGGCGCCGAGGTCTGTACCTTCAAGCCCAGGTCCTGGGCCGGCTGGGCCAGGTCGGACGCCTCGAAGGCAGCATCTTCCAACTGCTTGGTCACTTCCACGAAGCGCTGCTCGACCTGCTGGGTCTTAAGCTCGCGGGTCAGCTTGTCCTGCAGGCTGGCGAAGGTCGGTACTTCCGGCGCCTCGACGCCCAACAGCTTGATCAGGTGGTAGCCGAACTCGGTACGCACCGGCGCCGAGACCTGCCCCTCGCCCAGCTTGTACAGCGCCTCCTCGAAGGCCGGGTCATAGACGCCGGGGCCTGCGAAACCCAGGTCACCGCCACTGCTGGCCGAACCCGGATCCTGGGAGAACTCCTTGGCCAGCGCGGCGAAGTCTTCACCCTTGGCCAGGCGCTGCTGGATTTCCTCGATGCGGGCCTTGGCCTGGGCATCGGAGGTCTTGTCGTCGACCTCGATGAGGATGTGCGCGGCATGGCGTTGTTCGGCCAGGTTGGCGATTTCCTTCTCGTAGAGGTTCCTGAGCGCGTCCTCGTCGACCGTGACCTGGTCGAAGAAGGCCGACTTCTTCAGCTCGATGTAGTCGATGACCACCTGGTCGGGGGTCATGAACTCCTTGGCGTGCTGGTCGTAGTGCGCCTTGACCTCGTCGTCGCTGACGTGGGCCACGGCCGCGTCGGCCTTGAAGGTCAGCGAGGCGAAGTCGCGGGTCTGTTTCTCCAGGCGGGCGAAGGCCTCGACCTGCTTGTCGGTGACGAAGCTGCTGCCGGCAAGGCCGGTGCGCAGCTGCCCGATGAGCATTTCCTCGGCCAGCATCTCGCGGAACTGCATGCGCCCGTAGCCCATCTGGCGAATGACCGAGTCGAATCGTTCGGCACTGAACTTGCCGTCGACCTGGAACTCTGGCGTCTGCAGGATCAACTGATCCAGCGCGGCCTCGGAAAAGGCGAACTTGGCATCCTCGGCGCCCTGCAACAGCAGCTTGCGGTCGATCAGCCCCTTGAGCGCGGCTTCGCGCAGCATTTTCTCGTCCAGCAGCGCTGGGTCGAAATCCTTGCCCAGCTGTTGCATCAGCTGGCGGCGCTGCATGTCGACAGCCTGGCTCAGCTCGTTCTGGCTGATGGTCTGGCCGTTCACCTTGGCGGCGTCCTGGCTATGGCTGGTGGCCTGGAAAATGGCCTCGAAGCCGGTCAGCGCCATCAGCACGACGATAAGGCCGATGATGGTCTTGGCAATCCAACCTTGTGAATTGTCCCTGATATTCTGCAGCATGCGTCCCCCAGAAACGGTTGTACCACTGCGTCGACAACCGCGGAGCGTGGGTAGAATCCTGATAGAAGAAAGGCGCATCCTGTGGATGCGCCTTTTCAAAGCGAGCGTGCCAACGGGAACGTTTGCGCCCCCTTCGTCACGCGGTCGGGCCTGGCGTGACCAGGTCCGGCTGAAAGAGACGACTTAGTTGACGGCGTCTTTCAGGCCCTTGCCAGCCTTGAAACCTGGAACCTTGGCGGCAGCGATCTTGATCGCCTTGCCGGTCTGCGGGTTGCGGCCGGTACGCTCGGCGCGCTCCTTGACCGAGAAGGTACCGAAGCCAACCAGTACAACATCGTCACCTTGCTTCAGGGCGCCGGTGACGGATTCGATGACTGCGTCCAGCGCACGGCCGGCTACAGCTTTCGGGATGTCAGCGGATGCGGCAATAGCGTCAATCAGTTCCGACTTGTTCACTCTAAGTCCCCTTATATCTCTATTGAGTTTGTTTCTAAGTATTTAATGAAAAGCTTATGAAACGAGCGCTGGGCGGCCTGTTGACACTGGCGTGCCGCTTTATAACAAGGGCCCGAAAAAACTGTCAAGGAAAGCCCCCCAGCGAAATACGTACTAGTGCGTGCTGATTCTTTCCTTAGCATCGCCGTCGCGCTTTTCATCTTTCGCGACAATCTCCGGAGCCACATCTGGCAAGGGCTCCGGGGCGTATTGCAGCGCAATTTGGAGGACTTCGTCAATCCATTTGACCGGTTTGATCTGAAGATCCTCTTTGATGTTTTCCGGAATCTCCTTCAGGTCGCGGACATTTTCCTCGGGAATGATGACCGTCTTGATCCCACCGCGGTGCGCCGCCAGCAGCTTTTCCTTCAGCCCGCCGATGGCCAGGACCTGGCCGCGCAGGGTGATTTCGCCGGTCATGGCCACGTCGGCACGTACCGGGATCTGGGTCAGCGCCGAGACCAGCGCGGTGCACATGCCGATGCCGGCGCTAGGGCCATCCTTGGGCGTGGCGCCCTCGGGCATGTGGATGTGCACGTCGTGCTTCTCGTGGAAATCGGCAGCGATGCCCAGGCTGCGCGCGCGGCTGCGCACCACGGTCTGCGCCGCGGTGATCGATTCGACCATGACGTCGCCGAGCGAGCCGGTCTTGATCAACTGGCCCTTGCCGGGGATGACCACCGCCTCGATGGTCAGCAGCTCGCCGCCCACCTGGGTCCAGGCAAGGCCGGTGACCTGGCCGATCTGGTCCTGCTGCTCGGCCAGGCCGTAGCGGAACTTGCGCACGCCGAGCAAGTGCTCGAGCTGCTCGCTGGTGACCTTGACCTTCACCTGCTTCTGGCCGGCGTGTTCCTTGACCACCTTGCGGCAGACCTTGGCGATCTGCCGCTCCAGGCCCCGCACGCCCGCTTCACGGGTGTAGTAGCGGATGATGTCGCGGATCGCCGAAACATCGATCTCCAGCTCGTCCTTCTTCAGGCCATTGGCCTTGACCTGCTTGGGCGTCAGGTACTTGACCGCGATGTTGACCTTCTCGTCCTCGGTGTAGCCAGGCAGGCGAATGATCTCCATACGGTCGAGCAGCGCCGGCGGGATGTTCATCGAGTTCGAGGTGCACAGGAACATCACGTCCGAAAGGTCGTAGTCGACCTCCAGGTAGTGATCGTTGAAATTGTGGTTCTGCTCGGGGTCGAGCACCTCCAGCAACGCCGAGGCCGGGTCGCCACGCATGTCGCTGCCCATCTTGTCGATCTCGTCGAGCAGGAACAGCGGGTTGCGCACGCCCACCTTGGTCATCTTCTGGATCAGGCGGCCCGGCATCGAACCGATGTAGGTCCGCCGGTGACCACGAATCTCGGCTTCGTCACGCACGCCGCCCAGGGCCATGCGTACGAACTTGCGGTTGGTGGCGGAGGCGATGGACTCGGCCAGGGAGGTCTTGCCGACCCCGGGCGGGCCGACCAGGCACAGTACCGGGCCACGGATCTTCTTGACGCGCTTCTGCACGGCGAGGTACTCGAGGATGCGCTCCTTGACCTCCTCCAGGCCGTAATGGTCGGCATCGAGGATCTCCTCGGCCTTGGCCAGGTCCAGGCGCACCTTGCTCTGGGCCTTCCACGGCACCTGCACCAGCCAGTCGAGGTACGAGCGGACCACGGTGGCCTCGGCAGACATCGGCGACATCTGCTTGAGCTTGTTCAGCTCGGCCTGGGCCTTGGCCAGGGCGTCCTTGGGCAGGCCGGCAGCGTCGATACGCTTTTTCAGCTCCTCGACCTCGTTGTGCCCTTCGTCGCCATCGCCGAGCTCCTTCTGAATGGCCTTCATCTGCTCATTCAGGTAGTACTCGCGCTGGCTGCGCTCCATCTGCTTCTTGACCCGGCCACGGATGCGCTTCTCCACCTGCAACAGGTCGATTTCCGCATCCAGCAGCGCCAGGACATGCTCGACGCGGGTTGGCAGGTCGACGATCTCGAGGATCTCCTGCTTCTGCTCGATCTTCAGCGCCATGTGCGCGGCCATGGTATCGACCAGGCGCCCCGGCTCCTCGATGCTGTTGAGCGAGGACAGCACTTCGGCCGGGACCTTCTTGCCCAACTGCACGTATTGCTCGAACTGCGAGAGCAGGCTGCGCACGAAGACTTCCGACTCGCGCTCGGGCGCCTCGACCTCGTCGATCAGGCTGACTTCGGCACGCACGTGCCCGTCCACTTCGCTGAAACGCTCGACCGCACCGCGCTGCTCGCCCTCGACCAGCACCTTGACGGTGCCATCGGGCAGCTTCAGCAGTTGCAGAACGGTAGCGATGGTGCCGACACGATACAGGGCGTCTTCGCCCGGATCGTCGTCGGCTGGATTCTTCTGGGCCAGCAGGAGGATCTGCTTCTCGCCCGTCATCGCGGCCTCGAGGGCTTCGATGGACTTCTCACGCCCCACGAACAGCGGGATGACCATGTGCGGGTAGACTACGACATCGCGCAATGGCAAAAGAGGCAAGTCGAGGGTGGTCTTCATGATTTCGCCTCTACAGCGGCCTTGTGGCCGGAAACCGGTGGAAATGATGCTTGGACCTAATGTGGGGGCAGGCCCGGGAAAATACAAGCGTTGAGATAGGAAAAGCAGAAAGGGGCCCGTAGGCCCCTTTCTTGCACGCTGTCACGCTCCGACTCAGGCGTCAGGCGCGGCCTTGGCCTGCGGCTCGCTGTTCTCGTAGATCAGCAGCGGCTGCGAGGTGCCATCGATGACGCTCTCGTCGATCACCACCTTGGAGACGTCCTTCTGCGAAGGGATCTCGTACATGGTGTCGAGCAGCACGCCCTCGAGGATCGAACGCAGGCCACGGGCGCCGGTCTTGCGCTCCAGGGCCTTGCGGGCAACGGCCTTGAGCGCATCGCTGCGGAACTCCAGGTCGACGTCTTCCATCTCGAACAGCTTGGCGTACTGCTTGGTCAGGGCGTTCTTCGGCTCGGTGAGGATCTGCATCAGCGCCGCCTCGTCCAGCTCGTCGAGGGTCGCCAGCACCGGCAGACGGCCGACGAACTCGGGGATCAGGCCGAACTTGACCAGATCGTCCGGCTCGACCTCGCGCAGGGACTCGCCAACCTTCTTGCCTTCCTGCTTGCTGCGCACTTCCGCACCAAAACCGATACCACCCTTGGTGGAGCGGTTCTGGATGACCTTTTCCAGGCCCGAGAACGCGCCACCGCAGATGAACAGGATGTTGCGGGTATCGACCTGCAGGAATTCCTGTTGCGGGTGCTTGCGGCCACCCTGGGGCGGCACGGAGGCCACGGTGCCCTCGATCAGCTTCAGCAGTGCCTGCTGCACGCCCTCGCCCGAGACGTCACGGGTGATGGACGGGTTGTCCGACTTGCGCGAGATCTTGTCGATCTCGTCGATGTAGACGATGCCCATCTGGGCCTTTTCCACGTCGTAGTCGCACTTCTGCAGCAGTTTCTGGATGATGTTCTCGACGTCCTCGCCCACGTAGCCGGCTTCGGTCAGGGTGGTGGCGTCGGCAATCGTGAACGGTACGTTCAACAGGCGTGCAAGGGTTTCGGCGAGCAGGGTCTTGCCCGAGCCGGTCGGCCCGATCAGCAGGATGTTGCTCTTGCCGAGTTCGACTTCGTCGCCCTTCTTGTCACGCTGGTTCAGGCGCTTGTAGTGGTTGTACACCGCTACGGACAGCACCTTCTTCGCGCGCTCCTGACCAATGACGTACTGGTCCAGGATGCCGCTGATTTCTTTCGGCGATGGCAATTTGTGCGCGTTGCTCTCGGCCTGGGCTTCCTGCACCTCCTCACGGATGATGTCGTTGCACAGGTCGACGCACTCGTCGCAGATAAATACCGAGGGCCCGGCAATCAATTTGCGCACTTCGTGCTGGCTTTTGCCGCAGAAGGAGCAATAGAGCAATTTGCCGCTGTCCTCGCCGTTACGGGTGTCAGTCATTCGATCGATCCAATCCGGTAGGCATGAAACACAAGATGAAGGCAATCGCGGGCTTTTTCAAGTCCGCAGGTAGGCGCATTCCGCGCCCACCCGCTCTGGCACCTTGGTTCAGGACGCCAGTTGCCGCTTGTCGTAGACCGAGTCGATCAGGCCGTACTCGGCCGCGCGCGAGGCGCTCATGAAGTTGTCGCGTTCGGTGTCGCGCTTGATGGTCTCGAGGTCCTGGCCGGTGTGGTAGGCCAGCAGCTCGTTCAGGCGCGCCTTGATGTTGAGGATTTCCTGGGCATGGATCTCGATGTCGGTCGCCTGGCCCTGGAAGCCGCCGAGCGGCTGGTGGATCATCACGCGCGAGTTCGGCAGGCAGTGACGCTTGCCACGGGCACCGGCAGCCAGCAGGAAGGCGCCCATGCTGCAGGCCTGGCCGATGCAGATGGTCGAGACGTCCGGCTTGATGAACTGCATGGTGTCGTAGATCGACATCCCGGCAGTGACCGAGCCACCCGGCGAGTTGATGTACAGATGGATATCCTTGTCCGGGTTTTCCGCTTCAAGGAACAGCAGTTGCGCCACTACCAGGTTGGCCATGTAGTCCTCGACGGGGCCGACCAGGAAGATCACCCGCTCCTTCAACAGGCGCGAGTAGATGTCGTAGGCGCGCTCGCCACGGGCGGACTGCTCGATAACCATCGGGACCAGGCCGCCTGCGGCCTGGATGTCAGAGCTCTGCTGAATATAAGAATTGCGGGACATGTCCTGCACTCACTCCCAAATAGTCATGGCTTGAATACGCACAAGCCAGCGCGAAGGCTGGCTTGTGGGGGTTTCCTACGAGGGAGGAAATCACTCAGCGGCGGCAGGTGCCTGCGCTGGCTTGACGGCTTCCTCGTACGAGACCGACTTGTCGGTCACAGTCGCTTTCTGCAGGACAGTATCTACAACTTGTTCTTCCAGCACAACCGAACGGACTTCGTTCAGCTGCTGGTCGTTCTTGTAGTACCAGGAGATGACCTGCTCAGGCTCTTGGTAGGCCGAGGCCATTTCCTCGATCATCTCGCGAACCTTGGCTTCGTCCGGCTTGAGCTCGAATTGCTTGACCACTTCGGCGACGATCAGGCCCAGGACCACGCGACGCTTGGCCTGCTCTTCGAACAGCTCGGCCGGCAGTTGCTCTGGCTTGATGTTGCCACCGAACTGCTGGACGGCCTGCACGCGCAGACGGTTGACTTCGTTTTCCAGCAGCGCCTTGGGCACTTCGATCGGGTTGGCGGCCAACAGACCGTCCATGACCTGGTTCTTGACCTTGGCCTTGATCGCCTGGCGCAGCTCGCGCTCCATGTTCTTGCGGACTTCGGCGCGGAAACCTTCCAGGGTAGACTCCTTGATGCCGAACTGGGCGAAGAACTCTTCGTTCAATTCCGGCAGTTGCGGAGCAGCGACGCTGTTGACGGTGATGGTGAACTCGGCGGCCTTGCCGGCCAGGTCGAGGTTCTGGTAGTCCTCGGGGAAGGTCACGTTGACGACGCGCTCTTCACCGGCCTTGGCGCCGACCAGGCCGTCTTCGAAGCCCGGGATCATGCGGCCGGAGCCCAGCACCAGCTGGGTGCCCTTGGCCGAACCGCCGGCGAAGGTTTCACCGTCGATCTTGCCGACGAAGTCGATGTTGACCTGGTCGTCGTTCTGCGCGGCGCGCTCGACGGCCTCGAAACGCACGTTCTGCTTGCGCAGCACTTCCAGCATGTTGTCCAGGTCGGCGTCGGCCACTTCGGCGCTCAGGCGCTCGACGTTGATCGACTCGAAACCGGCAACGGTGAACTCGGGGAAGACTTCGAAGATGGCGACGAATTCCAGGTCCTTGCCCTTCTCGAAGGACTTCGGCTCTACCGCGGGGGCGCCAGCCGGGTTCAGCTTCTGCTCGACCACGGCTTCATAGAAGGAAGCCTGGACCAGGTCACCGAAGGCTTCCTGACGGGCGGCGTCTTCGTAACGCTGACGGATCACGCTCATAGGCACTTTGCCAGGACGGAAGCCTGGAACCTTGGCGCGACGGGCAGTCTGTTGCAGACGCTTGTTGACTTCGGTCTCGACGCGCTCGGCCGGAACGGCGATGGTCATGCGACGCTCGAGAGCGGAAGTGTTTTCAACAGAAACTTGCATGGATATTCCTCGTTGCACAGACGTTAGCCGGCGATAGCCCGACTCCAGAATCAAGGGCAAGCATTCTAGTGACTCGCGCACCAGAAGTCACCCCACCCGGGACGATGGGAAACCACGCCGGTCGATTTCATTGAAAAGCCCGCACGGCGCGCCGTCGGACCCTTTCCAGATGCTGGCCGCGCGGCGGTGGTTGGTCATCGCGCGGGTTGTAAAAACTTGTCAAACAAATGCAGCGAAACGCAGGGAGTGCCTATTGGGCATCGATCTCGTTGAACTGGCAGTACTCTTCCCACGCCAAGCCCAGCGCCTCGGCCACCTCGCGGTGCACCTCAAGGCGCATGGCCTTCAGTTGCTCAGGGCTCTCGGCGATCAGTTGCAGGGCCAGTTCCCAGGGCTCGACCCCCTGCTCATCGGCCGCATCCTCGAAAGCCCACTGGATCTGCTGGGCCTGCTCGCGCGCATCCAGTTCGCGGATTTCCTCGAGCAGCTGCGGATTGGCCTCGGCGAAGCGCTGCAGCGCCAATGCCTGGCGGGCTTCTTTTGCGATCATGCGACTCTTCCTTTATCGGGGCTGCGAGCCCCCTTTTCAACCGGCTGAAATCTATCAGTTTTTACCAGGCCGCCACCAGCTCCGCACGCCAATCGGCACGCCCGGGTCTGCCTGGAGCACTGAAACCGTCCGACTCGAGCCCACGGCAAAGTGGAGCACCACATCTAAAATAACAGTCACTCTCATATGAGAATAAATCTCGATATAATGAGCACTCGATTTGCCGACGCCGGTCTCGCTCCAAATGGACACCAGTCACTCCCCGTCTGCGCTCAATGCCCACCTGGGCACGCTGTACAACGACCATCACCGCTGGCTTTACCACTTGCGTAATCGCATCGGCTGTGTGCTTTCCACGTAGCGCTCCCTTGCAGATTGAAATGTTCTTGCAAGAGAGGTCACGCGAAGGTCGGAAAAAGGGAAATGCAAATCAATTATTTTTGGGCTCGCCAATTATCGCGTACGCAAAGGCCAGGGGTGCGCGATTCGAGCGAGCGTTATGGGGAGGTGTAAGACGAGGTGTTTGAGCCGTGGGCCAAGGGGGCTGCCTTGCAGCCCCAATGCCACTTGATTGGCTGGCATTGCGCCAAGCCTGGCCCCACAGGACCTGCGGCGGCGATAAGAAAAATCGCCACGCGCCGTCTTACTTATGCAGCTCTTCCGCTGCATACAGGGTGTTTTCCAACAGGCACGCCCGGGTCATCGGGCCGACGCCGCCTGGCACCGGGGTGATCCAACCCGCGCGCGGCAGGGCGGTTTCGAACACCACGTCGCCCACCAGCTTGCCGTCTTCCTGGCGGTTGATGCCGACGTCGATGACGATGGCACCTTCCTTGATCCACTCACCCTTGACCAGGCCCGGTTTACCGGCGGCCACCACCACCAGGTCGGCGCGACCGACGTGGCCGGCCAGGTCCTTGGTGAAGCGGTGGCAGACGGTGACGGTGCAGCCGGCCAGCAACAACTCCATCGCCATCGGGCGGCCAACGATGTTCGAGGCGCCGACGATCACCGCATTCATGCCATACAGGTCCTGGCCGGTGCTGTGCAGCAGGGTCATGATGCCCTTGGGGGTACAGGGGCGCAGCAGTGGGATGCGCTGGGCCAGGCGGCCGATATTGTAGGGGTGGAAGCCGTCGACATCTTTATCCGGGCGAATGCGCTCGAGCAGCAGCGAGGCGTCCAGGTGCGCAGGCAGTGGCAGCTGCAGGAGGATGCCGTCGACGGCCGGGTCGTCGTTGAGGCGGTCGATCAGGTCGCTCAGGGCTTGCTGCGTGGTATCGCTGGGCAGGTCGAAGGCCTGGGAAATGAAGCCGACCTCCTCGCAGTCCTTGCGCTTGTGCGAGACATAGACTTGGGAGGCGGGGTCGGTACCGACCAGGATCACCGCCAGGCCAGGCGTGCGCAGGCCTTGCTGGCGACGCTCCACGACACGTTGAGCGATCTGCTGGCGCAGGTTGGCGGCGATCGCCTTGCCATCGATTAGGTGTGCAGTCATAGACGCGTGATTAACCATCGAGAAGGGAACATAAAAAGAGGGCGCATTCTCGCACGACACGGCCCGAGGGCAAAGGCGGGTGGTCGGGCAAATCCCCTAACCCCTTAAATAAACTAAATTTTTTTGAAAAAAGTGTTGACGACCTTTCGGCTCGTCTATAACATTCGTCGCACTTGTCGGGCAGAGCCTAGCACTGGTTAGCAAGGTCAGGCAGAATGAGTGGATTTGCTAGCTTGTTCGGTAGGGCTGAAAGTTGATTTGCAATCGTAACAGAAAGCAGATTGAATATGCGCCCGTAGCTCAGCTGGATAGAGCATCCGCCTTCTAAGCGGATGGCCGCAGGTTCGAGTCCTGCCGGGTGCGCCATTAGGCAGCTTTGGCACGCAAGTGAAGTTGTAACGCAGTACCGCAATATGGTGGGCGTAGCTCAGTTGGTAGAGCGCTGGATTGTGATTCCAGTTGTCGTGGGTTCGATTCCCATCGTCCACCCCATATTCCACAAAGGCGCCTTGATTGTATAATCTGGCGCCTTTGCTTTAAGTGCTCCACGCGGACGTGGTGAAATTGGTAGACACACTGGATTTAGGTTCCAGCGGCGCAAGCTGTAAGAGTTCGAGTCTCTTCGTCCGCACCATATGACTGCCCGTTTTCAAAGGCTTCTCCCCAGCCGCTCACAAGATTGGGAAGACCTTGAGAATCTCGGGCACGCAAAGGCAGCTTTTTAGCTGCCTTTGTCGTATCTGGAAGGTCGATTTCTCCAGTTTGAATGCGTGCTCAAGCATGTCGATCATGCCCCTCCCCCAGCAAGGCCGCCCCACAGAGCCCTGGGCATGACACGTGATTCGTGAGCGCTACCGGCCCCCTGTGGGAGCCGGCTTGCCGGCGATGAGCCGCGAAGCGGCCTCAAATGACGAAACCGCTGAAAGCCGGCGACGGAACAACCAGGGTTCCCCACCCGATCACTTGCGCGCCGCCTCCCACGACTTGAGCAGTTCGCTATAGCTCACCGTCTCCCCCTTGGGCTTCTCGTTGGCCAGTTTCGGCTTCGGCGCACCCGGCTGGTCGAACCAGTACTGGGCATCGCGCTCGGGGTTGAGCTTGGGTGCACAGGTGGCCTGGGCGTTGGAGCGCTGCAGGCGTTCGAGCATGCGGTCCTGGTCGCGGGCCAGGCCATCCAGGGCTTGTTGCGGGGTCTTCTCGCCGCTGGCCACTTCGGCGATGTGGCTCCACCACAGCTGGGCCAGGCGCGGATAGTCAGGCACGTTGGTGCCGGTGGGCGTCCACTGCACCCGCGCCGGGCTGCGGTAGAACTCCACCAGCCCACCGAGCTTGGGCGCCAGGTCGGTCATGGCCTGGGAGTTGATGTCCGACTCGCGGATCGGTGTCAGGCCGACGATGGTCTTCTTCAGCGACACGGTCTTGGAGGTGACGAACTGGGCGTACAGCCAGGCGGCCAGGCGCTGCTTCTCGGGGGTGGACTTGAAGAAGGTCCACGAGCCGGCATCCTGGTAGCCCAGCTTCATCCCCTCCTCCCAGTACGGCCCCTTGGGCGACGGCGCCATGCGCCATTTCGGTGTGCCATCGGCGTTGACCACCGGCAGACCAGGCTTGGTCATGTCGGCGGTAAAAGCGGTGTACCAGAAGATCTGCTGGGCGATGTTGCCCTGGGCCGGGACCGGCCCTGCCTCGGAGAAGGTCATGCCCTGCGCCTCCCTGGGCGCATAGGCGCGCATCCAGTCCACGTACTTCTGCGTGGCATACACCGCCGCCGGGCCATTGGTGTCGCCGCCACGGGTGACGCTGGAGCCGACCGGATGGCAGTCCTCGACGCGAATCCCCCACTCGTCCACCGGCAGGCCGTTGGGCAGGCCCTTGTCGCCGCCACCGGCCATGGAAAACCAGGCGTCGGTGAAGCGCCAGCCCAGGGATGGATCCTTCTTGCCGTAGTCCATGTGCCCGTAGACGCGCTTGCCATCGATTTCCTTGACGTCCTCGCTGAAGAACTGGGCGATGTCCTCGTAGGCCGACCAGTTCACCGGCACCCCTAGCTCGTAGCCGTACTTCTCCTTGAACCTGGCCTTGAGCTCCGGCCGCTCGAACCAGTCGGCACGGAACCAGTAGAGGTTGGCGAACTGCTGGTCCGGCAACTGGTAGACCTTGCCATCTGGCGCGGTGGTGAAGGAAAGGCCGATGAAATCCTGCAGGTCCAGGGTCGGCGAGGTGTAGGCCTTGCCTTCATTGGCCATCAGGTCAGTGATCGACTCCACCTTGCCATAGCGAAAGTGGGTGCCGATCAGGTCGGAATCATTGACCCAGCCGTCATAGATGTTCTTGTCCGACTGCATCTGGGTCTGCAGCTTCTCCACCACGTCGCCCTCCTGGAGCAGGTCGTGGGTCAGCTGGATGCCGGTGATCTCGCTGAAGGCCTTGGCCAGCACCTTGGACTCGTACTCGTGGGTAGTGATGGTTTCCGACACCACGTTGATCTTCATCCCACGGAACGGCTCGGCCGCCTTGATGAACCACTTGAGCTCGGCCAACTGCTGCTCCGGCGTCAGGGTCGAGGGTTTGAATTCGCTGTCGATCCACTTCTTCGCCGCGTCCTCGTACTGGTCGGCCCAGGTCGAACCCTGCACGCCGACGAGCAGCAGCACGGCCAGGGTCAGATGTCGCCGGTTCTTGTCGTTATCGAACATTGTGCTCTCCCGATTGATTGATCCACGGCGCCGGTCAGCCCCAGCGCAGCACCACCACGAGCCAGGCCAGCGACAGCAGCGAGGCTACCCACAGCGGCCAGTCGCTGACGCCGATCACCAGCAAGTGCAGGTAAGCGCTGGCCAGCAGGCCGATGAACAGCCGGTCGCCGCGGGTGGTGGCGATCGGCAGGAAACCGCGGCGCGCAAGGCACGGGCGGCGCAGCTCGTAAAACGTCATGCACACCAACAGCACGCCAACGGCGGCGAAGAACAGCGCCGTGGGCAAGGTCCAGGCCATCCACTCCATCGTCTGCCCTCCTCACACCCGGCCCAGGGCGAAACCCTTGGCCACATGGTTGCGCACGAACCAGATCACCAGCATGCCCGGCAGGATGGTCAGCACCCCAGCGGCGGCCAGCACGCCCCAGTCGATCCCCGAGGCCGACACGGTGCGGGTCATCACCGCAGCGATCGGCTTGGCGCTCACCGAGGTCAGGGTGCGCGCCAGCAGCAGCTCGACCCAGGAAAACATGAAGCAGAAGAACGCCGTGACACCAATCCCCGAGCCGATCAGCGGAATGAAGATCTTCACGAAGAAGCGCGGGAAGCTGTAGCCGTCGATGTAGGCGGTTTCGTCAATTTCCTTGGGCACCCCAGACATGAACCCCTCGAGGATCCACACCGCCAGCGGCACGTTGAACAGGCAATGGGCCAAGGCCACGGCGATGTGGGTGTCGAACAGGCCGATGGACGAATACAGCTGGAAGAACGGCAGCAGGAACACCGCCGGCGGCGCCATGCGGTTGGTCAGCAGCCAGAAGAACAGGTGACGGTCGCCCAGGAAACGATAGCGCGAGAAGGCATAGGCCGCCGGCAGCGCCACCGCCAGCGAGATCAGGGTGTTCAGGCACACGTAGTACAGCGAATTGATGTAGCCGCTGTACCAGCTGGCATCGGTGAAGATCACCCGATAGTTGTCGAGGGTGAAGTCCTGTGGCCACAGGGTCAGGCCGCCGAGGATCTCGCTGTTGCTCTTGAACGACATGTTCAGCAGCCAGTAGATCGGCACCAGCAAGAAGAGCACGTACAGGAGCAGCGGCAACGCCTTGCGCAGGGTCATGGCCTAGTCCTTGTCGGCATGGGTCATGGCCGTGTAGAACAGCCAGGACACCAGCAGGATGATCAGGAAATACACCAGCGAAAACGCCGCCGCCGGCCCCAGGTCGAACTGCCCCACCGCCATGCGCGTGAGGGTCTGGCTGAGGAAAGTGGTCGCGTTGCCAGGCCCACCGCCGGTGAGCACGAACGGCTCGGTGTAGATCATGAAGCTGTCCATGAAGCGCAGCATCACCGCGATCAACAGCACGTTCTTCAGCTTGGGCAACTGGATGTGCCGGAACACCGCCCAGGCCGAGGCACGGTCGATGCGCGCGGCCTGGTAGTAGACGTCGGGTATCGCACGCAGGCCGGAATAGCACAGCAGCGCTACCAGCGACGTCCAGTGCCAGACATCCATCACCAGCACGGTGATCCAGGCATCGAAGGGGTCGCTGGCATAGTTGTAGTTGATCCCCAGTTGCCCCAGGGTCGCGCCGAGCAGGCCGATATCGGCACGCCCGAAAATCTGCCAGATGGTGCCCACCACGTTCCACGGGATCAGCAGCGGGATGGCCATGACGATCAGGCAGGCCGACGCCAGGCGCCCCTTGCCCGGCATGGTCAGGGCGATGGCGATCCCCAGAGGAATCTCGATCAGCAGCACGCAACCCGAGTAGACGAACTGACGCAACAGCGCATCGTGCAGGGCCGGGTCGCGCAGCACCTGGCGATACCAGTCGGTGCCGACGAAATAGCGGTTGGACGGGTCGAAAATGTCCTGCACCGAATAGTTGACCACGGTCATCATCGGCACCACGGCACTGAACGCCACCAGGACGAACACCGGCAGCACCAGCCACCAGGCCTTGTTGTTCGGCACCTTGTTCACGGCTGAGTCTCCACCAGCACGTCGTCGGCATAGAGCATCAGCCATTGCGCCGGCAGGCTGACCCAGGCCGTCCCGGTGGGGAAGGTGCGATCCTCGCCCAGGCGCGCCTTGAGCGTCGCACCGCCCAGCGCGAAGGTGAGAATGCGGTAGGTGCCCAGGTCTTCCACATCCAGCACGCGGGCCTCGAAAGCACCGTCGAACGGCCCGTCCCAGACCTGCACGAACTCTGGGCGTATGCCGACCTGCAGCCGCGCGCCGGGGCGCTCGGCGAGGCGTTCGACGATCCCCTCCGGCAGCGTCAGGTGCACATCGCCGAAGGCCACCCCGCGGCCCTCGGCACGCACCTCGACCAGGTTCATCCCCGGGCTGCCGATGAAATAACCGACGAAGGTATGCCCAGGCCGCTCGAACAATTCTCGCGGGGTGCCGAACTGGACGATGCGCCCGCCATGCATCACCGCGATCTTGTCGGCGAAGGTCGAAGCCTCCAACTGGTCATGGGTGACGTAGATCATGGTGATGTTGAACTGCTCGTGGATCTGCTTGAGCTTGCGCCGCAGCTTCCACTTCAGGTGCGGGTCGATCACCGTCAACGGCTCGTCGAAGAGGATCGCCGAGACATCGTCACGCACCAGGCCACGGCCCATGGAGACCTTCTGCTTCTCGTCGGCGCTGAGGTTGCGCGCCTTCTTGCCCAGCATCCCGGCGAGCTCGAGCACCTCGGCGATTTCCTCGACCCGGGTGCGCACCCGCGCCTCATCCAGGCCCTGATTGCGCAGCGGAAAGGCCAGGTTGTCGAAGACGCTCATGGTGTCGTACACCACCGGGAACTGGAACACCTGGGCGATGTTGCGCGCCTGGGGCGAGAGGTGGTTGACCGGCTGGTCATCGAACAGCACCTCGCCCTGGGACGGGCTGAGCAGGCCAGAAATGATATTGAGCAGGGTCGACTTGCCGCAGCCCGACGGCCCGAGCAAGGCGTAGGCCCCGCCCTGCTCCCACACGTGTTCGAGCTCATGCAGGGCGTAGTCGGCTTGGGTCGATGGTCGACGCTCGTAGCTATGGGCCAGTCGGCGCAGGCGGATCTCGGCCATCAGGCGCTCCTCGCTTCGCGCAGGCCCGGTGCCTGCACCAGTACCCCGTCGCTGTCGAAGACGAACAGCTTGTGGGTGGGGATGAACACGCGTATCGGCGTGTCCACCGGGTATTCGTGCACGCCGGGCAGGTGCAGGACCATCCGCCAGTGCTCGTTGCGCACATGCAGGAAGGTCTCCGAACCGCTGATCTCGGCCAGTTCCACCAGCACCGCCAGCTCCAGGTCGTCATCGTGGGATGGCACCAGGGTGATGTGGCTGGGCCGCACGCCAAAGCGGTAGCCACCATCGCCCAGGTGGCGCAGGTCGGCATTGCGGGCGAAGTGCACGGCGTCGGCCAGGCTCACCTCGTTACCACTGATACGTCCGAGCACCAGGTTGATCGGCGGCTCGGAAAACAGCTCGGCGGCGAGCACGTTGCAGGGGCGGTGGTAGACCTCGGCCGTAGGACCACTCTGGATGATGCGCCCCTCATGCAGGAGGGTGGTGGTGCCCCCCAGGGCCAGGGCCTCGCTGGGCTCGGTGGTGGCGTACACGGCGATGCAGCGGCGCGCGGCGAACAGGGCGCGCAGCTCCTGGCGCAGGCCTTCGCGCAGCTTGTAGTCGAGGTTGACCAGCGGCTCGTCGAACAGGATCAGCGAGGCATCCTTGACCAATGCCCGGGCCATCGCCGTGCGTTGCTGCTGGCCACCGGAGAGCTCCAATGGCAGGCGCTGGAGGTAGGGCTCGATGTGCAGCATCTTGGCGGTTTCCTGTACCCGGCGACGGATCTGCTGCTCGGGCAGCCGCGCCTGGCGCAGGGGCGAGGCGATGTTCTCGAACACCGTGAGGGTCGGGTAGTTGATGAACTGCTGATAGACCATCGACACGTTGCGCGAGCGTACCGGCCGGCCAGTGACGTCTTCGCCATCCATCAGCACGCGGCCACGGTCCGGGCGGTCGAGGCCGGCCATCAGGCGCATCAGGCTGGTCTTGCCGGCCAGGGTGCGGCCCAGCAGGACATTGAACGATCCGGGCTCCAGGCGCAGGCTGGCGTCGGCGATCCATGCCTGGTTGTCGACGCTACGGCTGACCTGTTCCAGCACCAGAGACATGGCGTGGCCTTCCTGTGGTGATCGTCCGACGAAAAAAGCCAGTTCCGTGCCAGTTTCCCTCACCCGCTCTGGCCCGGGGCGTGGGGCGCTCACAGTGGCCAGCACCGGTTCGCAACTGAACACATTCGCTGAACAACTGAACAGCTGTGGGTTTGACAATGAACAACCCTGGACGACACTGAACAGCGGTCGGCAGAAAACGATAACCCTAAAGGACAGGCCCATGGCCGCATCCGCTTCGACCCATGCCCAACTGATCCAGGCCTCCTGGGCGCGTTGCCGCGACCATGGCCTGGAGCCCCAGAGCGCGCCGGACTTCGACTGCCTCACCAAGGCCGAGCTCAACGCCCTGCTGGAACGCCGCCAGGCCCTGCTGCGCCTGACCCGCGACGAGGTCCTGCCGCACTACGCGCACCTGCTGGGCAACTCCAGCTACCTGGTGATGCTCGGCGATGCCAGCGGCTGCCTGCTCGACGCATGGGGCACGCGGCGCTTCGTCGACCCGCGCCAGCAACACGGCTTCGTCGCCGGCGCCCATTGGCACGAACGCGGCGTGGGCACCAATGCCCTGGGCACCGCGCTGGTCTGCGGCGAGCCGCTGCATGTGGGCCAGGACGAGCACTTCCTGCGCCAGAACCGCTACATGGCCAGCGCCGCGGCGCCCTTGTTCGATGCCGAGCGCCAACTGGTGGGTGTGCTCGATGTCGCCAGCGACGGCTACCTGCCCGCCGCCCAGACCCTCGGCCTGGTACGCATGATGGGCCAGAGCCTGGAGAACCGCCTGATCCTGGCTCGCCATGGCGGGCAGCACCGGCAGCTATTGTTCAACAGCGCCCCGGACAACCTGGACAGCCCCTGGGCCGGCCTGCTGGTGTTCGATGAGCGCGGCCGGGTGCTGGCCGCCAACCACCGGGCCGACAGCCTGCTCGGCCGCACCCCCTTGCAACACAGCCTGGAGCAGTTGTTCCAGATCCCCCTGCGGCAGATCCTGGCACAGGCCGAAGGCCAGGCCTTCGCCCTGCAGGCCACCGGCCGCAATCGCTTCCATTGCCTATGGCATGCACCGCATGGCGCGCCCCTCCCGCCTTCGCCCCGCAGCGGCGACCCGCGGCTGGAAAAAGCCCTGGCCCAGGCCGGCCTGCTGCTGGAGAAGGACATACCGGTGCTGGTCCAGGGCGAGACCGGCGTTGGCAAGGAGGTCTTCGTCGAGGCCCTGCACCAGGCCAGCAGCCGCGCCGGGCAAGCGCTGGTGGCGGTCAACTGCGCGGCGATCCCTGCCGAACTGGTGGAGTCGGAACTGTTCGGCTACGAGAAAGGCGCCTTCACCGGCGCCCATCACAAGGGCAACCCTGGGCTGATCCGCAAGGCCGACCAGGGCATCCTGTTCCTCGACGAGATCGGCGACATGCCCCTGCCGACCCAGGCCCGCCTGCTGCGCGTGCTGCAGACGCGCAGCATCCAGCCGCTGGGCAGCGGCGAACCGGTGGCGGTGGACATTCGCGTGGTCTCGGCGAGCAACCGCGACCTGGCCGCCGAGGTCCGGGCGGGGCGCTTCCGCCAGGACCTGTACTACCGTATCGCCGGGCTGGCAGTGCTGCTGCCGCCCTTGCGCGAGCGCAGCGACCGGCGGGCGCTGATCGAACAGGTGCATGCGCGCTACCGCGAGCCTGGCCAGCCGGAGCGCCTGCCGGCCGAGATCCTCGTCTTGTTCGAGCGCCATCCCTGGCCGGGCAACCTGCGCGAGCTGGTCAGCGTGATGCAGGTGGCCCTGGCCTTGGCGGGGCCGGCCCCCATTGGCGTGGAGCATCTGCCCGGCAGCTTCCTGGCCGAGGTGGAAGAGTCCGTGTACCCCGTGTGCGCGGCGCCACGCGAGGCGGACCTGGGCGAGTTGCTGCGCCAGGCCAATGGCAATCTTTCGTCGGTGGCCCGGGCATTGGGGATCAGCCGCACGACTTTATACAAGCGGCTGCGGGAGCGAGGGATGGCGGCCTCGAACGAGTGAGCGGGTGAGCCGGCTTTCTTGCTGTGGCGGCCACTTCCTACTGCAATCTGAGGCCACTTCGCGCCCCTTTCCGACCGGTACGGCGCCCCGACAAGGCCGCGCTCATAGAACAAACGCTAACTCATTGATTTAGCAGGGACCCGCTCCCACAGGGGCCGCGTAAAGCCACTATCAGTTCTCTGCGTGACAGCGCAGCCCAAAGGCTGGGGGATCTCCCACAGGGTCCAGCGGTGTTCACCAATCGGCGATGGGGCGCGAAGCGGTCCCAGTACTCGCAAGCCCTCTCTTCCTCCTACCATCCCCTCCCCGACTCACACCTGCCGCCACGCCACCGGCTGCCGGTACCCCTGCACCCATCCCGGCACCGCCTGCGCCAGCATCGGCGGGGCAATGCCATGCCCCTGGCCCAGGTCACACCCCAGTTCCATCAGCACCCGCCCATGCTCCAGGCTCTCCACCCCCTCGGCGATCACCCTGCGGCCAAAGGCATGGGCCAGGCCGAGCACCGCACGGACCAGCGCCCGCTCATCAGGGTCATGCAGGATATCGCGCACGAACGTGCTGTCGATCTTGATGGTCCGGGCCGGCAGGCACCTGAGGTGGTTCAGCGAGGAATGGCCGGTGCCGAAGTTGTCCAGGGAAACCGCTACCCCCAGCGCCCGGCAGGCCTCCAGGCAGCGGCTGACGTGCTGCAGGTTGTCGACCGCCACCGACTCGACGATCTCCAGCTCCAGTTGCCCCGGGCCCACGCCTGGGTACCGTGCCAACAACCCCTCCAGGCGTTCGACGAAGTCGCCACTCTGCAGGTGTCGGGCGGCGATGTTGACGCTCACCGACCAACCGCAGCCCTGCCAGCGCTGCAACTGTGCCAGGGCCTGGCCGATGGCCCATTCGCCGATTTCCACGACCAGGTCGGTCTGCTCCACCTGCCACAGGAGCTCACCAGGCAGTACCGCCCCCTTGTCCGGGTGCAGCCAGCGCAGCAACGCCTCGAAGCCGAGCACCTGGCCACTGCGCATGTTCACCTTGGGCTGGTAGTGCAGCACCAGTTGGTCCTGGCGCAGGGCCTTGCGCACCCGGGCCACGGCCTGGTGGGTAGCCCTGAGTTCCAGTTCCTGGGACACGTCGAACACATGGTAACGGTTGCGCCCGCGCTGCTTGGCCACGTACATGGCCTGGTCGGCATGGCGCACCAGGGTGTCGGCATCCTCGTCGTCCTGGGGGAACAGGGTGACGCCGATGCTGGCGCTCAAGGACAGCGGCTGACCGCGGATCACATAGGGCGCAGCCAGGGCCCGGAGAATCCGTTGCAGGGCGGCATGCAGTTGGCGGCTGCCTTCGACATGCCGCAGGATCAGCACGAACTCGTCTCCCGACAGCCGTGCCGCCGCATCGCCACCGCGCAAGATACCCTTCAGGCGCTGCGCCACCTCGACCAGCAGCAGGTCGCCGACGGCATGGCCATAGCCGTCGTTGACCGCCTTGAAGCCATCCAGGTCGAGCATGCAGACCGCCAGGGAAATGTCTTCCCGGCGGGAAAAGGCCATGGCCTGGCCGAGCAGGTCGCAGAGGTAGGCGCGGTTGGGCAGGCCGGTCAGCACATCGTGACCGACCCGCCATTGCAGGGTATGCAGCAGCTGGCGCTTCTCGGTGACGTCGAAACGGATCGACACGTACTTGCGCACCGTCCCGGTGAGCGGATCGAGCAGCGGCACCATGGTGCTGTCGACCCAATACAACGAACCGTCCTTGGCACGGTTGCAGATCTCGCCCCGCCACACTTTGCCGGCGACCAGGGCACGCCACATGCCGCTGAAGAACTCCGGCTCGTGCAGGCCGGAATTGAGAATGCGATGGTTGGCCCCGAGCAACTCCTCACGGCTGTAGCCGGAAATACGGCAGAACTGCTGGTTGACGTAGGTGATCCGCCCACGCAGGTCGGTTTCCGAGAAGATCGCGGCGGCATCCACGGCGGCGCGGTAGTTTTCGTCCATCGCGGCACCCTAGCGTTCGAAGAGCCGTGCCAGGGCGCGAGGCCCGGCACCGATCCGACCATGCCAATGAAGCATACGCCGTGGCTGGTCGGGAACGCAGTGTTCGGCCGGGAAACCCGGCAGGTCGAGAGGCACGATGAGACTCCATTCACTGACGATCCGACGCCCCGCCCCATGACGGAGGCAGGCCGGAACCGTTCATCCTCGATCAGTTCCAATATCCGCTGGCGCCTTCACTTACGGCCCGGCACGAACCCGGCCGAGGCCCGTACATCAACGATGGCTGATCGGCCGAAAATCGAATTCTACGAACACCATCACATTTTGCCAACAAAGGTGATGCCGCATGCTGTTGCCTTACGCTGAAATTTAGCGTTAAGTTCTTGATTCCAAATGGGAAACAAGCGATGACGAGATCAGGTCTGGGCTCTGCCCTGCGCCGCTATCGCAAGCTGGCGGGCCTCACGCAGGCGCAACTTGGCGAGCGGACCGGCTTCGATCCCAAGACCATCAGCCGCTTCGAGACCGGTACCTACACCCCCAGCATCGATGCCCTCCTGCTATTCGCCACGGTGCTGGGCGTCAAACCCAAGGCCTTCTTCGCCGAACCGGACGACGAAGAGGAGCAGCGTGCCTACCTGTTCGGCGTGATCCACAAGGCCCCGCCCAAGGACCTTGGCAAGCTAATTGCAGCCGTGGACCAGGCCTTGGCCACGCCTGAAGCCCCGCCCCGGGAGCGATGAACGGCCCCATTGACCCCTCTGCACCGTCCCAGAGCGTGTTGTACCAGACTGCACCACAACTGGTCAGACCGGTAAGGCCAAAAATCCTTGCAAAAACGAAAATTTCACGGTTTTATGATCCGGCGCTGAACAAACCGGTAAGACCACAATAATTAAGTCCTGCGCTCTTTCGCCCCTCCCGGCATCGAAGCAAGGACACCGACCAGAGATCCCTCCCATGCTCAAATGGTGCTCGCGTTCGATCTTCCTCCAAGTCGTGCTGGGCCTGGCCCTCGGCATTGCCTGCGGTCTCAGCTTCCCCGACCTTTCCCTGCAACTCAAACCCCTGGGTGACGGCTTCATCAAGCTGATCAAGATGCTCATCGGCCTGATCGTCTTCTGCGTGGTGGTCAGCGGCATTTCCGGCGCGGGCGACCTGAAGAAGGTCGGACGCATCGGCCTGAAGTCGGTGATCTACTTCGAAGTGCTGACCACCATCGCCCTGGTGATCGGCCTGGTGTTCGCCTTCAGCACCGGCATCGGCAGCGGCGCCAACATCCACCTGGACCAGCTCTCCAGCGCCGATGCCAGCAACCTGGCCGAGCGCAGCCAACACATCCACGGCGCAGCAGCATTCTTCATGGACCTGATCCCGACATCGGTGGTCGGCGCCTTCGCCGACAACAACATCCTCCAGGTGCTGCTGTTCTCGGTGCTGTTCGGCAGCGCGCTGAACCTGGTAGGCGAGTCGGCCTCGGGTATCTCGCGGTTGATCAACGAGCTCAGCCACGTGGTGTTCCGCATCATGGGCATGATCGTGCGCCTGGCGCCGCTGGGCGTGTTCGGCGCCATCGCCTTCACCACCAGCAAGTACGGCCTGGAGTCGCTGCAGCACCTGGGCGGCTTGGTGGCGCTGTTCTACCTGACCTGCGCGGGCTTCGTGCTGATCATCCTCGGCACGGTGATGCGCCTGTCGGGCATGAAGCTGTTGCCGTTCATCAAGTACCTGCGCGAGGAGCTGACCATCGTCCTCGGTACCGCCTCCTCCGACGCCGTGCTGCCGCAGATCATGCGCAAGCTCGAGCACCTGGGCATCGGCAGCTCCACCGTGGGCCTGGTGATCCCCACCGGCTACTCGTTCAACCTCGACGGCTTCTCCATCTACCTGACCCTGGCCATCGTGTTCATCGCCAACGCCACCGGCACGCCGCTGGCCATGACCGACCTGCTGACCATCCTACTGGTGTCGCTGGTGACGTCCAAGGGTGCCCATGGCATCCCAGGTTCGGCCCTGGTGATCCTCGCCGCGACCCTGACCGCCGTGCCGGCGATCCCGGTGGTGGGCCTGGTGCTGGTGCTGGCGGTGGACTGGTTCATGGGCATCGGCCGGGCGCTGACCAACCTGATCGGCAACTGCGTCGCCACCGTGGCCATCGCCCGCTGGGAGAAGGACATCGACCTGGAGCGTGCGCACAATGTACTGTCCGGCAAGCCTGGCTTCGCGCCGACGCCCCGCAAGCAGCCCCCCCAGGCCCACCAGCAGGAATTCTGAATGACCCGCGGCCGGTGCGATGCGCCGGCCGCAAGGAGACCCGATGCAACTTCAAGGGAGCGAACCGTGATCAGCTCATCGACCGTCGTCAATTCGGTGGTGGAAAAACTCCGCCAGGCCTTGGCCCGCGGCCAGTGGCGCAGCGGCGAGATGCTTCCCGGCCAACGCGAGCTGGCCGAACAGCTGGGCATCAGCCGGCCCAGCCTGCGTGAAGCGGTGACCGTGCTGGAAACCCAGGGCCTGGTACGCTCGCTGCCCGGCAAGGGCGTGCTGGTGCTCGAGGCCGAGGTCGCCGCCCAGGAGCAGGAACAGGCCGCCGACACCCTGGCCACGGCCAGCCTGGCCGACGTGCTGGAACTGCGCTACACCCTCGAGCCCTTCATCGTCGGCTTGGTCGCCCAATCGGCCAACAGCCAGGACATCGGCCAACTGCGCCTGACCTTGATGGACATGCGCGAGGCCCTGGAGGCCGGTGACAGCGAGGCCGGCGTCAACGCCTACATCGCCTTCCACGAGGCGCTGTTCGCCCTGACCACCAACCCGATCTTCCAGAGCGTGGTGCAGCAGACCGGCAATGCCCTCAAGCAGAGCGCCGAGATGCTGCGCAACTCGCCTGAACACCTGGCCGCGCGGCTGACCGAGAACGAAGCCGTGGTGCGTGCCATCCGCGACAAGAACAGCGCCCAGGCCAGTGCCCAGATGCGCCGGCACATCCTCGAGGAGGGCCAGCGCATGGGCATCGAACTGAACATCCCCGACGAACACCCGGGCCCATGACCCCAGGAGAGCGACCATGACCGCCTGCGCCCACGCCGCCCCTCACCTGCCAGCCCTGCTCGCCGCCGGCGAGACCCGCCTGTCGGCCGAGCAGATCTACCCGCGCCTGTTCGACGCCATCCTCGAGCAGCGCCTGCCGCCCGGCAGCGCCTTGCCCGAACAGGCCCTGGGCAATGCCTTCGGGGTCAGCCGCACGGTGATCCGCCGGGTACTGGGACGCTTGTCGGACCAGCAGGTGGTGGTCCAGCGCCCCAGCCACACCGCGCACCTGGCCACCCCCGATCCGCAGCAGGCGCGCCAGGTGCTCAGCGCCCGGCGCCTGGCCGAGAGCACGCTGATCAGCCTGGCCGCCCAGCGCGCCCGCCCGGCGCAGATCCGCCAATTGCGCCAGTTGGTCGAACGCGAGCGCCTGCACCACGAACACGGCGAACGCTGCGCGGCGATCCGCCTGGGCGGCGAGTTCCACCTCAAGCTGGCCCAGGTGGCGGCCAATGCGCCGCTGGCGCGCTTTCTCAACGGGCTGGTGCCGATGACCTCGCTGATCATCGCCCGCTACGAGTCGCCCTGCTGCGAGCACTGCGCCTGGCAGGAGCATGCGGCGATCATCGATGCCGTGGAAAGCGGTGACGTCGAAACGGCCCAGGCGCTGATGAACGAACACCTGGACCGCCTGGAGGCCAAGCTCGACCTGGATGAGAGCGGCCAGGCGTAACCCCTGGCGAGCCATTCAGGGCCGCTTTGCGGCCCATCGCGGGCAAGCCCGCTCCACAGAGACTGCGCCATTCTTCAGAGCGGCGCCGAACCTGTAGGAGCGGGCTTGCCCGCGATGGGCTGCAAAGCAGCCCCAACATGACAAGGCCCCGCTTAACTGATCAGCCCCCACCTCCCCCCACCTATACTCAGGGAATCACTCCAGCCTCTATCCAGGGAGGCTCGCCGCGTGAACCCGCGCATCCCGCTCCTGCTGCTCTGCCTGCTCCTGGCGCTGTCTGGCTGCGCCAGCAAGCAGCCCCCTGCTCCGCCGCCGATAACCCCGACACCGGCGGTCTGGCAGCGCATCGACCAGGATCTGATCGGCGCCTCGGTCGCCGCCACCGGCTCGGCCAACGACTATGCCCGGCGCTCCATGCGGGTCTGGAAGGAGCAGGTGCAGCGACGCACCGAGAGCGACTTCATCCCCTGGTTCACCGGCTACTGGACCCAGCAATGGCTCACCCTCAAGGTGGCCTGGTACAAGATGAACAGCGGCAACGGCGCGCAACCGCCGGAACGGCGCCTGGCCCAATACCTGCAGGCGCAGTACCACAAGCGGGTGATCGAACCCGTCGCCGAACAGATCGACCCCGAAGCCATTCGCGACCGCGCCAGCGAGCTGTACCTGCAACTGCTCGGCCAGCAGTTGCCGGCCATCATCCAACGCTACAACGCCCCGCCCGACCAATTCAGCCAACGCCTGAACCGCATCCCGGCCATCGCCCTGGGCCCACCGCAGGCGCGCGACGCCACGCTGTACCAGCTCCTGCGGGCCAAGTCCCTGGCACAGCAACCGGCCTGGCAGGCCCTGCGCCAGCACCTGCACCAGCAGGCCACCCGAGCGCCGGGGCAGACCCAGGCGGGGCTGTCGTCGGTGGCCAACCGCGCCAGCGAGAAACTCGGCGCCACCCTCGCCCCGCGTGGCATCGCCAGCGCCGTCGCGGCGGCGGTGGGCAAGGCGGCCGGGGCGATGATCTCGGTGGCGGTGGCTGGCTTCGGCATGGTCAGCCATGACCAGGAGCACCCGCAGATGGTCGAGCAGTTGCGGGTGATCCTCAACGTGGCACTGAACGAGGAATGGCGCGACTTGATGGAGAACCGTCAGAGCGGCGCCATGGCCGGGGTCTACTACCTGTCCGGGCAAGTCGAGGACAGCCTGCTGGGCAGCACGCCAAGGGCGCGCGAGTAATGGGTTACGAATTCCGGCCATGTCCTACGACGCAGGGCCTTTCAATATTTTTCAGGATCGGCCGATACCGGTGATGACAGGTCCCGCCATGCGCGCCACAAGCGCGCGGCGCCCCCTCCCACTGGCCCAAGGTCTCGAAACATGAACCTGAAATTCCGCCACAAGATCCTGCTCAGCGCCTGCGCCGTCGTGGTCCTGGCATTCGCCTCGTTCACCCTCTACAACGACTATTTGCAGCGCAACATCATCCGCCAGAACATCGAGGCCTCCGTACGCCAGGCCGGCGCGCAGACCGCCAGCAGCGTGCAGAACTGGATGAGCGGGCGCATCCTGGTGCTGGAGAACCTAGCCCAGGACATCGCCCAGCAAGGTGCCGGCGACAACCTGCCGGGGCTGGTCGACCAGCCGTCCTATACCCGCAACTTCCAGTTCACCTACTTCGGCCGCAACGACGGGCTGTTCACCCAACGTCCGGACGCCAAGATGCCCGACGGCTACGACCCGCGCCAGCGCCCCTGGTACACCGCGGCGGTGACCGCCGACCAGACCCTGCTGACCCCGCCCTACCAAGCCTCGGTGGGCGGCCAGGTAGTGACCATCGCCATCCCGGTGAAGGCCCGTGCCGACGCTGAACTGCTGGGCGTGGTCGGCGGCGACCTGAGCCTGGACACCCTGGTGGACATCATCAACGCCGTGGACTTCGGCGGCATCGGCCATGCCTTCCTGGCCGACCGCGACGGCCAGGTGATCGTCAGCCCC
>NZ_JAMYBK010000018.1 GCF_024127895.1 Pseudomonas guariconensis | reverse complement strand
TCTTGGGATTTCGTCCAAGCGTGTGGTGCATCACTGGAAAAAGGCCGGTGGGCCGGGGCAGATACCGGGGTATGCGACGCATTTGGAAGAAGTGGCGAAGACGGCGCGGTATTTGAAATATGGTGGATATGTGGCGATTGGGTTGGGGGCTTCTTCGTCCTACTTGAAAGTGCAGGAGGTTTGTAGGGCGGGAGAGACGCAGGAGTGTAAACAGGTTCGTTTTATTGAAATAGGTGGTTTTGCTGGAGGTATCACTGGTGGTGTCGTAGGGGCAACGATAGGGAAATCGGCTATTAAAGTAGTTTGCGGTTTCGGTGTATGGGGGCGAGCATTCTGCGGAATCGCAATGATTGGGGCCGGATCTTTTGCAGGAGGAGTCGCTGGAGGAATTGGCGGGGAAGAACTGGGTGAGTTTATACATAAGGTTGAATATGATTGATTTGAGTGAGTGGCCCTCGGCCTTAAAGATCGCCTCGCTCTTTACACCGTTTCTGATTATGTTGGTGGGGCTGGCAATTGAGCTGCATATCGCTGCGTCGAGGCACTTCGAGGTGATGTGTGCAGCACTCCAACGGAGCAGAGGGCTTCACGATGAGCTCAAAAATGGAGGTGCACTGACCTTGAAGCTCCGGTTGATGACGGTGAGTGCCATGACGGCGGGAATGATGTGGCCCAACTTGAGTATTCGCCAAGGTTGGTTGGATCCAGAGGACAGTCGACTCTTTCCGGCCTATCTCAAGAGGCGAATGAAGACAGGTATGTACTGTATGTACATTGGCATGGGGTGGATTGCCTTCGTCGTTTTTCTGGTCGAATTCAAGCGAACATGATGTTGTGCGGATATAAACGAAAATCCCTGCTGGAGAACAATACCGTTCAGTTAAGCATTTCAGTTGTCATTTGGTCTGCAAGGCAGCCCCAACAATGACGAAGCGCCGCTTGTGTAATGGCGAAACACCTCGCGCTCGTTCCGTCCATTGCGGCCATCCAATTCATCTCATTCCGGTGTTTCAACAGGAGTCGCCAGCACCTTGTCGATGCGTTTGCCGTCCATGTCGACCACCTCTAATATCCAGCCGTCCCACTCTACCCGGTCGCCAGTGACCGGCACCCGGCCAAGCAGCAGCATGACCATGCCGGACAGGGTGTGGTAGCGGCCCCTGTTTTCCTCGGGCATTGTCTTGAATGCCAGGCGATCCTTCATCTCCAGGATCGGGATGGCGCCATCGAGCAGCCAGGAGCCATCGTGCCGCTGGACGGCCCAAGCATCGTTTTCATCGTCAGGGGTGAACTCGCCGGTTACGGCTTCCAGTACATCCTGCAGCGTGACGATGCCTTGCAACTCACCATATTCGTCGATCACGAACGCCATGTGCATGCCATTGGCACGAAATTGCTCCAGCAGCTCCATGCCGGTGAGGGTTTCAGGCACGAACACGCAGGGAGGGAGTTGGTCGGTGAAGTTAGGCTGCTCGCCCTTGGCCAGGCAAGCAAAGGCCTGCTTGGCATGAATCAGGCCGAGCAGGTTGTCCAGGCCACCGTCGCAGACCGGAAAACGAGAGTGCTCGGACTCGATCATCACCTGGACGTTCTCTTCCGGGGGCCTGCGAATGTCGACATAAACCAGGTCTGAACGCGGGATCATCAACGAGCCGAGTCGGCGGTCGTCCAGGCGGAACACATTGCGTACCATTCGGTGCTGATGGTGTTCGATCACTCCAGCCTCGGAGCCTTCTTCGAGCATTGCCTGGATTTCTTCCTCGGTGACGCTCGGATTGTCGAGCGGACGCACGCCCATGATGCGCAGAATGGCCTGGGTCGACCAGGACAGCACGGCCACGAAAGGACGCGTCAGGAAAGCGAGGGTCACCATCGGCCGCGCGACCAAGCGGGCAATGCCCTCTGGATTGATTTGCCCGATGCGCTTGGGCACCAGTTCACCGATCACGATGGAGACGTAGGTGATCACGATCACCACACCTGCCGTGGCTCCGAGGCTTGCTGTAGCGCTCGGCACACCCAGGGTTTGCAGCCATTCGGCCAAAGGGGCGGCCAATACAGCTTCACCGACGATACCGTTGAGGATGCCAATGGAGGTGATGCCAATCTGCACGGTCGAGAGAAACCGGGTCGGGTCCTCGCCAAGCTTGAGGGCTACCGCGGCTGATGAGTCCCCTTCGGCCACCAGCCTCATCAACCGTGCTTTCCTCGCTGCCACCAGGGCGATCTCCGACATGGCAAACAGGCCATTGAGGACGATCAGCAAAGCCAGTATGAAAAATTCCATTGCTGTTCTCCTACGTACACCACCGAGGCAAGTTCCATGCACTCGTTTTCTGTCGGTACGGGCAGCCAAAGCGCACGTGCGGTAGGCGCAGCACGCCACCGAGGCGGGATCGAAACAGGAAAGCTGGCGTGATGGGGCGGCTGGTCAGAGGCCGTGCGGAGCGCTCTGCTGGGGGGGATAGTTCGCAGTATGGGCCTTTCTCGTCAGGGAAGGCGCAACTGGGTGGCTCCGATGAAGTTGCCATGCAGGAAATAGGGAGGCCAAGGGAACTTAATGTTAACCACTGCTATTTCGGGTGTGGAGGACATTGTTTTACAAGCTGTGTGATTCGGTCGCTACCTCGCATGCTCAATCTGGGGCCTCACTCGCGATGAGGCCCACACAGATACCGCGAAAATCAGCAGCCCTCGAACGGAATGCTCTGCACCACCTCCAACTCATACCCTGCCAACCCCGCATACTTGAGCGGCGGGCCAAGGTGGCGCAGCTTGCCCACGCCCAGGTCCTGGAGGATCTGGGCGCCGGTGCCGACTTCCGAATACACCTTCGATTGGCCCCTCTGGTACGGACGCACCGGCTGGGTCAGTTGCGGCACGCGCTCGAGCAGGGCCTGGGAGGATTCGTGGTTGGCGAGGATCACGACCACGCCGGCACCTTCCTCGGCAACCTTCTCCAGCGCCGCCCACAGTGTCCAGTTGGCCGGGCCGGCATACTCGGCGCCGACCAGGTCGCGCAGCGGATCGATCACATGCACCCGCACCAGGGTCGGCAGGTCGCGGCGGATGTCGCCCATCACCATGGCCATGTGCACGCCGCCTTCGATACGGTCCTCGTAGGTCACCAGGCGGAAGGTGCCGTGCACGGTCGGCAGCTCGCGCTCGCCGATGCGCTTGATGGTCTGCTCGGTGCTCAGGCGGTAGTGGATCAGGTCGGCGATGGTACCGATCTTGATGCCGTGGCGCTCGGCGAACAGTTCCAGGTCCGGACGGCGGGCCATGGTGCCGTCGTCGTTGAGCACCTCGACGATCACCGAGGCCGGGCTGAAACCGGCCAGGCGCGCCAGGTCGCAGCCGGCCTCGGTGTGGCCGGCGCGGGTCAGCACGCCGCCTTCGCGGGCGCGCAAGGGGAAGATGTGGCCGGGCTGGACCAGGTCTTCGGGGCGGGCGTGGGGGGCCATGGCGGCGGCCACGGTGCGCGCCCGGTCGGCGGCGGAGATCCCGGTGGTGACGCCCGTGGCAGCCTCGATGGAGACGGTGAAGGCAGTGCTGAAGGCGCTGCCGTTGCTCGGCACCATCTGCTCCAGGCCCAGGCGTTGGCAGTGCTCGTCGGTCAGGGTCAGGCAGATCAGCCCACGCGCCTCGCGGGCCATGAAGTTGATGGCCTGGGCGTCACAGCGCTCGGCGGCGATCAGCAGGTCGCCCTCGTTCTCACGGTCCTCGTCGTCCACCAGCAGGACCATCTTGCCTTGCCGATAATCCTCGAGGAGTTCTTCGATGCTGTTGAAAGCCATGCTGCACACTCGCTGTGGTAGGGTGGTGTTTATGGTATACCATCATACACAAATATCCCTGTAGAGGAGAGCGACGGATGAAGGCCTACTGGATCGCCCATGTGGACGTCACCGACCCAGAGCAGTACCAGCAATACACCCAGCGCGCCCCGGGGGCCTTCGCCGCGTTCGGTGGCCGCTTCCTGGCCCGTGGCGGACGCAGCGAGGCGATGGAAGGGCGGCCTACTCCCCAGCGTAGCGTGGTGATCGAGTTCGAGTCGTACGAGCAGGCGCTGGCGTGCTATCGCTCGCCGGCGTACCAGGAGGCGTGCCAGTTTCGACAGGGAGCGGCCAGGGCCGAGGTGATCATTGTCGAGGGCGCTGCGCCCTGAACGCAGGCTCAGGCTGCAGGATGCAATCGAACAGGAACCTGGGTGGGGCTCAGGGCGCCTTGAGGTCCAGTGCCAGGTCCCTGGCCGCTTTGGTGGCCAGCACGCTCATGAGTTTGTTCATTTCATCCTGACGCCCGATACCACCCTCTGCGCTGCCCATCATTACACCTGGCACCGGGGCCCGAGCTGCGGCATCGGCCCAGGCACGGTTGATCTGCACCAGTGCGTCGAGCTTGGTTTGCAGGGCGCCGTCGGCCTTGAGCGATGCCTCACGGGCGTAGGCCTCGGCGTCGGCCGTGATCTTGGTCGCTTCGGCATTGACCCTGGCCTTGTCCCGCAGCAGTTCGGCGGTTTGCTTGTCGATCTCGGCACGCCGGTGCTCCCGTTCGGCATTGATCAGCGTGAGCTGCTTCTCCGTTTCGGCTTCGGTGGTGCGTTCGATCTGCTGACGCAGGCTTTCCTGGCGCTTGGCTTCGACGTCCTTGGCGCCGCGGGCGGAGACCAGCTCCTTCTCTTCTTCCTCCTTGAGGCGGTTCTGCCGGGCCACCGCCAGCTCCGCCGTGCCTGCTGCACCCGTACCATCCGTTGCTGGTACTGCGGGTTGGGGTCGATATGCGTCACCCGCGCATCGACGACCTCGACACCGAACAGGCGAAACTGCTGTTGCTTGCGCAGCTCCTGACCATCCTTGTCGAGCTTCTTCTCGATGATGAAGCGGGTCGAGGAGTTGTCACCGAAACTGCCCTGGTCGGTGCCGGCCTGGAGAATGGCGGTCTGTGCCGGGAAGTTGTCACGTTTGACGCGCACTTCCTTGCGGCTGGTCAGGTACAGGCCATTGCGCAGCTGGTTCTCGAATTCGGCACCGAAGTGGCTGCGGTTGCCTGCGTAGTAGTCGTCGGCGCTCATCAGCGAGGCCGTGGCCTGGAGGGTTTCCTTGACCGCTGGCAGCAATGCCCGCTGGAGGAAATTGTCCGGCGTCCGGTATTCCTGGGCGATCTTCAGGAACGCTTCCCCCGAGGGCAGGCGAAACTGGGTGCTGAATTCGGCCTTTGCGTCGACATTCCCCAGGAAGACGATGGGCAGGTTCTGCAGGACCACCGCAGGTTGCCCACGAGGGGTGTCCTCCTGCTGGTCCACCTGCAAGGCCGACTGGACGCCGATGGTACGGCGCCAGACGGTGCTGCGGCCAAACCATTTGGTCGCATAGCCGACGTCCTCGACCACTTTCTCTTCGCCGAAAATGGTGCGCACGTGGGTCATCTGACCTGCCTCGTTGTAGAAGAACACCTTGTCGAAAAGTATTGCGAGGGCGCCAAGGGCGAGTGCCGGGAGAGCGATGCTGGTGACGAGTTTGCGGTGCTTGCGCAGGAAGGCGGCGGATTCAACCAATGGATTCGTATGCATGGGAACTCCTTATCCGGGGGAGCGGGCATGCTGGCGATGGACACGGCTCATTTCCATCAGGTGAATCGGTTGTCTCTGTGGGAGGCGTCCCAAGGCTCTGTCAGTCGATACGTTCAGCGGCCATTGGGGCTGCAAAGCAGCCCCAATACGCCTAACTGATTGAATTGCGTAGCGGCGGCGTCAAGCCCCCGCGGCGAGCTTGGCACTCATCTGCCGACGACGATAGGCACTGTCGCGGGTCGCCAGCCACCAGTACAGCGGCGAAGTCACTGCCAGCCCCACCAGCCACGACAGGTCGGCACCGTTGATGTGCGCGGACACCGGGCCTACGTACAGCGGCGTGTTCATGAACGGGATCTGCACCGCGATACCCACGGCATAGGCGATCAGGGCCTGCGGGTTGTAGCGCCCGTAGATACCGCCATCGACCTTGAAGATCGACTGGATGTCGTAGTCGCCCTTGTGGATCGCATAGAAGTCGATCAGGTTGATCGCCGTCCACGGTACCAGCACCACCAGCAGCACCAGGACCATGTCGACGAAGTGGCCGATGAAGTCCGCCGAGGCGAACACCGCCACCACGCAGCAGGCCGCCAGGACGATCAGCGACAGCACCGCACGGCTCTTGGCGGTGGGGATCCAGCG
This sequence comes from Pseudomonas guariconensis, assembly GCF_024127895.1. Taxonomy (GTDB): domain Bacteria; phylum Pseudomonadota; class Gammaproteobacteria; order Pseudomonadales; family Pseudomonadaceae; genus Aquipseudomonas; species Aquipseudomonas guariconensis_B. The sequence continues at coordinate 99,453 of NZ_JAMYBK010000018.1, read as the reverse complement.
GTAGGCGAAGGTCTGCACCAGGGTGATGATCGACAGCACCGCGCCATACAGGTTGAGGGCGTTGTGGCTGATCACGCTGAGCAGGAACAGCACCAGCATCAGCGGGCCGATGGCACCGGTGGCGAGTTTGACCGCGTCCATGGTGTCCATGCCCGCGGGGATCGCCAGCACCGCCACCGCACCGAACACGAACGACAGGCTCGAGCCCAGGGCCGAACCCAGGTAGGTGGTCCAGAAGGTCGACGACACCTTCACGTCGGCCGGCAGGTAGCGCGAATAGTCCGACACGTACGGGGCGAAGGCGATCTGCCAGAGGGCCGCCAGGGACACCGTGGCCAGCCAGCCGGAGATGTTGAAGCCACCGCGGGTGAGGAAGTCGTCGCTCTGGATGTGGCTGAAGATGTAGCCGAAGCCGACCACGATGCCGATGCCCAGCACCCAAGTGCCGATGCGGTTGAGCACGTGGATGAAGCGGTAGCCGATGATGCCGATGATCCCCGAGCCCAGGGCACCGATGACGATGCCCACCGGCACCGGCACGGCCTCGACCACCCCATGCAGGGACTTGCCGGCCAGGACGATGTTGGAGGCGAAGAAGCCGATGTACATCACCCCGGCGATCACCACCACCAGCAGCGCGCCGAGGGAGCCGAACTGGGCGCGGCTCTGGATCATCTGCGGGATGCCCATCTGCGGGCCCTGGGCCGAGTGCAGCGCCATCAGCACGCCGCCGACCAGGTGGCCGACCAGGATGGCGACGATGCCCCAGACGAGGTTCAGGTTGAACAACTGCACGCCCAGCGCGCCGGTGACGATGGGTAGAGGCGCGATGTTGCCGCCGAACCAGAGGGTGAACAGATCCCCTACCTTTCCATGGCGGTCCTGCGGGGGCACGTAGCCGATCGTGTGTTTTTCTATGAGGGGTGCCGATGTGGCTGCACTGGTCATGACGGACTCCAAGGCAAGGAGGGGCGCGCGGGCGTGCCCGGGTGCGTGCCGGCAAGGGGCGACGCGTTCTTGTTGGCGCGATCATGCGGGGTGCGGGAGGATCGATAAATTAGTAAATATGTACCCATAAGCGTTAAAAAAACTAAGGCCGGCAAACGGTTGGAAACGGGCGGGTGCAAGGCCCTGTCGGACGGTGTATCCTTCATTTGATGTAGATATCCCGTCAAATGAGGTTATCCATGGCCGAGACGACAGAAAAACCACGTGTCCGCCGCTCCGCGCCCGCCAGGCGAGGCGCTGACGGGCGTTATGTCGCGATCGAGGGCGGGCGCAAGGCAACCGTCGAAGCCCGCGAGGCCAGCGGTGTGTTCTGGGGCTACTCCAAGGCCCATGACCAGCTCACCGAGGCAGAGCGCCTGGTGCAGATCCGCGACGGCTTGCCCGCCAGGCTCTACCAGGAGGTCAAGCGCCTGTTCAGCTTGCCGGAGAAGCAACTGGCCGAGCTGTTCAATGCGTCGATTTCCACGCTCGAGCGCCGCGTGCGCGATAACCAGCCACTCGATGCGGTGGCCTCTGAGCGCCTGGACCGGATCGCCGAGATCACCCACCAGGCGGTGGCGGTGTTCGAGAGCGAGGCCGATGCCATCGCCTGGATGTCCCGGCCCAACGATGCCCTGGGCGGCACTGCGCCGGTCATGCTGTGCGAGACCGGGATCGGCGCCAAGCAGGTGCGCCGGGTGCTCAATGCCCTGGAGTGGGGCGGCGTCGCCTGATGCTGGCCTGGCGCGTGGCCAAGGCGTCGCGGGCGGACGACCTCAGCGGTCGGGGCGCGGCCATCGTGGGAGGGCGCTGGAACCACGTCGACGTCCCCGCGCTGTACATGGGCCTGACCCCGGCCATCTGCAGCCTGGAGACCTTCGTCCATGCGTCCGGGCGCCCGCAGTTTCCACTCAAGATCACCTGCTTCGAGTTGCCCGACGATCCCGCCCTCTATCTCGAGCCCGGGCCTGCCGAGCTGCCCGCGGGCTGGGATGCGCTGCCGGTCGATAGCCCGAGCATGGCCTATGGCACCCGCTGGCTCCAGGCGCGCAGTCACCTGGGCCTGATCGTGCCCTCGGTGGTGCTGCAACTGGAGCGCAACCTGGTGGTCAACCCGCTGCACCCGGCGATCGGCGAGGTCCGGGTGCGGGAGGTGTTCGACTTCGTCTATGACGAGCGGATGTTCAAGGTGCGCAGCAGATGAGCCGCGTAATGCCTACGGGAGCAGCTTTACCGGGGCGCCGTATCGTTCAGGAGGCGCCGAGCACCTTGCCGAGCAGTTGGCACACCTGCTCGGCGGAGTAGGGCTTGGCGAGGAAGTCGAAGCCCTGGTGGCCGCCTTCGGCGATGGCGTCGCTGTAGCCGGAGGTGAGGATCACCGGCAAATGCGGGTGGCGCTGTCGCAGCTCCCGGGCCAGTGCCAGGCCGCCCATGCCCGGCATCACCACATCGGAAAACACCGCATCGAAGCTGCCCTGCGTACCGTTCAACTGCTCCAGGGCGTCCTCGGCCGAGGTCGCCCAACTGATCTGGTAGCCATGGTCCTTGAGGATCTGCGCGGTGAAACTGCCGACATCCGGGTTGTCCTCCACCACCAGGATGCGCCGCCGGCCGTCGTTGCCATGGAGCGTGACGCAGGTTTCGGGGGTGGTGTGTTCGTCCTGGAGCTGCGTCACCTGCGGCAGGTAGAGGGTGAAGGTGGTGCCCTGGCCCGGCACGCTGGCGACCTGTATGTCGCCGCCGGATTGCTTGACGAAGCCGAAGACCTGCGACAGCCCAAGGCCTGTGCCCTGGCCTGCGGCCTTGGTGGTGAAGAATGGATCGAAGATACGCTCGAGCAGCTCCGGAGCGATGCCGACACCGCTGTCGATCACCGAGATGGCCGCGAACGGCCCAGGTTGTGCAGGTTGCCCATGCAGGCTGGGCATGGTTTGGTCCGGCGACAGGCGCAGACGCAAAGTGCCTTCGCCGGCCATGGCGTCGCGACCGTTGATCATCAGGTTGATGATCGCGGTTTCCAGTTGGGCGAGGTCGGCGCGGATATGGCAGGGCGCGTCGGGCAGTTCGAGGATCACCTTGATCCGCGCGCCGGTGGCGGTGGCGAGCATCTCGCTCATGGCTTCCAGCCGGGGGCCGGCCTCGAACACCTGGGGGCTGAGGGTCTGGCGGCGGGCGAAGGCCAGCAGTTGGCCGGTCAGCTTGGCGCCACGATCGACCGTTTCGGCCATGGTCCTGAGGTAGCGCTGGCGGCGTGTTTCGTCGAGGTCTGGGCGCTGCAGGAAGTGCAGGGACGAGCGGATGATGGTCAGTAGGTTGTTGAAGTCGTGGGCCACGCCACCGGTCAGCTGGCCGATGGCTTCGAGTTTCTGGGCCTGGCGCAGCACCGCCTCGGTGTGCAGCAACTGCAGGGTGCGCTCCTGTACCCGTTGCTCCAGGGTGGCGTTGAGCGCTTCCAGTGCCGCTGCCGCCTCGCGCATCTTGGCATGGGCCTGGGCCCGCTGGATATGGGCCCAGCAGCGTTCGGTAACCTGCCCGATCAAGGATCGCTCGTAGTGGGTCCAGGTGCGCGCGAGCTTGTCGTGAATGGACATCAAGGCGGTCAGGCGGCCGTCCTTGATCAAGGGCATGCAGATGCTGGCGGTGATATCCAGGGCCTTGAACGCCGCCGCATCCGCGGCGGGCAACTGCCGAAAGGTGTCGTCGATCACCAGGGCCTGGCCGGCGCGCAGGCGGTTGACCACCTGTTCGCCGAAGTCGGAGATGCGATACCGGCCGACCAGGCGCGGCTGGCCTGGCGCCACCCAGTCGCCGCAGACGGTGACACCGTCCTCGTCGGGGTCCACCACAGCATAGGCGCAGCTGGACAGCTGCAGGTGCTCGCCGAGCATGCATGTGGTGACGGCCATGATCCGCTCAGGGTCGGTGACGTGGGCCACAGCCCGGCCCAGGCTGTCGAGAAAGTGCAGGCGCTGGTTGCTCACCACGCTGGTGGTGGTTTCGGTCACCGTGTCGAGCATGCCCACGACCTTGCCGTCCAGGTCGCGGATAGGGCTGTAGCAGAAGGTGAAATAGGCTTGCTCGGGGCCGCCGCGGCGATCGATGACCAGGGGAAAGTCCTGGATGTACACGGCTTGGCCGGCCAGGGCCAGTTGCGCCATGTGGCTGATCTCGCTCCAGGCTTCCTGCCACACGTCGCTGAACGGGCGACCGAGGGCGGACGGTTTTTCACCGAGGATCTCGGAGAAGGCGTCGTTGTGCAGGGTGATCAGTTCCTGGCCCCAGAGCACGGCCTGGGGGAAGCGCGAGGTCAGGCACAGGGCCACCGAGGTCTGCAGCACATGTGGCCAGGTGTCCAGCGCCCCCAGGGGCGTGGCTGCCCAGTCGTGGTGGCGGATGCGTTCGGCCATGAGCCCACCGCCTTCTAGCCATTTCGCCATGTGCGCTGCCGCTCCTTTGCATGGGGATCAATAGGGTGCACCCGCAAGCGGCGGTTGGCGAGAGATTTTATGCAGGCTGTGGCGCAGTGCCAGTCAGTTGAGCGGCGCTTTGTCATTTTTGGGGCGGCCTTGCAGACCATCGCTGGCAAGCCCCACAAGGTGTGAGTCGACCCCAAAATGATACGGTTTGCAGGGACCATGGGGAGCCGGCTTGCCGGCGATGGGGCCACCACGACTGGCGAGTCAGCGAATGAAGTGCACCTTGCCGGTATCGTCGTTGCCCATGTAGATGCCATATACCCCGGCCTGGCGCTCGAGGATGTAGCGCTCGAGGATCTGCCGGATGGCGGGGTAGTAGATCTCGTCCCAGGGGATCTCGTCGGGCCCGAAGAAGCGGTAGGCCAGGGTCTCGGGGCCGTGCTGGCCGGTCTCCTGCGTGGCGATGGCGCGGAAGATGATGTACACCTCGCTGATCCTTGGCACGCTGAAGATGGAGTAGGGCGAGACGATCTCGGCCTGCACGCCGCTTTCCTCCCAGACCTCGCGCAGGGCTGCCTGCTCGGTGGTCTCGCCGGCCTCCATGAAGCCTGCGGGGAGGGTCCAGGTGCCGGGGCGCGGGGGGATGGCTCGCTGGCACAACAGGTACTTGCCGTCGCGCTCGATGATGCAGCCGGCGATGATCTTCGGGTTGATGTAGTGGACGTAGCCGCACCCCGTGCAATGCAGGCGTTCGTGGGTGTCGCCGTTGGGAACGCCCCGGGCCAGTTCCGTGGTGCAGTGCGGGCAATAGCGCGGGGCGTTGGGCATGGTCAGCGGCCTATGCGAGGGTCTTTGAGGACCAGCGGCTCGACGATCGCACGCACCGTGCTGTTGTCGTCCTGCTTCTGGCGCAGGTAGTCCAGGGCCACCTTGGCGGCGGCGCGCACATGGTCGACCGAGGCCTGGTGGGCGGCCTGTGGGTCGCCGCTCTTGATCGCCTCGACGATCTTCTCCATCTCGCGGTTGCTGGCGCCACGGCGGTTCTCCTGGGACACCGAGGTGGCGCGCAGGTAGCTGATGCGCGCTTGCAACTGGCGCAGCTGGGTGGCGGCGACCTTGTTGCCCGAGCCTTCCAGGAGCACGTCGTAGAAGCCTTGCACCGAGTCGAGCACCTGCTGCAGCTCGCCTTCCTCGAGGGCCTCGCGGTTCACTTCCAGGGCGCGCTCCAGGGCGCGGATGTCCTTGGCCTTGGCGTTGAGGGTGAACAGCTGGACGATCAGGCCTTCGAGCACGCAGCGCAGCTCGTAGATGTCGCGGGCGTCTTCCAGGGTGATGATCGCCACCCGTGGGCCCTTGGCGTCGGCGAACTCCACCAGGCCTTCGGACTCCAGGTGGCGCAGGGCCTCGCGCACCGAGGTGCGGCTCACGCCGAGGCGGTCGCAGAGGTCGCGTTCGACCAGGCGATCGCCGGGCAGCAGGTGGAAGTTCATGATCGCCCCGCGCAGTTTGTCGAGCACGATTTCGCGCAGGGTAACGGGGTTGCGGTTGACCTTGAAGCTGTCGTCGAGGGGCTGGCGTTTCATCGAGTGCGCTCTGAATGAGGCTGCCCGGCCGCAACCGCTGGAGCACCACGAACCTGGGGCGCTCCATGCAGGGGTTCGAACAGCCCGCTGTTAACGGGTTGGCTCCGCATCGGCTTCTGCGAACGCTTCGCGGGCCAGGCGGAAGCTGTCCACCGCCGCGGGCACGCCGCAATAAATGCCGACCTGGAGCAGGATCTCGCGAATCTGTTCACGGCTCAGGCCATTACGCAAGGCGCCGCGGATGTGCAGCTTGAGCTCGTGGGGCCGGTTGAGCGCGGAAATCATGGCCAAGTTTATCATGCTGCGCTCTTTGAGCGACAAGCCGTCGCGGCCCCAGACATGGCCCCAGCAGTATTCGGTGACCAGTTCCTGCAAGGGCTGGGTCAAGTCGTCGGCGTTCTGGATCGAGCGGTTGACGTAGTCCTCGCCCAGCACCTGGGTGCGGATCGCCAGGCCTTTTTCGTACTTCTCGTTGCTCATGTGCCGTGTTCCTGCATGGTTGAAAAAAGGGGGGCCGCAACCGAAGGTGAGGGGGACAGTGCGGCCCTCCCGGAAACAATGGGGCTGCTGTGCAGCCCCGGCTCAGCCCAGCGAGGGCAGGGCGCCGAGCTTGCCCTTGTGGTAGACCATCGGTGTCACCGGCTCCTGCGGCAGGATCAGGTTCTTCACCTGGCCGACGATGATCGCGTGGTCGCCGCCGTCGTACTCGCGCCACAGCTCGCACTCGATGATCGCCGTGGCCTTGGCCAGCAGTGGGTTGCCCAGCTCGCTCAAGTGCCAGTCGATGCCCTTGGCCTTGTCCTTGCCTTTACCGGCGAAGGCGTAGGCCTCAGCGGTCTGGTCGGCGGACAGCAAATGGATGGCGAACTGCTTGCTGTCGCGCAGGATCGGGTAGGTGTCGGAGGCGTAGTTGGGGCAGAACAGCACCAGTGCCGGGTCGATCGACAGCGCGCTGAAGGCGCTGGCGGTGATACCGACGATGGCGCCGTCGGCGTCCAGGGTGGTGACCACCGTGACGCCGGACGGGAAGGAGCCCATCACGTCTTTGTAGATGCCGGGTTCGATCATCTTGTGCTACCTCGATCAACGCATCACGAACGGGTCGGGCATGGGCGCCGTGGACAGGTTGATCCACACCGTCTTCAGCTCGGTATAGGCCAGCACCGAATCGATGCCGCTCTCGCGGCCGTAGCCGCTGTTCTTGAAACCGCCGATCGGCGCCATGGCCGAGACCGCGCGGTAGGTGTTGACCCAGATGATCCCCGAGCGCACGTCGCGGGCCAGGCGGTGGGCGCGGCCCAGGTCGCGGGTCCAGATGCCGGCAGCCAGGCCGAACTGCGAGTCGTTGGCGATGGCCAGCGCCTCATCCTCGGTCTTGAAGCGGATCACTGCCGCCACCGGGCCGAACACTTCTTCCTGCATGATCTTCATCGAGTTGCTGTCGCACTCGAACAGGGTCGGCTCGTAGAACCAGCCGTCGCCCTCGACCTCGGCACGCTTGCCGCCCAGGCGCAGCTTGGCGCCTTCGGCCTGGGCCGCGGCGACCAGGCCCTCGACCACGGCCAGTTGCTGGGCGGTGGCCATCGGGCCCATTTCGCTGGCGTCGTCCTGCGGGTTGCCGATGCGGATGCGCTTGGCGCGCTCGACCAGGCGCTCGACGAAGGTGTCGAAGATCTCGTCCTGCACCAACAGGCGCGAGCCGGCCACGCAGCTCTGCCCGGAGGCGGCATAGATGCCGGCCACCGCGCCGTTGACGGCGCTGTCCAGGTCGGCGTCGGCGAAGATGATGTTCGGCGACTTGCCGCCCAGTTCCAGCGACAGCTTGGCGAAGTTCTCGGCGCTGCTGCGCACCACGTGGCGGGCGGTGGCGGCGCCACCGGTGAAGGCGATCTTGCGCACCAGCGGATGGCGGGTCAGCGCCGCGCCGGTGCTTGGGCCGAAGCCGGTGACCACATTGACCACGCCGGCCGGGAAGCCGGCCTCGAGGGCCAGGCGGGCCAGCTCGAGGATGGTCGCCGAGGCGTGTTCGGACGGCTTGAGCACGATGGTGTTGCCGGCGGCGAGCGCCGGGGCCAGCTTGATCGCGGTCAGGTACAGCGGGCTGTTCCAGGGGATGATCCCGGCCACCACGCCGATCGGCTCGTGCACGGTGTAGGCGAACAGGTCCGGCTTGTCCAGGGGCAGGGTGCCGCCCTCGAGCTTGTCGGCCAGGCCCGCGGTGTAGTGGAAGAACTCCGGCAGGTAGCCGACCTGGCCGCGGGTCTCGCGGATCAGTTTGCCGTTGTCGCGGCTTTCCAGCTGGGCCAGATGTTCCTTGTTCTCGGCGATCAGGTCGCCCAGGCGGCGCAGCAGCTTGCCCCGCGCGGTGGCGGTCAGGCCGCGCCAGGCCTTGCTCTCGAAGGCGCGCTGGGCGGCTTGCACGGCCAGCTCCACATCGGCTTCATCGGCGTCGGGCAGTTGCGCCCAGGCCTTGGCGGTGGCCGGGTCGAGGCTGTCGAAGGTCTTGCCGCTCTGGGCATCGCGCCATTGGCCGTCGATGCACATCTGGAAACGAACGAGGGTCATGCAACAATCCCCTTGGCGGATTCGGTGAGGGTGTGGGCGTGCTTGAGGAAGTCCAGCAGCATCTTGTTGACTTCACGCGGCGCTTCCACCGGCATCATATGCCGTTGTTCGGCCAGGACCACGCTGCGAGCGCCCGGGATGCGCGCGGCCAGCTGGCGGGTCATGTCCGGGGTCGACCCCAGGTCGTGCTCGCCGGTGGCGATCAGGGTCGGCACCTGGATGCTGCCGAGGTCATCGGCGCGGTACATGTCCTGGGTGGCGAACAGCTTGTAGGTGGTCAGGTAGCCCTGCGGGTCGTTGCTGGCCAGGGTCTGGCGGATGGCCGCGACCTGCGCCGGGTTGGCCGCCTGGTACTCGCGGCTGAACCAGCGTGCCAGGGCCGCTTCGGCATTGGCGTCGGGGCCGTGTTCGGCGGCTTGGGCGGCGCGCGCGATGACCCCGGCGCTCTGCTCGGGGCTGCGGTTGAACACGCTGTTGAGCACCACCAGCGCCGCCAGGCGCTGTGGATGGTGCAGGGCGAAGGCGCGCGCGACCAGGCCACCCATGGAGAAGCCGATCACCGTGGCCTGCGGGATCTGCAGGTGGTCGAGCAGCTCGGTCAGTTGCGCGGCATAGCCTTGCAGGTCGGTGTCGGCAGCGGGTCGTGGGCTCTGGCCGTGGCCGAGCATGTCGTAGGCGATGACGCGGTAGTCGCCGGCCAGGCCGACGAACTGCCCGCCCCACATTTCCTTGTTCAGGCCCACGCCGTGGATCAGTACCACAGGCTGGCCCTGGCCGAGGCTCAGGTAACTGGTCCCGGCCGGTGTACGTTCAGCAACAGGCTGAATCATGGAGGGCGCTCCTCGAGGTCGGGCGTGGCGGCAGTGCTTGCACGCAACGCCCCGGCCCGTCTGGTTGTTGTTATTGAGCGTTGGCTTTCTCGGCCGCCAGTTCTTCCAGGTCGATGTAGCGGTTACCGATGCGCGGGTGCAGGCGGCCGCCATCGGAGGCGCCCAGGACCACGACGATCTCGTCGGCGCGGGGGGCGTCTTCGATCTGCATCTCCAGGGTGATGTAGTGCGAGCGCAGGCCTTCGTCGTCCTTCTGCATCATCGGGATCTGGATCGAGGTGCCCGGGCCGCCGCGCTTGTTGGTGAAGCTCAGGTAGCTCTTGGCCTGGACCGCTTCGCGGTAGTGGTTGCCGAAGCGCAGGGTATGGATCACCGCGGAAGCGTGCTCGATCTCGCCGTCAGCGCCGACCACGGCGGCCTTGCCATAGGCTTCGATCTTGTCGGCACCGCCGATCGCCGCGCACAGGCGCTCGACCATCAGCGCGCCCAGCTCGGAGCAGTTGGCACGGATTTCGGGCTTGAGGTCTTCGACGAAACCGCGACCGGCCCACGGGTTCTTGATCACCACGGCCAGGCCGACCATGGTCACCGGCTTGTCGGTAGCCTTGCCGCCTTCGATGCGGGTCTCTTCGGAGTAGGTGACGATCTTGCGGATTTCGAAACTCATGAGCGGCTCCTGTGGAGGGTTATCAGGTCTTGTTGTCTGATGGTATACCATAATATCGATAGCGCAAGAGGCGGGACGAAAATTTCTCTAGGGCGGCTGCACGCTACAAGTCGCAAGCTGCAAGCGAAGCGCGTCGGCTGAACCTTCGCGCTCGCTACTTGCGATTTCGGGGGGACGGCGCGTACCGCTTTTACTTGCAGCTTGCCGCTAAAAAAACGCCCGCTCCCGAGAGCCACGGGGCCCCAGGAGCGGGCTGGTCCCGCGCTATTGCTGGTGAGGGGTGTCAGGCGAACGCCGGCACCACTTCCTTGATGAACAGCTCCAGCGACTTCTTCTTCTCGGCATGCGGCAGGCTGTTGTCGCACCAGAAGCTGAACTCGTCGACGCCGAGTTCCTGGTAGTACTTGATGCGCGCGATGATCGCTTCCGGGGTGCCGATCATGGTGTTCTTGCGGATGTTCTCCAGCTCGAACGCCGGCACCTCGGCGAACTTCGACTCCGGGCTGGGCTCCAGGAAGCCGTTGACCGGCGTGGTCTTGTTGCCGAACCAGGCATCGAAGGTGCGGTAGAAGCGCGAGATGGCTTCGGCACCGACCCTCCAGCCTTCCGGCTCGGACGGGCTGTGCACGTGGGTGTGGCGCAGCACCATCAATTGCGGGCGCGGCACGTCGGGGTTGTTGTCCAGGGCAGCCTGGAACTTGTTCTTCAGGTCCAGGACTTCCTCGTCACCCTTCATCAGCGGGGTGACCATGACGTTGCAGCCGTTCTTCACCGCAAAGTTGTGCGAATCCGGGTCGCGCGCGGCGATCCACATCGGTGGCAGGCTTTTCTGCACCGGCTTGGGCACGCTGGTGGAGGTCGGGAACTTGTAGACCTCGCCTTCATGGGCGTAGTCGCCTTGCCACAGCTTGCGTACCACCGGGACCATCTCACGCAGGGCCTTGCCGCCGTCGGTGGCCGGCATGCCGCCCGCCATGCGGTCGAACTCGAACTGGTAGGCGCCACGGGCCAGGCCCACTTCCATGCGGCCGTTGCTGATCACGTCGAGCAGGGCGCATTCGCCCGCCACGCGGATCGGGTTCCAGAACGGCGCGATGATGGTGCCGGCACCCAGGCGGATCGTCTCGGTGCGCGCGGCCAGGTACGCCAGCAGCGGCATCGGGCTGGGCGAGATGGTGTATTCCATGGCGTGGTGTTCGCCGATCCATACGGTGCTGAAACCGCCGCGCTCGGCCATCAGGGTCAGTTCGGTCAGGTCTTCGAACAACTGGCGGTGGCTGACCTGTTCATCCCAACGTTCCATGTGCACGAACAACGAAAATTTCATGGGGCTTTCCTCGGAGCTTGAAAGTGTCGCCTGTCGGGACAGGCGTCAGGAGTCTCGACGGATGCCTGGGCACCCGTCATAAGGTGACTTCAGGCGAAGGCCGGCAGGCTGGCCATCTTGCCGCGGCAATAGACCATCGGCCGCGGCGCCTCTTCAGGGACGATCAGGTTGTGCACCTTGCCGACCATGATGGCGTGATCGCCCCCTTCGTATTCGCGCCACAGCTCGCACTCGATGATCGCCGTGGCGTTGGCCAGCAGCGGGTTGCCGAGTTCGCTCAGGGTCCACTGGATGCCGGCGGCCTTGTCCTTGCCCTTCTTGGCGAAGGCATAGGCCTCGGCTTGCTGCTCGCCGGAGAGCAGGTGGATGGCGAAGCGCTTCTGCTTGATCAGCACAGGGTAGGAGTCGGAGCTGTAGTTGGGGCAGAACAGCACCAGCGGCGGGTCCATGGACAGGGAGGAGAAGGCGCTGGCGGTGAGGCCGACGATCGAGCCGTCGTCGTCCAGGGTGGTGATGACCGTGACGCCGGACGGGAAGGAGCCCAGGACGTTCTTGTAGACGGTTGCGTCGATCATGGCGTGTTCCTCGGAAGGGGCTGCGGTGGTCCGCGGTTGTTATCGTTGATGTGTCTGATGGTATACCGTAATACCTGTTTTGCAAGCGGAATTTTTTCTCCCCTGGTGCATGCGATGAACGGTACAGGCCCCGTATTCCTTGGCGTGGCTCCATCTACGGGCGCTGCCGGGCCGGGCGCGAGGCAGATCAGATGCACTGAAAAAGCGCAGCTCAGTGTTGTCAAAGTTTTGGAATACCATAATATGGTGCGCAGCTGAGAGGCCGCCTCGAGCGGTTTCCTTACAAAGATAAAAACGACCTTTCGAGCTGAAACCTATGTCCCAACCGTCGTCGCAACACCAGTTTGTCGAAAACCACACGGTCGATTACGTTCCACCCGCCGAGCGCCATGGGAAGGCGCGCGACCTGTTCACCCTCTGGTTCAGTACCAACATCGCGCCACTGCCCATCGTCACGGGGGCCATGGTGGTCCAGGTGTTCCACCTGAACCTGCTGTGGGGCCTGGTCGCCATCGTGCTGGGTCATCTGCTGGGTGGCGTGGTCATCGCCCTGGCCTCTGCGCAGGGACCGCAGCTGGGCATTCCGCAGATGGTCCAGAGCCGTGGCCAGTTCGGCCGCTACGGCGCCTTGCTGATCGTGTTCTTCACCGCGCTGATCTACGTCGGCTTCTTCATTTCCAACATCGTCCTGGCGGGCAAGTCGATCCACGGCATCGCCCCCAGCGTGCCGATGCCCACGGCCATCGTCATCGGTGCCCTGAGCGCCACCGCCATCGGGGTGATCGGCTACCGCTTCATCCATGCCCTCAACCGCATCGGCACCTGGGTCATGGGCTCGGCGCTGCTGGCCGGCTTCATCATGATGTTCGCCCAGCAACTGCCGGCCGACTTCTTCAGCCGCGGCGCGTTCAACCTGTCCGGCTTCATCGCCACCGTGTCTTTGGGCACCATCTGGCAGATCAGCTTCTCGCCGTACACCTCCGACTATTCACGCTACCTGCCGCGCGAGATCGGCATCGGCAAGCCATTCTGGGCCACCTACTTCGGTGCGACCCTGGGCACCATCCTGTGCTTCAGCTTCGGTGCGGTGGCGGTGCTGTGCGTACCTGAGGGCACTGATGCCATGGCTGCCGTGAAGCAGGCCACCGGTTGGCTGGGGCCGATCCTGATGGTGCTGTTCCTGCTCAACATCATCAGCCACAACGCCCTCAACCTGTATGGCGCGGTGCTGTCGATCGTCACGGCGATCCAGACCTTCGTCGCCCACTGGACACCGAGCGTCAGGGTGCGGGTCGCCCTGGCCTCGGTGATCCTGGTCGGCTGCGGGGTAGTCGCGTTGAACGCCTCGGCGGACTTCATCGGCCAGTTCATCGGCCTGATCCTGGCGTTGCTGCTGGTGCTGGTGCCCTGGGCGTCGATCAACCTGATCGACTTCTACCTGATCAAGAAAGGCCAGTACGACATCGCCTCGATCTTCCGCGCCGATGGTGGGATCTATGGGCGTTTCAACCACCACGCGATCGTCGCCTATGCCTGCGGCATTCTGGTGCAACTGCCGTTCGCCAACACGTCGTTGTATGTGGGGCCTTATTCGAATCTGGTCGAAGGAGCGGACCTGTCGTGGCTGTTCGGGTTGCTGGTGACCTGCCCGCTGTACTACTGCCTGGCGACCCGGAGCCAGCAGCAGAAGGTGGCAGGGGTGGTCGGGGCGAGCGAGTGAGCCTGTCCTGATCGCGCTCCCGATGGCTTGCAATGCGCTACCCACCGTGAGGGCTAGACTGAAACCTTTCCAACCCGTCCACGGAGCACGACCATGACCAGCAAGAACACCCTCTGTCTCTGGTACGAAAAGGACGCGCTGGAGGCGGCGACCTTCTATGCCAAGACCTTCCCCGACAGCGCAGTGGGGGCGGTGCACCATGCACCAGGCGACTTTCCGTCGGGCAAGGCGGGCGATGTGATCACCGTCGAGTTCCGCGTCATGGGCATCCCCTGCGTAGGGCTCAACGGTGGGACGGCGTTCAAGCATACCGAAGCGTTCTCGTTCCAGGTCTGCACCGAAGACCAGGCCGAGACCGACCGCCTGTGGGACGCCATCGTCGGCAACGGCGGCCAGGAGAGCGTCTGTGGCTGGTGCAAGGACAAATGGGGCGTGTCATGGCAGATCACCCCCAGGGTCCTGCTCGAGGCCATCGACAACCCCGACCGGGCCGCGGCCAAACGGGCATTCGACGCCATGATGGGCATGACCCGGATCGATGTCGCGGCGATCGAGGCGGCGCTGAAGGGCTGAAAGGGCGAGCGAAGGTGGGCGTGCAGCGACACCTTTGATGCAGGTCAAGCGGTCCCCCGCGTACAGAGGCACGATCAGGGCATCCTTCCCTTGCCTGCGAGGTGTGCCATGTCCGATCAACAACGCCTGATGCTCGTCGTCTCCCCGCTGATGCGGCGTACCTCGGCCTACGACCGGGCCGTGGCCCTGGCCAAGGCCAAGGGCATGGCGCTGCACATCGTCGCCTTCGACTACCTGGAGGGCCTGGCCACCGCCGGGCTGGTCAACCCCCAGGCCCTGGCGGCGTTGCGCCAGGGCTATGTCGAGCAGCACCGGCAATGGCTGGAAAGCCAGGCTGCGCCGATGCGCCGCAATGGCCTGACGGTCACCACCGAGGTGGTCTGGGTCGAGGATGCGCTGGAGGAGATTCTCGTGCACCTGCGCGAACACCCCTTCGCCATGCTGATCAAGGACATCGAGCACGAGTCCCGCCTGATGCGGGCCTTGTTCACGCCCCTCGACATCCAGTTGCTGCGAGAGTGCAAGGTGCCCATGCACTTCGTCGGCCAGAGCCGCCATGCCTTGCCGCAGCGGGTGCTGGCAGCGGTCGACCTGTCGCGCCCGGCGCAGCAGTACGAAGGCTTCAACGAACGCATCGTCGGCGAGGCGGCGAAGCTGGCCATGCAATGCGGCGCCCAGCTCGACCTGCTCTACGCCTATGACCTGGGGGCGCTGTACGATGAGGCCGACGACAGTGGTCGGCGTTCCTTCCTGTTCAGCTCCAACCTCTCCGAGACGCTGTACACGGCCCAGCGCGAAGCGTTCGACGAACTGGCCGAGCGCAACGGCATCGCCCTGGAGAACCGCCACATGATCACCGGCGACCCGGCCAAGGTCCTGGGGCAGTTCGTGGAGAACCATGGCATCGACATCGTGCTGATGGGCCGCACCCACCATCGCGGGCTGGCCAAGTACATCGGCAGCACGGTCGAGCGGGTGTTGTACAAGCTGCCAGGCAGCGTGCTGGTCATCACGCCGGACGCCGCCGACGGTTGAGAACCCAAGGCACCCTCGGCGCAGGATCCGACTGAACCCTCGCGGCCCGTGGCTACCCAACGCATTACATGCTCACGGGAGAACGCTCATGGAGATCGGAACGATCTGGATCATCATCGCCGCCATCGTCATCCTGCTGGAGATGTTGGCCATCTGGCACATCATCGGCAGCGAGCGACGCGCCGAACGCAAGATGCTGTGGATCGTCTTCGTGGTCTACGCGCCGATTCCCGGCCTGATCGTGTGGGCCTGGATGGGGCCACGGGCGGTGAAGGGCAGGGCCGTACTGCAGGAAAAATGACGACTCAATGCACCGTCTTGCGCTGCCTGACGCAGTCCTGGGCCTGCTCCCCCAGCGCGTCCAGGCGTGCATCCCGCTGTTGCTCCGCCTCGATCATCGCCGCCTGGCCATGCTGCTTGAGCAGGTAGGCATGGATCTGCCGCACCTCGAGGGTGCGATAGATCGGTGCGATGTCCAGGCGGCCGACCAGCGCTTCGCTGGCCTGGCCGGTGCTGCTCATCAGCACCTGCGGTCCATTGGCGGCCACCACCTGCATGCCCATCGTCTCGAACCAGGGCACCAGGCTGGCGAAGACGTTCAGCTCCACGCAGGCATAACGTGATTGCAGGTCGGCCAGCAGCGCCCGGGCGATCCCCTGGCGGCGATGGCTCGCGGCCACGGCAAGGAAGGCCAGGGTGCAGGCCTGGTCGTTGTCCTGGGCGGGCAGCGACAGGGCGAAGCCGAGCAGCCGCTGCGGAGCCTCGGCATCCAGGGCCAGGGTCAGTTCCACCGCCAGGCCGCGGGTGCCGTCCATGGCCTGCAGGTATTGGTGGACCTCCAGGCCGACCCCGTACTGGTACAGCGGATAGAGCGGATTGTCCGGGCTGATGGCAACGCTGCTCAGCTCGCCGACATGGTCGATCACCAGTTGGCGGATCTGGTTCTGGAAGGACTCGGGGGGCACGCCGTCAGGGCGGCTCAGGATGAACATCGGGGCAGGCTCCGGCATCTGTTGGGTCTTCCCACGCCGGGTGGGGCGGGGTGCACAGTCTAACCATCGGGTGGCGCGGGGCAAGCCCGCCACGGCGATCGCAACGCACGAAGCGTTCCGATCGCCCCCGGCTCTCAGGTAAGCTCGTCTTTCCAGCGAGATACCGCGAGAACCCGCATGACCCCGACCTACCTCACCCTCGACAGCCTGCTCACCGGTCGCGCCCGGCCTTTCACCCGCCCCGGTTCGTACAGCGGCATCGACAAGCATCCCCGGCAAGGGCCGCTCAAGGTGACGTTCCTGGGCCTGGAGGGAGACGAGCAGGGCGACCTGCGGGTTCACGGCGGGGTGGAAAAGGCCCTCCACCATTATCCGCGCGAACACTACGCCCAGTGGGCCGAGGCGCTGGGCGGGCATCCGCTGCTGGCCCAGCCCGGCGCCTTCGGCGAGAACTTCAGCAGCACCGGCTGGCGTGAGTCGGACGTCTGCCTGGGCGACCGTATCCGCGTGGGCTCGGCCCTGCTGGAGATCTCCCAGGGGCGTATGCCTTGCTGGAAGCTCAATGATCGCTTCGGCGTGGCGCAGATGGCCTTGCAGGTCCAGCAGAGCGGACGCACGGGCTGGTATTACCGGGTGCTGGAGGAGGGCACGGTCGAGGCCGGCGACGCCTTGCAACTGGTCGAGCGCCCCCACGGCGACTGGTCCGTCGCACGGCTGTCGGCGGTGCTGTTCGACAAGTGCCTGGAACCCGAGTTGTTGCGCGAGTGCCTCGCGCTGCCCTTGGTGCCATCCTGGCGCAAGACCTTGCAGCGGCGCCTGGAGCAGCACCAGGTCGAAGACTGGGCGCCACGCCTGCAAGGCAGGCCCGCATCATGATCGCCTTGTCATTCTCGTGTGCCGAAGGAGAAGGAGCAAGCCATGGCCTATGACGTGGACGATCGCCTGGTGATCGGCGTGGCGTCGAGCGCGGTGTTCGACCTCAGCGACTCCGACGCGGTATTCCGTCGCGAGGGCGAGGCCCAGTACCGCAAGTACCAGGAGCAACACCTGCACGTGCCGCTGGGCAAGGGCATCGCTTTTCCCTTCATCAAGCGCCTGCTGGCGCTCAACGACCTGCGCGACGACCCTGACGATCCCTTGGTAGAGGTCGTGCTGTTGTCGCAGAACGACCCGGACACCGGGCTGCGGGTGATGAAGACCATCGAGCACTACGGCCTGAACATGACCCGGGCGATCTTCATGCAGGGCCGTTCGCCCTACGAGTACATCCCGGCACTGAACATCGCCCTGTTCCTTTCCGCCGACAAGGCCCATGTGGACGCGGCGATCCAGGCCGGCTACCCGGCCGGGCAGGTGCTCGACTCCCGGTTCGACGACGATGAGCATGACACCGGCCTGCGCATCGCCTTCGACTTCGATGGCGTGCTGGCCGGCGACGAGTCGGAGGCGGTGATGCAGCGCGATGGCTTGCAGGGCTTCCATGCCCATGAGGTGACCAATGTCGCCCAGCCCCACAACCCTGGGCCGCTCAAGGAGTTCTTCGTGCGCATCGCGCGGATCCAGGCGGTCGAGGAACGCTACAAGCTCGACCACCCCGGCTACGAGAACCGCCTGCGGGTGTCCATCGTCACCGCGCGCAACGCGCCGTCCCATGAGCGTGCGCTGACCACCTTGAAGAGCTGGGGCGTGATGGCCAACGATGCGTTCTTCCTCGGCGGCATCGAGAAGCGCCGGGTGCTGCAGGTACTCAAGCCGCACATCTTCTTCGACGACCAGTCGGGCCACCTGCAGGGCACCAGTACCGTGGTGCCCTCGGTGCATGTGCCGTTCGGCGTGGTCAACCAGCCGGCCTGAGCCTCAGAACCAGCGGTCGTTGCGCTTGCGCCCGCGGGTCAGGGCCGGCAGGATCAGGCCCGCGAGCAGGCCGGCACCGGCGATGCTGCCGCCGTAGACCATGTAGCGCATCATCACCTGCTTGTTCTCGTCGCCCAGGCGTGCCTGGGTGTCACGCAACGACGACTGGGCCTGGTCGAGCTGCTCGTTGAGCGCCTTGTTGCGCGCCTCCAGCTCGTCGATCAGCGCCTTGCGCGAGTCCAGGGTTTCCTGCATGCCCTGCACGCGGTTCTTCCAGCTGTCGTCGATGGTCTTGAGCTGCTCGGAGAGCTGGGCGACCTGGGCGTCCAGCTGGGGCAGGCGCTCGGCCTGGCCGGGCACGGCCTGCAGGTCGCTGGTGAGGATCCACACCAGGTCGCCGTTCTGCCCGCGTACCTGGCTGTAGCTGCCCTGGGTGCCGATCAGCGTGACCTTCTGCCCGGCCTTGAGCGTGCCGACGATGCGGTGGCCGTTGGTGGGGCCGCTGCGTACGTAGGTACTCAGGGTGTCGCTGACCCAGCGTGCGTCGCTGGCCGGTTCTTCGGCATGCACGGGGGCGGCGAGGGCGATCAGGGCGGCGATCAGGCTGCCGCGCAGGGCGGGAAGGGCGGAGGAGGCTGGGCGCAAATCAGGCATGGTGGTCTTCGCTGAAACAGGACGGAAAAAGGCCCGGGTCACGGGGCCGTCGAACCGGTCGGTGGATTGACCGTCAGCGAAAGACCGTTTTTATCGAGGCAGGTTCACTGCTTGGGGTAGGAAATGTCTACAGGATGTTGCGTCGTCCCGGACTTCAGATAGGGGGGGCGCAAGCGCCCCCGTAGCCTCAGGTCACGACCTGGTAGCAGGGCACATAGTCGGCCCCGCCCGGCAGCTTCATCCGGTGCTGGTCGACGAACGCCTGCAGCAGCCGGCCCAGCGGGTCGAGCACTGCGCTGTCGCCACGGATCTGGTACGGCCCGTGCTCCTCGATCAGGCGGATGCCCTTGTCCTTGACGTTGCCGGCGACCACCCCGGAAAACGCCCGGCGCAGGTTGGCGGCCAGCTCATGGGGTGGCAGCTCATGGTGCAGCTCGAGGTTGGCCATGTTCTCGTGGGTCGGGTCGAACGGGCGCTGGAAGCTTTCCTCGATCTTCAGCAGCCAGTTGAAGTGGAAGGCATCGTTGCGCTCGCGGCGGAACTGCTTGACCGCCTTGAGGCCCTCGACCATCTGCCGGGCCACCTCGGCCGGGTCGTCGATGATGATCTGGTAGTGGCTCTGCGCCGCCTCGCCCAGGGTGGCGCCGACGAAGGCATGCAACTGCTGCAGGTAGGCCTCGGCGCTGCGCGGGCCGGTGAGGATGACCGGGAACGGCAGGTCCTGGTTGTCCGGGTGCATGAGGATGCCCAGCAGGTACAGGAACTCCTCGGCGGTGCCGGCGCCGCCGGGGAAGATGATGATGCCATGCCCGACCCGCACGAACGCCTCCAGGCGTTTCTCGATGTCCGGCAGGATCACCAGCTCGTTGACGATGGGGTTGGGCGCCTCGGCGGCGATGATGCCAGGCTCGGTCAGGCCCAGGTAGCGGCTGCCGTGCATGCGCTGCTTGGCATGGGCGATGGTGGCGCCCTTCATCGGCCCCTTCATCACGCCCGGACCGCAGCCGGTGCAGACGTCCAGCTTGCGCAGGCCCAGCTCGTGGCCAACCTTCTTGGTGTACTGGTATTCCTCGCTGCTGATCGAGTGGCCGCCCCAGCACACCACCATCTTCGGCTCCACGCCGGGGCGCAGGGTGCGGGCGTTGCGCAGCAGGTGGAAGACGTAATCGGTGATGCCCTGGGAGCTCTCCAGGTCGATGCGCTGGCTGGCCAGCTCGCTCTCGGTATAGACGATGTCGCGCAGGGCGCTGAACAGCATCTCGCGGGTGCTGGCGATCATCTCGCCGTCGACGAAGGCATCGGCCGGCGCGTTGAGCAGTTCGAGGCGCACACCGCGGTCCTGCTGGTGGATACGGACTTCGAAATCCTGGTAGGCCTCGAGGATGGTCTTGGCATTGTCGACATGGGCGCCAGTGTTGAGGATGGCCAGGGCGCACTGGCGGAACAGGGTGTACAGGCTGCCGGTACCGACTTCGCTCAGTTGCTGGACTTCACGTTGCGACAGCGTCTCCAGGCTGCCTTTGGGGCTGACGGATGCGTTGATGACATGGCGTTGGGGCATCTAAGTCTTTCCTGTGCGTATGGAACTTCCTACTGGGATACCACCATACCGACAAATGCGCGCCGCAACGAGAGGGGGGCCCAAAAAGCTTGGCTCCCCTGCCATTCATCCGAACAGGCGCTGTACGCCATGGACGATCGCCAGGCCACCGCCGACCAGCCAGAGGTTGAGAATCGCCCCCGTGAGCAGGGCGCGAGGGCCAGCCTGGCGGATTTGACTGAAACGGGTCTCCATGCCCAGGGCGGTCATGGCCATGGTCAGGGCGAAGGTGTCGAGACCGTTGATCGTGGTGACCAGTGTGGTGGGCAGTATGTGCAACGAGTTGACCAACACCAGCAGGAGGAAGCCAAAGGCGAACCATGGTACTGCGATCCGGCCGCCCCCCTGGGCTTGGTCGTTCCGGCGCGAGTGGCTGATCCACACGCCGACCACCAGCAGTACCGGCACCAGCAGCAATACACGGGTCATCTTGACGATGGTGGCGATGTGGGTGGCCTCGGGGCTGACGTTGCTGGCCGCGCCGACGACCTGGGCCACCTCGTGGAGGGTGCCACCGAAGAACAGGCCCACGCCGACGGTATCGAGGTGTATCCAACCGGCAGCGACCGCCAACGGGTAGAGGAACATCGACAGGGTGCCGAACAGCACCACGCTGCCCACCGCCATGGCAGCCTTGTGCGGTTGGGAGCGCAGCGCCGACTCGAAGGCCAGCACTGCCGCAGCGCCGCAGATCGCGCTGCCGGCTGCGGTGAGCAATGCGGTGTCGCGGTCCAGTTTCATCAGTTTCATGCCGACCCACAGGCCCACCAGCAGGGTGCTGGCGACCACCAGTAGCGAGACCGTCAGGCCCGACCAGCCGACCTGGGCGATTTCCTGCAGGCTCACCCGCAGGCCGAAGAACGCCACGGCCAGGCGCAGCAAGTTGCGCGCGGAGAAATTCACCCCCGCTGCCCAGCTTTCCGGCAGCCCATGGCGCAGGCCATTGCCGTACAGGGCACCAGCGACGATGCCGACGATCAGCGGGCTGATGCCTAGGCTGGAGATGGCCGGCAGGGCAGCCACTTGAGTGACCGAGAGCGCGAACAGAGCAACGAACAGGATGCCGTTGAGCCGCCCACGGGTGGTGTGGGTAGGCGCAAGGGCGGGGGCCGAAGGGGTCGTGGTCATGGTAGGACCTCCGATCTGGGGTGATGAGGCCTACGTTAATTCAGTTATAAGCTTATAAAAAATCGTCATTTGGAATGCCAGATATCCATTTTGCTGATACTTTGTCTTCATGACCCCTGAACAACTGATAACCTTCGCCACCGTCGCCGAGCATGGCAACATCAGCCATGCCGCAGCAGCCCTGCACCTGTCGCAGCCGGCCGTGTCGGGCCAGCTCAAGCTGCTGCAGGAAGCCTTCGGCGAACCGCTCTACCAGCGCGCCGGGCGCGGTGTACGCCTGACCGCTGCCGGCGAGCAATTGCTCGAGCATGCCCAGCGGTTGCGCGAGACCTTCCACCAGGCCCAGGCCCTGCGCGATGCCCTGCGCGGGCTGGAGCGCGGTACCTTGCGCATCGGCGCGAGTACCACCCCGGCCAGCTACCTGTTGCCGTACCTGATCGCGGATTTTCATGCGCGCTATCCGGACGTGGCGGTGACGACCACCAACGGCAACACGGCGGAGATCGTCGCTGCCCTGGGGACGCTGGACATCGCCTTGATCGAGGGGCCGCCAGGGCAGGAGCTGCCGCTGGGCACGGGCGTCACGGCGTGGCGCGAGGACGAGATCGTGGCCATCGTCCCGAGCGATCACCCGTTGGCCAATGGCGCCACTGCGCAGACACTCGAGGCGCTGGGCGCCTATCCGTTGGTACTGCGCGAAAGCGGCTCGGGGGTGCGCCGGCTGGTCGAGCGTGCCTTTGCCCGCGACGGCGTGGCGATGCGCGTGGCCCTGGAGATCGCCGGGGTGGAAGGAGTGAAGGAAGCGGTGCGTGCAGGGATGGGCATCGGCTTCGTTTCGGCGATGTCGATCCGTCATGAAGACAATGCGTTGTACCGGTTGGGTATCGCGCCGCAGCCGTTGACACGGCATTTCTCGATCCTCATGCCCCATGCCGCGACGCCGTCCCGGGCAGCGGCGCGGTTCATGGAACTGTGCCTGGACGCGACAGTGGGCGGTTGACCCTGGTCGATGTCGAGCCGCCCATGGATGTTCAATCGCCGCGTGACAGGGGGCCAGGCCACATGCTGCGCAGCACGCTGTCCCGGCGTACCAGGGCATGCACCAACGCGGCGCCCAGGTGCAACAGGATGGTGGCGTACAGCAGGTAGCCTGCCCAGCCGTGTGCCTGGCGCAACACCGTATAGAGTTGCAGGTCGTGGGGCGCGATCGCGGGCAGTTGCAGCGGGCGAGGGTAGCCGCCAGCCGAAAGCATGGCCCAGCCCAGCAGCGGCATGGCCAGCATCAGTGCGTAGAGCAGCAGGTGCGAAGCCCCCGCCGCGAGCCGTTGGAGCGCCGGCAGGTCACGTGGCAATGGTGGGTGGGGCAGGGCCAGGCGCAGGCCGATGCGCAGCACCACCAGGGCGAGCAGGGCCAGGCCCGTTGCCTTGTGCAACTCGACCAGCACTGGATGACGCGGCGACAGGTCGCCGACCATGCTCACGCCGATGAACAGCATGGCCAGGATCAGTACGGCCATCAACCAGTGCAGCAGGCGGGCCAGCGGGTGGAAGGTGGTGGGGGCGAGCTTGTTCATGGGCGGCCTCCGGTGCCGAGGGACTCGCGGCTGCGACGGTTGAAGGATTCCGAATAGGCCGCCGAACGGGCGGCGAGGATAGGGTCGGCGGACGGTTCGATGCCGGGGGGCAGGATCAGCGGGTCGAAGTTGATGTCACGGCAGGCGCCTTGCTCCGGGGCATCGACTTGTTCGATGACCAGGGTGCCCGCGTCGATGCTGCGGCGTTCGGTGGGCCAGGGGCGGGACGGGTCGTCCACCGGGTCGTCGGGCTCGGCCAGTGTCAGGCGCAAGGTCCAGCGCAGTGGGCCGTGGGCCAGGCGCCGTTGCAGGTCGTGCTGCAGGTAGCGTTTGTCCTCGACCTCGCTCGGCAGCGGGGCGAAAGGCGTGCCGGGCTCCAGTTGCCAGCGCACCGGGCGGGCCTTGCCGCCATCGTCGACCAGGTAGAAGGCATTGATGCTGTGGTACGCGGTGCTGGCGAAGCTGTCGCTGGGCGTGTAGCCGGCTGCCCACTGGCGGAACGCGGCACTCTCGGGGTGGGCGGCGAAGAACGCCTGCATCTTCGCAGGGTCCGGCTTGCCTGTGGCGGGGTCCGGTGCCGCAGCCAGGAGCTGTTGGTAGAAGGCCTCGGGCGTAGCGATCGCCAATACCGGCGTATTGTTCATGCCGGTTCGCCAGACGTGCCCATCATCGCTGCTGAACTGCAGGGCCAGGCTGCGCACCGGCACACGGGTGTCGGGGCTGAACGGGTTCGCCCCACCGATGGCGAAGCGGCCGATCACCGGCACCCGAGGCTGGCTGAAGACCCGTGCGCTGGACAGTGGCTCGGCCAGCCCACTGCTCTGGAAGTAGCCACTGACGCACAGGCCCTTGGCGTGGTTCTTGCGGTAGCCAGGATGATGGCCGGCTTGGGCTTCGAAGGTGTCGACGATGCGCTGCGGGGTCAGCGACGGGCCGCCGATCCAGCCGGCGGCGTAGGCAAAGCCTGCGCCCAAGGCCAGCAGGCCGGCACCGATGGCGGCCAGGCGCAGGGCCTTGGCGGGGCCGTGCAGGGGTGTGTTCATGGTCAGGATCCGGTCAATGAGTGAGCCGGTACGACGTGGGGTGGAAAAATTTATTCCCGGCCAGGGAATGGATTTCGTCCCTGGCCGTCTGCCTCTTACACTGCAAACCCAGAAGGCCGGGACCTGACCATGCATGATCTGGATGACCAACAATGGCACGAACTGCTCCAGCGTTTGCGTCGCTTCGCCTTGTGGCTGACCCGCGACCCAGGCAGCGCCGATGACTTGGTCCAGGCCACGGTCGAGCGTGCCCTGAGCCGCCGTGGGCAGCAGCGCGAGGCCGACAGCGTGCGCCCGTGGCTGTTCACCATCCTGTATCGGCTGTTTCTCGACGGTAAGCGCCGCGAGCGCCTGCACGCCCGTTGGCTGGCATGGTTCGGGCGTGCCCAGGAAGAGGCGGTGGGGGGCGAGACGGAGCGGATCGTCATGGTGCACGCCGACCTGCAGGCGTTCGCCCAGCTACCGACCGAGCAGCGGGCGCTGCTGTTGTTGGTCAGTGTCGAGGGCTTGAGCTACAAGGAGGTTGCCCAGGCCCTGGGTATCCCTATCGGTACGGTGATGTCGCGCCTGTCGCGTGCCCGTGCCGCCCTGCGTGAACTGGCCGAGGGCCATCCGACACCCCCGGCTTTGCGGAGACTGAAATGACGCAACTGACTCCCTCTGAGCATGAGTTGCATGCCTATGTCGACGACCGGCTGGACCCAGCACGCCGGGCTGAGGTGAAGGCGTGGCTGGCGGCCAACCCACGGGAGGCGGAGAGGGTCGAGGCCTGGTGCAGCGATGCCCGGCGGCTGCGGGCGGCCCTGGCCGGCTTCGCCGAGCGGCCTGGCCATGCGCAACTGGACTTGGGGCGCCTGCGACAGCGCCTGCGCCAGCGGCGTCGCCGGCAGTTGGCATCGGCTGCGGTGTTGTTCCTGGCCTTGGGCGTGGGAGGCGTGGGCGGGTGGCAGGCCCGCGAGGCGACGCTGGTGGCGCGTAGCCTGCCGATGGCGGATGCCGTCCAGGCACATCGCCTGTTCGCTGGCAGCTCGGCGTTGGATGTCCAGGCGAGTGATCCGGCGCAGCTACAGGCTTGGCTGGCGCGGCATTTCGATCAACTCGGGCAATTGCCAGATCTGGGGAGCTATGGGTTCCGTCCCGTGGGTGCGCGGTTGCTCAGCAATGAGCAAGGGGCGGCGGCACTGCTGGTGTTCCAGGATGGCAGCGGGGAGCGGATCAGCCTGTTCCTGCGCTCGCCTGGAAGTCGGCATGAGCGGATGCCCAGCGGGCAGCGCACGGAGGGGACGCTCGAGGCGCGCTACTGGTCCCATGGGGCCTACAACTTTGCGTTGGTCAGCGCAGTGGATGATACGCGGGGGGAGCAGGTACGGCAGGCGTTGGGGGTGGGTTTGTAAGGTCAATGTTCTTGAGCCTGAACCTGCTGTGGGCTGAGCAGCGGGGTTCAACCCACATCATTGTCATTTCCTCTTACCGCGTCGAACGGAAGCATCCTCCAAGGCCTCTGGAGGCGGTGGGGCTGCGCGGACGTTGAAGAGGCGGCAGATGACGTACCAGCAGAGGGCAACGGACAGGTTGTAAGGGAACAACACGGCCCAGAACGGCAGTTGCCAGTTTTTCTTGCCCTGCATTTCACCAGGCTCGCCGGTTCGCCAGGGAGCGTAGTGCTGCCAGGCTTCAGCGGGTGTCAGGCAGATCTGATGCAGGGGCTTGTACCACCAGTTGGGTTCTCCGGGGGGCGGTAGTTTGTCGGGGCCGTGGTCCATGAAGTGGCGGAGGTATTCCCAGACTTCGGCGACGTGTTTGATGCCGGGTTCGGTCGGTTCGTTGCTGTCGACCCAGAGGCAGTCTTTCTGATGGAGGGTGCCATCTGCTCTGCGGGGAGCGAAGGCGAGTGCATAGCTGGTAGTGGAGGATGCACCGCCAAATTCGGTGCGTTTGAAAAGACCTCCTTCGGTTTTGGTCCAGTCAAAGGTGATGAGTTTTTTTCCTCGTTGGTAATGAATTTTTTTTGTAATACGGTTGAAGTAGAATCCTGAGAGTCGTTTTATGCAATATATTCGATAAAGTAGGGGGATGAAAAAAGGCATCGGCATCAGCGCTTGGCCGGCTATGAATATTAGGTCTAGATTATGAGGCGCCCATGTGTCTTTGGTAAATAAATTTGGATAGAAAGCCAGGGCTACAGTGAAGACAAAGGCTGTGTATAGTTTTCCCATGAATACCGAGTCTGTTACCCAAGGATTGCGCAAGCAGAGAATATTTTCGGTTAGGTTTGTTTTTTGGTCGGCTATGGCAGGCTTGTAGTTGGTGCTTGAGCCGGTTTTGAAAGTCCATGTGATTGCCATGTGTTATCGCTCTATTTTGAATTGGATTTGAATTTCGAGGCTTTTATCCAGTACGTGGTTAGGTCGATAGTTGAGGGTTAGGGTTGTGTAGCTGTGATTGTTTGTTTTATTTTTGAGATAAAGAATAATTCCGGACTTTGCTATGTGGCACTCTGGGTTGAGTGGGAGTACAGTCGCTCCTCGAGTAGAGTGCTGGCTCAAAGTTCCTGACCACTCGCTTTGCCCGATAATGAATCCAGGCAACAGAACAGTAAACTCAACTGTGGGCAGAGAGACAGAAATATCGTTATGGGTGATGGCTGTCCAGTTGGGAGGTGTCCAAGCATCGTTTTCTTTCCAACCACTGTTTAAATTATTTATGCCGTGCAGTTGTGAGTCTTTCGCTGTCAGTAGTCTTGGGGTGTATGATTCGAGGTGCCAGGCTCTTAATTCTTCTCTTAGGGTTTCAAAAAGAGGGAGTTTCTTTTCGTGATCAAGAATTATGTTGGGACGGAATTCGCCATCATTTAAGCGGTTGCCGAAGATGCTTCGGGCTGTCCAAAGCTCAATAGAGGTATGCAGACGTTCATGTGCCTTGGAATGAAGATATAATCCCCCAGCAACCACTGCTGCACCGAGCAATACAATCGCGGCAGCAGCCCATCCAGCAAAAGGTATTACAGATGTGGCTCCAGCGATCGCAAGCCCTCCCTCCAGGGTTAGGATGGAGCCAGCGGTTAAAGAAATACCTCCATACAATGTATATTTTGCAGAGGTTGAGTCTCCATTTTCTTTTTGACGCGCTGCTTTGAAGCCGTCAGAAAAGAATCCGAGAAATATTGCTGGGTATCCTGCTAAACGTGCGAATAAATTACTTCCCAGAAATCTGATAAATCCATTGCCAAACGCCATCCCAGGCGCAGTGGAACTCAACCTCAACATCAGCGCCTTTTGCATCGCCCGAACGCTCACCAGTGTCCCCGCCGCTGCGCCTATTACCCCGAAGATCGACGCGGCGAACCCCGCCGTGTATTCCGGTGCATCGCTTTTCTGCAAGTTCTGGTAGGCCGCTTTGAGCGAGATCACGTTGAACCACAGCATGCCGCTATTCAAACCGGTTCCAACCCCACCGGTGAGTAGCCCGACAAAGGTCGGCTTCACACGCAATGTGGTCGTGAGTTCGACCGCCACCGTCCGGCTCCCCGTGACCCGCAGCTGTTTCATCTCCTCGACTTGGGCCATTCCGCTTTTCAGGTACCGTTCCACCTCCTGGCTGAACGGATTCTCGCGTACGGCCTGGTCGGTGATCCGGTAGCGCGCCGCCAGCAGCCCCAGGGCTTTCTCGGCATTGGCTTCCTTGGCGGCCATCAGCACTTGTTGGCGCAGGGTGTGGCTGGCGTCCCAACGGGTGCGGCCGCGCATGCGCTTGAGCACCACGGCGCTGACGGACTGGGCGGTGAGGTCGGTGATGTCGGCAATGGCCGGGAAGCGCCCGGCCAGGCCCTCGATGACATTGTCGCTGCCACCCAGCAAGGTGCCGACCGTATCGGCTTTTTCCCTGAAGGGGTTGAACGGCGCCAAGGCCGTGTAGAGGGGGCTGTCGTGCTGGTCCAGCCATTGCTCGAGGCGCTTGAAGCGTCGGTCGTGGTCTTCGGTGCCGGGGACTGGCTGGGCCATGGGGTGGATCAGCAGGGCCAGGGCGATCTCCAACCCACGGGCGCAGGTCGGCTCGTCACGGTCATAGGATGACAGCGCGGCCGCCAGGCTGTGCGGGTCATCGATGTGGTGGGCCTCAGCGGTGGCCAGCCAGGTGTCGTGGTCGTCGCTGGCCTGCAAGGCAAGGTCCTGCAGGGCCTTGATGCGCTGCTCCAGTTCATCGCGCTCGGCCAGGAACTGCCGGTACTTGGCCGTGTCGATGCGTTGCCCCAGGCGTGCGCCCATGGAGGAGTAACGTTCATCGGTGAGGGCGCGGTAGCGGGCCTCGGCCCGGGACAGCGTACGCCCGGTCGCCTCTGACTGAAGCCGCTGCGCGGCCAGCTCCGGGGATGGGGATTCTGGCGGGTACAGGCTTTCCAGGGTCTTGTTCAGCAGCATGGCCACCAGGTTTCGATGATGGAAATCCCGGCTCTGCCGGCTCAGCCGTTCTGCATCGAGTTGGTAGCAAGGCGGTACGCCTGCCTGCTCGGAACCTTGTGCCGGCCTGGTGTGTTCAAGCTGCTCGACCGGCATCAGGTCGCGCAGTTGATGTTGGTAGGCCGAAACGGACAAGCTCAGGTCCAGGGTCATGCCTTCGGCATCGCTCAGCGCCACCACCGCCGGGATTTTCGGCTGGGTGCTGGGGTAGTGCCGGGCCATGGCGCAGAGGCTGCCGATGGGTAAGGTGTCGGTGAGCGGGTGGCTGCTCCAGGCCAGCGACATGCGCCGGTCCGTGGGCTTGAAGTCCTCGACCCAGGTTTGCAGGGCACTGACCGGCAATACATGGGGCTGGGTGGAAGGCGAGTGGTTGCCGGCGATCAGCTCGGCCATGTCCAGCGGGCGCATGTGCCGTTTGCGCAGCGCCACCGAAGCGCTGATGCGGGCGGTCATGGCGTTGCTCCACAGGTGTGGGCTGTAGCCGATCCACACCTCCTTGGCGGTGTCCTCGCAGGTGTCGGCCCATACCCAGGGCATGGTCCGGCTGGACAGATAGCGGTCGCGGCGGTGGTAGTGCTCCAGCCCTCGGTACCTGAGTTCCTTGTAGTAGCCCTCGCCATCGTATTCATGGATGACCAGCTTTTCGCCCAGGGGACCTTTCATGAACACGTAGATGTAGCCTGGGCGCAGGGCACGTAGGGTGTAGGCGCAGTGGTGCAGCGGGGCAAACCCTTGCTCCAGGTTGAAGCCCGAATCGGCGTAGCGGCAGGGTGGAGCATCGCCCATGCGTGGGACGATGGCGTAGCGCACGGGCAGGATGGGTACCCGTGCACTGCAGGCAGGGCCAGAGGTGGCGCTGCTGACGGAGGCGTCAGTCATGGGTGTTTTCTTCCTTGCAGTGGATCAGTGCTTGCAGCTCACGCAGGCGGGCCTGTGGCGGCTCGTCGAGGTGACCGAAAGCTCCGGACACTAGCGAGGAATCATTTTTAGAAGGAGCTTTGCGCTTCCTAAAATGCTGTGGGAAATTTCGTTTTTGATTTGAGCAAGGCGATATGCTCGTGGCATTTGCCCCTTTTAGCCGGAGTCTCGAACCTTACCTCAGCGTCCGCTCGATCCCTCCGAGCAGCAGGCTCTCCATCAGGCCAAGCCCTTCGCCCTCATCCAGGCTCCGTTCGCGCAACAACCCTGGCAGTTGATTGAGCAGTGTCGCCAGCACATGCCCTGTGGCCGCCAGCGCCTCTCCCTGCAACCGCGCCTGCGGTGCGATCAAGTGCAGCAGCCCCTTCTCGTACCGCTTGCGCAGCGCCGCCAGGCGCGCCTGCTGGTCCTCGTTGAGGCAGCAGAAATCCCGCTCGGCCAGGCGAAACTGCAAGGGCCGCTCGGCGTGCAATTGCCAGTGCGCGGCAATCAGGCAG
Source organism: Pseudomonas guariconensis (assembly GCF_024127895.1). Classification (GTDB taxonomy): domain Bacteria; phylum Pseudomonadota; class Gammaproteobacteria; order Pseudomonadales; family Pseudomonadaceae; genus Aquipseudomonas; species Aquipseudomonas guariconensis_B. Next base: position 69,458 of record NZ_JAMYBK010000018.1, on the reverse strand, counting down.
GGCAAGGCCGCCTGCCCGCGGGCCAATGCCCGGCGGCCTTGGTCGAGGGTGGCCTGCAGTTCCTCGTAGAGCTCCTCGATCAGGTCGTAGAGCAGGTCTTGCTTGCTGGGGAAGTGGTGATACAGCGAACCTGCGGTCAGGCCGACATGCGCGGCCAGTTCACGCATGCTGACCTGGCCGAAGCCCTTCTCGGCGAAGAGCGCCATGGCCTTGTCGCGGCGCTCTTCGAAGCTCGCACAGCGCAGGGCGGCGTTGATCGGCATGGCGCTCGCTCCTCAGTAGGTGAAGAAACCGCGACCGCTCTTGCGCCCCAGGTAACCGGCGGCAACCATCTCCTTGAGCAGCGGGGCGGGGCGGTACTTGCTGTCGTTGAAGCCTTCGTGGAAGGCCTCCATGATCGCCAGCAGGGTGTCCAGTCCGATCAGGTCGGCCAGGGCCAGCGGCCCGATCGGCTGGTTGCAGCCCAGGCGCATGCCGGTGTCGATGTCCTCGGCGCTGGCCAGCCCTTCCTGGCGGACGAAGATGGCCTCGTTGATCATCGGCACGAGGATACGGTTGACCACGAAGCCTGGGCGGTTGCCGGCGGTGATCGGCGTCTTGCCCAGCTTTTCGGTGACCACCAGGGCCTGGGCATAAGTGCTGTCGCTGGTCTGCAGGCCTCGGATGATTTCCACCAGCGCCATCATCGGCACCGGGTTGAAGAAATGCACGCCAATGAAACGCTGCGGCTGTTCGATGCTGGCGGCCAGCTCGGTGACCGACAGCGACGAGGTGTTGGTGGCGATCAGGCAGTCGCTGGCAACGTTGGCCGCCACCTGCTGGAGGATGCGCTGTTTAAGCGCCAGGTTCTCGGTGGCGGCCTCGATCACCAGTTGCACGCCGCCGAGTTGGGCGTAGTCGGTGCTGGTGCGGATGCGCGCCTTGGCTGCCGTCGCCTGGTCGGCGTCGAGGGTGCCCTTGTTGACCTGGCGTTCCAGGTTCTTGCCCAGGGTCGCCAGGCCACGCTCCAGCGCGGCATCCGAGACATCGATCAGCAGAACCTGGTAACCCGCTACCGCGCAGACCTGGGCGATACCGTTGCCCATGGTGCCGGCGCCGATCACGGCGATATGTTGAATGCTCATGCGACGACTCCTCAAACGCGCTCGAAGACCACGGCGATGCCTTGGCCGCCGCCGATGCACATGGTGGCCAGGGCGTAGCGGCCCTGGATGCGGTGCAGTTCATGGATGGCCTTGGTGGCGATGATCGCCCCGGTGGCCCCGACCGGGTGGCCGAGGGAGATGCCCGAGCCGTTGGGGTTGACCTTCTCCGGGTCGAAGTCCAGGGCGCGGGCCACGGCGCAGGCCTGGGCGGCGAAGGCTTCGTTGGATTCGATCACGTCCAGGTCGTTCACCCCCAGGCCGGCTTTCTCCAGCGCCTTGCGGGTGGCCGGGATCGGGCCCAGGCCCATCAGCTCCGGCTCGACCCCGGCATGGGCATAGGCCACCAGGCGGGCCAGCGGCTTGAGGCCCAGGCGGCGTACCGCCTCGCCCGTGGCCAGGACCAGGCCGGCGGCGCCGTCGTTGATGCCGCTGGCGTTGCCGGCGGTGACACTGCCGTCTTTCTTGAACACCGGCTTCATGCTGGCCAGTTGTTCGGCGCTGGACTCGCCACGCACATGCTCGTCCACGGCGAACTGCACGCTGCCCTTGCGGGTCTTCAGCTCCAGCGGGACGATCTGGCTGTCGAAGCGGCCCTGGGCGATGGCGCGGGCAGCGCGGCGCTGGCTGGTCAGGGCCAGTTCATCCTGCATTTCCCGGGTAATGCCGTGCTTGGCCGCGACATTCTCGGCGGTGATGCCCATGTGGAAGTGTTCGAACGGGTCCTGGAGGATGCCGACCATGTAGTCGATGCCCTGTATGTCACCCATGCGCGCGCCCCAGCGTGCCTGGGGCAGCAGGTAGGGGCCACGGCTCATGGACTCGGCGCCGGCGGCCAGGGCCACGTCGGTATCGCCCAACAGCAGGCCCTGGGCCGCCGAGACGATCGCCTGCAGGCCCGAGCCGCACAGGCGGTTGACGTTGAAGGCCGGGGTTTCCTTGGGAACCCCGGCGTTCATCGCGGCGACCCGGCCCAGGTAGGCGTCGCGGGGCTCGGTGGGGATCACGTTGCCCATCACCACGTGGCCGATCTGCTCGGCGGCCACGCCCGAACGTTCGATGGCGGCACGGCTGATCGCGGTCGCGAGGTCGGCCAGGGCCAGGTCCTTGAGGGAACCACCGAAACCGCCGATGGCGGAACGGACTGCACTGACGACGTAGATTTCTGCGTTGCTCATTGGAGGCTCCGATTGCGAAGGCATGGCGGGAGCGGGCCAGGCTCTGCGAGAATGACCGGCGTTCCCGGGATGGGTCGAGTCTAGGCAAAGGCCAGGGCATGGCCTATGCCGGATCTGTTCAGTCAACCTGGCATTTTTTGCCACTCAGCATAGACAGCGAAAACCAGCCATGCGCGATAGCGATTCGGTCGCGGTGTACTTCCTCAATGCCATGGTCCACACCCTGCGCGAGCGCCCTGGCGAGCGTGACGAGCGCCTGCGTGCGGTGGGTATCGACCCGGCCCTGCTCGACCAGCCCCAGGCCCGCGTGCCGGCCAAGGCCTTCGCCCGCCTGTGGCTCGACCTGATCCATGCCCTGGACGACGAATTCTTCCGCCTCGACAGCCACGGCATGCCCCTGGGCAGCTTCGCCCTGATCTGCCGCGGGCTGATCCAGGAACCGAACCTGGAAAAGGCCTTGCGCCAGTGCCTGGGCAACTTCGCCCTGTTCCTGCGTGACTTGCACGGGACGTTCTCGGTGCGTGGCGGGCGCGCGGTGATCAGCGTGCAGTCGGACATCGCCGATCCGTTGACCCGTGTGTATGCCGAGGAGACCTACCTGGTGCTGGTGGTCGGCCTGCTGTGCTGGCTGGCCGGCCGGCGCATCGCCATCGATCGCACCGAACTGGCCGTGGCGCGTCCGGCGCAGGACGACGACCTGCTGCTGTGGGGCCCCGACCTGCGCCTGGGCAGTGGGCGCACCGAGGTGGAGTTCGACAGTGCCTACCTGCGCTTGCCGGTGGTGCAGGACCTGGCGGCGCTGAAGACCTTCCTGCGCAGCGCCCCCCAGGGGCTGGTGATCCGCTTTCGCAACCAGAACGGCCTGGTGGCCGAGGTCTACCGGCATTTGCGCGCCCGCCGCTACGGGCAGTGGCCGACCCTGGCTGCCATGGCCGGTCAGCAGGGCATCAGCGCCAGTACCTTCCGCCGCCAGCTGGAGCGCGAAGGGCGCTCGTACCAGCAGATCAAGGACGAAGTGCGCCGGGCCATGGCCTTCGAACGCCTGCGCGAGGGGGTGTTGAGCATCGCCGAAATCGCCGAGCAGACCGGCTTCCAGGAGCCCAGCGCCTTTCATCGCGCGTTCAAGAAATGGACCGGTCATAGCCCGGGCAATTACCGCGCGCGGCTGCTCGGGCGTTGAGCTGGGGCTGTGCTGGCGCATTGGGAGCGGGCGGTGGGCACGGCCTATGGGCAAGCGGCCCTGGATGGAACTGAAGGCCCCAATTGAGCGGGTTCGACCGCGAAGGGGCCTGCCCTGGCCGCGATCCGATCAGGCCGGCACCATGGCGAAACCCACGCCGAAGCGGTTCCAGGCATTGATGGTGGCTATGGCCAGGGTCAGGTTGGCCACCTCGGCCGGTTCGAAGTGTTCCAGCAGCGCTTCGTACTCAGGCTGCGGAGCACCCCGCTCGGGCAACCGGGTCAGGCTCTCCAGCCAGGCCAGGGCCGCGCGCTCACGGGGCGTGAAGTAACGGGTTTCCCGCCACACGCTCAAGGTCTGCAGGCGCGCCTCGGTCTCCCCGGCCTTGCGTGCATCGTTGGCGTGCATGTTGACGCAGTAGGCGCAGCCGTTGATCTGCGAGGCACGCAGGCGGACCAGCTCGAGCAGCGAGTGTTCCAGGCCGCTGTTGGCCAGGGCCTGTTCCAGGCCGATCATGGCCTGGTAGGCCTGCGGGGCGTGCTTGGCCCATTCGATGCGGTTGTGCATGGGGTACCTCCAATGGCTTGAGGGGTTGTACAAGGTGTGGGGAGTACCTTAGCGCCGCGCCGCGACCGGCCCGATAGCCAATCCCGCACTTTGCCAGGAGACCAATCTGCTCATTCGGCCGAGCACTGACTTGCATCCAATCTCTTCATTTCAGCCTGGGGCCCCGAGCCGGGATAATGACCGGGTCTTGCACCAGGAGAACGACCCCATGTCCGAAGAACGTTTCATGCGCGAAGCCCTCGACCTCGCTCGCGCCAATATCCAGGCCGGCGGCCGGCCCTTCGGTGCCGTGCTGGTGTACCAGGGGCAGGTGGTGGCCCGTGCGGTCAACGAGATCCACAGCACCCAGGACCCGACCACCCACGCCGAGATGCAGGCCATCCGCAAGGCCGCCCAGGCCCTGGGGCGGGCACGCTTGGATGGCGCGCAGATCTATGCCAGCGGCCACCCATGCCCGATGTGCCTGGCCGCCATGCACCTGTGCGGTATCGAGCGGGCCTGGTTCGCCTACGACAACGACGAGGGCGAGCCCTATGGCCTGTCCACGGCCGAGGTCTACGCGCAGATGGCCCGGCCACCCCAGCAGCAGAGCCTACCCCTGCGGCCGCTGAAGCCGGCCGGCGAGGCTGACCTGTACCGGCAATGGCAGCAGGCCCACCAGGCATGAGAAGCGCGCTGAACCTGCTGCTGGTGGTGCTGCTGGCACTGAACCTGCGGCCGATCCTCACCAGTATCGGCCCGCTGCTCGAGCCCATGCGCGCCAGCACCGGCCTGGGCTACCAGCAGGCGGCGCTGCTGACTGCGCTGCCGGTGCTGTGCATGGGCCTGGTGCCGCTGCTGCAGCCCTGGCTACGACGCTGGTTGAGCGAGCACGGCGGCATGCTCATGGGCCTTGCGGCCATCGCCTTGGCCTGCCTCTGGCGCCTAGAACTGGGCAGCGCCTGGGCGCTGATCGCCAGCGCGGTGCTCGCCGGGCTTGGTGTGGCCGTGGTCCAGGGCATGATGCCGGGCCTGGTCAATCGCTGGTTCCCTGGGCGCCTGGCGGCGGCCATGGGCGTGTACTCGGCGGCGCTGATGAGCGGTGGTGGTTTGGCCGCCGTGCTCGGGCCGCACATCAGCGGGTATTTCGGCCATTGGCAGGCCGGCCTCGGCGTCTGGGCGCTGCCGGCCGTGCTGGCGGTGCTGGCCTGGAGCGTCCTGCGTCCACGCCAGGGCCTGCCGAAACTGGCTGGCAGCGGGGGCGGGCACTGGTTCGGCAACCGTCGTGCCTGGTTGCTGGCGCTGTACTTCGGCCTGATCAACGGCGGCTACACCAGCATGGTGGCCTGGCTGCCGGCCTATCACCTGGAGCATGGCGGCACGGCCCAGGGCGGTGGTGAGCTGGTCGGCCTGATGACGATCTTCCAGGTTGCCGGTGCCCTGGGCCTGCCGCTGTTGCTGCGGCGCCTGGCGGACCGTCGGCCCGGCCTGTGGCTGGCGCTGTCGATCCAGCTGGGCGGCTTTCTCGGCCTGTTGCTGGCGCCGACGCTGGCCATGGGCGTATGGGTGGCGATGATCGGCCTGGGCCTGGGCGCCTGTTTCAGCCTGAGCCTGACCTTGACCCTGGAGCACCTCAGGACGCCCGCCGAAGCCGGTAGCCTGGCGGCTTTCGTCCAGGGCATCGGTTTCATCATCACTGGCATCGTGCCGTACATCACCGGTTGGCTGCGCGATACCAGCGGCGACTTCCAAGCGTCCTGGACATTGCTCACCGTCACGGTGCTGGCCATGTTGCTGGTGACCGCGCGCTTCGCCCCGCGTGGCTATTCCGCCGCCATCGCCCGGTCGCGGCCGGCGGCCCAGGCAGCGCTCAATTGAGGCCTTGCAGGGTATCGCGGACCCGGTCCAGGGCCGGGTCGATATCCAGCAGCTCGATGGCACCGAAACCCAGCAGCAGCCCCGGGCGCACCGGGGCCTCGCTGAAGAACGGCGCCAGGGAATAGAGACCGACCTCCACCTTGCGCGCCAGGCTGGCCAGCAGTTCCACGTCCACCCCCGGTTTGGCCAGGGCGCTGAGGTGAAAGCCGGCATTGGCCGGCACGGCCGTCAGCCAAGGCGCCAGGTCGCCTTCCAGGCGCATCAGGATCCGTTCGCGTCGGGCGCTGTAGATCTCGTGGCAGCGGCGGATGTGCTTGCTCAGGTAGCCTTCGCCGATAAAGCGTGCCAGAGCCCACTGTTGCAGGCTCGGGCTGTGCCAGTCGCTCAGGTGCTTGGCCACGCAGGCGGCTTGTAGCACGCTGGGCGGTAGCACGGCGTAGCCCAGCCGCAGCTCTGGCAGCAGCGTCTTGGAGAAGGTCCCCACGTAGGCCACCAGCCCATGCCGGTCGAGGCGCTGCAAGGCATCGTCGGGCGGCCCCTGGTAGCGGAACTCGCAGTCGTAGTCGTCTTCGATCACCACCGCCCCCAGCTCGGCGGCCCTGGCCAGCAAGGCCTCGCGGCGCGCTTGGCTCATCGGCATGCCCAGCGGGAACTGGTGCGACGGCGTCACGTAGATCAGCCGCGTGCCGTCGGCGATCCGCTCCACGCACAGGCCTTCGTCATCCACCGGTACCGACTGCAGGCGCGCGCCGAGGGCCAGCAGCAGCTGGCGCGCCGGTGGGTAGCCAGGGTCTTCCATGGCCACCTGGCAGCCGGGCTCGACCAGCACCCGGGCGATCAGGTCCAGGGCCTGCTGCGCGCCGTTGCACACCATGACGTCCGCGGTGCTGCATTGCACACCGCGGGCGAAGGCGATGTGATGGGCGATGGCCTCCCGCAGTTCGGGCAGCCCCTGGGCTGGGAACTGCCGCTGCGGGTGGCGCTGGCTGCGGCGCAGGGCGTAGTGCAGGCAACTGCGCCACTGGTCGAAGGGAAACTGCGCCTTGCTCGAGGCGCCCCCGACGAAGTCGTAGCGCGACGGCGCTTCCAGGGCCGGCCTGTCGAGCACGGTGGCGCGCTGGCGCCAACGCTCCAGGGTGTCGGCCGCCGCCAGGGGGATGGCCTGGGCTGCACTCGAGCGCAACGGCCGGCGTTGCCTGACGAAGGTGCCACGGCCGACCACGCCGCTGAGCAGGTTGTCGTAGGTCAGCCGCGAATAGGCTTCGGCCACGGTCTTGCGCGACACTCCCAGTTGCTGGGCCAGCAAGCGGGTAGGGGGCAGTTGGGTGCCGGCCGCGAGGTGGCCGCTGTCGATACTGGCGCGCAGTTGCTGGTAGAGCTGGTCGGCCAGGCCTTTGCGGCCTTGCAGGCGGATGTGCAGTTCCATGGAGCTGTCCGGGGCGGTTCGGGCCCCCAAGCTTCGAGCCTTGTGCCGCACGCTGCAAGCACAAACCCCGCGAGCCCGCTGGCAATGGCGTCAGAAGCGTGCCGTGCTGACCGTGATGTAGCCCTTCTCGGGCAGGGCGATGCGGATCACCGTCTCGTCGGCCGGTGCCTTGCGTTTTTGCTTGATGCGCACGCCGTCGACGGCGGCGGCGCGCATGCGTTCGGGGATGGCCCGGCCACTGGGGTCGAAGAAGATCTCGCTGGCCAGCAGCTCGATGCGCTCGATCAACTGGCGCGTACGTTCGTCGGTGGCGCAGAAGAACATCACGCCGGAGAGGTGCGGGTCGTCGTCGGGGTTGTTCACCTCATGGGCCAGGAGCTGGCGCAGGGCATCGCGCAGCTCGGCGGCGCAGCGGCAGTATGAATGCATGGCGGGAGGCCTCCTCTGGAAAGTGGGCTCGCGCCGGGCCGCTTGCTGCGGTCGCGACGCCATCCAGGGCGGATCATGTTTTCGTTGAGCTGTAGCGACAAGTAAGACGCTTCCCTACATGGCTTGGGAAATTTCGGAAGCTACCAGGCGAACGCCAGGGCCGGCCTTGATGCTGATCAAGACCAGCCCTGGCGTTCAGGTCGGGAGGCGGGGCCGGCTGGCGAGACACTTTTCTACTGCGCCAACCGCCTGATCATCGCCACCGTCAGGTACAGTCGTGGCGCGATGCTGGTCAGTTCGATGTACTCGTCGTCGGCATGCAGCCCGGCGCCGACCACGCCCATGGTTTCCAGCACCGCCGGTTTGGCACTGCCTGGCACATAGGCGTAGCCGGCATCGGTGCCAAAGCGCATGGCGATAGGTTCGAGGCTGCGGTCGACCTGGCCATACAGCTCGCGGGCGGTTTCGGCGAGCTGGCTGGAGCCCTCGTTGCGGGCCAGGGGTGGGCGGCCCTTCTCCAGGGTGACGGTGGCCTGGGTGTCCTCGATCAGCCGCTTTTGCGCGATGCGCGAGGCGTCGGCCGCCACCCGTTCGGTTTCGCCCAGGTCCGAGTAGCGCATGTCCGCCTCGGCGGTGGCCAGGTTGGGGATGATGTTGGCCTTTTCGCCAGCCTGGGCCAGGGTCCAGTTCACCGTGGTGCCTTTGCTGGCGTCGCCCAGGTCCTTGAGTTGCAGGAGCTGGTGCGCCAGTTCCGTCAGGGCGTTGCGGCCTTGCTCGGGCGCGGAGCCGGCATGGGAGGAGCGGCCCTTGACCTCCAGCTTCAGGCGGTTGATGCCGTTGGTGGCGACGGTTACGGCGTCCTTGTCTGGCGGTTCGTAGGAGAAGACGTAGTCATGCTTGCGTGCCAGCTCGGCGATGATCTGCTTCGAGCCGGCCGAGCCCATTTCCTCGTCCGGGTTGAACAGCACGGTGAGGGTGCGGTAGCCCTTGAACTGTTGCTCCTGCAGGAGCTTGAGCGCATGCAGGATCATCGCCACGCCGCCCTTGGCATCGGCGACGCCGGGCCCGTAGGCACGCTCGCCCTCGATGCGAAACGGCCGCTTGGCCGCCGTGCCGGGCCCGAACACCGTGTCGTAGTGGACCATCAGCAGGAAGTCTTTGCTGCCGTTGCCCTTGAAGGTGCCGACGATGTTGTCGCCCACCGAGGGCTTGGCCGGGTGGGTCTCGACGGTGGCACCCAGGGCGCTCAGGCGCTTGGCCAGCTCGGCACCTATCTCGGTCAGGCCGGGCTCGGTGCCTGTGCCGGTATCGACCGAGACCAGATGCTTGAGGGTATCCAGGTAGGCAGGTTGTTCGGCCTGGGCCTGTTTGAGCAGGTCCTGGGCGGAGGGTTCGGCGGCGATGGCGCCGGTGCAGGCGACGCACAGGGCAAGCGCCAGGCTCAGGGGTGGGCGTGATAGTGGCATGGGCCTCGATCCTTGATTGTATGGTCTTGTTGCCAGGTTCAGCCTAGACCCTGGCCTGGCCTTGGCCAGGCATTATTGATCGCTCAGCGGGCCGTCCTGCGCCAGCAGCGCCTTGGCCAGTTCCTCGTCGCTGGCCTGCAGGCCCGGGTTGGCCTTGCGTGCCTGCTCCAGTGCCGATTCCACGTAGGCACCGCGGATGGCGCCGCCGCTGGCGATGAAGGCCGACAGCTCGTCGCGGGCGGGAATGATCCGTTTGTCGTCCTTGAAGGTCGAGTACAGCGAGGCGGAGATCCCCGCCGAGGTGGCGACATCGCCCGCGTCCACACGGGCCAGGGCCGAGCCTGCGGGCAGCAGGAGCAGCAGCGAAGGGACGAGCAGTAAGTGGCGCATGGCAAGACCTCCGGAACGGGTGAAGCCCAAGGAATTTACTGCATGCAATTATGAGCGGGGCAGGGGCGTCGGAGTTCCCTTTGGCGTTTCGCCAGGCCAGGGGGCGCTGGGGCTGCGCAGCAGCCCCAATACCGCCTCAGCCGGCCTCAGCCCTCCATCCCCTCGATCAAGGCCCACAGCCGTGGATCATTGAAGTCCTCGATCACCAGTTGCGCCCCGGCGGCGAGCAGGCGCTCGCTGGATTGGCTGGTGGCGATGCCCACGGTGAAGATCCCGGCCCCGCTGGCGGCCTTGACGCCCGGCAGCGAGTCCTCGAAGGCCAGGGCTTGGCCGGCCTTGGCGTCCAGGCGCTGCAGGCCGGTCAGGTAAGGCAGGGGGTCGGGCTTGGGGCGCAGCAGTTCCTCGGCCACTAGCACATGCCTGAAGCGGCCCTGCAGGCCCATGGCCGCCAGCATGTGCTCGGCGTTGAGCCTCGGCGCATTGGTCACCACGCACATGCCGATGCTGCGCACCTGCGCATACTCCAGCAGGCGGGCAAGCCCCGGCATGGGCTCGAGGCGTGGGGACAATTCGCGGAACAGCGCCTCCTTGCGCTCGGCCAGGGCTTGGCGCAGCTCGGCGCTGGCCGTGGGGAACAGCTCGGCGAACAGCGCGCCATTGGCCCGGCCGCTGACCTGGGCATCGAACTGCGCCTGGCTCAACTCGCGGCCGTCGTGCTCGCGCAGCAACTGGCGGAAAGCCTGCAGGTGCAAGGTGTCGGTGTCGGTGAGGGTTCCATCGAGGTCGAACAGCAGGGCGGTCAGCATCGGGCATCCTGGCGGGGAAAACGTCAATGCTGGGCATGATAGTCAAAGCCGACGACGAAGGGGGCTGTTCACCGTTTCACGAAAAGAGTACAAATGTACTCCATGGACAACATGACCCCCAAACGCCGCGCCATCCTCGAGTTCATCCGCGAACGCATCGCCGACCACGGCCAGCCGCCGAGCCTGGCCGACATCGCGCAGCGTTTCGGTTTCGCCTCGCGTAGCGTGGCGCGCAAGCACATCACCGCCCTGTGCCAGGCCGGCTTCATCGAGGTCACGCCCAACCAGGCGCGTGGCATTCGCCTGGCCGAGCCTCTGCGTCGCCCCGAGATCCTGGAAGTGCCCGTGCTCGGCCAGGTAGCGGCCGGTGCGCCGATCGGCCCCGACCTGGGCATCCACGAGCAGTTGCTGCTCGACCCCAGCCTGTTCCGCCGTACCCCCGACTACTTGCTCAAGGTGCGTGGCGACTCGATGATCGACGACGGCATCTTCGACGGTGACCTGGTCGGTATCCGCCAGCAGGCCGAGGCACGCGACGGCCAGGTCGTGGTCGCCCGGCTGGACGGCGAGGTGACCATCAAGCGCCTGCAGCGCGTGCCCGGCGGCTACCGCCTGTTGCCGCGCAATCCGGCCTATGCGCCGATCGAGGTGGCGCCGGGCCGGGAGTTCTTCATCGAAGGCGTGTTCTGCGGCTTGCTGAGGCGCGACTGATGGGCGCGGTGGTCGATCTCGACAGGTTGCTCGACCAGCGTCGGGTATGGCGCGGTCGCCAGGCCCAGGCGCGCCCACTCGGCCAGCAGCCCACCGGCCATGCCTCGCTAGACGAGCGGTTGCCCGAAGGTGGCTGGCCGGCGGCGGCGCTCAGCGAATTGCTGTTGGCCAGCCCTGGGTGTGGCGAACTGCAGTTGCTCTGGCCGAGCCTTGCACGCTTGACCGGCGAAGGCGGCCGGGTGGTGCTGGTGGGCCCGCCCTTCATCCCCTATGCACCGGCCTGGCAGGCGGCAGGGGTGGACCTGCGCGGGGTGGTCCAGGTGCAGGCGCGGCAGGCCGATGCCTTGTGGGCGGCCGAGCAGTGCCTGCGCTCCGGCAACTGCGCGGCGGTGCTGTGCTGGCCCGAGCGTGCCGACGACCGCGCCTTGCGCCGCCTGCAGGTGGCTGCCGAGGCTGGTCAGGCCCTGGCCTTCGCCTGCAGGCCGCAACAGGCCGCGCACAATCCCTCGCCAGCGGCACTGCGCATCGCCATCGACGCCCGGCCGCCTCAGTGGCGAGTGCTCAAGTGCCGGGGCGGTCTGCCACCGGTCATGCCGATCGCCTGCCCGCAGTGGAGGTGACGGCGCCATGCTCTGGGCCTGTATCCTCTTCCCCCAACTGGCGTTGGACACCGTCCTGCGCGAGCGCGACGACCCCGATTCGCCGCTGGTGCTGATCGCGGGACCGTCCCAGCGGCGGGTACTGCAGGCGGTCAATGCGGCGGCCGCCAGGCTCGGCTTGCGTGCCGGGCAGACCTTGACCGCCGCCCGAGCCCTGGCCGATGGTTTCGCCTGCGTCGAGACAGACCCGGCACGCATCGAGCAGGTGCAGCAGCTGTTGGCGGCCTGGGCCTACCGTTTCAGCGGCCAGGTCAGCCTGCATTACCCGCGTGCCTTGCTCCTGGAGGTTGGCTCCAGCCTGCAACTGTTCGGCCCCTGGCCTTCGTTCGAGGCGCGCCTGCGTCAGGAGCTGGGCGCCCTGGGGCTGCGCCAGCGCATCGTCCTGGCGACCAACCCGGTGGCGGCGCGCATGCTCGCCAACGGCCACGATGGCCTGGCCGTGACCCGCCCCGAAGAGACCCGCGCGGCCCTGGCCAGCATGCCGGTCGGGCGGGTCGGCCTGCCCACGGAGGCGGCCGAGGCGTTCGCCCGCATGGGCCTGCGCCGGCTCGGCGAGGTCCTGGCGTTGCCACGCGATGCCCTGGCCAGGCGTTTTGCCGCCGACGTGCAATTGCACCTGGACCAGTTGCTCGGCCTGCGCAGCTTGGGGCTGGACTTCCATCGCCCGCCGGACCGCTTCGAGGCACGCCTGGAGCTGAACTTCGACGTCGAGTCGCACCAGGCCCTGTTGTTTCCCTTGCGCCGCCTGGTCAACGACCTGGCCGCGTTTCTTGCCGGCCGCGATTGCGGGGTGCAACGCTTCGAGCTGTACCTGGAGCATGCCGACGGGCCGGACACCCGGCTCAAGGTCGGCCTGCTGGCGGCCGAGCGCGATGCCGCGATGCTGTTCGAGTTGGCCCGTGGTCGCCTCGAACCGCTGCGCATCCCGGCGCCGGTGCGCAACCTGCGCCTGCTGGCCGAGGACCTGCCGCCCTTCGTGCCCCAGCATCGGGCGCTGTTCGAAACCCGGGCGCAGCAGGCCCAGCCGTGGGAGCAATTGCGCGAACGCCTGCGGGCGCGGCTGGGCGACGAAGCGGTCAAGGGCCTGCGCGCCGAAGCCGACCCGCGCCCCGAATGCGCCTGGCAGCTGGCAGAGCAGGGCGCCCAGGGGGCCGTGACGGTCGCGCCTGGCAGCCGCCCCGGTTGGCTGCTGGCCGAACCCCAGGTGTTGCCGCAGGCCGGCCTGCGCCTGCTGGGCCAGGCCGAGCGCATCGAGTCGGGCTGGTGGGACGGCGGCGATGTGCGTCGCGACTACTACTGCATCGAGACCCGCGATGGTTTGCGCGGTTGGGCCTACCACGACCTGGCCCGGCCCGGCCCGCTGTGGCTGCAGGGCTGGTTCGCATGAGCGCACCGGCCTACGCGGAGCTGCACTGCCTGTCGAACTTCAGCTTCCAGCGCGGTGCCTCCAGCGCCGACGAGCTGTTCAAGCGGGCCCATGAGCAGGGCTACCAGGCCCTGGCCATCACCGACGAATGCACTCTGGCTGGCATCGTTCGTGCCTGGCAGGCTGCTCGGCAACACCCACTGCATTTGATCGTCGGCAGCGAGGTGCGCGTGCACCAGGGGCCAAGGCTGGTCCTGCTGGTCGAGGACCTGGGCGGCTACCAGAACCTCTGCGCCTTGATCACCCAGGCGCGGCGGCGGGCGGAAAAGGGCGACTACCAGCTCCTGGCCGAGGACCTGCAGGCCCATTGCCAAGGCTTGCTGGCGCTGTGGATCGCCGATGAACCGAGCGATGCGGCGCCTGGGCAATGGCTCAAGAGCCTGTTCGGCGAGCGTCTGTGGCTGGGGGTGCACCTGCACCGGGGCAGCGACGATGCCGGCCGCTTGCAGCGCCTGCGTGCCCTGGCCGGGCAGTTGGGGATCCGTGCGGTGGCCTGTGGCGACGTGCACATGCATGTGCGTGGCCGCCGGGCCCTGCAGGATTGCATGACCGCGATCCGCCAGCACTGCAGCGTGGCCGAGGCCGGCCGCTACCTGTTCCCCAATGGCGAGCGCCACCTGCGCTCGCGCGAGCAGTTGGCCGAGCTGTACCCGGCCGACCTGCTGGCCGAGACCCTGGCCATCGCCGGGCGCTGTCGTTTCGACCTGGGCGAGCTGAAGTACCAGTATCCCCGTGAGCTGGTCCCGCAGGGTCACACCCCGGCCAGTTGGCTGCGCCAGTTGTGCGAGCAACGCTTGCCCGAGCGCTGGCCCCAGGGGCCGAGCGCCAAGGTGCGCAAGACCCTGGCCAGGGAGCTGGCTCTGATCGAGGAGCTGGGCTACGAAAGTTATTTTCTCACCGTCCACGACATCGTCGACTTCGCCCGGCAGCAGGGCATCCTCTGCCAGGGCCGGGGCTCGGCCGCCAACTCGGTGGTGTGCTTCGTGCTGGGCATCACCGAGCTGGACCCCATGCAGCACCGGCTGCTGTTCGAGCGCTTCCTGTCCCGCGAGCGCAACGAGCCGCCGGACATCGACGTGGACTTCGAGCACGACCGCCGCGAAGAGGTGATCCAGTACGTGTTCCGTCGCTATGGCCGGCACCGGGCCGCACTCACCGCGGTGGTCAACACCTACCACGCCGCCGGTGCGGTGCGCGACGTGGCCCGGGCGCTGGGGCTGCCGGCCGACCAGGTGGATGCCCTGGCCAAGTGCTGCGGGCGCTGGAGCGACCGCATCCCCGGTGCGCAGCGCCTGGCCGAGGCTGGCTTCGAGGCGCAGAGCCCGTCGCTGCGGCGCATCCTGGTGCTGGCCGGCGAGCTGATCGGGTTTCCCCGGCACCTGTCCCAGCACCCCGGGGGCTTCGTCATCTCCGAACAGCCGCTGGACCGCCTGGTGCCGGTGGAGAACGCCGCCATGCCGGAGCGCACGGTGATCCAGTGGGACAAGGACGACCTCGACCTGGTCGGCCTGCTCAAGGTCGACGTGCTCGCTCTGGGCATGCTCAGCGCGCTACGGCGCTGCTTCGACCTGATGGCCCGGCACCGTGACCGGCACCTGAGCCTGGCGACCATCCCGGCCGACGATCCGGCCACCTACGCCATGATCAGCCGTGCCGAGACCATGGGCGTGTTCCAGATCGAGTCGCGGGCGCAGATGGCCATGTTGCCCCGGCTCAGGCCACAGACGTTCTACGACCTGGTGATCGAGGTGGCCATCGTCCGCCCGGGGCCGATCCAGGGCGATATGGTCCATCCCTTCCTGCGCCGGCGCCTGGGGCAGGAGCCGATCAGCTACCCGTCGCCGGCGCTGAAGGCGGTGTTCAAGCGGACCCTGGGCGTGCCGCTGTTCCAGGAGCAGGTGATGGAGCTGGCCATGGTCGCTGCCGACTACAGCCCCGGCGAGGCCGACCAGTTGCGTCGCAGCATGGCCGCCTGGAAGCGCCATGGCGGCTTGGAGCCGCACCGCGAGCGGCTGGTCCGCGGCATGCTGCGCAACGGCTACGACCAGGCCTTCGCCGAACGCATCTTCGAGCAGATCAAGGGGTTCGGCAGCTATGGCTTTCCTGAGTCCCATGCCGCCAGCTTCGCCTTGTTGTGCTACGCCAGCAGTTGGCTCAAGTGCCACGAGCCGGCGATCTTCACCTGTGCCCTAGTCAACAGCTGGCCCATGGGGTTCTACAGCCCCGACCAGTTGTTGCAGGAGGCGCGTCGCCAGGGTGTCGAGGTGCGGCCGGTGGATGTGTGCCACAGCGAGTGGGACTGCACCCTGGAGCCGATGGGGCAGGGGGCGCTGGCGATCCGCCTCGGGCTGCGCCAGGTGCGCGGTTTCAACGAGGCCGACGCCCGGCGCCTGGAGCAGGCGCGGGCGCAGCGGCCCTGGCGGGACATCGAGGACCTGTGCCTGCGCGCTGGCCTGGACGGGCGCGCCCGTGCCCGCCTGGCCGATGCCGGTGCCCTGCGCACGCTGGCCCGTAACCGGCACCAGGCACGCTGGCAGGTGGCGGCGGTGCAGGCGCAACTGCCGTTGTTCGCAAGTGTGCAGGCCACGCCGGAAGCGCCGGTGGCATTGCCGGCGCCGACGTTGGGCGAGGACCTGCTTGCCGACTACGCCACCCTGGGCACTACTCTGGGGCCGCATCCGCTGGCCCTGCTGCGCTCCCGCTTGCGGGCGTTGGGCTGTCGCAGTTCCGGTGAACTGGCCGGGGTCGGGCATGGCGACAGCATCGCCGTGGCCGGGCTGGTGGTGGGCAGGCAGCGGCCACAGACCGCCAGCGGGGTGACCTTCGTCACCCTCGAGGACGAACACGGGATGGTCAATGTGGTGGTCTGGCGCGACCTGGCCGAACGCCAGCGCAGGGCGCTGGTGGGGGCGCAGTTGCTCAAGGTGAGTGGGCGGCTGGAGCAAGAGAGTGGCGTCAGGCACCTGGTCGCCCGACGGCTGGAGGACATCAGCCCCTTGTTGCAGGGGCTGGATGTGCGCAGTCGGGATTTCCATTAGGGCAAGCGACATTGCTCGCTTTTCAGGGTGTCAGGGCTGGCTTATTCGCGGGCAGGCCCGCCCCCTTGGTAGCCTTCAGACCATCGCCAACCGCTGCTTGCGCGTAGGCGCCGGAAACGCCCGGTCGATCGCCCGCAGGTCCTCGCTGGTCAACACCAGGCTTCCCGCCGCGGCATTGAGTTGCACATGCGCCGGCGCCACCGCCTTGGGTATGGCGATCACCCCGTCGTTGCGCGTCACCCAGGCCAGGCTGACCTGGGCCGGGGTCGCCCCGTGGCGCTCGCCGATCTCGGCCAGCACCGGGTGCTGCAACAAGCGCCCGGCCTGGGCCAAGGGGCAGTAGGCCATGGTCGGCAGTTGGCGCGCCTGGCTCCAGGGCAGCAGGTCGAACTCGATGCCGCGTTGGGCCGGGTTGTACAGCACCTGGTTGGTGGCGCAGTCGGGATTGTGCAGTTCGCGCAAGTCGTCGACATCGAAGTTGGAGACGCCCCAGCGGCGGATCTTGCCTTGCTCGCGCAGGCGCTCGAAGGCCTCGACGGTTTCCTCCAGCGGGTACTGGCCGCGCCAGTGCAGCAGGTACAGGTCGATGCAGTCGGTACCCAGGCGCGCCAGGCTGCGCTCGCAGGCGGCGGGCAGGCCACGGCGGCTGGCGTTGTGCGGATAGACCTTGCTGACCAGGAACACCTGGTCGCGGCGCCCGGCGATGGCCTGGCCGACCACCTGCTCGGCGCCACCCTCGGCGTACATCTCGGCCGTGTCGATCAGGCTCAGGCCCAGTTCGATACCCTGCTGCAGGGCGGCCACCTCGGCCGCCCGGTTGCCTGGGTCTTCGCCCATGTACCAGGTGCCCTGGCCAATGGCCGGAACCGTGGCGCCTGCCAGTTTCACGAAACGCATGTCACCTCCTGTGGTCGGGTGTGGGAAAGCAATACCTCGAGCAGCGCCTGGGCTGCGGTGGAGAGCTTATGGTCGCTCAGGGCGATGACCCCGATGCGTCGCTCCACGCTGGGCTCGACCAGTGGTACGCAGCGGGCACCGAGCTCCTGCATCTGGCCGATGCACAGCGCTGGCACGGCGCTGACGCCCAGGCCGTTGGCGACCATGCGACCGATGGTCGACAACTGGTGGCTCTCGAAGGCCACCGCCAGTTTGCCATGCTCGGCCGCCAGGTGCTGCTCCAGCAGCAGGCGTACCGCCGAGGGGCGTTGCAGGGCGATGAAGTCCTCGGCCAGCAGTTCGCGCCAGGTCACTTGCCGCTGCCCGGCCAGGGGCGAGTCGGCGGGCACCACGGCGACGAAACGGTCCAGGTACAGCGGGTGGAAGCGCAGGGCGTCGCTGCCTTCCGGTTCGAAGCCGATGCCCAGCTCGACGCGGCGATGGCGCACCAGCTCCAGCACCTGTTCGTTGATCACGTCGTGCACGGTGACGTTGACCCGCGGGTAGCGCTGGCGGAATACCTTGAGCGACTGGGGCAGCAGGTTGCCGGCGAAGGCCGGCATGGCCGCCACCGCGACCCGGCCCAGTTGCAGGGTGAAGCGCTGGCGCAGCATCTCCTCGGTGTCGTCCCAGTCGGCCAGCAGGCGCCGCGCCAGGGGCAGCAGCACCTCGCCCTCGGGTGTCAGGCTGACGCTGCGGGTGGTACGGGTGAGCAGGGCGCCGCCGAGGTTGTCTTCCAGGGCCTTGATGGTCAGGCTCAGGGCCGGTTGCGAGACGTGCAGGTGCTCGCCGGCCTGGGCGAAGCTCTTGTACTTGGCCACGGTGACGAAGGCGCGCAGTTGCTTGACGTTCATGGCAGGCTCGGTTTTGTTTTGGAAAAATTATCAATCGATGATTAAAACAAAATTAACAAATCAGTCGCCAGCGGTGAAGATGCCCACACATGCACTTCAACAACTACAACAGGGCGAATCAGCATGGCCGGACTGGACAAGCGCGTAGCAACCTATGAACAGGCCCTCGAAGGCCTGACCGACAACATGACGGTACTGGCCGGCGGCTTCGGCCTGTGCGGCATCCCCGAGAACCTCATCGCCGAGATCAAGCGCCGTGGCGTCAAGGGCCTGACCGTGGTCTCCAACAACTGCGGCGTGGATGGCTTTGGCCTGGGCGTGCTGCTGGAAGACCGGCAGATCCGCAAGATGGTCGCCTCCTACGTGGGCGAGAACGCCGAGTTCGAGCGCCAACTGCTCAGCGGCGAGCTGGAAGTCGAGCTGACCCCGCAAGGCACCCTGGCCGAGAAGATGCGCGCCGGTGGCGCCGGTATCCCGGCCTTCTACACCGCCACCGGCTACGGCACCCCGGTCGCCGAAGGCAAGGAAGTGCGCGAGTTCAAGGGCCGCAAGTACATCCTCGAAGAATCCATCACCGGCGACTTCGCCATCGTCAAGGGCTGGAAGGCCGACCACTACGGCAACGTGGTGTACCGCAACACCGCGCAGAACTTCAACCCGCTGGCCGCCACCGCCGGCAAGATCACCGTGGTCGAGGTCGAGGAGATCGTCGAGCCGGGCGTGCTGCTGCCCAGCGAGATCCACACCCCGGGCATCTATGTCGACCGGGTCATCGTCGGCACCTTCGAGAAGCGCATCGAAAAGCGCACCGTCAAGGCCTGAGCGCCGTCCACAGAACAACAAAGAGATCCTGACCATGGCACTGACCCGCGAACAGATGGCGCAACGCGTCGCCCGTGAACTGAAGGATGGTTACTACGTCAACCTCGGCATCGGCATCCCGACCCTGGTGGCCAACTACGTGCCCGCCGACATGGATGTGATGCTGCAGTCGGAGAACGGCCTGCTGGGCATGGGCGAGTTCCCCACCGAGGGCACCATCGATGCCGACATGATCAACGCCGGCAAGCAGACCGTCACCGCCCGCCGCGGTGCCTCGATCTTCGACTCGGCCCAGTCCTTCGCCATGATCCGTGGCGGCCACGTCGACCTCACCGTGCTCGGTGCCTTCGAGGTGGACGTGGAGGGCAACATCGCGTCCTGGATGATCCCCGGCAAGCTGGTCAAGGGCATGGGCGGCGCCATGGACCTGGTGGCCGGTGCCGAGAACATCATCGTCACCATGACCCACGCCTCCAAGGACGGCGAGTCCAAGCTGTTGCCGCGCTGCAGCCTGCCGCTGACCGGCGCCGGCTGCATTCGCAAGGTGCTCACCGACCTGGCCTACCTCGAGATCGAGGATGGCGCCTTCATCCTGCGCGAGACCGCACCGGGAGTGAGCATCGAGGAAATCATCGAAAAGACCGCCGGCAAGCTGATCGTGCCGGACGATGTGCAAGAAATGACGTTCTGACGGACGTTGTTGGCAAGCCCCCCATCGGAGGGTGAGCCCGTTCCCACAATGGACCACGCATCCATTGTGGGAACGGGTTCGCCCCCCGATGGGGTTTTCGTCGTTTCAGGAAAGACCAATAAGAAGGAAAACAACCGTGGCCGCTGAAATCCAAGACAGCCGCTCTGCTCGCTTTGCCCTGCGCTGCTCCAACTGGGCCGAACGCTGGTTCCCCGACTCCTGGGTGTTCGCCGCCCTGGCCGTGGTGCTGGTGTGCCTCGGCGCCCTGGCCATGGGCGCCCAGCCCACCGACACCGCCAAGGCGTTCGGCGATGGTTTCTGGAGCCTGATCCCGTTCACCATGCAGATGGCCTTCGTGGTCATCGGCGGTTACGTGGTGGCCAGTTCACCGCCCGCGGCGCGGCTGATCGACCGCCTGGCGCGCCTGCCACGCAACGGCCGCTCGGCGGTGTGCTGGGTGGCGCTGATCTCGATGCTGGCATCGCTGCTCAACTGGGGCTTGTCGCTGGTGTTCGGCGGCCTGCTGGTGCGCGCCCTGGCGCGCCGCCAGGACCTGAAGATGGACTACCGCGCCGCGGGTGCCGCCGCCTACCTGGGCCTGGGTGCGGTATGGGCGCTGGGCCTGTCGTCGTCCGCCGCGCAGCTGCAAGCCAACCCGGCCAGCCTGCCGCCCTCGATCCTGGCCATCACCGGGGTGATCCCGTTCACCGAGACCATTTTCCTCTGGCAGTCCGGCGTCATGCTGGCAGCGCTGGTGATCATCTCGCTGATCGTCGCCTATGCCACCGCGCCCGGCCCGAACAGCGCACGTACCGCCGAGGCCTGCGGCGTCGACCCAAGCTTCAGCGCGCCCCCACCGGCGCAACGCACCCGCCCTGGCGAGTGGCTGGAATACAGCCCGGTGCTGACCCTGCTGCTGGTAGTGCTGGCCGCCGGCTGGCTGTACCACGAGTTCGCCACCAAGCCTGCGATCACCGCGATCTCCGGGCTGAACACCTACAACTTCCTGTTCATCATGCTCGGTGCCTTGCTCCACTGGCGCCCGCGCAGCTTCCTCGACGCGGTGACCCGTGCCGTGCCGACCACCACCGGCGTGCTGATCCAGTTCCCGCTGTATGGCTCGATCGCGGCCATCCTCACCCAGGTCAAGGGCGTGGACGAACAGACCCTGGCCCACCACATTTCCACCTTCTTCGTGCAGATCGCCTCGCATGACACCTATGCCGTGCTCATGGGCGTGTACTCGGCGGTGCTCGGCTTCTTCATCCCCTCGGGCGGTGGCAAGTGGATCATCGAGGCGCCCTACGTGATGCTGGTGGCCAATGACCTGCAGTACCACCTGGGCTGGGCGGTGCAGATCTACAATGCCGCCGAAGCCCTGCCGAACCTGATCAACCCGTTCTACATGCTGCCGCTGCTGGGCGTGCTGGGGCTCAAGGCGCGGGACCTGATCGGTTTCTCGTTCGTGCAACTGCTGGTGCATGTGCCGCTGGTGCTGGTGCTGCTGTGGGCGCTGGGGACGACGTTGCAGTACACGGCGCCGGTGATGCCGTAGGGCGAGCGGGTTGTCGCGCGCAGCGCTCGCAGGGGCCGCTTCGTGAGGCGGCACCCATGCCGGTTCTGTCATCCTGGGGCTGCAAAGCAGCCCCAGGACTCCTCGACCGGAGCTGTCTTTCTTTTCGTTTCGATGACATTTCGATAACGAATCTCATACGAGATTCGTTTTCACATGACTGCCACCTCACGGCAGCCAAGGACTTTCATCGAACGAACAAGGAGAAAGGCCGCGATGTTCGCGCCCATCAGCCGTTCCATGACCCTGACCCTGGGTCTGTGCAGTACCGTCATCACCCCCCTTGCCCTGGCCGACGACACCTCGTCGAATCCCGACAATGGCGTATTGGAGCTCGGTTCCACCGAGATTCTCGCCCAAGGGCTGGGCAGCACCACGGAGCACACGGGGTCCTACACCACCGGCAGCATGAGCGCTGCCACGCGCTTGAACCTGTCGATCAAGGACACTCCGCAATCGGTCTCGGTGCTGACCCGCCAGCAACTCGACGACTTCCAGCTCGATACCCTGTCCGAAGCCATGGCCCACGTCACCGGCGTGACCGTGCAACGCAACGACTCGGAGCGGCCGACGTACTACTCGCGCGGCTACGCGATCAACAACTTCCAGGTCGACGGGATGCTCAACACCTTCTCGGGGCTCAAGTCGGACTCGGACACCATCATCTACGACCGCATCGAGGTGGTGCGCGGCGCCACCGGCCTGACCACTGGAGCGGGGGACCCGTCCGGGACCATCGCCATGGTACGCAAGCGCCCGACCCACGAGCTGGCGATCAAGACCGGTGTCAGTGCCGGCAGCTACGACAACTACTACAGCTACCTGGATGTCGGCGGCCCGCTGGGCTGGGACGGGCGCCTGCGCGGGCGCACGGTGCTGGCCTACCGTGACAGCAAGTCGTTCATGGATAAGTACGCCAGCCAGCGCGAAGTGGCCTACGGCATCCTCGAGGCGGACCTGACCGACAGCACCGTGCTGGCAGTGGGCTACGACTACCAGAACAAACATGTGCAGGGCTCGTCCTGGGGCACGGTGCCGTACTGGAACGCCGACGGTGGCAAGGCCGACCTGCCGCGTTCGACGAACTTCGCCGCGCCTTGGTCGTCCTGGCCACTCAAGGACAAGACGGTGTTCGTCACCCTGGACCAGCGCTTGGGTGACGACTGGCAGCTCAAGGCCGCCTACACCCATCGCCAGAGCGACAGCGACGGCAAGCTGTACTACGGCGGCAACGGTTTCCCCGAGGCCGATCGCAGTGGCATGACGGCCTGGACCGCGCATTTTGCCGGTGAGGAGAAGATGGATGCCATCGATTTCAACCTGGCCGGGCCTTACCAGCTGTTCGGGCGCAGCCATGACTTCATGATCGGCTACGGCGAGTCGGAGCGGCGCAACACCTCTCCCTACCTGGTCGGCCAGCCGCTACCGGATGGCTATACGCAGATTCCGGACTGGAAGTACATGGGCTCGATTCCCAAGTTCTACGACACCGATACCGGGCTCGACGAGTCGCGCGACTACACCCGGCAGAAGGCCGGCTACATCGCCACCCGGCTCAACCCCACCGAGCGCCTGCACTTCGTGCTGGGCAGCCGCTATGGCAGTTGGCGGACGAAAAGCCGCTCGTGGGAATACGACGCGGCGCTCAACGCCACGGAAAACCCAGCCAGCGAGCAGACCCAGAACGACCAGTGGACGCCCTATGCCGGGGTACTCTACGACCTCACCGAGGCGTACACGGTCTATGCCAGCTATACCGACATCTTCAATCCGCAGACGGTACGCGACGTCAACAGGAAGTACCTGGAGCCCATCGTCGGCAAGGTCTACGAGGTCGGCCTGAAGGGCAGCCTGCTCGAGGAACGACTCAACCTGAGCACGGCGGTGTACCGCTCCAAGCAGGACAATGTCCCCGAACAGGACGATTCGGTCCCGCCGGGAGACAATGGCGAGGTGTTCTACAAGTCAGGGGGCAAGGGCGTGGTCGTGGAGGGCTTCGAAGCCGAGATCGCCGGTGAAGTCATGCCCGACTGGCAGATGAGCCTGGGCTACAGCTACACCCATGCCGCGGCGGGCGATCATTCGCGCAAGAGTACCGAACAGCCCTTGAACCTGGTGCGCTTCGCCACGACCTACCAACTCACCCCGGCGCTGACGGTCGGCGGCTCCCTGGACTGGCAGAGCGGCAACTACAAGGCGGGGAAACGCCCGGTGGGGCGTGGCGAGGATGGCAGGATCATCACGGTTGCCGATACCATCAGCCAGAAGGCCTTCTCGGTGGTCGGCCTGATGGCCCGCTACCGCTTCGACGAGCACCTGTCGGCCTCGCTGAACGTGAAGAACCTGTTCGATGAGCATTACTACAACAACCTGGGGTTCTACAACGGCGTCTATCATGGTGAACCGCGTACCTTGATGGTCAGCCTGGACTGGCAACTGTAGCCGCGGCCCGAAGCGTTTCCCGGGGGCGGCGGTGGAGGAGGGGGAGAGGCGATGATCGAGGTATCGCGGTTCTGGCGGGACCCGGCATTGCCCTTCGTCGAGGCGCGCCGCGTGGGGGATGGGCGCAAGGTCTGCTATGCGGCCCATTCCCACGAGAGCTTCTCCATCGGCGTGATCACCGGTGGGCGTAGCACCTACCTGACGGGAGGTACCCGGCGAGAGGTCGCTGCCGGTACCACCGTGCTGATGAACCCAGGTGTGGTGCACACCTGCAACCCGATCGACGGGATGCCCTGGTCCTACCTGATGCTGTTCGTCGACCTGCCCTTGTTGCAGGCGCAGGGCTTCGTGCTGCCCGAGGTGACCTGGAGCACGTCGGCGGCGCTCTATGGTCGGTTGCTGCAGGTGTTCGCCGATCGTGCAGGCCCAGGCCGACCAGCACCAGCAGCAGGCAGAAGCCCAGGGTGGCGCCGAGGGCATGTTGCAGGCTGGCCCGCAGGCCATGGCGGGCGCCGCTGCCGAGGGCCACGAGGTTGACCGGACTAGGGGAAATGGACGTCGCCAGGGCGAAGGCTGCCATGGACAGGGACAGGCTCATGGGGCATACCTTGTTGTCGGTGAGGCCGCCATCTTGGCGGGCAGGCCGTGCCGAGGTATTGAAGAAAAGTCCCCCAGCAGCTCTGTGACAGCTTTTGTAATAGTTTCACGTTGCCAGAAAAAGCCGCTGTGATTGTAGGATCGTCTTTCGCAATCACTTACAAGGTATGTATGAGCACCTTCTCGGAGCCTCCCAGTTCCTGGCCGTCCCGGCCATCCTTCCCCCGTCCCCGTGACGCTTCCCATGTGAGTATCCGCTGATGGAATGGCTAGCCGACCCCACGGCCTGGCTGGGCCTGCTCACGCTCATCGTCCTCGAGTTGGTCCTGGGCATCGATAACCTGGTGTTCATCGCCATCCTCGCCGACAAGCTGCCACCGCACCAACGCGACCGCGCGCGGGTGATCGGCCTGACCCTGGCGCTGGTGATGCGCCTGGGCCTGCTGGCGAGCATCTCGTGGATGGTCACCCTGACCGAACCGTTGTTCGAGGTCTTCGGCAAGAGCTTCTCCGGCCGTGACCTGATCATGCTGTTCGGTGGTGTGTTCCTGCTGTTCAAGGCCACCATGGAACTGCACGAGCGCCTGGAGGGCCATGTCACCCAGGCCAGCGGCGCGGTGCGCCATGCTGCGTTCTGGCCGATCGTCGCGCAGATCGTGGTGCTCGACGCGGTGTTCTCGCTGGACGCGGTGATCACTGCGGTGGGCATGGTCGAACACCTGTCGGTGATGATGATCGCGGTGGTCTTCTCCATCGGCATCATGATCGTCGCCAGCAAGCCGCTGACCCGCTTCGTCAATGCCCACCCGACGGTGATCATGCTGTGCCTGGGCTTCTTGATGATGATCGGCTTCAGCCTCACCGCCGAGGGCCTGGGCTTCCATATCCCCAAAGGCTACCTGTACGCGGCGATCGGCTTCTCGTTGCTGATCGAGCTGTTCAACCAGTTGGCCCGTGCCCGCCGCAAGCGCAGCGTGCAGCAGCACCGGCCGCTGCGTGAGCGCACCGCGCATGCGGTGTTGCGCCTGCTCGGCGGGCGCCGGGTGGAAGCTGACGAGGTGGGCGAGGAAATCGCCGACCTGGTCGAGGGGGGTGAGGAGCAGGTGCTGTTCGATCGCCGCGAACGGGTGATGATCAGCGGTGTGCTGAACCTGGCCGAGCGACCGATCCGCACGGTGATGACGGTGCGCGCCGAAGTCGATGCCATCGACCTGGGGCTGCCGCCCGAGGCCGTCGCCCAGGCGCTGGCCAACTCGCCGTATTCGCGCCTGCCGCTGATCCGCGACGGACGCATCGACGAGCCACTGGGCTTCGTGCACAAGAAGGAGTTGCTCAAGGAGCTGCTGTCCGGCAGCCAGCCGGACCTCGAGCGCATGGCGCACCAACCGCTGAACCTGCTGGAGAGCTTCAGCATCCTCAACGCCCTGGAGCAGATGCGTGGCCAGTCGACGCACATCGCCTTCGTGGTCAATGAATTCGGTGACTTCACCGGCCTGCTGACCATGACCGATATCCTCGAGTCGATCGCCGGCGAGTTGCCGGACGCCAGCGAGGTGGCAGGGCCAGGGATCGTCGAGGAGGCCGACGGCTTCATCGTCAGTGGTGCCCTGAACCTCAGCCAGGTCCAGGCGCGCACCGGTTTCTGCGCCCGCGCCACCGACGACTACCAGACCCTGGCGGGGCTGGTGATGAGCCTGCTGGACCGTCTGCCGGTGGTCGGTGACCGCCTGGCCTGGAATGGCTGGACCATGACCGTGGTGGCGGTGGAGGAGCGTCGGGTGCGTCAGGTACGCCTTACACCGGGCGCCGACGTTGCCGCAGCAGGTGCTTGATGCCTTCGAGCACCAGCACCAGCACGGCGGCCCAGATCGGCAGGTAGGTCAGCCACTGGTCCGGGCCGATGGTTTCGCCCAGCAGCAGGGCGACGAACACCAGCAGCACCGGTTCGACGTAGCTGAGCAGGCCGAACAGGCTGAACGGCAACAGGCGGCTGGCCAGCACATAGGCGATCAATGCCGAGGCGCTGATCGCCCCGAGCAGCGGAATCAGGCCGTACAGCGCCGGATGTCCGGCCAGGTCGGCCGCCGATAGCGGGCTCTGGG
The DNA here is from genome assembly GCF_024127895.1 of Pseudomonas guariconensis. Taxonomy (GTDB): domain Bacteria; phylum Pseudomonadota; class Gammaproteobacteria; order Pseudomonadales; family Pseudomonadaceae; genus Aquipseudomonas; species Aquipseudomonas guariconensis_B. The sequence continues at coordinate 43,166 of NZ_JAMYBK010000018.1, read as the reverse complement.
TCACGAAGTACAGGGCCCAGGGCAGCAGCAGGCACATGTCGCACCACAGGCCGCCCAGGTGGTCGGTGCGGCAGCGGCGGCGCAGGACGAAGTAGATCGGGTAGCCGGTCATCACCACCAGGGTTTCCCAGGCGAAGCTGCCGTGTTGGTACAGCTCGTGGCCGACGCCGAGGGTGGCGCAGGCTACCGCGACCTTCTGCAGGCGCGACAGCCGCTCGCCATACACCAGCCGGCCGGTCAGGACCATGGCCAGCGGCAGGAGGAAATAGCCCATCGAGACCTCCAGGCTACGCCCGTGCAAGGGTGCCCAGAGAAACAGCCACAACTGCACGCCCATCAGCCAGGAGGTGCCGATCATCCCCAGCAACAGCACGGGCGTCTGTCGCACCCGGGCCAGCAAGCCGCCGACCCGCTTCCAGTCGCCGGTGACCAGCATGAACAGGGTGAGGCAGGGTAGCGTCAGCAGGGTGCGCCAGCCGAAGATTTCCTCGCCGTCCAGCGGCGCGAGCAGGGAGGTATAGAAGTACATCACGGCGAACAGACAGGACGCCATGACCGACGAAAGAATGCCTTTTGACACGAATGCCTCGGTTAAGGGAGTTGAGCGGGTGGATCAGCCGGGCATGATCTCAGGGGGCGCGCCCTGCGGCAACCGCGCGCTGGCATGCTGGGTCAGGGCCTGGAGGAAATCCTCCAGCGGCATCGGCCTGCCGAACAGGTAGCCTTGCTGGAAGTCCACCTGGTGGCGCGCCAGGTAGTCGCGCTGGACCTCGGTTTCCACCCCTTCGGCGACGATGCCGAGCCCGAGCTTGCCGGACAACTCGACGATGGTGTCGAGGATGTGCTGGGACAGGGCGTCACCCCCGATCATGGCGACGAAGCTCTGGTCGATCTTCAGGTAGTCGACCTTGAACTGGCGCAGGTAGTTGAGGCTCGACTGGCCGGTGCCGAAGTCGTCCAGGGCGATCATCACGCCCATTTCATGCAGTTTGCCGAACAGTTCCAGGGTCACCGGCGTGGCCTCGATCAGCTTGCGCTCGGTCAGCTCCAGGGTCAGTACCACGCGCCCCGGTGGGAAGTGCTGGAGGAAGGTACGGCAGTCGTCCAGCAAGCCCAGGTCGCGGCAATGGTCGGCGGTGATGTTGATGCCGATGTGAAAGCCGTCCTCCAGCAGCGCGGCATAGGGCGCCAGGCCCTGGGCGGTGTGCAGCATCAGGGCGCGGGTCATGGCGACGATCTGCCCGCTGTGCTCGGCGTAGGGAATGAACAGGTCCGGGCGCACCAGGCCTTCGCGCGGATGGTTCCAGCGCATCAGTACTTCGGCACCGGCCCAGCGGTAGTCGTCCTTGCGCACCACGGGCTGGAAGTATGGCAGGAACTCATCCGCCTCCAGGGCCCGGCTCAGTTCGGCGCGTGGGGAGGAGGCGCGGCGGATCTGCCAGCGGCAGACACCGCCGGCCAGGGCGCCGAGCAACAGCAGCAGGCTGAGCAGGGCCGGGTAGTGCTCGCGCATGAAGGCGTGCTTGATGCCAGGCCCGTAGCCGCCGTGCACACTGAAGGGGTAGCGGGTCGAGGCCTGCACCACGGCGGCGCTGGCCGCCACCGGTGGGACGCCGCTGCGGACCACGCCGTCCTTGCCCATCCAGTGCTCGCCGACCTGCAGTTGCAGGACCTCGTCGGGGCCGATCAGGCGCAGGGCGGTGAGCAGGTGGTCGCCATCGACCGTGGCGATGGCGCCGCGGTCGCCGTCGCTGGCGCGGTACACCAGCAAAGGATGGCCAGGGGTGACCGAGTTACCGTCCATCAGCCACAGGCGGCCGTCGGTGTAGTCGCGGGCATTGACCGGCTCATCGAAGTCGCCGAACAACGAGGTGCAATACAGGGTGTTGCGCCGGAACAGGTTGGTCGAGCGCACGAAGGCGTTGCGCGTGACGTGCCCGCGCAGCTCCAGTTGGGCCTGGGCGCACGGGCTGCCGGCCAGCGGCAGCAGTTCCTGGGTAGTTGTGCTGAGGCTGTCGAGGATGTGCTCGACGTGCTCGACCACCTGTCGGGCCGTCGCCTCGCTGCTGTAGTGCAGCTCCCGTTCGGTCTGCCAGTGCATGACCGCAAGGCCGCACAGCAGCGGCACCAGGCCCACGCCCCAAGGGAACAGGGTACGCCAACTCCAGCGGGCGGGACGTTTAGCCGTGAGGGGCATGCTGACCTAATCTATTGAAAGAAAAACCTGCTAATGATAGCCGTTTGCCCATTACCAGGGCCAACTAAAGCGCGACAAATGAACTTACGCACTGTAGAATCGCGTTACGAATACAAGAATAAGGTTCCCCGCCTTCCGGGGGATCAAGCCCTCCGAGAATGGGTCCATATGACATATCATGGGTTCAAGCTGATCATTGGTGACTTCCTGGCCCGCAGCGTGCGGGGCATCCCCTGTTCACCACCTTCCCTGTGCGACATCCACGGCAACTAACCGTTTTTTCGCAGCAGATGAGGACACGAACATGGCTGATATCTTCGACAACCCAATGGGCCTGATGGGCTTCGAATTCATCGAACTCGCCTCGCCGACCCCTGGCGTGCTGGAACCGGTATTCCAGATGCTGGGCTTCACCAAGGTGGCGACCCACCGTTCCAAGGATGTGCACCTGTATCGCCAGGGCGGCATCAACCTGATCCTGAACAACGAGCCCAAGAGCGTCGCCTCGTACTTCGCCGCCGAGCACGGCCCTTCGGTTTGCGGCATGGCGTTCCGTGTGCGTAATGCCCACGAAGCCTATGCCCGTGCCCTGGAACTGGGCGCCCAGCCGGTGGAGATCGAGACCGGGCCGATGGAACTGCGCCTGCCAGCGATCAAGGGTATCGGCGGTGCGCCGCTGTACCTGATCGACCGTTTCGAGGAAGGTAGCTCGATCTACGACATCGACTTCAAGTTCATCGAAGGCGTGGACCGCAACCCGGTCGGCGCGGGCCTGAAGATCATCGATCACCTGACCCACAACGTCTATCGCGGGCGCATGTCCTACTGGGCCGGTTTCTACGAGAAGCTGTTCAACTTCCGCGAGATCCGTTACTTCGACATCAAGGGCGAGTACACCGGCCTGACCTCGCGCGCCATGACTGCGCCCGACGGCATGATCCGCATCCCGCTGAACGAGGAATCGTCCAAGGGTTCGGGCCAGATCGAAGAGTTCCTGATGCAGTTCAACGGCGAAGGTATCCAGCACGTGGCCTTCCTCACCGACGACCTGCTCAAGACCTGGGACGCGCTCAAGGCATACGGCATGCGTTTCATGACCGCGCCGCCGCAGACCTACTACGAGATGCTCGAGGAGCGTCTGCCAGGGCATGGCGAGCCAGTCGGCGAGTTGCAGGCACGAGGCATCCTGCTCGACGGTGCCTCGGAGGCCAACGACAAGCGCCTGCTGCTGCAGATCTTTTCCGAGACGCTGCTTGGCCCGGTGTTCTTCGAGTTCATCCAGCGCAAGGGTGACGACGGCTTCGGCGAAGGCAACTTCAAGGCCCTGTTCGAATCCATCGAGCGCGACCAGGTTCGCCGTGGCGTGCTGAACGTCGAGTAAGCGCACGGGCGTACCCCCTCATGCTTCGGTCGAGGGGGTGCGCCGGGCGTTGTTGCGTGCCCTGAAAATCCCCCAGTAGGTGATGCCCGCCGTCAGCAGGCCCACCAGTGCCAGCGAAGGCAGGACCTGCAGCGTCGACTGGCGGATCTCCTGCGCGGTGAAGCCCTTGGGGTAGCCCCCTTTCGCCGTATAGCCGTGCTTGACCGAAACCGCGCGCTCGAAGAACTCCGATTGGGAGGGCGGGCTTTCGTCGCGGCTGTCCCCCATGCTCCAGATGTACTTGTCGCCAAACTCCAGCGTGAGCAGCAGCCCGTCCTGGAAGCCATGCAGTTCGTTACGCAACTCGATGCCATAGGCGGTCGCGATGACGCCGGGGTTGGCGTGGGCGAGCCGCAGCTCGACGACCACGCCATTGGGTGTGGTGGGGGAGTCGAAATTGAGCCGGACATGTTCGGTCGGGCTGGCGAAGGCCGGGGTCTTCACCTGGGCTTGCGGTACGCTGCCACAGTAGGCCTGGCCGTCCCGGGTGAGTATCAGGGCGCGGATGCGTGGATCACTGGCGGCGAGTTGCTTGAGCGGCCCCTGGGCCTCGGCGCATGGCCTGCCGGCCAGCGGCAGGGCGTTGATGGCGGCGACTTGCAGGTTGTCCAGGACCCGGTCGACGGCGAAGATGGCTTCCTGGACCGAGACACGGGCATTCTGCTCCAGCTTGCTTTCCAGCTGGTACACCATCACCAGCAGTCCCGACACCATGGGCACCAGGCCGATCGCCAGGATCAGCAGCAATTCCAGCAGGCTGCGCCCTGCATAGGTGAACCTCGACATTGGCTTGCGACCCTCCTGTCAGGTTGTCCGTGAGTGGACAGACGGCAGGAGGTTACGTCGGGCAAGAGGGGCGGGCTGTAGCCGCTATCCGTTTGTCGCGCGGGCTATCGGGCCGACTGCTGTCGGACTCATGCCGGCTTTCTCAGGCACTCCAGCACCCGTTCCGCCACCCGTTGGCTGGAGGCCGGGTTCTGGCCGGTGATCAGCCTGTCGTCGCAGACCACGAACGCCGCCCAGGGATCGTCGTGCTTGCTGTACTTGCCGCCGCGGGCCACCAGTTCGTTCTCGGTGAGGTAGGGCACTACCTTGTCCAGCTCCGCCAGTTTCTCCTCGGTGTTGGAAAAACCGGTCACCTGGCGGTCCTTGACCAGCAGGCTGTTGTCGCTGAGCTTGACGTTGAGCAGCCCGACCACGCCATGGCATACCGCACTGACCACGCCACCGTTTTCGTAGATGCGCCGCGTCAGGTCCTGCAGGGCAGGGTTGTCCGGAAAGTCCCAGATGACCCCGTGGCCGCCGGTGTAGTAGATCGCGCAATAGTCGTTGGCCTTGGCCTGGTTGGGGCTGAGGGTGTTGCCAAGGCGATTCATGAAGGCTTTGTCGTCGTACCATTGCCAGTCCAGCTCCGGGGCCATCTGCAGGCTGTGCGGATCGATCGGTACGTAGCCGCCCAACGGGCTGACGTAATCGACCGCATAGCCGGCTTTCTGCACCTCGTCGACGAAATGCACCGCCTCGCCCAGCCACAGCCCGGTGGCCCGGTGGAGCGTCGGGTATTTCGCCGTATTGGTCAGCACCACCAGGATCTTCTTGCTCATGGCCACACTCCCAACGGCTGGAAAAGGCCCCCGGTTGCTCGGAGAACGGGGGAAAGCCTAATGAGCATAGCCGGCAATGCCAGGAAAACCATGCCCTGATAGCGCTGTGCTAGCCTTGCCCGGAATCGTTTCCATATCGCTGAAAAACCAGGGGACAGGGGCTATGACGTCGGACACTTTCATGCAGGCCGCCATCGATGAAGCGCGCCAGGGACTGGCCGAAGGTGGCATCCCGATCGGCTCGGTGCTGGTGCACCAGGGGCGGATCATCGGGCGCGGGCATAACCGCCGGGTCCAATGCGCCAGCGCCATTCTCCATGGCGAAATGGATGCCCTGGAACGGGCAGGGCGTCAGCCGGCCGAGGTCTACCGGGAGGCAACGCTTTACACCACCCTGTCGCCGTGCGCCATGTGCAGCGGCGCGATACTGCTCTACGGCATCCGCCATGTGGTGGTGGGCGAGAACCGCACGTTCATGGGCGAGGAGCAACTGCTGCAAAGCCGCGGCGTGCGCCTGGAGGTGCTGCAGGATGCCGCCTGCGAGGGGATGATGCGGGACTTCATCGCCAGCCATCCGCAACTGTGGGACGAAGACATCGGGCGTTGAGACGCCCTATCATCCTTTCCCCAGCATCTGGGCGACACGAGCCTGCAGGTGCTTGAGCTCGAAGGGTTTGCAGATCAGTTGCATGCCCGGGTCGAGAAAGCCGTTGCGGGCCATGGCCGTCTCGGCGTAGCCGGTGATGAACAGTACCTGCAGGCCGGGCCGCAGCTTGCGGGCGATCTCCGCCAGTTGCCGGCCATTCATCCCAGGTAGCCCGACATCGCTGATCATCAGGGCGATCGGTTGTGGCGAGCGCAGTACTTGCAGCGCCTCGTTGGCATTGCAGGCGGTGTGGCAGGGAAAACCGTCTTCGCGCAGCGCCTGGCAGAGCAACAGGCGCACCGCCTCGTCGTCCTCGACCACCAGCACGTCGCGGTTACCGCCTGTGCTCGGCCCGGCGGTGCTGCAGGCCTGCGGCTGGGCCTGGTCAAGGTAGCGCGGCAGGTACAGGTCGACCCGCGTGCCCTGGCCGATCCGGCTGCGCAGGGACACATGGCCATGGGACTGCTTGCTGAAGCCATAGACCATCGACAGGCCAAGGCCGACGCCCTGGCCGACCGGCTTGGTACTGAAGAAGGGTTCGAAGGCCCGTTCCAGGGTGCTCTCGGACATGCCCTGGCCATCGTCGATGATGCTCAGGCACAGATAGTCGCCACTGGGCAGCCCACCTCCGCGAAAGCGTGTGGCATCGATCCGTTGGTTGCTCGCCTCGATACTCAGGTGGCCACCGCTTGGCATGGCTTCGCAGGCGTTGAGCAGCAGGTTGTCGAGGGCTTCGTGCAACTGTTTGTCGTCCGCTTCGACCAACCACAGGTCGGCTGGCAAGGTCAGGCGCACATCCACCGAGACGCCCAGGCGGGCTTGCAGGTCCTGCGGCTGCAGTAGATCGTGCAGGTCGACGATGCAGCTTTCCAGGGATTGGCGCGAGGAAAACGCCAGGAGCCGATGGGTCAGCCGGGCAGCCCGGGAAACCGCCTCCTGGCCCATGCGCAACACGCCTTCGAGTTGCTCGGTACGCCCTTGTTGCAGGCGCTTGCCGATCAGCTCGAAGCTGCCGCCGATACTGGTCAGCAGGTTGTTGAAGTCATGCGCGACGCCACCGGCCAATTGGCCGATGGCCTCCATCTTTCGGGTCTGGTGCAGCATCTGTGCATCGGCCTGGTGACGTTGCATCTCGTTTTCCAGGCGTTGCTGCAGGTCGAGCAACTGGTCGCGGGCCAGGTATTGGCGACGCCGGGTGCGCAGGGCTGCTTGGCTCAGGTTCGACAATTGCGCGGCGTCCAAGGGCAGGGGCAGCAGCCACACGTTGCCCAGCCGTGGATGGGGTGGGCCGGTGCTGGGCGAGTGCGTGTCGGCCAGTAGGACGATGGGCAGGTCCGACCATGGCGGCTGCTGGTCGATGAAACGCTGCAAGGGCGATTGCGGCCCGCATGGCAGGGCTTGCTCGGCGGCGACCAGCAGGCCGGCGCCTTCTGCCAGCCAATGGCCCAGGCGCTGCGGGTCGGTGGTGCACAGACACTCCACGCCCACGCTTGCCAGGACACGGGAAACATCTGCAGCGATCTGCGTGGGTGCCAGGATCAGGGCACGTTCGTCCACGGCTAACGAACCGGCCAAGGTAGCTCTCCTGTGACGATGGGCTGGCGGACCGATACCCACTGGACCACGGGACGACGACCAGGGTTCAACCCAAGGTGTACGATTCCTTTACAGCCCTTGCTGCAGCAGCGGGTCGTCGGGGTTCTGCCGCTCCAGCTCGGCCAGCAGTACCTGGACGTTCTGCAACTGGCCGGTTTCCTTCCAGTACTGGATCAGCAGCACCCGTGCACGACGGTTCGCCGGCTGCCGGTCGAGCAGGGTCTGCAGCTGTTTCTGCGCGGCCTCGACCTGGTCCAGTGCATGCAGGGTCACCGCCAGCACGTAGCGATAATCGGCGTTGTCCGGTGCCAGCTCGACGGCACGGGAAAGGGCCAGCAAGGCATATTCCTGTTGCTCGTGGCGTGTCAGCCACAGGCCCAGCTCGTGCTGCAGGAAGGCGGAGTCCGGCTGCAGGGCCAGGGCCTTGGCCAGTACCTGGCGGGAGGCATCGTGCTCGCCCTGGCGCTCCAGCAGGCGCACCTGGATGGCCAGGGCGTCGAGGTCATCCGGTGCGATCTCCAGGCTGCGGCGCAGGGCAGCGGCAGCGTGCTCGTAGTCGTGCTCGTGCAGGTAGAGGCGGGCCAGGTGAACCTGGGCGGCGGCATCGTCAGCTTGCGCCGTCAATGCCTGTTGGTACTGTTCCAGGGCATGCTGGAGCGGGCCGAAGTACAGGCCGATGGCGTCTGGGTCCAGGCCCAGCAGGGCGTCCACCGCGGCGAAGCGCACGCTCTGCTCGCTGTCCTCCAGCAACGGCCCCAGCACCAGGCTGCGCTGTGCCGGGGGCAGCAGTCGGCGGATGCTGGCGATGGCGGCGCGGCGTACCAGTGGGTCGCCGTGCTCCAGGTCCAGCCGGGCCAGCTTCAACGCTTGGGGCGAGGGGTAGTTGGGAAGTTCGACATACAGCGCCGCGCGGCGGATTGGCGCCAGGTCGTTGCGCTGCAGTTGCTGGTACAGGACCCGCGCCGCGCCGGGCTGGCCTTCATGGGCCTGGCGCAGGGCCTTGGCGTAGCTGTGGGGGGGAAGGCTGGGCTGGCTCGGTGGGGCCTCGCGCCACAGGTAGCCGACCAGCACCGATGCCAGGATCAGCAGCACCAGGGCGATCAGGTAGCGGCGGCGTAGGGGCATTGGCGGGTCCGGGTCGAAGGGAAGGGCAGAGCTTGGGACAGGCGGGCGGTAAATGCAACGGGGTGTCCTGGTGGACCGGCGTAGATGCAGGGTTACGCTGGATGAACGTGTGCGTGGAAAGCACTATGCTTGCCCCATGAGTACCCCCCATGCCCTTCGCCAACCCTGCCCACCAGGCGCCTGCAACTGCGGGCGCGAACGTCTGCACGAGGGGCCGCCCCAGGCCCAGCGCATCCTGCTGCTGACCCGCCAGGAAGAAAAGCGCCTGCTCGAGCGCCTGGAAAACCTCAGGGACCTGGCCGACCTCGAGCGCCTGCAGCTTCGCATGTACGAGCAGTTGGGCATCCGTGTACGCATTGCCCCCAGTTACAACGAAGTGCGCACCATGCGCGGCATCGTCATCGAGCTGGACGACCAGCCAGGCCTGTGCCGCAAGACCCGCCAGGCGATCCCGGCCGCCATCCGCCGGGGCCTGGAGCGCAATCCCCAGGTCGCCTTCCGCCTGCTGGACGCCCACGACCTGCTGCGCGACGCCTGAGCCTCAGCGCATGGCCACCAGCTTGATGCCGAACCCCACCAGGCAGGCCCCGGCCAGGCGCTCCAGCAGGTTGGCCACACGCGGGTTGGCGCGCATGCGCTCGGCCAAGTGATGGGTCAGCAGGACTGCTGCCAGGCCATAGAGGAAGGTCAGAGCGGCCACGGTCACCGCCATGAAGGCGAACGTCAGCGCGCCCTGGTGGCGCACCGGGTCGATGAACAGTGGGAAGAACGCCATGTAGAACATGATCGCCTTGGGGTTGAGCAGGGTGATCATCATGGTCTGGCGCAGGTAGCGACCACTGGCCATCCGGCTTTCCCGCGGCGCGCCCCCGGGCTTGCTCAGCACCATGCGCAGCCCGAGCCAGGCCAGGTAGGCTGCGCCGGCCCACTGCACCACATGGAACGCCGTAGGGTAGGCGGCCAGCAGCGTCGCCACCCCGGCCACGGCCAGCCACATCAGCACTTGGTCGCCGAGAATCACCCCGCACGTGGCGGCCAGGCCACCCTTGATACCGCCCTTGCCGGTGGCGGTGATCAGGGCGAAGTTGCCCGGCCCGGGGATGGCCAGGAGGATGATGAAGGCAATCACGAAAGCGCCGTAGTCGGTCACGCCGAGCATGGGGGATCTCCGGGTGGGCATCGTCGGGGGATGAATGGATATAGGCCATCATCCACCTCGCTTGCAAGGCGGACAGGGGATTTTCTAATTTTTCATGGGTGTCTTTCGTTTCCTTGGAAGCCGACCTGCGCGCCGCGCATCGGCCTTCATCATTCAAGGAGACAGGCAATGACTTCCGTTTTCGACCGCGACGACATCGTATTCCAGGTAGTGGTCAACCACGAAGAGCAATATTCCATCTGGCCTGACTACAAGGCGATTCCCAACGGTTGGCGCGCCGTGGGCAAGAGCGGCCTGAAGAAGGAGTGCCTGGCGTACATCGACGAGGTGTGGACCGACATGCGTCCCCTGAGCCTGCGCCAGAAGATGGCCGAAGCCCAGGCGCAGTGAGGCGGGCCGGTGAGCGCAGTGAACCTGTTGTGCCTGCCTTATTCCGGCGCCAGCGCCATGGTCTACAGCCGCTGGCGCCGCAAGCTACCGGCCTGGCTGCAGGTACGCCCGGTGGAGCTGCCCGGGCGCGGTGCACGCCTGGGTGAACCCCTGCAGACCGACATGCAGGCCCTGGCACGCCAGTTGGCCAGCGAACAGCGCCTCGCTGCCAGTGCCCCCTATGCGCTGCTCGGCCATAGCCTCGGCGCACTGCTGGCGTTCGAGCTGGCCCATGAGCTGCAGGCCCTGGGCTGCCCGGCGCCGCTGGCGCTGTTCGCTTGCGGTACCGCCGCGCCGACCCGTCGCGAGGACTACGACGGCAAGCACTGGCGCGACCCCAAGTGCGACGACGAACTGCTCGCCGAGCTGCGCGAGTTGCAGGGGACGCCCGAGGAGGTGCTGGCCAACCAGGAGCTGATGAGCCTGACCCTACCGATCCTGCGCGCCGACTTCCTGCTGTGTGGCCGTTACGCCTATCGTCAGCGCTCGCCGCTGCAGTGTCCCGTGCATGTCCTGGGCGGCGAGGACGACCGGGCCAGCGAGGAGCAGTTGCTGGCCTGGCGCAGGGAAACCGTGGGCGACTTCTCCCTGGCGCTGTTTCCCGGTGGACATTTCTTCATTCATGAGCACGAAGACCGCGTGCTCGGCAGGCTGGCCGAGTCCCTCGAGCCGCTGCGCCTGTCCGCCTGATTGACGTCGCCCCCACCCTTGGTGGATCGTTGTGGCCCATCGCGGGCCACTCCTATTCCCAGGCAAAAGGGCAGACAATGCTGATCGATCCTCACAACGCCACGCTGCTGGTCGTCGACATCCAGGAAAAACTCATCGGTGCCATGAGCGACCCGCAGGGTACCCGGGCGCGGGCCCGCTGGTTGCTGGCCGCGACAGCGGACCTCGCGCTGCCGACGGTGATTTCCGAGCAGTACCCCAAGGGTCTGGGCCCGACCCTGGCAGAGCTCAAGGCAGCCTCGCCGGCGGCCGAGGTGGTGGAAAAGCTGTATTTCTCCTGCGTGGCCGCCGAGTGCCTGCCCGCCAGCCTGATGGCGCGCGAGCAGGTCATCGTCTGCGGCATGGAGACCCACGTCTGCGTGCTGCAGACGGTGCTCGGCCTGTTGGCCCAGGGCAAGCAGGTGTTCGTGGTCGAGGACGCCTGCGACAGCCGCACGCCGGCCAGCAAGGCGGCGGGCCTGGCGCGCATGCGCGATGCCGGGGCGCAACTGGTCACCCGCGAGATGGTGCTGTTCGAGCTGATGGGCAGTGCCAACCACCCGCTGTTCCGCCATATCAGCAAGACCTACCTGGTGGGCGAGCAGCCTTGAGCGAAACCACCGTCTGGCGCCAGGTACTGCTGGGGGCGGCGATCCTGGCGTTGCTGCAGGGGTGTGCCACGCCCCGTGGCGAGCCGGTGGCCGACCCGGCCAAGGTGCAGGCCCAGGTCAAGCGCCTGCTGCCCGCGTCAGTGCGCGATCGCGACGGTTGGGCGCGGGATATCCAGACAGCGTTCAGTGCCCAGCGCCTGGCGCCGAGCAAGAGCAACCTGTGCGCGGTGCTGGCGGTGACCGAGCAGGAGTCGACGTTCAATGCCGACCCCCAGGTCCCCAACCTGGGGCGCATCGCGCGGGAGGAGATCGACCGGCGCGCCGCGCGCCTGCATGTGCCAGGCATGCTGGTGGAGGCTGCCTTGCAGACACCCTCGAGCAATGGCCAGACCTACCAGCAGCGGCTGCTCTCGGTGCGCAGCGAGCGGCAGTTGAGCGGCCTGTTCGACGACTTCATCGCCGGCCTGCCGCTCGGCCGTACCCTGCTCGGTGGCCTCAACCCTGTGCGCACCGGTGGGCCGATGCAGGTCAGTATCGATTTTGCCGAGCGCCATGCCGAGGGCTATCCCTATGCCTACGAGGGCTCCATTCGCCAGGAGGTCTTCACCCGGCGTGGCGGCCTGTACTTCGGTATCGCCCACCTGCTGGGCTACCCCAGCCACTACGAGCGCCAGCTGTACCGCTTCGCAGATTTCAATGCCGGGTGGTACGCCAGCCGCAACGCAGCGTTCCAGGCGGCGCTGAGCCGGGTGACGGGCCAGACGCTGGCGCTCGACGGCGACCTGGTCGCCCCGGGTGCGATCATGCCCGGCCATACCGAGCAGGCGGCGCGCAAGCTGGGGGTGAAGCTTGGGCTGCGCAACCCGCAGATCCGCAGCCAGTTGGAGGAGGGCGAGCGCCTGGCGTTCGAGGAAACGGCCCTGTACCGCAGGGTGTTCGCCCTGGCCGATGCGGCAGCGGGCAAGCCCATGCCTCGGGCGGTGCTACCGGGCATCGAGCTCAAGAGCCCGAAGATCACCCGCAAGCTGACCACGGCGTGGTTCGCGGGGAGGGTGGACGAGCGTTATCGGCGGTGCATGCAGCGGTGATCATGGGGCTGCGCAGCAGCCCCAGATGGCCCTCGATGAAAGCCCGCCTGCAACAAGGCCCCAGGCAATCAGAGGGTCAACGCTCCGACCACCTGGTCGACACTGGCCTTGAGCCCGGCCACGGCATCCGCCGGGTCACTGTCCACGACCAGCAGCCTGGCGCCGGCGGCCTCGATCACCTTGGCCACCGCTGGGTCCGGCTGGCGGTGATGCAGCACCAGGGCCACGTCCTGGGCCGCGAGGTTGTCGCCCAGGGCCTTGAGCGCCGCCTCGTCCCATTTGTCTTCGGCCGGCAGCGGCTGCTCCACCATGTCCAGGTTGAGGCCGCTGGCCAGGTAGCCCAAGCGTTTGGACAAGCTCACCACGCTGAGGTTGTCGGCCTCGGCCAGGCGTGTCTGGCTGCTGGCGGCCAGCTCCAGCAACTGGCGCTTGAGGCCGGCGAGGTTGGTCTGGATCTTCGCCTTGTCGGCCGGCGACAGGCGCTCGAGATCGTTGGCCAGCACATCGGCCATGCGCCCCAGGTTGGTCGGGTTGAGCCAGGGGTAGGCCGCGAAGGCGTCGTCGCCCTTGAGCGCGATACCCGGCAGGGCACCGTCCACCGGGCGCGCAGCGTCGATCTCGACGATGCGGATGTTGCTGCGCCGGGCCATGGGGTAGAGCGGGTCGTCGCGCCAGATCGAGCGCAGGCCGATCACTGCGTCGGCCTGCTGCGCCGCCTTCTGCAGGCTGGCGCCACCGCGGCCGCTGAAGTACGACGGTTGGCGGCTGGCCGGCAGGTTGGCCGGGGCGGCGCGCTTGAGCTGCACGGTGGTGCCGTCGAGCAGGGCGACCGCCAGGCTGTGGGTCACCGGCAGGGTGGTCAGCACTTGCGTGGCCGCGACCTGTCCGGTGCGCGCGGTCGGTTGTGCCGCCAGGGCGAGGGAGGGCAGGCCGGCCAGGGCGAGGGCCAGGGTCAGGTGCTTGAGGCTCAGGGTCATGCCGGGTTTCCTTGCAGGCGTGGAACGAGGGCGCGGGCCAGGGCGGCGAGGGCGAAGCATGCGCCGGCGACCAGGATGATCGCGGCGCCCGATGGCACGGGCAGGTCGAAGACGATCGGCAGGAGGATGCCGAGCAGGGTGCTCAGGGTGGCGATGACCACCGAGGCGAAGAAGAACCCCTTGAGCGACTGGCTGACCAGGCGTGCGGCAGCGGCCGGGATCACCAGCAGGGCGCCGACCAGGATCGCGCCGATCACCTTCACCGAGGCCACGGTGACCAGGGTCACCAGCACCACGAACAGGTAGTCCAGCGTCTTCACCGCCACCCCGCGCACCGCAGCCAGTTGCGGGTTGAAGCTGGCCAGCATGATGCGGTTGTACAGCGGCACGGCCAGGGCCAGCACCAGAAGTGCGACGATGCCCAGCACCACCAGGTCCTGGGCGCTGACAGTCAGCACCGAACCGAACAGCACGTTCTCCAGGATATGCACGTTGATCTTGCCGGCCAGCATCAACAACAGGCTCGCCCCCAGGGCCAGGGAGACCGAGAGGAACACGCCGATCAGCGTATCCGGCGACAGCCCCGTGCGGTTGCGCAGGAAGTTGAGCAGGATGCCGAACAGCAGGCAGTAGCCGAACAGGCTGCCATAGGGGCCGGTGTACGGCTCGCCGAGCAGGATGCCGATGGCCACGCCGGTGAGCGCGGCGTGGCCGACCGCCTCGGAGAAAAAGGCGAAGCGCTTGACCACCACCAGGGTGCCCAGGCCGCCGAGTACCGGGCCGATCATCAGGCCGGCGAGCAGTGCGTTGACCACGAAACCATAGGCCAGGGCCTCGGGCAGGTAGCCAGCCGTGGCCCAGTCCTGGACCAGCTGGCGGAAAGCTTCATAGCTCATCAGGCAAGGTTCTCGCTGCGAGGGTGGACGGAGAACAGCCCGAGCAGGCGCTCCGGGGTCAGGGCCTGGGCGGGCGGGGCATCGAACAGCACCTGGCGGCTCAGGCCCGTGACCCGGTCGGCCAGGCGCAGTACCGCCTCGAGGTCGTGCTCGATCCACAGCACCGTGGTGCCGGCCTGGCGCCAGCTGTGCAGCAGCTGTTCGAACACCTGGATACCGGCCTCGTCGAGGGCCGACATGGGCTCATCGAGCACCAGCAGTTGCGGCTCGGGGATCAGCCCCTGGGCCAGCAGCACACGCTGGCGCTCGCCACCGGACAAGGCGCCCATGCGCCGCTTGCGCTTGTCGAGCATGCCGACCCGCTCCAGGGCGGCGTCGATGGCCGGGCGGATGCGCCGGGACAGGCCGAGAAACGCCGGGCGGCGCTGGCACATGGAGGCCATGAAATCGTCCACGGTCATCGGCAGGCCACGGTCGAACTCCAGGGCCTGGGGCACGTAGCCGATCACCTCCTGCTCGCTTGGCCAGTGCAGGGTCAGTTGGCCTTGGTGCGGCATCTGCCCGAGCAGGGTCTTGATCAGCGAGCTCTTGCCGCCGCCGTTGGGGCCGACGATGGCGTGCACGCTGCCGGCGGCGACGCTGAAGGCGACCTGTTCGAGGATGCGCGTGCGGCCCAGGGTCAGGTCGATGCCGGCGAACTCGATGCGCGGCCCGCAGGGCGTGGCGAGGTTGGCGGCCGCGGTCATGCGCGGTTCTCCTGGATGGCCTTGACCACGGTGTCGAGGTTGCGCTTCATCTCCACCTCGTACTTGTCCTTGGTGTAGTCGCCATAGGAAATGTGGGTCAGCGGATAGATGTGCACGCCGGACTCGCGCTGGATGGTGTCCACGTAGGCGGACGGGAAGTCCATCTCCGAGAAGATCACCTTCACGTCCAGGGCCTTGAGCTGGTCGATGGTCTTCTTCAACTGCGCCGGGCTCGGCTCGATGCCGTGGGCCGGCTCGACCACTGCGGTGACCTCCAGGCCGAAGTCGCGCACCAGGTAGTCGTAGGCGGCGTGGATGGTGGCCACGCGAAAGTCGGCGTTGGGCGCCTCGGTGACCTTGGCCAGGGCCTCGGCGCGCAGGGCTCGCAGGCGTTTGGCGTAGGCGCGGGCGTTCTGCCGGTAGACGGCGGCGTTGTCCGGGTCGAGCTTGCCCAGTTCGCGGGCGATGTTGTTGACCTGGGCGATGGTGGCGCTGATCGACAGGAAGGTGTGCGGGTTGACCACCTTACCGGCGCCACGGGCGGCGATGCCGGTGGCGGCCAGCAGCGGCACGTTCGCGTTGGCCTCGATGGTCTTGATCTGGGGCTTCTCGCTGGCGGCGATCATGCGGTCGGCGAAGTCGTCGTGGCCGATGCCGTTGAGCACGACCACGTCCAGGGTGCCGATGCGCTTGATGTCCTCGGCGCGCGGTTCATAGGCATGGGGGTTGAAGCCGGCCGGGATCAGCGGCACCACCTCGGCCTTGTCGCCGACGATGTTGCTCACGTAGCTGTAGTAAGGGTGCAGGGTGATGCCGATGCGCAGGGGCTTGCCGTTGTCGGCCTGGGCCAGGGCCGGCAGGACGCAGGCCAGGAGCAGGGCGAGGACGCGGCGGGCGAGGGCGGAGCGGAACATGGAGGAGTCCTTGGGTTCAGTGGCGGTGTTGGCGGGTGACCCCGGCGTCGTAGTGGCTGACCACCTGCTGCCAGCCGGCGGCGATCAGGGCCTCCTGGCCCAGGTCGGCGGGTGGCGTGGCGGTACCGTCGCGGCGTAGCCAGACATCGGGGTGGCTGTCGCCGTCAGGCGGCAGGACCAGCAGGAAGCTGCCGGCCACCTGGGCATCCTGGCTGCGGCCGAGGTAGGCGCCGGCGTCGAGCCACTGCCATTGGTGGTTGCCACGGCTCGCGCTACTGGCGTCGGCGACGAAGGGCGGCAGGCCATCCTCGGCCAGTGCCTCGACCTGTGGCGCTTGGCTTTGCTCTTCGCGCAGCGCCTGGATTTCGTCGAAGGCGACCCACAGGTCGGTATAGATGCCCTGTTCCGCGGCATTGAGGTCGCGGCGCACATCGAGCTGGTGGCTGGCCACGGCCTGCTCGTCCTGGCGCTCGCCCCGCAACCCCACCACCGTGGCGGCGAGCACCACGATCAGCACGGCGGCCAACAGCACGTACAGGGTTTCATGCCCGGCGCCTGCCGGGCGCACCAACTGGGCGCGACTCATGGTTCACCGATATCGGCGTAGTCCACTTCCACCACGTGGCCGGGCCCAGCATCGAACAGCACGTAGAACTCGCCGTCGGGGCGCTTGAAGGTCAGGGTCGAGTCATCGCCGAGCTTGCCGCCGACCAGCACCTGTTCGTCGTAGCCGATCACGTCGAGGGTCACCCCCGGTGCGCCGCTGCCATCGGAGAAGCCGCCGGTGCACTTGATCTGGTCGCCGTCGACTGGCTCGCACTCGCACATGGGGTTGTGGGCCAGGGCGGGCGTGGCGGCCAGCATCAGCAGGGGCAGGGCGAGCCTGCGCATCAGGTGTTTCATTTCTTGCCTCCTTGTTTCTCGAGCCAGGCCACGGTGGCTGGCGACGCCTTGGCCAGCGGGACCGAGGCCTGGTGCATGCTGCCGTCCCAGCCTTCGATGGTGATCCAGATGTCGGCGTCGGGGTGGGTGCGCGGCGGGACCGGCAGCGAGGTACCCATGCGGTATGGCGCGCCGAAGAACAACGTGCCGGCGGCGCGCAGGCTGCGGGGCTTGCCGATGCGCAGGTAGACGGCCTTGGCGCCGTCGATGCAGGTCTTGCACAGTGCGGCGTTGAAGCTCTTGAAATAGCCCGCCGGGCCATTGGGCTGTGGTGGCTGGTCGCGTAGCTCGGCCAGGTCCAGGCTGTACGGGCCGACCTGGATGCCGCTGACCTGATTCACGCCCAACCCTGCCTCGCCGCGAAACAGCTTGGCGTCGGCGAAATACTTGGGCATGAAGCCCAGGGGAATGAGGATCAGCAGGATGTTCAGGTGGAAGCGCCACTTCAGCCAGAGCTGCTTCAGGGGGCTGGCGGGCAGGGTCTGTGCCTGGCTCATGGCTGGATCTCCACGGTGGTTTCGCTATGTGCCTTGCGTGGCCGGGCCTCGCGCTCGCCGCGCTTGAGGGCGGCGGCGGTGGCCTGGGCGGTGCGCTTGGTCCAGATCAGCAGGCCGCTGAACACCATCAGGGTCAGGATCAGGCCGAAGAACGCCCAGATAAGCTTGATCGGCAAACCGCCGAAGTCGCCGGTGTGCAGCGGGCGCATGGACTCGGTGACGAACTCCAGGGTCGAGCGGTCCGAGAGCAGGAACTGGCTGTCGACGTTACGGGTATAGGGGTTGACCTCGGCGGTCTGGAACATCAGCGGGTACCAGCCGCGCCCACCCATGCTGATGTGGCTGTAGGCGGTGCCTGGCAAGGAGATGAAGGTGATGTCCAGGCCGGGGATCGCCGTGGTGGCGATGCGCTGGGCCTCGTTCAGGTCGATGCGAGGGGCAGGGCTGCCGTCCTCGGTGCGGGGTACGTCCTCGCGGGCGATCACTGGCACCACGGGTTCGGTGGAGATCGTGATGTGGTTGTCGGCGAGGATCGCCTGGATCAGGAACCAGGTGCCGGTGATGGAGATCACCGCGATGAACCAGATCGACCAGACACCGGCCAGGCGGTGCAGGTCGCCCCAGAAGATCCGCGGCCCATGGCTACGCCGCGGCAGCTTGAAGAAGCCTTTCCAGAACTTCTTGTAGACCACCAGGCCGGTGACCAGCGAGGCCAGCATCGGCAGGCCCAGCAGCGAGACCAGGTACCAGCCCCAACTGTAGCCGTTGGTGAACGGCACCAGCCACCAGCCGTGCAGGGCGCGGGTGAAGGCTTCGAAGTTGAAGTCCGGCATCTTGCCCTGGATCGCGCCGGTATAGGGGTTGACGTAGAGCGTCCGTGACGTGCCGTCGGCGAGGGTGGCGCTGGCGGTCAGTGCGAAGTGCGAACCATCCGGCTGGCTCAGGGAGCGCACCACCATGTCCGGCTCGGCCTTGTGCATGGCGTCGAGCACCTGTTGGAAGCTCAGGCGCTCGGCATCGTCGTTGGGCTTGGTCGCACGCACGTCGGGGTTCGCCAGCCAGACGATCTCCTGGCTGACCACGGCCAGCATGCCGGTGAAACAGACGATCAGGACGAAGAACCAGATCGGTAGGGCGAGCCAGCTGTGGACGAGAAACCACAGCTTGGACTTGGATTTTTTCGTTTGTCGGGCCATCGGTCGGTCTTCTGAAAAATGAGGGTCGAGTCACGGCTCAACCTGGAGGCTGCATTTAATAAGACGAATGAGAATCGAAATCCTGCCACTGTAAATGAAAGCAAATATTTCAGCGATGGCCATTAGGGGCTTTCGGGCCTGCCTGGGCCCTGGTTTTTGCAGATTGTATCTGGGAGGGGTTGCCAACTGGGCATCAGCGGGCGGCACAGCGCCAGGAGGGGGCGCTGTGCATGGGGGAGGGCGCTTCAAGTTGAACAACATTGGGGCTGCGTTGCAGCCCCTGATATTCAGGCGCGGGTAAGCGCTACGACGTCATGTGCCCCCGTGGCTTGTTTGCTCAGGTGCTTGTACAGCGACTGACCGATTTCAGCGGCGCGTACCGGCAGCACAGACAGCAAGGTATCGCTCAGGCCATGGGATGCTTCGCAGAAGCCTTGTAGGTAGACACTGGCGCCGAACTCCGGGCTGGCCAGGGCGCGATAGTCGCGGTCCACGTCGAAGTCCTTCAGGTGCTGCTGCAGGGGGGCGAGCAGTTCGCGGTGGGAGCGGCGCTCGTAGCCGGTGGCGAGGATGACCGCGTCGTAGCGATGGGTCTGGCGTACGTTGGTGGCCAGGTCGCGCAGGGTCAGTTCGATACCTTCGGCGGTGTTCACCACATCTTCGATAGTGCGACGGCAAAGTACGGCATGACGGTGATTGTGGGCGACCTTCTGGCGATAGAGAATGCCGTAGATGCGTTCGAGCAGGTCGACATCGACCACCGAGTAGTTGGTGTTGTGGTACTCGGCGATGAGTTTTTCGCGCTCGGCGTGGGGCTGGTTGAACACCAGGTCGGTGTACTCGGGGGCGAAGATCTCGTTGACGAACGGGCTGTCGTCGGCCGGCTTGAGCGCCGAGGCGCGCAGGATCATGTCGACCTTGACCGATGGATAACTGTCGTTGAGGTCGATGAAGGCCTCGGCGGCGCTCTGGCCGGAGCCGACCACGGCGATGCGCATCGGCTTGCCCTCGGTGCAAGGCAGTTGCTGCAGGGCGCTCAGGTACTGGGAGTGGTGGAAGATACGAGGGTCGCCCTTGAAGGCGCGGAAGGCCTCGGGGATCTTCGGCGTGCCGCCACTGCCGACCACCACCGAACGTGCACGGCGCAGGTGTTCGCGACCCTGCTGGTCGCGAGATACCAGGCGCAGGTGATCGACGCGACCGTCGCGCAGTTCCGGTTCGATGCGCAGCACCTCTTCGCCATACACCGCCTGGGTGGCGAAATGCTCGGCGGCCCAGCGCAGGTAGTCGTTGTATTCCAGTCGGCAGGGGTAGAACGTACCGAGGTTGATGAAGTCGGCCAGGCGTTGTTTCTGGTGCAGGTAGTTGACGAAGCTGTATGGGCTGGTGGGGTTGCGCAGCGAGACCAGGTCCTTGAGGAAGGAAATCTGCAATTCGCTCTGGGTGGCCAGGGTGTTGCCGTGCCAGCGGTAGTCGCTCTGCTTGTCGATGAACAGGGCATCGAGGGCATGGCCGTTGGTTTCGGCGAGCTCTTCCAAGGCAATGGCCAGGGCCAGGTTGGAAGGGCCGAAGCCGACGCCGATAAGGTCGTGGATTTTTTCGGGGGAAGAGGTCTGGCTCATGGAGGCGTTCCTTGGATAGTCGTGTAGAGGCGCCGCGCAAGGCGCTCCGAGTCCTGCGCAAGTACACCGATTAGGACGAGCCGGAGGGTGGAGAATTTACCTGGGGGGGCTTGCGGCGGTCACTCGACTCAAGAAATGTCCTGGATAGCCGATAGAAGCGGGGTACAAGGACTCAAGTGAGGACATGGGGAACATGGTAGGAATCACCGCAATCAACATCCCCGCGGCATCGCTGCCCAATGCTGGCGAGGTGAGCGAGGCCGGGCAGGGGCGCCAGCGCGAAGGGCGCTTGCAGGTCGATGTGTCCGGGCTTCGTGGTGGCGAGCGAGCGCAACAGGCGCAAAGTGCCGAGGACAGCAGCGAGCCGCCGCACATCAAGCAATTGCGCGAGATGATCAAGAAGCTGCAGAAGCAGTTGGCCGAGGAGCAGAAGCAACTGGCCGAGCTCATGCAGCGGGAGATGGACGAAACCAGCAAGCTGGCGGCGGTCAGCGCCAAGCAGGCCAGCATCGCCACCCTCAATGGCGAGATCCTGGCGGCTACCGCCCAGTTGCTCGAGGCTCTGAGCAAAGCCGGTGGCAGCAGTGCTGGCGGTATGGTCAGCACCCAGGCCTGAGAGGGCCTGGGGTGTCACCTTGGGCTGCAACGCAGCCCTGGCTGCGCAGTCAATCCGCTGCCAGCCGCGCGCGGTTCTGGCGTTCGGCCTTGTACTGCATCGCCACCGCCGGCGCCGGCTTGGCCGTGCCGGTTTCCAGCCATTGGCGCATGCGGCTGGCATCGGCGAAGTGGGTGTACTTGCCGAAGGCGTCGAGGATCACCATGGCCACCGGGCGGTTGTCCATCTTGGTCAGCAGCACCAGGCAGTGGCCGGCATCGTTGGTGAAGCCGGTCTTGGTCAGCGTGATGTCCCAGTCGCTCTTGTTCACCAGGTGGTCGGTATTGCGAAAGCCCAGGGTGTAGTTGGGCTTGCGGAAGGCCACGGTCTTCTCGCGGGTGGTGGACAGCTCGCTGAGCATCGGGTACTTGCGCGACGCCAGCAGCAGCTTGGCCAGGTCGCGGGCCGTGGAGACGTTCTGGGTCGACAGGCCCGTGGGCTCGACATAGCGGGTCTGCGTCATGCCCAGGCTGCGGGCCTTGGCGTTCATCGCCTTGATGAAGGCGCCATAACCGCCCGGGTAATGGTTGGCCAGGCTATTGGCTGCGCGGTTCTCCGACGACATCAGGGTGATCAGCAAGGTCTCGCGCCGGTTCAGTTGGCTGCCCAGCCGCACCCGCGAATAGACACCTTTCATCTGTGGGTTGTTGGCGATGGTCATGGTGAGCATTTCGTCCATCGGCTGCCTGGCGTCGAGCACCACCATCGCGGTCATCAGCTTGGTCACCGAGGCGATCGGCACCACGCGGTCGGCATGGCTGGCGTACAGCTCCTTGTGGGTGTTCAGGTCGATCAGCAGGGCGCTGCCAGAGGCCAGGTGCAGCTTGGCGGGGTCGCGTTGTACCTGGGTCGAGGGTTGTGCAGCAGCGGTCGACGGAGGGATGGCGGTTCCTGTGAGCAACAGCAGCAGGCTGAGAATGGACAGGGGAGTTTTCACGTTGAGGCTCACTAAAGGTTGGTATGTCGTTGGCTGTGCAAGGGTTTCCCCCAGAAACCGTGCATTCTGGAGTATGGTCGAAGTGCTGTCGATTGCTCGTTGATCGCAGGCGCCGAAATGAAAAAAGCTTCATGCTGGAACGTTTCTCCCCGGCGCCGTTCGTCGGCTCGCCAGGTCAAAAAAAGCCCGCCAGGGAAGGCGGGCAACAGAGGCATAGAGAGCAACGCACAACAAAATTCGTTCAGGCGAGCAAGCTTGTAGCCTGCAGTCGTTCGGCAAGGGCCTGGGCCGAAGCCCGCGATGCCAGCGGGCCGCTGACCGCCTCGCCATTGCGCACCAGGTACCAGCAAGCCAGCATTCCCTGTTCACGCAAGGGAGCCGGGACGGCGCTGCCGATGACGGACATGATCTGGATAGTGGCCATTGGGTATCTCCTGTGGAACTTGGCCCTACCTTACGGAGCCATCGGCGCGTTTTGAAATCAACTTCCTCGATAGTGATCATTGCTTTTATCAACGATCGCCAGCGCAGTGGGTGTCCCCATGATGACAGCGGTGACCGTCAAGCGAGTAGCGGGTGCAGGGTAAAGGTTGTGTAAGGATGGCAGGCACTCTCTGTTACGCTGCATGAACGATTCAGCGAGAAGGAACAGGCAATGGCCATCCCACCCAGCAGAGACACCGTCCTGTGCATTTCCCTGGCCGGGCGGCCCGGCACCTTCGGGGTACGCTTTCACAACCACCTCTACCAGCAGTTGGGCCTGGACTATTACTACAAGGCCATGACCACCCAGGACCTGCCGGCGGCGGTGGCGGGCATCCGGGCCCTGGGTATTCGCGGTTGTGGCGTGTCGATGCCCTACAAGGAAGCCTGCATGGCGCTGGTCGACGAGATCGACCCGTCGGCGGCGGCGATCGAATCGGTCAATACGCTGGTCAATAGCGACGGCCATCTGAAGGCGTACAACACCGACTACCTGGCGGTGCGCCAGTTGCTTGCACGGCATGAGGTCGATCCGGGTACCGCGTTTGCCTTGCGTGGCAGCGGCGGTATGGCCAAGGCGGTGGCCAGCGCGCTGCGGGACGCCGGGTTCCGGGAAGGGATCATCGTCGCCCGCAATGAGCAGGCCGGGCGGCAATTGGCGGATGTTTGCGGTTATCGCTGGCAGGCCGAGCTGGACGACCTGTGCCCGCCGATGTTGGTGAACGTCACGCCGATCGGCATGGCGGGCGGGCCCGAGGCGCAGCAGCTGGCGTTTCCGGAAACTGCCATCGCGGCGGCCGAACGGGTATTCGACGTGGTCGCGATGCCGGCGCGCACGCCGTTGATCGCCCGGGCCGAGGTGTTGGGCAAGCCGGTCATCACTGGGTTGGAGGTCATTGCCCTGCAGGCGCTGGAGCAGTTCGTGCTGTACACCGGGGTGCGTCCGACGCAGGCGCAGGTGGACGCCGCGGTGGTCCATGCCCGGGGGCAGGATTGACGGGGCCGCTGTGCGGCCCCCCGGTTCACCAAGGCTCAGAAGGCCTTGCGATGGCCATCCAGCTGCTGGTCGACCAGCCACCGCCCATGGGCGAGCGCCGCATGCTGGGCATTTTCCAGGTCGCAGAGAAACGCCATCTTCAATGGCAGCGCGATGCGCCTGCTGGTGTGCCCTTCCGGGTCGGTGATCCGGCAGCCGGCGGCATAGGGCAGGGGGGAGTCCGGGTGAGCCATCACGCTGGCGGTGATGGTGTGGTCGCGGTATTCACAGTGAAGGGTTTGCATCGTCCTTACCTCGCTGTGGCTTGGAAGCGGTCATTTCCATATACCACAGCGAGGGGCCGGGAGTTCCCGGCCCGACGAGCGTACCGCGCAGGTTTCAGCCCTGGAGTTCGCCAGGCTGGATGATTTCCACCCAGTAGCCGTCCGGGTCCTTGATGAAGGCCAGGTGCTTCATGCGGCCATCGCTCAGGCGCTTCTGGAAGGGGACTTCCAGGGCTTCGAAGCGCTCGCAGGCTGCGCGCACGTCCGGCACCGAGATGCAGATGTGGCCGAAGCCGCGCGGATCGGTGTTGCCGTCGTGGTAGGCGAACTCGGGGTCGTTCTCGGTGCCGTGGTTGTGGGTCAGCTCGAGCACGCCAGGGATCGACTTCATCCATTGGTGGCGCTCGGCGTCGTCGGCCGGGATCCGGGCCGGGTCGACCAGAGCCAGGAAGTACAGGCTGAAGGCCGCTTCCGGGAAGTCGCGCTTGTCCACCAGGCTGAAGCCCAGGACACGTGTGTAGAAGTCCAGGGACTTCTCGATGTCCTTGACCCGCAGCATGGTGTGGTTGAAGACGAAGTTGGCGGTGGCGGCGTCCGGCTGGGCGGTGACGCCGGGCAGGGTTTGCAGGTCGTGCAGGCTCATGGGTACTCCAGGAACGGGGCTGGGCCGTGAGGCGCCAGCGGTAAAGACAGGTGCGTCATGATACGGCAGTCAGGTGGGCGCGCAAATGAAAACGCCCTGCACGAAGGCAGGGCGCTGGAATTAGAGGCCCGCATGTGCGGGCGCGTGATGGGGTCGCTAGTCCTTTAGCTGGTTCGATACTGGACCAGCCGCTGTGAAAAAAGTGTGAAGTGTGTGTTGATGTTTCATGAGCGCACCCAACTTTCCACGGTCTTGGCGCCGTACTGTTCTTTCCAGGCCTTCAAGCCACGATGGTTGCCGCCTTTGGTCTCGATCAGCTCGCCGGTGTGCGGGTTCTCGTAGACCTTCACCACCCGCGGGCGGCGTTGCTGTTTCGGCGGTGTGCCCGGGGCCTTGGCCGCCTGCTTCGGATCGAGGATGGCAATGATGTCGCGCAGGCTCTTGTCATAGCTCTTCATCAGGCCGAGTAGTTTCTGCTCGAATTCGATTTCGCGTTTCAGGCCGGCATCCTTTTTCATCGCTTCCAGTTGCGCCATCTGCTCCTGAAGCGCTTTTTCGGCAGCACGAAACTCTGCAAGTCTGGACACTGTCATCACTCCTGTAAGTCTGCCGTGGCATGACGTGACGAACATTGAAAAGCAATAAACGCCGGCCACGCGGTGGGGAAAAACTGTTCGCTGATAATGAGTGTAGTAGTCGTCGGCTAGTGGGTAAACCGCAAACTTTCAATTCATTATCCGGGAACTTTGCTAGTTTTTCGCGCGGTATTGGCCAAGGTGCGCGGCATGCCCTGCCAGGGTGTCTAGACCATGGTCCAATGGCCTGTCGTAGAGCGCCCGGGCGATCATAGCAGATGATGGCAGGGATCTTTTCCCGCAGTCTTGCAGTCCCGGGGGCAAACTGCGCTCCCGGTTGGTATTCGCCCTTCTTTTCGGATGTCCCCTCGCATGTTTGCCCCCTTTCCTCTGGCCCCTGGGCGCCGTGTTGCCGGCCTGTTCTTGCTGTGCGCCGCTATCGATGCCCAGGCCGCCGGTTTTCTTGAAGACAGCACGGCCAAAGTCGAAGCACGCACTGTCTATTTCAACCGGGATTTGCGTGATGGCCACAGCAGTTCCAGCCAGGGCGCATCGAAACGTGAAGAGTGGGCGCAGGGTTTCATCCTCGATGTTCGCTCCGGTTATACCCAGGGCCCACTGGGTTTCGGCGTGGATGCCCTGGGCATGGCCGGCTTCAAGCTCGACTCCAGCCCGGCAGACAGCAACAGTGGGCTGTTGCCCTCCAGTGGCCATGACCCGCGCCGTTCCGCCGACGAATACGCCAAGCTGGGCGTGGCCGGCAAGCTGAGGCTGTCGCGCACCGTGCTGCGTTATGGCTCGATGATGCCGGACATGCCGCTGCTCAAATACAACGATGGCCGCCTGCTGCCAACCCTGTTCCACGGTGCCATGCTGACTTCGCAGGAGGTGCGCGACCTGAAGCTCACCCTGGCACGCCTGGACAAGTACACCGCACGTGACTCCACCGACCGCCAGGACATTCGCGTCCACTGCAAGAACAAGCGCTACGCCTGCGGCATCGAGGCCGACCACTTCGACCTGGCCGGCCTCGACTACCGTTTCAATGACCGCCTCAGTGCCCAGTACCAGGTGGCGAAGCTGGAGAACATCTATCGCCAGCACTTCCTCGGCCTGGTGGCCAGCCAGCCGTTGACCCTGGGTAGCCTGGTCGCCGACCTGCGCCTGATCAAGAGCGACGACATCGGCAACGCCCGCGCCGGAGCGATCGACCACCGCGCCTTCAGTGGCATGCTCGGCTACAACCTGGGTGGCCACAAGGTCAGCGCCGGCTGGCAGCGCATGTACGGCGAGAGCGCGATGCCGTACCTCGACGGCAGCAATCCGTACCTGGTCAACTACGCCCAGGTCAACGACTTCGCCGCGGCCCAGGAGCGTTCCTGGCAACTGCGCTACGACTACGATTTCAAGGCTCTCGGCGTGCCGGGGCTGACCTTCTTCACCCGCTACATCAACGGCGACCATATCCGCGTGCCAGGCAGCACCGCCGAGGGCCGGGAGTGGGAACGCGACACCGAGCTCAAATACCAGGTGCAGGGTGGCACCTTCAAGGACCTCAGCGTGCGCCTGCGCAACTCCACCTACCGCAGCAACTACGCACAATGGGCGCGGGACATGGACGAGACGCGGATCATCGTTAGCTACAACTTCTCGATTTTGTAGGACGCTTTACCCGATGCGGGCGGACGGTCGACAATGGCCGCTGGTTTGCGGACGGGCGGGGCGATGAAACAACTCCTACTGATTGGCATCGGGCCAGGCGATCCTCGCCAGGTCACCTTCGAAGCGGTGGACGCGCTGCGGCGCGCCTCGGTGTTCTTCGTGCTGGACAAGGGCACCGACAAGGATGAGCTGGTGCGCCTGCGCAAGGCCATCCTCGAGCGCTACCGGCCGCAAGGTGGTTACCGCCTGGTGCAGGTCGAGGACCCGCGTCGCGATGGCCAAGCGCCGGACTATGTCGGTGCGGTGCAGGACTGGCACCAGCAACGTGCCGCCCTGTATGCCCGCCTGCTGGAGGACGAACTTGGCGTCGAGGATGTCGGCGCCTTCCTGCTGTGGGGCGAGCCGGGGCTGTACGACAGCACCCTGCGCATCCTCGACCTGGTCCGTGAACGGGGTGTGGCGCTGCGCCTGGAGGTGATTCCGGGGATCAGCAGCGTACAGGCCCTGGCGGCGCGTCACCAGATTCCCCTCAACCGTATCGGCGAGCCGCTCACCGTGCTGCCGGGCCGGCGCCTGGCCGGGCAGGCGCGTATCGACAACGTGGTGGTGATGCTCGACGGCCAGTGTGCCTTCGCCGAACTCGACGACCCGGGGCTGACGATCTACTGGGGCGCCTACCTGGGCAGCGCCGACGAGATACTCATCGCCGGGCCCCTGGTGGCGGTCAAGGCGCAGATCCTCGAGGCCCGCGAGCAGGCGCGGCGGCGCAAGGGCTGGATCATGGACACCTATCTGCTGCGGCGCTAGTGGCCTGCACGTCGGCCAGGCGGTTCTTCGCCTCGATCCATTGGGCCATGTACTGGGTGCTCTTGTGCTGGTGATGGCGCAGCATGGCGCCGGTGAAGTTGTACAGGCGCTGCTCGGCCAGGTGCGCCAGGCTGTGTTCGATCCGCTCGACCAGGGCCGGGCCGTGGCGACGCTGGTCGTAGCGCGCCTGGAGCAATGGCGCGCAGGCAGCTTGCGCCTGCTGCCAGGCTGCTTCGTCGCTGTACAGACGCACGGCGGCCTCGGCCAGCCCTTCGGCGGTGCTCGCCACCGCGCCGGGCCAGGGCAGTGGGCCATGCATGGCCTCGGCACCGATCGGCGTGGTCACGCTGGGTGTGCCGCAGAGCATGGCGTCGGTCAGCTTGCCCTTGATGCCGGCACCGAAGCGCAGCGGCGCGAGGCAGATGCGCGCGGCGCTCATCACCGCCAGGGCATCCTCGGCCCAGTCCTGCACATGGAAGCCTTCGCGCGGGTTGTGCAGGGCCGTGGCCTTGGGTGGGGTATAGGCACCGTACAGATGCAACTGGGCGTCGGGCAGGCGCCGGCGGATCATCGGCCAGAGGTTGTGCTTCATCCACAGCACCGCGTCCCAGTTCGGCGCATGGCGGAAATTACCGATGCTCAGGAAGTGCTGGCGTTCGGCGTACGGGCGCAGGCTCTGGGTGGCCGGGTCGAGCATCAGCGGGCACCAGTGCAGCAGGTAGTCCGGCACGCCGAAGCCGTTGACCAGCAGGTCGATCTCCACGTCGGAGATGATCAGCGACAGGTCGCTGCGGTAGATCGCCGCCAGTTCCCGCTGGGTCAGGTCGGCCGGCGCCATCTGGCGGAACAGGTCGGGGCCGCTGGTGTTGAACAGGGCGCGGAAATCGTTGGGGTCCAGGCCCTCCACCAAGCGCCGGCGCAGCAGCTGGTGGCGGGCCTCGCGCAGGCTCTGCAGGTCGGAGGTCTCCAGGACGCGCAGGGCCTGCGGGCAATGTTTCGCCACCCGCCAGCCGAACTGCTCCTCCATCATGAAACGGTCGAACAGCACGACGTCCGGGGCCAGGTCGACGACGAAGCGGTCGAAGCTTTCATCGTTGAGGGCGATGGCCTGTTCGGCGATACCCAGCGCGGCGAGGTCGGCCTTGTGCTCGCCGACGCTTGCCGGGCTGGCGAAGGTGATGCGCCAGCCGTGGGCCAGGAAGCTTTCGAGGATCTGCATCATGTGCCCGCCGGCGGCGGAGGAACGAGGCTCGGGCCAGACGTAGCCGATGACCAGGACGTGGAGCATGGGGGAGGGCCTTGGGGGTCAAAAGGTGCTATTTAATCATGAGTCGATGGGAATGGCCCTGTCCCCGCACCTCACGGCGTACCCAGTATCCCCACCACCTTTTCACGCAACTGCTCGATGCTGAACGGCTTGCCGATCAGGTGCATGCCCGGCGGCACCTCGACGCTTTCGGCATAGCCGCTGGCGAACAGCACCGGCAGTTGTGGCCTTGCCTGCCGCGCCCGGGCCGCCAGTTCCTCGCCGCGCATGTCTGGCAGGCCCACATCGGTCATCAGCAGGGCCAGGGGCTGCCCGGGATCCTCGAGGATCTCCAGCGCGGCAGTGGCGCTCGCTGCTTCGATGGCCGTATAGCCCAACTCGTCGAGCACTTCGACCATCAGCATGCGTACGATGTCGTCGTCTTCGACTACCAGAAGTTGCATGATCCGGGGTCCTGTTCAGGGAAAAGGGGATTTCTACTCAGTGCCTGCGGCGCTGGCAGAAGTTCCCCCAGCATAACGATCGGCACCTTTCCAGGGAACGATTGGCGCAGGGTACCTTCAAATACTGGCTAAGTGCCCTGTCAGACCTGGCAAAGCTGGTTAGACTCGCTATGAAGCCAGTGGGCGCAGCGGCAGGACCTGCCCACCAGGCCCTTCAATGGACTTTTTTCGCTCAGGCGTTTTCAGATGATTCAAGCAGCCTCGATGGATCAGCAAAGCTTTCGCAAGCTGTTGAGCCGCAACATCGGTCTCCCCCTGGGGGTGGGCCTGCTGGGCGCCGTGGCCTTCGTCGCGGTGATCAACTACCTGCTCTCGGCCATGCAGTGGGTCGAGCATACCGATCAGGTGATCGGCAATGCCAACGAGACGGTCAAGCTTTCGATCGACATGGAAACCGGCATGCGCGGTTTCCTGATCACCGGCGACGAGCGCTTCCTCGACCCGTACGAGGTGGCCAAGCCACGCATCTTCAGCAGCCTGCAGAGCCTGCGCGCCATGGTGGCGGACAACCCGCAGCAGGTCGAGCGCATCGACCGGCTGATCGCCTTGCAGCGCGCCTGGAACGACTTCGGCGGCGCCATGATCGCCCTGCGCCGCAACCAGGGCGACTACCAGAGCAGCATTGGCAACGGCCAGGGCAAGCGCCTGACCGACGAGATCCGCAAGGAGTTCGACGATCTCATCGCCAGCGAGCAGCAACTGCGCATGACGCGCAATGCGACGGTCAACACCGTCACGATGACGGCCATCAGCGTCTTCGTGGCGTTGATCGTCGCCCTGACCGGGCTGCTGGCGTACTTGGGCCGGCGTGACCTGCTGGCGCTGTCCGACAGCTATGTCGACAACCTGCAGGCCCAGCAGCGCGCGGCCGAGCGGCTGGAGCAACAGGCCTGGCTGCGCAACGGCCAGACCCAGTTGGCCGAGCAGGTGCTGGGCCAGTTGACCCTGCCCATGCTCGGCGACAATGTCTTGCGTTTCTTCGCCAGCTACCTGGGCAGCGTAGTAGGGGCCTTCTACATACGCGACGAGCAGGGGCATCTGGTTCGGGTAGCCAGCTATGGGCTGGATGCCGAGGAACAGGCCCGCGAGCAACGGCTCGGCAGCCAGGAAGGGCTGCTGGCCCAGGCGGTTCGCCAGTCGCGCCTGCTGCGCCTGGACGATCTGCCGCAAGACTACTACCGCCTGAGCTCCGGCCTGGGCAGCGGCCTGCCACGCAGTGCCTTGCTGATGCCGCTCAGCGATGACGGCCAGGTCAATGGCGTCATCGAGCTGGGCTTCTTGCGGCCGTTGCACGAACGCGACGGCGAGCTGTTGCAGCAGGTCGGCGGCAACTTGGGCATTTCCATCGAAACCGCCCGCTACCGCCAGCGTCTGCAGGAGGTGCTGGCCGAGACCCAGCAGCTCAACGAAGAGCTGCAGGTCCAGCAGGAAGAGCTCAAGACCGCCAACGAGGAACTGGAAGAACAGTCGCGGGTGCTCAAGGAGTCCCAGGCCCATCTGGAGACCCAGCAGGCAGAGCTCGAGCAGACCAACGAGCAGTTGGCCGAGCGCACCGAGGCCCTGGACCGCAAGAACAGCGAGCTGAACCAAGCCCAGCTGGAATTGCAGGCTCGCGCCGAGGACCTGCAGCGCTCGAACAGGTACAAGTCCGAGTTCCTCGCCAACATGTCCCACGAGTTGCGCACGCCGCTCAACAGCTCGCTGATCCTGGCCAAGCTGCTGGCCGAGAACGCCGAAGGCAACCTCAGCGAGGAACAGGTCAAGTTCGCCGAGTCGATCTACTCGGCCGGTAACGACCTGCTCAACCTGATCAACGACATCCTGGACATCGCCAAGGTCGAGGCCGGCAAGCTCGAGGTACGTCCGGAGCCCACCCAGCTCGAACGCCTGGTAGAAGGGTTGCAGGCCATGTTCCAGCCCCTGGCCCAGGACAAGGGCCTGGCCTTCAAGGTGCAGGTCGAGCCGCAGGTGCCGGCGACCTTGTTCACCGACCGCCAGCGCCTGGAGCAGATTCTCAAGAACCTGTTGTCCAACGCCATCAAGTTCACCGAGCACGGCCAGGTCAGCCTGGACATCAGCCAGCAGGCCGGGCAGGGCATCGTCTTCACCGTGCGCGACAGTGGCATCGGCATCGCCGCCGACCAGCAGCAGGCGATCTTCGGCGCCTTTCACCAGGTCGACGGCACCAGCAACCGCCGCTATGGCGGCACCGGCCTGGGCCTGTCGATCTCCCGCGACCTTGCCCACCTGCTCGGCGGACACATCAGCGTCGACAGCAGCCCTGGCCAGGGCAGCGTGTTCAGCCTGGTCCTGCCGGCGCGTTACGAGGCACCGGAGGAACAGGACCACGCGCACAGCCCGCGACCTGACGCCGATGAACCGCCGGCACCGCTGACGATGCCGGTGCCCGTGCCCGTCCAGGCGCCACGCCAGGCCCCGGCATTCGCCGACGACCGCGAGCGAGCGCCGTTCACCCGGCGCTGCATCCTGGTAGTCGAGGACGAGCCGAACTTCGCCCGTATCCTTTTCGACCTGGCCCACGAGCTGGGCTACGACTGCCTGGTGGCCCAGGCCGCCGACGAAGGCTTCGCCCTGGCCGTGCAATACACGCCGGACGCCATCCTGCTCGACATGCGCCTGCCCGACCACTCCGGGCTCACCGTGCTGCAGCGCCTCAAGGAGCAGGCCTCGACCCGCCACATCCCGGTGCACATCCTCTCGGTGGAGGACCGCGTCGAGGCGGCCATGCACATGGGCGCGGTGGGCTATGCGGTCAAGCCCACCAGCCGCGAGGAGCTCAAGGACGTGTTCGCCCGCCTGGAAGCCAAGCTCACCCAGAAGCTCAAGCACATCCTGCTGGTGGAGGACGATGACCTGCAGCGCGAGAGCATCGCTCGGCTGATCGGCGACGACGACATCGAGATCACTGCCGTGGCCCTGGCCCAGGACGCCCTGGCGCTGTTGCGCGAGCACGTCTACGACTGCATGATCATCGACCTGAAGCTGCCGGACATGCTCGGCAACGAGCTGCTCAAGCGCATGACCTGCGAGCAGATCCGCGCCTTCCCGCCGGTGATCGTCTACACCGGGCGCAACCTCACCCGCGAGGAAGAGGCCGATCTGCTCAAGTACTCGCGCTCGATCATCATCAAGGGCGCGCGCTCGCCGGAGCGCCTGCTCGACGAGGTCACCCTGTTCCTGCACAAGGTCGAGTCGCAGCTGTCCCACGAGCGCCAACGCATGCTCAAGACCGCGCGCAGCCGCGACAAGGTCTTCGAAGGGCGCAGGATCCTGCTGGTGGACGACGATGTGCGCAACATCTTCGCCCTGACCAGCGCCTTGGAGCACAAGGGCGCCATCGTCGAGATCGGCCGCAACGGGCGCGAGGCCATCGAGCGCCTGGAGCTGCACGAGGACATCGACCTGGTGCTGATGGACGTGATGATGCCGGAGATGGACGGCTACGAGGCGACCCGGCTGATCCGCCAACAGCCCCGCTGGCGCAAGCTGCCGATCATCGCCGTGACCGCCAAGGCGATGAAGGATGACCAGCAGCGTTGCCTGCAGGCCGGTGCCAACGACTACCTGGCCAAGCCGATCGACCTGGACCGGCTGTTTTCCCTGATCCGTGTCTGGCTGCCGCAACTGGAGCGAATTTGACTAGCGAACGTAACACCGATATCGAGATCCGGCTGCTGATCGAGGCGATCTACCTCAAGTACAGCTACGATTTCCGCGATTATTCCGGCGCTTCGATCAAGCGCCGGATCCTGCATGCCTTGCGCCAGTTCGACTGCCGTACGGTGTCGGCGCTGCAGGAGCGGGTGCTGCACGACCCGGGCATGTTCATGCAGCTGCTGCAGTACCTGACGATCCCGGTCAGCGAGATGTTCCGCGACCCGGGGCACTTCCTCGCGCTGCGCAACGAGGTGGTGCCGCTGCTGCGCACCTGGCCGTCGCTCAAGGTATGGATCGCCGGTTGCAGCACGGGCGAGGAAGTCTATTCGATGGCCATCCTGCTGCACGAGGAAGGCCTGCTCGAGCGCACCATCATCTATGCCACCGACATCAACCCGCACTCGCTGGAAAAAGCCAAGCAAGGCATCTACTCGCTGCAGGACCTGCACAAGTATGCCGAGAACTACCGCAAGGCCGGTGGGCGTCGCGACTTCTCCGAGTACTACACCGCCGCCTATGGCAACGGGATCATGGACGCCAGCCTGCGCGACAACGTGACCTTCGCCGACCACAGCCTGGCCACCGACAGCGTGTTCTCCGAGACCCAGCTGGTGTCTTGCCGCAACGTGCTGATCTATTTCAACAAGGACCTGCAGGACCGCGCCCTGGGCCTGTTCCACGAGTCGTTGTGCCACCGCGGCTTCCTGGTCCTGGGCAGCAAGGAGTCGGTGGACTTTTCCGCCTACGGCGAGCGTTTCGAGGCGCTGGTACGGCCCGAACGGATCTACCGCAAATCATGAACGGTGTAGAGGCGGTGGTCATCGGCGCTTCGGCCGGCGGTGTCGCGGCGCTGTTCAAGGTGCTCGGTGCCTTGCCGCCGGGGTTCGGCATCCCGGTGCTGTGCGTGTTGCACCTGCCTGACGACCGCCACAGCCAGCTGGCCGAGGTGCTGCAGCGGCGCCTGCACCGGCCAGTGCGCGAGGCCCGTGACAAGGAGCGCATCGCGCCGGGGCTGATCTACGTGGCCGGGCCTGGCTACCACCTGTCGGTGGAGCGTGACCTGACCCTGTCGCTGAGCCAGGAAGAGCCGGTGCATTTCTCCCGCCCGGCGATCGACTTCCTGTTCCAGTCGGCGGCCGATGCCTATGGCCCCGGTTTGCTTGGCGTGCTGCTCACCGGTGCCAACGAAGACGGTGCCCAGGGGCTTGCCTGCATCAAGAACAGCGGGGGCCGGACCGTGGTCCAGGACCCCCGCGACGCACAGGTCGCGCTGATGCCGGAGGCCGCACTGGCCCTGCATCGGCCCGACCATATCCTTTCCCTGAACGGTATCGGGCAACTGCTCGCGACCCTGGAACCCTGCGCATGCTAAGCCATATCATCGCCAAACTGCTGATCGTCGACGACCTGCCGGAAAACCTGCTGGCCCTCGACGCCCTGATCCAGGGTGCGGATCGCGAAGTGCACAGGGCCCAGTCCGCCGAGCAGGCATTGTCGCTGATGCTCGAGCATGAGTTCGCGCTGGCCATCCTCGATGTGCAGATGCCGGGCATGAACGGCTTCGAGCTGGCCGAGCTGATGCGCGGTATCGAGAAGACCAAGAGCATCCCGATCGTCTTCGTCAGCGCCGCCGGGCGGGAGATGAACTATGCCTTCAAGGGCTACGAGAGCGGCGCGGTGGACTTCCTGCACAAGCCTCTCGATACCCTGGCGGTGAAGAGCAAGGTCTCGGTGTTCGTCGACCTGTACCGCCAGCGCAAGGCCCTCAATCGCCAACTGGAAGCCCTCGAGCACAGCCGCCAGGAGCAGGAGCAGTTGTTGGCCCAGCTGCAGGTGGCGCGCAGCGAGCTGGAGCATGCGGTGCGCATGCGCGACGACTTCATGTCGATCGTCTCGCACGAGGTGCGCACGCCGCTCAATGGCCTGATCCTCGAGACCCAGCTGCGCAAGATGCACCTGGCCAGGGGCAACCTCGCGGCCTTCACCGAAGACCGCTTGCGCGCCATGGTCGAGCGTGACGAACGGCAGATCAACAGCCTGATCCGGCTGATCGAGGACATGCTCGATGTGTCGCGGATACGCACCGGCAAGTTGTCGATCCGCACCCAGCCGTTCGATCTCGGCCACCTGGTACGGGGGTTGGTCGAGAACTTCGCGGCCCAGGCCACCGCCCTCGACACCCACATCGAACTGGAGCGCTGCGAGGCATTGCCGGGGGAGTGGGATGAGTTCCGCATCGAGCAGGTGGTGGCCAACCTGTTGTCCAATGCCCTGCGTTATGGCGAGCGGCGGCCGGTACGGGTGCGGGTGTTCGAGGCGCACGGCATGGCCTGTGTGCAGGTTCAGGACCAGGGCATCGGCATCAGCGCTGCTAACCAGCAACGGATCTTCCAGCAGTTCGAGCGGGTCGCTGCGCAGCAGGCCAGTGGCGGCCTGGGGCTTGGCCTGTACATCTGCGAGCAGATTGTCCAGGCTCACGGCGGGCGTATCCAGGTCGACAGTGAGGAGGGCAAGGGGGCGACCTTCAGCCTGTACCTGCCGCTGGCGACGGCACGGCGAGAAAGCGACCAGGCGCAGGCAACCTCTGCGTGAGCCTGGGGTCAGATAGCCAACCTGTTGAATTGCAAGGCGCTGCCATGAGTGAAGATGCACAAGATGTCGTATTGATCGTCGAGGACGAGCCGGCGATTCGCATGATCCTGCGCGATTACCTGGCAGGCGAGGGCTACCATGTGCTGGTGGCCGAGGATGGCGAGCAGGCCTTCGCCATCCTTGCCAGCAAGCCGCACCTGGACCTGATGGTGACCGATTTCCGCCTGCCGGGCGGGATCTCCGGCGTGGATATCGCCGAGCCGGCGGTCAAGCTGCGGCCGGACCTGAAGGTGATCTTCATCAGCGGTTATCCGGCGGAAATCCGCGATTGCGGCAGCCCTATCACGCGCAAGGCGCCGATCCTGGCCAAGCCGTTCGACCTCGATAACCTGCGCGAACAGATCCAGGAATTGTTGCGCTGATGATGACACCGGGCCTGGGCAAGGCCCGTTAGGAAGACCATGTGGCAATTTGATCCGGTATCGCTCAGGCTCTTCATCGCCGCGTGCGAGGAGGGCAGTATCGCGGCGGCCGCGGCACGGGAGTTCATCGCGCCTTCAGCGGTGAGCAAGCGGATCTCGGACATCGAGTCGGCCTTCGCCACCGCGTTGCTGGTGCGCGGCAAGAAAGGCGTGGCGCCCACCCCGGCCGGGCAAGCGTTGCTCCGCCATGCACGAAAGTTCATGCGCGACATCGAGCGCCTGCAAGGCGAGCTGAGCGAATATGCCGAAGGTGCTCGCGGCCATGTGCGGGTGCTGGCCAACGTGTCGTCGCTCATGGAGTTCCTGCCCGAAGAGCTCGCCCGCTTCCTGGCCGAGAACGAACATATCCAGGTCGATGTCGAGGAGCGGTTCAGCTCGGATGTGGTACGTGGCATCGAGGAAGGGCAGGCCGATATCGGCGTCTGCCGCAAGTCCATGGCCGAAGGCGACCTGGAGTTCCATCCGTACCGCAGCGACCACCTGGCGGTCGTGGTCAATGCCCGCCACCCCCTGGCGGGCCGTGAAAGCCTCAGCTTCGTCGAGACGCTGGATTTCCATCACCTCAACATCTCGGCCTTTTCCACGCTCGGTACCCAGATGCAGAAACGGGCCCGTGCGGCGGGCAAGGACTTGCAGTACCGAACCTGCGTATCGTCCTTCGATGCGGCGCTGCGCCTGGTGGCCGCAGGCATGGTGCTGGCCATCTTTCCCCGCGAGGCGGTGGCGCGGTATGTGGAGCTGTTCGGGCTGCGAGTCATTCCGCTGACCGATGACTGGGTCACGGACGAGTTCGTCATCTGCGTGCGGGACAGCGCGAGCCTTTCGCTTGCGGCCAGGCGCCTGCTCGATCATCTCTTGGCCACACCTGTTTCCGCATAGGCAAGCGGCACCGCCAAAAACGTCTTTTCCGCGCTTTGCGAGCTCCTTAGGCTGGCAGCACTTCCTCTCGCCTGGGGCCGGCATGAACCACATCACCTTGAACGAAGTCGGCATGCGCGATGGCTTGCAGAGCCTTCGCAGCATCATGCCCACCGCCGCGAAGCTGAAATGGATCGACATGGCCTACGAGGCCGGTGTGCGGCACATGGAGGTCGCATCGTTCGTGCCCGCCAAGCGCCTGCCGCAAATGGCCGATGCCGACGCGGTCGTCGCCCATGCCCTGGCCTTTGCGGACCTGACCGTCACGGTGCTGGCGCCCAATCTGCACGGGGCACAGGCCGCGCTCGCCTCTGGCGCCCAGCGCATCATCGTGCCGGTGTCGGTCAGTGCCGCCCACAGCCTGTCGAACGTGCGCCGTAGCCCGGAGCAGATGGTCGAAGCGTTCGCCCGCATGTGCGAGCTGCGCGACCAGGCAGGCCATCCGGTGACGATGATCGCCGGCATGTCGACCGCCTTCGGCTGCACCTTGCAAGGGCAGGTTCCCCTGCATGACCTGCTCGCGTTGACAGCGAAGGTCGTGCAGGCCGGTTGCGACATCGTTTCCCTGGCCGATACCACCGGCCACGCCACCCCGGGCCAGGTCGAGCGAACGCTGCAGGCGGTGCGAGCCGTTGCCGGCGACAAGCTGCGCTCGGTGCATTTCCACGATACCCGCGGGCAGGCCCTGGCCAACTCGCTGGTGGCTGTCCAGCACGGCATTCGTGAGCTGGATGCGTCCCTGGGCGGCATTGGCGGGTGTCCGTTCGCCCCGGGGGTGTCGGGTAACGCCGTCAGCGAAGACCTGGTGTTCATGCTCGAGGGCATGGGCTTTCGAACCGGTATCGACATCGAGCGCTTGCTGGCGTGCCGGAAAGCCGTCGAAACCTCGCTGCCTGGCGAACAGCTGCATGGCCACCTCGCACGTGCCGGCCTGCCCAGGCGCGTTCCAACCTTTGCTTGATTTCACTTGGGCGTGAAGGCCTGTAACGGAGTGCATCCGATGTCAACGCTGCCGCTTGAAGGGATTCGTGTCGTCGAGCTGTCCCACATGGTGATGGGGCCTGCGTGCGGCATGGTATTGGCTGACCTGGGCGCCGAGGTGATCAAGGTCGAACCGCTGAAAGGGGATGGCACGCGGCACCTTCCCGGGGCGGGCGCGGGCTTTTTCAGGATCTTCAACCGCAACAAGAAGAGCGTCGCCGTCGACCTGGGCACGACGGCCGGCCAGGAAGCGATCCTGGCCCTGGTCGATAGCGCCGACGTGTTCATCGAGAACTTCAAGCCCGGGCGCATGGCCGGGTTCGGCCTGGACTACGACACGCTTCACGCGCGTAACCCCGCGCTGATCTACGTGTCCCACAAAGGCTTCCTGAAGGGCCCTTACGAACATCGCCTGGCATTGGACGAAGTCGTGCAGATGATGGGCGGGCTCGCCTACATGACCGGCCCCGCGGGGCAACCGCTGCGTGCGGGCAGTTCGGTGAACGACATCATGGGCGGCATGTTCGGCGCCATTGGCGTTCTCGCCGCCTTGCATGAGCGAAACCGGACGGGCAGAGGCAAGGCGATCCAGAGCGCCCTGTTCGAGAACTGCGTGCTGCTTTGCGCCCAGCACATGCAACAGTATGTCGTGACCGGCCAGGCGCCTGCGCCGATGCCCAGCAGGATCAGCGCCTGGTCGATCTATGACGTTTTCAGGTTCGCAGGCGATGAGCAGATGTTCGTCGCGGCAACCGGCGATAGGCAATGGGCTGCGCTGTGCAGGGTCCTGGGCCAGGAAGCGCTGCTGGACGATCCCAGCCTTGCGACCAACACGGCGCGTGTGGCGCAGCGCCCCCGGCTGCTCGCCCACCTGGCCGAGATCTTCGCCACCCTGGATGCCCAGGCGCTGGCGGTGCAACTGGAGCGCAATGGCATTCCGTTCGCGGCGATTCGTAAGCCCGAGGAACTGTTCAACGATCCCCACCTGCAGGCCAGCGGTGGCCTGGCCACGTTGCAGTTGGACGACGGTTCGCATACCGAAGTGCCGTTGCTGCCGCTGAGCTTCGATGGGAGGCGTTTCGGGCCTCGTCTTGCATTGGCGCGCGTGGGCGAACATACCGTCGAGGTCATGCGAGGCCTGGGGTATGACCATACCCGGATCGAGGGGCTGCAGGCGGCCGGTATCTTCAGCGCCGCCAACGAGCCTGATGCCGTTTAACTGACCGGCATTGGGAAAAGGACTTTTCATCTCGAACAATTAGAAAAACCGGAGAAACCCCATGGTCACCGTTACCAACGCTTCGGCCCAGCAGGCCTCGGGCGAGGATCATCTGAAAGAGTTGCTGCTCTACCGCCGGGTGGCCTGGCGCATCGTCCCGCTGGCCATCATCTGCTTCCTGTTTTCCTATTTCGACAGGATAAACATCAGCTTCGCCAAGACGCAGATGCAGGCCGAACTGGGGCTGAGCGATACGGCCTATGGCCTGGCCGCGAGCATGTTCTTCATCGGCTACGTGCTGTTCGAGGTACCCAGTGGCCTTGGCCTGAGGAAGTACGGTGCGCCGGCCTGGATCTGCCGCATCATGATCTCGTGGGGGCTGGCGACGGCTGCCCTGGTGTTCGCGTATTCGCAATACACCTTGTACTTCCTGCGCTTTCTCATCGGGGTCATGGAGGCAGGGTTCGGCCCGGCCATCCTGTTCTACATGGCGTGCTGGTTCCCCAAGAAGCAGCTGGCCGGCATCAATGGGATCTGGTTCCTCGCCATCCCCCTCTCCGGCGCTGTCGGCGCGCCGCTCGCAGGGCTGGTGCTCAACGGCATGGACGGTTTCCTGGGGTTGGCGGGGTGGCACTGGCTGTTCGTGCTCTCCGGCCTGCCGTGCTGCCTGATGGGGCTGGTCGTGCTGTGGAAACTGGACCGGGATATCCAGTCCGCCAAGTGGCTTTCCCAGGAAGAAAAGGACCTGCTGCAAAAGAATGTGGAAGCTGGGCGTGACAAGGTGCCCGAAAGCCATTCCTCGTTCTGGAGGGTGCTGGTGACGCGCGAAGTGGCGGTTTTCGCGTTCGTGTACTTCGGCATCAAGATGGCGAGTTATGGCCTGAACTTCTGGATGCCGCACCTGATCGCCCAGTCGGGCGTCAAGGACATGCTCCATGTCGGCATGCTGACCGCCTTGCCTTACGCGGTCGCCTGCGTTGGCATGCTATGGATGACGCGGCGATCCGACCGTACAGGGGACCGCAAGTCCTACCTGATGCTGTGCATGCTGGCGTCCACGGTCGGTTACCTACTGGCTTGCTGGTTCTTCGACAGCCCGGTCATATTGATGGCGGCCCTGGTGCTCGCGACCGCAGGGTCGTTCATCGCGATACCGATCTTCT
Organism: Pseudomonas guariconensis; assembly: GCF_024127895.1. Taxonomy (GTDB): domain Bacteria; phylum Pseudomonadota; class Gammaproteobacteria; order Pseudomonadales; family Pseudomonadaceae; genus Aquipseudomonas; species Aquipseudomonas guariconensis_B. The sequence goes on along the minus strand of NZ_JAMYBK010000018.1, from coordinate 2,968 downwards.
GGTGCCTGCCCCAGTCGACGTTTTCGGGCATCGCCATCGCCAGTGCCGTTGCCGCGGTGAACTCCATGGGGCAACTGAGCGGCATGATCGCCCCGGCCATGGTGGGCTTGATCAACGACCTCACCGGGCAGACGTACATGGGCATGCTGGCGATCGTGCCGGTGTTGATCGCCAGTTGCTATGTGCTGGCGCGCTATGTGCGCAATCCTGCAATGGGCTGATGCCTGCCGCGGCCAACTGGGTTCATTTGCCTTTCTTCATCGAGGTTGTATCTTTTTACTGTTCTTGAAACATCAGCGGTATTGCCAGCGACCCCGCTATAACAGCGGTTGATAATCCAACTATCGACTTATAGCGTTATCGGATAAGTCGTGTAGGGGGTGACCATGGCGAATCGACGCAAGGTACCTGGTGTTCGCAACTACGATGGCCCGGCGGGAGGCTGGGGCGCACTCAAGGCGACTGCAACGGCGGTACGAGAGCAGATGGACACGCTCAAGGCGCCTATCACCCTCATGCGCACCAACCAGCCGGACGGTTTCGATTGCCCAGGGTGCGCCTGGCCGGACAAGGAGCATCGCTCGACCTTCCAGTTCTGCGAGAATGGCGCCAAGGCCGTGACCTGGGAGGCGACCAACAAGCGCGTCACCCCGGAGTTCTTCGCCAACCACCCGGTCGCCACCTTGCTCCATCGCACGGACTACGAGCTGGAAGATCTCGGCCGGCTGACCCACCCGATGGCCTACGACCGGGCCAGCGATACCTACAAGCCGGTCGAATGGGAGCAGGCATTCGCCAGGATCGGCGAGATACTCCGTGGCCTGGAGCCGAACCAGGTCGAGTTCTATACCTCCGGCAGGGCGTCCAACGAGGCGGCCTACTTGTACCAGTTGTTCGCCAGGGCGCTGGGCACCAACAATTTCCCGGACTGCTCGAACATGTGTCACGAGCCCACCAGCGTGGGCTTGCCGCGTTCCATCGGCATGGGCAAGGGGTCGGTGTCGCTGGATGACTTCGAGTCTTGCGAGCTGGTGATCTCGATCGGCCACAACCCCGGGACCAATCATCCCCGCATGATGGGGACCCTGCACGAAGTGTCGCGACGCAAGGTGCCGATCATGGTCTTCAACCCGCTTCGCGAGCGCGCGTTGGAGCGCTTCGCCGACCCGCAGAACATGATCGAGATGGCTACCTACGGCTCCACGCGGATCGCCTCGACCTACTTGCAGGTGAAGGCCGGCGGTGATGCGGCGGCCATCAAGGGCGTGATGAAATCGCTGCTGGAGTTGGAAGACGCTGTCGGGGGTGTGCTCGACCATGAATTCATCGAGCACCACACCAATGGTTTCGATGCGCTGAAAGCCGACCTGCTGACCACCGCCTGGCCAGACATAGAACAGGCCAGCGGCCTGAGCAAGGCGCAAATGGAGAAGGTGGCTGCAGCCTATGCCAAGTCCAACGCGACCATCGTCACCTATGGCATGGGCATTACCCAGCACAACGAGGGGACGGCCAACGTCCGGTTGATCTGCGACCTGCTGATGCTGCGGGGGAATTTCGGCAAGCCTGGCGCGGGGATCTGCCCGCTGCGCGGCCACTCCAACGTCCAGGGCAACCGGACGGTGGGCATCACCGAGAAGCCCTCCGCCAGCTTTCTGCGGAAGATCGAAGAGGTATTGGGCTTCAAGCCGCCAACCGCGCATGGCCACGACGCCGTGCAGGCCATGCAGGCGATGATCGCCGGCACCTCCAAGGCACTCATCTGCCTGGGCGGCAACTTCGCCGTGGCGCTGCCTGACCCGGGCCAGTGCTTCCCGGCCATGGGCAAGCTGGACCTGAGCGTGCACATCGGCACCAAGCTCAACCGTACCCACTTGCTGGTCGCCAAGGAAACCTTCCTCTTCCCGTGCCTCGGCCGCACCGAGCTGGATGTGCAAGGGGGCGTGCGCCAGTCCATCACCGTCGAGGACTCCATGTCGATGGTCCATGCCTCGGCCGGCAAGTTGAATCCCGCCTCCGAGTTCTTGCGCTCGGAACCGGCGATCGTGGCGGGCATGGCCCACGCGACCCTGCCTGACAGCCCCGTGCCCTGGCTGGCGCTTGCCGCGGACTACGACAAGATCCGTGACCTGATCGAGAAGACCATCCCGGGCTTTGACGACTACAACGAGCGCATCCGTGTTCCCGGTGGGTTCCGCATGCCGCTGCCTGCCACGGAGCGGGTGTGGATGACACCTTCCGGAAAGGCTGAGTTCTTCGTCTTCCCAGGGCTGCATGAAGACAAGGAAGTCGATGGCGACGATGTCTTGCGCTTGATCACCCTGCGTAGCCATGACCAGTACAACACCACCATCTATGCCATGGATGACCGCTACCGCGGTGTGTTCGGCCGGCGCGATGTGCTGTTCATGAACCCGGCGGACCTGGAGGCGCGTGGCCTGGCCCATGGCGACCTAGTGGACATCGAGACGGTCTCCCATGGCAGGAAGATGCGCTATGAGCGAATCACGGCCATCGAGTACAAGATCTCTGCTGGCTCGGTGGGGGCGTACTATCCGGAGGCGAACCAACTGGTGCCACTGGATTATATCGACGTGGACAGTGGCACGCCGTCGTACAAGTCGGTGCCGGTGCGGGTGATGCGTTCGGAGCTCAACTGAGCGAAGTGCTTTCGGTTGGTGGGGCAACTGCCATTAGGGCCGCTGCGCGCCCCTCGAGTTCGGCGCTATCCTGTGGGAGCCTGCTTGCCGGCGATGGGGCGCGCAGCGGCCCTAGGCTCTGTATGAAAACCTTTGAAACGCCACCAGAGCCGCTGAAAGCCTGATTTTCCGTAGAGTTCTCACCTTTTAGGCGAAGCATTCTGCCATGCCCAAGCGATACGAACTTTCCGACGCAGACTGGGAAATAGTCGCCGATCTTTTTACTGCCCCTCGGCGTACCGGACGCCCAAGAGCTGATGATCGCCTGA
>NZ_JAMYBK010000017.1 GCF_024127895.1 Pseudomonas guariconensis | reverse complement strand
CCAGAACCATGCGCACGGCACGTTCACGGACTTCAGGGGAGTAGGTCGTGGTCTTTCTCATGGCCTCATCTTCTCAAGAGTTGAGGCCTCCACGAAACCCGGGGCGGTTCACATCGCATGTGATTGAACGAGCTTACCTCCTCGGGTAACGTCGTAGCGGAGGACTGCAACCGCGCATTCGTCGTGACTGGGTACCAGCAAAGGCCCCCCGGCATTTTTGGCAGCAGAGAAAGCTGGTTTCTCTGAAGTAGTGACGACAGGCCGAGTCTGTCGGATTCTGAACCCAAGGTCATTAGACTGGGAGCTAAAGGATCGCTGCGACTACTCCTTGGACATATTGAAAAGGCACCCGTGGGTGCCTTTTTTTGCGCTCGTTGTTGTCGGGGCTGTCAGTACCAAGCTAGGTAGAATCGACGCTGAGATTGCAGATGACGATGCGTCGTTTTGGATGCATCAGCTTATTTGTGAATGCGGTAGGCAATTCTCATTTTTTCTGTGAAATTTCTACTGATGAGTCACAGAAAAGATGCAGCTTTAGCTGAAAACACTGGACCGCAGATGTCAGCTTTTTTGTGAGCCTACATCGGCGAACGAAAAAAGGGGCTGCTTTTGCAGCCCCTTTTTTGTTCAGATCCCCAACTCTCGCAAGCGTCGATACAGGGTACGTTCACTCATACCCAGATACCGAGCCAGCTCGCTACGCGATCCTTGGAAGCTTTCCAGGGCGTGCGCCAGGTCGCTCAACTCATTGCGGCCACGACGGCGTGGCGCCACCTGCCCTACCTCTGCACTGGGGCCAATGTCTTCCGGCAAATGCTCAGGACGAATCAGGCCGTCGTCGGCGAACAGGCGCGCCCGTTCGAGTATGTTGCGCAGCTCGCGGATATTGCCCGGGAACGGATGCAAGCTGAGCCGCTCGAGCGCCTTCGGCGTCAGCCGGGGTGGTTGCTTGCCCATGCGTTGCAACAAGCTCTCGGCCAGCAAGGGCAGGTCTTCGACCCGCTCCCGCAGGGCTGGCAGGCGAATGGGGAAACCGCTGATGCGGTAGTAAAGATCTTCGCGGAAGGTCCCGGCCGCGACCATCTCCTTCAGCGGCTTGTGCGTCGCTGACACCAGGCGAAAGTCCGAATGCACCGTGCGCAAGCTGCCAACCGGGCGAAAGCTGCCCGACTCGATCAGGCGCAGCAACTTCACCTGCATGGCCAGCGGCACTTCACCGATTTCGTCGAGGAACAGGGTGCCGCCATGGGCCGCCTCGGCCAGGCCGATCTTGCGCTGGGTCGCGCCGGTGAATGCGCCCTTCTCGTAGCCGAACAGCTCGCTCTCGAACAGCGACTCGGTAAGCCCCGTGCAATCGACCACCACCAGCGGCCCGTTGGCCCGAGGACTGCCCAGGTGCAGGGCGCGGGCGAACAGTTCCTTGCCGGTACCGGACTCGCCCTGCAGCAGCACCGGGATCTGCGCCGGCGCTGCCCGCTGCAGGCTGGCAAGGGCCGTCTTGAAGGCAGGGGCGCGCCCGACCAGGCCTTGCTGTTGGGGTTGTGCGGAGGCCAGGGTGACGCTGGTCAGGCGTTCGACGAAGGCCACCACCCTGCCCTGCTCATCGAGGATCGGTCGCAGTTCCACGTCCACGTGCTCGGGCCCACGGGGGGTGTGGTGGATGTGCAGGACGCGCTCCGGCACCTTGCTGTCCAAGGCCTTGCGCAGGGGGCAATGCTCACCGGCCTGGTCGCACGGCACGGCATAGTGGTGGGAGACACGGTGGCACTTTTCACCCAACGGTGCCTGGTCGTCCGTGCCGAACTGCCGGCGGTAGGCGGCGTTGGCGGCGAGGATGTTGTAGTCGGTGTCGAGGATGATGCTTGGGTGCACATCGTGTTCCAGGTAGGACACCAGGGCGAGGATGGCGGGATGGTCGGGATACACGGAAAGCGCGGACATGAAGGTGGCCGATGGGAAGTACCCGGCGAGGGTAGCAGGGACTGCCAAACACTGCCATTGGCTGTCAGTCGACTGCCAGAAGGGACTGCCAGAGCTGGTATGGAATGCTTGGGCTGGGTGAGCCGAATCCTCGGTGCACGCCTTTTCGCGGGCAAGCCCGCCCCTACAGGATGCCCTGTTCCAGGGGCCTGCACCTGACCCTGTGGGAGCGGGCTTGCCCGCGAAAAGGACGGCGCAGATGCCCAATTATTGCTGGCATGCATCTTGATAAACCCCGGGACACTGCCTACGCCTCTATGAAGGCACGGTGGATAAACCCTGGAGAGCGCAATGATCATCGGCAGCAACCTTCATGTGGAAGCCTTGTTCGACGAGGTGACCTCGACCATCAGTTACCTGGTGATGGACGGCGAGACGCGCCACTGCGCGCTGATCGACAGCGTGTTGGACTACGACCCCAAGTCCGGGCGCACCTGCAGCGAGTCGGCGGACAGGTTGATCGCTCGGGTCGAGGCGCTGGGGGCCAAGGTCCAGTGGATCCTGGAGACCCATGTACACGCCGATCACCTGTCGGCCGCGGCCTACCTCAAGGACAAGCTCGGCGGCCATGTGGCCATCGGTGCGCGGATCACCCAGGTGCAGAAGACCTTCGGCGCGCTGTTCAACGCCGAGCCGGGCTTTGCCCGTGATGGCAGCCAGTTCGACGTGCTGCTCGAAGACGAGGAAGTCTTCCTGATCGGTAACCTGCGTGCCCGTGCCTTGCATACGCCCGGCCATACCCCGGCCTGCATGAGCTACGTGGTCGAGGATGGCGGCGAGATCGCCGTGTTCGTCGGCGACACCCTGTTCATGCCCGACTACGGCACAGCCCGCTGCGACTTCCCGGGGGCCGATGCGCGCACCCTGTACCGCTCGATCCGGCGCCTGCTGGCGTTCCCCGACCAGACCCGCCTGTTCATGTGCCACGACTACCTGCCCGGTGGGCGTGAGCTGCGCTACGTCACCACCGTGGCCGAGCAGCGCGCCAGCAATATCCACATTCACGAAGGCGTCAGCGAGGACAGCTTCGTGACCATGCGCGAAGCCCGCGATGCCACCCTCGACATGCCTGTGCTGATCCTGCCGTCGGTGCAGGTCAACATGCGCAGCGGCCAGTTGCCCGAGCCCGAAGACAACGGCGTGCGCTATCTGAAGATCCCGCTGAATGTGCTCTGAGCACCTTGGCCCTATAACGACTATTTCAAGGAAACACCGCCATGCCTGCCTTGCAGTCCCCTGCCGATGCCTCATGCACCGACCACCACAAGGTGGTCATCGTCGGTGCCGGTGCCGCCGGTATCGCCACCGCCTCCAGCCTGGTCAGCCGTGACCCGTCCCTCGATATCGCGCTGATCGACCCGGCCGACGTTCATTACTACCAGCCTGGCTGGACCATGGTCGGTGCCGGTGTGTTCCAGGCCCCGGCCACCGCCCGTACCATGGCCTCGACCATGCCGCGGGGCGTACGCTGGATCAAGGCGAGTGTCGCAGGTTTCGACCCTCACGGACAAACGGTCCGCCTCGAAGATGGTCGCGCCGTCAGCTACGAACAGCTGGTGGTGTGCCCCGGCCTCAAGCTCGATTGGAACGCCATCGAGGGCGTGAACGAAACCCTGGGCCGCAACGGCGTCACGTCCAACTACCGATACGATCTGGCGCCTTACACCTGGCAGTTGGTGAGCAACCTCAAGCAAGGCCGAGCCCTGTTCACCCAGCCGCCGATGCCGATCAAGTGCGCGGGTGCGCCACAGAAGGCCCTGTACCTGTCTTGCGACCATTGGTTGCGCCAAGGCCACCTGGGCGCGGTCAAGGCGAGTTTCTTCAATGCCGGCACCGTGCTGTTCGGCGTGGCCGACTATGTGCCGGCCCTGATGGCCTACATCGACAGGTACGGCGTCGACCTCAACTACGCCCATCGCCTGGTGGCCGTGGACGGGCCCGGCAAGCGCGCCACGTTCGTGCGTACCCTGCCCGACGGCAGCACGCAAACCCACGTCGAGGCCTTCGACATGCTCCACGTGGTGCCGCCACAGGTGGCACCGGATTTCATCCAGCAAAGTCCGCTGGCCGATGCCGCGGGCTGGGTCGATGTCGATCCGCACAGCCTGCGCCATCGTCGGTTCGCCAATATCCACGCCCTGGGGGACGTGACCAACACCAGCAATGCCAAGACCGCCGCCGCAGCGCGCAAACAGGCACCGGTCGTGGCCAACAATGTTCTGGTCGCCCTGGGCCGTCTGCCGACCTTGGCCCAGTACGATGGCTATGGCTCCTGCCCATTGACCGTCGAGCGCGGCAAGATCGTCCTGGCCGAATTCACCTATGGCGGCAAGGTGGCGCCGAGCTTCCCTCGCTGGCTGCTCGATGGGCGCCAGCCGACCCGCCTGGCCTGGCTGCTCAAGGCGCGAGTACTGCCGCCACTGTACTGGCAGGCCATGCTCAAGGGCCGGGAGTGGCTGGCGCGGCCGCAACCCATGAAGGCCGAGGCTGTGCAGTGATCGAACATCAATTCCTCGGGGCAGGCCTGGGGGCGATCATTGGCGCGGTGCTGGCGCTGACCGGTGCCGGTGGCGGCATCCTGGCGGTGCCCTTGCTGGTGTTCGGCCTGGGCCTGAGCATGGTCGAGGCAGCGCCCATCGGCTTGCTGGCGGTGGGCCTGGCGGCGGCGGTCGGCGCCGGGTTGGGCCTGCGCCAGGGCCTGGTGCGCTACCGGGCGGCGCTGTTCATTGCCGCCATTGGCATCGTCACGGCACCGTTCGGGCTGATGCTGGCGCATCGTTTGCCCAATACGCCCCTGGCCCTGGTGTTCGCCGCAGTGCTGGTGTACGCCTGTCTGCGCATCTGGCGCAAGGCCAGGCGCCAGATGCGTGGCGATTCGCCCTGTGGCGAGCGGCAGATCATGCCCTGCGTGCTCAACCCACAGCAGGGACGGCTGCGCTGGACCCTGCCCTGCGCACGCGCCCTGGCCTTCACGGGTGTGCTCTCGGGCTTGCTGTCCGGCCTGCTAGGCGTGGGGGGCGGCTTCGTCATCATCCCAGCGTTGAACCGCTACACCAACCTGGACATGAAGAGCATCGTCGCCACCTCGCTGGCGGTGATCGCCCTGGTGTCTGCCGGTAGCGTGGCCAGTGCCAGCCTGGCAGGCGTGGTGCACTGGCGGCTGGGTGCCCCGTTCGCCGTCGGTGCGGTGCTCGGCCTGCTGCTGGCGCGGCCGCTGGCGGCGAAACTGGCCGGGCCGCGGCTGCAGCAACTGTTCGCCTTGGCAGGGATCGGTGCCGCCGTGTTGCTGGCCGGCAAGGCGCTACTCGGCTAGCAGCTCGGCCTGCTCCGCCGCGCACAGGGCCAGCAGGTAGTCCCAGACCACCCGCAGGCGCACCGACTTGTGCAGCTCGCGGCGGGTGCAGATCCAGTAGCTGCGCTGGATGGTTTCGCTAGGCAGCACCCGCACCAAGGTGGGGTCGTGCCGGGCCATGTAGTTGGGCAGCACGGCGATGCCCAGGCCTGCGCGGGCGGCATGCTGCTGGGCGATCACGCTGGTGCTGCGAAACGCTACGTTGGGGGCCCGGCAGAAACTGTTGAGAAACAGCAGCTCCTGGCTGAACAGCAGGTCGTCGACGTAGCCGATCCAGCTGTGCCGGGCCAGGTCCTCGCGGTTGCGCAGGGGCGGAGCGTGGTCGAGGTATTCCTGGCTGGCGTAAAGGGCCAGGCGGTAGTCGGTGAGCTTGCGGGTGATGAGCAAATCGGCGCTGGGCCGTTCCAGGTGGATGCTGATTTCCGCCTCGCGGTTGAGGATGCTGACGAAGCGCGGCACCGCCACCAACTCCACCTCGAGCCCCGGGTAGCGCTCGAACAGCGCGCTCATGCGTGGGGTGAAGAACATGATGCCGATGCCTTCGGTGACCCCCAGGCGGATCTTGCCCAGGGGCGTGATGGCCTGGGTGATTTCCTCCTGGGCCAGCAAGGCGACGTTCTCCATCGCCTCGGCATGCTTGAGCAAGGCCTGGCCGGACGGGGTGAGTTCATAGCCCTGGGCGTGCTGGACGAACAGGGCGGTACCCAGGCTCTTCTCGATGCTCTCGATGTGCCGGGCCACGGTGCTGTGGGTGGTGTTGAGGCGCTTGGCGGCAGTGAGCAGGCGGCCGCTGCGCTGTAACTCGAGGAAAAACCGCAGATCATTCCAGTCGAACATGCTTGTCCCTGTGCATTTCGGACGGTGCCGCTTCGTTTTGCAGGAGCGGCGCCGTGGCTGTGAGCGCTGTGCTAAAACGCACAGCGGCTGCGCGAAATCTCGTGTTTCCTCGGCGAAATTAATCAATAAGATGGTCCGGGACAAGAATAAAAATCAGGCGCGAGGTTGCACATGCCATCAGCCGATTCTGTCTTCGACTACGTGGTCGTAGGCGCTGGCCCTGCCGGTTGCCTGTTGGCCAACCGCTTGTCCGCCGACCCTGCCTGCCGCGTGCTGCTGCTCGAGGCCGGTGGCCGCGACACCTATCCCTGGATCCACATTCCCGTCGGTTACCTCTACTGCATCGGCAACCCGCGCACCGACTGGTGCTTCAAGACCGAGGCGCAGCCCGGCCTGGGCGGTCGCAGCCTGGGGTATCCACGGGGCAAGGTGCTGGGAGGCTGCTCGTCGATCAACGGCATGATCTACATGCGCGGCCAGGCTGCCGACTATGATCGCTGGGCCGAGCAAGGCAACGAGGGCTGGGCCTGGAAGGACGTGCTGCCGCTGTTCAAGGCCAGCGAGCACCACTTCGCCGGCGCCAGCGACAGCCACGGTGCCGAGGGTGAATGGCGGGTCGAACAGCAGCGCTACAGCTGGCCGATCCTCGATGCCTTCCGCGATGCCGCCGAACAGAGCGGCATTGCCAAGGTGCCCGACTTCAATACCGGCGACAACGCTGGCTGCGGTTACTTCCAGGTCAACCAGCGCAGCGGCGTGCGCTGGAACTCCGCCAAGGCCTTCCTGCGGCCGGTGCAACGGCGCCCCAACCTCACCGTGCTGACCGACGTGCAGGTCGACCAGGTGCTGCTGGACAACACCCGCGCCACGGCGGTCAAGGCGCGCTGGCAAGGCGCCTGGCATGAGTTCAGGGCGCGCCGCGAGATCATCCTCTGCGCGGGCGCCGTCGGTTCCCCCGGGATCCTGCAACGTTCCGGCATCGGCCCGCGCAAGCTGCTCGAAGGCCTCGGCATCGGTGTGCGCCACGAGCTGGCCGGTGTCGGCGGAAACCTGCAGGACCACCTGCAATTGCGCCTGATCTACGAGGTGCGCAATACCCGCACCCTCAACCAGATGGCTAACAGCTTGTGGGGCAAGCTGGGTATGGGCCTGCGCTACCTTTACGATCGCAGCGGCCCGTTGGCCATGGCGCCGAGCCAGCTGGGCGCGTTCGTGCGCTCCGGGCCCGAGCAGGCCACCCCCAACCTGCAATACCACGTGCAGCCGCTGTCGTTGGAGCGCTTCGGCGAACCCTTGCACCGTTTCCCGGCGTTCACCGCCTCGGTATGCAACCTGCGCCCGGCCAGCCGGGGCCGTATCGACATCCGTTCGGCAGACATGAACGCCGCGCCGCTGATCGATCCCAACTACCTGAGCGACCCGTACGACCTGCGCGTGGCCGCCGAGGCCATCCGTATCACCCGGCGCATCGTCCAGGCCCCTGCCCTGGCCGCCTTCGAGCCTCGCGAGTACCTGCCCGGCCCGGCCCTGCACACCGAAGAACAACTGCACGAAGCCGCTGGCCGGATCGGCACCACCATCTTCCACCCGGTCGGTACCTGCCGCATGGGCAATGGCCCGCTGGACGTCGTCGACAGCCAGCTGCGCGTTCATGGCGTCCCTGGCCTGCGGGTGGCCGACGCCTCGATCATGCCGCAGATCGTCTCCGGCAATACCTGTTCACCCACATTGATGATCGCCGAGAAGGCGGCGCAACTGATCCTCAAGGGGGCTGCTACCCAGATCAACTTCAACGACGCAAACGCGATACCGACGCCCTGACCCGGGTGCGTGCAACACCGGCGGCTTGCGGTCAGAGGCCGCCGACAGTGGACAACAAGAATAATCACTGTGGCCTGCGGGCCGAGGACAGCAACGATGTCGGATTACATCCAAGAGCAAGGCGCGGCGGCGACCAGCGACAGCCGACGCGAGGAACGCAAGATCATTTTCGCGTCATCCCTCGGGACGGTGTTCGAGTGGTATGACTTTTTTCTCTACGGTGCGCTGGCCGCGGTGATCAGCAAGCAGTTCTTCGCCGGCGTCAACGACACCACCGCCTTCATCTTCGCCCTCATGGCCTTCGCTGCCGGCTTCCTGGTGCGGCCCTTCGGCGCCTTGGTGTTCGGCCGCCTGGGCGACATGATCGGGCGCAAGTACACCTTCCTGGTGACCATCGTGCTGATGGGCCTGTCGACCTTCGCCGTCGGCCTGCTGCCCACCTACGCCAGCATCGGCATCGCCGCACCGATCATCCTGGTGGTGCTGCGCATGCTCCAGGGCCTGGCCCTGGGCGGTGAATACGGTGGCGCGGCGACCTACGTGGCCGAACATGCGCCGCCCGGCAAGCGCGGTTTCCATACCGGGTTCATCCAGTCCACCGCCACCCTCGGCCTGCTGCTGTCGCTGGTCGTGGTGCTGGGCAGCCGTTATATCAGCGGCGACCAGTTCGAAACCTGGGGCTGGCGGCTGCCGTTCCTGCTGTCGATCGTGCTGCTGGGGATTTCCACCTGGATCCGCATGAGCATGCACGAGTCCCCAGCCTTCGTGAAAATGAAAGCCCAGGGCAAGGTGAGCAAGTCGCCGATCCGTGAGTCGTTCACCTCCTGGCCGAACCTCAAGGTGGTGCTGACCGCGCTGTTCAGCATCAACGCCGGCCAGGCCGTGACCTTCTACACGGCACAGTTCTACGTGCTGTTCTTCATGACCCAGATGCTCAAGATGGACCCGGCCCAGGCCAACACGCTGCTGATCATCAGCGTGGTGATCGGGGCACCGTTCTTCGTGTTCTTCGGCTGGTTGTCGGACCGGGTCGGGCGCAAGCCGATCCTGATGCTTGGCCTGCTCCTGGCCACGCTGGCCTACTTCCCACTGTTCAAGGGCCTGAGCTATTACGCCAACCCGCAGATCGATGCCGCCAGCCGCCAGGCCCCCATCGTCGTCACGGCCGATCCGCAGGGCTGCACCTTCCAGTTCGACCCGGTCGGCAAGGCGCGCTTCGACAGCCCTTGCGACAAGGTCAAGACCTTCCTGGTCAAGCAGGGCCTGCCCTACAGCTCGGTGGATGCCACCGGGTCCGACGTGGTGGTGAGCATCGGCGACAAGACCATCACCGGCTTCGACGAGGCAGCCATGCGCGCGGCCATCGACCTGGCTGGCTACCCGGCCACGGCGGATCCGGAACAGGTCAACCAGGTGATGGTGGTGGTGCTGATCGTGGCCATGATCCTCATTGCCACCATGACCTACGGGCCGTTGGCGGCGGTGATGGTCGAACTGTTCCCGACCCGCATCCGCTACACCTCCATGTCACTGCCCTACCACATCGGCAATGGCTGGTTCGGGGGCTTCCTGCCGACCGTGTCGTTCGCGCTGGTGGTGTATACCGGGGATATCTTCTACGGGCTTTGGTATCCGGTGCTGATCACCGGGGTGAGCCTGGTGGTGGGGATCTTCTGCCTGAAGGAGACTCGGGATGTGGATATCGACAAGGTCTGATGGCCAATAGCGGCCGCTAAAAAAAACCGGCTGTAAAAGCCGGTTTTCTTATGCCTGCGAAAAAACTTATGCACGATTTCCAGAAAAATGACGCTCGTTGAAATAAGTAATGAATTCAACGAGTTGCATTATTTTCTACACCGCTAATCCAAAAATTGCTCACAAGTTATCCACAGATCGTCAGGCACTCTGCTGCGCCGGATTTTCCGCCACCGGCGGCAGCGAACCCATGGCCCGCTGGGCCGCTTCGTTCCAGGCCTGGGCACGCTCGTTGAGTTCGGCAATCGCCCGTGGGCCGGTACCTACCGGATACATCGGTTCGCCAATCACCACCTCGATGGTACCCGGGCGCTTGCCCCAGCCATCACGTGGCCAGAACTTGCCGGCGTTATGCGCCACTGGCAGCACCGGTAGCCCGGCGTTCACCGCCAGGGCGGTACCGCCGCGGGAGAACTTGCCGACCTGGCCATGGGGCACGCGGGTACCCTCGGGGAAGATCAGCACCCACACGCCCTGCTTGAGCAGTTCGTCGCCTTTGCTGGCGACGTGGCGCAAGGCCTCTTTCGGGTTGTTCCGGTCGATGGCGATGGGCCGCAGCATGGCCATGGCCCAGCCGAAGAACGGTACATAGAGCAGCTCGCGCTTGAGCACCTGGCTCAAGGGCTCGAAGTAGGCCGAGAGGAAGAACGTCTCCCAGGTGCTCTGGTGGTTGGAGAGGATCACGCAGGGCTCTTTCGGCACGTTCTCGGCGCCGGTGATCTTGTAGCGGATCCCCAGCACGACCCACGCCAGCCCAACGGCGAAACGGCACCAGTAGACGTTGATGAAGCGGTAGCGTTTACGGAACGGCAAGAAGGGCGCGACAAAGAAGCTCAGGGTGCACCACAGCAACGAACTGGTGCCCAGCAGCAGGTAAAAAAGAAAGACTCTGATCGCCTGCAGGATCGACATAGTGGCATGTACCGCCTTATGAAAAAGTGCGCCAGGCGGCGCACTATCGAGTAAGTTCTCTGGCGATGGCCGCCAAATCATCAAAAACCAGTGTGGCTTGGGGGACGCCTTTTTCCAGCGTCCGTTCACCCTTGCCGGTCTTCACCAGCACCGGTTGTGCACCGACGGCCAGGGCGGCCTCCAGGTCACCTTGGCTGTCGCCGACGAACCAGACGCCGGAGAGGTCGGCCTGGTAGTGCTCGGCGATCGCCCGCAGCATGCCGGGCTTGGGCTTGCGGCAATCGCAGCCATCATCCGGCCCGTGCGGGCAATGCACGATGTAGCCCACCTCGCCGCCCTGCTCGGCCACCAGCGCGCGCAGGCGCGCATGCATGGCCTCGAGGGTTTCCAGCGGGTAGTAGCCGCGGGCAATGCCGGACTGGTTGGTGGCCACGGCCACCGTCCAGCCCGCCTTGCTCAACTGCGCGATGGCCTCGATCGAGCCGGGGATGGGGATCCACTCCTCCAGCGACTTGATGTAGGCGTCGGAGTCGAAGTTGATCACTCCGTCCCGATCAAGAATCAGCAGCTTCAAGGCCTTACCCCAGCATCGAGATGTCGGCCACGCCCAGGAACAGGCCGCGCAGGCGGCTGAGCAGGGCATAACGGTTGGCGCGCACCTTGGCGTCCTCGGCGTTGACCATCACCGCCTCGAAGAAGGCGTCGACCGGGTCGCGCAGGGCTGCCAGGCGAGCCAGGGTCTCGCTGTACTGGCGCGCCGCAGCCATGGGCTGCACGGCCTGGTCGGCCTGCTGGATCGCCGAGTACAAGGAGAACTCGTTGGCATTGTCGAAGTACTTCGGCTCGACCTGTTCGGCGATGGCGCCTTCGGCCTTGCCCAGCAGGTTCGACACGCGCTTGTTCACCGCTGCCAGGGCCTCGGCCTCCGGCAGCTTGCGGAACGCCTGCACAGCCTGCACACGTTGGTCGAAGTCGAGCGCCGAACCTGGCTTGAGGGCCCGTACCGCGAGGTAGGTGGCGACATCGATGCCTTCGTCCTCGTAACGCGCACGCAGGCGGTCGAAGACGAACTCCAGCACCTGCTCGGAAAGGCCAGCGGCCTTGACCTTGGCGCCGTACTGGGCGACGGCGAAGTCCACGGCTTCGGTCAGGTCCAGGTCCAGCTGCTTCTCGATCAGGATGCGCAGCACGCCCAGGGCGGCACGGCGCAGGGCGTACGGGTCCTTGCTGCCGGTGGGCAGCATGCCGATACCGAAGATGCCGACCAGGGTGTCGAGCTTGTCGGCCACCGCCACGGCGGCGCCGGTCAGGGTCTGTGGCAGCTCGGCGCCGGCACCGCGCGGCATGTACTGCTCGTTCAGGGCCAGGGCGACGTCTTCCGGCTCGCCATCGTTGAGGGCGTAGTAGTAGCCGGCGATCCCCTGCATTTCAGGGAATTCGCCGACCATCTCGGTGGCCAGGTCGCACTTGGACAGCAAGCCCGCGCGGCCAGCACGCTGGGCATCGCCGCCGATGCGCGGGGCGATGAACGCGGCCAGCTTGGAAACGCGCTCGGCCTTGTCGTAGACCGTGCCCAACTGGGCCTGGAACACCACGTTCTTCAGGCGCTCGTTGAAGGTTTCCAGCGGCTGCTTCTTGTCTTGCTTGAAGAAGAACTCGGCGTCGGTCAGGCGCGGACGCACGACCTTCTCGTTGCCCAGCACGATCTGCTTCGGATCGTGGCTCTCGACGTTGGCCACGGTGATGAAGCGCGGCAGCAGCTTGCCTTCGCTGTCCAGCAGGCAGAAGTACTTCTGGTTGTCCTGCATGGTGGTGATCAGCGCTTCCTGCGGCACCTCGAGGAAACGCTCCTCGAACGAGCAGACCAGCGGCACCGGCCACTCGACCAGGGCGGTCACTTCGTCCAGCAGCGCCGGCGGCACGATGGCGCTGCCTTCCTGCTGCAGGGCCAGCTCGGCGACACGCTTGGCGATCAGTTCGCGGCGCTCGGCGAAATCGGCCAGCACGTAGGCCTTGCGCAGGTCCTCGACGTAGTTGGCCGGGGTGGTGATGACCACATTCTGCGGGTGGTGGAAACGGTGGCCACGGGACTCGCGACCGGCCTGCTGGGCGAGGAGGGTGCAGTCGACCACCTGGTCACCGAGCAGCATCACCAGCCACTGGGTCGGGCGCACGAACTCTTCGCGGCTGGCGCCCCAGCGCATGCGCTTGGGGATCGGCAGGTCGTTGAGCGAATCCTCGACGATGGTCGGCAACAGGCTGGTGGTCGGCTTGCCCGGGATGTGCTGGGAGAAGCGCAGCTTGGCGCCGCTCTGGTCGATCTCGGCGAGGTCGACGCCGCACTTCTTGGCGAAGCCCAGGGCGGCCTGGGTCGGGTTGCCCTCGGCGTCGAAGGCGGCCTGGCGGGGCGGGCCGTCGATATTGATGCTGCGGTCAGGCTGCTGCACGTCCAGCTGGCGGATCAGCACGGCCAGGCGACGCGGGGCGGCATAGACCTGCTTGCCGGTGTAGTTCAGGCCAGCGGCCTGCAGGCCTTTCTCGATACCGGCCAGGAAGGCGTCGCCCAGGCTGGCGAGGGCCTTGGGTGGCAGCTCTTCGGTGCCCAGTTCGACCAGAAAATCTTGAGCACTCATTGTGCAGCCTCCAGCTTAGCCAACACTTCGTCACGCAGTTCAGGGGTGGCCATCGGGAAGCCCAGGCGCGCACGGGCTTGCAGATAGCTTTGCGCCACGTCCCGGGCCAGGGTACGCACGCGCAGGATGTAGCGCTGACGCTCGGTCACCGAGATGGCGCGGCGGGCGTCGAGCAGGTTGAAGGTATGGGAAGCCTTCAGGACCATTTCGTAGGTCGGCAGCGGCAGCTCCAGCTTGATCAGGCGGTTGGCTTCGCTTTCGTAGAAGTCGAACAGTTCGAACAGCTTGTCGACGTTGGCGTGCTCGAAGTTGTAGGTCGACTGCTCCACCTCGTTCTGGTGGAACACATCGCCGTAGGTGACCTTGCCGAACGGGCCATCGGCCCAGACCAGGTCGTACACCGAGTCGACGCCCTGGATGTACATGGCCAGGCGCTCCAGGCCATAGGTGATCTCACCGGTGACCGGGTAGCACTCGATGCCGCCGACCTGCTGGAAGTAGGTGAACTGGGTGACTTCCATGCCGTTGAGCCAGATTTCCCAACCCAGGCCCCAGGCACCGAGGGTCGGCGATTCCCAGTTGTCTTCGACGAAGCGGATGTCGTGGACCAGCGGATCCAGGCCGATCGCCTTCAGCGAGCCCAGGTACAGCTCCTGGAAGTTGGCCGGGTTCGGCTTGAGCACCACCTGGAACTGGTAGTAGTGCTGCAGGCGGTTGGGGTTCTCGCCATACCGCCCGTCGCCTGGACGACGGCTGGGCTGCACATAGGCGGCGTTCCAGGTTTCCGGGCCGACGGCGCGCAGGAAGGTGGCGGTATGGAATGTGCCGGCGCCTACTTCCATATCGTAGGGCTGAAGCACCACACAACCTTGCTCCGCCCAGTACTGCTGCAGGGCGAGGATCAGGTCTTGGAAGGTACGCACGGCTGGCGTAGGCTGGCTCACGAAATTCACCTGTATCTGGGGATGCGGATGTAAAGAGCGGGAGTATAACCTGATTCGCCTCGCCCTCTACTCATTGGAGCCTTATGCCACGCTGCTTTTGGTGTACCGACGATCCGTTGTACCAGGCCTATCACGACCAGGAGTGGGGAACGCCGCAGCGTGACCCGGCGTTGCTCTTCGAGATGCTTTTGCTCGAAGGGTTCCAGGCCGGGCTCTCCTGGATCACCGTATTGAAGAAGCGCGAGCGCTACCGGCAAGTGCTGCACGGCTTCGACCCGGTGCAGCTTGCGCAGATGAGCGACGAACGGATCGACGCACTGATGCTCGACCCCGGCATCATCCGCAACCGCCTC
Source organism: Pseudomonas guariconensis (assembly GCF_024127895.1). Classification (GTDB taxonomy): domain Bacteria; phylum Pseudomonadota; class Gammaproteobacteria; order Pseudomonadales; family Pseudomonadaceae; genus Aquipseudomonas; species Aquipseudomonas guariconensis_B. The sequence continues at coordinate 100,086 of NZ_JAMYBK010000017.1, read as the reverse complement.
AAGCTCAACGCCGCCCGGCGCAATGCCCGGGCCTGGCTGGCTGTGGATAACCCTGGCGAATGGCTGTGGTCGTTCGTCGGCGGTGTGCCGAAGGTCAACCATTTCAAGGACCGTAGCGAAGTGCCGGCGGTCACCGACGAGGCCAGGGCCATGAGCAAGGCCCTGCAGAAAGCCGGTTTCACCTTTGTCGGCCCGACCATCTGCTACGCCTTCATGCAGGCCACCGGCATGGTCATGGACCACACCACCGACTGCGATCGCTACGCCGCCCTGCTGCGCTGAAAGGTTACAATGCGCGCCTTGCAGAAATAAGGAATCGGCCTGTGGAAAAATTCAAGGGCGCCCTGATGGTCGGGGTGCTGCGACTGTTCGCCAAGCTGCCCTGGAGCGCGGTACAGCGCGTCGGCGCGGGTATCGGCTGGCTCATGTGGAAGGTCCCCAACGGCTCGCGCAACGTGGTGCGCATCAACCTGGCCAAGTGCTTCCCGGAGATGGACCCGGCCGAACGCGAGAAGCTCGTCGGCCGTGCGCTGATGGACATCGGCAAGTCCTTCGTCGAGAGCGCCTGTGCCTGGATCTGGCCACCGCAGCGTTCGCTGGAGCTGGTCAAGGAGGTGCACGGCCTGGAAGTGCTGGAGCAGGCCCTGGCCTCGGGCAAGGGCGTGGTCGGCATCACCAGCCACCTGGGCAACTGGGAGGTGCTGAACCACTTCTATTGCAGCCAGTGCAAGCCGATCATCTTCTACCGACCGCCCAAGTTGAAGGCGGTGGACGACCTGCTGCGTGAGCAGCGGGTGCAGATGGGCAACCGGGTGGCGCCTTCGACCAAGGAAGGCATCCTCAGCGTGATCAAGGAAGTGCGCCGTGGCGGCCAGGTGGGCATTCCCGCCGACCCGGAGCCGGCCGAGTCCGCCGGGGTGTTCGTGCCGTTCCTCGGCACCCAGGCCCTGACCAGCAAGTTCGTGCCGAACATGCTGGCCGGCGGCAAGGCCGTGGGGGTGTTCCTGCATGCCCTGCGCCTGCCCGATGGGTCGGGGTTCAAGGTGTTCCTGGAGGCGGCGCCGCAGGAGATGTACAGCGAGGACGTGACGGTGTCGGCGGCGGCCATGAGCAAGGTGGTCGAACGCTATGTGCGCGAGTACCCGAGCCAGTATATGTGGAGCATGAAACGCTTCAAGAAGCGCCCGGCGGGCGAGGCGCGCTGGTACTGAGTGGCGCTGGGCCCGATGCCTGCCATTTGGGGCTGCTTTGCAGCCCATCGCCGGCAAGCCGGCTCCCACAGGGGCCGCGTAAAGCCACTATCAGTTCTCTGCGTGACAGCGCAGCCCAAAGGTTGGGTAATCTCCCACAGCGTCCTCTGCATGCCACATGATTTGCGCGCAGCACTGGCCACCCCTGTGGGAGCCGGCTTGCCGGCGATGGGGCGCGAAGCGGCCCCAAAGGCAACTGAACGTTCTGAAGCGGCACGGCGCCCTGCAAGGTTTTTCAGGGCTTCGACGCTTTATCCAGCCTCTTGAGATACACCATCATCTCCCGCTCGGCCTGCTTGTCGCCATGGCCCTGCGCCGCCACGATCCCCTCCTCCCAGGCCTTGCGCGCCGCCGCCAGGTCGCCCTGCAGCTGGTACGCCTTGCCCAGCAGCTTCCATGCCGCCGAATACTTCGGATCATGCTCGACGCAACGCGCCAGGTGCACGGCCGCCTCGGCACCGTTGCCTTCGTCGAGCCAGGCCTTGCCCAGGCCGAATCGCAGCAGGGCGTTGTCCACACCCTTGGCCAGCATCTTCTCCAGTGATTCGCGCATGCTGCTTCCTCCTAGAAGAAACTCAGCCCCACGTGGAACAGCTTCTCCACGTCACGGATATGCTTCTTATCCACAACGAACAGGATCACATGGTCGCCCGCCTCGATCACCGTGTCGTCGTGGGCGATCAGCACTTCCTCGTCGCGGATGATCGCGCCGATGGTGGTGCCTGGCGGCAGGGCGATGTCCTCGATGGCCTTGCCGATCACCTTGCTCGACTTCGAGTCGCCATGGGCCACCGCTTCGATGGCCTCGGCCGCACCACGGCGCAGGGAATGCACGCTGACGATGTCGCCACGGCGCACGTGGGCCAGCAGGGTGCCGATGGTGGCCAACTGCGGGCTGATGGCGATATCGATGTCGCCGCCCTGGACCAGGTCGACATAGGCCGGGTTGTTGATCAGCGTCATCACCTTGCGTGCACCCAGGCGCTTGGCCAGCAGCGAGGACATGATGTTGGCCTCGTCGTCGTTGGTCAGGGCCAGGAACACGTCGGCGTCGGAGATGTTCTCCTCGAGCATCAGGTCCTTGTCCGAGGCGCTGCCCTGCAGGACCACGGTGCTTTCCAGGGTGTCGGAGAGGTGGCGGCAACGCGCCGGGCTCATCTCGATGATCTTCACCTGGTAGCGGCTCTCGATGGCCTCGGCCAGGCGTTCGCCGATCTGCCCGCCACCGGCGATGACCACGCGCTTGTTGGTTTCGTCGATACGGCGCAGCTCGCCCATCACCGCGCGGATGTGGCCCCTGGCGGCGATGAAGAAGACTTCGTCGTCGGCCTCGATCACCGTGTCGCCATGGGGCTTGATCGGCCGGTCGCGGCGGAAGATCGCCGCCACGCGGGTATCGATGCTCGGCATGTGGGCGCGGATCTGGCGCAGTTGCTGGCCCACCAGGGGGCCACCGTAGTAGGCCTTGACCGCCACCAGCTGGGCCTTGCCCTCGGCGAAGTCGATCACCTGCAGGGCACCGGGGTGCTCGATCAGGCGCTTGATGTAGTTGGTCACCACCTGCTCGGGGCTGATCAGCACGTCCACCGGGATGGCTTCGTTGTCGAACAGCTCGGCGCGCGTCAGGTAGGCGGATTCACGCACCCGGGCGATCTTGGTCGGGGTGTGGAACAACGTGTAGGCGACCTGGCAGGCCACCATGTTGGTCTCGTCGCTGTTGGTCACCGCCACCAGCATGTCGGCATCGTCGGCACCGGCCTGGCGCAGCACCGTGGGCAGCGAGCCACGGCCCTGCACGGTGCGGATGTCGAGGCGGTCGCCGAGGTCGCGCAGGCGGTCGCCGTCGGTGTCGACCACGGTGATGTCGTTGGCTTCGCTGGCCAGGTGTTCTGCCAGCGTACCGCCTACCTGCCCTGCGCCGAGGATGATGATCTTCATCGCGAGTCCTGGTCCTTGTGCTTGCTTATCCGCGCGAGGCGGCGATCTTGATCAGCTTGGCATAGTAGAAGCCGTCGTGGCCGCCTTCCTGGGCCAGCAACTGGCGACCATGGGGTTGGCGCAGGCCAGCCTCGGTCGCCAGGTCCAGCTCGCGGGCGCCTGGGGTGCGGGCGAGGAAGGCGTCGATCACGTCGGTGTTTTCCGTCGGCAGGCTCGAGCAGGTCGCATAGAGCAGCATGCCACCGACTTCCAGGGTCGGCCACAGGGCATCGAGCAGCTCGCCTTGCAGGGCGGCCAGGGCCGGAATGTCGTCGGCCTGGCGGGTCAGCTTGATGTCCGGGTGGCGGCGGATCACGCCGGTGGCCGAGCACGGAGCGTCCAGCAGGATGCGCTGGAACGGCTTGCCGTCCCACCAACTGGCTGTGTCGCGGGCATCGCAGGCGATCAGCCGGGCGTCGAGGCCCAGGCGCTCGAGGTTCTCGCGGACCCGCGCCAGGCGCTTCTCTTCCAGGTCGATGGCCACGACCTCGCCCAGGCCGGCCTCGGCTTCGAGCAGGTGGCAGGTCTTGCCACCCGGTGCGCAGCAGGCATCCAGCACGCGCTGCCCGGGTGCCAGCTCCAGCAGGTCGGCGGCCAGTTGCGCGGCTTCATCCTGCACGCTGACCCAGCCTTCGGCGAAACCCGGCAGGCCGCGTACGTCGCAGGCCTCGGCCAGCAGGATACCGTCGCGGCTGTACCGGCAGGGGCTGGCGGCGATACCGGCCTCGGCCAGCAGGGCCAGGTAGGCGTCGCGGCTGTGGTGGCGACGGTTGACCCGCAGGATCATCGGCGGATGGGCATTGTTGGCGGCGCAGATGGCCTCCCACTGCTCGGGCCAGAAGGCCTTGAGCGACTTCTGCAGCCAGCGTGGGTGAGCGGTGCGTACCACTGGGTCGCGCGCCATGCCCGCGAGGATGCCCTCGCCTTCGCGCTGGGCGCGGCGCAGCACGGCATTGAGCAAGCCCTTGGCCCAAGGCTTCTTCAGTTTGTCGGCGCAGCCGACGGTCTCGCCGATGGCGGCGTGGGCCGGGATGCGCGTATAGAACAGCTGGTACAGGCCGACCAGCAGCAACGCCTGCACATCGCTGTCGGCGGCCTTGAAGGGCTTTTGCAGCAACTGCGCGGCCAGCAGCTCCAGGCGTGGTTGCCAGCGGGCGGTGCCGAAGGCCAGGTCCTGGACCAGGCCCCGGTCACGGTCCTCGACCTTGTCCAACTGCGCCGGCAACGAGCTGTTCAGCGAGGCCTTGCCACTGAGCACGGCGGCCAGGGCGCGGGCGGCGGCCAGGCGTGGGTTCATTGGCCGAGTACCTTGTGGCTGGCGAACTTCTCGCGGCGGCTGTTGAACAGGTCGCTAAAGCCCAGGGCCTTGCCGCCGGGCAGTTGCAGGCGGGTCAGGCACAGCGCCTGCTCGCCGCAGGCGACCACCAGGCCATCCTTGCTGGCGCTGAGGATCTCGCCGGGGGTGCCCGTGCCTGTGGACAAGGTCGCGGCCAGGACCTTCACGCTTTCCCCGTCGAGGGTGCTGTGGCACACCGGCCACGGGTTGAAGGCACGGATCAGACGTTCCAGCTCGACAGCCGGGCGGCTCCAGTCGATGCGCGCCTCGTCCTTGTTCAGCTTGTGTGCATAGGTGGCCAGGGCATCGTCCTGCACCTCGCCTTGCAGGCTGCCATCGGCAAGGCCGGCGATGGCCTGCACCACGGCGGGTGGGCCCATCTCGGCGAGGCGGTCGTGCAGGCTGCCGCCGGTGTCCTCGGCGCCGATGGGGGTGACCACCTTGAGCAGCATCGGGCCTGTGTCCAGGCCGGCCTCCATGCGCATCACGGTGACGCCGCTCTCGGCGTCGCCCGCTTCCACGGCGCGCTGGATCGGCGCCGCGCCGCGCCAGCGCGGCAGCAAGGAGGCGTGGCTGTTGATGCAGCCCAGGCGCGGGATATCGAGCACCGCCTGGGGCAGGATCAGGCCATAGGCGACCACCACCATCAGGTCTGGGGCGAGCGCGGCGAGCTCTGCCTGGGCCTCGGCGTTGCGCAGGGTCGGCGGCTGGAACACCGGGATGTCGTGGGCCATGGCCAGTTGCTTGACCGGGCTGGGCATGAGCTTCTGGCCACGCCCGGCCGGGCGGTCCGGCTGAGTGTAGACGGCCACCACGTCATAGGGGCTGTCGAGCAAGGCCTTGAGGTGTTCGGCGGCAAACTCTGGTGTGCCTGCGAAGACGATGCGCATGGAGTTCTCGCTTCAAAAAAGAAAAAGGCTTGCCGTGGCAAGCCTTCTGGAAGGGGTGGATCAGGCTTGCTGGCGGTGCTGCTTTTCCAGCTTCTTCTTGATCCGGTCGCGTTTGAGCTGTGACAGGTAATCGACGAACAGCTTGCCGTTGAGGTGGTCGCACTCATGCTGGATGCACACCGCCAGCAGGCCCTCGGCCTCCAGCTCGTAGGGCTTGCCATCGCGGTCCAGGGCCTTGACCCTGACACGCAGCGGGCGGTCGACGTTCTCGTAGAAGCCAGGCACCGACAGGCAACCTTCCTGGTACTGGCCCATGTCGTGGGTCAGTTCCTCGATCTCGGGGTTGATGAACACGCGCGGCTCGCTGCGGTCCTCGCTCAGGTCCATGACCACCACGCGCTTGTGCACGTTGACCTGGGTGGCGGCCAGGCCGATGCCAGGGGCTTCGTACATGGTTTCAAACATGTCATCGATCAGCTGGCGCAGGGCGTCGTCGACTTCCGTCACCGGTTTGGCGATGGTGCGCAGGCGCGGGTCCGGGAATTCGAGAATGTTCAGAATGGCCATAGGGGTCAGGCAGTCACTGTGCGTTCGGTTGAAAACTGAACACACATAATAAAGGGAAACGGGGAATTCGGCACCTGGCAAAGCTCGGCTAGGGTGTGAAAGGACGCCTCGTCCCTCATTCGATGGACAGGTTGTCAAAGTATTATCAACAAAGTTATCCACAGGTTGTGCCACGTGGATACCCCTCTGTCGATCAAGGATGATCCGCCATGACCCCACCTTTTTGCGCCGCTTGCCCACCTGCCGAACTGGAGGCGCGATTGCGCCTGCATCGTCTTCCCGAAGTGGGGGCGCGGCGCTTGCGTACCCTGATCGAAGCCTTCGGCAGCGCCTCGTCGGCACTCACGGCGCCGGCCAGCGCGTGGCGTTCGCTGGGGTTGCCCGCAGCCTGTGCCGAGGCCCGCCGCAGCGCCGAGGTGCGTGACGGTGCCAACGCCGCAATGGCCTGGCTAGAGCGTCCCGAGCAGCATTTGCTGATGTGGGACGACCCTGCCTATCCGGCCTTGCTGGCCGAAACGGACGATGCTCCACCGCTGCTTTTCGTCGCGGGCAACCCGGCTTTGCTGGAGCGGCCACAGCTGGCTATCGTTGGGAGTAGACGTGCTTCACCCCCTGCCCTGGATACCGCTGCTGCGTTTGCCCGGTGCCTGGCCCGGGCTGGTTTCACCATCACCAGCGGGCTGGCGCTGGGGGTGGATGGCGCCGCTCATCGGGCCGCGCTGGAGGCCGAAGGGCAGACGATCGCCGTGCTTGGCACGGGCCTGCAAAAACTTTATCCACAGCGCCACCGTGAGTTGGCCCAGGCGATTATCGACAGGGGCAGCGCGCTCGTTTCCGAGTATCCCCTCGATGCCGGGCCGCTCGCTGGCAACTTCCCCCGGCGCAATCGGATCATCAGCGGCTTGTCGTTGGGCGTGCTGGTGGTGGAGGCGAGCCTGGCCAGCGGCTCGCTGATCACTGCCCGGCTGGCTGCCGAGCAGGGGCGGGAGGTCTATGCGATTCCAGGTTCGATCCATCATCCCGGTGCCAAGGGCTGTCACCAACTGATCCGCGACGGCGCGCTGCTGGTGGAAAGCGTGGAACAGATCCTGGAAAGCCTGCGCGGCTGGCAGAACCTGCCTCCCGCGCCTGTGGACGAACCCGATCATCCGTTGCTCGCCCTGCTCCTGGCGGCCCCCCAGACCAGCGAAGGGCTCGCCCAGCGCAGCGGCCAGCCGCTGGCCCAGGTGCTGGCCAGCCTCACCGAGCTCGAACTGCAGGGGCGGGTCGGTAATGAAGCCGGGCGTTGGTTTGCCCGGGCCGGCTAAGTAAACTGCGCGTCAGCCTTTATGCGGAGAGACGACGATGGTGAGCAGTTGGCGTGTGCAACAAGCCGCACGTGAGATTCGGGCGGGCGCGGTGATCGCCTATCCGACGGAGGCGGTCTGGGGCCTGGGCTGCGACCCGTGGAACGAAGACGCGGTGTATCGCCTGCTGGCGCTCAAGTCGCGGCCTGTGGACAAGGGGCTGATCCTGGTGGCCGACAATATCCGCCAGTTCGATTTCCTGTTCGAGGATTTTCCACAGGACTGGATCGACCGCATGGGCAGTACCTGGCCGGGGCCGAACACCTGGCTGGTGCCGCATCAGGACCTGTTGCCCGAGTGGGTGACCGGGGAGCATGACACCGTGGCGCTGCGGGTCAGCGATCATCCGCTGGTGCGGGAGCTGTGCGCGTTGGTAGGGCCGCTGATCTCGACCTCCGCCAACCCCGGCGGGCGCCCGGCGGCCAAGAGCCGGTTGCGGGTGGAGCAGTATTTCCATGGCCAGCTGGACCTGGTGCTGGGTGGGGCGCTGGGGGGGCGCAAGCATCCGAGCGTGATTCGCAATCTGGCGACTGGGGAAGTCGTTCGACCGGGGTAACCGGTTGTTCTCGGCGGGGGCTACGCCCCCGATTCGTGGGCAAGCCCCGCCCAGAAAACCCCGCAGACTTTTCTGATTCTGGCCTGAGATAGCTATCTGACTCGCAATTCGGGAAATATCCTACGAACCCTGTCGACCGCCATCACCTTCTCAGTGGGAACTCCTGCCTCTAGGCTCCAGACCGTCGCCGAACAACTTGGCGATCGGGTGTGGTAACCCGGATATTTCAGGCGGTTCACAGCCTATGGCGGCTGTGCGCGGGAGGCTTCGTGCCTACCGGGACTAGCCTCCTGCCCGGCTTACCACCCCGCGTACAGCTGCCACCCAAACCGTGTGGTAACGGGTGAGTGTCAGCTCCAATCATCAGGAGCGCACCATGAAAAAAATCGTACCGGATCCACCCCTTCCTTCTACCACTACCCACCCCTTCGGCCGTTGCGACGCCGGTCACCCACCCCTCTTCACCGTAAACCCCGACATCTGCGCCCACGATGCTCTGGTCCACGTAGCGCTTTACCTGCGCTGTGCCTACGAAACCGGCTACAAGGCGCTTGACCACCTGGGTGAATCAGGTCGAGGCATGTACTGGTCGAGCTTGCATGCGATCGAGATGGCCGAGGGATTGGTGGAGGCCATGCTGGATGACATTGAGTCTGCGCCAACGGGGCAGCAGGGAGCCTGAAGCAAGGCAGGCAGAGCCTCATCAGGTCTAGCCCATTCGCGGGCAAGCCCGCTCCCACATGGCCCTGCAAATCACATCGTTGGTGATCGACTCAGAACCCTGTGGGAGCGGGCTTGCCCGCGAATGGGCCGCAGAGCGGCCCCTGGTTCAGGGCAGCAGGACCGTCGAACCCACCGTCCGGCGCGCCGACAATTGCGCTTGTGCCTTGGCCGCCTCGCTCAGCGGGTACCGTTGCTGGATATCCACCACCAGCTTGCCGCTGGTGATCATGCCGAACAGGTCATCGGCCATCAGTTGGGTGTTCTCGGCATTGTTGGCATAGGACGCCAGGGTCGGCCGGGTGACGTACAGCGAGCCCTTCTGCGCCAGGATGCCGAGGTTCACGCCGGTCACCGCGCCGGAGGCATTGCCGAAGCTCACCATCAACCCGCGCGGGCGCAGGCAGTCGAGCGAGGTCAGCCAGGTGTCGGCGCCCACGCCGTCGTAGACCACCGGGCACTTCTTGCCGTCGGTCAGTTCCAGCACCCGCTGCGCCACGTCCTCGCGGCTGTAGTCGATGGTTTCCCACGCCCCCAGCGCCTTGGCGCGTTCGGCCTTTTCAGCCGAGCTCACGGTGCCGATCAGCTTGGCGCCCAGGGCCTTGGCCCACTGGCAGGCCAGGGAGCCGACCCCGCCGGCGGCGGCATGGAACAGAATGATGTCGCCATGCTGCACGGCGTAGGTCTGCTTGAGCAGGTACTGCACGGTCAGGCCCTTGAGCATCACCGCCGCGGCCTGTTCGAAGCTGATCGCCTCTGGCAACTTGACCAGGTTGGCCTCCGGCAAGGTGTGCACCTCGCTGTAGGCGCCCAGCGGCCCGCCGGCGTAGGCCACACGGTCGCCGACCTGCAGGCGGGTCACCCCCTCGCCCACCGCCTCGACCACGCCGGCCGCCTCGGTGCCCAGGCCCGAAGGCAGTGCGGGCGGTGCGTACAGCCCACTGCGAAAGTAGGTGTCGATGAAGTTCAGGCCGACCGCATGGTTACGCACGCGAACCTGCTGCGGGCCGGGTGGGGCCGGATCGAACTCGACCCACTGCAACACCTCTGGGCCGCCATGCTGGCTGAACTGGATACGCTTGGCCATCTCGCACTCCTGTTGTCGGGATTGGGACAGGCCCTCTATCGGACGCCTTTGCTTGATCGCCGTCAACTGCGGCGTGGCGGCCGCCGGTGGTATGCTAGCCGGCGAATTTCTTCTCCGCTCCTTCCAGGTGACCCGATGACCAGCCGCACCGAGGCCGTGAAAGCCTACCTGCTCGACCTGCAAGACCGCATCTGCTCTGCCCTCGAGAACGAAGACGGCGGCGCCCGCTTCGTCGAGGATGCCTGGGTGCGCGAAGCCGGTGGCGGTGGCCGCACGCGGGTGATCGGCGAGGGCAAGGTGATCGAGAAAGGTGGCGTGAACTTCTCCCACGTGTTCGGTGCCGGCCTGCCGCCGTCGGCCAGTGCCCACCGTCCGGAGCTGGCGGGCCGTGGCTTCGAGGCGCTGGGCGTGTCGCTGGTGATCCACCCGCACAACCCGCACGTGCCCACCTCCCACGCCAATGTGCGTTTCTTCATCGCCGAGAAGGAAGGCGAGGAGCCGGTCTGGTGGTTCGGCGGCGGCTTCGACCTGACCCCCTACTACGGCAATGAGGAAGACTGCATCCACTGGCACCGGGTCGCCGAGCAGGCCTGTGCGCCCTTCGGCGCCGATGTCTACCCGCGCTACAAGGCCTGGTGCGACCGCTATTTCCACCTCAAGCACCGTGGCGAGCCGCGTGGCATCGGCGGGCTGTTCTTCGATGACCTGAACGAGTGGGACTTCGACACCTGCTTCGCCTTCATCCGCGCCATCGGCGATGCCTACATCGACGCCTACCTGCCCATCGTCCAGCGCCGCAAGGCCACGCCCTACACGGCCCAGCAGCGTGAATTCCAGGAGTACCGCCGTGGGCGCTACGTGGAATTCAACCTGGTCTACGACCGTGGCACCCTGTTCGGGCTGCAGTCGGGCGGGCGTACCGAGTCGATCCTCATGTCGCTGCCGCCGCAGGTGCGCTGGGGCTACGACTGGAAGCCCGAGCCGGGCAGCGAGGAAGCGCGCCTGACCGAGTACTTCCTGCAGGACCGCGACTGGCTCAGCCAGTAAGCCGGTGGAAACTTAAGGAGCCCCCATGGACCAGTACGTCGTTTTCGGCAACCCCATCGGCCACAGCAAGTCGCCGTTGATCCACCGCCTGTTCGCCGACCAGACCGGCCAGGACCTGGAATACAGCACTCTGCTGGCACCGCTGGATGAGTTCAGCGACTGCGCGCGCGGTTTCTTCAAGCAGGGCCGTGGCGCCAACGTCACCGTGCCATTCAAGGAAGAAGCCTTCCGCCTGTGCGACAGCCTGACGCCGCGTGCCCGGCGCGCTGGTGCTGTGAACACCCTGAGCAAGCTGGACGACGGCACCCTGCAGGGCGACAACACCGACGGCGCAGGCCTGGTGCGTGACCTGACCGTCAACGCCGGGGTGGAGCTGGCTGGCAAGCGCATCCTGGTCCTGGGCGCGGGTGGGGCGGTGCGTGGGGTATTGGAGCCGATCCTGGCGCATGGGCCGCAGTCGCTGGTGATCGCCAACCGTACCGTGGAGAAAGCCGAGCAACTGGCCCGCGAGTTCGATGAGCTGGGGCCGGTGGTCGCCAGTGGCTTCGCCTGGCTGCAGGAGCCGGTGGACCTGATCATCAATGCCACCTCGGCGAGCCTGTCCGGCGAGTTGCCGCCGATCGCCGACAGCCTGGTCGAGCCAGGGCGCACGGTGTGCTACGACATGATGTACGGCAAGGAGCCGACGCCGTTCTGCCAGTGGGCCACGAAGCTGGGCGCGGCCAAGGTACTCGATGGGCTGGGGATGCTGGCCGAGCAGGCGGCCGAGGCGTTCTTCATCTGGCGTGGGGTGCGGCCGGATACCGGGCCGGTGCTGGATGAACTGAGGCGACAGTTGGCGCGGGGGTGAGCCCTGGTGTTGTGGGGCCGCAAAGCGGCCCCCGGCACCTTCACTCCTCGAACCGGATCGGACACAGCTCCACCCCTTCCAGCTTCTGCAACTCCTCGATCACCTGCGCACGGGCCCGATGCAAGGTCAGGCTGCCGCCGTTGCGCGTCAGGCGCCTGGCTTCGCGGTGCAGCATGTCCACCCCTGAATAGTCGATGAAGTTGATCTGCCGCGCATCGATCACCACGTGCGGCCCCTGGCAACGCTGCAGGCGCACCTGCAGGTAATGCGCGGCGCCGAAGAAGATCGAGCCGCCGACCCGCAGCACATCGGCCTCCCCTTCCCGGCTCTGCTGTACCCGTGGCCGCGAGGTGCGCTTGAGGTAGAAGAACAGCGAGGCCAGCACCCCGGCATAGATCGCCGTCTGCAACTCCAGCAGCAGCGTGGCGGCGGCGGTCAGCGCCATCACCAGGAACTCCGAGCGGCTGACGCGAAATAGCGCGCGGATCGCCCGGTGATCCACCAGCCCCCAGCAGATCAGCAGGATGCTGCCGGCCATGGCCGGGATCGGCAGGTGGGCGATCAACCCGGCACCCGCCACGGCGAACAGCGCCACCCACAGCGCCGAGAACACCCCGGCCAGCGGCGAGCGGGCGCCTGCGTCGTAGCTCAGCCCCGAGCGGGTGAAGGAGCCGGACGACAGGTAACCGGAGAACAATGCGCCGACCATGTTCGACAGGCCCTGGGCGCGGATCTCCTGGTTGGCATCGATCAACTGCTCGGAGCGCGCCGACAAGGAGCGGGCGATCGACAGGCTGGTGACCAGCCCGAGCATGCCCACCGCCACGGCGCTGGGCAGCAGGCGCAGGATCAGTTCCAGGTCCAGCAGCGGCAGGGGGCTCAGCGGCGGCAGTTGGCCGACGAAGGCCGGCACGCGCGGTACATGGCCGAAGAGGCCGGGCAACAGCCAGGCCAGCAGGCTGACGATCACCAGGCTTATCAACAGGCTGGGCCAGCGTGGGCGCCAGAGCTTGAGGGTGATCCCGATCAGTACGGTGAGCAGGCCCAGTGCCAGGGAGGGCAGGTCCACCTCGCCGGCATGGCTGGCCAGGTCCTGCACCGTCTTCAATGCCGTGGCCTGGCTTGGCAGGTCCATGCCCAGCAGGTTCGGCAGTTGGCCGAGGGCGATCACCACCGCCGCGCCGAGGGTGAAGCCGATCACCACGGAATGGGAGACGAAGTTGACCAGCGCGCCGAAGCGCAGCAGGCCGAGCAGCAGTTGGAACACGCCGCCGAGGAAGGTCAACAGCAGTACCAAGGTGACGTAGTCGTCGCTGCCGGCGACCGCCAGCGGGCTGATGCTGGCGTAGAGGACGATGGAAATGGCCGCGGTCGGCCCGCAGATCAGGTGCCAGGACGAGCCCCACAGGCAAGCCACCAGCACCGGTACGATGGCTGCGTACAGGCCGTATTCGGCGGGCAGGCCGGCGATCAGGGCGTAGGCGATCGATTGCGGCAGGGCGAGGATGGCGCCGCTCAGACCGACCAGCAGGTCCTGGCGCAGGCTGCGGCCCGATTGGCGTGGTAGCCAGGTGAGAAAAGGCAGCAGGAGATGGAGGCGGGGCATGCGTTGTTCCTGGTATCCGGTCAGCATTCGAGATCGCAGGCGAGGGCTGTGCCCTCGACAAGGCCGCTCCCACAGGGATCGCGCATGTGGGAGCGGCCTTGTGTCGCGAAAGGGCCGCAGCACGGCCCCGACAGCTTAACAGGCGATGCTCACAACTTGGCCTTCACCGCCGCCAGGGCATCCCCGCCCTGCCTGGTGGTCACCCCGGCAAGCCAGCCCTCCAGCAACTGCGGGTGCGTCTTGACCCAGCCTTTGGCCGCCTCGTCGAAACTGACTTTCTTGTCCACGACCTGCGCCATGATGGCGTTTTCCATGTCCAGCGTGAACGTCAGGTTCCCCAGCAGTTTCGCGGCGTTCGGGCACGCCTGTGGATAACCGTTGCGTACCAGGGTGTATACGTCACCCTTGCCGCCGAACCATTTCTCCCCGCCGCTCAGGTAGTGCATCTTCAGCTTCACGTTCATCGGGTGCGGCGTCCAACCGAGGAAGGTGATGAACTGCTGCTTCTGCGTGGCCCGCTGCACCTGGGCGAGCATGGCCTGTTCGCTGGACTCCACCAGCTTCCACTGGCCGAGGTCGAATTCGTTCTTGTCGATGATCTGCTTGAGCGACAGGTTGGCGGGGGCGCCGGAGCCGATGCCATAGAGCTTCTTGTCGAAACGGTCGGCGTACTTGTGCAAGTCGGCGAAGTTCTTCACGCCGGCGTTCCACACGTAGTCCGGCACCGCCAGGGTGAACTCGGTGCCTTCGAGGTTGCGCGCCAGGCGCTGGACGTCGCCGCTGGCGATGAACTTGTCATGGAAGCCCTGTTGCGCCGGCATCCAGTTGCCGAGGAAGGCATCCACCCGGCCATCCTTGAGGCCGCCATAGATGATCGGCACGGCCAGGTTGTCGATCTTCACCTGGTAGCCCAGGCTCTCCAGCAGCAGGCGGGCGATGGCGTTGGTGGAGGCGATGTCGCTCCAGCCGGGGTCGGCCATCTTCACGGTGCTGCATTGCGTGTCACTGTCGGCGTGGGCCGTGACCGCACCCAGGCCAAGGGCCAGGGCGATCACGGCGGTGGAGAATCTATTCATGGCGGCCTCTCTACTCAATCCAGGGGTGCGGGCTGTGGATAACGTGCCTTGCGCTCGAGGTCGTCGAGATCGATGTGGTTGCGCATGTACTGTTGGCTGGCGTCCACCAACGGTTGGTGGTCCCAGCTTTTCAGCTTGCCGATGGCCAGGGCCTCGGCCACCAGGCGGCGGCGGCGCTGGCTGGCCAGCACCTGCTGGCGCAGGTGGGGAAGGTCCCAGCGTTGCCGGGCTTCATCGACAAATGCCTGCAGCAGCGCCTGGTGATCCGGGCTGCCGGTGAGGTTCTCCCGCTCGTGCGGGTCGCGGCTCAGGTCATAGAGTAGGCAAGGGTCGTCCTCGCTGTACACGAATTTGTACGGGCCGCGGCGGATCATCAACAGCGGGCCGACCGTGCCTTCGGCCATGTACTCGCCGATCACCTCGTCATGCCCGCCCTGCCCTTGCAGGTGGCCGAGCAGCGAGCGGCCGTCCAGGTGCAGGCTGGCGTCGACCTGGCCGCCGGCCAGCTCCACCAGGGTCGGCAGCAGGTCGCAGGTGGACACCGCGGCGCCGACCCGCGCCGGGGCGAAGCGTTTGGGCGCGTGGACCAGCAGCGGCACCCGCGCCGACATCTCGAACCAGTGCATCTTGTACCAGAGCCCGCGCTCGCCGAGCATGTCGCCGTGGTCGCCGGAGAACACGATCAGGGTGTCGTCGGCCAGGTCGCATTCCTCCAGGGTTTGCAGCAACTTGCCGATGTTGTCGTCGATGTAGCTGCAGGCACCGAAGTAGGCGCGGCGGGCGTCGCGGATCTTGTGTTCGGGCAGCGGCTTGTCCCACAGGTCGTAGACCTTGAGCAGGCGTTGCGAATGTGGGTCTTGCGCGTGCTGGGCGAGGGTGTCGCGGGGCATGGGGATGTCCACAGCCTCGTAGAGATCCCAGTAGTGCCGGGGAATGGTGTACGGGTCGTGGGGGTGGGTCATGGAGACGGTCAGGCAGAACGGCCGGCCATCGCTCTCGCGGACATGGTCGTAGAGGTATTGGCGGGCCTTGAACACCACCTCCTCGTCGAAGTCCAGCTGGTTGGTGCGCACGCACGGCCCGGCCTGCAGCACCGAGGACATGTTGTGGTACCAGCTCGGGCGTTCGTCGGGGGCGTCCCAGTTCACCGCCCAGCCGTAGTCGGCCGGGTAGATGTCGCTGGTCAGGCGTTCCTCGTAGCCGTGCAACTGGTCCGGGCCGCAGAAGTGCATCTTGCCGGACAGCGCGGTGCGGTAGCCGAGGCGGCGCAGGTAATGGGCGTAGGTGGGGATGTCGGCCGGAAAGTCGGCGGCGTTGTCGTAGGCGCCGATGCGGCTGGGCAACTGGCCGCTGACCAGGGTGAAGCGCGAGGGTGCGCACAGGGGGCTGTTGCAGTAGGCGGCGTCGAACACCACCGCTCGCTCGGCCAGCCGGACCAGATGCGGCATCTTGATGGGGGACGGGTTGTAGATCGGCAGCATGGGCGCGGCCATCTGGTCGGCCATGATGAACAGGATGTTAGGGCGCTTCATGGTTGGCTTCCATCGTTGAAGGTTATGGGAACCGCTTGCGAACGAGGATGAAGCCGTGGGTATCAGGGGTAAAGCCCATGGTGGGCAATGGCTGGGATTAGCTGGGGTTATGTTTTAGCCAGATAATTGAGCGGTGGGTTTCGATCCTGGGGCGCGAAGCGGCCCCAGCGCACTAGGGGACGAAGTTGAGATGCTCACCCTGGTGCAAGTTCAGCTCCAGGGCATCGACCATCCCCGCCGCGATCCGCGCCAATCGCAGCAAAGGCCCGGCCAGCCCAGGCTCCAGCGTGCCCTCGGTATGGCGAAAATGTTCGATCCCCAGCCCAGGCACTTCCTCCGGCGCATTGACCAGCGTCCAGCGCAGCGTGCTGCGTTGCAGCAGGTCGACGATCTGGTCGACGCACTCACGTTGCTCGTCGCTATGCTTTGCTGGCTCGTCCAGCACATCGAAATCGCCCACCAGTAGCAGGCGGCGTATAGTCGTGCGTGACAGGCCGGCCACCAGGGCCTCGGTCATCTGCCGTTGGGTCGGCAGGTCGCCGGGCGCGAGGGCCGACACCAGGGCGATCACCGCCGAAGCGCCGGCGACGCTCTGCTCGGCCTGGTGGGCATTGCCCAGCCCGCCTATCTTGAAGTGCAGGCCGGGGCGCGGTGCCTGGCGGTTGAGGTCATCGACCACCGCGATGACTTCGTGCTGGCGCGACAGCAGCTCGACGGCCAGGGCGCTGCCCAGGCTGCTTTCGGCGCCGAACAGGGCCAGCTTGAACACTGGGGTTTCGGCATTCTTCACCGGATCGCTCCCTTTGCGGGTCGGGTGATCGTTGGACTGCGCGCCATGCGCCGGGTTCGTTGTTATTCAGGAGTTATCGTGCAGAGGATCAAGGGGTATCACGCCCACGTGTACTACGACGCCAGCACCCAGGCCCAGGCCCGGGAGCTGTGTGAGCAAGCGTCGCAACTGTTCCCTGTGACCATGGGGCGCATGCACCAGAAGCCGGTCGGGCCGCACCCGGACTGGAGCTGCCAACTGGCCTTCGGGCCGGAGGTGATCGGCGTGGTGCTGCCTTGGCTGGCGCTGCATCGGCGGGGGTTGGTGGTGTTCCTGCATCCTCTGACCGGGGATGAGCTGGCGGATCACCGGGACCATGCGATCTGGATGGGGGCGGTGCGGCCGTTGGATCTGTCGATCTTCACTTGAGGGCCAGGGGCTGCTTTGCAGCCCATCGCCGGCAAGCCGGCGATGGGCCGCGAAGCTCAGGTGCGGGCCGAGCGTACGCCTTCGGCCAGTTGGGCGCACAGGCCCAATACGTCTTTCACGGCCTGGTCGGCATCGTTTGCCTGGGCGATCTTGTCGACCAGCGCCGACCCTACCACCACGCCATCGGACAACCTGGCGATGGCTGCGGCCTGCTCCGGCGTGCGGATGCCGAAGCCGACGCTGATCGGCAGGTCGGTATGGCGGCGCAGGCGGGCGATCGCCTCGTTGACGTGTTCGGTGGTCGCCGAACCTGCACCCGTCACACCTGCCACCGAGACGTAGTAGACGAAGCCGGAGCTGCGCTCCAGCACGCGCGGCAGGCGGGCGTCGTCGGTGGTCGGGGTGGTCAGGCGGATGAAGTCGATGCCCGCGGCCTGGGCCGGGGTGGCCAGCTCGGCGTCGTGCTCGGGCGGCAGGTCGACGATGATCAGGCCATCGACGCCAGCGTCCTTGGCCTCTGCCACGAACTTCTCCACGCCAAAGCGGTGGATCGGGTTGTAGTAGCCCATCAGCACGATCGGCGTGGCCTGGTTGCCTGTGCGGAACTCGCGGACCATCTGCAAGGTTTTCGCCAGGGTCTGGCCGGCTTCCAGGGCGCGCAGGGTGGCGAGCTGGATGGCCACGCCGTCGGCCATCGGGTCGGTGAACGGCATGCCCAGTTCGATCACGTCGGCACCGGCTTCTGGCAGGCCCTTGAGGATCGCCAGGGAGGCGTCGTAGCCCGGGTCGCCAGCGGTGATGAAGGTGACCAGCGCGGAGCGGCCCTCGGCCTTCAGCTCGGCGAAACGTTGTTCAAGACGGCTCATGCCTGTTTCTCCTGGGCGGCCATGTGGTTCATCACGGTTTGCATGTCCTTGTCGCCGCGGCCCGACAGGCACACGACCATCAGGTGGTCCTTGGGCAGGTTCGGTGCGCGCTTGATCGCCTCGGCCAGGGCATGGGAGCTCTCCAGGGCCGGGATGATGCCTTCCAGGCGGCAGGTGGCATGGAAGGCGTCGAGGGCTTCGTCGTCGGTGATGCTGACGTACTCGACGCGCTTCACTTCGTGCAGGTAGGCGTGCTCCGGGCCGATGCCGGGGTAGTCCAGGCCGGCGGAGATCGAGTGGGCGTCGGTGATCTGGCCGTCCTCGTCCTGCAGCAGGTAGGTGCGGTTGCCGTGCAGCACGCCCGGGACGCCGCCGTTGAGGCTGGCGGCATGCTTGTCGGTATGCACGCCGTGGCCACCGGCCTCGACGCCGATGATCTGCACGCTGGCATCGTCGAGGAAGTCATGGAACAGGCCCATGGCGTTGGAGCCGCCGCCGACGCAGGCTATCAGGCTGTCGGGCAGGCGGCCTTCCTTCTCTTGCAACTGGGCACGGGTTTCCTTGCCGATGATCGACTGGAAGTCGCGGACCATCGCCGGGTACGGGTGCGGGCCGGCCACGGTGCCGATCAGGTAGAAGGTGTCCTCGACGTTGGTGACCCAGTCGCGCAGGGCCTCGTTCATGGCGTCCTTGAGGGTGCCGGTGCCAGCGGTGACCGGGACGATCTCGGCGCCCAGCAGCTTCATGCGGAACACGTTGGCCTGCTGACGCTCGATGTCGGTGGCGCCCATGTAGATCACGCAGGGCAGGCCGAAGCGCGCGGCCACGGTGGCAGTGGCCACGCCGTGCATGCCGGCGCCGGTCTCGGCGATCAGGCGCTTCTTGCCCATGCGCTTGGCCAGCAGGACCTGGCCGATGCAGTTGTTCACCTTGTGCGCGCCGGTGTGGTTGAGTTCTTCGCGCTTGAAGAAGATCTTCGCGCCGCCGCAGTGCTCGGTCAGGCGCTCGGCGAAGTACAGCGGGTTGGGGCGGCCGATGTAGTCGCGCTGGAAGTAGGCCAGCTCTTCGAGGAACTTGGGGTCGGCCTTGGCCGCTTCGTACTCGCGGGCCAGGTCCAGCACCAGCGGCATCAGGGTCTCGGCCACGTAGCGGCCGCCGAACGAGCCGAACAGGCCGTTGGCATCGTGGCCGGCGCGGTATTGGGTCTGGGTCATGGGCGCTCCAGGGCGTGATTTGTGGTTGATGGGCTTTACTCTACCCACGACATGCCCGGCTGAAAACCGATAAGATTGCGCCAACCTGTCAGGAAAACTCACACGTCATGCGCCAGGACCTTCCGCCCCTCAATGCCCTGCGAGCCTTCGAGGCGACTGCCCGGCTGAACAGCGTCAGCCTGGCGGCCGAAGCGTTGCATGTCACCCATGGGGCTGTCAGTCGGCAGATCAAGGTGCTCGAGGAGCACCTGGGCGTGGCCCTGTTCGTCAAGGATGGGCGCGGCATCAAACTCACAGATGCCGGGATTCGCCTGCGCGATGCCAGTGGCGAGGCGTTCGACCGCTTGCGCGGGGTCTGCGTGGAACTCAGCCGCGATGTCGGCGAGGCCCCCTTCGTCCTCGGTTGCTCGGGCAGCCTGCTGGCACGCTGGTTCATCCCACGGCTCGGACGGCTCCAGGCAGACCTGCCGGAACTGCGCCTGCACCTCTCGGCAGGCGAAGGCGACCTCGACCCGCGCCGTCCTGGGCTGGATGCGCTGCTGGTCTATGCCGAGCCGCCGTGGCCTGCGGACATGCACGTCCATGTACTGGCCGAGGAGCGCATCGGGCCGGTGCTGAGCCCCTTGTACAGCGGCTTCGAACGGTTGCGCCACGCACCGGCAAGGGCCTTGCTGGACGAGCCTTTGCTGCACACCACCTCGCGCCCCCAGGCGTGGCCGACATGGGCCGCCTCGCAAGGGCTGGAGCCTGCCGCGTTGACGTTCGGCCAGGCGTTCGAGCACCTGTATTACCTGTTGGAAGCTGCAGTCGCCGGGCTGGGCGTGGCCATCGCGCCACAGCCGCTGGTGGCGGACGACCTGCGCGCCGGGCGTTTGAGCGCGCCCTGGGGCTTCTCCCCCACCCGCGCGGCGCTGGCGCTGTGGGTGCCCCGGCGCGCCGCGGACGGGCGCGCCGGGCAGTTGGCGCAATGGCTGCGCAACGAGTTGGAGCGGCAAACCGCCTAGTTGCGCTTGCACATCAGCCAGGCGGCCAGCAGGCCGAGGGCGCCGATGGCGACCCCGGCGGTGGTCCAGGGATGTTCCTGGGCGTAGTCGCGGGTCGCAAGGCCGGTCTGCCGGGTGCGGGTCTTCACTTCCTCGTAGGCATCGCTGAGCAGGCTGCGCGAATGCTTGAGGGCATTCTCGGCATTGCTGCGGATGGCCTTCATGCTTTTCTGCGACTCCTCCGAGGCGTCGTGCTTGAGGTTTTCCAGGGTCTTGAGCAGGCTTTCGATCTCGGCTTCCATGCTTTCCAGGGATGTTTTGCGCAACGCATTGCGGGCCATGTCGACTCTCCTTCGCTGGGTAGGGGTGGTAAGGGTTGCGACTGCGCGGCATGGCGAAAGTGCGATCGAACTTTCGTCGTTGGCGATTGCTCGCAGGTAAACCGGGCCTGCGCTGCTAGGCTCAATCTCAGACATCCAAGGAGAGTGCTCATGTCCGATCATCACACCTACAAGAAGATCGAGCTGGTCGGTTCCTCGACCACCAGCATCGAAGAGGCGATCAACAATGCCCTGGCCGAAGCCGGCAAGAGCATCAAGCACCTGGAGTGGTTCGAGGTGATCGATACCCGCGGGCACATCCGCGACAACCAGGCCGCGCATTTCCAGGTCACGTTGAAGGTGGGCTTCCGCATCGCCAATAGCTGAAAACAGCGCCGGGATGGCGTGTCCCGGGGCGATGGGTGAAGCGTCTTCCAGGGTGCCAGTCGTGAATTGGCGCCCTTTACGCTGTGGGTCTGAACAAGGAAAAGCGATCGATGAACAGACTGCTAGGGGTGGTGTGCCTGATGGCACTGGCCGGCAGTGCGCTGGCCGTGGGCAAGCCGTGCGAAGAACTCAAGGCCGAGATCGATGCCAAGCTCCAGGCCAAGGGCGTCACCGGCTATGTGCTGGAGATCGTCGACAAGGGCGCTGGCGGTGGCAAGGTGATCGGCAGCTGCGAGGGCGGGACCAAGGAAATCATCTACCGCCGTGAGTGAGCAGGGCTGCTTTACAGCCCATCGCCGGCATGCCGGCTCCCACAGGCTTGGCGCCGATTTCAAGAGCGGCCCAGGCCGCTGTGGGAGCGGGCTTGCCCCTACCCTCACTCGGCTTTCAGCGCCTGCGCCATCAGCTCATATGACCGTACCCGGTCCGCATGCTCGAACAGGTCGCAGGTGAAGATCAGCTCATCCGCTGCGGTCTGTTCCAGCAACACCTCCACCTTGGCCCGCACTTTCTGTGGGCTGCCGATCATCGCCAGGCCCAGGAAACTGCCCACCGCGTCGCGTTCGTGGGGCAGCCACAGGCCGTCCATGCTCGGCACTGGTGGGCGCTGCATCAGGCTCTGCCCGCGAATCAGCGCGAGGATGCGTTGGTACACCGAGGTGGCCAGGTATTCGGCCTTTTCGTCGGTTTCGGCCACCACCATGGGCACGCCGAGCATCACGTAGGGCTTGTCCAGCACGGCCGAGGGCTGGAAGTGATCGCGGTAGATGCGGATCGCCTCGTGCAGGTAGCGCGGCGCGAAGTGCGAGGCGAAGGCGTAGGGCAAGCCGCGCATGCCGGCCAACTGGGCGCTGAACAGGCTGGAGCCGAGCAGCCAGATGGGCACCTCGGTGCCGTGGCCGGGCACGGCGATGACCTTCTGCTCCGGGGTGCGCGGGCCCAGGTAGCGCACCAGCTCTTCCACGTCGTCGGGGAAGTCGTCGGCGCTGCCGGAGCGCTCGCGGCGCAGGGCGCGGGCAGTCATCTGGTCGGCGCCTGGCGCACGCCCCAGGCCCAGGTCGATACGCCCCGGGTACAGGCTGGCCAGGGTGCCGAATTGTTCGGCGATCACCAGGGGTGCGTGGTTGGGCAGCATCACGCCGCCGGCCCCGAGGCGGATGGTCGAGGTGCCGTTGGCCAGGTAGCCGATCAGCACGGCGGTGGCGGAACTGGCGATGCCGTCCATGTTGTGGTGCTCGGCGACCCAGAAGCGGTGGTAGCCGAAGCGCTCGACATGGCGTGCCAGGTCCAGGGCGTTGCGTAGCGACTGCGCCGGGCCTGTATCGGCGCGCACCGGTACCAGGTCGAGGGTGGAAATCTTCAGGTCACGCAGGTGCGTCATCGGAGCCTCCGCAGCAGTGGTTGGCCAGAGGCCTTTTCGACTCTGTATGGGCATATCCGGCAGATTCAATGCCAGGTGTGGGACCGATCTGAACTTGCCGGAGGGTGTTGGCCTCTGAACCCATAGGCATACCTACCTCATGACCAGGAGGCAATCATGAAAAAGACAGCATCGGCGATCTGGCAAGGCGGTCTGAAGGACGGCAAGGGCTTGTTGTCCACCGAGAGCGGTGCGCTCAAGCAGAACCCGTATGGTTTCAACACCCGTTTCGAAGGCTCGCCCGGCACCAATCCGGAGGAACTGATCGGGGCGGCCCATGCCGGCTGCTTTTCCATGGCCCTGTCGATGATGCTGGGCGAGGCGGGGCTGACCCCGGAGCGTATCGATACCATCGCCGAGGTCAGCCTCGACAAGCAGCCAGACGGCTTCGCTATCACAGCCGTGCACCTGACCCTCAAGGCCAAGGTGCCTGGGGCCAGCGACGCGCAGTTCCAGGAGATCGCCAACAAGGCCAAGGCCGGCTGCCCGGTTTCCAAGGTGTTGAACGCGAAGATCAGCCTGGACGCCACCCTGCTCTCCTAGCGGCGCAACGGGGACGGTTTCCTGTAGTCTAACCAGCGTTGGCAGCCCGACTGCCTTTTCAGGAGCCGTTCCATGATCCGCGTTGCAACCGTCGTGCTGGCTTGCCTGCTGGGCACGACCGCATGGGCCGCGCCCAAGCCGTGCGAGGAGCTCAAGGCCGAGATCGAAGCGAAGATCCAGGCCGCCGGCGTGACGTCCTATACCCTGGAGATCGTGCCCAACAGCGAGGTCCGCGACCAGAACATGATCGTCGGCAGTTGCGATGGGGGTACCAAGAAGATCATCTACCAGAAGAACGACCGCTGACACGGGCTACTTGGGGCCGCTTCGCGCTCCATCGCCGGCAAGCCCCCACAGGGTGCCAGTGGTGCTCACACATCTGCGGTACGCAGAGTGTGCTGTGGGCGGTTACCCCAACCCTTCGGGCTGCGAGAACGACCGAAAGCACAACAGGTACCCTGTGGGAGCCGGCTTGCCGGCGATGGGCTGCAAGGCAGCCCCGTCGTCAGGGGATGCAGAACACTTCGCTGGGCTCGTTCACCACCACCTTGCGGCTGGCGTCGAACAGCAGCACCTGCGGTTGCATCACCGGGGCCCGTGCCTCCAGGCGGTAGCGCTCTCCGGCCTTGAAGCCGTCGTAGCGCACGGTCAGGTAGCAGGTGCGTTCGGTCGGGTCTGTCGTGAAGCCGCCCGCATACACTTCGTAGTCGAAGCGCACTACCAGCTCGTGCCGGCCAGGGGTGACCTGGAAATAGCGGCCATCATCGAGGCGCTTGCCGTCCAGGCGGTCTGCCATGATGGTCCTGCCGGGGGTGATGGTGTAGAGGTCGATCCAGGCTTGCTTGGGGTCGACGGGCGGCAAGGGGCTGGCGCAGGCCCCCAGTGCACTGAGGGCGATCAGCATCATGGGCTGGCGCATGGCGAGACTCCCGCTTGCGGTTTACAAGCTACAAGCATAGCGCCGCGCGCGGTCCCCAGCCATGCGCCATGTCACGTCGAGCATGCCTTTCAGGTGCGTTGGCAGCCTGCTGGCAGCCCTTGTCCCACCAGCTTCTGCTGCTGGTCGTAGAGCTTGATCCAGGGGCGAAAGCCAATGCTGCCCGCTTGCAGGCGATAGCGCTGGCCGGCGCCGAAGTCCTTGAACGTCAGGTTGAGCTGGCAATCGCGCCACAGGGGTTCGTCCACCGGGCCGATGTTGCTCGGGGTCACGGCGAACTGATAGCGCACGGTGAGCTCATGGTGGCCAGGCGGCACTTCGAAATAGCGGGTATCGGCCCAGTCACGCTCGTCCACCTGGACGGCGTGCAGCGAGGTGTCGTCATGCGGGGCCAGGTCGATCCAGGCCTGGTTCGGGTCTGGGTCCGGCAAGGTGGAACACGCGGACAGCAGCATGAGCGTGCCGACGGCAAACAATGGACGCATGGCGAAACTCCCCCCTGGCGAGATAGTCTTGGAACGCACCGGCCGTGAGCGAGACAGACTGCCCCGATGTTCAGACTTTTTCTTTTCTTGCGCTCAAGCCCTGGGGCACTCGACCGCTTTTTCCCTGTTTTGGTTCCCCTGTTGGCGGCCCTTCTGCTGAACGGTTGCGCCAGCGTCGGCTATTACGGCCAACTGGCCCAAGGGCAGTGGCAACTGTTGCGCGCCCGCCAGCCGGTCGAGCGTGTGCTGCAGGACCCGGCCACGTCCCCTCGACTGCGCCAGCGCCTGCTGCATGCCGAACAGGCCCGGGCGTTCGCCAGCGAGCAACTGAAGCTGCCCGACAACCGTAGCTATCGGGTCTACGCCGACCTGGGCCGGCCTTTCGTGGTGTGGAACCTGTTCGCCACGCCCGAGTTGTCGTTGCAGCCGGTGACCCACTGCTTCCCGATCGCCGGCTGCGTAGCCTACCGGGGCTACTACCGCCAAGGGGCTGCCCGGGGCGCGGCGGCCTTGATGCGGCAGGCGGGCATGGACGTCTATGTGGGGGGCGTGGAGGCCTATTCCACATTGGGTTGGTTCGACGACCCGATCCTGTCGTCGATGGCCAGCTGGGACGACGAGCGCCTGGCCGCGCTGATCTTCCACGAGCTGGCGCACCAGCGTTTCTATGTGAAGGACGACACGGCGTTCAACGAGTCCTTCGCCACCTTCGTCGAGCAGGAAGGATCGCGGCAATGGCGCGTGGCGCGTGGGCTTCCAGCGATTCAGAAGAGCGCCGTGCGCCAGCGGGAGCAGTTCATCCGGCTGGTGCTGGCCTGCCGTGAAAGGCTCCAGGCGATCTATGCCGGCCCCCTGGACGATGCGGGCAAGCGGGCGGCCAAGCAGGCGGAGTTCGAGCGCCTGCGCGCAGAGTACCGGGTGCTGCGGGATGGCCAGTGGGGCGGTGACCGGCGGTATGACGCCTGGATGTACGGGCCGATGAACAATGCCAAGCTGTTGCCGTTCGGGCTGTACGACCAGTGGGTGGCGGGGTTCGCGGCGTTGTTCGAGCAGGTGCGGGGGGATTGGAGCCGGTTCTATGCGCGGGTCGAGGCGCTGGGGCGGATGCCGGCCGAGGTGCGCAAGGCTGAGTTGGCCAGA
This sequence comes from Pseudomonas guariconensis, assembly GCF_024127895.1. Taxonomy (GTDB): domain Bacteria; phylum Pseudomonadota; class Gammaproteobacteria; order Pseudomonadales; family Pseudomonadaceae; genus Aquipseudomonas; species Aquipseudomonas guariconensis_B. The sequence continues at coordinate 74,693 of NZ_JAMYBK010000017.1, read as the reverse complement.
TTGTCGGGGGGACGGTGACCGGGGGGGCCGCTGCAAAGCAGCCCCTGGTCATGGCGTTCAGTCGCCGATGAACGCCTGGTGCATCTGCGCCAGGGTGTCGAAATGGAACGCCGGCGCTTCTGCCATCAACTCCTCCCGGCTGCCGAAGCCATACCCCACCGCCACCGCCTGCAACCCGTTGCTACGGGCTCCGATCAGGTCGTGCTTGCGATCGCCGATCATTAACGTCTGCGCCGGGTCCAGGCCTTCTTCGTCGAGCAGGTGGCGGATCAGCTCGACCTTATTGGTGCGGGTACCGTCCAACTCGCTGCCGTAGATCACCTTGAAGTGATGATCGAAGGCGAAGTGCCGGGCGATCTCGCGGGCGAACTCCCACGGCTTGGAGGTGGCGATGTACAGGGTCCGGCCCTGGCCATTGAGGGTTTCGAGCAGCGCCGGCACGCCTTCGAACACCAGGTTTTCGTACAGGCCGGTGACGCGGAAGCGCTCGCGGTAGAAGTTCACCGCCTCCCAGGCCTTGGCCTCGTCGAAGTCGTAGAACTGCATGAAGGCCTGCAGCAAGGGTGGGCCGATGAAGTGCTCGAGCCGCGCCAGGTCCGGCTCGTCGATACCCAGCTTGGCCAGGGCGTACTGGATCGAGCGGGTGATGCCCAGGCGCGGGTCGGTCAGGGTGCCGTCGAGGTCGAAAAGGATGTTCTGCTGGTGCATGCGCTGCTGTCCACTCAGGTGTTCGGGGGCAAGCCCCACAGGGATCATTCGGGGCGGTCGTAGCCTTCGGCCAGGTGTTGGTCCTTGAGCTTGACGTAGTTGGCGGCGCTGTAGGGGAAGAAGGCGCGCTCCTTGTCGGTCAGCGGCCGGGCCTGCTTCACCGGGCTGCCCACGTACAGGTAGCCGCTTTCCAGGCGCTTGCCGGGCGGCACCAGGCTGCCGGCGCCGATGATCACCTCGTCCTCGACGATGGCGCCGTCCATGATGGTGCTGCCCATGCCGACCAGGATCCGGTTGCCCAGGGTACAGCCGTGCAGCATGACCTTGTGCCCGATGGTCACCTCATCGCCGATCAGCAAGGGGAAGCCGTCCGGGTTGAACGGGCCGGCATGGGTGATGTGCAGCACGCTGCCATCCTGCACGCTGGTGCGCGCACCGATGCGGATACGGTGCATGTCGCCGCGGATCACGGTCAGCGGCCAGACCGAGCTGTCCTCGCCGATCTCCACGTCGCCCAGCACCACCGCCGAGCGGTCGACGAAAGCCCGTGGCCCAAGGTTCGGAGTGTGCTGCTGGAATGTTCGGATGGCCATGATAGCGCCTCTCTTGAATGCCGATAGGCGGGCTGCCTGCTGCGGTCGGCGTCGATTGTAATTAAGATGGGCGCGTGTTTCTCCTGCCAAGGTATCCAAACCGTGAGTGCGAACAACCCGCTTCTGCAGTCCTACGATCTGCCGCCCTTCTCGGCGATCCGTGCCGAACATGTGCAACCGGCGATCGAAGAGATCCTGGCCGACAACCGCAAAGCCATCGCCGAGATCCTCGAAAAGCAGGGCCAGCACCCTACCTGGGCCGGCCTGGTGCTGGCGATGGACGAACTCAACGACCGCCTGGGCGCGGCCTGGAGCCCGGTCAGCCACCTCAATGCGGTGTGCAACAGCAAGGCGTTGCGCGAGGCCTACGAGTCTTGCCTGCCGGCCCTGAGCGCCTACTCCACCGAGCTTGGGCAGAACCGTGCGCTGTTCGAGGCCTATGAAGCGCTGGCCAACAGCCCGCAAGCCGCAGGTTTCGATGCCGCGCAGAAGACCATCATCGAGCACGCCCTGCGTGACTTCCGTCTGTCGGGTATCGACCTGCCGGCCGACAAGCAGCAGCGCTACGCCGAAGTGCAGAGCCGCCTCAGCGAGCTGGGCAGCCGCTTTTCCAACCAGTTGCTGGACGCCACCCAGGCCTGGACCAAGCACGTCACCGACGAGGCCGTGCTCGCCGGGCTGACCGAGTCGGCCAAGGCGCAGATGGCCGCCGCCGCCCAGGCCAAGGGCCTCGACGGCTGGCTGATCACCCTGGAGTTCCCCAGCTACTACGCCGTGATGACCTACGCTGCCGACCGTGCTCTGCGTGAAGAACTCTATGCCGCGTATTGCACCCGCGCCTCCGACCAGGGCCCGAACGCCGGCCAGTTCGACAACGGCCCGGTGATGAGCGAGATCCTCGACCTGCGCCAGGAACTGGCCGAGCTGCTGGGCTACCGGAACTACGCCGAACTGAGCCTGGCGACCAAGATGGCCGAGTCCAGCGACCAGGTGCTCAGCTTCCTGCGCGACCTGGCCAAGCGCAGCAAGCCATTCGCCGCCCAGGATCTGGAGCAGCTCAAGGCCTACGCCGCCGAGCAGGGTTGCGCCGAGCTGCAGAGCTGGGACGCCGGCTACTACGGCGAGAAGCTGCGCGAGCAGCGCTACAGCGTGTCGCAGGAAGCCCTGCGCGCCTACTTCCCGATCGACAAGGTGCTCTCGGGCCTGTTCGCCATCGTCCAGCGTCTGTACGGCATCGAGATCGCCGAGCTCAAGGGCTTCGACAGCTGGCACCCGGACGTGCGCCTGTTCGAGATCAAGGAAAACGGCCAGCACGTGGGCCGCTTCTTCTTCGACCTGTACGCCCGCGCCAACAAGCGTGGCGGTGCCTGGATGGATGGCGCCCGTGACCGTCGCCGTACTGCCGCGGGCGCGCTGCAGAGCCCGGTGGCCAACCTGGTGTGCAATTTCACCCCGGCCGCGCCTGGCAAGCCGGCGCTGCTGACCCACGATGAGGTCACTACGCTGTTCCACGAGTTCGGCCATGGCCTGCACCACCTGCTGACCCGCATCGAGCATGCCGGTGTTTCCGGTATCAACGGTGTGGCCTGGGATGCGGTGGAGCTGCCGAGCCAGTTCATGGAGAACTGGTGCTGGGAGCCCGAAGGCCTGGCGCTGATCTCCGGCCACTACGAGACCGGCGAACCGCTGCCCCAGGATCTGCTGGACAAGATGCTGGCAGCGAAGAACTTCCAGTCGGGCATGATGATGGTGCGCCAACTGGAGTTCTCGCTGTTCGATTTCGAGCTGCACGCCAACCATGGCGACGGCCGCAGCGTGCTGCAGGTGCTGGAAGACGTGCGCGACGAGGTCTCGGTCATGCGTCCGCCGGCCTACAACCGCTTCCCCAACAGCTTCGCCCACATCTTCGCCGGCGGCTACGCGGCGGGTTACTACAGCTACAAGTGGGCCGAGGTGCTGTCGGCCGATGCCTTCTCGCGCTTCGAAGAAGAAGGTGTGCTCAATGCCGAGACCGGCCGTGCCTTTCGCGAAGCCATCCTGGCCCGTGGCGGCTCCCGCGAGCCGATGGTGCTGTTCGTCGACTTCCGTGGCCGTGAGCCTTCCATCGATGCGTTGCTGCGCCATAGTGGCCTGAGCGAGGACGCGGCGGCATGAGCGAGGTACGTGTGAACAAGACCAAGAAGCGCTTCATCGCCGGGGCGGTTTGCCCGGCCTGCAGCGAGACCGACAAGCTGATGATGTGGGACGAGGACGGCGTGCCGCACCGCGAGTGCGTGGCCTGCGGGTTCTCCGACACCCTCAACGAGCAAGGCCTGTCGATTCCGAAGGAGCTCGGCACCCGGGTCAACCAGTTGGCGCCCAAGGCGCCGGCCAAGGTGCAGACGGTCCAGTTCTTTCCCAATCCGAAGCTGAAGAAGCCAGCGGAGTGACACGTCTGCAACGCCCCGGTTCACAACACCGGGGCGTTGTTGGGTGTGTTCCGTCGGCCAGGTGGTAGATATTCAACCCTGCACCCCGGGGTCAGCCCTATAGCCTCTCGCGCTCCTTTTCATTCGATGGAGCAAGAAATGGCCCAGGATAACCCGCTGCTGCAACCCTTCGAGCTGCTCGACTACGCCCGCCTGGAGGTCGAGCACCTCGAACCTGCCTTTCGCCAGATCGCCGAAGACAACCGTCGTGAGCTCCAGACGATTCTTGCCTCTGCGGCCACCTTCCCTACCTGGGACAACCTGGTCATGGCTATCGAGCGCCTCGACCTGCGTATCGAGGACCGTTTCAAGATGGTTGTTCCCTGTGCCCAGCGGGACGACGGCTGGGCGGCAGCGGTCAATGACTGTCATGCCCATCTGAGCGCCTACCGGGATGAGAAAGAGGCCCATGCGCCGTTGCTGCTCAAGGCCTATTCCCAGGTGTCCCGTGGTGACCTGGACGCCGAGCAAGAAGCGACCTTGGCCAGCATCCTGGAGGAGCTCAGGCTTGCCGGTGCGGCGTTGCCTGAGCCCGAGCGCCAACAGCTCGTTCGGACGCAGGAGGCCATCAGGGGGCTGGAGGATACCTTCCTCGATAACCTGAGCGCGTCCAGGAAAGACGGGGTGTTGTTGATCGTTGACCCAGGCGAACTTGCCGGTATTCCAGAACAGACCCTCGTCACCCTGGCAGATAAAGCGAGGACGGCGACGAGCGATGACGTTCCAGACGAAACGCTGGCCGCCATCACGGAAAATGGGCGCAAGGGTTGGCTGGTCACGCTCGACGACACAACGGTGACCGCCCTGCTGAAGCATGCCGACAATCGTTCGCTTCGGGAGACTGTCTACCGCAGAGGGTCGACCCTGGCCTCCGACCAAGCCGCCAAGACCGGCTGGGATAATGCGAAGGTCCTCCAGGCGCTGGTGCGCTTGAGGCACGAAAAGGCCCAGTTATTGGGCTTCGAGAATGCCATGGTGTTGAGCCTGCAGAGCAAGTCCGCCCAGACGGTGGATGAGGTGGAGGCATTTCTCGGTGCCCTGGCCGAGCAGGCCAGACCGGCGTTGAAACAGCAGGCCATCGCCTTGGTCCATCTGGCTGAAACACAAGGTATGGGGAGGTTGCAGCCTTGGGACCAGGCCTACCTTGCCAGCCGCCTGCATGAGCGCGAGGCGCAGGACCCCGAGCAGGACATGCTCGCCTACTTCCCCTTGCCAGGTGTGCTCGCGTCATTGCAGGCATGGGCGGCGCGGCTGTTCGGCATCACGCTGGAAGACCAGGGCAACGTGGCGTGGCATCCGGACGTCCAGTTGTGGAAGGTCACCCAGGCAGGTAGCACGCTGGGGTACATCTACATCGATGCCTTCGCGCGCCCGGGCAAGCCGGACTGGGCGTTTGCCTTTCCAATGAGGAGCCGGCACGAAGACCCGGAAACGGGGACCACGCTGCCGATCGTAGCGCTGTCCTGTGCTTATCCCAGGCATGAAGACGACCAGCCGACCCTGCTGGGCCACCTTGACCTGTGCAAGCTCTTCCATGAGTTCGGGCACTGCCTGCACCAGGTGCTGATGGGCAACGCCCAGCGGCGGCTGAACTCGATCGAGCACCTTGGCAGGGATGCCTCGGAGTTCGTGGGCAAGGTGCTGGAGCAATGGTGCTGGAGCCCTCAGACCCTGCAATGTCTCTCCAGGCATTTCGAGCACGGCGGGCAGGCTTCGCTGGAGAAGGTCGAGCGATGGCTGCGGGCGAAGCGCAAGCAGCAATTGTCGACCCTGGCCAAGGACCTGCGCCTGGCGCTGTTCGACATCCTGTTGCACCGGGCTGCCGATACCCCCATCGACGTACGGAAAATCGCCGGGCTGGCGAGCAGCCGGGTCATGGTATTGCCTGGCCAGGATGACGAACGATACCCGGAGGCCTTCGACTACCTGGTGACCGGTTATGACGCAAGCTACTACGGCTACCTGTGGGCCGAAGTCCATGCGTTGGATATCTTCGCGCGTTTCGAGGCGCAAGGCGTGGATGACGCCAGGCTCGGGCAGCGGTTGCGCGAGGAGATCCTGGCGCCGGGTGCCTTGCGTTCGATGAGCGCCTCGCTGGAGGCCTTCCTGGGCAGGCCGTTGTCGCACGAGGCCTACCGCGCGCGATACCTGGCGACGGCTGGCGCCTGACGGTACTGGAAACCCGACTAACTCCGAGATACTGTATATGGATACAGTATCTCGGTGTCCCATCATGAACCCAGCACCCTTGCGAGGACGCGGCACTGCCAGCAACCCGCACAACCGCTTCGCCCCGAGCCAGTCGGTGAAGGAGGACGATGGCTGGTACCAGGAAGTCCCGCCCACCCAGGGTACCGAGGTGCGGATCGAGACGGCCAAGAGCATCATCACCCGCAACACCTCGCCGGACCTGCCCTTCGACCGCTCCATCAATCCCTACCGGGGCTGCGAGCATGGCTGCATCTACTGCTACGCCCGCCCCAGCCATGCCTACTGGGACCTTTCCCCAGGCCTGGACTTCGAGACCAAGCTGATCGCCAAGACCAACGCGGCCGAATTGCTCGAGCAGCAATTGAGCAAGCCGGGCTACGTTTGCGCGCCGATCAACCTGGGTTCCAACACCGACCCCTACCAGCCCATCGAGCGCGAACGGCAGCTGACCCGGCGCCTGCTCGAAGTGCTGCTGCGTTTCCGCCATCCGGTGACCATCGTCACCAAGGGCGCATTGGTGCTGCGCGACCTGGACCTGCTGGCGGAGCTGGCGAGCCAGCGGCTGGCGCGGGTGATGATCAGCCTCACCACCCTCGATGACGAACTCAAGCGCATCCTCGAACCCCGCGCCGCGGCACCGAAGGCGCGGCTGCGGGCGATACGGGTCCTGCACGAGGCGGGCGTGCCGGTGGGGGTGCTGTGTTCGCCGATGATCCCGATGATCAACGACAGCGAGCTGGAGCACCTGCTGGAGGCGGCGAAGGCAGCGGGTGCGCAGAGTGCGGCCTACATGATGCTGCGCCTGCCGCTGGAGGTGGCGCCGTTGTTCGAGCAATGGCTGCACGACCATTACCCGCAGCGCGCCGCCCATGTGCTCAGCCTGATCCGCCAGAGCCGGGGCGGCGAGCTGTATGACAGCCGGTTCGGCACACGCATGCGTGGGGAAGGCGTTTTCGCCGAGTTGCTGGCGCAGCGGTTCGGCAAGGCCATGCGGCGGCTGGGGTTCGCAGGCCGCGAGGCGCAGGCGCTGGATTGCACGGCGTTCTGCCCGCCGAACGGGCAACTGAAGTTGTTCTGATGCCATCCCCAGCCGCACTAATGGCAGCTGTTATTTTCGCTCATGGGTATTGGCGATTGATGTTTTTTTGCTATTATCGAGCACCCGCCTGTATCAGCTAGAACGCCCGTTCTAGAGCCTCCGAATTCAGTTTCAGTTAAGTTTTCCCCGGTAGCGTAGGAAATCAGTCCACAGAGACTGTGATCAATGGCCTGTGCGCGTCATCTAAACCCTGCATAGCCAGAATCTTTAACCGGTAAGATGGAATTTGCCTACAAACCGTCAAGAGGATGAATCATGCCCGTCAAGGACCCCTCCAAGGCCGTCCCGGCTGCACCCGCCGAAAGCGCCGATGCTGCCCTGAAGCATATCGTCGACGGCTTCCTGCGGTTTCATCACGATGTCTTTCCCGAGCAGCAGGAGCTGTTCAAGAAGCTCGCCACGGCACAAACGCCGCGCGCCATGTTCATCACCTGCGCCGACTCGCGCATCGTCCCTGAGCTGATCACCCAGAGCTCGCCGGGCGATCTGTTCGTGACCCGTAACGTCGGCAACGTCGTACCGCCCTACGGGCAGATGAACGGTGGCGTGTCCACCGCCATCGAGTACGCGGTGATGGCCTTGGGCGTGCATCACATCATCGTCTGCGGCCACTCCGACTGTGGTGCCATGCGGGCGGTGCTCAACCCTCACGCGCTGGAGAAGATGCCGACGGTCAAGGCCTGGTTGCGTCATGCCGAGGTCGCGCGCACGGTGGTCGAGGACAACTGCTCCTGTGGCAGCGAGCACGAAAGCATGCAGGTGCTGACCAAGGAAAACGTCATCGCCCAGTTGCATCACCTGCGCACCCACCCTTCGGTCGCTTCTCGCCTGGCGGCTGGCCAGCTGTACATCCATGGTTGGGTCTACGACATCGAGACCAGCCAGATCGAAGCCTACGATGCCGCCAGCGACAGCTTCCTGCCGCTAGCCGCAGGCGAACCGATCCCCTGCGCTACACCGAGAGGCCGCTACTAGGCTCCACGCCTCAAGCGACCCGAACACCTCTACATGACGTCCTGATCGCCGGCCGCACCCTCGTGGTGTGGTCCGGTTATCGGCTGCCTTGAATTCCCTGGATACCTTGCCGGCCTCGCTGGCGGCGCGCCCCTGCGCGCGATTCAGGGATCCCCGTGTCCCGGCCAGAGGAATGGCCGTGCAACTGAAAGTAAGGAGCTTCATGGTGAACAAGACACAGATCAAAGCGGCCCTGCCGCGCGAATTGCTGGCCTCGGTCGTGGTCTTCCTGGTAGCCCTGCCCCTGTGCATGGGTATCGCGATCGCCTCGGGCATGCCGCCGGCCAAAGGGCTGATCACTGGCATCATCGGTGGCATCGTGGTCGGTTTCCTGGCCGGTTCGCCGCTGCAGGTCAGCGGCCCGGCCGCCGGCCTGGCGGTGCTGGTGTTCGAACTGGTGCGCCAGCATGGCATGGCCATGCTCGGGCCGATCCTCTTGCTGGCGGGGTTGCTGCAACTGCTGGCCGGGCGCTTGCGCCTGGGCTGCTGGTTCCGCGTCACCGCGCCGGCCGTGGTCTACGGCATGCTCGCCGGTATCGGCGTGCTGATCGTGCTGTCCCAGGTGCATGTGATGTTCGACACCGCGCCGCAGCCCTCTGGCGTCGAAAACCTGCTGGGCTTTCCCGCCACGCTGGCCTCGGCATTGCCCCTGGAGAGCGCCGGCAGCGGCTGGCAGGCCGGTGCGCTGGGGCTGGGGACCATCGCCCTGATGTGGGGCTGGGAGCGCTGGCGGCCCCAGCGCCTGCGTTTCTTGCCGGGTGCCCTGCTCGGCGTGGCGGCGATGACGGTCATCAGCCTGTGGCTGGCGCTGCCGGTGAAGCGGGTGCAGGTACCGGCCGACCTGTCCGAGGCCATCGACTGGTTGCGCCCGCACGACTTGCTCGCGCTGGCCGACCCGACCCTGCTGGTGGCCGCCCTGGCCCTGGCGTTCATCGCCAGCGCCGAGACCCTGCTGTCCGCCGCCGCGGTCGATCGCATGCACAGCGGCCAGCGCTCGGACTTCGACCGTGAACTGTCGGCGCAAGGTATCGGCAACATGCTCTGTGGCTTGCTGGGCGCACTGCCGATGACCGGGGTGATCGTGCGCAGCTCGGCCAACGTCCAGGCCGGGGCGCTGACACGCTGGTCGGCGATATTCCATGGCGTGTGGCTGCTGGCCTTCGTGGTGGTCTTGAGCAGCGTCTTGCAGCAGATTCCGGTGGCGAGCCTGGCTGGCGTGCTGGTCTATACCGGCGTGAAACTGGTGGATTTCAAGGCGTTGCGCGGCCTGGGCCGCTACGGGCGCATGCCGATGTTCACCTATGCCGCCACCGCCTTGGCGATCATCTTCACCGACCTGCTCACCGGTGTGCTCCTGGGCTTCGCCCTGACGCTGCTGAAGCTGGCGCTCAAGGCCGCGCGGCTGAAGATCAACCTGGTCCACCTCGACCGCCCCGGGCACATGGAACTGCGCCTGAGCGGGGCGGCGACCTTCCTCAAGGTCCCTGCCTTGACCCAGGTACTCGACAGCGTGCCGCCCGGCACCACGTTGCATGTCCCGCTGGCCAACCTGACCTACATCGACCATTCCTGCCTGGAATTGCTCGAGGATTGGGGCAAGGCCAGCCAGGCCAGCGGTTGCAGCCTGCGTATCGAGCAGCGTGGCCTCAAGCGCAGGATCGAAGGGCGCTTGCGCAGCGCTGCGGGCGCCTGACCTCAGGCGTCCACTTCCTTCATCTGCGGTGCACCCGGCCAGGTACCGGTCAGGTTGACGACCCGGGTGCCGCCGAGCCACTCGGTGGCAGGCGTGTTCCAGGTGAGCGCCTGGCGGGTGTTCTTGCCGAGGTTGATGAACTCGGCGACGAGTGTCATCCGGGTGGCTGTCAGCGGGATGTCGCTGAAGCTGGCGGAGCTGCCGCCGACGATGGTCCGGGTGTCTTCGACCGGGCCATTAGGGGTTTCGTACGACAAGGTGACCCGGGTGGTGTAGGTGGTGAAGGCCGAGGCCTTGCTGTCGACCACCAGGCTCAACACGCCCATCTTGCGGATCCAGTTGGGCACCAGCACCTTGCTGCCGGCGAAGGATGCGAAGCCATAGGCGACGGGCAGCGGCTCGCTGGCCACCTCGCCGCTTCTTGCTGGCAAGGTGTGCGACTCGATCGCGCTGCTGTCGCTGGTGACGATGAAACTGGCGTTGCCCTTGCCGGAGATGCCGTCCTCGCCCAGCAACCTGTTCAGGCCGCTGGCGCTGCCGGCGAGGGAGAACCGGGCGTTGCGTTTCTTGGCGCCGGCATTGACGCCGCTCTGGGCATAGACCACCGTGGTCACCACGCCGAAACCTTCGGAAATGCCGGCGGCGGTGGCCATGTTCACCCGCCTGGCGTGATCCAGCAGCCAGTCGTAGCTGTCGTGCAGCAGCGTGAGGTTGCTGAGGCTGCGTTCACCGCTGAGGGCGAACTCCGAGGCGATGGATTCCTCGCGGTCGAAGCTCCATTCGATGGCGGCATCCGGCTGCACCTGGGCGCCGGTGGCCGGGTCGTAGACCATTCCCGCCACGCTCGTCTTGACTTCGCGGCGCTGTACGCCGCTCGAGCTGATCTGCCACTTGCGGCCCTGCTGGCTGCTCGATACTTCTGCGCCGGGCAATTGTTCGCAGATGAGCCTGAAGTCACCCGAGGCCGGGTCGACGATGCCGACCGCGCCTGGCTGGATGTTGGGGTTCAGGGCCCAGTTGCCCCAGAGCGTCGGCCGGCTGCCGCGCAGCAGGTCGGTATAGATTCGATTCCACTGGATCGTCATTGTCATCACCTGTTCGATGGGTCGGGGCCGCCCTTGCGGCGGCCGGATGACAGTAGCGATCGGGTACGAGGGGCAGCAGCGGGACGCCTTTCCCAGCCGCCTCGGTGCGTCAGGAGGGTTGCAGGGCAAGGTCCACGTTCAGTTGCCGCGACAGGCACGGCCAGCGTTTCCAGGCTTCGCCGGTCGCGGGGCTGCACAGGGTCTCGCGGTAGGTCTCCACCGACTCCACGGCAAAGCTCTCGTCGTCGAGCAACTCGTCCACCGAGTGGTGCACCACCTCGTCCAGCTGGTTGGCGAAGGTCTCGCCGATCAACTGATGGGCGATCAGGTTGGCCACGGTGGTATCGAGGGGGATCAGCGGTTGCTGGAAATGACGGATGTACAGGTCATTGACCTCTTCGACCAGGCGATGGGCCAGGTAGGCCTCGTCCAGCAGGCAGTCGAGGCCGACATGCCCTTGCATGACGCTCGGAGGCTGGAGGAAATAGGCTTCGGCGATCTTCAGCACCGGCTTGATCTGCGACTCGATGCCGGCCTCGCGGGCCACTGCGTGCGCAGCTTCCAGCAACTCCGGGACCTGGTCGATATAGGCGCTGACGAAACGCGTCAAGGTACCCTGGGCATCCTGCTCCGGCAGTCGGATCGACGGATGCAGGTGGGGCAGTTGCTGCTCGAGGCGTACTTTCAATTGGCCGGTCTGGCTTTCATGTTGATGGGCTTGGCTGATCTGCTCGCGTACAGCGGCGATGTTCATGACAACTCCAGGGACAAGGCGTTACAAACGGAAGACACTAAGTTAGCTTGCTTACGAGAATGCCTAAGACGCATTTGTTATAACCGGAAGACACGCCTGCATAAGCAGTTATATCAATGTGCCATCATTGTGCCCCGAGCCGTTGAACACGGGGTTTACAGGCGATCCGGCGGAATCATGAAGTTCATTTCATGGCCTTCGTTGCGTGCCATTGGTCGGTGTCTATACTCCGGTTGAACGTGATTCGTTGATGAGGCCCGACTGCTGTCGCAGGGGCTCGGTCGTCGAAGTAGGCAGTCTTGGCCGCCGTCCCCCCTTGCCGTAGGTCCACGCCTCCGGGACAACAAGAACGATAAGGGGAACCCGCAATGATGCGACATCCACATGTCTGGATGGGCCTCCTGTTGTGGTTGGGATTCGGTCAGGCGCACGCTGCCTGGACCGTGAACATGGCTCCGGGGGCCACGGAAGTCTCCAGCGCCGTGTTCGACCTGCACATGACCATCTTCTGGATCTGTGTGGTCATCGGCATCGTGGTGTTCGGCGCGATGTTCTGGTCGATGGTCATCCACCGTCGCTCCACCGGCCAGGAGCCTGCTCACTTCCACGAGCACACCTGGGTGGAGATCCTCTGGACCATCGTCCCCTTCCTGATCCTCGTGGCCATGGCCATCCCGGCCACCAAGACACTGATCGACATCTACGACGCCAGCGACTCGGACATCGACATCCAGGTCACCGGCTATCAATGGAAATGGCACTACAAGTACCTGGGCCAGGACGTGGAGTTCTTCAGCAACATCGCCACCCCCGCCGAGCAGATCCGCAACCAGGCGCCCAAGGGCGAGCACTACCTGCTGGAAGTCGACCAGCCGCTGGTCTTGCCGGTCGGGGCCAAGGTGCGCTTTCTGGTGACTGCCGCCGATGTCATCCACTCCTGGTGGGTGCCGGCCTTCGCGGTCAAGCGCGACGCCATTCCCGGCTTCGTCAACGAAGCCTGGACGCGCATCGAGAAACCCGGCATCTACCGCGGCCAGTGCACCGAGCTGTGCGGCAAGGACCATGGCTTCATGCCGGTGGTGGTCGAGGTCAAGTCGCAGGCCGACTACGACACCTGGCTCGGCGAGCGCAAGGCCGAGGCGGCCAAGCTCAAGGAGCTGACCAGCAAGGAGTGGACCCTGGAGGAGCTGGTCGAGCGTGGCGACAAGGTCTACCACACCGCCTGCGTGGCCTGTCACCAGGCCGAGGGCCAGGGCCTGCCGCCGATGTTCCCGGCACTCAAGGGCTCGAAGATCGCCACTGGCCCCAAGGAAGACCACCTGGGCATCGTGTTCCACGGCAAGCCTGGCACTGCCATGGCCGCGTTCGGCAAGCAGCTCTCGGAAGTCGACATCGCCGCCGTGGTCACCTACGAGCGCAATGCCTGGGGCAACAACAAGGGCGATATGGTCACGCCGAAGGATGTGCTGGCGCTCAAGCAGGCAGAAGGCCAATGAGCCGGGTCGACGGGTGTTCCCGCAACAGCCACCGGATTGCAGGAGACAGGACATGAGTGCAGTGATCGACGACCACGCCCAAGGCCATGAGCATGCCCACGGCCCGGCCAAGGGCCTGATGCGCTGGGTGCTGACCACCAACCACAAGGACATCGGCACGATGTACCTGTGGTTCAGCTTCGCCATGTTCCTGCTCGGCGGCTCGTTCGCCATGGTGATCCGCGCCGAGCTGTTCCAGCCCGGCCTGCAGATCGTGGAACCTGAGTTCTTCAACCAGATGACCACCATGCATGGCCTGATCATGGTGTTCGGGGCGGTGATGCCGGCATTCGTGGGCCTGGCCAACTGGATGATCCCGCTGATGATCGGGGCGCCGGACATGGCCTTGCCACGGATGAACAACTTCAGCTTCTGGCTGCTGCCGGCGGCTTTCCTGCTGTTGGTCTCGACCTTGTTCAGTGCCGGCGGCGGGCCGAATTTCGGCTGGACCTTCTACGCTCCGCTGTCGACCACCTACGCGCCGGCCAGCGTGACCTTCTTCATCTTCGCCATCCACCTGATGGGCATCAGCTCGATCATGGGCGCGATCAACGTGATCGCCACCGTGCTCAACCTGCGTGCGCCAGGCATGACCCTGATGAAGATGCCGCTGTTCGTCTGGACCTGGCTGATCACCGCGTTCCTGCTCATCGCGGTGATGCCGGTGCTGGCCGGCGTGGTGACCATGATGCTGATGGACATCCACTTCGGCACCAGCTTCTTCAGCGCCGCCGGCGGTGGTGACCCGGTGCTGTTCCAGCATGTGTTCTGGTTCTTCGGCCACCCCGAGGTGTACATCATGATCCTGCCGGCCTTCGGCGCGGTCAGTTCGATCATCCCGGCGTTCTCGCGCAAGCCGCTGTTCGGCTACACCTCCATGGTCTATGCCACCGGGGCGATCGCCTTCCTGTCGTTCATCGTCTGGGCCCACCACATGTTCGTGGTCGGCATCCCGGTGGTGGGCGAGCTGTTCTTCATGTACGCCACCATGCTGATCGCCGTGCCTACCGGGGTGAAGGTGTTCAACTGGGTCAGCACCATGTGGCAGGGTGCGCTGACCTTCGAGGCGCCGATGCTGTTCGCCGTGGCCTTCGTCATCCTGTTCACCATCGGCGGCTTCTCCGGGCTGATGCTGGCCATCGCGCCGGCGGACTTCCAGTACCACGACACCTACTTCGTCGTCGCCCACTTCCACTATGTGCTGGTGCCCGGGGCGATCTTCGGCATCTTCGCCTCGGCCTACTACTGGCTGCCGAAGTGGACCGGGCACATGTACGACGAAACCTTGGCCAAGCTGCACTTCTGGCTGTCGTTCATCGGTATGAACATGGCGTTCTTCCCCATGCACTTCGTGGGCCTGGCCGGCATGCCGCGGCGGATCCCGGACTACAACCTGCAGTTCGCCGATTTCAACATGGTCTCGTCGATTGGCGCCTTCACCTTCGGCGCCACGCAGTTCCTGTTCCTGTTCATCGTCATCAAGTGCATCCGCGGCGGCGCGCCGGCACCGGCCAAGCCCTGGGATGGCGCCGACGGGCTGGAGTGGACGGTGCCTTCGCCGGCGCCCTACCACACCTTCCAGACGCCGCCGGACGTGAAGTAGGAGGTCGAACATGGAAGGCCTGTCGCTCAAACGCCTGGTCACGCGCCTGCTGATGCTGACGGTGGTGATGTTCGCCTTCGGCTTCGCCCTGGTGCCGATCTACGACGTCATGTGCCAGGCCTTCGGCATCAACGGCAAGACCGGCGGGCAGTACCAGGGCAGCCAGGTCAGCGACCCGACGCGCACCGTGCGGGTGCAGTTCATGTCGACCAATGCCAGCGACATGGTCTGGGAGTTCCATTCCACCGCCGACCAGCTCGAGGTCAACCCCGGGGCGGTCAACCAGATGGTCTTCGTCGCCCGTAACCCGACCGATCGGCCCATGAGTGCCCAGGCCATCCCCAGCATCACCCCGGCCGAGGCCGCGGCGTACTTCCACAAGACCGAGTGCTTCTGTTTCACCCAGCAGGTGCTGCAACCCGGCGAGCGCATCGAGATGCCGGTGCGTTTCATCGTCGACCGCGACCTGCCGGCCAACGTGAAGCACCTGACACTGGCCTACACCTTGTTCGATATCACCGCTCGCCACCCGCCGGTCGCCCATGTCGCGGCCCAGGACGTCCAGGGCGCCCGTTAAGGGAAGGAGAACAACAATGGCAAGTCACGAGCACTACTACGTCCCGGCGCAGAGCAAGTGGCCGATCATCGCCACGATCGGCCTGCTCATCACGGTGTTCGGCCTGGGCACCTGGTTCAACGACCTCAAGGCCGGCCACGAGGCGTCCCATGGGCCGTGGATCTTCTTCGTCGGCGCGCTGTTCTTGGCCTACATGCTGTTCGGCTGGTTCGGCGCGGTGGTCAAGGAGAGCCGTGCGGGGTTGTACAGTGCGCAGATGGACCGCTCGTTCCGCTGGGGCATGAGCTGGTTCATCTTCTCCGAGGTGATGTTCTTCCTGGCCTTCTTCGGCGCGCTGTTCTACGTGCGGGTGCTGGCCGGGCCCTGGCTCGGCGGCGAGGGCGACAAGGGCGTCTCGCAGATGCTCTGGCCCGGCTTCGAGTTCGCCTGGCCGCTGCTCAACACACCGGACCCGAAGCTGTTCCCGCCACCCAAGGACATCATCGACCCCTGGCACCTGCCACTGATCAACACCATCCTGCTGGTCAGCTCCAGCGTGACCATCACCATCGCCCACCATGCCCTGCGCAAGGGGCATCGTGGCCCACTGAAGCTGTGGCTGTGGCTGACCATCCTGCTCGGGCTGTCGTTCCTGGCGTTGCAGGCCTACGAGTACTACGAGGCCTATGCCCACCTGGGGCTGACCTTGGGTTCGGGGATCTACGGCGCGACCTTCTTCATGCTCACGGGCTTTCACGGCGCCCACGTGACCTTGGGCTCCTTGATATTGATCGTGATGCTCGTGCGTGTGCTGCGCGGGCATTTCAACCCCGACAAGCACTTCGGTTTCGAGGCGGCCAGCTGGTACTGGCACTTCGTCGATGTGGTCTGGGTCGGGTTGTTCATCTTCGTGTATGTACTGTAGCAGGGGGCTCCTGCACAGGATTCAGAACGGCGCGTGCGAGACGAGCTGCCCGCTGATGAAGCCCCAGGCGACCAGGCCGATGGTCAGCGCCGCGAGGGTGACGCGCACGGTCAGGGCCTTGAGCAGGCGGGTCGAGTGTTCGTCGTCCTTGACCAGGAACACCAGCCCGCTGAACAGGCTGGCGATGGTGGCCAACAACATCAGGACAATCGCAGCCTTGAGCATGGCGATACTCCGGGGGAATGCAGTGATGGTTTCAAGTATAGCGATCGACCTTGCGAGGCCGTGGTGAAGCCGTTTCGCCCTGGCCTGGTACCGACCCTGGTGGTGCTTGCCCTGCTGCCGGGGTTGATCGCGCTCGGCAGTTGGCAACTGCGCCGAGCGGACGAAAAGCGCCAGCTGCTCGACAGTTATGCCGAGCGTCGCGTCGAGGCGCCGGTGGCGGTCGCGCAGTTGCAGCAATTGCCTGACCCGGCCTTCCAGCGCGTACACCTGCACGGCCGCTTCGATGCCGCACACAGCCTGCTGCTGGACAACCGCCTGCGCGACGGCCAGGTCGGCGTCGAGCTGCTGCAACCCTTCCACGACCAGGCCAGCGGCCTGTGGCTGCTGGTCAACCGTGGCTGGCTGCCGTGGCCCGACCGCCGGGTGCCGGTGCGCTTCGATACCCCCGAACACCCCCTGACCCTCGACGCCTCGGTCTACGTGGCGCCGGGCAGCATCTTCCAACTGCACCCCGACCCGGCCGGCAAGCAGTGGCCGCACCTGCTCACCGCCATCGACCCTGCGCAAGTGTGGCAACAGCTCGGTCGCGAAGGTTTCCCCCATGAGCTGCGCCTCGAACCGGGGCCAGCCAGCTACCGGCTGGACTGGCCGGTGGTCGCCATGGGGCCGGAAAAACACCTGGGCTACGCCGTGCAGTGGTTCGCGTTGGCCACGGCGCTGGTGCTGCTCTACCTCTATTTCGGTTGGCACAACAACAAGGAGAACAACCATGGGCGCCGTCACGAGTCCACTGGGCGTGCCTGAACGCCACAAGTCCCGCGCGCGTGGGCGCTTGCAGCTGATCCTCATCCTGCTGGTGGCGCTGGGGCCGATGATCCTCGCCACCAGCATGTACAAGTTCAAGTTCTGGGTGCCGGAGGGCCGCAGTTACCACGGCGCGATGATCGGCAGCGGCGAAACCCGCGCCGACATTGGCATCGACGCCCAGGAGGAAGGCTGGCAACTGTTGGTCAGCGCGCCGCAAGCCTGTGCCCAGGATTGCCAGCAACTGGTGTACCTGGCCCGGCAGATCCAGATCGGCCTGGGCCGCGACGCTGGCCGTGCCAGCCATGCCCTGGCCGCCGCGCAGCCGCTGGACGCTGACTACCAGGCGTTGTTGGGCCGCGAATATCCGCAGCTGCAGCGTTATCCGCTTGACCTGCAACGCTACGGCCAGAAGGTCGGCGAGCCCGGCCCGCAGCTGTGGATCGTCGACCCCCACGGCAACCTGGTGCTGCGCTACGACGTCAAGGCCAAGGGCAAGCATGTGCTCGACGACCTGCGCCACCTGCTCAAACTGTCCAACATCGGCTAGGAGGCCGCCATGGCCAGACCCGGATACCGCCTCGCTGTGTTCGCCACCCTGCTGGCACTGCTGGTCGTCCTGCTCGGTGCCTATACCCGGCTGACCCACGCCGGCCTCGGCTGCCCCGACTGGCCGGGTTGCTATGGTTTCATCGGCGTGCCCAAGACCGAGGCGCAGTTGGCCCATGCCGAGCTGCACTTCCCGGAGCATCCGGTGGAGCAAGCCAAGGGCTGGGCAGAGATGGTCCATCGCTACTTCGCCGGCACCCTGGCGCTGGTGATCGCCGTACTGGCGTTCCAGGCACTGAGGCGCCATGCCCGTGACGGCCAGCCCTATCGCCTGCCGCTGCTGTTGCTGGGCGTGGTGCTGGCGCAGGCGGTGTTCGGCATGTGGACGGTGACCCTCAAGCTCTGGCCCCAGGTGGTCACTGCGCACCTGCTCGGCGGCTTCACCACCCTGAGCCTGTTGTTCCTGCTGTCCCTGCGTCTATCCCGGGCCTTCGCGCCCTTGCCCAAGCTGCCGCTGAGCCTGCGGCGGGTGGCGGCGCTGGCATTGCTGGTGGTGATCGGGCAGATCGCCTTGGGGGGGTGGGTCAGCGCCAACTATGCGGCGGTCGCTTGTATCGACCTGCCCACCTGCCACGGCCAGTGGTGGCCAGCGGCGGACTTTAGCAACGGCTTCCACCTGACCCAGCACGTCGGCCCGAACTACCTGGGCGGGCAGCTGGACAGCGATGCGCGTACCGCTATCCACATCAGCCACCGGCTCGGTGCGTTGCTGGTCATCGCCGTGTTGCTGCTGCTCAGCTGGAAGCTGCACCGCAACGCTCTTTCCGGCCTGGCCCGCCTGGTGCTGCTGGCGCTGGCCGTGCAGGTGGGCCTGGGCATCAGCAACGTGCTGTTGCACCTGCCCCTGGGCGTGGCGGTGGCGCACAACGCCGGCGGTGCCGCGTTGTTGCTGTGCATGGTGCTGGTGAACTACCGGATCCGCGTGGTCGACAAGGTCCGCATCACGCAGGGCTGGCGCCTGACACCGGTGACCGGCGTGGGGCTCTCCCAGCACATGAGGGGTGACTCGTGGCGACGCTTCTGAGCGAGCGCAGACGGCGGGCCGGTTGGCGCGACTACCTGGAACTGACCAAGCCCAAGGTGGTGGTACTGATGCTGATCACCTCGCTGGTGGGCATGTTCCTCGCTACCCGTGCCGGGGTGGCGTGGAGCGTGCTGCTGTTCGGCAACCTAGGCATCGGCCTGTGCGCGGGCGGCGCGGCGGTGGTCAACCATGTGGTGGATCGGCGCATCGATGCGCTGATGGCCCGTACCCACCGGCGCCCGCTGGCCGAAGGGCGGGTCGCGCCGCTGCCGGCGCTGGGCTTCGCCCTGGCCTTGGCGGTGCTGGGCATGGCCCTGCTGCTGGTGTTCACCAATGCCCTCACCGCTTGGCTGACGCTGGCCTCGTTGCTCGGCTACGCGGTGATCTACACGGGCTTTCTCAAGCGTGCCACCCCGCAGAACATCGTGATCGGCGGCCTGGCCGGTGCGGCGCCGCCGCTGTTGGGTTGGGTGGCGGTCAGCGGCCATGTCGGCGCCGAGCCGCTGCTGCTGGTGCTGATCATCTTCGCCTGGACCCCGCCGCACTTCTGGGCCCTGGCCATCCACCGCAAGGAGGAGTACGCCAAGGCCGACATTCCCATGCTGCCGGTGACCCATGGCGAGCGCTACACCAAGCTGCACATCCTGCTCTATACCTTGGTGTTGCTGGCGGTGAGCCTGCTGCCCTATGCCATCCACATGAGCGGGCCGTTGTACCTGGTGTGTGCCCTCGTGCTGGGGCTGCGCTTTGTCCACTGGGCCTGGGTGTTGTACCGTGGCACCAGGCCGCACGCTGCGATCGGGACCTTCAAGTACTCTATCGGGTACCTGTTCCTGCTGTTCATCGCACTGCTCTTGGACCACTACCTGTTGCTGAATCTATGACCCGAACCCAGAAAACCGTTTTCATCCTCGTCGCCGTGGTCGCCCTGATCCTCGGCCTGACCGTCAACAAGGTGCTCAACGGCCGCAGCGAGGCGAACCCGGCCGAACTGATCGACGCCGGCATCATTCTCCTGCCCCAGAGCCGCACCGTGCCGGACGTGAAGATGAGGGACCAGGAAGGCCGGCCGGTGGAGCTGGACGAGCTCAAGGGCAAGTGGTCGTTGCTGTTCTTCGGCTATACCTACTGCCCGGACATCTGCCCGACTACCCTGGCCCAGCTGCGCCAGGTGAAGAGCGAGCTGCCCAAGGAGGCGCTGGAGCGGTTGCAGGTGGTGCTGGTGAGTGTCGACCCGAATCGCGATACGCCGGACCAGCTCAAGCAGTACCTGGGGTACTTCGACAAGGACTTCCTCGGATTGGCGGGCACCCTCGAGGACACCCAGGCATTGGCCAATGCCCTGAGCATTCCGTTCATTCCGGCGGATACCAGCAAGCCGGGGTATACCGTGGATCACAGTGGCAACCTGGCGATCGTCGGGCCGGATGGGCGCCAGCGGGGGTTCATCCGGGCGCCGTTCAACAACCAGAAGCTGGTGGCGCAGTTGCCGGGGTTGGTCAAGCGGGACTGAGTATCGGCTGATTTGGGGCCGCTTCGCGTCCCATCGCCGGCAAGCCCACAGGTTGGCGCAGACCTGTGGGAGCCGGCTTGCCGGCGATGGGCTGCAAAGCAGCCCTGCTGAACTGACCGGCCCAGCGAGCTCGGCGCAATCAGAACGCCGGGATCACCGCGCCTTTGTACTTCTCGGTGATGAACTGCTTCACCTCGGGCGAATGCAGGGCATCGGCCAGCTTCTTCATGGCCTGCGAGTCCTTGTTGTCCGGGCGGGCGACCAGGATGTTCACGTAGGGCGAGTCGCTACCCTCGATGACCAGCGCATCCTTTTCGGGGTTGAGCTTGGCTTCCAGCGCATAGTTGGTGTTGATCAGCGCCAGGTCCACCTGGGTCAGCACGCGCGGGATGGTGGCCGCTTCCAGCTCGCGGAACTTCAGGCCCTTGTCGTTAGCGGTGATGTCCTTGACGGTGGACAGGATGTTCTTGTTGTCCTTGAGCGCGATCACGCCGGCCTTGTCGAGCAGCAGCAGGGCGCGGCCGCCGTTGGTGGCATCGTTGGGGATGACCACGGTGGCGCCGGACGGCAGTTCGTCGAGCTTCTTGATCTTGCTGGAGTAGGCGCCCAGCGGCTCCAGGTGCACGCCGGTAACGCTGACCAGTTCGGTGCCCTTGGACTTGTTGAACTCGTCCAGATACGGCTGGTGCTGGAAGAAGTTGGCGTCCAGGCGCTTCTCGGCCACCTGTACGTTCGGCTGGATGTAGTCGGTGAACTCCTTGACCTTCAGTTCCACGCCAGCTTTCTCCAGCTGCGGCTTCACGAAGTTGAGGATTTCCGCGTGAGGCACCGGGGTGGCGGCGACGGTCAGGGTTTCGGCGTTGGCCGAGAAGGCCGCGACGGCGGCCACGACAGCAAGCAGTTTCTTCATCGATCACTCCTTGTGAGGGCCGCGACGGCCCCCGAACGGGTCGGCCAGGCCGACCCCATTGGGGTTACTTACGGGAAAAGTGCACGACCAGTTTGTCGCCGACGCTCTGCAGAACTTGAACCAGGACCAGCAGGAGCACCACGGTGACCACCATCACGTCGGTCTGGAAGCGCTGGTAGCCGAAGCGGATGGCCAGGTCGCCCAGGCCGCCCGCGCCCACCACGCCGGCCATGGCGGTGTACGACACCAGGGTGATGGCGGTGACGGTGATGGCCGCGAAGATGCCCGGCCGGGCCTCTGGCAACAGCGCGTTCATGATGATCTGGCGGGTGGTGGCGCCCATCGACTGGGTCGCCTCGATGATGCCGCGGTCCACTTCGCGCAGGGCGGTTTCCACCAGGCGCGCGAAGAACGGCGTGGCACCCACCACCAGCGGCGGGATGGCGCCGGCGACGCCCAGCGAGGTGCCGGTGATCAGCACGGTGACCGGAATCATGACGATCAGCAGGATGATGAACGGCAGCGAGCGCAGGATGTTGACGATCAGCGACAGCAGCGCGTACACGCCCCGCTGCTCGAACATCTGCCGTGGGCCGCAGAGGAACAGCAGCACGCCCAATGGCAGGCCCAGCAGCACGGTGAAGAACAGCGAGCCGAACAGCATGATCATGGTGTCGATGCTGGCCAGCCAGATCTCGGCCCAGTCGACGTTGGCGAAGAAATTCAGGGCGTCCATCAACGCAGTACCTCCATATGCACATCCGCTGCCTTGAAGCGCTCGAACGCCGCGTCCATGTCGCCACCGGTGACGGCCAGGGTCAGCTGTCCATAGGGGACGTCCTTGATGCGGTCGATACGCCCGGCGAGGATGCTGTAGTCCACGCCGGTCTCGCGGGCCACGGTGCCCAGCAGCGGGGCGTACGTGGCCTCGCCCTGGAAGGTCAGGCGCAGGATGCGCCCGGGCACGTGGGCGAAGTCGTCGCGCTGCTCGTTCTCGTTGACCTGCTCGTCTTCCTGGACGAAACGTCGGGTGGTCGGGTGCTGCGGATGCAGGAACACATCGGCCACCGGGCCTTGTTCGACGATCTGCCCGGCATCCATCACCGCCACGCGGTCGCAGACCCGGCGGATCACGTCCATCTCGTGGGTGATCAGCACGATGGTCAGCTTCAGCTCGCGGTTGATCTCGGCCAGCAGTTGCAACACCGACGCGGTGGTCTGCGGGTCGAGGGCGCTGGTGGCCTCGTCGCACAGCAGGATCTTCGGCCGGGTCGACAGGGCGCGGGCGATGCCCACGCGTTGCTTCTGGCCGCCGGAGAGTTGGGCCGGGTACTTGCGGGCATGGTCCGACAGGCCGACGCGGGCCAGCAGTTCGGCGACACGCTGGTCGATCTCGGCCCGCGACAGTTCGCCGGCCAGGGTCAGCGGCAGGGCGACGTTGTCGGCCACGGTCTTGGAGGCCAGCAGGTTGAAGTGCTGGAAGATCATCCCGACCTGCTGGCGGAAGCGACGCAGCTGGTTGGCGTCGAAGGCGGTGACGTCCTCGCCGTCGACGATGATCTTGCCGCCGCTCGGGGCCTCGAGGCGGTTGATCAGGCGCAGCAAGGTGCTCTTGCCTGCGCCGGAATGCCCGATCAGGCCGAACACCTGGCCGTTGTCGATGGTCAGGCTGGTCGGATTGAGGGCGGGGATATCCCTACCGGCGACACGGTAGGTCTTGTGGACATGTTGGAACTCGATCACTGAGCGAACCTTGTGGGGCGCATGGAATAGGGTCAGCGGTTAGCCGGGGCGCGCATTTTAGCCTTTTCCCATAGTTGTTCTTAGCATTTATTTCGTCATGAACCAATCCGGCCGGCATAACGCGACAACCGGTAATCCCGATTGAACGCTCGCGAACGCCTTCCAGTCACTAGTTGAACAAGCCCGATACGGGCCCGCTCGAGACTGATAAGGAGAGCCGAACCATGCCCAGCAAGAAGAAGGACATGCCCAGGGAAAGCCAGGTCGCCGGTACCACGACCCCCGACCGGGCCAACACCAATTCCAAGGTGCAGAGCCTGGAGGCGTTTCGCAGCGACGCCACCGGCCAGGCCTTGCGCACCAACCAGGGGGTGAAGATCGCCGATAACCAGAACACCCTCAAGGCCGGTGCGCGGGGGCCCTCGCTGCTCGAAGACTTCATCATGCGCGAGAAGATCACCCACTTCGACCATGAGCGTATCCCCGAGCGTATCGTCCACGCCCGCGGCACCGGCGCCCATGGCTACTTCCAGAGCTACGGCTGCCATGCGCAACTGACCAAGGCCGGGTTCCTCCAGGACCCCGAGAAGATCACGCCGGTCTTCGTGCGTTTCTCCACCGTGCAAGGCCCGCGCGGCTCTGGCGACACCGTGCGCGACGTGCGCGGCTTTGCCGTGAAGTTCTACACCGACGAGGGCAATTTTGACCTGGTGGGCAACAACATGCCGGTGTTCTTCATCCAGGATGCGATCAAGTTCCCGGACTTCGTCCACGCGGTGAAACCCGAGCCGCACAACGAGATCCCCACCGGTGGCTCGGCCCACGATACGTTCTGGGACTTCGTCTCGCTGGTGCCGGAGTCGGCCCACATGGTCATGTGGGCCATGTCGGACCGGGCCATCCCGCGCAGCTTGCGGATGATGGAAGGCTTTGGCGTGCACACCTTCCGCCTGATCAATGCCGAGGGTGTGGCCAGCCTGGTGAAGTTCCACTGGAAACCACGCCAGGGCGTGCACTCGGTGCTGTGGGACGAAGCCCAGAAGCTGGCAGGCAAGGATACCGACTACCACCGCCGTGACCTGTGGGACGCCATCGAGACCGGCGACTACCCGGAATGGGAACTGGGGGTGCAGATCGTGTCCGAGGCGGATGAGCACCGTTTCGACTTCGACCTGCTCGACCCGACCAAGATCATTCCCGAGGAACTGGTGCCGGTGACGCCGCTGGGCAAGATGGTGCT
The DNA here is from genome assembly GCF_024127895.1 of Pseudomonas guariconensis. Taxonomy (GTDB): domain Bacteria; phylum Pseudomonadota; class Gammaproteobacteria; order Pseudomonadales; family Pseudomonadaceae; genus Aquipseudomonas; species Aquipseudomonas guariconensis_B. Next base: position 50,381 of record NZ_JAMYBK010000017.1, on the reverse strand, counting down.
CAATCGCAATCCGGACAACTTCTTCGCCGAAGTCGAGCAGATCGCCTTTTGCCCCGGGCATATCGTGCCGGGCATCGACTTCACCAACGACCCCCTGCTGCAGGGCCGGTTGTTCTCCTACACCGACACCCAGCTCAGCCGCCTCGGTGGCCCGAACTTCCATGAGATCCCCATCAACCGGCCGATCGTGCCCAACCACAGCAGCCAGCGCGATGCCATGCACCGCATGACCCTCGACAAGGGACGTGCCTCCTACGAGCCCAACTCCATCGATGGTGGTTGGCCCAAGGAGACACCGCCGGCTCCGGAGGATGGCGGTTTCGAGAGCTACCAGGAGCGTATCGATGCGCACAAGATCCGCCAGCGCAGCGACTCCTTCAGCGACCACTTCTCCCAGGCACGGCTGTTCTACCAGAGCATGAGCCCCAACGAACAGCAGCACATCGTCAAGGCCTACAGCTTCGAGCTGGGCAAGGTGGAGCGCGAGGCGATCTGTGTACGCGAGGTCAACGAGATCCTGGCCAATATCGACCTTGGGCTGGCGGCGGCGGTGGCGGCCAATCTGGGCCTGCCTGCACCCAAGGCCGGTACCGTGCAGGTCAAGGGCTCGAAACCGGCGCAGTCACCGGCCTTGAGCCAGATGAACCATCCCGGCAGCGTGGGCATCAAGGGGCGCAAGATTGTCCTGCTGGTGGCCGATGGCGTGGAAGGCGCCAGCGTCGACAGGCTGGTCAAGGCCTTCGAGGCCGAGAGCGCACGGATTTTGGTGCTGGGGCCGACTTCGGCGCCGGTCAAGACCGCCGAAGGCAAGCCGTTGCCGGTGGATGCGTCGATGGAGGGGATGCCGTCGGTGATGATCGATGGGCTGTGGGTGCCAGCCGGCAAGGCGGCGCTGGATGCCCTGGGCGAGAGTGGGGTGGCCAAGCATTACCTGCTCGAGGCCTACAAGCATTTGAAGCCCATGGGCTTGGCCAGGGGCGCCAAGGCCTTGCTGGACAGGCTGGGGCTCAAGGAGGACGAGGGATTGCTACTGGGGGATGATCAGAAAGTGGTGGCGGCCTTCGTCAAGGTGCTGGAGCAGCACCGGGTGTGGGCGCGGGAGGCTGGAGTCGAGGGTATTCCTGCGTAAGGTGCGCTGTGCAGCTCATCGCTGGCAAGCTCACACAGAGTCCTCGCATGGCCCATGCTTTGTGAGCACCACGGCACCCTGTGGGAGCCGGCTTGCCGGCGATGGGCCGCGAAGCGGCCCCAGGATCTCAAGGCCGATGCGGCACCAACACCACCTGCGCCGGCAGCGAGCGCTGGATCTCATGCCGTTGTTTCAGCGCGAACCCTTCGTCGAGCTTGCGCACGCGCTTTTCCAGCAGGGTCTTGAGCCAGGGCGCATCCTGGGTGCGCGGGACCTGGAACACCACCTCGCACTGGTAGTTCACCACGTCGGCAGCGATGTCATCGAGCTGCCGGCGCATGGCACGGATATCCGTGGTCTTCAGCGCCACGACGGTATTCGGCGCGGTGGGGTCGATCAGCCGTGCCTTGGGCCTGGCCTCGGCGGCCTTGAGCGCGGCCTCGGCCTTTTCCAGCTCGGCCTTGCGCGCCTGGGCCACGGCATCGCCGCCGGTCAGCGCCGGCGCCTGGGGCATCAGCGCGCGGGCGCGGGCCAGGGCCGTGGCGGCGGCATTGACGTCACCCTTCTGCAGGACGATCTGGCTGCGCTGCAGGTAGGCCTCGGCGAGCTGTCGCTGGTACTGCTCCAGGCGTGCGTCGTCGGGCGACTGGGCCTGCAGGGCGGCCAGCTGGTCTTCGGCCGTGGCCAGTTCGTTGCTGGTGATGCTCTGCTGCAACTGCTGCCAGGCATCTGGCTGGGCAGGCGCGGCCGACTGTTCGGCCGGCGTGCCGGAACAGGCAGCCAGGAACAGGGAAAACGCGGCAACAAGCAGATAACGGGAGACGAACGGCTTCATTCCTGCGACTCTCTATTTGCGCAAAAAGCGAGCAAGTCTACACCCAGGTGCGCGCGCTCGAAAACACGTCTTACAGACCCTTTACAGGGGAAAAGGTTGCAGGGTGCGCCAGCGCACACCCTGTAACTCAGCGCTTTGGCAACGCCAGGCTCAGCAAGAATAGCACCGCGGCACAGACCACGATCGATGGGCCGGCCGGGGTGTCCTTGAACCAGGACAGGGCCAGGCCGCTGCAAACCGCCGCCACGCCCAGCAAACTGGCGCCCAGGGCCATTTGCTCCGGCGAGCGGGCGTGACGCTGTGCCGCGGCGGCGGGAATGATCAGCAGCGAGGTGATCAGCAGCACGCCGACGATCTTCATGGCCACGGCGATGACCACCGCGATCAGCAGCATCAGCGCCAGGCGCAGGCCCGCCACCGGCAGGCCCTCGACCATCGCCAGCTCCTCGTGCACGGTGATCGCCAGCAGCGGCCGCCACAGGGCGCCGAGCAGCAACAACACCAGCACGCTGCCGCCGAGGATCCAGGTCAGGTCCGTGGGGCTGATGGCCAACAGGTCGCCGAACAGGTAGGCCATCAGGTCGATGCGCACGTCGCGCATGAAGCTCAGCGCCACCAGGCCCAGGGACAAGGTGCTGGGGGCGAGGATGCCGAGCAGGGTGTCGGAGGCCAGTGGCTGGCGTTGCTGCAGGGTCACCAGGAGGATCGCCAGCAGCAGGCAACCGACGGTCACCGCCAGGGCGGGGCTGATGTCCAGGGCCAGGCCCAGGGCCACGCCGAGCAACGCGGCATGGGACAGGGTATCGCCGAAATAGGCCATGCGCCGCCAGACCACGAAGGAACCCAGGGGCCCGGCCACCACCGCCAGGGCCAGGCCTGCAAGCAGGGCGTAGAGAAGAAAGTCAGCCATGCTTGCAGTGTTCTCCGTGGACATGGGGGCCTGGGGCGATCACCGAGCCGTGCAGGTCGTGGCGGTGATCGTGATGGTGGTGGTAGATGGCCAGGCTCGGCGCGTTCTGGCCGAACAGTTCGACGAACGCCGGATCGCCGCTGACTTGCTCCGGATGGCCCGAACAGCACACGTGGCGGTTGAGGCAGACCACCTGGTCGGTGGTGCTCATCACCAGGTGCAGGTCGTGGGAAACCATCAGCACGCCGCAGCCGTGGCGGTCGCGCAGGCGGGTGATCAGGCTGTAGAGCTCGGCCTGGCCGGCCACGTCGACTCCCTGCACCGGCTCGTCGAGCACCAGCAGCTGTGGCTCGCGCAGCAGTGCCCGGGCCAGCAGCACACGCTGCATCTCGCCGCCGGAGATGGTCTGGATCGGATTGTCGATCACCTGCTCGGCACCGACCTCCTGCAGCGCAGCCAGCGCCGCGGCACGGTCCACGCCAGGCACCAGGCGCAGGAAACGCAGCACCGACAGGGGCAGGGTCGCATCCACCTGGATCTTCTGCGGCATGTAGCCGATGCGCAGCCGTGGCTTGCGCCAGACCTTGCCCCGGTGCGGCTTGAGCAGGCCGAGCACGGTGCGCACCAGGGTGGTCTTGCCGGCGCCGTTGGGGCCGATCAGGGTGACGATCTGGCCGGGGGCGACCGACAGGTCGATGCTGTCGAGCACCGCCTCGCCGGCGAAGGTGACCCCGACCTGTTCGAGGCGGATCAGCGCGTCGCTCATGGCGTGCCCCGGCAGTTGCTGCACAGGCCGACTACTTCCACGGTCTGCGACTCGACGCTGAAACCGACGCCCTTGGCGCTGGTGACGATGGCGTCGCTGATGCTGTCTTGCTCCAGTTCGATGGCCACGTGGCATTCGCGGCAGATCAGGAACTGGCCCTGGTGCGCGTGCTCGGGGTGGCTGCAGCCGATGAAGGCGTTGAGCGAGGCGATGCGGTGCACCAGGCCGTTTTCCAGGAGGAAGTCCAGGGCGCGGTACACGGTCGGCGGGGCGGCGCGGCGGCCGTCCTGCTCGCTGAGCACGGCGAGGATGTCATAGGCGCCCAGCGGCTTGTGGCTCTGCCAGACCAGTTCCAGCACACGGCGGCGCAGGGCGGTCAGGCGCAGGCCCTGGCGCGTGCACAGGGCATCGGCTTCGGCCAGGGCGCTGTGCACGCAATGGGAGTGATCGTGGGGACGGTGGGCCAGCGGCGTGATGGACATGGGCGGCGACGGTTCTGGATAGAGACGTTATTATGTTACTCGTTTCTGAGCCGTCGAGTATTCATCGTGTCCCGATTCCTTGCCCTTTTTGTCGCGTTCATCGCCTTTTCGGCCCAGGCCGACGTGCGCGTGCTGACCAGCATCAAGCCCCTGCAGCAGATCGCCGCGGCCGTCCAGGACGGTACCGGCAGCCCGGATGTGTTGCTGCCGCCGGGCGCCTCGCCGCATCACTACGCCCTGCGGCCGTCCGATGTGCGGCGGGTGGCCGAGGCCGACCTTCTGTACTGGATCGGCCCAGACATGGAAGGCTTCCTACCCCGCGTGCTGGGCAGCCGTGGCAAGCCGACCGTCGCCGTGCAGTCGCTGCCAGGCATGCAACTGCGCCATTTCGGCGAAGACAGCCATTCCCATGAGCATGAAGAAGACCACGACGATCACGACCATGACCACCGCCCGGGGAGCCTCGATGCGCACCTGTGGCTGTCGTCGGCCAACGCCCGGGTGATCGCGGCGAAGATGGCCAGTGACCTGGCCGCGGTCGACCCGGCCAATGCCGCCCGCTACCAGGCCAACCTGAAGGCCTTCGATGCACGCCTGGATGCCCTGGATGCGCGCATCAAGGCGCGCGTGGCGGGGATCGCGAGCAAGCCTTACTTCGTGTTCCACGAGGCGTTCGACTACTTCGAGGCGGCCTATGGCCTCAAGCACACCGGCGTGTTCAGCGTGGCTTCCGAAGTGCAGCCGGGTGCGCAGCATGTGGCGGCGATGCGCAAACGCCTGCAGGCGGTGGGCAAGACCTGCGTGTTCAGCGAACCGCCGCTGCGCCCGCGTTTGGCCGAGACCCTGACGGCCGGGCTGCCGGTGCGGCTGGCGGAACTGGATGCCCTGGGAGGCACCGACCCGGTGGATGCCAAGGGCTATGAGCGGTTGCTGGAGAAGCTGGGCAATGACCTGGCGGGGTGCCTGGAGCAGCTCTAGGGCCGGTGCGGGCTGTGGGGCCGCACAGCGGCCCCACAGCTTGTTCGCAGCCTGCAAGGCCATCGCGATCCCTGTGGGAGCGGGCTTGCCCGCGAAGACGGCCCCGCCGGATCAGAGGGCGAACGGCAGGCTCAGCGCCACCTGCTGACGCTGCGCCAGGCGCACCTCGAACTCGCTCGGGTCGTGGATCATCACGTCCATCCCGGCGAACGCCTGCGCGGCGATCAGGCGCGACAGCCAGAAACGCACGCAACCCACGCGCAGCATCATCGGCCACAGTTCGGCTTCGGCCGCGGTGAATGGCCGCAGCGCCGCGTAGGCGCCCAGCAACGCCTGGGCGCGGGGCAGGTCGATGCCACCGGCCTCGTCGCAGCACCAGTCGTTCACGGTAATGGCGATGTCATACAGCATCGGCCCGGAACAGGCGTTGTAGAAATCGATCACCCCCGTCAGGTGGGTCCCCTCGAACATCACGTTGTCGCGGAACAGGTCGGCATGCAGGTTGGCCCGTGGCAAGGCGAGGATCTGCGCCTTGTGCGCGGCGATCTCGTCCAACGCCGCGCGTAGCAGCTGGCCCTGCCGGGCATCCAGCCCTGGCATCAGCTCGGCGCCGGCCGCGAGCATCCAGTCCAGGCCACGGTCGGTGCGGCGTTCGATGATGCGTTCGCGGGTCGCCAGGTGGATATGCGCGAGCAATTCGCCGACCTGGGCGCAATGCTGGCTGTTCGGCGCCTTGATGTGCTTGCCCGACAGGCGTGGCTGCAGCAGCGCCGGCTTGCCGCACAGCTCGCGCAGGGCGTTGCCGTCGCGGTCGCGCAGGGCGTAGGGCACCGGCATGTCGGCATCGTGCAGCACGTCGAGCAATTCGATGAAGAACGGCAGGTCCTCGACCGGCCCCCGTTCGACCAGCGTCAGGACGAACTCCCCCTGCTCCAGGCTGATGAAGAAATTGCTGTTCTCGGTGCCGGCGGCGATGCCCTGGAAGTCGAGCAAACGGCCCAATTCGTAGGGCGCCAGAAAGGTTTCCAGCTCAGGCCGGGTCACAGGGGTGAAGACTGACATGATGAAAAGAAGCCCATGCGGGCACTTCCGCCCGGAAGTGCCTGGTTTATGTGAACGATACGCGTTATTACCTTACCACTCGAAGAGCTTCCAGGAGGGGATCAGCATGTCCGGTTGGTCGGAACGAATGAAATTGCCCTCGGAGCCATCGGCGCGTACCAGGAAATAAGGCTTGCCGTGCTTCGGCGTGACCTTGATCGCATACAGGAAACCGTTCTGCCGGTACTCCTGGATGGTGTTGTCGCCTTCCGTGCGAATGGTCACCTCGGGATCGGCCGAGGGGGCGTCGTCCGCCGCCAGGGTGACGACAGGCATGGTGGCCAGCAGACCGAGCAGCAACAGGCGAATGGGTGTACGCATGATAACCTTGTCCCTTTGTCGTCAATTGTTCCCGCTATTCTAGCGCCGGACCTGCCGAAAAGGTTGATTCTCCTCATGAGCCAAGCGCCCCTCGTCCTGGTGGACGGTTCCTCCTACCTGTACCGCGCCTTCCACGCACTGCCGCCGCTGACCACCTCCAAGGGCATGCCTACCGGCGCGGTCAAGGGCGTGCTGAACATGCTCAAGAGCCTGCGCAAGCAGTATCCGGACAGCCTGTTCGCGGTGGTCTTCGACGCCAAGGGCGGTACGTTCCGCGACGCCATGTTCGCCGAATACAAGGCCAACCGCCCAAGCATGCCGGACGACCTGCGGGTGCAGATTGAGCCCCTGCATGCCAGCGTCAAGGCCCTGGGCTACCCGCTGCTGTGCGTCGAAGGGGTCGAGGCCGACGACGTGATCGGCACCCTGGCGCGCAGCAGCGCGGCACTGGGGCGGCCGGTGATCATCTCGACCGGTGACAAGGACATGGCCCAATTGGTGGACGGGCACATCACGTTGGTCAATACCATGACCGGTAGCGTGCTGGACGTTGCTGGCGTGCACGAGAAATTTGGCGTCGGCCCCGAGCACATCATCGACTTCCTCGCCCTGATGGGGGACAAGGTCGACAACATTCCCGGCGTGCCCGGCGTCGGCGAAAAGACCGCCGTGGGCCTGCTGACCGGCATCGGTGGCGGCCTGTGCGAGCTGTACGACAACCTGGACAAGGTCCCCGCCCTGCCGATCCGCGGCGCCAAGGGCCTGCCGGCCAAGCTCGAGGAGCACCGCGACGCGGCGTTCCTGTCGTACGAGCTGGCCACCATCAAGATCGATGTGCCACTGGAGATCGAGGTCGAGGCGCTGGTCTGCGGCGAGCCGGACCGCGAAGCGCTGCTGGCGCTGTACACCGAGATGGAGTTCAAGAGCTGGATCGCCGAGGTCCAGCGCGATGCGGCCCAGGCCGGCGAAGCGATCGCCACGGCGCAGGAGCCGGTGGCCAAGGCCGAGCCCAAGTACGAGACCATCCTCGACCAGGCGCGCTTCGATCACTGGCTGCAACGGCTGCGCCAGGCGCCGCTGTTCGCCTTCGACACCGAGACCACCAGCCTGGATGCCCAGCAGGCCAGGCTGGTCGGCCTGTCGTTCGCCATCGAGCCCCATGAGGCGGCCTACGTGCCACTGACCCACGACTACGAAGGCGCCCCCGCCCAACTGGACCGCGACAAGGTGCTGCTGGCCCTCAAGCCGCTGCTGGAAGACCCGGGCAAGGCCAAGGTCGGCCAGAACGCCAAGTACGACATCAACATCCTGGCCAACTGCGCCATCGGCGGCGACCCGGCCCAGGGCATCCAGATGCGTGGCGTGGCCTACGACACCATGCTCGAATCCTACGTGCTGGACTCCACCGCCACCCGCCACGACATGGACAGCCTGGCGCTCAAGTACCTGGACCATTCCACCATCGCCTTCGAGGACATCGCCGGCAGGGGCGCCAAGCAGTTGACCTTCAACCAGATCCCGCTGGAAAAGGCTGGCCCCTACGCTGCCGAGGACGCTGATATCACCCTGCGGCTGCACCATGCCCTGCAGGCGCGCTTGGCCCAGACCCCGAGCGTGCAGCCGGTGCTGATGGACATCGAGATGCCGCTGGTGCCGGTACTGGCGAAGATCGAGCGCCAGGGCGCGCTGGTCGACGCCGAGCTGCTGGCGGTGCAGAGCGGCGAGCTGGGCGTGAAGATGGCCGAGCTGGAGCGCGAGGCCTTCGAACTGGCCGGCGAGGAATTCAATCTCGGCTCGCCCAAGCAACTGGGCGTGATCCTCTACGACAAGCTGGGCATGCCGGTGCTGAGCAAGACCGCCAAGGGCCAGGCCTCCACCGCCGAGGCGGTCCTGGCGGAACTGGCCGAGCAGGACTACCCGTTGCCCAAGGTGCTGATGCAGTACCGCTCGATGAGCAAGCTCAAGAGCACCTACACCGACCGTTTGCCGGAGCAGATCAACCCGCGTACCGGGCGCATCCACACTTCCTACCAGCAGGCCGTGGCCGCCACCGGCCGGCTGTCGTCCAGCGACCCGAACCTGCAGAACATCCCGATCCGCACCGCCGAAGGCCGGCGTATCCGCCAGGCGTTCATCGCCAGCCCCGGCTACAAGCTGCTGGCCGCCGACTATTCGCAGATCGAGCTGCGCATCATGGCCCACCTGGCCAAGGACGAGGGCCTGCTGCATGCCTTCCGCAATGACCTGGACGTGCACCGGGCGACCGCCGCGGAGGTGTTCGGCGTGCCGCTGGAGCAGGTCACCAGCGACCAGCGGCGCAGCGCCAAGGCCATCAACTTCGGCCTGATCTATGGCATGAGCGCCTTCGGCCTGGCCAAGCAAATCGGTGTCGACCGCAAGCAGTCGCAGGACTACATCGACCGTTACTTCGCCCGCTACCCAGGCGTGCTGGCCTACATGGAGCGCACTCGTGCCCAGGCCGCCGAGCAGGGTTTCGTCGAGACGCTGTTCGGCCGCCGCCTGTACCTGCCGGACATCAACGCGAAGAACCCGGCCCTGCGCAAGGGCGCCGAGCGCACCGCGATCAACGCGCCGATGCAGGGCACCGCGGCCGATATCATCAAGCGCGCCATGGTGGCGGTGGACAACTGGCTGACCGACAGCGGCCTGGATGCGCGGGTGATCCTGCAGGTGCACGACGAACTGGTGCTGGAGGTGCGCGAGGATCTGGTGGAGCAGGTCAGGGAGCAGATCCGCCCATACATGAGCAACGCCGCGCAACTGGACGTGCCGCTGCTGGTGGAAGTCGGCATCGGCTCGAATTGGGACGAAGCTCACTGAACGGTGTGACAAAGAGGCGTAGGATCTGCGGCGTAGTGTCGCGGATCCGAAGCTGGCTCAGCGTCAGTGGTTCTGAGTGTTCATGAAACTATCGCAAATAGTTTTCAGGGCGTCGGAACTAAACCGGTGAACCGGGACTCAGAGTAACTGAATGGCTGGTGAAGCCTTTCGATGCTCCTATGTTGTGTTAAGTGTTGGCAGATACCCGGACCCCGCCCTAGCGGTCCGGACTTGAACCCCGAACTTCCCCCTCCCCATACGAAGTCCGGGGTTTTTTTTGCCCGCGATTCGGCGATCCCGGGCATGTAGCAGCCCCAGCTTGAAGCTTGCCCCCAGTCATGCCGCTGGCTTGTCTTCCAGCTCCATCCAGCCGGCCAGCACGCCATAGGCCTCTTCCAGCCCCATGCGCTTGGGCGCCGAGAACAGCTGGATGGTCACTCCCTCGCCCCAGCCCTTGCGGATTTCCGACTGCACCTTGAGCAAGGTGTTCTTGGCGGCGCCGAAGGTCAGCTTGTCGGCCTTGGTCAGCAGGATGTGCATGGGCATGCCGCTGGCCGTGGACCAGTCGAGCATCATCTTGTCGAAGTCGGTCATCGGGTGACGCACGTCCATCAGCAGGATCACCCCGCGCAGGCACTCGCGGCTGCCGAGGTAGGCCTCCAGGTGATGCTGCCAGTGCTGCTTGAGCGGAATCGGCACTTTTGCATATCCGTAGCCTGGCAGGTCGACCAAACGCCGTTCATCGTCCAGACTGAAGAAATTCAACAGCTGGGTGCGTCCCGGGGTCTTGGAGGTACGCGCCAGGCTGGCATGGGTCAGGGTGTTGAGGGCGCTGGACTTGCCGGCGTTGGAACGGCCGGCGAAAGCCACCTCGTAACCCTGGTCGTCCGGGCATTGTTCGACCTTGGCGGCGCTAAGGGCGAATTTGGCTTTCTGGCAGAGGCCGAGGATGGGGTTTTTGACTTGCATGGGATATCCGATGTGGGTGCCGCCAAGACCAGGCCCGGCAAGCTGTGTCGTTTCCGTTTGGATGGCGGAAGTATATAATGCCCCAGTTTTTGTGTGCGCATTATCCCGGCGTAGGATGATGTGCATGGGGTGTCGATCAGAAGCTCGCGCATCAGAACGCAGCGCGGCCCCCAACCCTGAAAGGTCGTTGCGCATGGCGAAATGGCTGCTTGCTGTCGGTATGTTCCTGCCGTTTTTCAGCGCTCAGGCTACACAGGATCCCGAGGCGTTGTACAACCGCACGTGTGCGGCCTGTCACGCCGGGCAGTTGCCACAGGCACCCAAGAAGGGTGACCGGGCAGCCTGGGAGCCAAGGCTGGCGCGAGGTGTGGAGGTACTGGTGGCGCATGTTACCCAGGGTTTCAAGGCTATGCCGCCGCGTGGATTGTGCATGGACTGCAGTACCGAGGACTACCGGTCGGTCATCCTCTGGATGAGCGACAGTCCCGATACATAACATTTCACCCTTAGCCGTGTTGGATTAGCTGATGAACAAACTATTCGTGAGTCTGCTGTTGACCGTGGGTGTCGCAGGTGCGGCCAATGCTGCGCAACCCATCAAAGGCGATGCTGCTGCCGGCCAGGCCAAGACAGCCGTCTGTGGAGCCTGCCACAACCCCGACGGCAACAGCTTGGCGCCGAACTTCCCCAAACTGGCCGGCCAAGGCCAGCGCTATCTCGAGAAACAACTCCACGACATCAAGTCCGGCAAGCGTACCGTGCTGGAAATGACGGGCATGCTCGACCCCTTCAGCGACCAGGACCTGGCCGACATCGCGGCCTATTTCGCCAGCCAGAAGGGCAGCGTCGGGGCCGCCGACCCCAACCTGGTCGAGCGTGGCCGTGCCCTGTTCAACGGCGGCGACCTGGAAAAAGGCATGCCGGCCTGCACCGGTTGCCACTCGCCCAACGGCGCGGGTATCGCCCTGGCCGGTTTCCCGCACCTGAGCGGCCAGCACGCCCAGTACGTGTCCAAGCAACTCACCGACTTCCGTGAGGGCAACCGCACCAATGACGGCGACGCCATGACCATGCGTTCGATCGCCGCCAAGCTGAGCAACAAGGACATCGAAGCCTTGGCCAGTTACATCCAGGGCCTGCATTAATTTTCGGTTAATGCTGTCAGGCGATGATGAAAGGGCGGCGCGGGCTGCCCTTTTTTCTGTCCGTAGCCATTACACTACAGAACTCGGGCCCTTCCCGACCTGTCACAGTACGGGTCGCGTCGAGGCGACCAATGACTGCTCAGGAGTAAAGCATGCGTAAACTGATTCTCAGCGCTGCGCTGGTCGCCGCCAGCGTATTCGGAATGACCGCCGTACAGGCCGCGGAGCCTGTGGCAGGCGAGCAGTATTTCGAGCTGAGCAACCCTGTCCCGGTTTCCGTGCCAGGCAAGATCGAAGTCGTCGAGCTCTTCTGGTACGGCTGCCCGCACTGCTACCACTTCGAACCGACCATCAACCCCTGGGCTGAAAAACTGCCGGCCGACGTCAACTTCAAGCGCGTGCCAGCCATGTTCGGTGGCCCGTGGGACGCCCACGGCCAGATGTTCCTGACCCTCGAAGCCATGGGTGTGGAGCACAAGGTCCATGCCGCGGTGTTCGATGCCATCCAGAACAAGCGCATGCACCTGACCAAGCCTGAGGAAATGGCCGACTTCCTCGCCACCCAGGGTGTGGACAAGGACAAGTTCCTCGCCACCTTCAACTCTTTCGCCATCAAGGGCCAGGTCAAGCAGGCCAAGGAACTGGCGAAGAAGTACGAGATCACCGGCGTGCCGAGCATGGTGGTCAACGGCAAGTACCGTTTCGACCTGGGCACCGCCGGTGGCCCGGAAGGGGTGCTGGATGTCGCCGACCAGTTGATCGCCAAGGAGCGCGCCGCGAAGTAAGCGGCGCCCTGCATGAGCCGCTTCCGGACCACGCGAGGTATCGGCCCGCATCAGCCGCAGGTCAACGAACATCACCTGCAGGCCCCGGGCCTGCCGGAAGATGGCCGGCTGCGGCTGCTCAGCTTCAACATCCAGGTCGGCATCAGCACCGAGCGCTACCACCACTACCTGACCCGCAGCTGGCAGCACCTGTTGCCGCATACGGGGCGTGCGGGCAACTTGCAGAAGATCGGTGACCTGCTCGGCGACTTCGACCTGGTGGCCCTGCAGGAGGTCGACGGCGGCAGCCTGCGCTCGGGCTACGTCAACCAGGTCGAGCACCTGGCCCAGCTTGGTGCCTTCCCTTACTGGTACCAGCAGCTCAACCGCAACCTGGGGCGTTTCGCCCAGCACAGCAACGGCGTGCTCAGCCGGCTCAAGCCCCAGCACCTGGAAGACCATCCCCTGCCCGGCCCTGCCGGGCGCGGGGCGATCCTGGTGCGTTTCGGTGAAGGCAAGGACGCGCTGATCGTGGTGATGATGCACCTGGCGCTCGGCGCCAAGACCCGTGCCCGGCAACTGGCCTACGTGCGCGAGCTGATCGGCGGCTACCGCCACCAGGTCCTCATGGGCGACATGAACACCCATGCCAACGACTTGCTCGAGCATTCACCCCTGCGCGATTTGGGCCTGGTGGCCCCGCAGGTCGAGGCCACCTTCCCCAGTTGGCGCCCCCAACGTTGCCTGGACCACATCCTGCTCAGCCCGAGCCTGACCCTGGAGCGGGTCGAGGTGCTGGCCCAGCCCATTTCCGATCACCTTCCCGTTGCCGTCGAGATTCGTTTGCCTGAAGCCTTGGCGGTGGATACGCTGCCGGTCGTGAGCTAGAGGTCTCAAGAGTTCGGGCTTTTCGCCGAAATCTAGATGCCACCACCCGTTGCGGACCCAGGCATGACCGACGAAGCCGAGCGCTGGAAAGAAAAATACCTCAAGAGCATCGAACAGCAGGAAAAGCTCGAACGCCGCTGGGAAGCCCGTCTCGACCTGCTGCGCCGTGGCCTGGTGCGCAGTTCCCTGGCAGCCGAGGGCAGTGACAAGGCGGTCGACCAGTGCATGAAGGAAATGCGCGAAGTCATCCGTAGTGACAACCTGGACGCCGGCCTCGCCGGCTTGATCCCACGGCTGGAAAAGGCCGTGCTGGATTCTGAGCAGCGACGCGAAACCCGCATGAACCAGGTCAGTGATGCCTTGACGGCGCTGGTTGGTCAGTTGCAAGGCCTGCCATTGCCAGGCGAGGTCGCCCGCCCTTTGAAGAAACTCTCCAAGAAGCTCGAAGGGGGCGTCAGCCAGTCCCGCGAGCTGCCGCCCTTGCTGGGCGAACTCAGCGGTTTGCAGGGCCGGGCCTTGCGTGTGTTGCAAAGGCCGGAGGAGGAGCCCCGGCCAGGGTTGCTGCAGCGCTTGTTCGGTAACCACGAGACGCAGGCGCAAACCCAGCCTGTCGCGGCCATGGCCGAGACGCTGCCCGTCGCCGGCGCCATGGCGCAGCCGGGTGCCGAGCCCGTAGCCCTTCCGGGCGACATGGATGAATTGCAGCCGCTGGCCGAGGCACCAGGTCCAGACCCGATCGAGATCGAGCTACCCTCGGCGCAGGAGACGGCCCCGACCGAGTGCCCGCTCGAGGTGGAGCCGTCGCCGGACGATGACCGCGAGCCTGGCGAGCCGCTGGCCGATGGCCCAGGCGAAGCCATCGATGAAGACGGTCCCTACGCCCTGCCCGATGCCGTCGAACCGCCCTACAGCACGGTAGCCGCACACATCGAGCAGACCCTGATCGGCCTGCTCGACGACCTGAGCCTACCGGAGCGTCACAAGGCCCAGGCCCTGGCCATGCGTGAGCGGGTGTCACGCGGGCTCAACTGGTATGAGCTGATCCCGGTACTGGATGACCTGGCGGTGCTGATGCTGGCGATCACCGACAGCGGCCAGCACGAGTTCGAGGCCTACCTGCAGCAGCTCAACGAACGCCTGGAAAGCTTCCAGGGCCACCTGCAGGAGGCCAGTGCCGGGCATGCCGACAACAGTTGCGCCGCCCGCGAACTCGACAGCCAGTTGCGCGAGCAGGTCGACGGTCTGCAGAACAGCGTGCAAGGCGCCGTTGACCTGGACAGCCTCAAGCACATCTTGGAGAACCGCCTCGAGGGCCTGCTGACGACCATGGACGAACACCAGCAGGAGCGCGACCGCCGCGAGCAGGAACTGGCCGGCCGCCTGCAGGGTTTGGCCGAACGGGTGGCGCATATGGAGCAGGAGGCCCTCGGCTATCGCGATCACCTGGAGGAGCAGCGGCAGAAAGCATTGATCGACCCACTGACCGGCCTGCCCAACCGAGCCGCCTGGACGGAGCGTGTCGAGCGCGAGGTACAAGCCTGGCAGGAGCAAGGTGGCCATCTGTCGATGGCGATTCTCGACCTCGACCACTTCAAGCGTATCAACGACAGCTATGGCCACCTGGCCGGGGACAAGGTCCTGAAGATCGTCGCCGACCAGTTGCGCAAGCGCCTGCGTGGCCAGGACTTCATCGCCCGCTTTGGCGGCGAGGAATTCGTCCTGCTGCTACCGCAGACCTCGCTGGCGGACGGGGGCGAGATGGCCGAGGCCCTACGCGCGGCAGTCGAGGCTTGCCCGTTCCACTTCAAGGGCCAGCGGGTGGTGATCACCACTTCCATAGGGCTGAGCGCGTTTCGCTCCGGCGAGCGTGGCGACCAGGTGCTCAAGCGCGCCGATGCCGCGCTGTACCGTGCCAAGGAGCTGGGGCGAAATCGGGTGGAACAAGGCTGACTGGGCGAGGCGTGCATACGTTATGCTATTGCATTACTGACCCATCACCCTGGCTGTTTCCATGAAAGCGTTGTTCACTGCCCTGCTGCTGATCGTCCTGACCGGCTGCTCCACCGGCTTGCGTATCGATCGCAGCCATACGTCGGTCAACCAGGACAACCGTATCCAGTTCGTCGTCCTGCACTACACCAACGCCTCGCTGGAGCGCTCCCTGGCGCTGCTGACCCATGGCGAGGTCAGCAGCCACTACCTGATCGGCGATGGCCCGGCGAAGGTCTACCAACTGGTGGATGAGAGCCGCCGCGCCTGGCATGCCGGCGACAGCCAGTGGCAAGGCCGTACCTGGCTCAACTCCAGTTCCATCGGCATCGAGATCGTCAATCCGGGCTATACCGACACATCCACTGGCCGTGTCTGGCACCCCTACAGCGAGGCGCAGGTCCAGGCACTGATCGCCTTGCTCAAGGACATCGTCAAGCGCAACGGCATCGCGCCCCGGAACATTATCGGCCATAGCGACATCGCGCCGCTGCGCAAGCTAGACCCCGGGCCGGTGTTCCCCTGGAAGCGCCTGGCCGATGCAGGCCTCGGCGTATGGCCGGAGGCGACGGCGGTGGCACGACAGCAGGCGTACTTCAGCGTCAATCCGCCGACGGCGGGCTGGTACCAGCAGCAACTGGCACGGTTCGGCTATGCCATCGCGCAGACCGGCGAGCTGGATGTCGCCACCCGTCATGTCATCGCCGCCTTCCAGATGCGCTTCCGCCCGCAGCGTTTCGACGGCATGCCGGACGCCCAGACTGCGGCGATGCTGCAGGTGCTCAACAGCATGCGCTGAACCTTGGGGCTGCGAAGCGGCCCAGACCTTCGCGGGTCAACATAGCGCCAGCAGCACCCTCGGCCAGCCAGGCCCATGCGCCCAACGGCGAGGCCGATTGTCCATTCCGTTGCTATACCTCTTGGTAATCAACTGGATGCCCGTGATGTCAGCCCTCTTCGCCGCGTTGCGCCAATTTTTCTACCGACCCTGGATGCTGGCCGGGATGGCAGCATTGGCCAGCGCCGTGCTGTTGCTAACGGCCAGCTTCGGCGTGGCCGTGCAACAGATGAAGCAAAGCGAAAGCGCGCAGATGAACGCCCGGGGCGAGCGCTTCCTGGAGCGTCTGGAGCAGGTGTTCGGCCAATTGCGCGAAGGTGTCGACCGTCTTCAGGCACAACCCCTGCGCGGCTGCGATGCGTCGATGCTGGAGGCCTTGCAGCAGGTTGGCCTGAGTTCGCGCTTCATCTATGAGGCGGCTTATGTCGAGGGCAACATCGCCTGCTCCAACCGGGGGGGCGAACGGCTCATCGAGCCTTTGCGGGCACCCGACATCCAGGGCCCGACCTACAGCTACTGGCTCAACACCACCACCGAACCCAACGAGAACCTGGCCGCGCTGATGCTGGGCCGGGGAAGGTTCCTGGTGTCCACCTCCCGCGGCCACCTCAGCGACGTGGTCGACCTCCCCCCCGGCGGCAGCCTGCTGGTGGTCCTCGACCACGGCACCCGGGCGATCCCGGTGCTGGGCCCCGTCCAGGTCTGGCCACCGGTCGCCAACTGGCCTCCTCCTTCGCACAAGGCCCTGCTCGAGCTGAGCGATCGC
This sequence comes from Pseudomonas guariconensis, assembly GCF_024127895.1. GTDB lineage: Bacteria > Pseudomonadota > Gammaproteobacteria > Pseudomonadales > Pseudomonadaceae > Aquipseudomonas > Aquipseudomonas guariconensis_B. The sequence goes on along the minus strand of NZ_JAMYBK010000017.1, from coordinate 33,659 downwards.
CTGGTCTACCGCATGCCGACCAAATCGCCGGACTACCAGTTGGTGCTGATTGCCCCCCGCGCCAGCCTGCCGCTGAAAATGAACGGCATGCTCTGGCTGCTGTTCCCTGGCAGCCTGCTGCTGGCCTGTTGCATCGGCTGGCTGGTGCTGCAACTGGTGCTGCAGCGACGTTCGATGAGCTCGGAGCTGCAGAATGCCCTGCGCCGGGGCGAGCTGCAGGTGCTCTATCAGCCGATCTTCGAGCTCGACAGCCGGCGTTGTGTCGGTGCCGAGGCGCTGGTGCGCTGGCGTCGCCCGGACGGTACCCTGACCAGCCCCGAGCTGTTCATCCCGCTGGCCGAGAACACCGGGCAGATCCGCCAGATCACCGACTTCGTCCTGCAACGGGTACTGGAGCAACTGGGCCAGCTGTTGCGGGCCAACCGCCACCTCTATATCTCGGTGAATCTGGCGGCCTGCGATGTCATGGTGCCACGTATCGGCCGGGTGGCGGCGCGCCTGCTGGCGCACCATCGGGTGTCCCCCAGCCAGATCGCCTTCGAGGTGACCGAGCGCGGCCTGATCGACGTGGTGGTGGCGCGTGACAACCTGCAGGCGCTGCGCGCGGTGGGGCACCAGGTGCTGATCGACGACTTCGGCACCGGCTATTGCAGCCTGGCCTACTTGCAGACCCTGCCGGTGGACTGCCTGAAGATAGACAAGTCGTTCATCGACGCGCTGGGCCATGATGCCGCCAGCAGCGGTGTGGCTCCGCACATCATTCGCATGGCCCATGACCTGCATTTGCGGGTGATAGCCGAAGGCATCGAGTGCGAGGACCAGGCGATTTTGCTCAACAATGAAGGCGTCAACTACGGCCAGGGTTGGCTGTTCGCCCACCCGCTCAATGCCCGGCAGTTCGCCGAACTGGTCACGCGGGGGCGGCGCGTGGGCAAGCCCTGACATTGCCGGTGCTTGTCATCCTGGGGCGCGAAGTGGCCCCCCAAAGTCTTGAGTGATTGCCCGCGAAACGAGTCGCCCACCTCAGACCGGCAAGGCCATGTAGAACTGGGTACCCTGCCCTGGCCGGGAAAACACCCCCATGCGCCCCCCATGCAACTGAACGATCTCCTTGCACAGCGCCAGCCCCAGGCCAGCGCCACCCTTTTTGCGCCCCACCTGCACGAAGGGCTCGAAGATGCGCCCTTGCTGGCCATAGGCGATGCCCTCGCCGTTGTCCTCGACGCTGATGATCACCCGCTCGGCATGGCGCCGTGCGTGCAGGCGGATACGTCCGCCGCTGGCGGTGTGGCGAATGGCGTTGTGCAGCAGGTTGTCCAGCACCCGCTCGAGCTGGGCGATATCGGCCTGGATACGTGGCAAGGGCAGCTCCAGTTCGGTGAGCAGCTCGATCTGCTTGTGCGTGGCTTGCTCGGCAAAGCGTGCCTGGGCGCGTTCGAGCAGCTCGTCGATGGCACAGGGCGCCAGTTCCAGTTTCTGCAGGCCGCTCTGGTAGCGGGAGAAATTGAGCAGGTCGTTGATCAGCTGAGTCAGCCGCTGCATCTCCTCGCCAATGGTGTCGAGCAGGTCGTTTTCCCGGGCTTCGGGCGGGAACTTCAAGCGTTCGCGCAGCAGGCCGAAGGCCATGTGCATGCCGGTGACCGGCGTGCGCAACTCATGGGAGGCGCGCAGGACGAACTCGCTGCGCACCCGCTCGAAGGCACGCTGCTCGGTGACATCGTGCAGCACCATCACGGCGCCCAGGATCGGCCCCTGGGGATGGCTGACCGGCGTGAGGCTATAAGCCAGCAGGCGGGTTTCCTCATCGACTTCGATGCTCAGGTCATCGGGCGGGCGGTCCAGGTTGCCGCCACGCAGGACCTGGCGCACTTGCTGCTCCAGCTCCGGGCGCTGCAGCGCCTCGGCCAGGCCCGTGCCGACACGGCTGGAGTCCCAGCCAAGCTGGCGTTGGGCCACCGGATTGAGGTGCTCGAGGCAACCTTGGCGGTCGATGATCAACAACCCGTCGTCGATGCTGTCGAGCACCGCCTGCAGCCGTTGCTGGCCGGCCAGCAGTTCGTCGACATTGGTGGCCTGGTGCTTGCGCAGGGCATCGGCCATCAGGCCGAAGCGGCGGGTCAACTGGTTCAGCTCGGTGGCCTGGGTCACGGGCAGGGTGACATCGAAGTTGCCCTGGCCAACCTGGTCGGCGGCCTTGGCCAGGGCTTCGATCGGCTGGCCGAAGCGGCGGGCGATGTTGTGCGCGGTGACGAAGCCCAGCACCAGTACCGCCAGGCCCATCAGGCCGAGCATGCCGCTGATCAGCAGCGCGCGGCCGCGGGTTTGCTCCTCGCTGCGGGTGATGTGCTCCAGCGCCTGCTTGTGCGAATCGATCAGGTCGGTACGCACCTGGTTGAACGCTGCGCCCAGTGGTTGCTCGACCCCCATGCTGCGGGCCGGCGCCGGACTTTCGCGGTACGCCTGGAGAAAGGCCTGGTAGTTGCTGTTGGCCTTGCTGAAGCCGGTGCGCTCGCCACCTTGGGCCAGGCCCTCGTCGAGCAGGGTCTTGAAGCTCTCCTGCAGGGTCACCAGGCTTTGCGGATCGGTGCTTTCGTCGAGGATCAGGTTGAGCTGCTCACCCAGGTTCTGCCGCAGCTTCAGGCCGACTTCCAGGGCATGGGTGGTGTCGCGGACCAGGCGCTGCTGCACGGTGGCCATCTGCAACACGCTGACGAGCCCCAGCAGCAGGCCGAGCAGGGCGACCGTCACCAGCGCCGAGATGCTGAGGAAAAGCCGCGTGCGCAGCTTCATCGACCATTTCATAGGTTGTACTGCTTGCGCTTGCGGTACAGGGTGGAGGCGTCGATGCCCAGGGTCTTGGCGGCCTGGTCGAGGGTGTCGCTGGTGGCCAGCACCGCGCCGATGTGGGCGCGCTCCAGCTCGTCCAGGCTCAGCGCGGCGCCGACCCGCGGCGCGTTGCCCGTGGGTTGTTCGGCCATGCCCAGGTGGCTGATTTCCACACGTTCCTGCGGGCAGATGATGCTGGCCCGCTCCACCACGTTGCGCAGCTCGCGGATGTTGCCCGGCCAGCGGTAGTTGAGCAGGGCTGTGCGGGCTTCGTCGCTGAACACCCGGGCGGGGCGCGAGTATTCCTTGACGAAGCGGGCGAGGAAGCGTTCGGCGAGGGTGAGGATGTCTTCGCTGCGCTCGCGCAGGGGAGGCAGGTGCAGGGTGATGACGTTCAGGCGGTACAGCAGGTCTTCGCGAAAGCGCCCGTCGCGGACCATCTCCTCGAGGTTGAGGTTGGTCGCCGCGAGAATCCGCACGTCGGCCCGGCGGGTGATGGGGTCGCCAACCCGCTCGTATTCCTTGTCCTGGATGAAACGCAGCAGCTTAGGCTGGAGTGTCAGGGGAAAATCGCCGATTTCGTCGAGAAACAGCGTGCCGCCGTCCGCCTGGTTGACCCGCCCGAGGGTGCTTTCGCTGGCCCCTGTGAAGGCGCCACGGGTATGGCCGAACAGTTCGCTTTCCATCAGCTCGGCGTTCAGCGAGGGGCAGTTGATGGTCACGCAGGCCTTGCGCGCCCGTTTGCTCCAGCCGTGGATGGCGCGGGCCAGCTCACCCTTGCCGGTCCCCGACTCGCCGAGGATGAGGATATTGGCGTCGGTGGTCGCCACCTGCCGGGCGGTTTCCAGCACCGCCATCATGGCTGGGCTGTGTGAATCCAGGCCGTCCTTGGGCTTGCGCACCTCGCCTTCCAGCGCCTCCAGGCGCGCCGACAGCTGGCGGACTTCCAGCTGCTTGGCCGTGGCCAGGCGCAATTGGTCGGGGCTGCACGGCTTGACCAGGTAATCGGCGGCGCCGGCCTGGATGGCATCGACCGCAGTGTCGATCGCCGAATGGGCGGTGACGATCACTACACGCATCCAGGGAGCCTGGATACGCATCTGGGCCAGCACATCCAGGCCATTGTCCTCGCCCAGGCGCAGGTCGAGGAAACACAGGTCGAACACCTGGCGCTGCAGCAAGGCTTCCGCCTGCGCGGCACTGCTGGCCGTGGCCACGCTGTAGCCTTCGTCTTCCAGGCAATAGCGGAAGGTTCGCAGGATCGCGGATTCATCATCCACCAGCAGAATGCGGCCTTGGTTGTCCTGGGCTGATTCCATTTTCCTACGCTCCTTCGGGATTGATCTCAATTAGTGTCGGAAAAATCGGGCAAGTTGCATGGTCCATTCTGAAGGAATCCGTTGTTTGCATGCTAGCCAATGGCCTGGTCTCGGTCTGAGCCCCCCAACAGCACGAGGTTCCACGGGCTTTTAGGAATGGCACAGCGGTTGCGACTGTCTTTTGTTATGCCAAGCAAGGAGGTGACTCATGCGCTTTTCCCCTCGAATGACCCTGTTGGCGGCCTGCCTGCTGCCGGTGTTCACCCCGGCCCTCGCCGACCCCGTCCAGGACGCGCGCCTGCAAGGCGCCCTGCAAACCGCACTGTCGCTCAACCGTGTGCTCAACCCGTTCCGTATCACGGTCGAGGTGGACGGCGCCCAGGCCCGTCTCTCCGGCGAAGTGGAGAACGCGGTCGAGAGTCAGTTGGCCGAGCGTGTGGCCCTTGCCACCCGTGGTATCGAGCAGGTCGACAACCAGCTGCGGGTCAACCCCGAGCTGGTCGAGCGGCCCCAGGAGCTGCGGGCTTACGCCCAACGTCTGGAAGACGCCACGCTCGCGGCGATCGTGCGCGCACGCCTGCTCTGGAGCCGTATCACCGAGAAGGCGCCGATCGAGGTCGAGAGCCGTGAGGGCGTGGTGACCTTGCGGGGCAAGGTCGATAGCCCTGAGGCCAAGGAGTTGGCCGGCGTGCTGGCGCGTAGCACCGATGGCGTGCACCTGGTGAACAACCTGGTCAGCCTGGACAGCGCCGCCATGGCCAAGGCCCGGGAAAAGCCGGTGGATGCGCCCACGGGGCCGCAACCCAGTGACAGCTGGATCGTCGCCAAGATCCAGAACAGTCTACGCTTCAGCCGCAACCTCGATGGCCTGAACATCAAGGTGGCCAGCGAACAAGGGCTGGTCCGGCTGTCTGGCGAGGTGGTCAGTAGCGAACAGAAGGCCATCGCCGTGGAGGTAGCCAGGCAGATCATCGGTGTGCGAGGCGTGGACGCCGACCTGCTGAAGATCGCCACCAAAGTGGAAGGATGATCGTGCAAAACGCACGACCTTGCCGGGTCCATCGTGCAGGATACGTCCCCGGTGTTCGTGAGTTTTTTTCTATATTTTTGTTTTAAAAGGAATTTTACAGATGGCCAAGGCTGGCATGCAGGCTGCAACTTCCTGGGCAGGTTCGAATAAAAACACAGCAGGAGGAGCTGGCATGAACCGCCCATCCGTCAACCGCTCGCAGACTACCGCACTGCCCCTGCGCCAGTGCCTGTACCTCGGGCTGGCGCTGCTGCTGACCCTGGCCGCTGGCCAGTTCTACTACAGCTGGCAGACCTCCCGGCTGGCCGAGCAGGTGGCGGCGCAGACCGCGCTGCTGGCGCAGATCCAGGCGAACCGTGCCAATACCCTGGTGAGGGCGACCGAGCCGCTGCCGGCGGCAAAGGCGTCCCCTGCCACCCTGGAGCGCGTCGCACCCCAGGAGCGCTGGGTGTTCTGAGCGCCACGCCAGGCTGATTTCGAAAAGAAAGGAGAACCATCATGCTGAGTTGGGCCATCACTTTCCTGATCATCGCCATTGTCGCCGCCGTGCTGGGCTTCGGTGGTATCGCCGGCGCCGCCACTGGTATCGCGAAGATCCTCTTCATCATCTTCCTGGTCCTGTTCGTGGCTTCCTTCTTCTTCGGACGTGGCAGGGGTTGAACATGCGCAGGATGCTTTGCACAGCCCTGGCTACCGCTCTGCTAGTGGGCGGTGGCGCGGCGGCGATGGCGGCCAATGACGGCCAGGTCCGGGTCAATCAGCTGCTGGGTACGGACCCCGAGTACCGGGAAACCTGGCAGGACACCCTCGAGGGCGAAGAGCGGCTGCCCGATTGGGTGATCAACCTCACCGGCAGTTCGCAGGAGCAGATGTCGGCGGTCACCGAGGATGGCGACCGGTATCTGGTCGGGCCTTTGTGCGAATCGGAGAACAATTGCACCTACAAACGCCTGATCGTGGCGTTCAGTTGGGACAAGGACGACGCCTACGGGATGCTCGTGGAAGTCCCGGAGGGCCTGCCCTCGGACAAGTCGCCCACCCGCCATGCGCAATACCGCTGGCTGGGTGATCCGGACGACGGCATGAAGGCCATGCTGCGCGAGCAGCTCAAGCGCGACCCGAAGTGGTACTGACCGAAGCTCGCGCGTTGTAACGCTGTAGAAGCCGAACTTTTCCCGCTTTCCGGCTTCTATGATGCGCCGCCCCGAGGAGGGATGGCGCATGACCAAGGGGCCGGGCCGTTCTGGTTGTTGCAGGACCGGAGTGGCCTAGGGGTACAGGGAGTGCCTCCGCGATGGGCCGGGTCAGGTGAAGGTGACGTCGGAAGCTTCAGGCCGACCGTGTCGGATGGGCATGGGCTCGGGCCTGGCTTCCGAGGTACCTCTATATAAAGAAGGCATCCACGTTTCTCCCACCCTTTCCCTCGACAAGATCCTCTTTCGATCCGCACGCCTTCCTACGGAAAAAAGCGAAATTGCCCCGAGACACATTTTGTCTCGACCGTACATCGAAATTTTTTTCGATCCCCTACCGTCCCCGACGGGGGCGATTTTGGCCATTCGGATTGTCGAACAGGCCGTTCACACCCTCGAATGGGTGCAGCCAAATCTGCCGAAAAATGGCGCTTTGGTCTTGTTCGGAAATCCGAACGCAGAAAAGACAACCTCTTCTGATGCCCGATTTCCTCTGGAAGTATCATGCCGATTCGGCATGGGCTACTCGTTTCCGGCATTAGACTGCCCCCTTTTGCATCGCAATAGTTGCCGCCTTTTTCGCTGACCCGAGCGCCGTGTCGCTCGCTTGCGGTGTCCTTCCATGGAGCCGCCGAACGGAAGCAAAACGCTGACATATGGGCTGGAAACGGCTCTGCAACGCGCTTTTCCGGTTGGTGCCCGTGACCACTAGAACAAAGGGGAATGACATGAAGAAGGCAAAACTAAGCCTCGCCTGGCAGATCGTCATCGGTCTGGTACTCGGCGTTGCAGTCGGCGCGCTGCTTAATCATTTCAGTGCAGAAAAGGCATGGTGGATCAGCAACGTCCTCCAGCCCGCCGGCGACATCTTCATTCGCCTGATCAAGATGATCGTCGTCCCGATCGTGATTTCGTCGCTGATCGTGGGCATCGCCGGGGTAGGCGACGCGAAGAAACTGGGCAGCATCGGCCTGAAGACCATCATCTACTTCGAAGTGGTGACCACCATCGCCATCGTCGTCGGCCTGGTCCTGGCCAACCTGTTCCATCCGGGTGCCGGCATCGACATGAGCACCCTGGGCACCGTCGATATCTCCAAGTACCAGGCCACCGCGGCCGAAGTGCAGCATGAGCACGCGTTCATCGAGACCCTGCTCAACCTGATCCCGTCGAACATCTTCGCGGCGCTGATGCGTGGCGAGATGCTGCCGATCATCTTCTTCTCGGTGATGTTCGGCCTGGGCCTGTCGAGCCTGCAGGCGGAGCTGCGCGACCCGCTGGTACGTACCTTCCAGGCTGTGTCGGAGACCATGTTCAAGGTCACCCACATGATCATGAACTACGCACCGATCGGTGTGTTCGCCCTGATCGCCGCCACCGTCGCCAACTTCGGCTTCGCCTCGCTGCTGCCGCTGGCCAAGCTGGTGCTGCTGGTGTACTTCGCCATCGCCTTCTTCGCCTTCATGGTGCTGGGCTTGGTGGCGCGGATATTCGGCTTCTCGGTCATCAAGATCATGCGCATCATGAAGGACGAGTTGATCCTGGCGTACTCCACCTCCAGCTCGGAAACCGTGCTGCCGCGTGTGATCGAGAAGATGGAGAAGTACGGTGCGCCGAAGTCGATCTGCAGCTTCGTGGTACCGACTGGCTACTCCTTCAACCTCGACGGCTCGACCCTGTACCAGAGCATCGCGGCGATCTTCATCGCCCAGCTGTATGGCATCGACCTGTCCCTGGGCCAGCAATTGCTGCTGGTGCTGACCCTGATGGTCACCTCCAAGGGCATCGCCGGCGTGCCGGGCGTTTCCTTCGTGGTACTGCTGGCGACCCTGGGCAGCGTGGGCATCCCGCTGGAAGGCCTGGCCTTCATCGCCGGTGTCGACCGCATCATGGACATGGCCCGTACCGCCTTGAACGTGATCGGCAACGCCCTGGCCGCGCTGGTCATCGCGCGCTGGGAAGGCATGTACGATGCGGCCAAGGGCGAGCAGTACTACAGCTCGCTGATGCAGGCCGCGGGCAAGCGGGAAACCGTGATGGTGGGCGAGACCGCCAAGCGCTGACCCTGCTGCGTTGCACCGAAGAGCCCCGACTTGTCGGGGCTTTTTGTCGTCTGTACCGACGCATTCGCCCGGCAAGCCCGCTCAACCGACCGGCATGCGTTATCATTCGGGGCATTTTTCAGGGGGAACACACGGATGCTCAACGGCCTTTGGCTCGGCTTTTTCCTGGTGGCGGCCATTTCCGCCCTGGCCCAATGGCTGGTCGGCGGCAATGCCGGCATCTTCGCCGCGATGGTCGAGAGCATCTTCGCCATGGCCAAGCTGTCCGTGGAGGTCATGGTCCTGCTGTTCGGCACCCTCACCCTCTGGCTGGGCTTTCTCAAGATCGCCGAGCAGGCCGGAATCGTCGAATGGCTGGCCAAGGTCCTGGGCCCGCTGTTCGCCCGCTTGATGCCCGAGGTCCCGCCCGGCCATCCGGCCCTGGGCCTGATCACCATGAACTTCGCCGCCAACGGCCTGGGCCTGGACAACGCCGCCACGCCCATCGGCCTGAAGGCCATGCGCGCCCTGCAGGAGCTCAATCCGAGCAGCAGCACGGCGAGCAACGCGCAGATCCTGTTCCTGGTGCTCAACGCATCGTCGCTCACCCTGCTGCCGGTGACCATCTTCATGTACCGCGCCCAGCAGGGCGCGACCGACCCGACCCTGGTGTTCCTGCCGATCCTCCTGGCCACCAGCTGCTCGACCCTGGTCGGCCTGCTGTCGGTGGCGGTGATGCAGCGCCTGCGCCTGTGGGACCCGGTGGTACTCGCCTACCTGATCCCCGGCGCCCTGCTGCTGGGCGGCTTCATGGCTCTCCTCGGCACCCTGTCGGCGGCGGCCTTGGCCAGCCTCTCGTCGATCCTCGGCAACCTGACGCTGTTTGGCGTGATCATCCTGTTCCTGGTGATCGGTGCGCTGAAACGGGTCAAGGTCTATGAGGCCTTCATCGAAGGCGCCAAGGAAGGTTTCGACGTGGCCAAGAGCCTTTTGCCGTACCTGGTGGCCATGCTCTGCGCGGTCGGCGTGCTGCGCGCCTCCGGGGCCCTGGAGCTGGCGCTGGACGGCATCCGCCATGCGGTGGAATGGATGGGCATGGATACCCGTTTCGTCGAGGGCCTGCCGACCGCGCTGGTCAAGCCGTTCTCCGGCAGCGCGGCGCGGGCCATGCTCATCGAGACCATGCAGACCCACGGCGTCGACAGTTTCCCCGCGTTGGTGGCGGCGACCATCCAGGGTAGCACCGAAACCACCTTCTACGTGTTGGCGGTGTACTTCGGCGCGGTGGGCATCCAGCGTGTGCGCCACACCGTGGGTTGTGCCCTGCTCGCCGAGCTATCCGGGGTGATCGCGGCGATCTTCGTCTGCTACTGGTTCTTCGCCTGAGCCTGGCCGGCCTGGGCGATGGTCCAGGCCACCACTTGTCCCACCAACTGGTCGCTGGCACTGCCGAAGCCGGCGACCACCGCTGGCACCTGGCTGTCGCCCAGCGGCTGGCGCACCTCGAAGCGGCGGCTGGCCAGGATACGCTGGCTGCGGCCCTGGACCAGCCGTGCGTCATAGCGGATCAGCACCTCTACGCCCCCGGCCCGGTACTCGCTTTGGAACGCCTGCAACTCGCCGACCAGCTCGAAGTCGGCCTGCAGGTTGCTGTCGTCCGCGCTCAGGCGCTGTACCCGGCCGTCGCGCTGGAAACCGTCGAGCAGGCGGTTGCGCAGCAACAGCGGCACCGGGTCGCTCCAGCGCGCACCCTTGTAGCTGCTGATGACGTCGCCCTGGGGAATCACGGCGATGCGCGGCCCGGCCAGGGCTTCGCTGGCCAGTGGCTTGTTCAGGCGCAGCGACCAGTCCAGCGGCGCCTGGTTGCCGTTGGCCTGGCTCACCGGCAAGCGATAGATGTCCACCGGCTCGCTTTGCGGCAGGATCGAACAGGCCGTGGCCAGGCCCAGGGAGGCTGTCAGGGCGAGCAGGCGCAGCGACCGTTTCATGGCTGGAACTCCTTGTTGTTGTCGCGGCCCAGCAGGTAGCCGCCTGGGTCTGCCTCCAGGCGCCGGGAGATACCCTTCAGGGCGTTGAGGGTTTCGCGCAGCTCGCGGATCGCCGGGGCCAGCTGGTTCAGGCCCTGGGCGCCGTCGTCGAGGGCTTGGCGGTTATCCTTGAGCAGGGCGTTGATGGTCGCGGTGCTTTCGGCCAGGGACTGCATGGCCTGCTCGGCGCTGCCGATCGCCTGCTTGCCTTCGCTGCCCAGCAAGGCGTTGGCGTCGTGCATCAGCGTTTGGGTCTCGGCCAGGGTGGCGCTGGCCTGCTTGCCGACCTCGGCCAGTTGCTCGATGGCCTGGGCGATGCCGCCCTTGTGGTTGGCGAAGGCGCTGGTGGTTTGCTCGAGGTTCGCCAGGGTGTTGCCCAGGCGGTCGATATTGGTTTCGGAGAACATCTGATTGGCGTTGTGCAGCAGCAGGTTGATGTTGGTCACCAGGTCGCTGCTGTCGTTGAGCAGCCGCGAAATGGGCGATGGCGAGGCGACGATCACCGGCAACTGGCCTCCCTTGCCCTTGAGTTCCGGGCTTTGCGGCGTGCCACCACTGAGCTGGATGAAGGCGTTGCCGGTGACGCCGGCCAGGGTCAGCTTGGCTTGGGTGTCCTGCTTGACCGGTGTATCGGCGTTCAGGCGGATGCGCGCCAGTACCCGGCGTGGGTCCTGCGGGTCGAGGCGCAAGGTGGTGACATCACCGACCTTGATGCCGTTGTACTGCACCGTGCTGCCGCGTGACAGGCCCGAGACCGCTTCGTTGAACACCACTTCGTAGTCCTTGAAGGTGTCGTCGACGCTGGACTTGGCCAGCCACAGGCCGAACAGCATGGCGCCGGCCACCACCAGGACGGTGATCAGGCCGATCAGGACGTGATGAGCTCGGGTTTCCATCTTCAGCGCTCCTGCTCCGCACGGCGGGCGGCGTCTTCGGCCGCCCGCCCGCGCGGGCCGTGAAAGTATTCGTGGATCCAGGGGTCGTCGGTCTGCTCGACCTGTGCCAGGGGGGCGGCCACCAGCACCTTTTTCTGCGACAGTACCGCGACCCGGTCGGTGATGGTGTAGAGCGTGTCCAGGTCGTGGGTGATGAGGAATACCGAAAGGCCCAGGGCGTCGCGCAGGGTCAGGATCAACTGGTCGAAGGCTGCGGCGCCGATCGGGTCGAGGCCAGCGGTGGGCTCGTCGAGGAACAGGATGTCCGGGTCCAGGGCCAGGGCCCGGGCCAGGGCGGCGCGCTTGACCATGCCGCCGGACAGCGACGATGGGTACTTGTCGGCAGCGGAAATCGGCAGGCCGGCCAGGGCCAGCTTGACCCCCGCCAGGTGTTCGGCGTCCGGGCGGGACAGCCCGGCATGCTCGATCAGTGGCAGGGCGACGTTCTCGGTCACGGTCAGCGAAGAGAACAGCGCGCCCTTCTGGAACAGCACGCCGAAGCGCCGCTCCACCCGCGAGCGCTGGGTATCGCTGGCCTGGGCCAGGTCCTGGCCGAACACCTTGACCTGCCCTTCGTTGGGCCGCCGCAGGCCGACGATGCTGCGCAGCAGCACCGACTTGCCGCTGCCCGAGCCGCCGACCACGGCGAGGATCTCACCGCGATACAGGTCCAGGTCGAGGTTTTCATGGACAACCTGGCTGCCGAAGCGGTTGCAGATGCCCCGCGCCTCGATCACTTTCTCGCGCGTGCCGTTCACCAGCCCATCTCCATGAAGAACAGCGCGGCCACCGCATCCAGCACGATGACCACGAAGATCGACTGGACCACGCTGGAGGTGGTATGCGCGCCCACCGATTCGGCGCTGCCGCTGACCTTGAAGCCTTCCAGGCAGCCGATGGCGGCGATCAGGAAGGCGAAGAACGGTGCCTTGGCCAGGCCTACCAGGAAGTGCTGCACGCCGATGTCGCTCTGCAACAGCGAGAGGAACATGGCTGGTGAGATATCCAGCGACAGGGCGCAGACCACCGCGCCGCCGATGATCCCGCAGAGCATCGCGACGAAGGTCAGCAGCGGCAGGGCGATCAGCAGGGCCAGGACCCGCGGCACCACCAGCAGCTCGATGGGGTTCAGGCCCAGGGTGCGGATGGCGTCGACCTCTTCGTTGGCCTTCATCGAGCCGATCTGCGCGGTGAAGGCGCTGGCAGTGCGGCCGGCCATGAGGATGGCGGTCAGCAGCACGCCGAATTCGCGCAGGAAGGAGAAGGCAACCAGGTCGACGGTGAAGATGCTCGCGCCGAAGTCGGCCAGTACCGTGGCGCCGAGGAAGGCCACCACCGCGCCCACCAAGAAAGTGAGCAAGGCCACGATCGGCGCGGCATCGAGGCCTGTCTGCTCGATGTGCGCAACCACCGGCGTGACCCGCCAGCGATGCGGCTGCAAGGCGCGTCGCAGCAGTGTCTCGAGGATCAGGCCGATGAAGCCGAGCAGTTGCCGGGTGTCCTGCCAGAGGGTATCGACGGCCCGGCCGATGCGCTCGAGCAGTTGCAGCAGCACTGTGCGTTCCGGCGCCTTGACCGGGATGCAGTAGTCCTGCACCGAACAGTAGACGTTCTTGAGCAGGGCGCGGCTGGCGTCGGGAAGGTCGCCGGTGCAGCGCGACAGGCGTTCGGCACCGAGCAGTTCGGCCAGCAGCGAGGCGCCGGCGGTGTCCAGGCGGCCCAGCTGGCTGAGGTCGGCGACCGTGTCGTCGCCGTATTGCGGGCGCAGGCGCTCACTCTCGCGCTTGAGGCTGGCGTAGTGGGCCAGGGTCCAGTCGCCGGCGATACGCAAGCAGGCCGGTTGGCTACTGGTGTCCAGGGTGGCGCTGGGGGTTGTCATAGGCTCCATGCATTTGACCGGGCGCGAGGCATCGAGTCAGATCATAGCGTAATGGCGGCATTTGGGGCTGCTTCGCAGCCTATCGCCGGCAAGCCGGCTCCCAGACAGGTTCAGCGGTGCCCTCGGGCTACTGTGCAGGTGCATCGTCCACCACCCTGAAGCGCAACACGCCAATCACCTGCCCATCCTCGGTCAGCACCCTCACCTGCCACTTGCCCACCGGGTTGGGCGGGAAGTTCTGCTTGTGCGTCCAGGCCCGGTAGCCTTCCTTGCGTCCGCCGTGGATATCCAAGGCGATGCGATCCACCTCTTTACCATCGAGCTGCCACACGTGGTAGATGCGTTCGTTGAGGCCGCGCGGGGCATTGATCGCGGTATAGGCATACAGGCCGCCGCTGCGGATGCGGCTGGCAGCGACTTCCTCCAGAGAGTCGCCCGGCTGGCGGTTCTGCACTTCGGTGCTGACGGCCACCTCGGTCATCCACAAGGTGGCCGGCGGCACCCAGGAACGCAGCAACCAGCCACCGCCGCCGACTGCCAGGGTCACCAGCACCAGAGCCACGCCGCGGCGCCAGGTGTTGATCGGGAAGCTGCTGGCCAGGCTGGGGAAGGACAGCGCCATGGCGGCGACCAGGGCCAGCTTGAAGCTCTGCGCCGTGGTCAGGTGCAGGATGATCGGCAGCGCCGTGAGCAGCGCGGCGAACAGGGTCAGGGTGTGCAGGGCGAGGAACAGCCAGCGCCGGGGCGCCAGCCACTTGTAGTACAGCGGGTCGATGATCGAGATCAGCCCCGCAGCGCCGAGCAGGCCGGTGAAGACCAGTTGCCCGCTGTTCCAGGTGGTGGTGATGAAGAAGAACGGCAGGACGAAGAACAGGCTTTCCTGGTGGATCATCTGCGTCGCGTAGCGCAGCAGCGGTTGCGGGATCTCGCGCTTGAAGGCTCGGGCGAACAGGCCCGTGAGGGTGTTTTCCAGCATCAGCCAGACCCAGCTGACCAGCATGACGATGGCGATCCAGCTGGCCAGGCCGGCTTGGCGGTCGACCAGGATGAAGCTGCCGATGCCAGAGAGAAAGCCGCAGAGCGCGATGATGCCGGGGTAGCGCTTGAGCAGTTCGATCACGCGCAGGATGAAATTGGGTATCGGAGGCATGGGGCTGATAGACAGAGAGATTTAGGTGCCGGTTCTGGCTCGGTCGCAGGACGAGCCTGCTCCCACAGGCTTGCGCAAAGCCTGGCACGAATCCTGTGGGAGCGGGCACGTCGGGGCGCCGAACCGCCGTGAAAGGGCCGGATGATGGCTACAGGATACCGCTGAATCAGGGCTGGCGTGTAGCGCCGCTGGAGCGTGGCGTCGGGTGGCGGCGACGGCGCAGCAGCCCGGCGGCCAGGACCAGGCCCAGCAGCAGTGCCAGCAAGCCGTAGAGTTCGTCGTAGCCGAGCAGCGGTTTTTCGATACGCAGGTAGCCTGGGTCGTCGAGCAGCGTGCGCAGGGCTTCGTCGGCCTGCTTGAGGCTGACCTGGCGCAGCTTGCGGACCGGGTCGGCGAAGCGCCCGTCGGTGTAGTCGTTCAACGCACCCCAGTAGTAGTCGGCCAGGGCGCTGTTACCCTGGGTGGTCCAGCTTTCGCGGGCGATGGCTGCTTCCTTGAGGCGCGCGAAGGTGTCCGGGTCCAGGCCGTTCTTGCGCAGGTGGTCGAACAACTGCTGCATGACCTTGACCGCTTCGTCGATGTCCTGCCGCTCGAGGTCGGCATTGAGGCTGAGCATGCCCCGGTCGCCAAAGCTTTCGCGTTGCACCGAGGGCCCATAGGACAGGCCATGGCGCAGGCGCAACTGGTCGTACAGGGCCCAGTCCAGGTAGCGCGAGAGCAGGTCGAGGGTCTGGTCGTGGGCGTTGTCCAGCACCGGCTCGATGAACAGCCAGTGCAGCTTGACGCTGTCGCCCAGCCAGCCGCGGGTCAGGTCGCGGCGCTGTTCGGCCTGGCGGCTGATGCTTTCCAGGCTGCGCCGCTCGCCTGGCTCCACGGCCGGCAGCTCGCCATAGGTGCGCTCCAGGTAGGCCGGCAGCAGGCGGTCGAGGCCGCCGACGACGATCAGGGTCATGTTGTTGGCGGCATACCAGTGCTCGCGCAGTGCCTGGACCTGCTCCAGGGTCATGTCGTCGAGGTTGGAGCGCTCCGGGCACTTCAGGCCCAGTTCCACGGCCAGTTGGTCGCTGGCGCGGTGGCCGATGTCCTGGCGGTCGAGCCAGCGCTGCAGGTGGCCGTAGTGGCCGCCGTCCTCGCGTTCGATGATCTTCTTCGCCGTGGCCAGGGCCTTGCCATCGATACGTGTGTCGCGGATCGCCGCCAGCAGCAGGTCGAGGACCTTGCGCTGGTTACGCGCCGGCGCCTCGACGACGAAGGTGGTGTCGGCGCTGCTGGTGTAGGCGTTCCACTCCCCGCCCAGTGCCTGCATGCGCTCTTCCAGGCCGCCCTCGCCGCTGGCGTCGATGCCGCTGAACAGCAGGTGTTCGAGCAGATGTGGCAGCTCCCGCTGGTCGCAGTCGAAATCGTCCAGGCCAACCCCCACCACCAGGCGGATCGCCACATGGTCGCGCTCGTAGCCCGACTTGAGGATCACCTGCAGGCCGTTGGGCAATAGATACCCTTCGACCCGGGAGCGATCGAGGGCGAACGTGGGCAGGCTGCACAACAGCAGGCAAACGAACATCAGGCAACGCATGGGCGAGCTCGGGTCTCCAGGTACGCGGGATCAGGACAGGCGGGCTTCGTCCGGCACGCTGTCGAGCAGAAGCCCGCCCGTGTCCGCGCCGCCCAGTACCACATAGGCACTGCTGCAGAACAAAGAGTTCAACCGCTTCATGTCGGCGATCAGCTCCAAGTGTAGCGAACTGGTCTCGATACTTTGCACCACTTTGCGTTGCAAACGGCTGACATGGGCGTGGGCCAGGCGTCGCTCCTGGGCGCGGAAGCGGCGTTTCTCGCGTAGTAGCAGGCGGGCGCTCTGCGGATCGGCGCTGAGGAACACCGACAGACCCAGGCGCAGGTTGGCCAGCAACTGCTCCTGCAGGCCAGTCAGTTCCTCCAGGCCGACCTGGGAGAACTCGCGGCGCTGGGAGGTTTTTTGCTGCTGGACCTTGCGCAGCATGCGCTCGATCAGGTCGCTGGCGAGCTTGAGGTTGATCGCCAGCTCGATGATCTCGGCCCAGCGCCGGTTGTCCTGTTCGCTGAGATCCTCCCGCGACATCTGCGCCAGGTACAGCTTGATGGCGCTGTACAGGGCTTCGGCATCCTCGACCAAGGCGCGTACCTGCTGCGGCATGGCGGTCTGGGTGCCGCGCAGGGCACCCAGCATGGCTTCGAGCAGGCTGTCGACGATGTCCCCCAGACGCAGGGTCTCGCGCGCGGCGTTGGCCAGGGCCAGGCTCGGTGTGTCGAGGGCGGAGGCGTCCAGGTGGCGTGGCCGGATCTGGCCGTTGCCGTTCTCGCGCTCCGGCAGCAAGGCGTTGCACAGGCGCCCCATGGGCTTGACCGTGGGCAGCATGATCAGGCAGCGCAGGGTGTTGTAGAGCAAGTGGAAGCCGATCACCAGCTCCTGCGGGCTGAACCTCAGCGAGTCCATCCAATCCACCAGCGGGTGCAGCACCGGGATCACCAGCACCAGGCCGATCAGTTTGTACAGCAGGCTGCCCAGTGCCACCCGTCGGCCCGCGGCGTTCTGCATGCTGGTAGTGAGGAAGGCCAGCAGGCCGCTGCCGATGTTGGCGCCGACCACCAGGCCGATGGCCACCGGCAGGCTGATGACTTCCGCACCGGCCAGGGTGGCGGTGAGCAGCACGGCGGCCAGGCTGGAATAGGACACCAGGGCGAACAAGGCCCCGACCAGGGCGTCGAGCATGATGTCGCCGGTCAGGGAGGCGAACAGGACCTTCACGCCCTGGGCATGGGTGATCGGCGTGGCCGCCTGGACGATCAGCTCCAGGGCCAGGATGATCAGGCCCAGGCCGATGCCCACGCGGCCGAGCTGGCCAGCGCGGGTCTGCTTGCGCGAAAGAAAGAAGATCACTCCGAGGAAGACCAGCAACGGCGACAGCCATGACAGGTCGAAGGTCAGTACCCGGGCCATCAGCGCCGTCCCGACATCGGCACCGAGCATGATCGCCAGGGCCGGGGTCATGGCCATCAGGCCCTGGCCGACGAACGACGTCACCAGCATGGCCGTGGCGTTGCTGCTCTGCACCAGCGCGGTGACCAGGATGCCGGCGATGAAGGCCAGCGGGCGCTTGCTCATGTTCTGGCTGAGCACCCGGCGCAGGTTGGAGCCATAGACCCGCAGGATGCCGGTTCGCACGATGTGCGTGCCCCAGACCAGCAGGGCCACGGCGGAGAGCAGGTTGAGCAGGGTCAGCATGTTTCGAGGCCCCCCTAATGCCTTCGCCCCAGCATGGGGCCAACGGGTGAAGCCGTGAGGCGGGTTTGCCCCGTGCTCACTCAAGCTTTAGTTGTTTTGCGGACTTGCCGCCAGCTTGGCATGGCTGAAACATATTTGAAACATTTCGTCGCGGGCCCCGGCCCACTGCTACAAGCCCTGTGGCGGGCATGAATGAAAGAAGGCCCCGGAGGGCAATGCCGGTCAGTTAAGACGTTCAGTTGTCATTTGGGGCCGCTTCGCGCCCCATCGCCGGCAAGCCGGCTCCCACACTGTCCGTGCAAACCGCATCATGTGTGGTCGCCGCGGTCCCTGTGGGAGCCGGCTTGCCGGCGATGGGCTGCAAGGTAGCCCCAAAAATGACAAAGCGCCGCTTGACTGACTGACATTAGCCCCGGAGGGCCTTCTTTCTTGCGCGTCCTGATCTTATTGACCCGGGATGTCCTTGCGCAGTTTCACCGGCTCGTGCTCCTTGCCCTCTTTGCGCGCCATGGCCGTGCGCATGCGGATGTTGATCGCCTCCACCGCCAGGGAGAACGCCATGGCGAAGTAGACGTAGCCCTTGGGCACGTGCACGTCGAAGGATTCGGCGATCAGCACGGTACCGACCACGATCAGGAACGACAGGGCGAGCATCTTCAGCGACGGGTGCTTGTCGATGAAGTCGCTGATGGTGCCGGCGCAGAGCATCATCACCAGCACCGCGACGATGATCGCGGCGATCATCACCGGCACGTGGGAGACCATGCCCACGGCGGTGATCACCGAGTCCAGGGAGAATACGATGTCGATGATGGCGATCTGGATGATGGTGTAGAAGAACTGGCCACCGGCGCCCTTGGGCGCTTCCGGGCTCTCGTCCTCGCCTTCCAGGCCGTGGTAGATCTCCTGGGAGCTCTTCCACAGCAGGAACAGGCCACCGAAGAACAGGATCAGGTCGCGCCCGGAGATGCCCTGCTCGAGCACGACGAACAGGTCGTCGGTCAGGCGCATCACCCAGGTAATCGACAGCAACAGCAGGATGCGCGTGACCATGGCCAGGGCCAGGCCGAAGATCCGGGTGCGTGGCTGCATGTGCTTGGGCATGCGGCTGACCAGGATCGAGATCATGATGATGTTGTCGATACCGAGGACGATCTCAAGTGCCGTGAGGGTGAAAAAGGCAACCCAGATTTCCGGGCTGGTCAGCCATTCCATGTGTATTCCTTCGAACGATAGAGGCGATGCGCCCGGGCTCGGGGCGCATCGCGGTTTGGGCTTGTCTTACAGACTGCTGAACAACGGGAAAATCCCCATGAGCAGTGCGGCGAGCATTATGCACAGGCACACCAGCACTGCCCACTTGAGGGTGAAGCGCTGGTGGTCGCCGAACTCGATGCCGGCCAGGGCCACCAGCAGGTAGGTGGAGGGTACCAGGGGGCTCAGCAGGTGTACCGGTTGCCCGACGATCGATGCACGGGCCATCTCCACCGGGCTGATGCCGTAGTGGCTAGCCGCTTCCGACAGGACCGGCAGGACGCCGTAGTAGAACGCATCGTTGGACATGAAGAAGGTGAACGGCATGCTGACGATCGCGGTGATCACGGCCAGGTACGGCCCGAGCGCCTCGGGAATCACCGACAGCAGGCTCTTGGACATGGCCTCGACCATGCCGGTGCCAGACAGGATGCCGGTGAAGATGCCCGCGGCGAAGATCAGGCCGGTGACCGCCAGGACGCTGCCGGCATGGGCGGCGATGCGGTCCTTCTGCTGCTGCAGGCACGGGTAGTTGACGATCATGGCGATGCTGAAGGCGATCATGAACAGCACCGGCAACGGCAGCGCGCCGGCGATCAGCGCGACCATCAGGGCGGCGGTCAGGGCGCCATTGAACCAGATCAGCTTGGGCCGACGTGCCTCGGGGAACTGCGACACGCTGATCTCGCTGTGGTCGATGTCGTCGGTGGGCAGGTGCAATTCGCCCAGGCGGGCCCGCTCACGCTTGCCGTACATGTAGGCGATGCCCAGGATCGCCAGGACACCGAACACCATGGCCGGGATCATTGGCACGAAGATGTCCGACGGGTCTACGTGCAGCGCGCTGGCCGCGCGGGCCGTGGGGCCGCCCCAGGGGGTCATGTTCATCACCCCGCCGGCCAGGATGATCAGGCCGGCCATGATCCGCGGGCTCATCCCCAGGCGGCTGTACAGTGGCAGCATGGCCGCGCAGCAGATCATGTAGGTGGTGGCGCCGTCACCGTCGAGCGAGACCACCAGGGCCAGCGCCGCGGTACCGACCGAGACTTTCAGCGGGTCGCCCTTGACCAGCTTGAGGATCTTGCGCACGGCCGGGTCGAACAGGCCGGAGTCGATCATCAGGGCGAAATAGAGAATGGCGAACATCAGCATCACGCCGGTGGGCGCAAGCTTGCTGATGCCCTCGAGCATCATCGGGCCGATATGGCTGTAGAAGCCCCCGAACAGGGCGAACAGGATCGGTACCAGGATCAGGGCGATCAAGGCCGACAGGCGCTTGGTCATGATCAGGTACATGAAGGTGATGACCATGGCAAAGCCGAGGAAGGTCAGCATGGCGGTACTCCAGGCGTGGCGCGTCGAAAGGCGGGTCGATTCGGGCGGATCAGCGCGTCAGGCGCTGCGCATGGAATAGCGGATGGGGTACGGCGAGGAGGCGGTTGCAGGAAGACATCAGTATCACCATTGTTTTTGTCGATTGGGCCGGGCGCGGAATGTTCCGGGTGCCCTGGCTGACCGGTCTGTCGCCGGTAGTGGGGCTATCCTATTGGCGAAAGCTTTCAGCCAGCTTTCGCCTGGGACAAGGCGACGGGAGGTCATATCGATGCCGGAGGTACAAGAAGGCGGCTGCCATTGCGGCGCCCTGCGCTATCGCCTGGAGGGTGACCTGACGGATGTCGCCCATTGCCATTGCTCGATCTGCCGGCGGGTCAGCGGCGGGTTGGTGGTCACCTGGCTCACCCTGCCTCGCACCGGCTTCCAGTGGCTGGCGGGCACGCCCAGGTGCTATATGGCGCCGGCCAGCTGCAGCCGTTACTTCTGTGGCCAGTGCGGGGCGCACGTGGCCCTGGTGACCTCGCACAGCCCGGACAGCATCGATGTGACGGTGGCGACGCTGGATCATCCGCAGCGGGTGCGGGCCCATCGGCATATCTGGACCAGCAGCCGGTTGCCCTGGCTGCACCTGGATGAGGACTTGCCTGGGGAGACCGAGGAGCGTCTTTAGGCGGCTGATGGGATGGCGCTGCGAGTCTGGGGCCGCTTTGCAGCCCGTGACGCTCCGCAGCCCAGCCATCAGGGCAGTTGCAGCCCCCCGGCCGCCTTGTGCAATGCACGCAGGTGCTCGCCGATCTGCTGCACATTGGCCTCCACTGCGGCGATCTCCCTGGCCCGCTCAGGCTCGAGCAAGGCCCGCACTTCCTTGTCCAGATCGGTACTCAGGCGCAGCAGTTGCGCCTGGCGCTCGCTGCTGACCTGCTCCAGGTGCTTGCGCTCGTCCGGCTGGGGCAGGCCATAGCCGCTGCTGCCCAGCAGCTCCGCCGGGCGGCTGAGGAAGCCGCTGTTGGCCAACATCTGCTGCAAGGTCTCGTTGGCCTTGGCGATGCTGCCATCCTTCAGCGCCTGGGCGTTCAGGTAACGCTGCTTGACCTCGTCCTGGGCCAGCAGCAACTGGCGGCGCAGGCTGGCTTGCTCGAGCAGGAGCAAGGCGGCGCTGGTGCGCAGGTTGGCCTGCTGGAACCAGGTGCCGCGTTCGCTGGCGTCCAGGGCGAGCCAGTCCTCGACCTTCACCTGCTTGATCGGCAACTGCTGCTTCAGTACCTCGAACATGGCCTGGTAGCGATCGCGGTAGGAGTCGAAGCGGTAACCCAGGCGCAGGGCCTCGCGCGGGTCGTCGAGCACGCTGGTGTCGGCCAGCCCACGGCCCTTGAGCACCTCCAGCAGGCCGTTGGGCATGATGCTGTCCAGGTCGTTGAGGCGCGGGTTGGCAGTGCCGCTGCGCAGCAGCTTCAGCGACTCCACCGCACAGTTGTTGGACAGGAAGTAATAGTTGCCGTCATAGCTCCAGTGCATCTCGGCGGCCTGGCGCACCAGCCCTTCCACCTCCTGGCGGTTGAGCTTGAGCGGGATCGAGGCCAGGCTGCGCAGCTCGGTCTTGGTGTACTCGTCGATCACCTGGCCCAGGGGCAGGACGAACAGTCGCGACGGATAGGCGCCGGTGAGACCGTCCCAGCTGGACAGTTGCAGGTCGTTGACGAAGGCCCGGTACGACAGCACCAGGTGTTGGTCGAGGTCCAGCCGGCAATCCGGGCCGCGCGGCCGGCCCGGGGCGCAGATCACCAGGCGCAGCATGCTGTGGCCCCAGCGGCTGACCCAGTTCTGGTTGGCCTCGGCCAGCAGGTAGTCGACCTCGTAGACCCGCTCGGGGTCGATCTCGCCCAGCGGCTGGCGCGCGAAATCGTTGCCGGCATTGAGGAATGGCAAGCCCTTGGCGCAACTGGCTTGTGGCGGTGCCCAGGCGAAATGCTCGCGCAGGTACTGGTTCAACGCCGGGCGGCGGCAGGCGTAGCTCGGGTCGAGGAGAAAGTACTCCATGTTGACCGCGATGAACTCCTTCGGGCTGCTCAGTTCGTAGCTGTCGGGGCTGCGCACCAGCTGGCCGTTGTGCAGCTCGCGCTCGCCACGGCGGCCGACGTATTGCGGCCAGCCGGCCAGGTCGAGCAGGCGCGGATCGTCGCTGAGGGTGAAGCGCCGTTCGGCCTGGCCACGGCACTGCTCTGGCAGGCCGACCTTGCCCAGGCTGCCCTGCTGGCGCGTGCAGCGGGCGATCAGCTGGCGCTCGCCGGCGGGCCAGAGACGGGCGCGGTCGTAGAGGTGGGTCAGTTCGTGCAGCACGGTGGCCAGCAACTCCTGGCGCACGGTGCCATGGGGGCGCCCGGTCTGTTCGCGGGCCGCGCTGCCGTCCACCAGCCCGGGAAGCAGGCGGCGGTTCAGCTCCAGGGTGGAAACCAGCGAGGCCTGGCCGTAGGCGTCGGCAGGCATGCGCTCGCTCCAACTGACCTGGACGCGGCGGTCCAGTCGCTGCTTGAAGCGCGGCGGGAGCTTGCCCAGGGCCTCGTCGAGCAAGGCCTGGGTGGCATGCTGTTGCCGTGGGTCGAGCCCTTGGGCCTGCAGCTCAAGCTGTAGGTCGGCCAGGGCGGGCGTGCCGAGCAGCGTCAGGGCGCAGCCGAGCAGCCAGGCACGCACGCGTCTCACAGCGCCAGGATGGCTTCGGCCAGTACCTGGTCGTTGGCGTCGCGGGCTTCGGGGACGCGCTGGCGAATGGCATTGAACGCGGCCTCGAGCTGGGCACCACGGATTTCGCCGTGGCTGGCGACGAAGCTGGCCGCGTCGTCGCGGGCTTCCTGCACGACCTTGGCGTCGCGGATGGAGGTGGTGGTGTCCGAGGTGAAATCGATCGAGCGACCGAAGGCGCGCACGATGATGTTGCTGGTGGCCACCAGGGTTCGTGCCTGGGCCAGGTCGGCCAGCAACAACATGCCGAGGATGGCGGCGATCAGCGGTTTACGCATGGAGCATCTCCGAAAGATACAGGGAGTCAGGTGTAGTCATTGGACGAGAATGGCCTCGGCCAGTTCACGGTCGCCGACAGAGTGATGTGGGTAGGCACGTCGCAGCGAATCCAGCGCTGCCTGCAGGCGTGCGCCACGGATCAGGCCGTCGGTGGCGACGAAGGCCGCGGCGTCGTCGCGGGCCTGGATGACCAGCTTGCGGTCGAACGGGGCGGTGGTCACCTGGCTGGTGACGTAGCCGCTGACAACCAGGCTCTGGGTGGTGACATCCATGGCATGGGCGCTTCCCATGCCGGCGAGGGCGAACAGCAACGGCAACAGATAACGCATGGACTTTCTGTAAACGATGGACTCGGGCGGCGAAGGCTACCCCGGATGCGCCGACGAGGGCCAGCGTATCCGGGCGTTGCGGCGAAGGCTCAGAGCGCCAGGATGGCCTGGGCCAGTTGTGCGTCGCTGGCCTGCAGGGTCGGCATCTGCTGGCGGATATGGATGAAGGCGCTCTCCAGCTTCGCGCCCCGGATGCTGCCTTCGCTGCCGACGAAGCTGGCGGCGTCGTCACGGGCGGCCTGGACGATCTTGTCGTCACGCAGCGACGAAGACAGGTCGGAGGTGGCGTCGGTGGAGGCGGCGACACCGCGCACGACCGCGTCAGTGGTGACGACGAAGCTGGAGGCGTTGGCGGTGCCGGTCAGGGCCAACAGCAGGGCGGCGCCAACAAACAGGTGGTTACGGGACATGGTCATGGACTCCTGCACTAGGGGGTTCTGGTTATCGGACGCTCGTTCGGCTCGTCGCGGTACGTGTCTATTTACCAGGCTGGTAAGCCAAGCGTATCACGCGGCGATGTTTCCAGATGTTTTATGGTGAGGTTGGGTGATAACTGTTATGGAATTTTAAGATCTTATTAAAACTGTACCTGTCGCGGTGATCTTTTCGCGGGCACCACCGGAAGCCCCTTTTGGCCTGAAGCAAGCGACAAAAAACCCGCCGCGGTCTCCCGTGGCGGGTTCTTGGAATTCTTTGGTGCCGGGCAAGCCCGGCGAACCAAGGCTCAGCGCCAGAACGGCTTGCTCAGCTCTTCGTAGCGCTGCGACTCGCTGATACCGGCATCGGCCAGCAGGCGGGCGTCCAGGCGAGCCAGCTGACGGCGGCTGGAAACGCGGCGCTGCCACAGCAGCAGGGTGGACAGAGCGCGCAGAGGCAGCGAAGCGTGGGCGTTTTGAGCGTTGTTTTCGAAAACCAGACCGGAACTCAGGGTGCGTTCCATGATGTGTCATCCTTCCGCTTGTGGCGGCATTGGGTAGTGATTTAACTGATGCCAATGATCCGCTTCTGCTGTCCAGAACAGTAGATACAGTTCAACAGTATTGCGATGGTCCAGTTAACTGTTTAACCCTGCTGTTGCACTCGAATTTGGCGTAACTGTACTGGTCTGCACTTATTTGGTGCGTTTATGAGTGGATTCAGGATTTTGTCAGGCGGGAGGTCGCTAAATTATAGGTACAGTAGAACAGTTTTTTGAGGATGTGCTGTTCGAACTGTGCAGGCCTGCTTCCACAGAGTCATGGGCAGCAACTGTCGTGCTTTTGCCTGTACCGGCCCCATCGCCGGCAAGCCGGCTTCCACAGGTACTCCACCAGGGCTGAGGGCAGTGGTGAACCTATGGGAGCCGGCTTGCTGGCGATGGGCTGCAAAGCAGCCCTCTAGCTCACACTGGTTTTCAGAGGGGGCTGGTACTGGCTCAGCTGGCGAGCATGCGCCCGCTTTCTTCCAGGTTCTCGTGCCAGCTCAGGGCCTCGCGCAGGATATGCGGGGTATGGCCACCACGCTGGCAGGCGCGCTCGAAGTAGTCGTTCAATGCGGCGCGGTAGTCCGGGTGCACGCAGTTGTCGATGATCGCCCGGGCACGTTCGCGTGGTGCCAGGCCCCGCAGATCGGCCAGGCCTTGCTCGGTGACCAGGATGTCGACGTCGTGCTCGGTATGGTCGACATGGCTGACCATCGGCACCACGCTGGAAATCGCGCCGCCCTTGGCGATCGACTTGGTGACGAAGACGGCCAGGTGAGCGTTGCGGGCGAAGTCGCCGGAGCCGCCGATGCCGTTCATCATCTTGGTGCCGCAGACGTGGGTCGAGTTGACGTTGCCATAGATGTCGAACTCGAGCGCAGTGTTGATACCGATGATGCCCAGGCGACGCACCACTTCGGGGTGGTTGGAGATCTCCTGCGGGCGCAGCACCAGCTTGTCCTTGTAGCGCTCCAGGTTGCCGAACACGTCAGCGTTGCGGCGGGTCGACAGGGTGATCGAGCTGCCCGAGGCGAAGCGCAGCTTGCCGGCGTCGATCAGGTCGAAGGTCGAGTCCTGCAGCACTTCGGAGTACATGGTCAGGTCTTCGAACGGCGACTCGATCAGGCCGCACATCACCGCGTTGGCGATGCTGCCGATGCCAGCCTGCAGCGGGCCGAGCTGGTTGGTCATGCGGCCGGCGGCCACTTCGCGCTTGAAGAAGTCGATCAGGTGATCGGCGATGGCCTGGGTCTCGTGGTCCGGCGGCAGCACGGTGGACGGCGAGTCCGGCTGGTCGCTGATGACGATGGCGACGATCTTCGCCGGGTCGATAGGGATCGCGGTGCTGCCGATGCGATCGTCGACCTTGACCAGCGGGATCGGGGTGCGGGTCGGGCGGTAGGTGGGGATATAGATGTCGTGCAGGCCTTCGAGGTTGGCGTTGTGCGAGAGGTTGATCTCGACGATCACCTGCTTGGCGAAGATCGCGAAGCTGGCCGAGTTGCCCACCGAAGTGGTCGGTACGATGTGGCCTTGCTCGGTGATGGCCACCGCTTCGATGACCGCGATGTCCGGCAGCTTCAGTTGCTGGTTGCGCAGCTGCTCGACGGTTTCCGACAGGTGCTGGTCGATGAACATCACCTGGCCGTCGTTGATGGCCTTGCGCAGGGTGCTGTCCACCTGGAACGGCATGCGGCGGGCCAGGACACCAGCCTCGGTCAACTGCTTGTCCAGGTCGTTGCCCAGGCTGGCGCCAGTCATCAGGCTGATCTTCAGGGGCGACTGCTTGGCGCGCTCGGCCAATGCGTGGGGCACGGCCTTGGCTTCGCCGGCGCGGGTGAAGCCGCTCATGCCGACGGTCATGCCGTCCTGGATCAGGCCAGCGGCGTCAGCCGCACTCATTACCTTGCTGTGCAGGGAGGACAAGCGGATACGATCACGGTACATGGATTGTTATCTCGGGCTACTGAAGCTACTGGAGCGCAGTCTAGAGATTTCGTCCGGTGCCGTCCCGCGACCATGGTCGAATGCGAAGGCCGGAAATAGAGCCGTTGATCTGGAACAATAAACGGTGGCGAATCCTGGGAATGTGTCCGCCGGGGGGGCATGGGCATGTGGGTGAAGGCTGCAAAGCAACCCTCGCCCCGCCCTTCTTCTTTTATTCCACAGCCTTGACCATGTCCTCGAGGACCTTCTTGGCATCCCCGAACACCATCATGGTCTTGTCCAGGTAGAACAGTTCGTTGTCCAGGCCCGCATAGCCGCTGGCCATGGAGCGCTTGTTGACGATGATGGTCTTGGCCTTGAACGCCTCGAGGATCGGCATGCCGGCGATCGGCGACTTGGGATCGTTCTTCGCCGCCGGGTTGACCACGTCGTTGGCGCCCAGCACCAGAACCACGTCGGCCTGGCCGAACTCGGCGTTGATGTCTTCCATTTCGAACACCTGGTCGTACGGCACTTCGGCCTCGGCCAGCAGCACGTTCATGTGCCCGGGCATGCGCCCTGCCACCGGGTGGATCGCGTACTTCACGTTCACGCCGTTGTGGACCAGCTTCTCGGTCAGCTCCTTGAGCGCATGCTGGGCGCGGGCCACCGCCAGGCCGTAGCCGGGGACGATGATCACGCTGTCGGCATTGCTGAGCAGGAAGGTGGCATCGTCGGCCGAGCCGGATTTCACCGGGCGCTGTTCCTGCGAGCCTGCGCTTGCGCTCGTGTCGACGTCGGCGCCGAAGCCACCGAGGATGACGTTGAAGAACGAGCGGTTCATCGCCTTGCACATGATGTACGAGAGGATCGCACCGCTGGAGCCGACCAGGGAGCCGGCGATGATCAGCATCGAGTTGTTCAGCGAGAAGCCGATACCGGCCGCCGCCCAGCCCGAATAGCTGTTGAGCATCGACACTACCACCGGCATGTCGGCGCCACCGATCGGAATAATGATCAGCACGCCCATGATGAAGGCCAGGACCAGCATCAGGGTGAAGGCACTGTAGTGGCCGGTGAAGGTGAACAGCAGGCCCAGGGCGATGGTGGTCAGGCCCAGGATGAGGTTCAGCTTGTGCTGGCCGGCGAACTGTACTGGTGCGCCCTGGAACAGGCGGAACTTGTACTTGCCCGACAGCTTGCCGAAGGCGATCACCGAGCCGGAGAAGGTGATGGCGCCGATTGCCGCACCGAGGAACAGCTCCAGGCGGTTACCGGTGGGGATCGGGTCGCTCATGCTGGCGACGATGCCCAGCGATTGCGGCTCGAGCACCGCGGCGATGGCGATGAACACTGCCGCCAGGCCGATCATGCTGTGCATGAAGGCGACCAGCTCGGGCATCTTGGTCATTTCCACGCGCTTGGCCATGATCGAGCCGGCGGTGCCGCCAACCAGCAGGCCGACGATCACGTAGCCGATGCCGGCCGTCGCGAGCTCGGCGCCCAGCTTGTAGATGAGGCCGACCGTGGTGAGGATGGCGATGGCCATGCCGATCATGCCGAACACGTTGCCCCGGCGCGAACTGGTCGGGTGCGACAGGCCCTTGAGCGCCTGGATGAAGCAGACCGAGGCGACGAGGTAGAGAAGCGTTACCAGATTCATGCTCATACTTACTTCTGCGCCTCGTTCTTGGTTTTCTTCTTGAACATTTCCAGCATGCGCCGGGTGACCAGGAAGCCACCGAACACGTTGACCGCCGCCAGCGCCACGGCCAAGGTGCCCATCAGCTTGCCGGCCGGGGTGACCGTCAGCGCGGCAGCCAGCATGGCGCCGACGATGACGATCGCCGAGATGGCGTTGGTGACCGCCATCAGCGGGGTGTGCAACGCCGGGGTGACGTTCCAGACCACGTGGTAGCCGACATAGATGGCCAGCACGAAGATGATCAGGTTGTAGATCCCGTGGGAGATCAGCATGTCTTCCATTGTCGTGCTCCTTAGGCGTTCTTGCGCACGACCTGGCCGTCGCGGCACATCAGGCACGCGGCGACGATGTCGTCTTCGAGGTTGATCACCAGCGCGCCGTCCTTGTCGAACAGCAGCTTCATGAAGTCCAGCAGGTTGCGTGCGTACAGCGCCGAGGCGTCGGCGGGTACCTGGGCCGGCAGGTTGGTCGGGCCGACGATGATCACGCCCTGCTCGGTTACCACTTGGTCAGGCACGGTCAGCGGGCAGTTGCCCCCTTGGGCGGCGGCCAGGTCGATGACCACGGCGCCGGGTTTCATCTGCGCCACGGTTTCGGCGCTGAGCAGGGTCGGAGCCTTGCGCCCGGGGATCAACGCCGTGGTGATGACGATGTCGGCTTGCTTGGCACGCTCGTGCACTGCCTGGGCCTGGCGTTGCATCCAGCTGGCGGGCATCGGGCGGGCGTAACCGCCGACGCCTTCGGCGCATTCGCGCTCCTCGTCGGTCTCGTAGGGCACGTCGATGAACTTGGCGCCGAGGGATTCGATCTGTTCCTTCACCGCCGGGCGCACGTCCGATGCCTCGATCACCGCGCCCAGGCGCTTGGCCGTGGCGATCGCCTGCAGCCCCGCGACACCGGCGCCGAGCACCAGTACGCGCGCAGCCTTCACGGTACCGGCGGCGGTCATCAGCATGGGCATGAAGCGCGGGTAGTGATGGGCGGCCAGCAGCACCGCCTTGTAGCCGGCGATGTTGGCCTGGGACGACAGCACGTCGAGGCTCTGGGCTCGCGAGGTGCGTGGCGCGGCCTCGAGGGCGAAGGCGGTGATGCCGTGCTCGGCCATCTTGGCGATCAGTTCGCCGTTGAACGGATTGAGCATGCCCACCAGCAGGCTGCCGCTGTTGATCTGGGCAAGCTCCTGGTCGTTGGGGGCGACCACCTTGAGCACCAGTTGCGCGCCGAAGGCATCGGCGGCGCTGCCCAGGGAGGCGCCTGCGGCCTCGTAGGCACTGTCCGGAATGCTGGCCTGAAGCCCTGCCCCCCGTTGGACGGTGACCTGATGACCCTGGCCAACCAGCTTCTTGATGGTTTCCGGGGTGGCGGCGACCCGCGTCTCGCCCGTCTGCGTCTCGAGAGGAACACCAATGTGCACGACTTTGTCTCCTGCGGTGACCTTTTTATCGTTGTGGATACCGGCAATCGCGGACGAGCCCGCAACGTTGCACTGGCCCGACCGTTGAACGCGGCCCGCCTGATCCGGGGCGGGCGGAGCATTTTGCAGATGAACCTGAGGAGCTTCAACCGGTTCTGAAACGAAACGATCTTAAAACTACAAGTCACCCTGTGACCGTATGTCGCAACGATTCGGCTTCAGCCCATCAAGGACGGGCTATTGGGAGATTAATGGAAAATTTGAAAAATTTTGCAGGGATTTCGCTAATGCACTCGTGAGTGTCGCAAAAAATCCCTGGAGGCCGCATGGTTGTTAGCGCGCAGAGGATTTTGACAGTGACCTGAACAGTTTTCGTATTTGCGACAGATACGTATATCTGTAGGTGTTTAAAATAATTGACTACAACGCTCAGGCAGAGGTTTCGCTTCGGTGTGTCGCGGTATAGCGCTGGGCCTGCTCCACCAGCCAGTCGCGGAAGGCTCGCAGCGACGCGGACTCTACCTTGCGATCGGGAATCATCAGGTAGTAGGCCTTGGCACTGGACAGCGCATGGCGGTTGGCGATCATCAGCCTGCCCTCTTCCAGTTCGCGCTGGATCAGGAACGGCGGGATCAGCGCAATGCCCATCTCATGCATGGCGGCCTGGGCCAGCATGGAGAATAGTTCATAACGCGGGCCTGTCATGTCTCGGTCCACGCTCATGCCCAGGCTGTCGAACCATTGTCGCCAGGCATAGGGGCGGGTGGTCTGCTGCAGCAGCGGCAACTCGGCGATGCGCTGGGCCTCGAGAGTGCCCTGTCCGCCCAGCAGCGCCGGGCTGCACACCGGCAGCGGGTTTTCGCCCATCAGCCGGTGGGACTGGGTGCCGGACCAGTCGGCGTCACCGAAATAGATGGCGGCATCGAACGCGGTGTCGGCGAACAGGAATGGGCGCGTGCGGTTGGTGAGGTTGACGGTGACCTCGGGATGGCGCTGCTGGAAGTCCTTCAGGCGTGGCAGCAGCCATTGGGTACCGAAGGTCGGTACCACGGCCAGTTCGATCACGTTGGCGCCCTGCTGGCGCATCACCGACAAGGTGTCGCGCTCCACGGCGTCCAGTTGGGCGGCGACCTGGCGGCTATAGGACAGGCCGGCTTCGGTCAGTTTCACGCCCCGGCGCGAGCGGCGGAACAACTCGACATTGAGGAAGCTTTCCAGCCCACCGATCTGCCGACAGACGGCGCCCTGGGTCAGGGCCAGCTCCTGGGCGGCCTTGGTAAAGCTCTCGTGGCGGGCTGCCGCTTCGAAGCAGACCAGGGCGGTAGTGCTGGGGATCTTGCGGCGCATGTACGTCAACCTCACTTGTCGAGCGTCGAATAAGGCGATTTGCAGATTTTCGAAGTGAGAAAATATCACTAATCGGTGCGCAATCCTCGTTTGTCCCGACAGCCGATCAGGCCTAGGATCAAGGCACGAGAAACCTGTTCCCACTTTTCGAGGAATTCGCTCATGGCCGGTAAAGCAAGCTTCAACTGGATCGACCCGCTGCTGCTCGACCAGCAGCTCACTGAAGAAGAGCGCATGGTGCGTGACAGCGCTTATCAGTTCGCCCAGGACAAGCTGGCGCCGCGCGTGATGGAAGCCTTCCGTCACGAGCAGACCGATCCGGCGATCTTCCGCGAGATGGGCGAAGTCGGCCTGCTTGGCGCGACCATTCCGGCGGAATATGGCGGCAGCGGCCTGAACTACGTGTGCTACGGCCTGATCGCCCGTGAGGTGGAGCGTATCGACTCCGGCTACCGGTCGATGATGAGCGTGCAGTCGTCGTTGGTGATGGTGCCGATCAACGAATTCGGCAGCGAGGCGCAGAAACAGAAGTACCTGCCCAAGCTGGCCACCGGCGAGTGGATCGGCTGCTTCGGCCTGACCGAGCCCAACCATGGCTCCGACCCGGGTTCGATGATCACCCGCGCGCGCAAGGTCGACGGCGGCTACCGCCTGAGCGGCAGCAAGATGTGGATCACCAACAGCCCGATCGCCGATGTCTTCGTGGTCTGGGCCAAGGACGATGCCGGCGACATCCGCGGTTTCATCCTCGAGAAAGGCTGGGAAGGCCTGAGCGCTCCGGCGATCCATGGCAAGGTCGGCCTGCGTGCTTCGATCACCGGCGAGATCGTCATGGACAGCGTGTTCGTGCCGGAAGAGAACATCTTCCCCGAGGTGCGCGGCCTGAAAGGCCCCTTCACCTGTCTCAACTCGGCCCGTTATGGCATCTCCTGGGGCGCGCTGGGCGCGGCGGAAGCCTGCTGGCACACCGCCCGCCAGTACACCCTGGACCGCAAGCAGTTCGGTCGCCCACTGGCGGCCAACCAGCTGATCCAGAAGAAGCTGGCCGACATGCAGACCGAGATCACCCTGGGCCTGCAGGGCTGCCTGCGCCTGGGCCGGATGAAGGACGAAGGCACCGCCGCGGTGGAGATCACCTCGATCATGAAGCGCAATTCCTGTGGCAAGGCGCTGGAGATCGCCCGCCTGGCCCGCGACATGCTGGGCGGCAATGGCATTTCCGACGAGTTCGGCGTGGCCCGTCACCTGGTCAACCTCGAGGTGGTCAACACCTACGAAGGGACCCACGACATCCACGCGCTGATCCTTGGCCGTGCCCAGACCGGTATCCAGGCGTTCTATTGATAGAGGAGCCAGGCCATGGGTGCGCTATCCCATCTGCGGGTGCTGGACCTTTCGCGCGTGCTGGCCGGGCCTTGGGCCGGCCAGATCCTCGCCGACCTCGGGGCCGACGTGATCAAGGTCGAGCGCCCGGGCACGGGTGACGACACCCGTTCCTGGGGGCCGCCCTTCCTCAAGGATGCCCAGGGCGAGAACACCAGCGAGGCGGCCTACTACCTGTCGGCCAACCGCAACAAGCGCTCGGTGACCATCGACTTCACCCAGCCGGAAGGCCAGCGCCTGGTGCGCGAGCTGGCGGCGAAGTCGGATATCGTCATCGAGAACTTCAAGGTCGGTGGGCTGGCCGCCTATGGGCTGGACTACCAGAGCCTGAAGGCGGTCAACCCGAAGCTGATCTATTGCTCGATCACGGGGTTCGGCCAGACCGGGCCTTATGCCAAGCGCGCCGGCTACGACTTCATGATCCAGGGCCTGGGCGGGCTGATGAGCCTGACCGGGCGCCCGGAGGGTGAGGAAGGTGCAGGGCCCATGAAGGTAGGCGTGGCGCTGACCGATATTCTGACGGGGCTATATTCGACGGTGGCGATCCTGGCTGCCCTCGCCTATCGCGACCAGACCGGCGTCGGCCAGCACGTCGACATGGCGCTGCTGGATGTGCAGGTGGCCTGCCTGGCCAACCAGGCGATGAACTACCTCACCACTGGCACGCCACCCCGGCGCCTGGGCAATGCCCACCCGAATATCGTGCCCTACCAGGACTTCCCGACGGCGGATGGCAACTTCATCCTCACCGTGGGTAACGATGGCCAGTTCCGCAAGTTCGCCGAGGTGGCCGGGCAGCCGCAGTGGGCGGACGATCCACGCTTCGCCACCAACAAGCAGCGGGTTGCCCATCGTGCCGAGCTGATTCCGCTGATCCGCCAGGCTACGGTATTCAAGACCACGGCCGAGTGGGTCAGTGAACTGGAGAAGGCTGGCGTGCCCTGTGGTCCGATCAACGACCTGGCGCAGATGTTCCAGGATCCGCAGGTGCTGGCCCGTGGTCTGGCGGTGGATATCCCTCATCCGCTGGCCGGCAGCGTGCCGCAGGTGGCCAGCCCGATTCGGCTGTCGGAGACGCCGGTGGAGTATCGCCAGGCGCCACCGCTGCTGGGCGAGCATACCGAGGCGGTGTTGGGCGATGTGTTGGGGTTGGAGGCCGGGGCGGTGCAGCGCTTGCGAGAGGCTGGGGTGCTCTGAGTGGGTGGCTATATAGAGAACGGGGAGGCCAGTAGGCCTCCCCGTTTTGTCTGTGCTGTGCTCTTTATTTAAAGATTTATGAAAATAACGGTTGACGGGGTTTCGAATCCCCTTATAATGCGCCCCACTT
>NZ_JAMYBK010000016.1 GCF_024127895.1 Pseudomonas guariconensis | reverse complement strand
CCGCGGCGACCACATATGATGCGGTTTGCACGGACAATGTGGGAGCCGGCTTGCCGGCGATGGGGCGCGAAGCGGCCCCAAATGACAACTGAAAGTCTTAACTGACCGGCACTGGGCCGAGGCCGGGTTTTTCGTACACCGCAAGAAGCATTACTTCTTGGAACGGCCCTTGAAGCTGCCGTCGCGGGTGTCGATATCGATCCACTCGTCGATCTCGATGAAGTCGGCAACCTGCAGTTCGGTGCCGTTGGCCAGCTTGGCCGGCTTCATGACCTTGCCCGAGGTATCGCCACGCGCGGCGTTCTCGGTGTAGGTGACCTGGCGGCTGATGGTGGTCGGCAGTTCGACCGATACGACTTTCTCTTCGTACATGGTCAGCGCGCAGACGTCCTGCATGCCTTCCTCGATGTACGGCAGAACGGCGTCGATGTCCTCGGCGTTCAGCTCGTACATGGTGTAGTCGGTGGTGTCCATGAAGGTGTAGGCATCACCGCTGATGAACGACAGGGTGACTTCCTTGCGGTCCAGGATCACGTCGTCCAGCTTGTCGTCGGCGAAGTAGACGGTTTCGGTCTTGTAGCCGGTCAGCAGGTTCTTCAGCTTGGTCTTCATGATCGCGCTGTTGCGACCCGACTTGGTGAATTCGGCTTTCTGGACCAGCCACGGGTCGTTGTCGATCCGCAGTACGGTACCGGGTTTCAGCTCTTTACCAGTTTTCATTACGAAATATCCGAATCTGGATGGATTTATAAAAATCGAGGCCGCATATCATAGCCAATTTCGGTAAAACTGTACCAGCGTCGTGGCAAGGTCCGGCCGAGCGGCCTGCGCGGCGCTCCATTGGCGGGCGTGGGCCTGCAGTTCCGGCCAGTGCCCCAGGGCCCGGCGCCAGGCCTCGCCCATGTCGCGGTCCATGTTCCAGGCACGCCACAGATCGACCAGCGCATCCCCCGCCGCCTGCGACAGGCCCTGGCGATAAAGCCCGAGGAAGGCTTCGAGCTTTTCCCAGTGGGCGTTCTCCTCCTGCACGTAGATGTGCCACAGCAGCGGCCGGCCCGCCCACTGGGCGCGGACGAAGGAGTCCTCGCCGCGCACGGCGTTGAAGTCGCAACACCAGAGCAGGCGGTCGTAGTCGTCCTGGCTGACGAACGGCAGGATCTGCACGGTCAGCGCCCCCTGGCGTCGCACATCGCCGACCGCCAGCCCCGGTTCGCCCAGCCAGGCGCGCACATCGGCGAGGCTGCGCCCCTCGGGCACCAGCAGGTGCGTGGCCTGCTCATCCTCGGCCAGGGCCTGGAGCCAGTTGCCCAGTTGCCCGTTCTCGTAGGCGAACAGCGACATCAGCCGCGCGCCTTCCTCCACCTGTACACCCAGGCCGCCGAGAAACGTCGCGCGCGCCGCCGGGTCCGCCTCGAAGGCCTGGCGCCGCGCCAGCAACCTGGCCTCGCGCAGCAGCCCACCGGTCTTGTCGGTAAAGCCGGGGAAGAAGAACAGCGTGCGCAGCCCATTGGCCTGGGGCGAAGCCAGGCCATGGCAACCCTCCACCCACTCCTCGGCGCTGAGGTATTCCAGGTTCAGCCACAGCGCAGGCACCGGACGCAAGCGCAGGGCCTCGATGTAGTCGGCCGGCAAGCGGCAACCGAAGGCGCCGATCACCACATCGGCGGTGCCGGCCGGCTGCCACTCGGCCGGCCAGCGACGTACCTCGACACCGGCCTGCCACTGCCGCTCGGCCGCAGCCTCGGCCTGCGGGCACAGGCGCACGAAGGCGTTCAGGTCATCCACCCACAGGCGCACCGCCAGCCCATGCTCGGCCACCAGTTGCCGAGCCAGGCGCCAGGTCACGCCGATGTCGCCGTAGTTGTCGACGACCGTGCAGAAGATGTCCCAGGTGGCTTTCATGCCCACGCCCCTCGCTACGCGGAAAAACCGCGGATTCTGCGGATAAATGCTCGCCGGCGAAAGGGCTGCTGAAAAATGCCTGCCCCGCCATGCGACAATGCACTCACGACCCGCCCTGCCAGGAGGCCGCCATGCCCCGCCGCGAACTGAAGATAACCCTAAAGCCCCTGCAGCTCATTCTCTGCGTGGCCTTCGGCCTGTGGCTCGGTGCCGTGGCCATTGCCCTGAGCCTGTGGCTGGCCTGGCAATTGTGGCCGCAGCAGGTGCAACCGCTGGCCCAGGCCATCGCGCCGGCCACGGCTGCCCCCGCGCAACCGGCCGATGCCCAGGCCGAGATGTTCGAGCGCTACAAGCAGATCCTGCACCGCCAGCAAATGCAGCAAGCCGCCGAAACCGCCCAGGGCAGCCCACGCAACCTGAACAACCCCAAGTGCCAGTTCTGGCTGCAGCAGAACCGTACCGCGCCCACCGACAAGAGCCAGGCCAACGTGCTGGAGTTCTGCTACTGACCATGGACAAAACCACCCTGCTCGCCCGTATCGTCGAAACCCTCGAACACGACATGGACGTGCTGCGCCGCGCAGCCCAGGCCGCCTACGAGGCCGCCACCGCCGAAGAGAACATCGCCGAGAACAAGTACGACACCCTCAGCCTGGAGGCCTCGTACCTGGCCACCGGCCAGGCCCGGCGCACCGCCGAGATCCGCCAGGCGCTGCTGGCCTACCAGCAGTTGTTGCTGCGCGACTACGATCCGGCGCGTGGGATCCAGGTCAGCAACCTGGTCACCCTGGAGGACGAGGCTGGCCACCCGCGCCGGCTGTTTCTCGGGCCCGAGGGGGCCGGGCTGAAGATTGGCGAGGGCGAGGAGCAAGTGACCGTCATCACCCCGCGCTCGCCCTTGGGGCAGCAATTGCTCGGCAAGCGGCAGGATGACGAAGTGAGCCTGGTGCTGGGTGGGCAGGCGCAGGTGCAAATCGTGGTGGAGGTTGTCTAGGCTGCGAAGCGGCCCCAAATGGCAACTGAAAACCTTAACTGAGGGCAAGCCCGCCGCCAGTTGCTATCATGCCGGCCACTTGCCTGCCTGTTGAACCATCCGCCCCGAGAGCTGCCATGAACGCCCCCGCCCTGAGCCGCGCCCTGATCCTGCTGATGGCCACCGCCACTGGCCTGGCCGTGGCCAGCAACTATTACGCCCAACCGCTGCTGCACAGCATCGCCGAACAGTTCGGCCTGGATACCGCCACCGCCGGTACCATCGTCATCGCCGCCCAGCTCAGCTATGGTGCCGGCCTGCTCCTGCTGGCCCCGCTGGGCGACATGTTCGAGCAGCGCCGCCTGATCGTCGTCATGGTCGCCATCTCCACCCTGGGCCTGGTGATCAGCGCCTGTGCACCGAGCCTGCCCTGGCTGCTGCTCGGCACCGCCTTGACCGGACTGTTCTCGGTGGTGGCACAGATCCTGGTGCCGCTGGCCGCGGCGCTCAGTTCGCCGGAACAACGCGGCCGGGCCGTGGGCACGCTGATGAGCGGCCTGCTGCTGGGCATCCTGCTGGCCCGCACCGCCGCTGGCTTCATGGCCGAACTGGGTGGCTGGCGCAGCATCTACGTGCTGGCCGCGCTGCTGATGGCCGTGTCCGCCATCGCCCTGTACCGCAGCCTACCGCAGCACCACAGCGATGCTGGGTTGAAGTACCCCGCGCTGATCGGCTCGGTGTTCCGCCTCTTCATCGAAGAGCCGGTGCTGCGCCTGCGTTCGCTGCTGGGCCTGCTGGCGTTCAGCCTGTTCGCCCTGTTCTGGACGCCACTGGCGTTTCTCCTGGCCCGCGAACCCTACCATTACTCCGACGCGGTGATCGGCCTGTTCGGCCTGGCCGGCGCGGCGGGTGCGCTGTCGGCCAACTGGGCCGGGCGCCTGGCCGACCGCGGTCGCGGGGAGTTGGGCACCACCGTCGGCCTGGTCGCCCTGCTGCTGTCGTGGATACCGTTGGGCTTCGCCCAGACGTCGCTGGTCGCGCTGCTGCTGGGCGTGCTGCTGCTCGACCTGGCGGTGCAACTGGTGCACGTCAGCAACCAGAACGCGGTGATCGTCCTACGGCCGGAAGCGCGCACGCGGCTCAATGCCGGGTACATCACCTGCTACTTCATTGGCGGTGCACTCGGCTCGCTGCTGGGGACCCAGCTGTTCCAGCGCCATGGCTGGACGGGGATCGTCGTGGCCGGCGCGGCGATCGGGACGCTGGCCCTGGTGGTCTGGGGGCTGGCTGAGCGCAAGCGCAAGGTGGCTGTCCAAGCCGCGTGAGCGCTGGGGCTGCCCTGCAGCCCATCGCCGGCAAGCCGGCTTCCACAGGTCTTGCGCCGGTCTCAAGAGCAGCGCGCACCCTGTGGGAGCGGGCTTGCCCACGAATAGGCCCTCACTGACACCCTGCCCAAGCATGCGGCAACCTGCCATCCACCCTCCGTCGCCTGCTCGTTGACTTGGCCGCTGCCGTAGCGCTCATTAACTGCTAGCCACAGCCCTTTCCCTGACAGGACGACACAATGACAAGGCTCACGGTGCAATCCGGCGATTTCTTGCAAGGTGAAGGCGAGTATCGCAATGGAGCGCTCACCCTCAAGACCCCGCGCAGCCCCTCGCCCGGCGAGCGGATCTCGCTGGCGCGCATCAAGGTTCTCAAGCTGGCCAGCCTGGAATCCAGCCGCAGCCTGGGCAGCACGCTCGGCTGGGGCGTGGCCGGTGCCTTGGTGGCGGGCCCGGTCGGCCTGCTCGCCGGCCTCTGGCTGGGAGGCAAGGAAGAAGAAGCCACCTTCGTCGCCACCTTCAAGGATGGCCGCAAGCTGATGGCCATCACCGATGGCAAGACCTGGTCGAAGATCGACGACACCTGGCGCAGGCACCAGCGGCCACCGGCTCGCTGAATCCGCCGCCATCCCATCCGTCCACTAGCCGGGCGCCTGCGAAATGCAGGCACCCGGCGCACCCGTGCCTGCTAACATGGCGCCCTTTTGCCTGACCGGCACAAAGACCGGCCGGCCCCACTGCCCGACACACCCGCACCGCCCGCCTTTCAAGGAGCCCTTGCATGACCTCGCCTCGCCCCCGCCTGCCCCTGAGCCTGCTCGGCCTGGGCCTTGCCCTGCACAGCGGCCAGGGCTTTGCCGACGACAGCGTCACCCTGGCGCCCTTGCGCGTATCGGAGCGCTATGGCGACGACGGCTACCAGGTGCGCGAGGCCCAGGCAGGCGGCTGGCAGGCCGCGCCCCTGCTCGATACCCCGGCCTCGGTCAGCGTGTTCGGCCAGCCGCTGCTGCAGGACCGCCAGGTGCGCCTGCTCAGCGAGGTGCTGCAAAGCGACGCCTCGGTGGGCGAGAGCTACGCGCCCATCGGCTACTACGAGAACTTCAACGTGCGCGGCTTCGAGCTCAACGCCGCCAGCAGCTACCGGATCAACGGCCAGACCATCGCCGGCGAGCAGAACGTGGCCCTGGAGAACAAGCAACAGGTAGAACTGCTCAAGGGGCTGTCAGGGTTGCAGAGCGGCGTGTCGGCGCCGGGCGGGCTGGTCAACTACGTGACCAAGCGTCCGGAGGATGTGCACAGCATCAGCGTCTCGAGCAACGAACAGGGCGAACGCTACCTGGCCACCGACCTGGGCGGCTGGTTCGGCAGCGAACGGCAGTTCGGCCTGCGCGCCAACCTGGCCCACGAAGACATCCGCTCCTATGTCGACCATGCCGACGGCAAGCGCGATTTCGCCTCCCTGGCCTTCGACTGGCAGATCACCCCCAACGCCACCCTGCAACTGGATGCCGAATACCAGCACCGTGAACAACGTTCGGTGCCGGGCTACCAGTTGCTCGGCGGTACCGAGGTGCCCCATGGCATCGACCCCGACGACCGCCTGGCCTACCAGCATTGGGCCAAGCCGGTGCAAACCGATTCGCTGAACCTGGGCGGGCGTTTCGAGTACCGCTTCAGCGATGCCTGGAGCGCTACCCTGAGCGCCTCGCGCAGCAAGGTGGTGATCGACGACTACAGTTCGTTCGCGTGGGGTAGCCAAGCAGGCTGGGCGCCCCATTTCAGCCCTGAAGGCGACTACGACATCTATGACTTTCGCAGCCCGGACGACACCCGGCGCGTCGACGAGGCCCAGGCCATGCTCGCCGGGCACTTCGAGGCCCTGGGCCTGGGCCATGAGTTGACCCTGGGCACCAGCGCCCAACGCCGCACCCTCGACCAGCGGCCGTACTACAACGAGTGGATTGGCACCGGCAACATCCATACCGGCGCCCCGGCGCTGCCGCCGTCCGACAGGCCCGTCGGTTCGAGCGAGCGCCGCCTGGACAGCCGCCAGTACGGCCTGTTCGTCAGCGACCGCATCACCTTCGACGAACACTGGCAGGCCGTCCTCGGTGCCCGCGAAGTCCGCCTGGACGAGAAGACCTGGGACGAGAACGGTGTCGCGGGTCGCCATACCCAGAAGTACCAACTGCTGCCCAACGCCGCACTGATCTACAAGCCGCGCCCGGATACCACGCTGTACGCCAGCTACTCCAAGGGCCTGTCCGCGGGCGGCACCGCCCCCTGGTACGCCACCAACCAGGCCCAGATCCTCGCCCCCACCCTGTCGCGCCAACTGGAGGTGGGCATCAAGCGCGACTGGCAAGGCATGAGCTTCAGCGCCGCGCTGTTCCAGATCCGCCAGGCCTACCAGTACGCACGCCCCGAGGCTGACGGTGCCTTCACCTACGTGCAGCAAGGCCAGCAGAAGAACACCGGCCTGGAGCTGGGCGCCAGCGGCTGGCTGACCTCGCGCCTGCAGCTCCAGGCCAGCGCCGCGGCGATCCGCGCCCGGGTGCAGAACAGCGGCACCGACGCCTACGAAGGCCACCAGGCGATCAACGTGCCCCGGCTGCGCGCCGCGTTGCAGGCCGACTACAGCCTGCCGGTCGCAGGCCTGGCGCTGCTCGGCGGCGCCCGCTACAGCGCCAGCAAGTACGCCAGCCAGGCGGGCAATGTCGAGGTCGGCGGTTATACCGTGTTCGATATCGGCAGCCGCTACCGCACGCGCATCGGCGGGTATGACACGGTGCTGCGGCTGACGGTGGACAACGTCTTCGACAAACGCTACTGGCGCGATGTGGGGGATTACCTGGGGGACAACTACCTGTTCCAGGGGGCGCCGCGTACGGCGCGGTTGTCGGCGTCGGTGAGTTTCTGAGGGCCCCCGGGGCCGCTTTGCGGCCCCAGGATCACAAGGCCCCGCTTGGCCCTGAACCATGCCAGAAAACAAAAAGCCCCCGGGCTTTTCAGCGCGGGGGCTTCTTGCGGAATGTGGCGGTGAAGAAGGGATTTGAACCCTTGATACGGTTTCCCGTATACACACTTTCCAGGCGTGCTCCTTCGACCACTCGGACACTTCACCGGATCTCTTCAAGCTGTTCAGCCTGTCGAGGCGCGCTAATTTAGTAGAAGCCATTCCCTTTGGCAAGCATTTTTTTCAGAATTTTCATGCGCTTAAGCCCTTCGCCCAAAAAACCCTGGGCGCCAGGGCGATGCTGCCAATCTGCCCCGCGCTTTTGCAGCCAGCCAAGGCCCCTGCCCCGATGCCGCACG
This sequence comes from Pseudomonas guariconensis, assembly GCF_024127895.1. Classification (GTDB taxonomy): domain Bacteria; phylum Pseudomonadota; class Gammaproteobacteria; order Pseudomonadales; family Pseudomonadaceae; genus Aquipseudomonas; species Aquipseudomonas guariconensis_B. The sequence continues at coordinate 110,237 of NZ_JAMYBK010000016.1, read as the reverse complement.
GCATGCCCGCAACTGCTGACTGACCAGTCAGCCTTGCCGCTTTACCTGGCCCGCGCCGCTGGGTAACGTCGTCGCCACGCCACCCAAAGGACTCTGTCATGAGCGAGCTGATTACCTACCACGCCGAAGACGGCATCGCCACCCTGACCCTGAACAACGGCAAGGTCAACGCCATCTCGCCGGATGTCATCACGGCCTTCAACGCCGCCCTGGACCGCGCCGAACAAGAGCGCGCGGTGGTGATCATCACCGGCCAGCCGGGCATTCTCTCCGGCGGCTACGACCTCAAGGTGATGACATCCGGCCCCAAGGAAGCGATCAACCTGGTCACCGCCGGCTCCACCCTGGCCCGCCGCCTGCTCGCCCACCCGTTCCCGGTGATCGTCGCCTGCCCCGGCAATGCCGTGGCCAAGGGCGCCTTCCTGCTGCTCTCGGTCGACTACCGCATCGGGGTCGAGGGGCCGTACAAGATCTGCCTGAACGAAGTGCAGATCGGCATGACCATGCACCATGCCGGCATCGAGCTGGCCCGCGACCGCCTGCGTCGCTCGGCCTTCCATCGTTCGGTGATCAATGCCGAGGTGTTCGATCCCCTGGCTGCGGTGGATGCCGGCTTTCTCGATAAAGTGGTACCGGCCGAGCAACTGCAGGAGGTCGCCCTGGCGACGGCTCGCGAGTTGAAGAAGCTGAACATGCTGGCCCACAAGAACACCAAGCTGAAGGTGCGCAAAGGGCTGCTCGATACGCTGGACGCGGCCATCGTGCGGGACCAGCAGCATCTCGGCTGACCTTACCGACCCATTCGCCGACAAGCCGGTTCCCAAGGTCCGAATCGATCATCGGAGCAGGCTTGCCCGCGAGCAGGCCTGCACTGCCCACCCAGGGTTTGCCCCGGACAGTGTACAGCCGTACACTGCGCCGCGACTGTCTGGTGTGAGTCGTATCATGCTCTATATGCTCCGCATGCTCCTTCTGGCGCTGCATTTCTTGCTCGTTGGCGTGGTGGGCCTGGTCATCGGCCTGTGCCGCCCGTTCAACCCCGATAACAGCCGCCTGTTCGCCCGCCTCTACAGCGTGCCCGCCGCCTGGCTGATGCGCATCCAGGTCAAGGCCGAGGTCGGCCCGCTGTGGGACCAGCCGCCGGGCTGCGTCATCGTCGCCAACCACCAGTCCAATTTCGACCTGTTCATCCTCGGCCAGGTGGTGCCCCGGCGCACCGTGGCCATCGGCAAGAAGAGCCTGGGCTGGATCCCGCTGTTCGGCCAGCTGTTCTGGCTCGGCGGCAACGTCCTGGTAGACCGCAAGAACGCCTACCAGGCGCGCAAGGCCTTGCAGGTCACTACGCGGATCCTGGGCGATGGCACCTCGATCTGGATCTTCCCCGAAGGCACACGCAACCCTGGCGAACAACTGCTGGCGTTCAAGAAAGGCGCGTTCCACATGGCCGTCGAGGCCGGTGTGCCGATCGTCCCGGTGTGCGTCAGCCGCTATTCGAAACGCCTGGGCCTCAACAGCTGGCGGCGCCGCACAGTGATCGTCCGCTCGCTGCCACCGATCGCTACCGCAGGCATGAGCCAGCAGGACCTGCCGGCCCTGATCGAACAGTGCCGCACGCAGATGCAGCAGTGCATCGACCGGATGGACAGCGAGCTCGAGCGGGTGGAGGGCGAGCTGGCTAACGGTTGAGTGGCTTGCCCCAATGCACCAGGCCAGCCGACGGTTGCTCTATGGCCCGGCACAGCCCAAGCTGTATCTGCGTGTTCAACCGAAAAAGCGAGCAACCATGGGCCGAGTCGTGGCAGCGGCGGTGTACAGCGCCGGCAGGAAGGTCACCAACATCAACATCGACGAAGGCAGCGAATGGGCGCGCAAGCCCGGCCACTTCGTCTGGATCGGCCTGGAGGAACCCAACGCCGAGGAGCTGGCCAACCTGCAGCGCCAGTTCAACCTGCACGAGCTGGCCATCGAGGACGCGCTGGAGAAACACAGCCGGCCAAAGCTCGAGACCTTCGGCGACGCCCTGTTCATCGTCACCTATTCGCCAGTGCGCCATGAAGGCAAGCTGGAGTTCATCGAGACCCACATCTTCGCCGGCAACGGCTACATCATCACCTGCCGCAACGGCCACTCCAAGTCCTACGCCCTGGTGCGCCAGCGCTGCGAAGCGCGCCCGCTGCTGCTCGAGCACGGCGAGGACTTCGTGCTCTATGCCCTGCTCGATTTCGTCACCGAGAACTACCAGCCGGTCAGCGAAGCCATCCACGGCGAGATCGAGGAACTGGAGCAGAGCGTGCTGGGCAACTCGCTCAGGGAAGAAGACATCCAGCGCCTGCACAGCCTGCGCCGCGACATCCTGCGCCTGCGCCGCTACGTAGCGCCGATGGTGGAGGTCAGCGAAGAGCTGCAGCGCCTGAGCTTCCCCTTCATCGACAAGAACATGCGCCCGTACTTCCGTGACGTGCAGATCCACGTCACCCGGCAGATGGAAGACCTCGCCAGCATCCGCGACATCGCCAGCCAGACCATCGAGATCGGCATGCTGCTGGAGTCGTCGCGCCAGAGCATCGTGCAACGCAAGTTCGCCGCCTGGGCGGCGATCCTGGCGTTCCCTACCGCCATTGCCGGGATCTACGGGATGAACTTCCAGAACATGCCGGAGCTGGGCTGGCACTATGGCTATTTCGGGATACTGGGGGTGATCGGGGTGGGTTGCACGGCGCTGTATGCCAGCTTCAAGCGTTCTGGCTGGTTGTAGATTTTCGCCGCGCCCTTCGCGGGCAAGCCCGCGAAGGACCGCAAAGCGGCCCCACTCGATGAAACGCCAAACCTAGGCCGCGTTCTCCTTGGCCTTCTTGCCCGAATGCCCGATGAAACGCAGCATCCACTTGCCCACCAGATCGCCCTGGTGGTCCTCGGCCAGGCTGGCGATCGCCCGCTGGTAAACCTCGTCGCCCAGAACCTCCTGGCGTGCATCGAGCAGCGCCCGGGAGTATTCGTGCACGAACTCCGGGTGGCCCTGGAAGCACAGCACCTGGTCGCGAATGTGGTACGCGGCATTGGGGCAGAAGTCGCTGGAGGCGATCACCGTGGCCCCCTCCGGGAGCTGGGTGACCTGGTCCTGGTGGCTGATCAACAGGGTCAGCTCCGACACCTCCGGGTCCATCCACGGCGCATGGGCGGCCAGGCTGTAGCGGTGGATGCCCAGGCCCCAGCCCTGCTCGGCCCGTTCGGCCTTGCCGCCGAGCACCAGCGCCAGCACCTGATGGCCGAAACACACACCCAGCAGCTTCTCGCCACGCTCGTACAGCTTGAGCAGGTAGGCCTTGAGGGTCTGGATCCAGGGGTCGCTCCCGAACGAGTCGGCCTTGCTGCCGGTCACCAGGTAGGCATCGAAGGTTTCGTCTTCGGGGGGATACTCGCCGTTCATCACGTTGTACACGCGAAACTCGGCGGCGATCGGCTGACGCGAGAACAGCTGCTCGAACATCCTTCCGTAGCCCTGGTACTGCGCGGTCAGCTCCGGTCGCAGGACATCGGTTTCAAGGATGCAGATGCGTAACGACATAAGGATAGTCCTGAACGACATGGGTGGGATTTGCTGTAGAGACTGACGCGAAAGGCACGTACAAGCAAGTAGGATGCGCTGACGAACGGTAGTGCCTGTCACCCTTGGTAACCCCCTTCGCGCACCCGTCTAGCCAGAGCATGCCAGCGAGCTGGCCATTGGCCTTAAAACCAATGGAAATCTACAGAAAAAAATCTAGAACAAAGGGTTCTGAAACATGGATGACGCGCGCCCTACTGTTGGTTGTATATCCAGACACAAGAGGCAAGCAGGAATGGCGTGCAGCCACGCCACTGCGATCGACCCGAAGCGAGACAAGGAAGCCAAGGGCTATTCAGGAATAACAACAAGAAGGCGGTCCGCCATGTTCAGACAACCCAAGATACGCCAAGCCGGGCTCATACTCTTCGCCACGACCTTGCTGCTGATCCTGCCGAACCTGACACGTCTGTTCGGATGAACGCAGCGGTGGCTCTTGCGGGCAACGCACAGGTAATCTGCCGACCCTGACGGTTGGAGATCACCCATGCGCCACTGCTTCGCCTTGCTGACCTTCCTGCTCTGCCTGCCGCTGTCGGCGGCCCAACTGCACCTGGACCTGGGCGACAGGCACGGCCAGTGGCAAAGCGCCGAGTTGCTCGCCCACCCGCAAGCCCGGGACATCAGCATCGCCCAGGACGTCTCCTACAAGCGCCCCATGCATTACCGCGCCGTGCCCCTGGCCGCGCTGCTCGACGGCGTGGGCGCCGGCGACCACCTGCAGGCGGTGGCACTGGACGGCTTCGCCGCGGAAATGCCCGCTGGCCCTTTGCTGCAGACCGGCCCGGCACGCGCCTGGCTGGCCATCGAAGACCCCGCCAGGCCGTGGCCGGCCCTGGGCCCTGGCAAGCCGAGCGCCGGGCCGTTCTACCTGGTGTGGACCGATCCGCAGGCGAGCGGTATCCGCCCGGAGCAATGGCCGTTCCAGATCACCACGATCCGTCGCCTGGCGTCGGTGCAGGAGCGCTTCCCTGCCCTGCTGCCCGATGCCGGCTTGCCGGCGGACGATCCGGTGCGCCGGGGGTTTGCCCTGTTCCAGCAGAACTGCCTGGCCTGCCATCGGCTCAACGGCGCAGGCGACGCTCAGTTCGGACCGGACCTGAACGTGCCATACAACCCGACCGAGTATTTCCAGCCGGGTTTCCTGCGTCGCTATATCCGTGATCCGCAGAGCCTGCGGCAGTGGCCGCAAGGGCGGATGCCGGGGTTCGCGCAGAGCGTGCTGAGCGATCAGGCACTGAACGACCTGATCGCCTATCTGGCGCACATGGCTACGCGTAAGCCGTGAGATCCCGGAGCCACTCAGGCAACCGGCCGCTCCTGCTTGACGCCCCACCCCTCGACCTCGCCGCCCAAGGGCGAGACGACCTGTTCGAAAGCCTCTTCGAAGGCCCCGATACCACGGTAGGTGGCATACATGATCTTGCTCAGTTCCAGGTGCCAGGCGCCGTCGTCGCGTTCGCGCACCTGGGCATTGAGGGATTCGCCGCGGAACTGCCCCGCCGCCCGGCGCGCACCGGCCTCGTCGGGAAACACCGCGTAGAACTCGATGGGATGGATGCGGGTGAAGTCGAAACCGCCAGCTTTCATCTGGCGAAGGACACTGCTGCTGATGTCGTCGTTCTGGCTGCTCATGAAACGTCCTCCTGCAACGCAATGGATAGACTTTCCGTGCACTACGCACCTGCCGACACACCCAAGGTGCCTGGCAGACCGAGCTGATGCGAGACGCGAGTGAAACCGACAAAGGCCCGCAGAAAAGACCTGTGCCTCGTTGCATCCTAGTGCCTGGCGCCGGACGGCGCCAGTGGCCACGTTCAGGGCCGTTCGCTGATGCGGGTGATGGACACGCCGCTCTGCTCCTTGAGCCAGCGCACCGTGGGGGATGGACTACGGTCCTGGAAGTCGTTCAGGTCCAGTTCATCGATGACCGGGAACAAGTGCGAACGAATCAGCCGTGCGGCCTCCTCGTCGCTGGGGCGTTGATCGGCGTTGTACAGCAGCGAGCCCTGCACACCGTCCTGGTCGACGAAGGTGACTTCCCACTCTTTCATTGATCAGCCCTCCCATCAAGGAATACCGGTTGACGCCTGTATGCTTGACCGTTGGCGAGGGCTTTCGTTCAGTCCTAGCCTGGGCTTTGTTGCGCGGCAGAGGGGCTGCCTTGCAGCCCCGCCTGGTTCTACTTCGGCGTGCCGTGGACCACGCCGGCCGTGTTGTCCAGCAGGCTCTTGGTGGCCGTCTGGATGTACGACTCGAGTTTCTTCAGCAACTCCGGCTGGTCGGGGCTCTGGATCAGTTCGGCCTTGAACTCGCGCCCCAGCTGGTAGCGATACAGCCGCGGGCTCATGTCCTTGGACTCGATGAGGATGCGATCGCCCTGCACCAGGCCGACGATCTGCTCGCTGCCCGAGGGTTTGATCATGCCCACGCCCGGGTCGCCCTGCGGCAGGTTGAGCAGGTCGCGGCCCCAGCACTGGTGGCGAGTCTGGCCACCGAGGCGGCCCATGATGGTCGGCACGATGTCGACCTGGGTCCCCACGGTATGGTCCACCGCGCCGAACTTCTCCTGGATGCCCGGGGCGATCAGCAGCAGCGGCACGTTGAAGCGGCCCAGGTCGAGCTCGGTGACCTGCTGGTGGTTGCCGAAGCCGTGATCGCCGACGATGACGAACAGGGTGTCCTTGAAATACGGCTGCTTGCGCGCCTGCTCGAAGAACTGGCCCAGGGCCCAGTCGGAATAGCGCATGGCGGTCAGGTGTTCGTCCAGGCGGCCCTGGCCTGTCACCTTCTCCACCGGCAGGTCCTCGGGCAAGGCATACGGGGTGTGGTTGGAGAGGGTCTGCAACAGGGCATAGAACGGCTTCTTGCCATAGTTGTGGGCCAGCTCCTCGGCGGCGCGGTCGAACATGTCCTGGTCGGACACCCCCCAGGTCGGGTCGGAGAACACCGGGTTGACGAAGTCGTTGCGGCCGATGAAGGTGGTCATGCCCTGATTGCCGAAGAACCCGGACTGGTTGTCCCAGGCGAAGTCGCCGTTGTAGACGTAGACGTCGTCGTAGTCGCGGGTGCTGAGCAGCGCGGGCAGGCCGGAGAGCTTATGGCCGCCCTCGGGGGTCTGCATCAGGTACTCGAAGCCCGGCAGGTTGGGGAAGCAGGCCATGGTGGCGAACATGCCCTGGTGGGTATGGGTACCGTTGGAGAAGAAGCGGTCGAACAGTAGCCCTTCCTTGGCCAGCTTGTCGAAGTACGGGGTGATGTTGCCGTTGCCGCCCAGGGCGCCCACCGAATGGCCGGCGAAGCTCTCCATGAGGATCACCACCACGTTCTTGACCGGCAGGGTACGGTCGGCCGGCGGCACGAAGTCACGGCGCACCGCCGCCTCGTCGCCGTCGACCAGGGTGTCGTTGGTGGTCAGCAGCAAATCGCGCACGCTCTGCCGGGCCACCTCGGGGTCGAGGGTAGCCTTCCAGACATTGGCGCGGTCTTCGCCGAAACGGCTCTTGGCGGCGTCGATCAGCGTCAGGGTACCGTTCAGGCCCAACTGGTTGACGAAGTTCGACTCGGTGGTGAAGGCGTCGCCCCACCGCATCGGCGGCCCCTGGCGCAGGGTGCCACGGGCAGCGACCACGGCCACCAGCAGAACGACCATGAACACCGCCAGGCGGTTGTACCAGGGGGTGATGCTGCGGCGCCCGGCAGCCTGGCCATGATCGCCGCCGGCGCCACGGGTTAGGCGGTCGATGCCCTTGAACAGCAGGCTCAGCAACCAGGTGCCGAACAGCCAGGCCAGCAGGTAGCGGACCACCGGGAAGCCGTACCAGAGCATGCTCAGGACGGTCTTGGGGTCTTCCTGGACGTACTGGAACACCAGGCCGTTGAGGCGCTGGTGGAACTCCCGGTAGAAGTCCAGCTCCATCAGGCCCAGGAACATCACGATGCTCGCGGTCAGCGTCAGCCACAGCCGGAAGAACCCGCGACGGGCCATGGCCCAGGGGCTGAGCACCGCCAGCAGCAGCGGAATGCTGAGGTACACCACCACGCGCAGGTCGAAGCGCAGGCCGTTGAAGAAGCCCTCGGCCACGGTCGCATGGGGCGTGTCGCCGATCATGTCGCTGTTGTAGACCAGCAGCGCCAGGCGGACCAGGCTGAGCATCAGCATGATCACCAGGGCGCTCAGCAAGGTGTAGGCCAGGTGCGATTTGAGGGTCGGCGCGAACGGGGCCGGCACGGCCCGTTGTTTCAAGGCATCCGTGTTAGCCATGAATGGGAAGATCCTAGGATTGCGGGTTTGCGAAAAAGGCGGTGTCGCCCTGCAGCTGGCATGGCAATAGGGCCAACGCAGCATTGCGTGCGGCGCGGATTTTCGATAATAGGGTGTGAAAATTTCGTGACGAGCGATGTTGGCTCAGAGGCGCACGTTGCCCCTGGGCCCGGCGATGGCCCAGATGATCAGCCCGATCACCGGCAACAACAGGATCAGCAGAATCCACAGCACCTTGATGCCCACCTCGGCACTGCTCTTGAGAACGTTGAGGATCGCCCAGATGTCCAACACCAGGATGATCAGGCCCACCAGGCCGTTGAATGTCGAACCCATGCCTTCACTCCCTTGGCAACCTGTGTTGCTGAGCATAGCCGGCTATCACGTCGATAGAGGGGAATCCTTGGCCAGCCGGGTGGGTCGCTGGGTAGACTGTTTCCATACATTGCCGTGAGGTCCGTATGCCCCCTGCCCAGACTGAAAGCACCGAAAGCACCGCCCCCGTCTCGCTGTTGAGCGCCTGGCGGCAACAGGCCCAGGACATGCCCTGGCTCAGTGCCGGGCTTGGCGTGAGCCTGCTGGCCATTCTCGTCCTGTTGCTGGCCAGCCTGTGGAACGCGGTGCACGGCGACCATGCCCAGTACCTGCACCTGGCGGTGCTCGGCGGGCTGTCCGGCTTCGGCGCCACCGCCCTGGGCGCGGTGCTGGCGGTGGTGCTGCGCGACGTCAGCGCGCGCAGCCAGGACGTGATGCTCGGCTTTGCCGCCGGCATGATGCTCGCCGCCAGCTCCTTCTCGCTGATCCTGCCCGGCCTGGATGCCGCCCGGGAGATCACCGGCAACGGACCGGCCGCGGCCTTCACCGTGGTGCTGGGCATGGGCCTGGGCGTCCTGCTGATGCTCGGCCTGGACCGCTTCACCCCGCACGAACATGAAAGCACTGGCCCCTGCGGCCCCGAGGCGGAACGGATCAGCCGGGTGTGGTTGTTCGTCCTGGCCATCACCCTGCACAACCTGCCCGAAGGCATGGCCATTGGCGTGAGCTTCGCCAATGGCGACATGCACATCGGCCTGCCGCTGACCAGCGCCATCGCCATCCAGGACATTCCCGAAGGCCTGGCCGTGGCCCTGGCCTTGCGCGCCACCGGGCTGTCGAGCCTGAAAGCGGCGCTGGTGGCCGTGGGCTCTGGCCTGATGGAGCCCCTGGGCGCGGTGATCGGGCTGGGGATATCCACCGGCTTCGCCCTCGCCTACCCGGTGAGCATGGGCCTGGCGGCGGGCGCGATGATCTTCGTGGTGTCCCACGAGGTGATTCCCGAAACCCACCGCAATGGCCACCAGACTGCGGCGACCCTCGGGTTGATGGGTGGGTTCGGGGTGATGATGTTCCTCGATACCGCGTTGGGTTGAGCCTTTGGGGGCTGCTTTGCAGCCCCCGACTCAGACGTGCACCGCGACCTTCAATGCCTCCAATGCCGGCTCCACCTTGATCCCCACCTCGGCACCGAGCGCCAGCACCCGCGCCAGGTCGTTCTGCCCCACCATCACCATCTGCAGTTCGTCATCGAGCAACTGGCTGAAATTGAGCAGCACATAACCGCCGGCCTCCTTGTTCAGCGCAGCCATCTGCACCTGGATGCGGTTGAGCGCCGTCAGCGGCTCGGTGCGCGCCAGTTGCTTGGGCTTGAGGTTGAACGGCACGCGCTTGTCGAACGAGTCGGTAATGCGCTGGAACAGTTCCTGGTAGCTGTCGGCCTGGAACAGCACGGTGTCTGGCAGGCTGCCGACCACCACCCATTCGCCCAGGGGGATGGGGAAGCTGTCGTCGTAGTTGATGTCCGGGTTGGCGGCAAGAAAACCGGCGGGATCGGCGTAGGCCTGGGCGGCCTCGTCGGCGATGCGCTCGATATCCTGCTCGCGCATGCAGCCGGCGCCGATGAGGCTGATGAGTTCGAGCAACTGGTTTTTCATGACGGGGGCCCTGCGCTGGCGAAAAAAGTCGCCAAGGATAGCCGCAAACGCCCCCGCAGGGTTAGCCGGCCAGCGCCTGCAGGCGCGCGGCGGTGTCGACCGCGCCCATGGTCTGGGCCGCAGCCAGGGCGGTGGCGCCACGGACATCCTGGCGCGCCGGGTCGGCGCCCTGGGCCAGCAGGTAGTCGAGGATCTCGCGGCGGTTGAACATGGCCGCCAGCATCAGTGCGGTACGCCCATCGGCTGCGGCCGCGTCCACCGGCACACCGTGCTCCAGCAGCAGGCGGATCATCGCCAGGTCGCCCTTGAACGCCGCGCCAGCGATGGGCAACTGGCCGTTGTCGTTGGCGATCAGCGGATCGGCGCCATGGGCCAGCAACACCCGCACCGCGTCATGGTGGCCGTGGTAGCTGGCCAGCATCAGCAAGGTATCGCCCTTGTGATTGCGCAGGTTGGCTGGCAGGCCGCTTTCCAGCAGGCGCCCGAGCATCTGGGCATCGCCCCGGCGGGCCCGTTCGAACACCTCCTCGGCGAAGGCGGCGGTTTCTTCGTCGGTCATGGCGGTGGGCTGTTGGTCGGACATCGGGGAACCTCCTGGCATCGTTGGGAGCCCAAGTCTTCGTCAGGCAATGGCGGCGGGTCAAAGGTTCAGATTCTATGGGGGCCAGAGACAGAGCCTATGACCTTGCAAAATGCACTGTGCAAAATGCACGACCATGCAGAATGCACGGCCCAGCGATCCGCACAAACGAGTAAGCTACTGATTCAAAAGGGTTTTATAAGGCCGTAAAGCCTGGCACGGTCGCTGCAGCACTCAACTCACGTCTGCAAACATAACAGTCAGGAGTTGATATGGACCTCATCCAGGAAAAATTCGCCTCGGTCTTCTGCGCCTACCAGGTCGAGACCCAGTCCCGCCCCGATGGCGGCATCCTGCTGAGCCTGCGCGCCGCCGATGGCAAGATCACCCGCCGCGTGCTGTCGTATGCCCAACTGCACAGCGCCGAGCAACTGTCCTGGGCGATCAGCGCCATTCGCCGCGACCTGGCCGAACAGGCCAGTGAGCTGCCGGTGATCTCGATGTTGCAGAGCCAGCAGCGGTTCGCCCTGCCGACGTATCGCTGATCCGAGGATGTTGGGGCTGCTTTGCAGCCCATCGCTGGCAAGCCAGCTCCCACAAGGGCCTGCAAATCACATGATGCGTGATCGACTCGGCCCCTGTGGGAGCTGGCTTGCCAGCGATGGGCTCAAGCGTCACCCCTTGCTAGAACTCATCGATCCCCGGAAACTGCCGGGCACTGTCATCCCCGGTGAAGCGCGGCGGCATCCCCTGCTCGCTGCCGAACACTCGCAAGGCCAGGCAGAACGGCGCATCGCCCAGGTCGAACCAACGCCGCACCCCAGCCGGCACCACCAGCACATCCCCTTTCTCGCACAGCACGGCAAAGACGTAATCGTTCACGCGCAGGCTGACCTGCCCACGGCCAGTGACCACCGCGAATACCTCATCGGCGTCATGCACGTGCTCGTCGCGCAAGTCGATCTGCCCCGGGTCCACGCCGTCGCGGTTCAGCAACGTGAAGGCCGCGCCCCCATGCTCGCTCATCAGTTGATCGAGCAGCCCGCTGCAGGCAGCCATCACCTCGTCCTGGCCGCTGCCCGGCCGAACCCGCAGCTCATGCGGGCGGTGCACGAACCGCAAGCCCTGCTCGGCCAGGGTCGCGGTGATATCGTCGTGGTGGGTCAGCACCTTGTTCGGCAGCTCCGGGCTGGACGGGTGGAAAACGCTGAGAATGCTCATCAGGGGCTGTTCCTGGTCTGGTTCGAACGGATGGCAATGATAACGGCTGCCGCCAGCGCCGCGACGCTGGCCATACCAAAGGTGAAGGACGGGCCCAGCAGTTTCCAGCTGTAGCCCGAATACAAGGCGCCCAATGCACCGCCGGTGCCGGACAACGCCGCATACAACGCCTGGCCCTGGCCTTGCTGGCGGGCGCCGAAGCTGGCCTGGACGAAGGCGATCGCCGCGGCATGGAAGCAGCCGAAGGTGGCCGCGTGCAATACTTGGGCGAACACCAGCACTGCGGGCAGGTCGGCCAGGTTGCCCAGCAGCAGCCAGCGCAGCGCCGCCAGGAGAAAGCTGGCCAGCAGCACCTGGCGCACGGAAAAGCGCGTAAAGATCCGGCTCATGGCCATGAACACCAGCACTTCGGCCACCACCCCCAGCGCCCACAGCAGGCCGATGGCGCCACGGCTGTAGCCCAGGTGCTCCAGGTGCAGGGTGAGGAAGGTGTAGTACGGCCCGTGGCTCAGTTGCATCAACGCCACGCATACATAGAAGGCCGCCACGCCCGGCGCCGCCAGCTGGCGCAGGAAGCCGCCCGTCGCACGGCGTTCGGCATGCTCCACCGGCTGGGCGTTGGGCACCCAGCAGCTGGCGGCGACGATCCCTGCCATGATGACCACCAGGGCCACCGGGTAGATGTCCAGGCTCAGCCATTCGAACAACCGACCCAGGACGACCACGGTGAGGATGAAGCCGATCGAGCCCCACAGGCGGACCTGGCTGTAGCGCGCGGTCTGCCCATGCAGGTGGGCCAGGGTGATCACCTCGAACTGCGGCAGCACCGCGTGCCAGAAGAACGCGTGCAAGGCCATGACCAACGCCAGCCAGGCGTAGCTCTTGTCCAGGAAGATCAGCGAGAAGGTCGCCAGGGTCGTCAAGGCGCCCAGGCGCACGATGAGCAAGCGCTGGCCACTGCGATCGCCCAGCCAGCCCCACAGGTTGGGCGCAATGCAGCGCATCAGCATGGGGATGGCTACCAACTCGCCGATGCGGGCCGGGGAAAAGCCCAGGTGGTCGAAGTACAACGCCAGGAACGGCGCGGTGGAACCGAGCAGGGCGAAGTAGAACAGGTAGAAGCTGGACAGGCGCCAATAAGGGATGGGGGTCATGGGGCGGGCCGGCGGTCAGGAATGTTGTCGCCTACCGACCCATTCGCGGGCAAGCCCGCGCCTACAGGGGTTGCGCTGCTCTGCACGTCAGCGTTGAACCTGTGGGAGCGGGCTTGTCCGCGAAAAGGCCAGCACAATCACAGACGCAATCAGAGCTGCCCGAGCACCGGCGTCCCCACCTGCACACCGGCATTCTGCGCGCGATGGCGCAGCAGGTGGTCCATCAGCACGATGGCCATCATCGCCTCGGCGATCGGCGTGGCGCGGATGCCCACGCAGGGGTCGTGACGGCCCTTGGTGACCACCTCGACCGGGTTGCCATCGATGTCGATCGAGCGGCCCGGGGTGGTGATGCTGGAGGTCGGCTTGAGCGCCAGGTGGGCGACGATCGGCTGCCCGGAGGAAATCCCGCCGAGGATGCCGCCGGCGTTGTTGCTGAGGAAACCGTCCGGGGTCAGTTCGTCGCGATGCTCGGTGCCGCGCTGGGCGACGCTGGCGAAGCCGGCGCCGATCTCCACGCCCTTGACCGCGTTGATGCTCATCAGCGCATGGGCAAGCTCGGCATCGAGGCGGTCGAAGATCGGCTCGCCCAGGCCCGGCATCACGCCTTCGGCGACCACGGTGATCTTCGCGCCGACCGAATCCTGGTCACGGCGCAGCTGGTCCATGTAGGCCTCCAGCTCCGGCACCTTGTCTGGGTCGGGGCTGAAGAAGGCGTTGTGCTCCACCGCGTCCCAGGTCTTGAACGGGATCTCGATCGGGCCCAGCTGGCTCATGTAGCCACGCACGCGGATGCCCTGGGTGGCCAGGTACTTCTTGGCGATGGCGCCGGCGGCCACGCGCATGGCGGTCTCGCGCGCAGAACTGCGGCCACCGCCACGGTAGTCGCGGATGCCATACTTGTGGTGGTAGGTGTAGTCGGCGTGGGCGGGGCGGAACAGGTCCTTGATCGCCGAATAGTCCTTGGACTTCTGGTCGGTGTTGCGGATCAGCAGGCCGATCGAGCAGCCGGTGGTGCGCCCTTCGAAGACCCCGGAAAGGATCTCCACTTCGTCAGGCTCCTGGCGCTGGGTGGTGTGCCGGCTGGTGCCGGGCTTGCGCCGGTCGAGGTCGTGCTGCAGGTCGGCCAGGGAGATCTCCAGGCCCGGTGGGCACCCATCGACAATGGCGACCAACGCCGGGCCATGGCTTTCGCCAGCGGTGGTGACAGTGAACAGCTTGCCGTAGGTATTGCCGGACATGGACGCTCCGCGAATCTGCCTGAATGGGAAGGAGGCCGCCAGTATACGGAAAGCCGGGGGTTTGCGAAAAAATTCGAAATATCTGGCCGCCACTGGCCCGCGCGAACCTTCCCACCACCACCCGGTCCAACCAGCATCCCTCCAGGTAGTAGCTCCATGATATTGCGCCTTGCCGCCCTCCTCCTGCTGTGCTGTACCACCCTCGCCCAGGCTGCTTCCCCCACCGTCCTGCATCGCCCCATCGACCTCGACACCGGCCAGGGCGTGCTGCATGGCAGCCTGTTGCTGCCCCAGCAAGACAGCCCGCCACCGGTGGTGCTGATCATCGCCGGCTCCGGCCCTACCGACCGCGACGGCAACAACCCGGCGAGCGGGCGCCTGGACAACCTCAAGCGCCTGGCCCAACTGCTGGCGAGCGAGCATATCGCCAGCGTGCGCTTCGACAAGCGTGGCGTGGCCGCCAGCCAGCCGGCCACGCCCGACGAGCGCGACCTCAGCGTCGAGCGCTATGTCGCCGACACGGTGGCCTGGGGTCGCAAACTCAGGGCCGACCCGCGCTTCGGCCCGCTGATCCTGCTCGGCCACAGCGAAGGTGCGCTGATCGCCAGCCTGGCCGCGGAACAGGCCGGCGCCAGCGCGGTGATCACCGTGGCCGGCAGCGGCCGGCCGGTGGCCGAAGTGCTGCGCGAACAGCTGGCCCAACGCCTGCCGCCGGCGCAACTGGCGCGCGGCAACGCGCTGATCGATCGCCTGCAGGCCGGGCAGACCAGCCTCGACGTACCGCCCTCGCTGCGCGAGGTGTTCCGCCCAACGGTGCAGCCGTACCTGATCTCCCTGCTGCGCCAGGACCCGGCGGCGGCCTTCGCCCGTCTCAAGGTGCCGGCGCTGATCGTCCAGGGCCGCAACGACGTGCAGGTGGACGTCGCCGACGCCGAGCGCCTCAAGGCGGCCAAGCCCGATGCGCAACTGGCGCTGATCGATGGCATGAACCATATGCTGCGCATCAGCCCAAGGGGCATGCGCCAGCAACGCGACAGCTACAACAACCCCGGCCTGCCGCTGGCCCACGAACTGGGTGAGCGGATCGTCGCGTTCATCCGCCAGTTGCCGCCGGCCTAGATTGCGCTCAGGAAGTCCTCGTCGCTGCCGATAACGCGGTATCGAGGCGGTACCGGTGCTCTTGGGGCTGCTGCGCAGCAGCCCTATGCCCCCATTCCGCCCGCCGTGCATTCGAGGACCCCCCTGATGACCGATGCCCCCGCCGCCGTTGAGGCGGACGAAGACTCACAAGCCCCGCAAAGCGCTCCGCTGCCCTGGGAAGACCTTGCCGTCGAGCACTTCCAGCTGTTGCGCCTGGCGCCCCTGCCCACCGACCGCAACAGCGGCGCCCGCCCCCTGCGCTTCGTGCAGTTCGGCCATGCCGAGCGGCACAGCAAGACGCATAGCCTGCTGCGCATGGAGATCCGCCTGCCTGGGCAGAAGGTGCGCAAGGAGCAGAACCACCTGGATATCCGCGTCGACCATGAGCAGCGCCAGGTGCGCATCGGTGGCGACGGCGGCCTGCAGCTCGAGCCGCTCAACCGTGGCCTTGGCCGTTTCCTGCTAGGCCAGGCCGCGCAGTGGTTACAGGGCAAGTGGTCGCACTACCAGATCGAAGGCATGAGCCTGCCGAGCAAGGACGCCCTCAACGAGGACTCCCGCCTGCGCCGCGACCATGTGCTGCGCAGTGTCGGCCTGGAGGTGGAGTACACCGACGGGCAACTGCTCAAGGGCCGCACCGTGGAAACCCCGGTGGGCCAGCTCAAGGGCGGCTGGAACGGCGAGAAGGTGCAGCGCGTCGACATTCTCGAGGCGGCGGGGATGCTGCAGCAGGCCGAGCAGAACCTGCAGGAGAAGGAAGCGCAACTGCGCGAGCGCGATGAGCGTGTGGCCAAGTACCGTCGCGAGGACAGCGGTTTGCGCTTCACCATCACCTGCCTGGTGGCGTTCGCGGTGTTCCAGGCGGGGTTGTTGATCTGGATCGCTACGCGCTGAGATCGAGCGGGGCCGCCTCGCGGCCCATCGCTGGCAAGCCAGCTCCCACAGGTCCGAGTCGATCACAGGTGATTCGCTTTGCAGGGTAACTTGTGGGAGCTGGCTTGCCAGCGATGGGCTGCAAAGCAGCCCCCTGCCCCGATCAGGCCCGCGCCTGGAACAGCTCCTGATGCTGCCGGCACTGCTCGGCCGTGAGCATGAACACCCCATGCCCGCCGCGCTCGAACTCCAGCCAGGTGAAGTCTACCTCTGGATACAGCGCCTCCACATGCACCTGGCTGTTGCCCACCTCGACGATCAGCAGGCCCTTCTCGGTCAGGTGGTCGGCCGCCTCGGCGAGCATGCGCCGTACCAGGTCCAGGCCATCGTTGCCACAGGCCAGGCCCAACTCGGGCTCATGGTGGTATTCGGCCGGCATGTCGGCGAAATCCTCGGCATCGACATAGGGGGGGTTGGACAGGATCAGGTCGAAACGCTGCCCCGGCAACCCGGCGAAACCATCGCCCTGCACGGTGTAGACACGCGCCTCCAGGCCATGCCGCTCGATGTTCTGGTTGGCCACCTCCAGGGCATCGTAGGACAGGTCGGCCAGCACCACCTCGGCTTCGGTAAACACGTCGGCGGCGACGATGCCGATGCACCCAGAGCCAGTGCACAGGTCGAGGATCCGCGCAGGCTCAGCCGCCAGCCAGGGTTCGAAACGTTTCTCGATCAGCTCGCCGATCGGTGAACGGGGCACCAGCACGCGCTCGTCGACCAGGAACGACATGCCGCAGAACCAGGCCTCGCCCAGCAGGTAGGCGGTCGGCACCCGATCCTCGATACGGCGCTTGAGCAGGTGCTGCAGGCGCACCCGCTCGTCATCCTCGAGCTGGCAGTCCAGGTAGCTGTCGGCCACTTCCCAGGGCAGGTGCACGGCACCCAGCACCAGCAGGCGGGCCTCGTCCCAGGCGTTGTCGGCACCGTGGCCGAAGAACAGCTCGTGCTCATGGAAGCGGCTGACCGCCCAGCGGATATGGTCGCGCAGGGTGCGCAGGCGGGATGTGATCACGGGGGACTCCTTTTCAGACAGGACAAAAGTCTAACAGCCCACCCGCGCAAATGTTCCCCCGGGTTCGCCATTTGCCGGCCAGAGGCCAGTAACCATGCCGCCTGCGATGTCAACCATTCACATTGGCGACGAGGCAAGGGAGAATAGGGGCACAAAAGCCCTATCCAAAGGAGCCCTTGATGTCTGTTCCAACCACGATGTTCCGCCTCAGCGGCCGCGACTACCCGCCGGCCAAGCTGGGCCAAGCCAGCCTGATCATCATCGATGCGCAGAAGGAGTACCTGAGCGGTCCCCTGGCGCTGTCGGGCATGGACGAGGCCGTGGCCAACATCGCCCGGTTGCTCGACGCCGCGCGCAGCGCCGGTCGTCCGATCATCCACGTCCGCCACCTGGGCACCGTCGGCGGCCTGTTCGACCCCCAGGGCAGCCGCGGTGAATTCATTCCCGGCCTGGAGCCGCACGAAGGTGAGATCATCATCGAAAAACGCATGCCCAACGCCTTCAAGAACACCAAGCTGCACGAGACGCTGCAGGAGCTGGGCCACCTGGACCTGATCGTCTGCGGCTTCATGAGCCATTCCAGCGTCAGCACCACCGTGCGCCGGGCCAAGGACTATGGCTACCGCTGCACCCTGGTCGAGGATGCCTCCACCACCCGCGACCTGGCGTTCAAGGACACGGTCATCCCGGCCGCGCAGATCCACCAGTGCGAAATGGCCGTGATGGCCGACAACTTCGCCTGCGTCGCCCCGACCGCCAGCCTGATCTGACCGCGACGACCGCCCGGCGGCCGGGCGGAACCTGCCGGCCGGCTTCAGGTCGAATTCTGGATCAGCGACGCAAGATCCCGAGGAAACCGTAATGAAGCTCCGCGACAGTCTCGATGCCAAGCGCCTGCGCCCGCGCGAACCGCGCAACTGGGGTGCACGCCTGGCTGCCGGCCTGTCCGCCCTGCTGGCCACGCTGGGTGTGCTCCTGGCCATGGCCGGCATCGCCGGCCTGCTGGGCAACTACGAAGCCCTGGCTGAACTCAATGCCAACCGGCCGCTGGCCGTCACCCTGGCCGTGGTCGGGTTGCTTCTGCTGTATGTCGGCGTGCGCTTCTGGCGACGCAGCCGCATTCGCCTGCGCCGCAGCCGAGAACTGAACCTGGCGCCGCATCTGATGAAGAAACACGACTGAGGTTCCAGGGCCGCTTCGCGCCTCAATGCGGTGACACCGAAGCCACCCGCGAATAGGCCGCCACAGGCTGTACGCCCGCCCACAGTCGCGTAAACTACGCCGCCCACGTGGAGGCATCATGCAAGACGACGATTTTTCCCTGTTCCACTCCGAGATGCGCGGCGTGAAACCGATCAAGCACGACCGTGCCGATGTCGGCAAGCCCAAGCCCGACCGCAAGCAGATGGCCAGCCTGCGCCAGGCCGCGACGCTGCGCAGCGACCAGCCGCTGGTGGTCGATGGCCTGTCCGACCAGTTCGTCATCGACGTCGGTGCCGAAGACGAACTGATGTGGCGCCGCGACGGCGTGCAGGAAAGCCAGATCCGCAAGCTCAAGCTCGGCCAGATCCCCTTCGAGGGCAGCCTCGACCTGCACGGTATGACCGTGGAAAAGGCCCGCGAGACCCTCTGGGACTTCATCGCCGAAGCCACCCGGCTGGAAGTGCGCTGCGTGCGCGTCACCCACGGCAAGGCCGCGCGCCTGGACGGCAAGCGGCCGATGATCAAGAGCCACGTCAACACCTGGCTGCGCCAGCACCCGCAAGTGCTCGGCTTCACCTCCTGCCAGGCCCGCCATGGCGGCACCGGCGCCGTGTACGTGATGCTCAAGCGCACCATGCTCGAAGGCCGCGACGAGTGACGCCGCGCTTGCAGCGCCGCCCTCGCCGCCGTACCCTTCGCCTTTGCGATTATTCCCACAGGTAGATCCATGTCCCTGGAACAGAACTACACCGAGATCCTCAGCCAGCTCGGCGAGGACGTCTCCCGTGAGGGCCTGCTCGACACGCCCAAGCGGGCCGCAAAGGCCATGAAGTACCTTTGCCGCGGTTATGAGCAAACCCTGGAAGAAGTCACCAACGGCGCGCTGTTCAGCTCCGACAACAGCGAGATGGTGCTGGTCCGGGACATCGAGCTCTATTCGATGTGCGAACACCACATGCTGCCATTCATCGGCAAGGCCCACGTCGCCTACCTGCCCAAGGGCAAGGTCCTGGGCCTGTCGAAGGTGGCGCGGATCGTCGACATGTTCGCCCGCCGCCTGCAGATCCAGGAGAACCTCAGCCGCCAGATCGCCGAGGCCGTGGAGCAGGTCACCGGCGCCGCCGGCGTGGCGGTGGTCATCGAGGCCAAGCACATGTGCATGATGATGCGCGGTGTCGAGAAGCAGAACTCGACCATGATCACCTCGGTGATGCTCGGCGAGTTCCGCGAGAACGCCGCCACCCGCAGCGAGTTCCTCAGCCTGATCAAGTGATCGGCCTGTGACCCCGGGCCGACCCTTCGCGGGTCGGCTTTTTCTTTTGCCCAGGAGTTGCCCATGATCGTCAAAGCCCTGCGGGTCGGCCTCGGCCAGCTCATCGTGTTCGGCGACTGGATCAGCCGCCCGGCCAAGCGCAAGCGCGACGCGGCGGCCCAGGCGCGTGTCGAGCAGCAGGCCAAGGGCCTGGCGCTGTACCAGTTCCATGCCTGCCCATTCTGCGTCAAGACCCGCCGCGCCCTGCACCGCCTCAACGTGCCGGTGACCCTGCGCGACGCGAAGAACGACCCGCTGCATCGCCAGGCCCTGCTCGAAGGCGGCGGTCGGGTGAAAGTGCCGTGCCTGCGGATCGAGGAAGACGACGGCAAGGTGACCTGGATGTATGAATCCAACGACATCATCGCCTACCTGGACAAGCGGTTCTCGGCGATCTGAGACTGGCTTTTCGGTCGCCTGCTGCGGCCTCGATCCCGTCAGGCACGCAGTGCCTTGTCATCTTGGGGCTGCCTTGCAGCCCATCGCCGGCAAGCCGGCTCCCACAGGGTTCTGCGCCTGGCACATCATTTGTGAGCACCGCTGATCCGTGTGGG
This sequence comes from Pseudomonas guariconensis, assembly GCF_024127895.1. GTDB lineage: Bacteria > Pseudomonadota > Gammaproteobacteria > Pseudomonadales > Pseudomonadaceae > Aquipseudomonas > Aquipseudomonas guariconensis_B. The sequence goes on along the minus strand of NZ_JAMYBK010000016.1, from coordinate 90,049 downwards.
AGCCGGCTTGCCGGCGATGGGGCGCGAAGCGGCCCTGCCCCTCACTCCCCCATCGGCACATGCCGCGGATGGCTCGCCACCCGCGCCAGCCAGGCCTTCACCGCCGGATATGGCCCCAGGTCGAAGCCCCCCTGATGCGCCACATGGGTATAGGCATACAGCGCCACGTCGGCGATCGAATACTGCTCACCCACCAGATAGGGCGTCATCTGCAACTGCTTCTCCATCACCTTGAGCGCCTTGTAGCCGCCCTTGTGCAGACCTTTGTACTCCTCCAGCCGCTCCTGCGGCAGCCCCAGGTAGAACTGGATGAAACGCGCCACGGCAATGTACGGCTCGTGGCTGTACTGCTCGAAGAACTGCCACTGCAGCACCTGGGTACGCAGGCGCGGCTCGCTCGGCAGGAAGGCACTGCCATCGGCCAGGAAGTTGAGAATGGCGTTGGATTCCCACAGGCAGGTGCCGTCCTCCAGTTGCAGCACCGGCACCTTGCCGTTGGGGTTCATGGCCAGGAACTCGGGCGTCTCGGTCTGGCCCTTGAGAATGTCCACCGCCTGCCATTCATACGGACGGTCGAGCAGATGGAGCATCAGCTTGACCTTGTAGCAGTTGCCCGACAGGTAATCCCCGTAGACCTTGTACATCACCCCTCCCCCTCGCATGCAGTTGCCGGTTCGAGCCCAATGGTTGGCGACTGTACGGTTAAAAGCAATGGTCGCTGTATCGCAAGGATCGAGCCTTGGCAGGGTAGTCTGAAAAAAACGCTTACATAGTTACAAGGACTTTCCCATGACCGATGCCACCTCCGCGCGCCTGCGCCCCCTGGCAGACAGTTCCCCGTCGGCGGTGGTCGCCGGCTTCATCGCCATGCTCACCGGCTACACCAGCTCGCTGGTGCTGATGTTCCAGGCGGGCCAGGCGGCCGGCTTGACCAGCGCGCAGATTTCCTCGTGGATCTGGGCCCTGTCGATCGGCATGGCGGTGTGCAGCATCGGCCTGTCGCTGCGCTACCGCACGCCGGTCACCGTGGCCTGGTCGACGCCCGGCGCCGCACTGCTGATCACCAGCCTCGGCGGGGTCAGCTATGGCGAAGCCATCGGCGCCTACATCACCTGCGCCGTACTGGTGCTGATCTGCGGCCTGACCGGCAGCTTCGAGCGCCTGGTCAGGCGCATCCCCGCGTCGCTGGCCTCGGCGCTGCTGGCTGGGATCCTGTTCAAGATCGGCAGCGAGATCTTCGTCGCGGCCCAGCACCGCACCGTGCTGGTGCTGGGCATGTTCTTCAGCTACCTGCTGGTCAAGCGCCTGTCGCCGCGCTATTGCGTGCTCGCCGCGCTGCTGGTGGGCACCGCCCTGTCCGGCGCCCTCGGGCTGCTGGACTTCAGCGATTTCCACCTGGAAGTGGCCAGGCCGGTGTGGACCACGCCGAGCTTCTCCCTGGCGGCGACCATCAGCATCGGCATCCCGCTGTTCGTGGTGGCCATGACCTCGCAGAACATGCCCGGCGTCGCGGTGCTGCGTGCCGATGGCTACCAGGTGCCGGCTTCGCCGCTGATCTCGGCCACTGGCCTGGCCTCGCTGTTGCTGGCGCCGTTCGGCTCGCACGGGGTGAACCTGGCGGCGATCAGCGCGGCGATCTGCACCGGGCCGCATGCCCATGAAGACCCAGGCAAGCGGTATACCGCGGCGGTGTGGTGCGGGATCTTCTATGGCATCGCCGGGGTGTTCGGCGCCACCCTGGCGGCGCTGTTCGCCGCCTTGCCCAAGGAGCTGGTGCTGTCGATCGCTGCGCTGGCGCTGTTCGGCTCGATCATGAACGGGCTGAGCGTGGCCATGGGCGAGGCCCGCGAGCGTGAGGCGGCGTTGATCACCTTCATGGTCACGGCATCGGGGTTCACGTTGTTTTCGATCGGGTCGGCGTTCTGGGGGATCGTGGCGGGGGTGTTGACCTTGCTGATCCTGAGCCCGCGCAGGGCTTGATCGATGGGGCTGGCTCCGCACTATTTCGAAGCCAGCGGGAAACCTTGGGGCCGCTTCGCGCCCCATCGCCGGCAAGCCGGCTTCCCACAGAGCCCGAGGTGCTCACGTATCATGCGTCATGCAGAGAACTTGTGGGAGCCGGCTTGCCGGCGATGGGCTGCAAAGCAGCCCCAGCATTGGCCAGCCCCAACCAGCCAACGCAGGCAACTCACAACCGGAAATGCCCCACCATCCCCTTCAGCTCATCTCCCAACTGCGCCAGCGCCACGCTCGACCGGGCATTGCCCTGCATGGCCAACGCCGCCTGATCGGCACTGCCGCGAATCTGCGTGACGCTGCGGCTGATCTCTTCGGCCACCGAACTCTGCTGCTCGGCCGCTGCGGCGATCTGCTGGTTCATCTGCTGGATCAACGAAACCGCCGCGGCAATGCTGCCCAGGGCGCTCTCGGTATGCAGCACATCGGCCACCGCCAGGCGCACCAGCTCGGTGCTGCCACGGATCTGCGCCACCGACTGCTGAGCATTGCCGCGCAGGCTGGCGACCAGGCGCTCGATTTCCTCGGTGGACTGCCGGGTACGCCGGGCCAAGGCGCGCACTTCATCGGCCACCACCGCGAAACCACGCCCCTGCTCACCGGCCCGGGCCGCTTCGATGGCCGCATTGAGCGCCAGCAGGTTGGTCTGCTCGGCCACGCTCTTGATCACGTCGAGCACATCGCCAATGGTGTGGATCTCGGCGCTGAGGCTGTCGATCCCGGCACTCGCGGTTTCCGCCGCCGCCGCCAACTGCTCGATACGCTGCATGCTCTGGCGTACCACCTGCTGGCCGGAGCCGACCTTGTCGTCGGCACTCTGCGCAGCCTGGGCGGCCTCTTCGGCATTGCGCGCCACATCGTGCACGGTGGCGGTCATCTGTTGCATGGCGGTGGCCACCTGCTCGGTCTCCTCCTTCTGGCTGCCCACCTCACGGTTGGTCTGCTCGGTCACCGCCGACAGCGCCTGGGCACTGCCGGCCAGTTGCTCGATGCCATGCTGCAGGCCACTGACGATGCCCGACAACCCCGCTGCCATCTGCTGCATGGCCTGCATCAGTTGGCCCACCTCGTCACGGCGCGCCACCTCACCGTCGATGGCCAGGTCACCGGCGGCAATGCGCCGGGCGCGGTCGATCACCCGCTTGAGCGGCCCGACCACCGCCCGGGTGATCAACCAGGCCGCCAATACCCCCACCAGCAAGGCCAGCGCCGTGGCCAGGACGATGGCCAGGGTGTTGCGGCCCAGCTCGCCCTGCATGGCCTGCTCCTGGGTGGCGTAGGCCTGGTCGACCCGTGCCGTGACCTGCCCGGCGCGCGCCTGCAACTGCGCCTTGAGGCCCTGCTCCTTGGCCAACAGGTCGGTGTATTCGTTGAGCTTGTCGGAAAAACTGGCGATATGCCCGGCCACTTCGCCGAGCACGCTCTGGTAGCCGGCATCGCTGACCGCCGCCTTGAGCTGGTCGACCAGGGTCGCGGCCTCGACGGTCTGGGCGATGCGCCCCTCGTTGACCGCCTCCTCGCCCTTGCGCCCTTGCTCCAGGCGCACCCGCGCCTCGTCCATGGCCTGCAGCATCAGGCGCGAGACCTGGGCCACCTGCGCGGCCTGCTCGAGAAACTCGCCCCCCTCCTGGCCCTGGGACTGCTGCAAGGTATAGGTGCCATCGTCGGCCAGGCCCGCTTGCAGCACATCGAGGTTGTTGGCCACGCTGGACACCGACCAACTGGCCATGTCCAGCGCCAGCTCCTTGCCCTGCACCGCCTCGACGAAGGCCTCGAAAGCCTGGCCATAGGCTTGCAGGTCCGCTTGCGCCGCCGCCAGCGCCGGCACGCCGCGGGCGCGCTCGAGCAGGCCCTGCAGGCCGCTGCGCAGGGCGTCGGCCTCCTTGATGTCCGAGCGCAGGGCGAAGGCCTGTTCGTGCTGGCGCAGCCTGAGCAGGTCGGTGTTGAACTGGCTCATCTGGCGCAACCCGTCGAAACGCTGGCCCACTCCCTGCAGCGCCACGACGCCGATGGCCGCCACCGCCAGGGTCAGCAACAGCACCAGGGCGAAACCCAGGCCCAGCTTGCGGGCCATGCCCAGGTTGGCCAGAACACCGTGCTTGGTCGCCCGCATCACCGATTCCCCCTGCCAGTCGCATGTATGCCGATGGGGGCTGCAGAGCAGCCCTTTTTCAGGCCAAGAATGGCAACAGGCGCGCCCTGCTCACAAGGCCCAGCCGCCACAATGATGTCAAATAGCTATGCCTGTGTCGTTTTCAGCAGGCTGAAGGTCGCCCTGCATGCCGGAAGAACGCCTGGGCACGCACATCCTGCCCATAGGCGACATTGATGCGCAGCCAGTCGCTCGACGCCCCCTGGTGATCGAAGGCGCTGCCCGGCGTCAGCAGCACGGCGTTGTCCAGGGCGATCCGCTCCAGGCGGGCATAGTCGAGGCTAGGTGCACGCGCCCAGACGAACATGCCCCCATAGGGCTCGCAGAACACCTCCCAGCCGTAGGCCTCCAGTTGCCCAAGCAGCTTGGCCATGTGCTGCCCCAGGCGTAGCCGCAGGCGCTGCATGCTCTTGCGGTAGCTGCCATTGGCGAGCATCTGCCCCACCACCTGCTCGGCGAAGCGCGAGGTACCGATGCCGGTGACCATCTTCAGCTCCGCCAGGCGCGCGACCAGCGCCGGGTCGGCCACCAGGTAGCCGACCCGCAGGGCGCTGCTCAGGGTCTTGGAGAAGCTGGCCATGTAGATCACCCGTTGCTCGCTGTCGAGGGTCGCCAGGCGTGTTGCCGGGCCGTCCTGGAAGTCGGCGTAGATATCGTCCTCGACGATCCTCAGGTCATGCTCCCGGGCCAGTTCCAGCAGGCGATAGGCGACCTTGGGCGTGAGGCTGGTGCCAGTCGGGTTGTGGTAGAGGCTGTTGACGAACAGGCAGCGCGGGCGGTGCTCGGCCAGCAGGCGCTGCAGTGCGTTCAGGTCCGGCCCGCTGGGGGTGCGCGGTACCGGCAGCATGCGCACCTGGTGCTGGCGCAGCAGGTTGAACAGGTTGTAGTAGCCGGGGCTTTCCACCAGTACCGCATCGCCCGGACGCAACAGGGTGCGCACCAGCAGGTCGAGGGCATGGCTGGCCCCCTGGGTGGTGAGGATGCGCTCCGTACCGGCGGGGATGTCCAGGCGCGCCAGGCGCTTGTGCAGTTGCAGGCGCAGGCTGGCCAGGCCCAGAGGTGGGCAGTAGTCGAACAGCGCTTCGGGGTGGCTACGGCTGACCTGGCGAATGGCCTGGGCCAGCTCGTCGCCGGCCCGCCAGGCGCTGGGGAGCCAGCCACAGCCCAGCTTGAGCAGTTCGTCATGGCCCTCGCGAAACTGCCGCCAACTGCCATCCACCGCCTCGCCCCAGGCTTGTGCCTGATCCTGCTCCAGGCCCGGCTTGCGCTCGGCGACGAAGAACCCCGTGCCATGGCGCGCCTCCAGCCAGCCGCTGGCGACCAGCCGGTCGTAGGCCTCGATCACGCAGGACGGGCTGACGGCCAGGTTGCGCGCCAGGGTGCGGATCGACGGCAAGCGGGTGCCGGGGCGCAGGCGTTGCCGGGTGATCCAGGCTTGCAGCTGGTCGGTCAGTTGTTGCACCAGGGGGGTGGCAGCGTGGCGGTCGAGGTGGATGTTCATCGTCAGGTGTTCGGTTGTTTTGACAGAACAGTTAATCACAAATGGGCTGGGAGTGTGCCTTGTTGGTCAAGGGGGCCAGGCCCACTGTTGTGCTCACGAGCCCAAGACGTTCGGTTGCCCTCCGGGGCCGCTTCGCGCCCTCAAGAAGGATTCCCCCATGCCCACCCGCTCCGCCCCGGCCCGCCTGGCCTTCGCCCTGTGCCTGATCACCCTGGCTGTGAACCTGCCCGCGCCCCTGTACATCGCCTATGCAGACCTTTCCGGCCGTGGCGCGGCGGCCACTGCGACGGCCTTCTCCAGCTATGTGCTGGGCGTACTGCCTGTGCTGATCGCCCTGGGTGGCCTGGCCGACCGCGTCGGGCGCCGGCCGTTGATCCTCGCCGCCCTGTGCCTGTCGATGATCGCCACCTCCCTGCTCCTGCTCGCCCCAGGGCTGGAAACCCTCGGCCTGGCGCGCCTGGTCCTGGGCCTGGGCACCGGGATGGCGACAGCCACCGCCACCGCCTACATGGGCGAACTGATGGCCGGCGGCGATATCGGCCGCGCCGCCAACTGGGTGACCGCCAGCACCTCCCTGGGCTTTGGCCTGGGTGCTGCACTGACCAGCCTGTGCCTGCTGGCCGGCCCCACCCTGGCACCGGCCAGCTTCCACCTGCAGTTGCTGCTCGCCACCGTCGCCCTGGTGTTGGTGTGGCGCCTGCCCGATCCACGCCCGGCCCAACGCAGCGCCATGCTGCGCCTGCCCTGCTACCCGGCCGGCAGCCTTGCCTACGGTTTTGCCATCCTCCTGGCCTGGGCCTGCGTCGGCCTGGTCATTGCCCTGTTGCCAGGCATCCTGCGCCAGCACGCGCTCAGTGCCTGGTCGGGCTTCTCCACCTTCTGCGTGATCAGTTGCGGCCTGTTGTTCCAGCCCATGGCCCGTCGCCTGCCCAATGCCCACGCCACCCTGCTGGGCCTGGCGATCCTGCCCTGCAGCTATGCCGTGCTGGCCTGGGGCGCCGCCGGCGGGCACCTGGCCGCGGTGCTGCTGGGCGCGGTGGCTGCCAGCAGCGCCTGCTACGGCTTCATCTACCTCGGAGGGCTGGCTGCGGTGAACCAATTGGCCAGCAGCGAAAAAACCCGCGCCAGCGCCGGATTCTTCCTGCTGGCCTACCTCGGATTCAGCCTGCCGGTGATCGTGACCGGGTGGTTGAACGACCGACTGGGACCACGCATGGCGCTGGTGGTATTCGGCGTGGCGCTGCTCATCGGCTGCCTGCTGGTCGCAAGCGCCCTGTTGCGGCGGATGCGTCAACAGCACTTGGAGGAACTCGCCGCTTCGCAAGTGTGAAAATACGTAAAAATCTGTAGGAAATTTATTAAATAACTGTAATATTTCAAGGAAATAACAATGTCACTTTGATATCACTAGGAATAAGGCAGCGTGGTCCGTAGCATTCATCTTCTCGCCGGCGAATACCCCTACACCCTGAAACACCGCCGCACCACGCTGCATTTCCAAGCCCCGCTTACCCCCCATACTCGTGCCGCCATCGAGCAACTGATCGAACAGCGCCCGGGCGCCAAGCGTGTCAGCGCACCGTTGGGCTGCGCCCAGAGCGCGCTGTTCACCAAGCGCGAACAGCTGGATTCGTTGAAGAAGAAATGGCGCGTGCAGCGGGGCACGCCCAAGCGCAGCGGCCTCTACGACTGGACTCTGGAAGAGCTGATCAATACCTGCGAAGCCTCCAGGCGCGGCGCACGGGTGCCCAACTTGGTCGGTTACGGCTACAGCCGCTCGAAGCTGGGCCTGGTGCAAGACCTGTTTCTCATCACCCAATTGCTGGAAGGCCATGTCGACGGGCTGACCTTGATCCGCCAGAACCCGGCGGCCCTCGACCGCGTGCTCGAGGCAGCCTTTGAATTGCTGCATGCGCTGCAGGCGCAAGGCATCACCCACATGGACCTCTGGGCCGCTAACGTGATGCTGCCGCTCGACGAACGCGCCCAGCCCATGGCCATCGACCTGGAGAACAGCTTCTGCAAACCGACGGACTTCCCCAACGAAACCCTGGGGTTCCAGCTCGGCTTCCTCTACTACCACGAAATCTACCGCTACATCACCGAAGCGGACTACGACGCCAAGGTGGAGCAGGCACTCGCCACGTATTTCCCCCAGGTCGAACGGGCCGCGTTCGACCGGGTGTACGCCATCGCCAAGCACCAGGACATCGGGCGCCTGGCGCGCCGCGATATCTTCCTCGCAGGCCACATCGAAAGCCGCTGGTAGACCATTCAGATCGCCAAGGCACCGCCATCGACGGTCAGCGCGTGGCCTGTGGTGAAGGCGGCGCCGTCGCTGCACAGGTAGAGCACCGCACTGGCGATCTCCTCGACCTTGCCGATACGCCCGACCGGGTGCATCGCTGCGGCGAACTCGGCCTTGCGCGGGTCGGCCTCATAGGCCCGGCGGAACATGTCGGTGTCGATCACCGCTGGGCATACCGCATTGACCCGGATGCCCTTCTTGGCATATTCGACGGCTGCCGACTTGGTCAGGCCGATCACCGCATGCTTGGAGGCGCTGTAGATGCTCATCTTCGGCGCCGCCGACAGCCCCGCCACCGAGGCGGTGTTGACGATCACCCCGCCGCCCTGCGCCAGCATCAGCGGGAGCTGGTATTTCATGCACAACCACACGCCCTTGACGTTGACGCCCATGATGGCGTCGAACTGTGCCTCGCTCCCCTCCGCCAACCGCCCCTGCTCGATCTCGATGCCGGCATTGTTGAAGGCATAGTCCAGGCGCCCGAAGGCCTCGATGGCCCGCTCATGCAGTTGGCGCACCTCGCCCTCGCAGGTCACGTCGCAGGCGACGAACAACGCCTGGCCACCCGCCTCGCGAATCAGCGCCACCGTCGCCTCGCCGCCCACCGCATCGCGGTCGGCCACCACCACCTTCAGGCCCTCGGCGGCGAACGCCAACGCCGTCGCCCGGCCAATGCCCGCCGCACCACCGGTGACCAGGGCGACCTGGCCGGAAAACCTCATGCTCATTGCTGGCTCCTTAAAGGATTCGTAGGGGTGGAGGGAGTCTAGACAGGAGCGGCGTACGCTGGGCAGCAGGATCAACCAGGTGGATCGGGGTGTATTTGCGGGGACTGTGGAACTTGATCCAAGGGCGAGGGCGGGCTATCTAATGGAGTCTGCCACCGTGAATTGCGTTGCCAGTGATGGCCTACTTCACACGCAAGCCGCCTGCAAATCGGCCGGCACTGCCTCCCCCAACCAAAGGGAACCCCCAATGCCCCAGACCAACCGCCGCTTCCTGCTCGCCAAACGTCCGGTCGGTGCCGTGCGCCGGGACGACTTCACCTATGAACAGGTCCCTACCACCGACCCTGCCGACGGCCAGGTGCTGGTGAAGAACCTGTACCTCTCCCTGGACCCGGCCATGCGCGGCTGGATGAACGAAGGCAAGTCCTACATTCAACCTGTCGCCCTCGGCGAGGTAATGCGCGCCCTGGGCGTGGGCGAAGTGATCGCCTCCCGGCACCCTGGCTTGGAGCCTGGCGATCACGTCAGCGGCCTGCTGGGCGTGCAGGACTACTACACCGGTGACGCCCAGGGCCTGCACAAGATCGACCCAAAGCTCGCCCCCCTGCCCCGCTACCTCTCCGCCCTGGGCATGACCGGCATGACCGCCTACTTCGCCCTGCTCGAGGTCGGCCAGCCCAAGGCCGGCGAAACCGTGGTCATCTCCGGCGCCGCCGGCGCGGTCGGCAGCATCGCCGGGCAGATCGCCAAGCTCAAGGGTTGCCGCGTGGTCGGCATCGCCGGTGGCCAGCAGAAATGCCAGTACCTCAAGGACGAACTGGGCTTCGATGGCGTCATCGACTACAAGGCCGAAGACGTGCTCGCCGGCCTCAAGCGTGAATGCCCCCAGGGGGTCGATGTGTACTTCGACAATGTCGGCGGCGATATCCTCGATGCCGTGCTCACCCGCCTGAACCTCAAGGCCCGCGTGGTCATCTGCGGGGCTATCAGCCAGTACAACAACAAAGAGGCGGTTAAGGGGCCGGCCAACTACCTGTCGTTACTGGTCAACCGTGCGCGCATGGAAGGGTTCGTGGTGTTCGACCATGCCAAGGAGTATGGGAAGGCTGCACGGGAGATCGCCGGTTGGTTGGCCAGCGGGCAGGTGAAGAGCAAGGAGGATGTGGTGGAGGGGTTGGAGACGTTTCCTGAGACGTTGCTCAGGTTGTTCAGTGGGGAGAATTTTGGGAAGTTGGTGTTGAAGGTGTGAATATCTCGTAGGGCCGGGCCTAGAGCAGTTTGCCCTGGCTAACCGGGGCTCTTGTCCCCCCACATGTCAGTCAAGTCAACCTCATCACGGGCAAACCCGTTCTCACATGCCCTGCAGATCACCACATTCGTGATCAGCATGGTTCCGTAGGAGCGGGCTGCGAAGAGCAGCCCCACATACTGAGGCTGGTTCCACACATGAAATTCTGACAGCCATCACTCACAAAAAATCCGACATACGATACTTGCAAAAATATAGCGATCTATGCATAGGGAGATTGTTAAAGGACACTAGTCACAAATCCTTCTAATCCAGTGGAACTTTCTGGCAGATCCATGTCCTAGCCTTGACGCTTATACCCTACTGAGCTTACTCTCGAGCGTCTTAGAACATGGAAGTCTCCGAGATCCTCCCTAGCCATACGCAAGTTGGAAGCGGGTCTTTCCTGAAGATGAACCCCGGCGTGCCTAGGCGCGCTGCTTTGCTTTGCGGTAAACATCTTGAAGCCTCGCTCCTCTTTCCAGATCCAAAAATCGGTCATTTTCGCCTTGGTCCTGCGTGAAGCCCGTGCCCGCTTCGGTGACCGTCGTATGGGGGCGGTCTGGATGCTGATCGAACCCATCTGCCACTTGTTGGTCTTCTCACTACTATTCGCCATGCTGCGCGGGCGCACCGTCTCAGGGGTCGAATACCCGGTATTCGTCCTGGTCGGCATGGCCCCCTTCCTGCTCTACCGCAACACCGCCCTGCGCCTAATGGACAGCTTGCGAGAAAACCGCTCGCTGTTCGGTTACAAACAGATCAAGCCCCTGGACACCTACGTCGCCCGCGTCATCGTGGAAACCTGCATCGCTGCCACGGTCTACGCCATCCTTGTGTTCGGCTTCGCCTGGTTCGGCTTCGACATGTCGGTGCACAGCCCACTGCAATGGGTCGCCAACCTGTTCCTCGGCCTGCTGTTCGCCTTTGGCTTGGGGATGCTTCTGGCCCTCATTACCCATGCTCTACCGAGCCTGAAAATCATCATCCGCATGGCTTTTTTCCCCCTGTATTTTGTCTCCGGCGTGCTCATCCCTGCAGCCTACCTGCCCCAAGCGATGATGCCCGTGCTGCTGCTCAACCCCTTCCTGCACATCCTCGAACTGATCCGCGCCGAGGTACTGCCCCACTACACCCCGGTCGATGGCGTGTCCGAAACCTATGTGATCGCCTTCACCTTGGCATTGCTGTTCCTCTCCCTCGGCGCCTATCGCGCCCGCAGGATGCACCTGATTTCCACCAAGAACGGTTAACTACAGGCCCCACGTGTTCGAGCTCAGAAACGTCACCAAGTCGTACCTCACGCCCAAGGGGCGGCGTTATGTCTTTCGCAACCTGTCGCTGGCCATTCCGCCCGGCAAGAACATCGGCCTGATCGGCCGCAATGGCGCCGGCAAGTCGACCCTGATGCGCCTGCTCGGCGGCGCCGATGTGCCTGACTCCGGCACCATCGTCACCGACCGCAGCATCTCCTGGCCGGTAGGCCTGACCGGTGGCTTCCAGGGCAGCATGACCGGTCGCGACAACATCAAGTTCGTCTGCCACATCTACGGCGCCACCGGCGACGCCATGCGCGAGAAGGTCCGCTACGTGCAGGAGTTCGCCGAGATCGGCGACTGGATAGACGAGCCGATCAAGACCTACTCCTCGGGCATGCGCTCGCGGGTGGCCTTCGGCCTGAGCATGGCGTTCGACTTCGACTACTACCTGATCGACGAAGTGATGTCGGTGGGCGATGCGCAGTTCAAGCGCAAGTGCGCCGCAGTGTTCAAGGAAAAACTGCAGAAATCCAATGTCGTGCTCGTTTCCCACTCCATGCCGGAGATCGAGAAGCTCTGCGACATCGTCCTGCTGGTGCGTGACGGCGGCATCCAGGTCTATGACGACGTCGCCGAAGGCATCAAGGCCTACAACAACTGATCACACCATTACCGCTTCGCAGCACCGTTCCACATCAAGGATGCATCACACTATGAGCAGTACGGGTAAACACAAGGGCTGGGGCCTGGCGATCGCCATGGTCGTCGTGCCAATGGTCCTTGCGGCCATCTACTACGGCATCTTCGCCATCGATCGTTATGTCAGCTCCGCCCAGGTGGTGGTCCGCCAGGATGGCACCAACCCGGCCGCCCAAGTGCCGGGGCTTGCGACCCTGTTGACCGGCACCAATCCGGCCTCGCGGGAAGAGACCCTCTACCTGCGCGAGTACATCACCTCGATGGACATGATGCTGCTGCTCGAAGACCGCGTGCACTGGATCGAGCAGTACGCTGACCAGAGCCGCGACATGTTCTTCTGGCTCGACAAGGACGCTCCACGCGAAGATCTGCTCGAGTACTACCAGCGCATGGTCTCGGCCCACTACGACGAAACCACTGGCCTGCTGCGCGTCGAAGTCCAGGCGTTCACGCCTGAGCTGTCCGAGCAGATGCTGCGCGTGATCCTCCAGGCCAGCGAGCACTTCGTGAACGAAGTCAGCCACAATATCGCCCGTGAGCAGATGAAGTTCGCCCAAGGCGAGCTGGAAACCGCACGCGTGAACTACTCCAAGCGCAAGACCCAGCTGCTGAACTTCCAGAACGAGAACAAGGTGCTCGACGGCGGCAATACTGCTCAGAGTCGCGCGACCATCATCGCCAACTTAGAAGGGCAGTACACCGCCGAACAAGCCGCGCTCACCGAGATGTCCTTCAAGCTACGCGCCGACGCCCCGCAGATCCGCCAGCAGAAGCAGAAGGTCGAAGCCATCACCCAGCAACTGGCCAAGGAAAAACGCCTGCTCGTCTCCTCGCCACAGGGCTCACAACTCAACGTGGTCGCCTCGCGCTATCAGCAACTGATGCTCGACGCCGGCATCGCCGAAGAAACCTACAAGACCGCCGTCGCTGCGCTGGACAACGCCCGCATCGAGGCCAGTAAGAAGATCCGCACGCTGGTCACCGTGGTCAGCCCCAATACCCCGCAACTCGCCCTGTACCCGGAGCGCTTGTACAACCTGGCAACCATCCTGCTTGGCCTGCTGATGGTGTACGGCATCACCCGCTTCATTCTGGCTTCGATCGAGGATCATCGTGATTAAATCCCTGGCTGTCTCCAAGACGTTCAACCTGAAATTGGCAGCATTGGCCCTGGCGACCTTGGGCCTAGCGGGCTGCGGTGGCACCTTGTCGGGCGCAGGCCCCTACAAGGGAGAAATCGAAAGCAAGAACGAGACGTACAACCTCGTCGACATCAACGCCAGCACCATCGGACCGTACATGGCCGGTGCCCCACGCCCTGCCCTGGCAAGCATCACCAAGCCGCTGTCGCCGGAAGTGCGCCTGGCGCCGGGCGATACGCTGAATGTGCTGATTGCAGATACCGCACCCGAAGGCTCTGCCCTGTTTGCCCCACTGGCGACTGGGGGCACCCAGTTGAAGTCGCGCATTGATGCTAATGGCATGCTGTCGCTGCCTTATGTAGGTCGCCAATTTGTTGCAGGCATGACGCTCAATGATGTCGAGAACATGATTCGGCGTCAGCTCAAAGGCATCACCACTGACGTCCAGACTCATGTCGAGCTGGTAGGCGACCTGTCAGGATCGGTGCTGGTTGCCGGCGCAGTAAAGAGCCCGGGTCGCTTCAGCACCCTGCAAGGTCCACTGACTCTGTTGGATGCCGTTAACCAAGCAGGGGGGCCGGTAATGGAGCCGCATCTGGTTAACGTGACTGTACGCAATGGTAGCCAAGTACAGCAGTTCAACTATGAGGACGTATTGGCGGGCAATAACATGGTGCTACGACCAAACTCGGAAGTAGTGCTGGACCGTGCGCGCCAGCGATTTGTAGCAATGGGCGCAGTGGGTGAGCCAGGCTTGAAGGATCTCCCAAGCCAGAATACTAGCCTGCTTGATGCTCTGGGTAGTGTGGGCGGGCTACGCGAGGCCAATGCCAACCCAGAAGGTGTATTCATATTCCGCATGGGGAGCGGCACGAATAATAAACCCACCGTCCTGCGTTTAAACATGCGTGATCCGGCAGCTGTATTCTACGCACGGCAGATCGCTATCAAGCCTGATGACACGATTTATGTAACCAACGCAGCTGTGTATGAATGGCAAAAAGTCATTTCGCCAATTGTGCAGACCATGTTGCTGGGGAGCACCACTGGTGCATACAAGTAATAATACATTGATCAACGATAGGGAAATTATATGATCCCCGTAATCCTCTCGGGTGGCTCAGGCTCTAGGCTCTGGCCACTATCACGTGCTCTTCACCCAAAGCAATTTTTGAACATCAATGCCGAGCAGTCGCTTTTTCAGACAACACTGACACGGCTGGAAAAAGTAGTTGAGGAATCCATTTCCCCGATTATCGTCAGCAATGAAGACCATCGTTTCTTGGTCGCTGAACAGTGCAGAGCACTGGGCGTTAAACCCAGCGCCATTCTCTTGGAGTCAATTGGACGAAACACAGCCCCTGCAATAGCAGCGGCTACATTGACAGCCCTTAGCTTAAAGAAAGACGAACTGCTGCTTGTTCTACCTGCTGACCATGACATCAGCGACCTAGCAACACTGAAAGAGGCCTTCCAACAAGGCGTTCCAGAAGCGGAGAGTGGCCGAATTGTTACTTTCGGCATTACTCCCGACAAGCCTGAAACAGGCTACGGTTATATACGAGTAGAAGAGAAGGGTACACACGCTCAGGCTGTAGCGGCTTTCGTTGAAAAACCTGACCTTGAAACAGCTCAGCAATACCTGAATGATGGGCGCTATTTCTGGAATAGCGGGATGTTCCTGTTCAAAGCGAGCACCATGCTTACCCAGCTTCAAAAATATGCTCCAGATGTATTAAATGCTGTGGATAGCGCTCTGAGCAGTGTTTCTACTGACCTAGACTTCCAGCGCTTGGATCCAACGGCATTTGCCAAAGCTCCCGATATCTCTATTGACTACGCTGTCATGGAAAAATCCGACATTGTTACTGTTGTTCCTCTCGATGCGGGCTGGAATGATATCGGATCGTGGTCTGCTGTGTGGGAGATCGCAGAAAAGGACGATCACGGCAATGCAAGCCGCGGGGATGTGATCTTGGAAGACACCGTGGACGCGTACGTTCATGCTGAACATAGACTGGTGTCCGTCCTCGGCCTGAAAGATGTGGTAGTTGTTGAAACTGCAGACGCAGTCATGGTGGCCGCCAAAGACAAAGCACAAGATGTAAAAAAGCTCGTTGATACGCTGAAAAAGAACTATCGTTCAGAGGCAACCTCCCACCGAAAAGTTTATCGACCGTGGGGGGCTTACGACTCCATCGATGCGAGCGAAAGATATCAAGTTAAACGTATCACTGTAGCACCTGGCCAAAAACTATCTGTTCAGATGCACCACCATAGGGCAGAGCACTGGATCGTGGTTACCGGCACAGCAAAAGTAACTATAGGTGGCGACGATCTCCTTCTGACAGAAAACCAGTCGACTTATATCCCCGTTGGCGTGGTTCATGCCCTTGAGAACCCAGGCAAGATCCCGTTGGAAATGATTGAAGTGCAATCAGGGTCTTATTTAGGAGAGGACGATATTGTACGGTTCTCCGATAGATATGGCCGCGTCACTCCGCTTGAGGCAACGGCCTCTTAGCCCTCCTAACAATGCCATCAAATGATGGCATTACGATCTGCGAGCTTCGCCGCGTAAGAAATTTTGCCCATTTAGAGTACTCATGAAAATACTTATTCAGTGTGGCGATCATTTAGAGAACCAAAACAGGATCATGACCCTGGCTGCAACCCTGAAGAACTTCGGGTGCGAGCCTATTGTTTTGTTGTATTCAAACAAAAAAGGTCGCTACTTCGAAAACGCAGGTATAAGAACCGTTGCCTTTGAAGATCATGTAACCGCCACCCCTGTTGATAGCGGCACAACGATTGAAAGCTCACTGGAAGATGGCATCACCTATAATGATGTCCTACAACCTGAGCAACGCCGCCGTCCAAAAGTTGGCTGGCCAGGTCAGCGCGCCCGATCAATCCGCGATATTCACCGACATTACAACGCACTTAACTCTATTATTGCCACGTGCAAGCCAGATAAGATTGTTGTATGGAATGGCTTTACTGGCTACATTGCCAACATACTTAGGCTTATAGCTGCAAATAGAAAAATCCCTAGCGCATTTCTTGAACGAGGCTTGCTGAAAAACTCGCTATTTATTGATCGTCTAGGTGTGAATGGTGCATCCTCTCTCAACGAAATAAACGGTGACTGGCTCGACAACCTGGCCATCTCAGATCTTGAAACCCAAAAAATCATCGAACTTTTCAAGATACCACCCGAGCAACCCGAGCAATCTGGCAACAGAAGAAATATTTTTTTCCCACTTCAGGTTCAGTTAGACACAAACATCATCATGTACAGTAAGTACAGATCGATGCGTGAGACTTTTTTTGAAATATATGAAGCTCTAAACAACAGTACGAGCAACTTTTTGGTGCGCCCACACCCTGAAGAGCTACCTGATACTCTACCCAACATCCCTCGCTTTGAGAATGTCAAGGTCTCTACCGATGAAACACTTGACTACTGGCTGGAATGGTCGGACTTAGTAGTGACCATCAACAGTACGGTTGGTTTGGAAGCACTGATCAAAGGGAAAAGAGTAATATCTCTTGGCGGGTCAATATATTCGTCTGCGGGCCTGACATCAAGCCTATCCAAAGAGCTCAACCTGAGCAACAGCCAAATACGTGCCAGGCTGATAAAGTACTTAGCCTACCTGACCAAGTCAAACTTACTACTCCCTGACAGTGAGGAAAACCATATCGCTGTCTCTAAGCAACTTGACATCCCTATCGAACAATATACGCCAACTAAAAAAAATCATTGCGAACCGATTCCATTTGCTGAGAAGGCTGTTATTGAAGTGGACCTTCCACTTAACACAACAGTCGACTTAACATATCGAAAAAACAAGGTAAAGATAGATCAGGCCTGGATCATATCGATTGCCCAGAAGCATATCGCAGCCAAAAGCTACTCGATAAGTCTTTGCGGTTCGGCTCCAGCATCCCCTACTGCTATAAAAATAATAAGCGAGGAAAAGACGGCTAAAGCGGATCCGCGATATAGCAAAACCATTGATATTTACGGGAATCTTGTACGGTAAGGAAGAGCCATGAAAAAAATTGCCATATTTGCATCATCAACCACTACCGTACAGCTTGAAAGCATTGCAAGCCTCGCCGAACGTGAACCTAACAATCAATTTTTCCTGCAGGGAGCAAACATCAAGGGCGAGAATATAAAGCAAGTTAGCGAGCAAGCCGATTTTTTGAACATATGCGGTGATGCCGATGACCTGATTATCCTTGCAGATGTTGATTTCCAAATTGATGAGAAGATGCTAAATAGCTTTTATTCTCATCGCCTAGGCAATGTTTGGCACATGCTCCCAGATGGCGAAACCAAGCAATATCGCTTAAATCCGCGTCGTAAAGCATCTGTACTTTTGATTTTCCCCGGATCCATATTGCCTCTGACTCTGGGCTCACATCAGCGCGCATTCAACTTGCTTTTCAATTTAAGCAAGCAAGGTGTCGCTGTTGATTTGCTGATAACCACGCCCAAAAACGTCAAACAGTCGCGTTTCAAAACCGCCCTTGAAACCTTCTGCAATAACGTTTACTTCTATAAAAACAACAAGAAAAAACCTTCAAAACTTGAGCAATATACACGTGCCATAGAAATAAAAGCACGCAAGGCGTTGGGAAAAACGGCAGACCTTCCCGATTTATTTTCTGAGCGCGCAAAATTTAGACCAACTGAATCATGCAAACGTTGGGCTAACTCACTACACGTCGCAAATCGCTACCAGTCCATTATCGTCTCATATGCTTGGATGATGGACGCCGTCAAATATATAAAGCATGACCGCGAAAATTTCAAGTTAATTTGCGACACCCATGACGTGCAGTTCACTCGTAATGAGCAAATCCTTAATCGCAGCGAACGTTTGTTTTTCAGTGCTTCTAGAGAAAAACGCTGCGAGCTGAAAAAATTAAAAATTTGCGACTCGGTAATTGCCATTTCAGAGTCTGATGAACAAATTCTTGCTGAGACGCTACCTGCACACGTTAAAGTAATCAAAGCCTCCTCTGGCTTCGATTACGCGCTCGCACCAGTAAAAAGACGTCCTCATGGTAGACCATTAGCCTTTGGCTTTATTGGTGGCCAGATGTCCGCCAACGTAAAATCCCTGAGCTTTATCTTGGACGAATGGTGGCCTGCTATAAAAAAATACTCACCGGACAGCAAGTTTTACATTGCGGGTTCCGTATGCAATGCGCCGGACATCCTACCCAAGATATTCTTCGACAACAACATTGAAGCACTAGGTTTCGTTGATAACATCAGCGACTTTTACGATCGTATCGAAGTTTCCCTCAACCCTGTTGTTGTTCAGGGAGGTTTAAACTTCAAAAGTGTTGAAGCAGTATTTGCCGGCAAACACTTGTTTACCAATAAACTCGGACAAGAATGCCTGGGCACTGATTTCCCCTCTACAATAATTTCAAGTGAGTCGGACATTCGGTCTTTCTTGAAAAAATATGAGTTCGATATCAAAAAGGATACCGGCGTTCGGACCCACAACCAGAACAAAGCTCAAAGCTTATTCTCGAACAAAAACGTTTATCGCGAGCTTTTCAACTACTTTGCTGCTCAACATTGAGTCGAGTACGCACTAGAGATTAATTTTATGATTCAAATCACTAAAGATATTCAATGCTCTAACACCGCGCCTTTCGTCCTTTTCGGCGGTATCAACGTCCTCGAGTCCGAAGAATTGGCCCTGACCGCCTGCGCTGAGTACGTACGCGTCACCGAGAAACTAGGCATCCCCTACGTCTTCAAGGCCAGCTTCGATAAGGCCAACCGCTCCTCGATCCACTCCTACCGTGGTCCAGGCATGGAAGAAGGCCTGCGCATCTTTGAGAAAGTGAAGGCCGAGTTCGGCGTACCGGTAATCACCGACGTCCATGAGATATTCCAGGCCGCACCTGTCGCCGAAGTGGCCGACGTGCTGCAATTGCCCGCCTTTCTGGCCCGCCAAACCGACCTAGTAATTGCTCTGGCCAAGACCGGCAAACCGGTCAACATCAAGAAGCCGCAGTTCCTGAGCCCATCGCAAGTGCAAAACATCGTGCACAAGTTCAAGGAAGCCGGTAACGACCAACTGATCCTATGCGATCGTGGTACCTGCATGGGCTACGACAATCTGGTAGTGGACATGCTCGGCTTCGGCGTAATGAAACGCACCTGCGAAGACCTGCCGATCATCTTCGACGTAACCCACGCCCTGCAGAACCGCGACCCCTCCGGCGCAGCCTCCGGTGGCCGCCGCGAACAAGTCGTCGATCTGGCACGTGCAGGCATGGGTGTCGGCCTCGCCGGCCTGTTCCTGGAAGCGCACCCGAACCCGGACCAGGCCAAGTGCGACGGCCCGAGTGCTCTGCCGCTGGATAAGCTGGAACCGTTCCTGGCACAGATCAAGGCGCTGGATGATCTGGTCAAGTCCTTCCCGCCGTTGGTCATCGCCTAACCCCGCGTCTGCCTTAGCAAGGATTGTGAACATGGCAAGTTCTGAACAACGGGTCGCGATCGTCATTCCGGCCCGCTATGGCTCCACCCGCCTACCGGGCAAACCATTGGCCGACATCGCCGGCAAACCCATGGTGCAACATGTCTATGAACGGGCCCTGCAGGTAACGAATGCCGATGTGGTGATCATCGCCACCGACGATGAGCGCGTTGCCACAGCGGTACGTGGCTTCGGCGGTGAATGCGTGATGACTTCGCCGGATCATCCGTCCGGTACCGACCGTCTTGCGGAAGTCATGGGCCAAGTCGATGCAGACATCTACATCAACCTGCAAGGTGACGAGCCGCTGGTGCGCCCATCGGACATCGAGGCCTTGGCGGTTGGCATGCTGGCCGATACCAGCGTCAATGTCGGTACCCTGTGCCACCCGATAGACGCGCATGAAGCCAGCAATCCCAATACCGTCAAGGTAGTGCTGGCAGCCAATGGCAATGCGCTGTACTTCAGCCGCTCGCCGATCCCCTACCCGCGTGACGACGAGGCAGCTCGCTACCTCAAACACGTGGGTGTGTATGCCTATCGCCGCGAAGTGCTGGCCGAATATGCAAGCCTGCCGCAGCCGATAATGGAGCATGCCGAGAAGCTCGAGCAACTGCGCTTGTTGGCTGCCGGTTACTGCATCCGCGCCTACCAGGTCGAACCCACCGGCCCGGGTGTCGATACGCCTGAGTGCCTGGAACAGGTACGAGCACTGATCAGCGGACAAGTCCCTCCACCGAAACCGACCTTGGCAGATATCCGCTTGGTGATCACTGATGTGGATGGCGTATTGACCGATGGCGGCATCTACTACGACGCCACGGGGGAATGCCTCAAACGCTTCCATGTTCGTGATGGCATGGGCATGCGTCTGCTGGAAGAAAATGGCGTACGGGTGGCGGTACTGTCGGGACGTGATTCGGCGACCTTGCGCAAGCGCGTGGCTGATCTGGGTGTGACCCTTTTTCAGTTTGGCGTGAAGGACAAGCTGGCAGCCTGCAGTCAGTTGATGGCTGATGCCGGAGTGAAGCCTGAGCAGACCCTCTGCATTGGCGACGACTGCATCGACTTGCCAGCATTTGCAGCTTGCGGAATTTCATTTGCTGTAGCAGATGCACCGACTTACGTAAAGGCTGCGGCAACTCAGACGCTGTCTGCATCTGGTGGTACCGGAGCATTCCGTGAGGTCGCTGATGCTATTCTCTTTGCTCAAGGCAAAGACGCCGTGCTTGGCACAGCGGAAGGATATGCGAGAATAATGGCCAAAATGGCACAGTAACACAAAGGGGTTTAAATACCCCTTTTTTTTAAAAACGAAACTACTAGCGCAATGCATTTGTGTAGCGCCCTAATCGTCAGTGTCAGCGCCTTTACCGGTTGCCACGATAAAACTCTTCAGTCGACGCTAAACAGAGTTATTTTTTCGCAGAAAAATACTCAGGCTTCACACCACATCGGCGAGCTATCCGAACCAGCGATGCGGTAATAACTCTGACCAACCTCTCACCCCATACGAAAAATGGTCAAACCTCGAACCTATTTCGCGCAGTAGCGAATCAGTATTTCGAAATACCTTCCCAAGCACACCATGAGCACACGGCTATTAACCTGTTGATTTTATGATGTTTTTTGTTGTTTAATATGCCCATCATAAAAGCTAGTAATACCTAAAAATGATCAAGGAGGACGCATGATATTCGAAAGGGCTGGAAGAAACGATCAAGATTGGAGTGACTTTCTTCTTAGCAAAGGAATCCAGTACGAGAATAGCCACATCAGAAAAGGACAGAAACTCCAAGGTGCGTTGCCAATTAGCTTGATTGATACAAAGGTGCTAAATTCATCAAGCGTTGGCAGGTATTCAGTAGTTCGTGGCGGGCGCATATCTGCAATCATTGGTGACTATTGCTCTATCGCCCCAGATGTAATGATGGGAGAAGGAAATCATCCTACACCGTGGCTAGGAACAAGCGGGATTTTTTATCAGAAAAATAAGTATGG
The DNA here is from genome assembly GCF_024127895.1 of Pseudomonas guariconensis. GTDB lineage: Bacteria > Pseudomonadota > Gammaproteobacteria > Pseudomonadales > Pseudomonadaceae > Aquipseudomonas > Aquipseudomonas guariconensis_B. The sequence continues at coordinate 68,434 of NZ_JAMYBK010000016.1, read as the reverse complement.
TTTTTTTGCGGAGTCGAGAAATTTTCCGATCCAACCATGGAGCGATAGCAAGACCCCTCCAATAATCAGACATGATGTTTGGATTGGAGCAGGCGTCAAAATTATGCGAGGAGTTACTATCGGCCTTGGAGCCGTTGTAGCGGCCAACTCCATTGTGACCAAAGACGTACCTCCATATGCTATAGTTGGCGGCGCACCTGCAAAAATCATAAAATATCGATTCGATGATAATTTGATAGATGCACTTATCAAAAGCAAATGGTGGACCTACGACCTTTCTGTTATCAAGAAGATCGAATTCACGAACCCACAAAGGGCACTTGAGCAACTAAGCGAGATGAAACACAAGCCAATTGCCAAAAGAAACAAATTTATCTTATCGAACGAGACTCTTGAACTATTCGACTGACTAATGAAGCCACCGCTCGAACTCAGTTCGCTTTCTTGAAACGAGGACCTAGCTTCATAGCTAAGTAATCAAGCTCCCTGTTCGAGCCACCTTATAGATATTGGATCAAGGGGGCAAATTCCGATATCGCGACGCCCCCTTATATGAATAAGCAACTCAATCAATCTTATCAGCGGAAGACTCGGCTTCAGCAGCATAGTCTTCCTGCGCAGCATGCCACCAATGCTGAAAATTTGGATCCATGCTTTCACCTTCAAAAGTAACTTTTTCTGCCTGCCTTCTATCCCAAACCACCCCAGTACGAATCAGCTTTCCTGGAGTACCGGCGACTATACAAGAGGCTGGGTATTCCTTATTTTGCAAAAATGAAGAAGCCCCAACTATCGAGTTCCTACCGATCTGCGTACCCTTACTGATTAAAGCTGCCTGCCCAACCCAAACGTGATCTTCGATTAAAATATCCCCAGGAGAATTCAATCTCTCTCCCGTCTCAACACTATATATTCCGTGCGCATCAGTTGTTCGCAACTGGACATTAAAAGAGATCATGCAGTCCCTACCGATGCGTACCTCTCGTCCATTATCTGCTAGTATGTAAGCCCCCTCAATACTAGTATCCTCACCAATAACAACTTTCGCACCATTTTTTATAAGCACCCGCAGATCCCCCAAGCGCCGAGGATCGGCTTCGAAAACGCCACCATCACCGGAAATCGTGATATTAAGCTTCCCTACCCTTTGTAAGTTTCCAATTTTTACAACATTCCCATTACCTTCAACCTGTATTGTAATAACACCTTGGGCATCATCAGGAACATCAATTTTATTATTAACACCTTTATCATTTACGGTAACTGGCATATCTAAAAAGCTCTCTAATACACTATTTAAACTATGGCAGTCGCCCGCCAGATGAATGGATGCCTACCGCCCTGGAGTCATTCTGCCATCACTCAAGAGACTGCGCTACCCCTGCCATTTCATCCCGCATATTTCAGTCCAGCGACAGGCACCACTGCCTCACAGGGAGCTTGGTCTCAGTTATTGGCGCCCCACTAATGCTCGGTGTGAACTCACGGTGTGCAAGCTGCCACGTCATGACTATTGACTCCTTACCAATTTCATGATATGCAAAGTAAAATGTTAGCCAACCAGCCCGCTGCTCGTTATGGCTCAGTCCGGCCCTCCTAAGACGATTACGTCTTGGCTAAAGCAGCTGCTTAGCAACCGTAGTTTGGGCGGCATATATAGTCGAGTAGAGCGCACACCAATTCAAGTTCATGATCCGCAAGATGACTGCTGACCAAAGGCTAATGTCATTTAGCTTTTCTTTATCAATGCCACGGTACAGCGCTAGCCACAGTAATACAAGGTAGAGCCGCTGGATGGTGCTACCCCATCAGCCTGAGCAAAATATTCGCACACAAAAAATAGACAACAACATACCAGGAAGTCATATGACTTTTGCCTGATATCTGGAGTAGTGGATAAGGTACTCACTCTGACTATGGATAAGAAACGCCAGCCGTCAGGCCAATCGAAACTCAACCACTATCCGAGCGGTGTCAGACTCAAAGCTGCACGCATGTCTTTCTGAAGATGGCCATGACAACCTCCAACGGTAGAGGTTTTGAAGATATATCCGTTACTGGCTTCGAAGCTTGTCGATTGATGAAGCGATTAATGTACGGCAAGCTAAAAAAGATAGCTTGCACGCACCACCAAAACAGTCCTGATCTATCAGGACGACCGAGAGCCCGCTCATCTGGAAAATGACTTTTCAGTGCATAAGCCATGCCCATGACACGAAAATTATCTATATCTACTCGAGAACGGATAGGGTATGTCTAGCCTAATCACACATGAAACAGGGCCGACGCTTTCGCCTATCGGCCCTGTTTCATGATTTGGGATTAGTCAAAAATTTCAACCACGCCCATCACATTATTCTCAGCATCAGTCACCGCCAACGCTCGGATCTTGTTATCCAGCATATAGGCCTCGGCCTCAGACAGTTGCGCATCCTCCTTGATGGTGTGCGGCCTTGCGGTCATGAACTGCTCGACCGTGGAATGAACGATCCCTTCATCCTCCAGTAACGCTCGGCGCAGATCGCCGTCGGTGACGATGCCGACTAGCTTGTCGCCGTCCATCACCACGGTCAGGCCGAGGCGGCTCTGGGTCATTACCAGCAAGCAATCGTGGAAGCTGGTGCTCGGCGTCACGACTGGGGCAGGCGAATGCATAACATCGCGCACGCGGGTCAGCAGCCTGCGGCCGAGGCTGCCACCGGGGTGGTAGCGGGCGAAGTCCATCGGCTTGAACTGGATGGCCTCGATCAGGGCTACTGCCAACGCATCGCCCATGGCCATGGTAGCCAGGGTAGAGGTAGTCGGGGCCAGGTTGTTCGGGCAAACCTCACGCTCGACGGAGATGTCAAGCCAGATATCGGCGTGCTTGGCCAGTGTGGAGTTGCCGTTACCGGTCATGGCGATGAACTTGTTGCCGAACGACTTGAGGCTTGGGATGAGCTTGATCAGCTCTTCGGTCTCTCCGCTGTAGCTGATGAGGATCAGCACGTCGATCGGCTTGAGCATGCCCAGGTCACCGTGGAAGGCTTCGGCTGGGTGCAGAAAGAAACTCGGGGTACCAGTGGAGGCGAAGGTGGCGACCATCTTCTGGCCGATCAGGCCGGATTTGCCCATGCCACAGACGACCGTGCGCCCCTTGCAGCCTAGGATGAGTTCGACGGCGCTCTGGAATTCGCCATTGATGCGCTCGGCCAGCTGGGTAACGGCTTGGGCCTGAGCGATGAGGGCTTCTTTGGCAATCGTGAGGTGATTCATGTTCGTCCTTGAAGACTGCAGATAGTTGAGAAACGGCGAATGGTAAAGATTTTGCAAATATAAGCAAAGCGCGATGATGGGAATTGAAGCGAAATATGACTAGTGGGTCACGGAGGAAGCCGGAACCGCAGTCGCTAAGCAGATGGTTGGAGGCTTGCATTGCCAATGAGAAGGCGGTTTTCCATACATCAGTGGGTTAGCCTATTCACGGGGCAAGCCCCAATGCCGGTCAGTTAAGTGGAGCCTTGCAATCCTAGGCCTGTTTCACAACATCAACTGGCGGTTGGAAGTCTTAACCGATCAGCAGTGGGACAAGCTCGTTCCCACAGGGTTCCCTCTCAGGCAGACGTTATTTGCTCGCAGACTGTCTGGCCAGTTGACGGACTGCTCATGGAGCGAAACTTCGTTCTGCTCTAGCGGAGTGTCAGGACGTGTGGCGAGCGCTTGCCATACACCGGTGGTGCCAGGACCGACCTATTCGTGGCCAAGCTCGCCCCTTGAGTGCCCGTTGTGCTTTCGGTCCCGTTCTCTGCGCGGCAGGGCAGTTCGGAGAGCTGGGTAATCCCTCACAGGGCTCCCTGTCAGATAGAAAGCTCAGGGCCTGCCGTCAGCCGGCGGTTCTTCTCTGCTCCAGAGTGGCTGAATCAGCCCGCCGGACAGCGCAACTGACAAGCTGCGACGTTGCAAATCAATACGTTGTTGAAACTTTTCGTTGTGTGTCGCCGACGTATGACGCAGCATATTGTTACCAGAACAGTTACAAATCGGACGTACGGCGCTGCCTGATTGGATGTCATGAATGCCCCTTCTCCCTCGCCCGCGCAGCGCAAGACGCTCTACCGCTGGCAACGGGCCCCTCTCGAAAATCACCTGCGCGCACTGATGCCCCACTGGGGCGAGCTCCCGTTGGCGATCACCAGCCAGGACCTGGCGTCGAATGCGTCGTTCGTCAATTACGTGCGCCATCACCGCCTGCTCGACCCCTGCACGGGGCAGCCAGTGGAGTTGGTGGAAAAGTCGATCCGCAAGCTGGCCTTCATCAGCAGCCAGGAAGCCCGCTTCCACCGCGCCGAAGGCATGCTGGCGGGTAGCACGCACTTTCGCTACCCATCCTGCCTGGGCGTGATCGAAACGCCCTTCGAGAGCCTGATCTTCACCGAGTTCGTGCGTGGCAAGCCGCCGCGCATGCAGGCGATCGCGCATCAACTGGCCTTGGGTATCGCGGAACTGGAAAGCCGCAGCCATGAATACCTGGCAGCGCAACCGCTAGGCAAGGCGCCACTGCTGTGGAGCATGGACTTCTTCCGGCCGTGGTTCCTGCTGCGCCCGCGCTTCAACTTCGCCCGTTGCCTGCCGGGGCTGCAACAGCTGGGGCAGGAGGATGCGCGTTTTGCCGGCCTGGCCGAGCGTTTCAGCGGCTTCGTGCCGTTGGTCCGTCACCTGGCCAGCCAGGCGCGGCGCAGCCCGCGCTGCATCAGCCACATGGACTATTTGCGCAAGAACCTGTTCATCGACAAGGGCCAGTTGCACCTGATCGACTGGAGCGAGGTGAAAATCGGGCGGGTGGGGTTCGATGGGGGGGCGTACCTGGGCAGCTTGTTCCGGCGCAAGGAAATGGCGATGTTTCTCACCGCCCAGTCGGAGTTTACCGAAGCCTACCGGGAGGCGCTGCCGGCGCATTTCGAGGGAGAGCAGGCGCTAGGCAATCTGCGCTATGTGTTCCTGCTGACCGCCCTCTTCCACTGCCTGCGCCCGGAAACCCTCGAGGAGTACCAGGCTCGCGAGCGTATGCCGCTGCTGCGCGACAAGTACGAGTACCTGCTGAGCTTGCTGTAAAACTGTCATTTTGACATCATTCATTGACCGATGTCTGGTATGCCGGAATTATTCATACGATTTCCTGTCGAACAGATCCTACAATCTGTGAATTTGTATTAAGATTCCGCGCACTAAATCTTCCTCCTCTGGATCCATTGGGCCTACGCCCAAACCGTCCCATTTCGCACGGAAAGCCGCTTCACTTCTATGGATGACGCTTCGTCCCGCCCACGCCTGCTGGTCCTTTCCAAGGGGGCCCAAAGCATCACGACACTGCCCGCCCTGCTGCCCGATTACGCGCTGCATAACGGTGCCGTGCGCGACGTGCCGCAGGCGGATTGGATCATGGCCTGGGGACGCAAGCCGAGTGCACTCAAGGCCATCGCCGAGGCGCGCAAGGCCGGCAAGCCGGTGCTGACGCTCGAGGACGGCTTTCTCCGCTCGGTGGGGCTCGGTGCCGACGACCCGCCGTTGTCGCTGATCGTCGACGATGTGGGCGTGTACTACGATGCCAGCGCGCCCTCGCGCCTGGAGCAGTTGATCGCCACGCCGCTCACCGCGCAGGAAACCGAACGGGCCCTGGCCCTGCAGGCGCTGTGGCAGCGCCAGCGGGTTTCCAAGTACAACGATGCGCGCATCGAAACGCTGGAGTTGCCCGACGACTGTGTACTGGTGGCCGACCAGACTTGCGCCGATGCGTCCTTGCAGGGCGCCGGAGCCGATGACTTTCGCGCCATGCTCGAGGCGGCACTGGCGCGCTATCCACACAGCACGATCCTGCTCAAGGTGCATCCAGACGTGGTGGCAGGCCGTAAGGCTGGGCACTTCGACCTGGCAGCGCTGGCCGGCAATCCGCGGGTGCAGGTGCTGGCGCGCAATGTCCATCCGGCCGAACTGCTGCCACGCATGCGCGCGGTATTCGTGATGACCTCGCAACTCGGCTTCGATGCACTGCTGTGGGATGTGCCGGTGCACACCTGGGGCATGCCCTTCTACGCCGGCTGGGGCCTGACCGACGACCGTCTGCCGGCACCGGCACGGCGCCAGCCGGTGAACCTGGCCCAACTGATCCACGCCAGCCTGGTGCGCTACCCGCGCTATGTGTGCCCGGAGCGCGGCGAGCCGTGCACGCCAGAAGCGCTGATCGAGTGGCTGGGCCTGCAGCGTCATCACCGCAGCGCTCTACCACAACAGGTGCAGATGCTCGGTTTCAGCCGCTGGAAGGAGCCGCTGGCAGACCTGTTCTTCAACGGCGCGGCCATTCGCTTCGTCAAGCCCGAGCAACCACTGACCCGCGACCTGCCGGTAGTGACCTGGGGCTGCAAGCACGACGACGACCTGCACGACCACCCTCACGCCATCAACCGCGTCGAAGACGGCTTCCTGCGATCGGTCGGCCTGGGCGCGGGCAAGGCCCGGCCGTTGTCGTGGGTGGTCGATGACCTGGGCATCTACTACGACGCCACGCGCCCTTCCCGCCTGGAGCGGATTCTCGCCACCCAGGCGTTCGACAGCGACCTGCTGGCGCGCGCCGCGGCCCTGCGCCTGGCCATCTGCCGCGCCGGGCTGACCAAGTACAACCTGCCCGGTGCCCATTGGCAGCGGCCGGCCGACGCGCACCAGGTGATCCTGGTGACGGGCCAGGTCGAGGGCGATGCATCGATTCGTTTCGGTGGCAACCGTATTCGCAGCAACCTGCAGTTGCTGCGTGCGGTGCGCGAGGCCAACCCGCAGGCCTGGGTGCTGTACAAGCCGCACCCGGAAGTCCTGGCCGGCACCCGCGCGCGCGGCGACGACGAGGCGCAGACCGTGCACTGGTGCAACGAGGTGATCGGCGATACGCCGCTGCAACAGTTGCTGGAGGTAGTCGACGAGGTACACGTGCTGACGTCGCAATCCGGCTTCGAGGCGCTGCTGCGTGGCGTACCGGTCACAACCTACGGCCAGCCGTTCTACGCCGGTTGGGGGCTTACCGAAGACCGCGACCTGGATCCCCAGGTGCAGGCCCGGCGCAGCCGCCGACTCACCCTCGACGAACTGGTGGCGGGGACGCTACTGCTCTACCCCACCTATGTCAGCCGCATCACCAACCGTTTCACCACCGCTGAACAGACCCTTTACGAACTACAACATTGGCACGCGCTACCGCAGCCAGGAGCACCCTCCCGATGGCAGGACTTGATACGACGCTTGAGCAGTTTGTTGGGCATGAAGCGCCCAGCGAACTGAATGCGAAGGCGCCGCGCGGTCCGCTGCTGCGCCTTCCGTGCAACAACTTCTTGTTCCTGCAGGGTGTGAGCTCGCCGTTCTTCCGTCAGTTGGCCAAGGCGCTGCGCGATATCGGGCAGCATGTGCACAGCATCCGCTTCAACGTCGGCGACGTGCTCTACGGCGCCGGTGGATCGGTGCGCACCTGCATGCAGCGCCAGGAAGAACTGCACGCCTATTACGCCCAGGTGTTCCACGAACTGGATATCACCGACCTGGTGTTGTTCGGCGATTGCCGGCCGGTGCACCAACCAGCGGTGAGCCTGGCACGGACGCTGGGCATTCGCGTGCATGTGTTCGAGGAGGGCTATTTCCGCCCCTACTGGGTCACCTTGGAGCGCGATGGGGTCAACAACAACTCGCGCCTGCCGCGCGACCCGGACTGGTACCGCCAGGTCGGCAAGCACATCCCGCGCTACCAGAACGGCAACGCCTTCAAGCTGTCGTTCACCGCCCGCGCCACCCACGATGTGCTGTACCACGCCGGCGGTGCGCTCAACGCGCTGTGCTTCCCCAGGTACCGCACCCATGCGCCTTTCAACGCGGCGGTGGAATACGCGGGGTTCGTCCGTCAGGGCCTGCGCCTGCTGCGCGCGCGGGTGCATGACGATGCGCTGGTGGCGGAAGTGGCCCGTGAGCGACACCCGACCTTCCTGCTGCCGCTGCAGCTGGACAGCGATGCGCAGATCCGCGACCACTCGCCATTCCAGAACATGACCGAGGTGATCGACCACGTGATCAACTCGTTCTCGCTCAATGCCCCGTTCGATGCACGGCTGCTGATCAAGAACCATCCCCTGACCCCGGGCCTGGTCAACTACCGCAAGGTCACCGAGCGCCTGGCACGCGAATACGATGTGGCCGAACGGGTCGACTTCCTCGAAAGCGGGCACATGCCCACGCTGCTGTCGCACATTGCCGGGCTGATCACGGTCAACAGCACTGCCGGTGCCTCGGCGTTGCTGCACCACCGCCCGACGTGCGTGCTGGCCGACCCGATCTACGCCATGCCGGGGCTCACCCACCAGGGCCATCTGGACGACTTCTGGCAGAACCCCGAGGCGCCCGACAACACCCTGTTCCATCGCTTTCGCAACACGGTCATCCACACCACCCAGGTCAATGGCGGTTTCTACACCCGCTGCGGCATCGACATGGCCGTGGCCAACTGCCTGGAAGTCCTGATGGCCAGAACGTCGAGAATCGAAAACTACCTATGAACCACACCGCTTCGCCTCGCTGCATCCTCATCACCGGCGCTACCGGCGGCATCGGTGGCGCGCTGGCGCCGGCCTATGCCGCACCGGGCGTGACCCTGATCCTGCAAGGCCGCCGCCAGGACCGGCTGGATGAAATGGCCGAGCAATGCCGTGCCCTCGGTGCCCGCGTGCTGCTCGAAGCCATCGACGTGCGCGACCTCGATGCCCTGCGCGCCATGGTGCGGCGCGTCAGCGAACAGGAGCAGCCAGACCTGGTGCTGGTCGGTGCCGGCCTCAACACGGCAGTCGGCAGCAATGGCGAGGCCGAGCACTGGGACGACAGCCGTGCGCTGCTGGAGGTCAACGTGCTGGCGGCCCTGGCTACGGTGGAGGCGGCACTGCCCACCATGCGCAGCCGCGGCCATGGGCAAATTGCGCTGTTCAGCTCCTTGGCTGGCTGGCGCGGCCTGCCGGTGACGCCCACCTACAGCGCCAGCAAGGCGGCGATCCGCGTGTATGGCGAAGCGATCCGCGATTGGCTGGCGCCGGAGGGGATCAAGGTGAACGTCATCGTGCCGGGCTACGTGGAGTCGAAGATGTGCTTCGAGATGCCTGGGCCCAAGCCCTTCCTGTGGACCGCCGAGAAGGCCGCCCGGCGCATCAAGCGCGGGTTGGCGGCGAACCAGGCGCGCATCAGTTTCCCCTTCCCGCTCAACCTGGGTACCTGGCTGCTGGGGCTGATCCCGCAGTGGCTTTCTTCGATGATCCTGCGTGGGCTGAAGTACAGTGATTGACGTTTCTCTCCTGCCGGTCGCGCTGATCGGCCTGTCGTTGACCGTGCTGGTGGAGCGCTTGCTGGTGCCCCGACCTGCCCTGCGTCGCCCGGCCAGTTGCTGGATGCTGCATGCGGGGCTGTGGTGCGTGGGGTTGGGGCTGCTGTACGGGCTCACCGCGCGGCCCCTGTTCAGCGGCGTGAACCTGCTGCTGCTGTGGTTGCTGATCGTGCTGGTGAGCAACGCCAAGTACCACTCGTTGCGCGAGCCCTTCGTGTGCGCCGACTTCGAGTACTTCAGCGACGCGGTGCGCTTTCCGCGCCTGTACCTGCCGTTCTTCGGCTTCGGCAAGGCGGCGCTGCTGGCGCTGGGGTTCCTGGTGTACCTGTGGGCGGGCTTGAGCTTCGAGACGCCGGGCGCGCGGCTGGAGGCGCTGGTTCCACTGGCGCTGGGGCTGGGGTTGTTGCGGCTGGGCAGCCGGCGGGTGACGCCGAGCTTCGACGCCGAGCAGGATGTACGGACGTGGGGGTTGGCAGCCAGCCTGTGGCGGTATTTCTGGGCGGCGCGGGTGCCGGTGGATCGGGCGGGGCTGGGGTCGCCGTTTGCCTGCACGGCAGCGCAGACCGCCACAGGCCCTCTCCCCGACCTGGTCTCGATCCAGAGCGAGTCGTTCTTCGACGTCCGCGACCTGTGGCCCGGCGTGCGCCGGGACGTCCTCGGCGAATTCGACCGCCTGGGCCGCGAGTCCCTGGCACGGGGCAAGCTGCAGGTGGCGGCCTGGGGGGCCAACACCGTGCGTACCGAGTTCGCCTACCTCACCGGCATCCCTGCCGGGCGCCTTGGCGTGCACCGTTTCAACCCCTACCGCGTGCTGGCTCGCCAGGGCCTGCCGAGCATCGCCTCGGCACTCAAGGCGCAAGGCTATCGCACGGTCTGCATCCACCCCTACGACGGCAGTTTCTATGGCCGCGACAAGGTGCTACCGGCCTTGGGCTTCGACGCCTTCATCGATGTGCGCGCCTTCGACGCCTCGCACAAGGCCGGGCCATTCATTGGCGACTGCGCGGTGGCGCAGAAGATCCGCGAACTGCTGCAGGCGCCAGGCCGCGAGCAGCCGCTGTTCATCCATGCCGTGACCATGGAGAACCACGGCCCGCTGCACCTGGAGACTGTGGCCGACAGCGAGCTGCCAGCCTGGTTCGAGCGCCCGCTGCAACCGGGCATGAGCGACCTGGCGCCTTACCTGCGGCACATCGGCAACGCCGATCGCATGCTCGGCATGCTCCGCGACACGCTGATGGCCCAGCCGAACGAGGCGCTGCTGTGCTTCTTCGGTGACCATGTGCCGATCTTGCCGCAGGTCTACCAGGCGATCGGCGCACCGGCGGGCGATACCGACTACCTGATCTGGTCGAATCGCCGCCAGCCTGGCTGCGCACCCGCGCCGATCCGGGTCGAGGCGCTGTCGGGTGCGCTGCTCGGGCACGCCCGTGCGCCCAAGGTCAAGCCTGTTTCGGGCGTGGCCTGACAAGGTGGTACGCATCGTCCTGGGCGCGAACCTGGCAGCGGAACGTGCTGCCGACCCGGCATTGGCGCGCCTGCTGACCCAGGGGCGCGGCTCGCTGGCGTTCCTGATCGGCGACACGGCCTGCCGCCATCGGCTGCTCGGCGCGAGCATCCACTGGGACCGTGTGCTGCTGGCCTTCGAGGGCGACCAGGTACTGGGCTTTGCCGCCTTCAAGCATCATCGGCGCGGGCCGTTCGCCCTGCACTGGCGGCCGTTCATCCGTGAGTTCGGCTACCTCGGCGGTTGGCTGCGCTTCGCCGGCTTCTGCCTGAGCGAGCTGCGCGAGTGGCGCTACCCGTTCCTGCTGTATGGCCTGCGGGTAGACAAGCCCGCGCGCGGCCGGGGCGTGGGCTCGGCGCTGGTCCAGGCCTGCTGCGCCCATGCCGCCGCCGAGGGCTTTGCCCGGGTCGACCTGGAAGTGCCGCTGGACAATCCGCGCGCGCGCCGCCTCTACCTGCACAATGGCTTCGCCCTGCGGCGCAAGCGCTGGGTGCCCTTCCCGCCGGTGCGCGGCATGTGGAGGGCGCTGCCATGAGCGAACGTCTGGGCAGCCCGGTCGCGGTACCCTCCCTGGTCGACGGCCCCGGCTGGATCGGCATCATGTCCCAGTGGGTGGCATGGAAGGTCCTGCACCTGCCGCAGTTCCTCGGCCCCGAGGGGCCGCCCTTCTGGCTGTGGCGGCGTGGCCGCAAGGCACCCAAGGGGCTCAAGGCCATCGCCGGGATCGGCTACAAGGCCTCCTCCGCCCATGCCCGGGTGCTGTGCCAGCGCTGGGGCCTGCCGTATATCGCGCTGGAAGACGGATTCCTGCGTTCGTCGTCACTGGGCATCGAGGGCGACACGCCGATGTCGATGGTGGTCGATCCCATCGGTATCCATTACCTGGCCGACCGGCCATCGCTGCTGGAAAACATCCTCCAGTCCCCTGAGCGTCTGGGCGAGGACGAGCTGGCCTGCGCCCGTGAGCTGATCGCGCTGATGCGTAGCAGCGGTATCGGCAAGTACAACAATGCCCAGGATCTGCCCGCCGACGACCCGCTGGGCCGCGAACGCCCGCTGGTGCTGGTGGTCGACCAGACGGCGGGCGATTATTCGATCCCCGGTGGCGGGCTGTGCGAAGCCGACTACGTGCGCATGCTCGACACCGCCCTGGCGGAAAACCCCGATGCCGATGTGCGAGTACGCATCCACCCCGACTGCCTCGGTGGGCAAAAACCCAGTTGCCTGCTGGCGGCGGCGCAGACCCGCGGAGTCACCCTGGAGGCACGCCCGGTGTCGTGGGCATCGCTCGCCCGGCGCGCGCGGCGGGTGTACATCGGCACCAGCCAGGCCGGCCTGGAAGCGCTGATCCAGGGGGTGCCGGTCACCTGCTTCGGCCTGCCGTTCTATGCCGGCTGGGGGCTGACCGACGACCGCATGGCGATCCCCCGGCGCCAGGGCCGGCCAGACCTGGTGCAACTGGTGGCGGCGGCCTACGTGCGCTACTGCCGCTATGTCGACCCGCTCACCGGCCAGCTCACCGACGCCCTGACCGTGGCCCGCCAGTTGGCACGCAAGAAGGCCCGCGACGCGGCGTTCGCCGGCCCTACCACGGTGATCGGCGTCAAGCGCCACAAGCGGCACAACATCCGCCGCTTCTTCGCCAGCCGCTGGGGCCAGTTGCGTTTTGCCGTGGATGGGCCAGGACTGGTGCAGCGGGTGGCCGCCGAACAAGGCCGCCTGCTGGTCTGGGCGGCGCGCGAACCCGCCGGCCTGGCCCAGCGTGCCCGGCAGGCCGGGGTGCCGTTGTGGCGGGTCGAGGACGGCTTCCTGCGCTCCATCGGGCTGGGGGCGACCAACAGCCCGGCACTGTCGCTGGTGCTCGACCGCGGGGGTATCCACTACGATGCCGCCTCGGCCAGCGACCTCGAGCAACTGCTGCAGCACGAGGCGTTCGATGCCGCCAGCCTCGCCGAAGCCGCGCAGTTGCGGGCGCACATCGTCGCCAGCGGTACCAGCAAGTTCAACCTGCGCCAGGGGCCGCAGCCAATGCTGCTAGGCCGGCCGGGGCAGCGGCGCCTGCTGGTGGTCGGCCAGGTCGAGGATGACGCCTCGACGCTGTGCAGCGGTGGCGGCCCGGGCTGCAACCTGCGCCTGTTGCAACGCGTACGCGCCGCTGCGCCCGCTGCCTGGATCCTGTACAAGCCACATCCGGATGTCGAGGCCGGCAAGCGCCTGGGCCATATCGCCCCGCAACAGCTGGCGGGGCTGGCCGACCAGGTGCTCGACGGTGTCGACATCGCCGTGCTGTACGGTCAGGTCGATGAGTTGCACACCTTGAGTTCCACGGCCGGCTTCGAGGCGCTGCTGCGCGGCCTGCCCGTGGTGACCTATGGCACACCTTTCTATGCCGGCTGGGGGTTGACCCACGACCACCAGCCAATGCCGCGCCGCACCCGGCGCCTGACCCTGGACCAGTTGGTAGCCGGCGCCTTGTTGCGCTATGCGCGCTATGCCGACGTCCAGCAAGCCCTGCCCTGCGATGCCTGGCACGCCCTCGCCTGCCTGTCGACGCCGCGCCCTGTGCGGCTGGCCGAACACGCCCGAGTGGCGCCGTTGCTCAACTACACCTGGACCATGCTCGGCTGCGGCCGGCCACTGGCCCCATCAAAGGACTAGACCATGCCTGTTTCGATCAAGGACATCGGCCGCTACGCGGCACTCCCCTGGCATTGCCTGCAACTGGCGACCCATGCCAAATCCTTCGAGAACAACCCGTTGATCGGCAGCCGTCGGCTCAACGCCCTGGGCCTGCATGTGCAGCGCCGCCAGTTGGCCATGGGCATGGCCGCGTTGCGCCGGCGGGCTTTGGCGTCGCGGCTGGATGCCCGCGAGCGCGAGCATTTCGAGCAGAACGGTTTCTTCATCCGCGAGAACGCCTTGCCGGCCGAGCAGTTCGCCGCGCTGCGCGCCGAGCTGGGCGCGCTGCGCAGTACCGGCTGGGAAATGCGCCAGGGCCGTGCGGTGACCCGCCGGGTCAGCCTCGACCAGGACGTGCTGGTGCACAATCCGGCCAGCGCGGCCTTCGTCGCCGACCGTGGCGTACGCGACCTGATCGCCTATGCCTCGTCCAACAGCGGTGGCATCACCTATCAACTGCAGTCGATCATCATCGACGCCGCCAATGCCGACCAGGACCCACAGACCCGCCTGCATGCCGACACCTTCCACCCGACGGCCAAGGCCTGGTTGTTCCTCGACAACGTGGCCGATGACCAGGGCCCGTTCAGCTATGTGCCCGGCTCCCATCGCCTGACCCCGGAGCGCCTGGCCTGGGAATACCGCCAGAGCCTGGATGCCGCCCGCTCGGGCGAGCAGATGCACCGCGAAGGCTCGTTCCGTATCGACGAGGAGCAACTGGCGGCCCTCGGCCTGCCCGCCCCGCGCCGCTTCGCCGTGCCCGCCAACACGCTGGTGGTGGCCGACACCTCCGGCTTCCATGCCCGTTGCGCCAGCCGCCAGGCGAGCCATCGGGTGGAGATCTATGCGAGCCTGCGGCGCAACCCCTTCATCCCCTGGCGCGGCGCGCACCTGTTCGCCCTGCCCTGGATCGCCAACCATCACATGCGCTGGGATATCCGTCTCAAGCGGCTGATGGGGTTCGACAAGCGCAGCCACTGGCGTTTCATCGAGCAATTGAATGCCTACGAGGCGCCGCATATCTGAACGACCAATGATGTGGCTTGCAGGCCTGTGCAGGGCCTGCTTGCACCCGCCATTTGGGGCTTATGCAATCTTGCGTGCGACGGCACGCCCGACCATACTCGCCCCCATCCAAACAAGCGTGTTAAAAACGCAAGGCGTTAAGGCGGCTACACCTTGAAGATCCATGCCCGCTCTTTACTCTATTTTGAAAAGATTCGTCAGTGCCATTCCATTCGAGAAGCCGCACGCCAACTGCATGTCGATGCCTCAGCCGTCAACCGCCAACTCATAAAACTAGAAGAAACCTTAGGGGCAGAAGTCTTCGAGCGCCTGCCGTCCGGGCTGAAGCTTACCGAAGCGGGCCGTTTATTGGCGCAGCACCTGGTCACGGTTTTTCAAGACGAGCAGCGGCTCAAAAGCGAACTCGAAGGGTTAAAAGGCATTCGCAGCGGGAACATCAGCGTCGTTTCGGTCGAGGGGCTCAATGAAGACTTCATGCCGGTTGTGATCGAGAAAATGATCTCGACCTACCCCGGTGTGAAAATAAACTGTCGATTCGATGGCTCAGCCAATATTGCCCGGCTGATCGAAGAGGGTGAGGTGGATCTGGGGCTGGCGTTTTCCATCCCGTCAGAAGCGAACCTTCAATGCTGTGCAGCGGTCAATTTGAAGCTTGGCGCAATCGTACAGCCAAGCCACCCGTTGGCTAGCCGGGTCGACATCACCTTTGCCGATTGCCTGGCATACCCGCTGATTCTGGGGACACCGGAGATCGCTATCTATTCCCTGATGCAGCCGTTGCTAGAGGGACACCAAGGCTGCGCCAATGTGCTGCTTCAGACCAGCTCGCTGGTCATGATGAAGAAGCTCGCACAACGAGGAATGGGCGTGGCGTTTCAAACCAGGCTGGGGATGAAAGCAGAGCTCCAGGAGGGCTCGCTGGTACATCTACCGTTGCGCCCACCCAGCGCAGTGGAGGCGAAGCTTGGCGTCTACATTCGCAAAGGCAGGGCCCTATCTCCGTCGCTCGCCGCCTTCGTCAACATCGTCAGCGAACTCTTGCGCGCCTACGAAACGGCGTAGCGCCGATTGACGGCCATGCGATGCAAAAAATACAGCGCAGCAGTGTTTATTTAGCACTTTTCGCATCACCCACCTCGTTTTACCATTTGCCTAGACGCAGACGACTCTATCAACGTGTCTTGATCGATAGATGTGATTGCCTGGTGCCTGATCATGACAGGCTTGTCGCCTTTTAAGTACTGAAGCATCTCTACGCCTCTTGAAACTCCAGGAATATTTTTATCGCCTGGAGCCCCTCTAACTGTGCCTTCTGTGTGGGCGCGACGGTAGCGCTCGACTTGAGTTCAACGTACCCCGGAGATAAAGAATGAATTCGAATAAAGAATATCCCCTTCGACTGATCGTCTCGGAAGTACGGCAACGCTCACCCGAAATTAAATCATTCATTCTAAAGGCTGCAGACGATTCCCTGTTGCCTGTATTTTCGGCCGGCGCACACTTGAAAGTGTGTGTCCGACTTGAAGACGGTCGCACTGATGAAAGAGCCTACTCTTTGGTCAACAGTGACAACCAATCGGGTTACTACGAAATCGCCGTAAAGCGAGAAGATGCAGGCCAGGGTGGCTCGAGGTACATGCACGGTCTTCGCGCCGGGGATCAAATACTGGCGGGCACGCCAAGGAACGACTTTGCCTTGCTCGACACGGAACACCATGCGGTTCTGATCGCAGGCGGAATCGGGATCACGCCCATTCTATCGATGGCTCGAATATTGACGCGCAACAACAGCAGCTTTGAACTGCATTACGGTGCGCGCGAGCCCGCGATGATGGCGTACCGCGCTGAAATAGAACGCCTGGGGCCACAGGCAAGCCTTTACTTTGACCAAGGGCCGGCACCTCGAACAATGTCACTGGCTGCTTTGCTAGGCCCCCATGATAAATCCCGGCACGTCTACGTGTGTGGGCCCAAGCCGCTACTGGATGCCGTGATCGCCACCGCTGCGGAGCTCTCCTGGCCGTCGTCGCATGTGCATTTCGAATTGTTCGGCAGCAGCGGCCATCAGTCGGACCAGCCTGTGGAACTCGTTCTGCGCCGGAGCGGGCGAGTCCTCCATGTACCTGCGTCGCAAAGCCTGCTCGATGCAATGCTCGAAGCGGGGCTCGATCCACTGTTTGATTGTAAGCGCGGCGAATGCGGTGTGTGCGCGCAGACGGTACTGACCGGCACCCCAGATCATCGCGATTACGCGTTATCCGAAGATGAGCGTCACAACGAAAATAAAATATGCATCTGTGTGTCCCGTGCCACTAGCCCACGCTTAACACTGGATGCTTAAACCGTCAGAGTGCCCTAACGGTGAGGAGATAAGAATGAGCAGCTTCGTTAAAAACGGGTGGTATGTCGCAGCCTGGAGCCATGAAATCTGTCGCACACTACTGGCCCGGACAATTCTGAATGAGCAAATTGTATTTTACCGTCGAGAAGATGGGCAGCCCGTTGCCTTGATGGACCGCTGCCCCCATAAGCTTGCGCCTTTATCGCTCGGCGAGCTGAAGGGGGACGAACTTCAGTGTGGCTATCATGGCATGACCTTCAATTGCAAAGGTCAATGCTCGCACATTCCCGGCCAGGCCAGCATCCCCCCTAACGCCAAAGTGCGAGCGTTTCCGCTATTCGAGAAGTACAACGCCGTTTGGATCTGGATGGGCGAACCTGCGCTGGCCGACCCTGAAAAAATCATTGATATTCCGCACTATGGCGATAAAGGCTGGGGCTTGGTCGACAACCAATACCTGTACTTCAAGTCAAACTACTTGAACATTACAGACAACCTGGTGGACCCCGCCCACACCACCTACGTTCATAAAAACACTATCGGTGGGGCCGATGGCGCTGAAGTGGGAGTCAAAGTCGAGCAAGGTGATGACCATGTCTTGGCTTACCGTTGGATCAAAAATGCCGCGCCTGTCCCTTTGTTTGAGAAAATGGGTAACTTCAAGGGCTTGACCGATCGCTGGCAATATTATTACCTGCATATGCCATCGGTTTCCTATGTAGACTTTGGCGGGATAGACGCCGGTGTCGAACCCACCGAAGAAAACAAAGATCGCGGCTTGCGCTCATTCAGTTTCAACTTCTTGACCCCAGAAACAGAACGCACGACCCACTACTTCTGGCTTCACCTTCGCAATTATCATCCTCATGATACCCGCGTAGATGAAGAAGTCGCCGAACTGATGACCTTGACATTCAATGAAGACCTGGAGCTGTTGACCCACGTCCAGGCCCAGCAAGAGATAACCGGGGTGCGCGAGTATGTTCGCCTGGGCATCGATAATGCCCCCGTACGCATCCGTAAGATGATAGAGCGCCTGCAAGTGGCTGAGCGCAGTGACGTGCTAGCCCAGATCGCAGTCCAGACCGTCGACGCGTGACGTTCGTTTATTAAAAACAAATACAAGAGAGAACAGCATGGAATTTTCTGTAGGCTGCAATGGTCGCGGTGTACAACACCTTGAGCCCGTTTCGGTGGACGAGCAGTTTCGAATGATCAAGGAGTCAGGTGTCTTCGACCACTTCGATCGCATGCCGCAGCCCGGCGAAGAATCTGAATACCTGCGTGCCTCCAACAAATACGGCATTCCTATTCGCACAGGCCTCTGGTCATATACTGCAGGTCGTGATGAAGCGCTACTGGTCAAGAACTTGAAATTGTGCAAAGAAGCCGGCGCTGAATTTCACAACATCATGCTTTACACCAAGCATGCGCAAGGTCACACCCTGACAGACAATGAAATCGTCGACTTTTACCTGCACGCCCACGAGGCCGGCGAAACAATCGGCATCACCATCGGCTTTGAAGTTCATATCTATATGTGGACCGAAGACTTCCGCCGCATTAGCCGGGTGGCCAAACAGGTGAGCGCGCGCGGAGTCCCTTTCAACTTCGTGCTCGATCATAGCCATGTACTGCTGAAAGTCGATTGTCTCGAAGAGCAGGATGTCAGCGGCATTCGCGGTGACATCGAGTCGGGCCAGCTGGTGATCGACCCGTATGAACCAGGCAATGTCATCGACGAATGGATCGGCATGAACATGACACACTGGTTGCAGATTCGTCCGGTCTCGCCGCAAGGACCAAAGAACATTTGGCAGCTCAAGGACGGTGGGACCTACGGTCGGGCGTGCCAGTATCCATTTTTCCGACCAGCACCGAGCGAGTGGCATTTGCCATGGCGAGCGTATCGGGTCGAACCCTGCAAGGATGTTGTGCGCAGAGTATTGCGTCATCATCGCGACACCCCCGACAGCCCACTGCGATACATCACGACAGACATGATCGACATGCCTGACTATGGCGGCGGCGTTAAATACTCTTTGTTTGAGCAAAACGTGGCAATTGCAGAATGGTTCCGCGCGACATGGGAGGAAATAAAGGCTGAAAAAAATCCGACTGACTTGCGCTCGATGTGATTTACCTCATGAGGCGAGGAGAGCCGATACGCTCTGCCATCGTTTACTGAGGCCCACTTGTAAACGTTGAATACCGTCTGCAGCGACATGGCTTCGAGCCATCTGATGTTTGCTCGGGGCCAGTCGCAATACCTTGACTGGCAAAATAACGTTATCCCACGCGCCACACTCACATAAAAAGGAGCTCACGCCTTATAAGCCTGACAAGGTCGCTATACATATGTTCCTGGATGATCGGCTATTTTCATAATAATACGAGGTTCGAACTCCATGACTACGCCTGCAGCGCAACGACCTGAAGATGAAAGACTTGGCATAGGCCCCAATGTGGTTTACGGGCTGCAACATGTACTGACCATGTACGGCGGCATGGTCGCCACCCCACTCATTCTGGGTCAGATTGCCGGGCTGACACCCAGCGAAATAGGCCTGCTCATTGCTGCAACCTTGTTCACCGGTGGCTTGGCTACCTTGCTGCAAACGATAGGCCTCCCGTTTTTCGGCTGTAGATTGCCCCTGGTTCAAGGCGTTTCCTTCGCCGGCGTGGCCACCATGGGCGCTATTCTGACCAGCGGATCAGGAGGTATGCCGGCAGTGCTCGGGGCCGTCATGGCAGCTTCGCTCTTTGGCCTGTTGATCACACCGATATTCTCCCAGATCACCCCGGTGGACACCAAGGTCCTGGGCAACGGCCTACGTGCCGATATGCTGTCGAGCCTGATCGCGCCAGTGTTCGGCTCCTTCACCCAGAGCGCCTTTGCCCAGAATGTAGGGCTCGTTGCCGTAACAGGCATCAAGAGCCGCTTCGTCGTGGCCACTGGCGGGGTATTCCTGGTGGTGCTGGGGCTCCTGCCGATCATGGGACGTGTTATTGCGGCCATTCCCCCGCCGGTGCTCGGTGGCGCAGGTCTTGTCCTGTTCGGCACTGTCGCTGCCAGTGGCATCCGTACCCTGTCGAAGGTCGACTACCGCAACAACTTGAACCTGCTCATTGTCTGCGCGTCCTTGGGCTTCGGCATGATTCCGATCGCCGCACCGAACTTCTATGAGCCATTCCCGGACTGGTTTGCGACCATCTTCCATTCGGGGATCAGTTCGGCGGCAATCCTGGCCATCTTGATGAACCTGGCGTTCAACCATTGGCTCAAGTCCCGCACGGACGACCAATCCGTCATCGTCGCTGCGTCCGAGCGTACCCTGCGTGTGCGGGACATTGCCGCGCTGCGTGAGGGCGATTACTTCCAGGGCGGCAAGTTGTATAGCGTCCTGGGGCGGCACTGGCGAGCCCCTCTCACCCCAGCTTTGCCATCTCCCCGGCAACGATCGCCACGGTCTGGCGGATCTGCTCCTCGGTATGCTCGCACGAGACGAAGAACCGCACCCGCGCCGCTTGCTCCGGCACTGCCGGATACAGGATCGGCTGGGCATTGATTCCCCGGTCGAACAATGCACTGGACAACCGCCCGGCCTTGAACGAGCTGCCGGTGATCACCGGGATCACCGCCAGGCCCGTGCTGGTCGCGGTGTCCAGCCCGACCTCGCGCGCCAGGCGCAGGAACAGCTCGCCCCTGGCTTGCAACGTAGCCACGCGCTCGCGGCCGCTGGCCAGCAAGCGCAACGCGGCCAGGGCCGATGCGGTGACGGCGGGCGGCATGCCGACACTGTAGAGAAACCCCGGGGCCAGGAACTTCAGGTGCTCGATCAGCGCCGTGCTGCCAGCGATGTAGCCACCGCAACTGGCCAGGGTCTTGCTGAGCGTCCCCATCCAGATGTCCACGTCATCGCCCGACAGGCCGAAATGCTCGCGGATCCCCTTGCCAGTGGCGCCCATCACGCCCAAGGAGTGGGCTTCATCGACCATCAGGAAGACCTTGTGCCTGCGCTTGAGCTCGACGAAACGCGGCAGGTCGGGGTAGTCGCCGTCCATGCTGTAGATGCCTTCGACCACCACCAGCACACGCTCGAAATGCTGACGCTGCTCGGCGAGCAGGCGCTCCAGCGCCTGCCAGTCGTTATGGGCGAAGCTCAAGCGGCGGGCACCAGACAACTGGATACCCTGCAGCACGCTGTTGTGGATCAGCTCGTCGTGCAGCACCAGGTCACGCGGGCCGAACAGGTAGCCGATGGTGGTGACGTTGGTGGCATGGCCGCTGACCATCACCACCGCATCGTCGACCTGGTACAGGTTGGCCAGTTCCCTTTCGAGCTCGCGGTGCAGCGGCCGGTCGCCAGACACCGGGCGGCTGGCCGAAACCGAGGTGCCATAGCGATCGATGGCGGCCTTGGCCGCTTCAACCACCTCGGGATGGCCGGAGTACCCCAGGTAGTTGTAACTGGCGAAATTGAGGTACTGCCGATCGCCGATACAGGTCTGCGCCCCGGCAGTGCCCTGGTGCAGGCGGAAGAACGGGTTGGCCAGGCCAAGCTGTCGCGCACTCTGCTGGATCACCCGCAACTGCTGGTAGCCAGGGTGCTGGTCGAAGCGGTAGAACGCCTCGGGCACCTTCAGGCTCGCCTGCTGCGCCTGCTCCAGGGTCGCACCGGCGGCATCCCGGCCCTCGCTGCGACGGCGCGCCAGTGCTTGCTGGATCAGGCGTTGCTTGGTGTCGACCGCCAGGCCGGTCGGCGTCGTTGCGCTCATGAAGTCTGTTACTCGATCAATCGATTGGGCGCCGCACTGGCATCGGCCAGTCCGGCATTGAGCTCGGCCATCTGCTCGCGGGTAAGCTCGCTACCGTGGCGCGACAGCAGGTTCTCGGCCAGGTTGGCCGGCGCAGCGTCCTCGCTGGCGTCGCCACGCAGCAGCTCCAGCAGGCGCACGCTGAGCTTGTCGATGCTGGAACTGTCGCTCAGCTCCATCACCGGCAGGCGGATACCGAAACGCTCCTCCAGGGCCACCACCAGTTCCACGCTCATCAACGAGTCCAGGCCCAGCTCCTGCAGCGGGCGCTGGGTGTCCAGGCGCGCCGCGGGCAAGCGCAGGATCTCGCAGACTTCGTACTTGAGCATCTCGGCGAAACGCTCCAGCAGTTCGGCGTCATCCAGCTCGGCGAGCATGCGCTGGATGTCCTCACCGTCGTTGTCGTCTTCCTGGTCGCCACCATGGGTACGGGCCAGTTCAACGAAACGCGGCGTGGCAGCACTGGGCAGGAAGCGCGACAGGGCCTTCCAGTCCAGCTCCAGCACGCCGATGCCATCGTCGCCCTCGAGCAGCATGCGCTCGAGCTGCGCCAAGGCGACCTCGGCACGCAACGCGGCGCCACCCATCCGGCTTTGCAGGGCATCCTTGATCTGCGTGTTGCGCGCCAGGAAGCCAACGTCGTCGATGGCCCCCCACAGCACGGCGGTGGCCGCCAGCCCCTGGCTGCGGCGATGGCGCGCCAGGGCTTCGAGCCAATGGTTGGCGGCCACGTAGTTGGCCTGCCCGGGGTTGCCGAACAGGGTGGTAGCCGAGGAGAACATCACGAAGAAGTCCAGCGCCAGCCCACGGGTCAGCTCGTGCAAGTGCTGGGCACCCTGGGCCTTGGGTTGCAGCACCCGGCGCAACTGCTCGTCATCCAGGTTGCGGATCAGGCTGTCGTCGATGACCGTCGCGGCATGCACCAGGCCGCGCAGTGGGTAGGCGCTGGCGGCGATGCGCTCGAATACCGTGCGCAGTTGCCCGGCATCGGTGATGTCGCAGGCCACGGCCTGCACGTCGAGGCCCTGGGCCTGCCACAGCGCCAGGCTCGGTTGCGCCTCGACGCTGGCCGGCCCACGACGCCCCAGCAGTACGAGGTGGCGAGCGCCCTTGTCGATCAGCCACTGGGCCGTGCGCAGGCCGAAACCGCCCAGCCCGCCGGTGACCAGGTAGGTCGCCTCGCCAGACAGGCGCAAGGCTGCGGCTGGGCGCTCGCGGGTATCGACCCGCTGCTCGATGGGGTTGCCGTAGGTCACCACGATCTTGCCGATCTGCCGGGCCTGCTGCATGTAGCGGAAGGCCTCGACGACCTGGTTGGCATCGAACTCGCGGAACGGCAACGGGTGCAGGATGCCTTGCTCGAACAGCGCCATCATGTCGGCGAACAACCGCCGGGTGAGTGCCGGGCGCTCGCTCATCAACTGGTCGGCATCGATGCCGAAGTAGCTGATGTTGTTGCGGAACGGTCGCAGGCCGATGCGCGTGTTCTGGTAGAAGTCGCGCTTGCCCAGTTCCAGGAAGCGGCCGAACGGCTTGAGCACGCGCAGGTTGCGGTTGATCGCCTCGCCCGCCAGGGAGTTGAGCACCACATCCACGCCCCGCCCGTCGGTGTCGGCGAGGATCTGGTCGGCGTAGGCCAGCGAACGGGAGTCGTACACCTTGTCGACCCCGAGCAGGCGCAGGAAGTCGCGCTTCTCGTCGCTGCCGGCGGTGGCGTAGATCTCGGCGCCACACCAGCGGGCGACCTGGATCGCGGCGATGCCCACGCCGCCGGCGGCCCCGTGGATCAGCACCTTCTCGCCAGGCTCCAGGCGCGCCAAGTGGTGAAGGGCGTAATAGACGGTGAAGAAGGTGCTGGGGATGGTCGCTGCGGCCTCGAACGACATACCCTGCGGAATACGCGCCACGGCGTTGGCGTTGGTCACCAGGCGCGTGGCGAAGCTGCAGGGGCCGAAGCCTACAACCCGGTCGCCTGGGGCGAAGTCGCCCGACACCTGGGCCCCCCTGCCCTGCACCACACCGGCGAACTCGAAGCCCAGGGTCGGGCCGGAGAAGCCATTCTCGATGGCCTCGTCGGACAGCAGGCCAAGGGCGAACATCACATCGCGGAAGTTCAGACCCGTGGCGCGCACGGCGATGTCCAGCTCGTCCGCCGCCGGCTGACGCGGTGGACGTACTTCCCAGCGCAGGTTGCGCAGTTGGCCAGGCAGGTCGAAGCCCAGGCACACCCACTGGCCGTCGTCGGCCTGGGCCTGTTCGCGCAGCACGCGCAGGCGGGGTACGTAACGCCGGCCTTCGGCGTCGAGCGCCAGTTCGGTCTCGGCGTCGGCGTGCAGCAGGGCCGACACCAGGCGCTCCACGGGCGCGCCGTGCGCCAGGTCGAGCAGGCGCACGCGGCAGTTGCCCGATTCATTGGCCAGGGTACGGCCAAAGCCCCAGAGCGCGGCATCGGCGATGGACGCCAGGCTCTCGGCCTCGGCGCCCGCATGCCAGTGCATGGCCGCGCCACGGGTCAGCAGCCAGCATTGCGGGGCAACGCCGAGGGCTTCGCAGGCCTGCACCAATGCCGCAGCCTGCATGCAGCGTGCGGCCTGGCCCTCCAGGCCTGCGTCGCTGTCGAAGCCCACCAGGTGCACCAGGTGCTCGGGAGGCTGTTCGAGGGCCCGCAACTGCGTCACCAGCGCCTGGGCATCGCCCGGCTGCAGCAGGCTGACCTGCTGGCCTTGCTCACGCAGGAGGCTGGCCAGAAGCTCGGCAGCCTCCTGCCCGGATTCGGCCAGCAATGCCCAGCGCTGCTGTGCGACCGGTGCTCGGCTGGCCAAAGGAGTGGCCGGCTTTTCGGCTAGCAGCAGGTAACTGCCGCAGGCGTTGCCCGGCAGCGCTTCGACAAGTTGCGCCGGGCCAAGGCCGTGGCGTTGCAGCTCGTGGCTCCAGAACGCCGGCGCCTGCTGACGCGACAGGGCCTGCTGCGGACCGGCCAGCCACCAATCGGCCTGGGCGCCGAAGACGAACTCGGCCCAGCGGGCGGGGTAATGGGCGAGCAAGGCCAGTTGGCCATGCGGGTTGAGTTGGTGGGCGGCCAGGCGCAGGGCCTCGCCGAGGGTGGCCAACGGCGCCAGGTCGGTCGGCACCAGCACCCAATCGAATGCGCCAGCGTCGGCCAATTGCTCGAGGGCGAGGACCTGCAGGGCCGGGCATTCGTCGCGCAGGCGCTGCTCCAGCTCCGGGGCCTGAACGCAGTAGCAATAGTCGACCCGGTCGAAGTCGATGCCTGGGTACAGCAGCTCGGCGAACGACGCCGCGCCGAAGCCAAACTCCAGCACGCGCAGGCGTTGCCCTGCGGGCAATGCGGCCAGGCGCTGGGCCAGGGTTTCGCGCACACCGCTCAGCAGGCGCTGCTGGCCAGCGGCGCCGAGGACCATGCGGGCCAGGCTGGCAGCACTGGTTTCTCGCGGTTGCAGCTGGTCGATCGCCTGGCAGCCGTCGAGCAGGGCTTTCAAGTGGCGGCCGATACGCCCCACCGAATGAATGATCTGGAAGCATTCCGGGTAGCTGTGGAACAGCTCGCGCCAGATGGCCTCGGACGCGGGGCGCGGTGCCGGGTCGGCCAGCTGCCAGCTGCCATCGGCAGCGCACGACAGGCTGCCGTCCTGCTCGCCATGGCGCAGCAAGGTCGCCAGGTAGTCGCCCGGCACGCCTTCGACCTGCGACCAATGCGCCAACTGCTCGGCGCCCAGGCTGCCGCCGCAGTGTTCGACGAGGTCCTGGACGAAGCTCGAGCAAAGGGCATCGAGCAAGGGCTCGACCTCATCGAGGTAGCGCGCCTGCAACGGGTCGTCGGCCAGGCCCTGCAATTGCGCCAGCAACGGCGTGGCAGCCTGGGCATGGCGTTGCAGCGGTACCACCTGGCCAGGCGCGGCAATGCCGACATGGGCCAGGCGCTTGACGTCGTTGGAGCGGTCGCGCTGCAGGCGCACGCCACGGAAGCGCGCCTCCTTGATCGCCAGCACGGCCTCCCCGGCAGCGTCGAAGAGGGTGAAATCCACCAGCAGGGAATGCGCGGTGCGCTTGAGCTGGCGAACCTCGGCCAGGCACGGCACGCCCTTGCCCACGGCATAGGCGATGCGGCCAAAGCGCACCGGAATGAACGCCAGCCCCCGGTTGCTGCCGGGCTGGTCGACCAGCAGTTCGGTGATCAACTGGAAGGCGCCGTCGAGCAGCGCCGGATGCACATGCAGGCTGGCCAACTCGGCCTCGATGACCGCCGGCGCCTCGAGTTGCGCGAGGATGCGCGCCGGCTCCACCCAGGCCGCCGCCACGGCCTGGTAGGCCGGGCCGTAGTTGAGGCCGACCGCACGGGTCAGGGCCAGGTGCCGTTCGCTACTGTAGTCGGCCGGGCGCTGGGGCAAGGCCGGGGCGCGCGCGTCGAGCAGGACGCCACGGGCTTCGCCCGGCAGGCGCGCGACCACATGCTGTACCCACTCTTCACGCTGGGCCAGGGTACGCGAGGCGATGCGCAGGGTGCCATCGGCCTCCTCGAGGGTGACACGGACCTTCTTGCTGCTCTCGCTGGCGAGCAGCAGCGGGTTATGGATCTCCAGCTCCTCGATATCGACGTACTCACCCGGCTGTTGCACCAAGGCCACGGCCAGGGCCAGCTCGGTGAAGCCGGCCCCCGGGAACAGCACCGATTCACCGACCTTGTGGTCGGCCAGGGTGGGGAAACGCTGGATGTCGAGCTGGCTCTCCCAGGTCAGGGCATGGTCGGCCAGCGGATAGCCCAACAGCGGATGCAGGCTTGCGCGCTGCAGCACGCCGAACGACTCAGCGCTCACCGGCAGTTGGAAGTAGTCATGCTGCCAGGCGTAGTTGGGCAGTTGCACGGGATTGCCCGCGACCGGGAAATGCACCTGCCAGTGCGGCTCGATGCCGGCGATCAGCAACTTGGCCAGGCTACGCTGCAACAGCACCGGACTGTGGTCGTTGCGCAGCAGCGTGGCGATCACCTGCCCCGGCTGTTCGCGCTGGGCCAGGGCGTCGACCACATAGCCGCGCAGGATAGGATGCGGGCCGACTTCGACGAAGACATTCAGGCCCTGCTCCACCAGGTTGTCCATCGCGCCCTGGAACAACACCGGGAAGCGGATGTTCTGCCACCAGTACTGGCTGTCCAGGCGCAGGCCATCGAGCTGGCCGCCAGTCACCGTGGAGTAGAACGGCAGGCTGGCGCTGCGTGGGCGGATGTGCGCCAGGTCGGCGATGACCTGCTGCTCGATGACATTCATCGCTGGCGAGTGGAACGCGTAGTCCAGGCCCAGACGGCGGACGAAAACCTGCCGTTCGGCAAGGGCCTGCTCGAGCTCCGCCAGGGCCTCGACATCACCGGCGACGGTCGCCCCACGGGCGCTGTTCTCACCGGCCACGACCAGGCGCTCGGCCAACTCCAGTTCGACGAGCAGCGCTGCGGTGGCTTCGCCGCTCAGGCCGACAGCGCTCATCTGGCCGCAACCACGGGTCAGGCCTTGCAGGCGGCTGCGGTGGTAGATCACCTGGGTCGCGTCTTCCAGGGTCAGGGCACCACAGGCCCAGGCGGCGGCCACTTCGCCGACGCTATGGCCGACCACGGCTGCCGGCTGCACGCCTTGTGCAGCCAACACACGGGTTACCGCGACCTGCAAGGCGAACAGTGCCGGCTGGGCGATCTCGGTGAGCGCGTAGCGGTCGTCACCATGCTCGCCGCGCAACTCGGCGCGCAGCGAATAACCTGCCAGCGGCTCGAAGATCGCATCGACGTCCGCCAGCGCCTCGGCGAACATCGGCTCGTCGAGCATCGCCCGCCCCATGCCTTGCCACTGCGAGCCGTTGCCGGAGTAGACGAAGACCGGGCCGTTGGCCTGCTCCAGACCAACACCGGCCTCGAGCACCGAGCTCAGCTCGCTGAGGCTCGGGTCCTGGGCGTAGTCGGCCAGCGCCTGGGCAGCCTTGGCCGGATCGGCCTCGACCAGCAGCAAACGATGGGGCAAGGCGTCGCGACGGAACATGGCCTGGTAGGCCACGTCGTAGTAGCAGGCATCGTCGTGGCCGGCCAGGTAGTCGGCAAAACGCTCGGCGTTGGCACGCAGCCCCTCGGCCGTCTTGGCACTGAGCAGCAATGGCAGCGGCCGCGCCTGCGGCGCAGAAGACGATGGCGCTTGCGGCTCGGCGCTCTGCAGGATGACGTGGGCATTGGCCCCGCCGAAGCCGAAGGAGTTGACACCAACGGTCAGTTGCCCCTGCGCCTTGAGCGCCAGGGGCTCGCTGACCACTTGCAGGTTGAGCCCGGCAAAGTCGATGTTCGGGTTGAGCGCCTGGATGCCGATGGTGGGCGGCACGACACGCGCATGCAGGCTGTACAGGGCCTTGACCAGGCCGGCGACACCGGAGGCCGCCTCGAGGTGGCCGAGGTTGCTCTTGACCGAGCCGATCGGCAGCGGGTTGCCATCGCCACGCGCCTGGCCGAGCGTCTCGCCAATGGCACGGGTTTCCACCGGGTCGCCAACAGCCGTTCCGGTGCCGTGGGCTTCGAAGTAGTCGAGCTGCGCCGGGTCGATGCCCGCCCGGGCATAAGCGCTCTCGAGCAACGCGGCCTGGGCTTGCGAATTCGGTAGGGTCAGACTGGACTTGCGGCCATCGGTATTGACCGCGGTCGCCGCTACCACGGCGAGGATGGGGTTGCCATCGGCCACGGCCTGGTCGTAGTCCTTGAGCAGGAACAGGCCACCGCCTTCGGCACGCGCATAACCATCGCCCCGTTCATCGAACGACTGGCAGCGGCCGCCGCGCGACAGCATGGTGGCCTTGGCGAAGATCATGAAGCCGAACGGGTGCATGTGCAGGCTGATTCCACCCGTCACGGCCTGGTCGATATCACCGTTGAGGATGGCCTGGCAGGCTTGGTGGAAAGCTACCAGGGACGACGAACAGGCCGTGTCGATGGCCATGCTCGGGCCACGCAAGTCATAGAAGAAGGACAGGCGGTTGGCGGCAATGCTCATGGTGTTGCCAGTGGCGGAGGCACCGTCGATCGATGCCAAGTCCTCGACCAGCCGATAGGCCTGCTCAACCCCCGCGATGCCCAGGTACACACCGCAATTGCTGCCCCGCAGGCTGGACGGCTTGACCCCGGCGTTCTCGAAGGTTTCCCAACACATCTCCAGGAGCATGCGCTGCTGCGGGTCCATCATCGCCGCCTCGCGCGGCGAGATATTGAAGAAGCCTGCATCGAACGCGCTGATATCCCCCAGGGTACCAGCGGCGAAGGTGTAGCTCGTGGCAGGGTGAGCCTTGTCTGGGTGCAGGAACTGTGCGTGGTCCCAACGTGAAGGATCGACCTGGGTCACCAGGTCGCGTCCATTCATCAGGTTTTGCCAGAAAGTGCTGGAGGTGGAGCCCGGAAAACGGAAAGAACAACCGACAATTGCTACCTGTTTACGCTTAATCAAAACCTATTCCTTTAAAACGCTTCCGAGCACCGCCCCATCCTGCGGACAGCCGGTATGTCTGGCCAACACATTTTCGGCAAAGCGGCTCAACGCCCCAGAGCGGTTCGACTCCGGGGAGTGCCTTGCTGTGTACAGGAAAAAAGCAAGACCAGGCCTGAACGCGTGGCGTGAGAAATTGCTGATGTATAGACGCGATAATAGCGATCTGGGGGCAAAGGGAAAAGCCCATGCAGCCCCCACTCCGGCATTGGCAAGGCGCCGATCCTGGGTAAGGATCAACCGCGGATTTCAGCCACCACCGCCGCCAGCGCCTGGGCCGGGTCGCTGGCCTGGCTGATCGGACGGCCGATCACCAGGTAGTCGGAACCGGCATCCAGTGCCTGGCGTGGCGTGAGGATCCGTCGCTGGTCATCCTGGGCACTGCCGCTGGGGCGAATGCCCGGCGTCACCAGTTGCAGCGCCGGATGCGCCGCCTTGAGCGCCGGCGCCTCCAGCGCCGAGCAGACCAGGCCGTCCATCCCGGCTTTTTCGGCCAGCGCCGCCAGGCGCAGCACCTGCTCCTGCGGCTCGATATCCAGGCCGATGCCCGCCAGGTCTTCCCGCTCCATGCTGGTCAGCACGGTCACCCCGATCAGCAACGGCTGCGGCCCGCTGCGCTTGGCCAGTTCCTCACGGCACGCCGCCATCATGCGCAGGCCGCCGGAGCAGTGCACGTTGACCATCCATACCCCCATCTCGGCCGCGGCCTTCACCGCCATCGCCGTGGTGTTGGGGATGTCGTGGAACTTGAGGTCGAGGAATACCTCGAAGCCCTTCTCGCACAGGGTCTCGACGATCCCCGAGGCGCTGCTGGTGAACAGTTCCTTGCCGACCTTTACCCGGCACAGGGCCGGGTCGAGCTGGTCAGCCAGCTTCAGAGCGGCCTCACGGGTGGGGAAATCCAGGGCGACGATCAAGGGCGTCTGGCAGGCGGACATGGGCAGGGTCTCTTGGCAAGTCGAAAACGGCGCGCATTGTAAACGATGTGGCGGGGGCTTTGGGGGCCATGGGTCATGAGAATTGGCCCAGGGGTGGTCGGCTCCTATAATTGAACCAAAGGATGCAAGAATCGCTCGAACCTCGTACGAGCGTTGCCATCCCCGGTCTACAGGAGAACATCATGCCCTGGTATGCCTGGTTGATACTGATCATAGCCCTTGGCTCGATCGTTGGCGGGTTGTTGCTGTTGCGGGATACGGCGAAGAAATTGCCGTTGACCGAAGAGCAGTTGAAGAAGATCCATGAACGCAACGCCGAGATGGATGCCAAGGAGGCGAAGGATCGTTGAGATCCTCTTCTCGATGGGCCGACCCGCGTGGGCCGGCCATTACCCTGCCTGTTACTCCGCTACCACCAGCTTGTCACGGTTACGCTCCAGGAGCGCGTTGCCGATACCCTTGATTTCCAGCAACTCGTCCACCGAGGCAAAGGGGCCGTTGGCCTCGCGGTAGGCCACGATGGCTTCGGCCTTGGCCTTGCCGATGCCGTTCAGCTCCTTTTGCAGGGTTGGGGCGTCGGCGGTGTTGAGGTTGATTCTTGCGGATTGAGCGTCTGCTGCCGAGGCGACCGTTTGGGTAGTGGTTAGCTCGGTTGTCGGGACAGGGGTGGCGTTCGGGGCGGCGCTGAGGGAAAAGGACAGGCCGGTGAACAATGGGAGGAAGAGGTAGGAAAGGATGGTGTTGCGCACTTTGGACACTCCTGTGAGTTGCAGTTTTGGGGGCAGCGTTTCCGTTGCTGCCCAGGCAAAGCTAGCGGTTCAGAAGGTGTCTTGAAAGTGGTTTGAAAGATGGAATAGTTACTGAATTGAACAGCTGACAGCATGATTACTGCCAGCTGTAGGGCTACGCGAAACCTCGAGTGGGATACCTCTCGCTGTCAGATATCCTGGCGACGTTGTTGATAAACCCAGTCAACGATCTCGCCTTCTGGGGTGTAGCCGCTAACCAGTTCGCGTAACAGCTGGCGCACTCGGGTGAAGTCCTCTTTGCCTACAGCGTCCAACAGGGCAGATATACGATCCTTCAGAGAGTCCCAGTCCAGATAGTCTTCATTTGCCGTCATGATCATAGGGTGTGGCGTCGGCGATACATTGTCGCCAATCAACAACTCTTCATAGAGTTTCTCACCAGGGCGAAGGCCTGTAAATTCGATGGCAATGTCTCCATGAGGGTTCTTTTCGGATCTAATGCTCAAGCCGGACAGATGAATCATTTTTTCCGCCAATGCGGCAATCCTCACTGGCTCTCCCATATCAAGCACGAATACATCTCCACCCTGGCCCATAGAGCCCGCTTGAATGACCAATTGCGCTGCTTCAGGGATAGTCATGAAATACCGTGTAATCTTGGGGTGCGTGACAGTTAACGGCCCGCCTGATTTAATTTGCTTGTGGAACAGGGGAATTACCGAACCCGAAGAGCCCAAAACATTGCCAAAGCGTACCATAGTGAAGCGGGTTTTGTTGACGCGCGCAACATTTGCAGAGTCTCCGAACAATACTGGCGCCATTTCCTTACTAAGAGCCTGCAACACCATTTCGGCCAAACGCTTGGTACTTCCCATAACGTTGGTAGGGCGTACAGCCTTGTCTGTCGAAATCAGCACAAAGTTTGAAACGTTCGCTTGCAGGGCGGCTTGAGCTGCATTCAACGTACCGATGACATTATTGAGGACACCTTCAGCGATATTGTGCTCAACCATCGGCACATGTTTGTATGCCGCCGCATGGTAAACAGTATCTACATGCCACATGCTCATGGTATCAAGAAGGTGCTTTGGGTTTCGGATCGACCCTAAGAATGGCACCAAGCGAACCGACAATGCTTCACGATGGATACGCTGTTCTAACTCACTGTGAATGTTGTATAGATTGAACTCGCTGTGCTCGAACAGTAAGAGAGCCTTCGGCTCCAGCAGGAGAATTTGGCGACATAGCTCGGAACCAATCGACCCTCCCGCGCCGGTGACCATGACAACTTGGCCAGTAATGCAATGGGCGAGTAAGTCATCTTGTGCAGGAACAGCATCGCGCCCCAGCAAGTCAGCGATATCCACCTCCTGGATATCATCTACCTTGACCCGACCACTCGCCAGATCCATGAAACCCGGAACGCTACGCACGTGTAGCGGGAAATTCTCCAGAAAACCCAGAATTTCACGGCGGCGGGCTCGGGATGCCGAAGGAATGGCCAATAGCACCTCTTCTGCGCCGGTGATATCAATCATCCGCTGGATATCCTTTCCCCGGAACACCTGAAGACCCGAAATTACGCGATCAGCGACACTTTCATCGTCATCAATAAAGGCAACGGGACGCATGGCCCGGCCGATACGCAGGGCTGCCACCAGTTGGTTACCGGCAGCACCAGCTCCATAAATGGCTACCTTCGGTAACCCATTGTCGCGACTGACGAAGGGCACATGCTGGCTGGCGGCAAACCAATCTCCGAGGAAGTACTGGCGCATCACCAACCTCAAGCCACCAATTAGCACTAGGCTCAACCACCAGTAGTTGAATACGATCGAGCGCGGCACCACAGCAGTATGATTACTATGCCAGTAGACCACCAGAGCCAGTAACAAGGAGGCCAGAGAGACAGCCTTTCCGATTGTAATCAGTGCGTCATTACCAAAATATCGCATGACGGCCCGATACATTCCAAATCTGATAAAGATAGGAATAGCAATGACCGGAGCAGCGAGGAACAACCAATAATGGATGCGCAATGGCTCGTACACGCCACCGATGCCCAGACGCACAAGGAAGGCGAGCCAAAGAGCAAGCCACACCAATATTACGTCCGTAATCACCTGAAGGGCACGCTTATAATGCCTCGGTAGCAAGAGCATTCCCCTGCGAAGCTTATCCGTCATTCGATTGCTCTCCTGATTCCGAACCAAGCCGGACCCCTTTCTATCCATTTTCCTAGATTCTTCCTGATCAAAAGCCGACCGAGCCAATGACAGGTCATCAATTGCTTGCACGCTACAACATGCAAATCAGCGTGTCTTCAATTCCGCCGCTGTTACTGCCTCGCCCATGACAGACGTCAGTACTTCGCAAGTTTTCTGGATTTCGGCATCTGTCAGGGTTGGGTGCACGAGGAACATAAGACTGGTCTCGCCCAATTCCCGAGCCACCTGCAGCCGTGGCTCAGGCCTCCAGGCAGTACCATCGAACGCTTTCTCCAGGTAGACCTCCGAGCAGGAACCGGAGAAGCACGGCACCCCCCGCGCTACGATCTCATTGAGGATTCGATCCCTATCCCATCCATCACGAAGAGCATCAGGTTCAACGAACACATAGCACTTATACGCAGCGTGTTCAATGTCATCGGGCAACTGCGGAGCCCTGAGACCAGCCAGCGTGTTGGCACAGGCCCAGATACGCTGAGCATTGTGCAATCGAGCTTGATGCCATTGAGGCATACGCTGCAACTGAAGCCTGCCGATCGCTCCCTGCACTTCCAGCATGCGCCAATTGGTGCCAAAACTTTCATGCAGCCAGCGAAAACCAGGCTGGTGTTGGCGCTCGTATACGGATTCCCAGCTTTTACCATGATCCTTGAACGACCACATTCTCGACCAGAGTTCACGATCGTTGGTGGTGACCATGCCCCCCTCGCCTCCTGTGGTCATGATCTTGTCCTGGCAGAAAGACCAGGCGCCAACATCCCCTATCGAGCCAACCGCCTTGCCCTTATAGGTAGCGCCGTGAGCCTGAGCACAATCTTCGATGACACACAGCCCTTTCTCGGCAGCCAATGCCATGATCGGGTCCATGTCACAAGGCCAACCGGCAAGGTGCACACAAACAATTGCCTTGGTATGGGGAGTCAGTACCCGCTGGATGGTCGAGGCGTCGATATTCTGCGAGTCGCGGTTGACATCTGCAAAAACAGGCACTGCGCCAGCATTGACAATGCTGGAGACCGAGGCCAGAAATGTACGGGACGTAACGACAACTTCATCTCCGTTTCCAATACCAAGCGCCTTTAGCGCCAGATCAAGCGCTACGGTCCCGTTGGCAACCGCAACAGCATATTTTGTGCCTATCCACTCGGCAAACTCCTGCTCGAATTTACGACACTCCTGCCCTGTCCAATAGTTGACCTTATTAGACAAAATGACATCACGGGCGCAGTTTGCCTCTTCTTCTGTAAAGGAGGGCCAAGGCGAAAAAGGTGTGTTGAGCATATAAACTCCGACGTGCAAAAAGTATATAGACAGACAGTCCACATTCACACAAAGGTAATAAATTAATTATTTATCACCCCGTGACTCTATTAGATCAGCTGGTACGCCGACGACCGTATTTTTTTCAGCAACACTACGGATTACGGCAGCGCCTGCACCCACAGTCACATCTGCACCGAGGCATACCAACTGCTTGATGCAGGCGGCAATGCCCACCCATGTTCGCGCGCCGACCACGACGCCACCTGCGAGACGGGCACCAGGGCTGATATGAACAGCCTCGTCTAAGATACAGTCATGATCAACACTACAGCCTGTATTGAGAATGCCACCTGAAGCAATCTTTGCTCCGGCATTTACTACAGCACCGGCAAAAACCACTGTCCCATGACCAATGAAAGCGTGGCGACTCACATAGGCCATAGGATGAATGAGTGAAGGTAAACGTCCTCCCATCTGCGTAATTAAGGAAATTTTTTCCTGCCTGACAGCGTTATTACCGATCGCGACTGCAATACCGTCAAAATTATTGATCTGTTCGATCAGTTCCTTCGTAGTGCCTTTGACCGGCCAGTTTCCGTTTTCGCTACATGAAGGCCATGCATCATCAAAGAACTCTATCTTATCCCAACCGCAACACTCAGCAGTATCGGCAACAACCTTGCCATGCCCACTGGCCCCAAGGATAGCAAGCCTCTTCATTACGGATTGCCTGTAAATTTGGACACAGTAACTTCTCCAGCCGCACTAATACCGTCTCTTCGGACCACTTTTCTGATCGTCAATAGGATGATCTTAAAATCCAGCCATAGAGAGCGGTTATCGACATACCAAACATCCAGCTCGAATTTTTCCTGCCAGCTCAATGCATTGCGTCCGTTAATTTGAGCCCAACCGGTGACGCCGGGACGAACCTCATGCCTGCGATACTGATATGGGTTGTAGAGCGGTAGATACTCCATTAATAAGGGCCGAGGCCCGACGAGGCTCATATCGCCTTTCAGAACATTCCAAAGTTCAGGCAACTCATCGAGGCTAGTGGAGCGCAGGAATTGACCAAACGGAGTCATTCGCTCTACATCTGCTAGAGGTTTGCCATCAGCTCCATAGGCATCACGCATTGTTCTGAACTTGATCATTTCAAATGGCCGTCCATGCAGCCCCGGACGTACCTGTCGAAAAAAAACAGGCGCCCCCAGCTTTTTCTTCACCTGCCAGGAAATTATCAAAATTACTGGAGCCAAAATAAAAAGACCGAAGAGTGAAGCAAAGATATCGAATATACGCTTGCTCATGACCTCGCCCTCTCTAGCCAATCTACAAACTGATTTGCGAGCTTCTGACGATCGAACTCTCGCTCTGCAAGAGTACGTCCCCTGCGCCCCATTGTCTTCAAGGCAATACGATCATCAGCCGCCTTCTCCAGGGCATCTGCAAAATCGCCAGCATGCTCAGGCTGCACGGCAAATCCACACTGACTATCCTTTATCATGTCGGCCATCCACCCTGGGTAATTACAAAGTACAGGGAGGCCAGACGCAATATAGTCGAAAAATTTGTTCGGCGAAGTTCCATAGTAAAAAGCTGGAACATTCGCCAGCACCTGCAACCCAACATCCGTACTCGCCATGAGTCCAGCCAGACGGGCCTTATTAACAGGCTCATGAAATATGACGTTATCCAGGCCTTCGCGCCGAGCACGCTCCTGCAAACTCGGCTTTAGTTTACCCTGCCCGATCAGAACAATTTTTATATCTGTTCTATGACGGCGCTTTAACTCCATCGCTGCATCCAAGACAGCATCCAAGCCATTAGCTATTCCATGTGTACCAGCAAAAACGGCCAATAGATCATTCGTAACTACTTGCGACGGTCGCCAACGGTCTACATCTTGAGAAAATATACTAAGATCGCAGCCATTAGGGATAAGCGCTATATTTCGGGACGGCACCCCGCATTTAGAAATCCCCTCCACTATTCCGGGCGAGAGTCCGATAACGCGATGCGCCGATCGGTAACTTACCCATTCCAACGCAGACATGGCCCACAAAATCAATGGATTGCGAATAACCCCCATTGCCTTAGGGAGTTCCGGCCATAGGTCACGAACCTCAAATACAAATGGTTTACCACGCAACCAACGGGCAAATACCCCAGGAATACCTGCGGTGAGCGGCGTCGTTGTCGCAAATACTAGGTCGTACTTCTCAGTCAGTGCCAATTTGACACTACGTAGTGCAAACTTTAGAAAAGTAACTCCACGCCTGACGAAACCATCACTATTTGAATAAGGAAGATTGAGCTCAACAACCTCAATACCATCCACAAATCCTCGGCGCATACCATGCCTGAACGGATCGGTTAACCCGGTTTTTCCTGCACCCGAACTGCCACATACCATTGTGACCTGATGCCCTCGTGCCAGCAAGCGACGTGCCATCTCGTACGAACGGATCCCCGACGCACCTTGAGGAGTTGTAAAGTGTTGATGAAAATATAAAACCTTCATGACCTCAAGAAAACTCCGTCATCAGCGACCCTGGTTGATCGATTTCATTATAAATACCAGAAGCTCGTCCTAAGCCAGATAGTAACGCGACTCTCAACCTGACACCAGTTCAAACCGAGTAGGCCTCATCGACATATGACACCCGCCCTAAATCTATTAAACCGCTTGAGAGTGGCCAACAGACCATTACGGCATGGTTATCGAATCGTGCAACCCAACGATCACGTTCAAAACCCAAGGACTAGCGCTGTAATAATAGCGCCTACCTCAGCTACCTAATTTCAGCCCTGCCATATACCTCTTGTATCAACCAAAGAACCACTAGAAACCTCAACACTCTTGAATTCGGAGTGATCAACCAGCAGTAATTGAATATCAGATACTTGCAAGGCTTTCGTCAATGAGACCAGAGCAGCCTTTCCCAACCCTGGGGGAAGCTGTGAAATATTCGGCTCAACGACTAGAACTTCGCCTGGGTGCTCAGCGGCAATTTTTTTCGCGATAAGCATCGCTGGGCTTTCTCGCAGGTCATCGATATCTGGCTTAAAAGCGAGGCCATAGCAAGCAATCGTAACATCAGAAGCTGTTTTGTTCGGATTTTTCTGTAGAAATTCGCCAATAACAGACTTTAACTTATTCAACACCCAGTCAGGCTTGCTATCATTAACCTGCCGAGCCACCCGGATTAGTTTTGCTTCTTCCGGAGTTTTGCTGACAATAAACCAAGGGTCAACAGCAATGCAATGGCCTCCAACACCGGGCCCCGGCTGTAGAATATTTACGCGCGGATGC
This sequence comes from Pseudomonas guariconensis, assembly GCF_024127895.1. GTDB lineage: Bacteria > Pseudomonadota > Gammaproteobacteria > Pseudomonadales > Pseudomonadaceae > Aquipseudomonas > Aquipseudomonas guariconensis_B. The sequence goes on along the minus strand of NZ_JAMYBK010000016.1, from coordinate 30,673 downwards.
CTGTTAGCAAGCTTAATAAGCTCCCATACGCTAATATCTAATTTATTGCAGATCATCGACAACTCATTAGCAAACGCAATATTAACATCCCGGAAGCTATTCTCGGTTAACTTGCACATCTCCGCTGTGCGAGCATTTGTAACGACGCACTCTCCTTCAACGAAGGTTTTATAAAGTTCAACAGCCGCTTTGGAACAACGTGTCGTCAACCCACCAATCACTCGATCATTTTGCACGAGCTCACGAAGAACGTGCCCTGGCAAAACACGTTCTGGGCAATACGCTATTCGAACGTCAGAATTTTCGCCATGATTCTGTGGAAACGTAAGATCGGGTCGTTTATTAGCCAACCAAGTAGCCATCTGTTCCGTAGTACCAACAGGCGAAGTCGATTCCAGAATTATCAAGTTCCCTTTTTCCAATACGGGAGCTATCGCATTACAGGCAGCCTCAATAAAGGAAAGATCCGGCTGATGATCATCTTTGAACGGTGTAGGCACAGCAATGAGAAATGCATCAGCCGACTCTGGAACCGTGGTCGCCCTGAGATATCCATTAGTTACAGCAGCGTTCACAAGCATGTCAAGATCAGGTTCAACGATATGAATCTTACCTTGATTGATGGTATCGACTGCATGTGTATTTACATCCACGCCTATAACGCTCTTCTTTCGAGAGGCAAATACCGCAGCCGTTGGCAAACCGATATAGCCAAGGCCAACAACTGAAATTTTTTCAAAAGGCATAATCCACCAACCTCAAATAAAGATTACTTTACAAGTCAGCTCATGAATTAATCTGAAGCAACGCTTCAATGATCCTTTCACAAGCCTTCCCATCACCATATGGATTATGGGCAATACTCATTTTTTGGTAAGCTTCCTCATCATCAAGAAGCCTACTGACATGCGAAACTATTTTATCCGTCTCAGTCCCAACAAGCTGAACTGTACCTGCAACGACAGCCTCAGGGCGCTCCGTGGTATCTCTCATTACCAAGACAGGTTTCCCAAGGGAAGGAGCCTCCTCCTGTATCCCACCTGAATCGGTCAAGATCACATAAGACTTGCTCATCAAATACACAAACGGAAGGTAGTCTAATGGCTCTATAAGATGAACATTATCCAAACCATTTAGTAGCCGGTTGACGGGTTCCCTCACATTGGGATTCAGATGAACCGGATAGACAATATCCACCTCAGGATACTTTCTCGCCAATTCAATTAGTGCCTGACAAATTCTTTCGAACCCACCGCCAAAGCTTTCGCGCCTGTGACCAGTAACCAAAACAACTTTCCTATCATCAGATAGAAACCCGGCTGGCTTCATGGCTGCAGCCCTTAACTCGCCATCCGTTTCCAATCGATGGATAACGTCAAGCAGTGCATCAATGACGGTATTACCGGTCACTATTACATCCCTACAGTCAACCCCTTCTTTAAGAAGATTTGACTTTGAAGTCTCCGTCGGCGAAAAGTGTATTTTCGCAAGGACTCCAGTCAACTTCCTATTCCCCTCTTCTGGCCATGGGGATAATAAATTTCCTGTACGCAAGCCAGCCTCAACATGAGCCACGGGAATCTGCTGGTAATAGGCTGCCAGAGAAGCAGCAAAGGTCGTGGCGGTATCTCCATGAACCAAAACCACATCTGGCTTAAAATCCATAAATACTTTTTTAAGACCACCAAGAATAGCGACAGTAATATCAGTTAAGTCCTGTCCTGCTTTCATAATATCCAGATCATAGTCTGGCTCTAATGAGAACAGATTCAACACCTGATCAAGCATTTCTCGATGCTGACCTGTTACGCACACTTTGGCCTCAAAGCGACCATCATCGGCTAGTGCAATAGCCAGGGGAGCCATTTTAATAGCCTCAGGGCGCGTCCCAAATACACACAATGTCTTCACAACACACCCCTCCGTAAAATTGTACGTCGCTATATCGCTTGAACAGTATTAGAATCAGTAGCCATGCGGCTATCCAGAGGGTATTCTCTGGCATTCCCCCATGATTAGAAAAGACTTTTGCTATCTGAGCCCAGGTGTCTAACTTCCATTTCTTTCTGCTCAGGGCTGCTCCCCTCTCGATAGAGCATTCCTAGAAGAACCATAAGATAAATCCCTCTATTATCCACCACCGAACCACTAAACATAGAAAACAGAAAAAGCATCAACAAAAGATAAACTAAATTCCTATCACGTATCTTTGTGAAAAAAAACGCGATTATGAGCAATGACCCCATACCTAGAACCAACCCTTGCTCTATCAATATCTCAACTAAATAATTATGTGGATATTCATACTCCGAGAAAAGCGCCCACTGCCCTATACCAATACCCAATGGATAGTCAGATAGCAAATTAATAGCAAGCAAATATTGCTCCAGACGCGCACCGATCGATCCATAGTTCGCGCCTTCGAATAGCATTCCAAAATCCGAACTACTGAGAGACTCATATAGCGACCCAAAAAAACGAAACACCCTATTATCAAGAAGCTCACCTGGCAACACCAAGAGCAAAGGAACAGATAGGACTATCAACATCATAAAGAACATTCTTTTCTTCAAAAACAATATAAACATTCCCGCCAAAATAGGCCCCTTGGAATAAGATAGCAATGAAAGAGCGGCAGGAAGCGAGGCGAGTATTAGTTTTCGATTGCCATATAGCAGAAGAATTGCACTTGCGATAACCATAAGCTGACCAAACACAATGGGGCCATTTACCCCAATTGGTTCACGCAATACAAATTGCTGCCCTTTGGCAACCCCCCAAAGAACAGCCAAACAACCATAGAAGACCAACAACCCAGCAAAATTCAGCAATACCGACCCTAGCGATTTTCTTTTCGGCAGTATGCAGTACACAATGGCTGTCACTGAGAGAAGAAATGACAGCGACACATATTTCAAAAAGCCGAAATCATTAAAAGCCCCAAACATCAAATTAAACAAAAACAACAAATTAAACGATGTCAAAAAATAACAGGCATATATTTTCTTACAGAGCACCAGCAGCAAAATAGCGATCGACATTAACATCAACATCAACAATAGAGAGCCGATCAATTGAATACCATCCATCTCTCCAGCCAAAAGCAAGGGAGCCTTGGCGAGCATGTAGACAAAAAACAAAAAGCCGCCAAATAGTAATGCCTCACCAGACAACCATCTATTATTGTACATTATGAACTTGCCCATCCCGCAGCCCATATGCCGCATATAGTTTCACAGCACCACCAACAGAAAAGGCGATTAACAGACAACTGGCGAGCAAGCTGATGGTTGACTGCATTGACAAACAGTATGCCGATAACAAAAACGCGACAAGCGAGGCTGCATTGGAATACGAAAGCCAGTTAAACATCCCTCGACTATACAAAACATAATGAGGGATGAACCCAAGTTTAAAGACAGCTGCCGCAAAAATCACAAGCCAAAGGCTATCTAAATTTTTTTCGTATGCATGCAAGCTTAGCACTTCAATTATATAAGGAACAAGGTAGCCGATAAACAGAGCAAGCACTACCACTCCAATCGCCGTAGACCATATTAACTCCTTATGCGCCGCCGCATAAGCAGCATGATTACCTTCCTTATAGGAGCGCAAAAGCTTCGGGTATATAAATGAAAAAACAGCGGGATCGAGAAAGTTAAACACCCCCATCACCACACTTATATAAAACACATAAACACCCACCAACTCTGGAGTCGAATAATACTCCATCACGTACCGATCAACAGTCAACAACAACTTCAACATGATGGATGACAAGAGAAAAATTACACTTTTTTTCAGACCACTGCGAACCCAAGCCCCTCCCATCCCATTGAAATCCACCCTTATATTATTAGCCTTTAAAAAACACAATGCGATCAGAATAGATAAACCGGCTCCCCCCAGCCACGAGAGATATATGAATTCCAACGACCTATAAGCGGGAAAGAAATAAACAACCGGAACGACAAAAAAAACCCATGCAGATGTCTGAGTAAAAAACACAAAACTAGACAAAAGCTGATTACCAAGCACAACCAATAGCGCCTCCAGTTCCAGAGACACCATTACAAAAAATAGAGTCAAGTAGAAATAAACGATGTAGTCAAACTCAATGAAGCCGCCGAAAAATATTAAATAAAAGAACGGAATACTGACAAGGTAAAGACAGACTACAGTCTTAAAATGCGATCCTAGTATTCGAGCTCGGGCACCTTCTCCTTGCGCAAACAGCTCTCCGTACATATACTTATTAAAATCAAAGCTCACCAAGAGCACACAAAATAATACCGTAGCGACAAATATCCCGAACTTACCGACATCGGCCTCGGGTAGAAATTTTGCCAAAAATATTATTAGCACGAATCGCCCCAAAACCGTGCCACCGCGGATACCAATGTTTAAAAACCTTAGCAAAATCCGATTAGAAAGCAATTTTTCCAGTAACATATCCAATGGCTTAATATCCGCTTAAGTTGGCACTCTGGGAGCTAATCAAGGTAGCGTTACATTGGTCATAAAGAAAAGCATCCTATCTATGTCGACGCGATAATCTATATATCAGATAAAAATCGAGAACACTGTCCCGTCCGTACATTCAATGTCGACAGAAACCACAACATGCTACGCGCCAGAGTAGAGAAAGCTCCCACTCCAGAAACATCCTTGACCCGGAGGTACGAATGAGAATTCATTCACATTTACTCATGCGGTACTACACCAGCGCGCTGCAATCATTTCGCTTAACCCTGAGCCATTTTTCGCCGAGTCATTTCATTCTTGCGATATTGCAAGATAGCGAATAGCAGGCCCAACCCGAAGCCCATCACTATCCCTATAGTTATGATAATCAGCCTCTTCGGTTTGACAGGCCTGTCTGGCGACTCAATAGCACCATCCTGCCTGTAGACCTGGATCACACCCTTTTCTATCTGCAAGGACCGGTAAAACGCCAAAGCCTCTTGCTGCTGGCGGAGGTCCTTGATGAACGGACCATCGGACGTGCGCTTGCGTAGATTGTCTATCTCAGCCTCCAAGGCCTTGCTACCACGCATGTACATAAGCGAGCCGTCCATCCCAGCAGAGACCTCACTCGACAAAGTGTTAGAGATTATCGGGGGGCTTTCCAAACCGATAGCTTTAGCTACACGTAAGGCTTCAGTCAATTGAATGATCTGATCTTCACGTTGCTTTCTGGCACTCTCAAGCGCTGCAGTAATCTGCTGCTCCAGGTTGTCTGCCTTGACTGTGGCATCGGCTTTTACATCCCTGATAACCTCTGTCCGACCTCGTTCACCCGCCATTTCTAAATAACGGACAACCCACTCGGCGGCTTGTCGAGGATCCGATACATTAACTTTTACGAAAAACCGATTCGGCGTTTCCTTGGCCGCCACCCCTAACGCTAGCACTTCCTGAAAACGGCTATACAGCTCATCTTGCGAGCCGGTACGCTCTTTCTCTGTCAGACTTGGCAGATAGATGCTTCGGAAGAACTCTCGCCGCAGCGACTCTGACTGGAGATTTCGCAAGTAGATGTCATAGACATCCTTTACCGTGAGGATATTCAATCCAGAGGTGCCACCACGCCCAAAATTCAATTGGGCAATGTCATTCTGCGTAGGAGGCTGAACAAAAGCCTTGGCTTCATAGACAGGTTTCGCAAGCAGGGCGTAAGCTATCGCAATCACCGTCACAATCGCCGTTGTCACGATGATCAACACCTTCTGCCTCCATATCTCCTCAATCAGTTCGAAAAGATCAATCTCACCATCAGCACTTCTCAGGCGCTCACGTTCATTGCGCATTTATTCTACTTTTCCTTGGGGTCCGTCTGTTTGCGTAAGCTCCCAACTGGAGCCGACATCACTGGGGCTACCCACTATTTCAGCCCCAAGCCGTCTCCATGAGATGTAACATCATTTTGCCGACACTCAGGACATTTTTTCAATTTCCAATGTTCGTGAGGCTCTAAGCTTCGCTTCAAAATTTTTATAATCGACAGTAGAGGGAACGCATCTAAATAAGTTCCCCGCTTCCCGACCAACCCCCAGCCCTCCGCCAAGCGGTCATCCCGGTATGCTGATCTCCAGCTCCAATCCCAGCCTCGAGAAGCACCGCCGCAACGCCTGGGCCAGCGCCTGCTTCGCCTTCCCCTCACCATGCACAAGTACAACCTTTTTCACCGCATTGCCTTGCCCTAGAGCAAACCGCACCAAGCCTTCCTGGTCGGCATGCCCCGAATACCCCTCCAGCGTCATGACCTTCGCACGAATCTCAAGCATTCGCCCATCCAGGTCAACCCCCACCAAGCCTCCAGCCTTCTGGCTGGCCTGAATGAAAGCCCCAGGCGTCCCTCTGGCCTGATACCCAACGAACATCACCTCATGCCGTGGATCCCCCAGCATGGCCTTGAGATAATTGACGATTCGCCCACCAGAACACATGCCATTACCAGCAATAACGATAGCAGGCCGCCCCGTGCTCTTGAGGTAATTGACGACCTGCTGATGCCTGGCATGCGTGTCGACACAGATCAACTGACCGAACCCGAGAGGATCACGCCCCTCCCCCAGCCGCTGCCTGGCTTCGTCATTCCAGTACTGGTGCAGCGCCCTATATGCCCGAGTCACCCGTTGAGCCAGGGGCGAGTCGAGGATGATGGGGAGTTGGGACCAGTCCAGAGGATCGCCGTCAGCCTTCTCGGTCGGGCTAGTCAGCAAGGCCTTGCGATGAAGGATGTCTTCGATCTCGTACAGCAGCTCCTGAGTACGGCCAAGGCTGAACGCAGGGATGAGAATGGTACCCTGGTCGGCCAGGGCGCGATCGATGGCGGCCTCCAGGCGCTGCTGGCGTTCGCTACGGTCGGGATGCAGACGATCGCCGTAGGTGCTTTCCAGCACCAACAGGTCGGCGCGCTCCGGAGGCTGCAGGGGGCGCAGCAAAGGATTGCAGGGGGCGCCGAGGTCGCCGGAGAAGACCACACGGGTACTTGGCTCACCTTGCGTGTAACGCACATCGCACTCCACATAGGCCGAGCCGAGCAGGTGGCCGGCACGCTGCAGGCGTATACGGCACTGCAGCCCCTCACGGTCGACGACGCGGTACCACTGTTCGAACGGCACGGGCTCGATGAGGCCATTCAACAACTCGAGGTAACGGGCCACGTGGGTGGGTTCGCTGCTGATGCCGAGCTTGTAGGCGTCTTCGAGAATCAGCGGCAGAAGCACCGCCGAGGGTTCGCTGCAGAGGATCGGGCCGCGGTAACCGGCGGCGAGCAACGCGGGGACCCGGCCCACATGATCGAGGTGGACATGGGTGATGACCAGGGCCTGAATGCCTTCGATAGCGAAGCCTAGGGATGAAAACTCACCCTCGGGGCTGGCTTCGGCACCTTGTTCCAGGCCGCAGTCGATCAGGAGACTGGTAGTGCTGTCGAGGTGCAACTGGTGGCAGGAACCGGTGACACCCCGGGTGCCGCCATGATGCGCAAGGGCGGGATATGCCATGCTGCTGATGCCTTTCGGGTGCGAGAAGTGAAGCGCCCTATTACTCCATGCCTCTGCCTGCACTTACGTCAGAGGATTCTCAAAACAGCATAGGAAAAGCCCTTTAACTACGAGACAGCGCCGCCTCGCGCGCAGCAGCTCGGATCTTGCGCTTGCTGCGCAATACGCCATAAGCCCCCAGCAACGGGCCAACGGCCAGGCCGACGACCAATGCTGCCAGCACCAGGATCGCCACCGGCACGGCCGGCGCCGACCAGCCGAACAGCATCAGGGATACCGTTTGCTGGTTCTCCAGAACGAAGAACAGGACCACTGCCGCCAACAGCAGCACGAACAACGCCGCGATGGCGCGCTTGAGGTTACGCATCAGGCTGTTCCTTTTTCGATCAGTGCGGGACCTGGTCTTCTTCGTTGACCCGGTCGCGCAGTTCCTTGCCTGGCTTGAAGTGTGGCACGTACTTGCCTTCGAGGTTCACCGACTGGCCGGTCTTGGGGTTGCGACCTACCCGTGGCGCCCGGTAGTGCAGGGAAAAGCTGCCAAAACCACGGATCTCGATGCGATCGCCAGTGGCCAGGCATTGTGACATCTGCTCAAGCATGGTCTTGATGGCCAACTCCACGTCCTTGGACGAGAGCAGCCCCTGATGGGTGACAATACGTTCGATCAGCTCCGACTTCGTCATATTTTTCCCTTCGTTATCAAGCAGCTAGATCATTGCTTAACCAGTTTGTAGCACGGTACGGCAGATTTGAACAGGGTGGTTCTTGACTTAATAAAAAAATTCAAGATTGAACGAAGTGAAATATGTCTTGAACTGGATGGGCTTGGCAGGGATTGGGTTGGGGGGGGGCACACCTTAAGGCGCATGGTGCCTGCGAGATCGCACGGGCGGCGCTCGATTTGCCGACCAAAACCCACGACGCCCTTATCCACCCCGCAACAAAGCTCAAAAAAAAAAAGGGCGACCCCGAAGGTCGCCCTCTTTTACCGATCAAACAGAACTTAGTTCTGCTTGGCCATCGCTTCGCGCAGCAGCGCAGCCATGGTGGTGTCGGCAGCCGCTTCCGGAGCGTTTTTCAGGCTCTGGATGGCTTCGCGCTCTTCAGCGTCGTCCTTCGACTTGATGGACAGGCTGATGACGCGGGACTTGCGGTCGACGCTGATGATCTTGGCTTCGATCTCGTCGCCTTCCTTCAGCACGTTACGGGCGTCTTCGACGCGGTCACGGCTGATTTCGGAAGCCTTCAGAGTAGCCTCGATGTCGTCGGCCAGGGTGACGATGGCGCCCTTGGCGTCAACTTCCTTGACGGTACCCTTGACGATAGCGCCCTTGTCGTTCAGAGCAACGAAGTTGGAGAACGGATCGTCTTCCAGTTGCTTGATACCCAGGGAGATGCGCTCGCGCTCTGGATCGACCGACAGGATGACGGTTTCCAGCTCGTCGCCCTTCTTGAAGCGACGTACGGCTTCTTCGCCGGACTCGTTCCAGGAGATGTCGGACAGGTGAACCAGGCCGTCGATGCCGCCTTCCAGGCCAATGAAGATACCGAAGTCGGTGATCGACTTGATGGTACCGGTGATCTTGTCACCTTTGTTGAACTGGCTGGAGAAGTCTTCCCATGGGTTGGACTTGCACTGCTTGATGCCCAGGGAGATACGACGACGCTCTTCGTCGATGTCCAGAACCATGACTTCCACTTCGTCGCCAACCTGAACGACTTTCGACGGGTGGATGTTCTTGTTGGTCCAGTCCATTTCGGAAACGTGTACCAGACCTTCGACGCCTTCTTCCAGCTCGGCGAAGCAGCCGTAGTCGGTCAGGTTGGTGACGCGAGCCTGTACGCGGGTACCTTCTGGGTAGCGCGAGGTGATGGCGACCCATGGATCTTCGCCCATCTGCTTCAGACCCAGGGAAACGCGGTTGCGCTCACGGTCGAACTTCAGGACGCGAACGTCGACTTCATCGCCAACATTGACGATTTCCGACGGGTGCTTGATGCGCTTCCAAGCCATGTCGGTGATGTGCAGCAGGCCGTCGATACCACCCAGGTCCACGAAGGCGCCGTAGTCGGTGAGGTTCTTGACGATACCCTTGACCTGTTGGCCTTCCTGCAGGGTTTCCAGCAGGGCTTCGCGCTCGGCGCTGTTCTCGGCTTCCAGCACGCTGCGACGGGAAACGACAACGTTGTTGCGCTTCTGGTCCAGCTTGATGACCTTGAATTCCAGCTCTTTGCCTTCCAGGTGGGTGGTGTCGCGCACAGGGCGGACATCGACCAGGGAGCCTGGCAGGAACGCACGGATGCCGTTAACGTCGACAGTGAAGCCGCCCTTAACCTTACCGTTGATAACGCCCTTGACCACTTCTTCGGCGGCGAAAGCTGCTTCCAGAACAATCCAGCACTCGGCGCGCTTGGCTTTTTCACGGGACAGCTTGGTTTCGCCAAAGCCGTCTTCGACCGCGTCCAGCGCAACGTGAACTTCGTCACCGACCTTGATGGTCAGCTCGCCAGCTTCGTTGATGAACTGCTCGAGCGGGATGACGCCCTCGGACTTCAGGCCAGCGTGAACGGTAACCCAGTCGCCATCGATGTCGACAACGATACCGGTGATGATCGCGCCCGGCTGCAGATTGAGGGTTTTCAGGCTTTCTTCAAAGAGTTCTGCAAAGCTTTCGCTCATTTTAATTCCTGTAGATTCGGGCGAAACAGACGCCCATCGCCACATTCCAGACAATGTGGGTTTCGTTCATGTAAAGGAAGACCGGCAGGACGTTGACTGGTGACCCTGCCTGCCTTCCTGGCTATCAGAGCAGATCGCGCTGGACGAGCTCGCTCCTGATGCGTTGCAACACCTGCTCGATGGACAACTCGGTGGAGTCCAGCTGGATGGCATCGGCCGCTGGTTTCAGCGGGGCTACCGCACGCTGGGTGTCGCGCTCATCGCGCGCACGAATCTCATCTAGCAGACTCGCCAGACTAACATCATCGCCCTTCGCCTTCAACTGCAAATAACGGCGTCGAGCGCGTTCCTCCGCACTGGCGGTGAGGAAGACCTTCAAGGGCGCGTCCGGGAACACCACGGTGCCCATGTCGCGGCCATCGGCGATCAGCCCGGGGGCTTCGCGGAAGGCACGCTGGCGTTGCAGCAACGCTTCGCGCACCGCCGGCAGCGAGGCGACCATCGAGGCGCCGGCGCCGACCGTCTCGGTGCGGATGACATTGCTGACATCCTCGCCTTCGAGGATGATCTGTTGCAGCTTACCCGGTTCCGCGGCGATGAACTGCACATCCAGATGGGCGGCCAAGGCCTTGAGCAGTTCCTCGTTGGTCAGGTCGACGCCGTGGTTGGTGGCGTTGAAGGCCAGCAGGCGGTAGAGGGCGCCGGAGTCCAGCAGCTTCCAGCCCAACTCGCGGGCCAGCAGGCCAGCCACGGTGCCCTTGCCCGAGCCGCTTGGCCCGTCGATGGTGATGACCGGTGCTTGCGAACTCACGACTTGCCCTCTTCTGCAACACGGATGCCGACTTCAGCGCACAGCGCCAGGAAGTTCGGGAAGGAGGTGGCGACATTGGCGCAGTCATGGATGCGGATCGGCGCCGTGGCACGCAGCGATGCCACGCTGAAGGCCATGGCGATACGGTGGTCGCCGTGACCATGCACTTCGCCCCCCCCGATCGGGCCGCCGTCGATGATGATGCCGTCCGGGGTCGGTTGGCACTTCACGCCCAGGGTGACCAGGCCGTCGGCCATGACCTGGATACGGTCGGACTCCTTGACCCGCAGTTCCTCGGCGCCCCGCAGCACGGTACGGCCTTCGGCACAGGCCGCGGCGACGAACAGCACCGGGAACTCGTCGATGGCCAGCGGCACCAGGTTTTCCGGGATCTCGATCCCCTTGAGCTTCGCCCCGCGCACGCGCAGGTCGGCCACCGGCTCGCCGCCGACTTCACGCTGGTTCTCCAGGGTGATGTCACCGCCCATCAGGCGCAGGATGTCGATCACGCCGGTACGGGTCGGGTTGATGCCGACGTGTTCGAGCACCAGCTCCGAACCCTCGGCGATGGACGCCGCCACCAGGAAGAAGGCTGCCGAGGAGATGTCGGCCGGCACTTCGATACGGGTCGCGGTGAGCTTGCCGCCGGATTGCAGCGAGGCGACCGGGCCGTTGGACTCCACGGCATAGCCGAAGCCGCGCAACATGCGCTCGGTGTGGTCGCGGGTCGGCGCCGGCTCGGTGACGGTGGTGGTGCCTTCGGCGTACAGGCCGGCCAGCAGCAGGCAGGATTTGACCTGGGCACTGGCCATCGGCAGGGTGTAGTTCAGCGCCTTGAGCGTGTGGCCGCCACGGATGGTCAGCGGCGGACGGCCCTCGGGGCCGGTCTCGACCACCGCACCCATCTCGCGCAGCGGGTTGGCCACACGGTTCATCGGGCGCTTGGACAGCGAAGCGTCGCCCGTCATGGTCACGTCGAACGGCTGGGCGGCCAGCAGGCCAGACAGCAAGCGCATCGAGGTGCCGGAATTACCCAGGTAGATCGGCCCGGGTGGCGGTTTCAGGCCATGCAGGCCGACACCATGGATGGTCACCTTGCCATGGTGCGGGCCTTCGATGACCACCCCCATGTCGCGGAAGGCCTGCAGGGTCGCCAGGGCATCCTCGCCTTCGAGGAAACCTTCGACCTCGGTGGTGCCTTCGGCCAGCGAGCCAAGCATGATCGAGCGGTGGGATATGGATTTGTCGCCCGGTACGCGGATCCGTCCGGACAGGCGGCCACCAGGTTGGGCCAGGAAAATCAGATCGTTGGCGTTCATAGCGTCCACATAGGCCCGGCGGGCCAGGATTTTACTGAAATGCTCGCGGGCGACCCGGGCGCGGGTGAACACACCCAGCAGTTGGTGCCCGTCCCCTGCATCGACCGCGTCGCGCAAGGCGTCGAGGTCGCTGCGAAATGTATCCAGGGTGCGCAGGACGGCCTCGCGATTGGCGAGAAAGATGTCGTGCCACATGATCGGGTCGCTGCCGGCGATTCTCGTGAAATCGCGGAAGCCCCCCGCAGCGTACCGGAAGATATCCAGGTTTTCATTGCGCTTGGCCAGGGAGTCGACCAGGCCGAAGGCCAGCAGGTGCGGCAGGTGGCTGGTGGCGGCCAGGACCTCGTCGTGGCGCTCCACCGGCATGTGCTCCACATCCGCCTCCAGCGCGCGCCACAGGCGGTCGACCAGCGCCAGCGCGGCGGGGTCGGTCTCGGCCAGTGGCGTGAGGATCACCTTGTGGCGACGGAACAGCGCGGCATTGGAGGCCTCCACCCCGCTCTGTTCGGAGCCGGCGATCGGGTGGCCGGGGACGAAGCGCGGCAGGCGCTCGGCGAAGGCCGCACGGGCCGCGCGCACCACATTGCCCTTGGCGCTGCCGACGTCGGTGATGACGGCATCGCCCAGGTCCAGGTCGGCGAGGCGGGCGAGCACTTTCTCCATGGCCAGGATGGGCACGGCCAACTGGATCACGTCGGCGCCGACGCAGGCTGCGGCGAGGTCTTCTTCGCAGCGGTCGACCACGCCCAGGGCCACGGCCTGCTTGCGCGACGGGGCGTCCAGGTCGACGCCGACCACCTCGCGGCACAGGCCGCTTTCACGCAGGCCCTTGGCGAAGGAACCGCCGATCAGGCCCAGGCCTACGACCACCAGGCGACCGATGATCGGCCCCGGTTTGTTTGCTACCACATCAACCACGTGTGCGAACCCTGTTCAGAAACTATGCCAGTCAGTGAGACCGCAGGGGGCTGCTGCGCAGCCCATCGCGACGCAAGGCCGCTCCCACAAGTACCGCGTTTGCGCAGCGACCCCGAAATCTCGATCAGAGTACCGCCTTCGGATAGGACCCCAGTACCTTCAGCGCCACGGCCTCCTGGCTGATCTGCTCCAGCACCGCCTTGATCAGCGGGTCGCGGTGGTGGCCGACGAAGTCGATGAAGAACACGTAGGTCCACTTGCCACTGCGCGAAGGACGGGTCTCGATGCGGGTCAGGTCGATGCCGTTCTCGTGGAACGGCACCAGCAGCTCGTGCAACGCACCTGGCTTGTTGCTCATGGAGACGATGATCGAAGTCTTGTCGTCGCCGGTCGGTGGCACTTCCTGGTTGCCGATCATGAGGAAGCGCGTGGAGTTATCCGGGCGATCCTCGATTTTCTCGGCCAAACGGGTCAGGCCATAGAGGTTGGCTGCCATGTCGCCGGCGATCGCCGCAGAGTTCCACTCGCCCTTGACCCGCTTGGCCGCCTCGGCGTTGCTGGACACCGCCACCCGCTCGACGTTCGGGTAGTGGGCATCCAGCCACTTGCGGCACTGGGCCAGGGACTGGGCGTGGGAGTAGATGCGGGTGATGCTGTCGGTCTTGGTATTCTCGCCCACCAGCAGGTGATGGTGGATGCGCAGCTCGACCTCGCCACAGATCACCATGTCGTGCTCGAGGAAGCTGTCCAGGGTGTGGCTGACCGCACCCTCGGTGGAGTTCTCCACCGGTACCACGCCAAAGTTCACGGCACCGGCCGCCACTTCGCGGAACACTTCGTCGATGGCCGCCATCGGCCTGCTGATCACGGCATGGCCGAAGTGTTTCATGGCCGCGGCCTGGGTGAAGGTCCCTTCTGGGCCCAGGTAGGCGACCTTGAGCGGCTCTTCCAGGGCCAGGCACGAGGACATGATCTCGCGGAACAACCGCGCCATCTCTTCGTTGTCCAGCGGCCCCTTGTTGCGCTCCATCACGCGCTTGAGTACCGCGGCCTCGCGCTCGGGGCGGTAGAACACCGGTTTCTCGCCTTCGGCCAGGGAGGCGGTCTTGACCTTGGCCACTTCCTGGGCGCAACGGGCGCGTTCGCTGATCAGCTCGAGGATCTTCTCGTCGAGGCTGTCGATGCGCACGCGCAGGGCCTTGAGCTCCTGGTCGGACATCAGCCGTGCTCCTTCTCGAATTCAGCCATGTAGGCCACCAGGGCGTCCACCGCCTCCAGGCCCAGGGCGTTGTAGATCGAGGCGCGCATGCCGCCGACCGAACGGTGGCCCTTGAGGTTGAGCAGGCCGCGGGCATCGGCGCCGGCCAGGAAGGCCTTGTCCAGGCGCTCGTCGGCCAGGCGGAACGGCACGTTCATCCAGGAGCGGGCATTGCTGCTGATCGGGTTGCTGTAGAACGCGCTGTCGTCGATGAAACCGTACAGGCGATCTTTCTTGGCGCGGTTGCGCTGCTCCATGGCCTCGACGCCACCCTGCTCCTTGAGCCATTCGAACACCAGGCCCGAGAGGTACCAGGAATAGGTGGCCGGGGTGTTGTACATCGAGCCGTTGTCGGCGGCGACCTTGTAGTCGAGCATGGTCGGGCAGCTGCTGCGGGCATGGCCGAGCAGGTCCTCGCGGACGATCACCACCACCAGGCCGCTGGGGCCGATGTTTTTCTGTGCACCCGCGTAGATCAGGCCGTACTGAGAGACGTCGATCGGGCGCGAGAGGATGTCGGAGGACATGTCGACCACCAGGGGCACATCACCGGTCTCGGGCACCCAGTCGAACTGCAAGCCGCCGATGGTCTCGTTGGACGCATAGTGAACGTAGGCAGCGCCCTTGGTCAGGTTCCACTCATTCTGGCCTGGGATAGCCAGGAAATCGTAGGGCTTGGCGCTGGCGGCGACGTTGATGTTGCCGAAACGGCGCGCCTCGTCGATGGCCTTCTTCGACCAGATGCCCGTCTCGATGTAGTCAGCCGTGCCGCTTTCCGGCAGCAGGTTCAGCGGGATCTCGGCGAACTGCTGGCTGGCACCGCCCTGGAGGAACAGCACCTTGTAGTTGGAGGGGATGGACAGCAGGTCGCGCAGGTCCTGCTCGGCCTTCTCGGCGATGGCCACATAGTCGTCGCTGCGATGGCTCATTTCCATCACCGACAAGCCCTTGCCACGCCAGTCCAGCATCTCGGCCTGGGCACGCTGCAGGACAGCGTCGGGAAGCGCAGCAGGGCCTGCGCAGAAGTTAAAGGCTCGTTTGCTCACATCCACTCTCGCTCTAAACAGAACAAAAACCATTACATGGGTTAGCAGCGACCCTGTGGGAGCGGGCTTGCCCGCGAACACCGGCAAGGCCGGCGCCCTACACCGCAGCGTCTGCTTCGCGGGCAAGCCCGCCCCCCACAGGGCCAGGCTTTACCAGCTGTTATCAGTCAAACGGGGCGACCTTGGTCGCCCCGTCCGGGTGTAGCATTACTCCTGCGGCGCCTCTTCGGCCCCCGCATTGTCGTCCGCCGTCTCAGGCACGTCGACTTCGACGCCCTCCTCGTCCGCTTCGATGACGTCATCGAAATCGTCCTCGGACGGCTCCTGGATACGCTCCACGCCCACCAGGGTCTCGTCGGTGGCCAGCTTGATCAGGGTCACGCCCTGGGTGTTGCGGCCCAGGCTGGAGACCTCGCCGACACGGGTACGCACCAGGGTGCCCTGGTCGGAGATCAGCATGATCTCCTCGCCTTCCTGCACCTGGATGGCGCCGATCAGGTTGCCGTTGCGCCCCTTGGTACCCATGGCGATCACGCCCTGACCACCACGGCCGCGACGCGGGAACTTGGACAACGGCGTGCGCTTGCCGAAGCCGCGCTCGGAGGCGGTGAGGATCTGCGCGCCGGACTCGGGGATGAGCATGGAGATCACCTGCTGGCCCTTGCCCAAGCGCATGCCGCGCACGCCGCGGGCGTTACGGCCCATCTCGCGGACCGCGCTCTCGGCGAAGCGGATCACCTTGCCGGCGTCGGAGAACATCATGACTTCCTTGGCACCGTCGGTGATGGCCGCGGCGATCAGGGTGTCGCCTTCCTTGAGCTTCAGGGCGATCAGGCCGCTGGAGCGCGGACGGGCGAACTGCACCAGCGGGGTCTTCTTCACGGTACCGGAGGCGGTGGCCATGAAGATGTAGGCGCCGGTCGGCTCGGCGGCCCATTCCGGGGTATCGCCGTCTTCCTCGTCGTTATCCTCGGCCTCGACCAGTTCGCCTTCGATCACGCTGTCGTCGGCGTCGTCCAGGTCTTCCTCGGCATCGGCGCTCTGCTGCAGGGCCTCCAGGTCGACCTGCAGCATGGCGGTGATGCGCTCACCCTCCTCCAGCGGCAGCAGGTTGACCAGTGGGCGGCCGCGGGCGGCGCGGGACGCTTCGGGGATTTCGTAGGTCTTGAGCCAATACACCTTGCCCTTGCTGGAGAACAGCAGCAGGGTCGCGTGGCTGTTGGCCACCAGCAGGTGCTCGATGTAGTCCTCGTCCTTCACGCCGGTGGCCGACTTGCCTTTGCCGCCACGGCGCTGGGCCTGGTAAGCGGACAGCGGCTGGGTCTTGGCATAGCCGCCGTGGGAGATGGTCACCACGCGCTCTTCTTCCGGGATCATGTCGCCGTAGCTGAGGTCGTGGCTGGCGTTGAGGATCTCGGTGCGGCGCACGTCGCCGTATTCGGCACGGATCGCTTCCAGTTCCTCGCGGATCACTTCCATCAGGCGCTCGGCGCTGCTGAGGATGCGGATCAGTTCGCCGATCTGTTCGAGGATCTCCTGGTACTCGGCCAGCAGCTTCTCGTGCTCCAGGCCGGTCAGGCGATGCAGACGCAGGTCGAGGATCGCCTGGGCCTGCTCCGGCGACAGGTAGTACTTGCCGTCGCGCAGGCCGTACTGCTCCGGAAGGTCTTCCGGGCGGCAGGCCTCGGCACCGGCGCGCTCGACCATCACCTGCACGGCGCTGGATTCCCAGGCGGTGCTGACCAGGGCCTCCTTGGCCTCGGACGGGGTCGGCGAGGCCTTGATCAGGGCGATCACCGGGTCGATGTTGGACAGCGCCACCGCCTGGCCTTCGAGGATGTGGCCGCGCTCGCGAGCCTTGCGCAACTCGAACACGGTGCGGCGGGTCACCACTTCGCGGCGGTGACGGACAAACGCCTCGAGCAGGTCCTTGAGGTTGAGCAGGCGCGGGCGACCGTCGATCAGGGCGACGATGTTGATGCCGAACACGCTCTGCAGTTGGGTCTGGGCGTAGAGGTTGTTGAGCACCACCTCCGGCACCTCGCCACGGCGCAGCTCGATGACGATGCGCATGCCTTCCTTGTCGGACTCGTCGCGCAGCTCGGTGATGCCTTCGATCTTCTTCTCTTTCACCAGCTCGGCGATCTTCTCGATCAGCCGTGCCTTGTTCAGCTGGTAGGGCAGCTCGGTGATGACGAGCTGCTGGCGGCCGCCGGCCTTGTCGATGTCCTCGACCTCGGAGCGGGCACGCATGTAGATGCGGCCACGGCCGGTGCGATAGGCCTCGATGATGCCGGCGCGGCCGTTGATCAGGCCGGCCGTGGGGAAGTCAGGGCCGGGGATGAACTGCATCAGCTCGTCGACGGTGACCTCGGGGTTGTCGATCAGCGCCAGGCAGCCATCGATGACCTCGCCGAGGTTGTGCGGCGGGATGTTGGTCGCCATGCCCACGGCGATACCGCTGGAGCCGTTGACCAGCAGGTTGGGGATCTTGGTCGGCATGACCGCCGGGATCTGCTCGGTGCCGTCGTAGTTGGGCACCCAGTCGACGGTTTCCTTGTGCAGGTCGGCCAGCAGTTCGTGGGCCAGCTTGGTCATGCGTACTTCGGTGTATCGCATGGCCGCGGCGTTGTCGCCGTCCACCGAACCGAAGTTGCCCTGACCGTCGACCAGCAGGTAGCGCAGCGAGAACGGCTGGGCCATGCGCACGATGGTGTCGTAGACCGCATTGTCGCCGTGGGGGTGGTATTTACCGATGACGTCACCGACCACACGGGCGGACTTCTTGTACGGCTTGTTCCAGTCGTTGCCCAGTTCGCTCATCGCGTACAGCACGCGGCGATGCACGGGCTTCAAGCCATCACGCGCATCGGGCAGCGCTCGCCCGACAATCACGCTCATCGCGTAGTCGAGGTAAGACTGTCTCAGTTCGTCTTCGATATTGACCGGGAGGATTTCTTTGGCCAGTTCGCCCATGAGAAGCCTGATTCCTTTTTCTGGTGAAACTTCGTCGTTTCCCTCGGAGGACGAACGAAGCTCGCCGCCGCAGCGCACAGTGGTGCGACGACTTACGACAAATCAATGAGTTGAGCCATGGATCTGCGCAATGAGAGCCGCTGCATTGGGCGGCCCTGGAAACTGTCGGATGGTATCACAAAGGCAGAGATCGAGCGACATGCTCGAAGCCTCCAGCGGCAAGCTGGAAACCCGCCGCTCAGTGCAACCGCTTGCGGCACATCAGTTGCGCCAGCTTCGCGGTGTCTGGCCGCTCGACCACACCTTTCTCGGTCACGATCACATCGACCAGGTCCGCCGGAGTCACATCGAACACCGGATTGAACACCTCGGCCTCGGCCGCCACCCGATTGCCGGCCACGTCCAGCAACTCATCGGCATCGCGCTCCTCCAGCGGGATGTCGTCGCCCGTGGCCAGGTTCAGGTCGATGCTGGTGCTCGGCGCCACCACCATGAAGCGCACGCCATGGTGCATGGCGCTCACCGCTAGCTGGTAGGTGCCGATCTTGCTGGCCACGTCGCCATTGGCGGCGATGCAGTCGGCCCCCACCACCACCCAGGTGATGCCCTTGGTCTTCATCAGGTGGGCCATCGCCGCGTCGGCGAACAGCGTCGCGGGAATGCCCTCGCGAGCCAGCTCCCAGGCGGTCAGGCGCGAGCCCTGCAGCCAGGGACGGGTCTCGCTGGCGTAGACCCGCTCGACCATGCCCTCCAGATAGGCCGCGCGGATCACCCCCAGCGCGGTGCCGAAGCCACCGCTGGCCAGCGCGCCGGCATTGCCGTGGGTCAGCAAGGCCTGTTCGTTGCCCTGGTGCCGGCGGATCAGCTCGATGCCATGCTGGGCCATGGTCAGGTTGGCTTCGCGGTCGCTCTCGTGGATGGCCATCGCCTCGGCCTCCAGGGCTGCCAGCGCGTCTTCCTCGGCACGCAGGCGCTGCAGGCGTTCGCGCATGCGGTTGAGGGCCCAGAACAGGTTGGCAGCGGTCGGCCGCGCCTCGGCCAGGCAGAGGAAGTCCTCTTCCAGCGCCTGCTCCCAGTCGTCGCCCTCGGCCAGGCGCTGGCGCAAGGCCAGGACCAGGCCGTAGGCGGCACTGATGCCGATGGCCGGGGCGCCACGCACCGCCATGCCGCGGATCGCCTCGGCGACCGCCGCGACATCGGTGCAGGTCAGCCAGCATTCCCGGGACGGCAGCAAGCGCTGGTCGAGCAGGTGCAAGGCGCCGTCGTGCCAGCGGATGCCGGTCACCTTCTCCGCCGCCAAAAGTTGCTCACGCATCGCCTCTCCCCAACGTCTGGACATAAAAAGCGGACGATTATAGCGAGCCTCGGCCGCAGACGCTCGGGTATACTGCGCGTTCCGCCGAATCGCCCAGGTACCACGCATGCCCACAGCCCCCTCCCCCCTCGACCTGCTGCTCGTTCCACAATGGCTGGTGCCCGTGGAACCGGCCGGTGTGGTGCTGGAGGGCCATGCGCTGGGCGTGCGCGACGGGCGGGTCGCCTGGATCGGCCCCCGCGAGCGGGCACCCCAGGCCCACGCGGTACGCGAGCTGCCCGACTGCCTGCTGTGCCCCGGCCTGGTCAACGCCCATGGTCACGCTGCCATGACCCTGCTGCGCGGGCTGGCCGACGACTTGCCGCTGATGACCTGGCTCGAGCAGCACATCTGGCCGGCCGAGGGCCGCTGGGTCGACGAAGCGTTCGTGCGCGACGGCACCGACCTGGCCATCGCCGAGCAACTCAAGGGCGGCATCACCTGCTTCGCCGACATGTACTTCTTCCCCCGGGAGGCCTGCGACCGGGTGCACCGCAGCGGCATCCGTGCCCAGGTCGCCGTGCCCTTGCTGGACTTCCCCATCCCCGGCGCACGCACGCCCGAGGAGGGCCTGCACCTGGCCATCGAGCTGTTCGGCGACCTGCGCCACCATCCGCGCATCAGCATCGCCCTGGGGCCGCACGCGCCCTACACGGTCAACGACGAGAACCTGGAGAAGATCCGCGTCATCGCCGACCAACTGGACGCGCCCCTGCACATGCACATCCACGAGACCGCCGGCGAGGTCGAGCGGGCCCTGGCCGAACGTGGCGAACGTCCACTGGCGCGCCTGGCCCGCCTCGGCCTGCTCGGCCCGCGCCTGCAGGCAGTGCACATGACCCAGGTCAGCGACGAGGACCTGGCCCTGCTGGTAGAAAGCGACACCAGCGTGGTGCACTGCCCCGAGTCCAACCTCAAGCTGGCCAGCGGCTTCTGCCCGGTCGAACGCCTGTGGCTGGCCGGGGTCAACGTGGCAGTAGGCACCGACGGCGCGGCCAGCAACAACGACCTCGACCTGCTCGGCGAAACCCGCACCGCGGCCCTGCTGGCCAAGGCGGTGGCGGGCTCGGCCACGGCCCTGGACGCCCATCGGGCGCTGCGCATGGCGACCCTCAACGGCGCCCGCGCCCTGGGCCTGGAGGCCGTCACCGGCTCGCTGGAGGTGGGCAAGGCCGCCGACCTGGTGGCCTTCGACCTGTCGGACCTGGCCCAGCAGCCGGTACACGACCCGGTTTCGCAACTGATCTACGCAACAGGCCGCGACTGCGCGCGGCACGTCTGGGTGGCCGGCCAGCAATTGCTCGACGACCGCCGCCTGACCCGGATGGACGAACAGGCCCTGACGGCCACCGCCCGCGCCTGGGGCGCGCGCATCGCAGGCAAGGAATGACCGGCCGGCAGCCACGGCTGCCGCCCTGTGACACTTTTATCGAAGATTCAGAGGACTGTTCCATGAGCAACGTCGACCACGCCGAAATCGCCAAGTTCGAAGCCTTGGCCCATCGCTGGTGGGACCGCGAAAGCGAATTCAAGCCGCTGCACGACATCAACCCGCTGCGGGTCAACTGGATCGACGAGCGCGCCAGCCTCGCCGGCAAGAAGGTGCTGGACGTCGGCTGCGGCGGCGGCATCCTCAGCGAGGCCATGGCCCTGCGTGGCGCCACCGTCACCGGCATCGACATGGGCGAGGCGCCGCTGGCCGTAGCCCAGCTGCACCAACTGGAGTCGGGCGTGGAGGTCGAATACCGGCAAATCACCGCCGAGGCCCTGGCCGAGGAAATGCCCGGCCAGTTCGACGTGGTCACCTGCCTCGAGATGCTCGAGCACGTGCCGGATCCGTCCTCGGTGATCCAGGCCTGCCAACGCCTGGTCAAGCCCGGTGGCCAGGTGTTCTTCTCGACCATCAACCGCAACCCCAAGGCCTACCTGTTCGCCATCATCGGCGCCGAATACGTCATGAAGCTGTTGCCACGTGGTACCCACGACTTCAAGAAGTTCATCCGCCCCTCGGAGCTGGGCGCCTGGAGCCGCACTGCCGGCCTTGAAGTGAAGGACATCATCGGCCTGACCTACAACCCGCTGACCAAGCACTACAAGCTCAGCGGCGACGTCGACGTCAACTACATGATCCAGACCCTGCGCGAGGAATGAGCATGCGTTTGCGAGCAGTACTCTTCGACATGGACGGCACCCTGCTGGACACGGCGCCGGACTTCATCGCCATCTGCCAGGCCATGCTGGCAGAGCGCGGCCTGCCAGCCATCGATGACAAGCGCATCCGCGACGTGATCTCCGGCGGCGCCCGGGCGATGGTCGCGGCGACCTTCGCCATCGACCCTGAAGACGAAGGTTTCGAGGCCCTGCGCCTGGAGTTCCTCGAACGCTACCAGCGCGACTGCGCAGTGCACAGCCGCCTGTTCGACGGCATGGCCGAGCTGCTGGCCGACATCGAGAAAGGCAACCTGTTGTGGGGCGTGGTGACCAACAAGCCGGTGCGTTTCGCCGAGCCGATCATGCAGCGCCTGGGCCTGGCCGAGCGTTCGGCATTGCTGATCTGCCCGGACCACGTGAAGAACAGCAAGCCCGACCCGGAGCCGCTGATCCTGGCCTGCAAGACACTGAACCTGGACCCGGCCAGCGTGCTGTTCGTCGGCGACGACCTGCGCGACATCGAGTCTGGCCGCGATGCCGGCACCCGCACGGCGGCGGTCCGCTACGGCTATATTCATCCTCAGGACAACCCCAACAACTGGGGCGCTGACGTGGTGGTGGACCACCCGCTGGAACTGCGCAAGGTGATCGACAGCGCGCTCTGCGGCTGCTGATTTTCAGCCGCAAGCTGCAAGCCACAAGAAAGAGTAAACCGTGCAGCACCCTAATGTCAGTCAGTTAAGCGGCCCCAAATGACAACTGAAAGTCTTAACTGACCGGCATTGTGCAGCACCCTGCTTTTTTGCAGCTTGCCGCTCCAACCCCAAGGACCCCGACATGTTCGACTACACCCCCCGCCCCGACCTGCTCAAGGGCCGGATCATCCTGGTCACCGGCGCTGGCCGCGGTATCGGTGCCGCAGCCGCCAGGGCCTATGCCGCCCTGGGCGCGACCGTGTTGCTGCTGGGCAAGACCGAGGCCAACCTCAACGAGGTCTACGACCAGATCGAGGCCGCGGGTCACCCACAGCCAGTGGTGATCCCGTTCAACCTGGAAACCGCCCTGCCCCACCAGTACGACGAGCTGGCGGTGATGATCGAGGAGCAGTTCGGCCGCCTCGACGGCCTGCTCAATAACGCTTCGATCATCGGCCCGCGCACGCCGCTGGAGCAGTTGTCGGGCGACAACTTCATGCGCGTGATGCACATCAACGTCAACGCCACCTTCATGCTGACCAGCACGCTGCTGCCGCTGCTCAAGCAATCCGAGGACGCCTCGGTGGTGTTCACCTCCAGCAGCGTCGGGCGCAAGGGCCGCGCCTACTGGGGGGCCTATGGGGTATCGAAGTTCGCCACCGAAGGGCTGATGCAGACCCTGGCCGACGAACTGGAAGGTGTCGCCCCGGTACGGGCCAACAGCATCAACCCAGGCGCCACCCGCACCGCCATGCGCGCCCAGGCCTACCCTAGCGAGAACCCACAGAACAACCCGCTGCCCGAGGAGATCATGCCGGTCTACCTGTACCTGATGGGGCCGGACAGCGCCGGGGTGAATGGGCAGGCGTTCGACGCGCAATAGGGCATTGGGGCCTTGGCAAAGGCAGGCCCCCTGGCCTCACCCCGCCGCCAACGCCGGCCGCGCCCTCCCTGGCTGGCGCTGTTTCTCCAACTGCATGCAATGCTCCAGAAACAGGTACATGCAGTCATAGCTCTTGCAGATCGCCTTGCGCAGTTCGTCGCGCAAGGCCGGCGCCGGGCGCTCGCCCACCAGCGTGCAGATGATCTCCAGCGCCTCCCACGGGTGGGCATCGTCGTACTGGGCATGCATCCTCAGCCACTTCATGGCGCGCTTGCGCTGGTCCTCGGGAAAGCCCAGGGCGTAGGTGTCGGACGAACAGACAAGCGCCGCCCACTCCCCCGTCGCCCCCTCGATGGCGTAGTTGGTGGCAGCCATGGCGATCGCCAGGGGCTCGGTGGTACACACCCGCCAGCACCAGTCGTTGAGGGCATTGAGCTGGGGCGCCACCTCCTGGGCCTGCAGCTCGGCCAAGCTGATGCCATGGGCTTGGCACCAGTGCAGCCAGTAGTCGGCATGGTTGAGCTCGACCCGGATGTTGCGCATCAGCCAACGCCGCGCCATGTCCTCGCCCGGGTGGCGGGCATAGCGGGTCTTGGTCAGGTTGTGGGCCATGTACAGGGAGAACTGCTCGACCACCGGCCAGCCCCCGACCAGGTACTGGCGCAGGGTCGCAGGCCTTAGCCGGCCATCGCGCAGGCGCTGGTAGAGCTCGTGCCCCACCACCCGCTGCTTGCTTTCATGGCATCGCTCGAGCAGTTGCTGGGCCCAGTCGGGATAGCTGGCAGGGTCCATCAGCGGCCCGATCCGTACGAATGCGTCCATCACTTTCAGCTCCTTAGGTTCCTTGTGATTTTCCGGACAGGTGTTTCAGCGAAAGGTCCCAGGCGCCCGGTGTAACAGGGGCTTCGCGGCAATCCGTTGGCGCTGCAGGCTGTCGCAGGTGAACACCTGCGGGCGCTCGATCAGGTAGCCCTGGGCGTAGTCCACGCCGATCTCCTGCAGCGCCTGCTCGATCAATGGCGTCTCGACGAACTCGGCAATGGTGCGCTTGCCCATGACGTGGCCGATATGATTGATGACCTCGACCATGGCACGGTTGACCGGGTCATCCAGCATGTCCTTGACGAAACTGCCGTCGATCTTCAGGAAGTCTACGGGCAAGTGCTTCAGGTAGGCGAATGACGACATGCCCGCGCAGAAGTCGTCGAGGGAGAACCGGCAACCCAACCCCTTCAATTCGTTGATGAAGCGAATGGCACTGCCGAGGTTGGCGATGGCGATGGTTTCGGTGATCTCGAAACAGATCAGCCGTGGCGGTATGCCGAACTCGCCGAACAACCGCTGCAGGTATTCGAGGAAGTTGTCGTCGCCGATGCTCGACCCCGACAGGTTGATCGCGCACATCGCCAGCGGCCCCTCCCGGCCTTCGTCCAGGCACTGGCGGATGACCTGGAACACATTGCGCACTACCCAGCGGTCCAGGGCAGTCATCAAGCCATAGCGCTCGGCAGCGGGGATGAAGCTGTCGGGCAGGATGGTGCGGCCGCTTTCGTCGTGCAGGCGCAGCAGGATCTCCACATGGCCCGGCCCCTCCAGGGCCTTGAGCGGGGCGATCTCCTGGGCGTAGAGGCAGAAGCGGTTTTCTTCCAGAGCCAGATGCAGGCGCTGGATCCAGGCCATCTCGCCAAAGCGCAGGGACAGCTCGCTGTCGTCGGCATGGTACACCTGGACCCGGTTGCGTCCTTTCTCCTTGGCCATGTAGCAGGCCATGTCGGCAGCGCGCAGGGATGCCTCCAGGGTGCCCGGTGCCTGGGTGACATGCACCAGGCCGATACTCACGGTGGTGACGAACGGCCGCCCCTTCCAGACGAAGTGCAGGCTCTGTACGCTCTGGCGCAGTTGTTCGGCAATGCGTTCGGCATGCTCCGGCGGACAGTTCACCAGCAGGACGCCGAACTCGTCGCCCCCCAGCCGCGCCAGGGTATCGCCCTCGCGCAGGCCAGCCTGCAACACCGCACAGATATGCCGCAGCAGCTCGTCGCCGGCGGCATGGCCACAGGTGTCGTTGACCAGCTTGAACTGGTCCAGGTCGAGAAACATCAGCGAATGCCGCCCGCTCTGGCGCGCCAGGCCATTGAGCGCCTGCTCCAGGCGATATTCGAACTCGCGACGGTTGGCCAGGCCGGTCAGGGCATCGTGGGTCGCCTGCCAGGACAGGTTGGCGATGTACTGGCGCTCCTGGGTCATGTCGTGCAGGGCCAGCACGATACCGCTGACCTGGCCATCGGTGAGGATCGGCGAACCGACCAGGTTGATCGACACCGTGCTGCCGTCCAGGCGCTGGATCAGCCGGGCATGCTCCGAGTCCCCTTTCAGGCTGCCGCTGAGGACCTGCTCGACCAGGGTACGGCTGTCGTGCTCGGCCTGCTCGTCGACCAGGCTGAACAAGGCCGCCAGCGGCAGGCCCTGGGCATGGCCGGCCTGCCAGTGGGTCAACTGCTCGGCGGCCGGGTTCATGTAGACGATGCAGCCCTCGACATCGGTGGTGATCACCGCGTCACCGATCGATTGCAGGGTGATCTGCGCCCGCTCCCGCTCTGCCTGCAAGGCCGTGGCGAAGGCCTGGCGCTGGGCCAGCAACTTGCCCGAACGCCGCCAGGCCAGGGCGATGAGGAACAGCGCGGTGGCCAGGTTAGTGATCAGCAACACCCGCAACAACATCCGCGAGCCCTCTCCCAGCGCATCGCTGAATGCCTTGGAGGCTGGGGTCACGCCTTCGTTGATGGCGACGATACGCGCCTTCCAGGCGTCCACCTGGTGCGCAGGGACCTGGCCCTGGGCGAAGCCGTCACGCATCTCCGTGGCGAGGGTGTCCAGCTGGCGCAGGTAGTCGTCGCCGATATCCCAGTAGGCGATGGCCGTTTCCATGTAGCTGATGTGGCGGAAGTTGCGGTAGAACCAGATGATCCGATCGACATCGTCCGGATGGTTGCCGCCCTGCAGGATACCGTTGCGCGCCGCCACCAGGTCGGGGCTGGCCTGATCCAGCGCCAGGCGCAGCTCATGGTCGCCCTGGGGCACGGCGATGGCCTGCCGGTAGCGCTGGAACATGCGCTCGTCGCGGTTGTCGGCGTACCGGTCGAGGTAGTAGATGGCGTCCTTCTGCGCCTTGGACCACAGGCTTTCGCCGGCCACGTAGGCGCGTACCGCCGACAAGGCATAGAGGCTGATGCTGCCGAGCAGCACCTGGAAGACCACGATGGCGATGAATGGCCAGATGATGCCCAGCAACCTGGGGGCTTCGAGTGTGCGAGTTCCCTTCATGTAGTCCCTGTCGTAGAGCGGATCAGACTGGGTCGATCCAGACAAGCACAGCGTAGGCGATTTGCCACGGTTTTGAAGGGCTTTTTGCTGGCCTGCGCTGGCTCATTCGGGGCGATCCGGCAAACTCGCTCGAGCCGTTCACAACATTCGACGTCCATTTGGGGCCGCATCGCGCCCCACTGCCAGGCATGCAGGGTCTAGCCCCAGGAACCTCAGCTCTGCTGCAAATGCCCATACAGCTTGGCGTACAACCCGCCCTCGGCGATCAGTTGCTGGTGATCGCCCTCCTCGGCGACGTGCCCGCCATCGAACACCAGCACCCGGTCGGCCTGCTTCACCGCCGACAGGCGGTGGGCGATGATCAGTGTGGTGCGGCCGCTGAGAAAGCGCGCCAGGGCCTGGTGCAGGTTGTATTCGGTGGCGGCGTCGAGGGCCGAGGTGGCTTCGTCGAGGATCACCACCTTGGGCTCGGCCAGCACCATGCGGGCGATCGCCAGGCGCTGGCGCTGGCCGCCCGACAGCCGTACCCCGGAACGCCCCACCACGCTGTCCAGCCCCTGGGGCAACGCAGCGATGGTGGCGTCCAGCTGGGCGATGCGCAGCGCCTGCCAGCAGGCGTCGTCGCTGCACTCGCGACCCATGGTCAGGTTGGCGCGCACGCTGTCGTTGAACAGCGCCGGATGCTGCAGCACCACCGCGACGTTCTCGCGCAGGGTCTCCAGGCCGATCTCCTGGAGGCTGGCGCCACCGAAGCGGATGGTCCCGCCCTGGGCGCTGTACAACCCCAGCAGCAATTGCACCAGGGTGCTCTTGCCACCACCGCTGGCGCCGACGATGGCCACCTTCTCGCCCGGGGCGATGGACAAGTCCAGGTGCTCCAGCACCGGCTCTTCGGCATAGGCGAAACGCAGGTCGCGCACCTCGATGCCGACCGTCTCGCGCCCGGCGAACGGGTCGCTGGCGGCCGGGTAGCGCGGCTCGTCGGCCCGCGCCAGCAGTTCGTTGAGCCGGCTCAGGGCGCCGCCGGCGGCGTAGTAGGCATACTGCAGGTTGAGCAGTTGTTCGACCGGCCCGATCATGAACCACAGGTAGCTGAACACCGCCAGCATCTGGCCGATGGACAGGTCGGAGAACAGCACCGTGAGCATGGCCGCGGCCCGGAAGATATCGATGCCGAACTGGAACAGCAGGCCACTGGCACGCCCGCTGGCGTCGCTCTTCCATTGCGAGGCCACGGCATAGTCGCGCACTTCACGGGCGCGCAGGCCAAGACGGCCGAGGAAATAGCCCTGGCGGTTGCCGGCGCGGATCTCCTGGATGGCATCGAGGGTCTCGGCCAGGGCCTGGGTGAAACGCGCAGTGCTGTCGTTCTCCAGCTTCTTCAAGTGCTTGACGCGCTTGCCCAACTGCACGGTGAAGTAGATCACCAGCGGGTTGAACAGCAGGATCAGCAGGGCCAGTTGCCAATGCATCCAGATCAGGATCGCAGCGGTGCCGGTCAGGGTCAGCACGGCGACCAGGAAACGGCTCAAGGTCTCGCCGACGAACTTGTCCAGGGTGTCCAGGTCGGTGACCAGGTGCGTGGTCACCGTGCCGCTGCCCAGGCTCTCGTACTCCTTGAGGGAAATGCGTTTGAGCCGCTCGATCAAGCGGATGCGCAGGCGGTAGACGATGTCCTTGGCCAGGCCGGCGAACAGCTTGGCCTGGACCACGTTGAAGGCCAGCGCGGCCAGGCGCAGCCCGAGCGTGGCCACGAGCATCAGGCCGATATAGCCGGCTGCCACCTGCCAGCCGGTCGGCAACAGGTGATTCATCCATTTCAGCGCCGCATCGCCATGCCCCAGCAGCACTTCGTCCACCAGCAGGGGCAGCAACAAGGGGATCGGCACGCTGCACAGGGCTGCGAGCACCGCCACCAGGTTGGCGCTCCACAGGGCTTTGCGGTGATGCAGGGCCAGGCGGCGGATTTCCGCCCAGCTCAATCGATCGGCCACGGCGGGGGCGCTCCCCGGCACAGGGTCGGACGACCCTGGCAGGTCAAGCACAGACGGCCTGCTGCAGCCAGCGGCCGAGCAAGGGCTGCAAGCGCTCGAGCGGCTGGTAGCCATTGGTCAGCAGGGCCAGCTGGCCGTTGCGCTCGGCCAGCAGGGTCGGGAAGCCGGCGATACCCAGGCCCTGCACCCAGCTGAAGTCGGCCGCGGTGGCGGCGCGCGTCTCGGCGTGGGTGAAGGCCTCGGCGAAACGCCCGCGGTCGAAGCCGCAACGCTCGGCCAGCGCTACCAGTTGCGGGGCACAGGTGATGTCCACGCCCTGCTCGTAGAAGGCCTGCTGGATCAGTGCCAGCAACGACCAAGTGCGCTCGGCGTCGAGTTCACGGGCCGCGACCAGGGCGCGGCAGGCGGGCTCGGTGTCGTAGACGAAGCCATCGGGCATGGCGCCCTCGAAACGAAACGCCTGGCCGGTGGCCTCGGCCACTGCCTGCCAATGCTCGAGGATGTAGCGACGGGTCGCGGCATCCAGGGCGCTGCCGCCGGAGCGCAAACCACCGGGCACCAGGCGCGTCGGCACGCCGGCCTCGCGCGCCTGGGCGATCAGCGCCTCGGCCACCGGCGCGAAGCCCCAGCACCAGGAGCACATCGGGTCCATCACATAGAGCAGGCGTGCGGACATGCGTCAGGCCTCGGCTTTGTAGTTGTAACCGATCGGGTGGGGCTGGTTGCGCGCCTTGGCCAGCTCGATCTGCTTCTGCCGGTCGATGGCGCTGCGCCGGGTCTTCTCGCTCAGGCTGTCCCAGCAGTGCGGACAGCTGATGCCTGGCGAATAGTGCTCGGACGCACGGTCCTCCACGCTGATCGGATGGCGGCAGGCATGGCACTGGTCGTAGTCGCCTTCGGACAGGTCATGGCGCACCGTGACGCGGTTGTCGAAGACGAAGCAGTCGCCGTCCCAGAGGCTTTCTTCCTGAGGCACTTCTTCGAAGTATTTCAGGATGCCACCCTTGAGATGATAGACCTCCTCGAAGCCTTCGCCGAGCATGTAGCTGGAGGCTTTCTCGCAACGGATGCCGCCGGTGCAGAACATCGCCACCTTCTTGTGCTTGCTGGGGTCGAAGTTGGCCTTGATGTACTCGGGGAACTGACGGAAGGTCTCGGTCTTCGGGTCGATGGCGCCCTTGAAGGTGCCGATGGCCACTTCGTAGTCGTTGCGGGTGTCGATCAGCAGCACTTCAGGGTCGCTGATCAGGGCGTTCCAGTCCTTCGGCTCGACGTAGGTACCGACCTTGTGATTGGGGTCCACGCCCGGCACGCCGAGGGTGACGATCTCTTTCTTGAGCTTGACCTTGGTGCGGTAGAACGGCTGCTCGTCGCAATAGGATTCCTTGTGGTCGACATCCACCAGGCGCGGGTCGCTACGCAGCCAGGCGAGCAGCGCGTCGATGCCTTCGCGGGTGCCCGAGACCGTACCGTTGATACCTTCGACGGCCAGCAGCAGGGTGCCTTTGACGCCGTTGTCGAGCATGGTCTTGAGCAGTGGCTCGCGCAGTTCGACGTAGTCTTCCAGGGTGACGAACTTGTACAGCGCCGCCACGACGATAGCTTGGGTCATGAAACGATTCTCCAGGTGGTCGCCCTCGCAAAGGGCGGACCGGATGACAGGTGGTGCGGGTTGGTTCGGGGCGCGGTCCTTTCGCGACACAAAGCCGCTCCTCCAGGTACCGCGCGGTACCGGGAGGAGCGGCTTTGTGTC
>NZ_JAMYBK010000015.1 GCF_024127895.1 Pseudomonas guariconensis | reverse complement strand
GGCGACATCGTCGTCGAAGCTGACCAGCTCCAGGTGCAACGTGAAGGGTGTGCTGAGGGCTTCGTGGAGCTTGAACGACACCACCTCGAACAAGGCGTTGCCAACAAGGGGCTGGAAGCTGTAACGCAGATCGGATTGGCTAGGCATGGCAATTCTCGAAGGGCAATGGCCTTTGTTTGACGAGGTCAATCCCGCAACAACTTGATGCGGGGTTATCGAACAGTTGCCTGTTACTGCTGCAGAATGCCGTCGAGTGACTGTAATACCTCCGTAGTAATCAGGTTCAGACGGTAGCTGTAATAGCTATATATACCTGCCATGATCACAGCGGAGATCACCAGAGGAACCCACCATGGCAACTGTCGTTTCATACGAAAGTTACGAGGGGCGACGTTGCTCAATGGGTCGCACAGTTCTTTCGGGACCGGACCACGAAGTTCTCGAATCACTGCGTATATTTCGTTGAGCAGCGCTTGCAATAATTCGTCGCCCCTGGGCTCGATGGCGTACTTGCCTTTCAGGCCAAGGCACAAGCACAAGTAAGTGAATTCCAGAACGTCCTTGAAACGCTGCGGCTCCTGCATCATCTGTGACAGGATCTTGAAAATTTTCTCGCCACCTTGGGTTTCCTGGTGGAAATCACTCAGCAGTGGCCGCTCGCTCCAGATAGAGTTCTTGCCCCACGGCCTGCACATGACGATTTCATCGAGGTGCAGGCACAGTGCATATGAATAGGCCTGCAGTTGGGCGGGCTCATAACCTTTCTGGGCCATTTCCTCAAGGATGGCCGAAATCTGGTTGTGCACTTTCTCGCGCACTTCGACGATATGGGGAAGCGCGTCCAGTGTCCGTAAGCGCATCGCCAGTCCAAACAGAGGCATTGCGGCATCAACCATTGGGTTGGCGTAGCCACCACGCAACCGGAACTCGGGGTCGGCTGGGTAGCCTATGGGCTTCGATGGAGACCTAGGTGGGGAGGTGTCATGGGACGAGGGATTATTGATCCATGCGGATTCTTCGAGCAAAACCTGTACTCTGCTTTCAGTGACGTCATAAGCACGGCTTGCCGTATTGCTTTTCTTATTACGCAGATCGGTTTTATCGAACATGGGTGATCCTCATGAGCAGCCAGGGTGCTTAGGGTGAGCCTGAACACTAGCGAGGAATCACTTCTTGGGGGATTTTTAGCTTCCTAAAACTTTGTAGGATATTTCGCTATCTGAACTTCGTAAGGCGTTATTAGAAACAAGTGGTTTCAAATGCTAGGCGAAGTAAGAAATAGGCTGCCGAGTGGCGGGAAAAAACGATCGTTGTGAGGCACATGGAATTTTTTCAACCAGGCCGGCGCAAGGTCTTCTGTTTGAGAATATACAAGCTCACCAGCACCGCGCTGGCGAGCATGAAGGCGCGCGCCCAGAACAGCGGTACCAGGTAGCACGACAGGCTGATGCTGGCCCACATCAGGCCGATGGCGTAGACCTTGCCCCTGAGCGGGATGCCGGCGCCGCTCAGGTAGTCGCGGATCCACGGGCCCAGCTTGGGGTGATGGACCAGCCAATGGTGGAAACGCGGCGAGCTGCGGGCGAAACAGGCCGCCGCGAGCAGCAGGAAGGGCGTGGTGGGCAACACCGGCAAGAAGATTCCCAGCACCCCCAGCGCAACGCTGAGCCAGCCAATGGCCAGCAGCAGGTAGCGCACAGCCGGCTCAGTGATGGCGCGGCTTGAGCAGGGCCGGTTTCTCGTCAGGGGCGTGCAGCAGCAGGAACAGCGCGGTCAGTGCCTCGGGGATCTGCACGATCATGTCGTCCTGCAGGCTGGCATTGCTGGCGATGTCGGCGAACTCGGGTTGTTCGTCGAACAGGCCCGAGCCGACCATGATCGGCAGCAGCATCTCGCTGACTTCCTCCTCGGCGTTCTCGAACCAGGCTTCCTCCCGCAGGAAAACGCCTTCCATGAAGCCGATGCACCAGCCGCGCAGGTCGGAATCGTCCGGCTCGTCGGTCAGGTCCAGGTCGCAAGGCAGCTCGAATTCGTCGTCGCTGGCCAGCTGGCGGCCGATATGCGCCTTGAGCGCCACCAGCGTGGCCTCGATCTCGGTGCGCTGGGCTTCGCTGGCGTAGTGGGGCTCTTCGGCGAACAGCGCGTCGATCCACTCGCGCTCGGGGACGTCTTCCGAGCAGATCGACAGCGCGGTCAGGTAGCCATGGGCGGCGACGTAGTCCAGCGCTTCCTCGTGCAGATCGTCGGCGTCGAGGAAGGCTTGCAGGCGGGTCAATTGCTCGGCGAAGGACATTACAGGGCTACCTTGGGGGAATAAACGATAGTGAATTCTAGCACCTTGCGGCGGATGCGGGGCAAAGGGAACGTCTGTCGCGGGAAGATCCCGGGGCACCCTGTGCAGCCGGGCAGTGGGGTATAATCCGCGATTTTTCATCCAGGGGCGCCGTTTCCCGGTCCTCCGGCAAAAGCCGCTTACGCATTCACGAGTGTGGGCAGCGGGTTTTTCGTCCAGCCTGTGTCCAGGATGGTATGGCGATTTTGGAGTGTGCAATGCTCGAACAGGCTCAGCGTGTCCTCAAGGATATCTTCGGCTACGACAGTTTCCGGGGGCGCCAGGCAGCGATCATCGAATGCGTGGCCAGTGGCGGCGATGCGCTGGTGCTGATGCCCACCGGTGGTGGCAAGTCCCTGTGCTTCCAGGTGCCGGCGCTGTTGCGCCCAGGCCTGGCGGTCGTGGTCTCGCCGCTGATCGCGCTGATGGATGACCAGGTCGCTACCCTCGACGAGCTGGGCGTAGCCGCTGCGTCGCTGAACTCGACCCTGAGCCCCGAGCAGCAACGCGAGCTGGCCGGGCGCCTGCGCCGCGGCGAGGTGAAGCTTTTGTACCTGGCGCCGGAGCGCTTGGTGCAGCCGCGCATGCTGGAGTTCCTGCGCACCCTGGACATCGCCCTGTTCGCCATCGACGAGGCCCACTGTGTCTCGCAATGGGGCCACGACTTCCGTCCCGAGTACCTGCAGTTGGGCCAATTGGCCGAGCTGTTCCCCCATGTGCCGCGCATCGCCCTGACCGCCACGGCCGACATGCGCACCCGCGAAGAGATCGTCCAGCGCCTGCACCTGCAGGGGGCCGAGCGTTTCCTGTCGAGTTTCGACCGGCCGAACATCTTCTACCGCATCGTGCCCAAGGAGTCGCCGCGCAAGCAGTTGATGGCGTTTCTCGGCGAGCGGCGGGGCAACGCCGGTATCGTCTACTGCCTGTCACGCAAGAAGGTCGACGAAACCGCCGCCTTCCTCTGCGAGCAGGGCTTCCCGGCCTTGCCCTACCATGCAGGCCTTGCCGCCGAGACTCGTTCGGCCAACCAGCACCGCTTCCTCAACGAGGAAGGGCTGATCATGGTCGCCACCATCGCCTTCGGCATGGGCATCGACAAGCCCAACGTGCGCTTCGTCGCCCACCTGGACCTGCCCAAGTCGCTGGAAGCCTACTACCAGGAAACCGGCCGTGCCGGCCGTGATGGCCTGCCGTCCGACGCCTGGATGGCCTACGGCCTGCAGGACATGGTGATGCTCAAGCAGATGCTGCAGAACTCCGACGGCGACGAGCGCCACAAGCGCATCGAGCAGCACAAGCTCGACGCCATGCTCGCCCTCTGCGAGGAAACCCGCTGCCGCCGCCAGGCCCTGCTGGCGTATTTCGACGAGGTCCTCGAGCAACCTTGCGGCCATTGCGACAACTGCGTCGACCAGATCCAGACCTGGGACGCCACCGAGCCGGCCCGCCAGGCATTGTCGGCGGTGTACCGCACGGGCCAGCGCTACGGCGTCGGCCACCTGGTCGACGTGCTGCTGGGCAAGGACACCGAGAAGGTGCGCAACTTCGGCCATGAGAAGCTTTCGGTGTTCGGTGTCGGCAAGGCCATGGCGGAGGTCGAATGGCGTTCGCTGTTCCGTCAACTGGTGGCCCGTGGCTTGGTGGACATCGACCTGGAGGGCTACGGCGGCCTGCGGCTGTCCGACAGTTGCCGGCCGCTGCTGCGTGGCGAAGTGAACCTGCAACTGCGCCGCGATCTCAAGCCGCAGGCCGTGGCCAAGGCCTCCGGCGGCAGCCCGGCCAGCCAATTGGTGCGTGGCGAGGAGCGCGAGCTGTGGGAGGCCCTGCGTGCCCTGCGGCGCAAGCTGGCCGAGGAACACAGCGTGCCGCCGTATGTCATCTTCCCCGACTCGACGCTGCTGGAGATGCTGCGCAGCCAGCCGACCAGCCTCGCCGAGATGGCCCAGGTCAGTGGGGTCGGTGCGCGCAAGCTGGAGCGCTACGGCCAGGCCTTCCTCGAGGTGCTCAACGGCGGCAGCGGCGAAGCGGCGCCGAAGGTGGTGCTCGACCTGCGTCACGAACTGGTCAGCCTGGCTCGCGCCGGCATGACCCCGGCACAGATCGCCGGCCAGCTCGACTGCACCGAGAAGAATGTCTACAACTTGCTGGCCGAGGCCATCGGCCGCCAGGAACTGAGCCTGGAGCAGGCCCTGGATCTGCCTGAGGACCTGTTGATGGAGGTGCAGGACACCTTCCTCGATGGCGAAGGCGAGTTGCCGCCGGTGTCTGCGGTGATCCCGCAGTTCGGGTCGCGGGTGCCGGAGGGGGTACTGCATTGCGTACGGGCGGCGCTGGCGGCGGAGTTCGAACTCTGATCGCCGGCATTTCGGCCATCCGCTGACCTTTGTCATCCTTTTTGACGATTATCGGACGTTTCCGGGCTGGCGAGCCTTGCCTGTTGGCCCGGGGCATGGTTAGCTGACTAACAATTAGTTCTATCCATAGAGTTGCTTATGCCCCTGACCGACAACCAACACCGCTTCGGCATGCAGCTGGCGCAGATGTCTCGCGGCTGGCGTGCCGAGCTGGACCGCCGCCTGGCTGGGCTCAATCTGTCCCAGGCCCGCTGGCTGGTGCTCCTGCACCTGGCCCGTTTCGAGGAGGCGCCGACCCAACGCGAGTTGGCCCAGAGCGTGGGCGTCGAAGGCCCGACACTGGCACGTCTGCTCGACAGCCTGGAGAGCCAGGGGCTGGTGCGTCGCCAGGCGGTGATGGAGGATCGGCGGGCCAAGAAGATCTTGCTGTGCCCGCCGGCCAAGCCGTTGATCGAGCAGATCGAGACCATCGCCAATGCCTTGCGGGTGGAGCTGTTCACTGGGGTCGACGAGGCCGACCTGGAGGTCTGCATGCGGGTGCATGCCAAGATCCTCGCCAATCTCGAGAAGTCCTGAGCTTCGAGCTACAAGCTTCAAGCGGCAAGCCACAAGAACAAGCGGATCGATGTTGCCCACGCGATCCGTTTTTTCTTGCAGCTTGCCGCTCAGAACGTGTGCCCGAGGTTGAGGTATACCGCCTTTTCGTGCTCGCTGTTGGCGCCGTAGCTGAGGTTCAGCGGGCCCAGCGGTGTCTCCAGGCCGAGGAAGATGCTCGCCGCATTGATGTAGCCACTGTCGAATTCGTTGTCGTTGTTCCACGCCCGTCCGCGTTCCAGTGATCCGCCCAGGTACAGCGGGAAGTCCAGCGGCAGGTAGGCCCGAGGGGTGAGGCGGCGGTAGTAGACCATGCGCACCAGGCTCATGTTCTGGCCGGATACCGAGTCCTGGCGAAAGCCCGACAACTGCCGGGCGCCGCCAAACACGAAGCTCGAGGTCACCACCTCCGTCTTGTCCAGGGTACGGCCGTATTGCCCGCCCAGTACCCAGGTGTTCGGGCCGATGCTCAAGGCCTTGTCCAGGTTGAAGATCCATTGCCGGTAGTTCTCGTCCGAATCCAGGGAGGTGTCGTACTTGCGCAGGCTCAGGCCGATCTCTTCGCCGCTGTGGGGGAAGTACAGGTTGTCGAGGGTGTCGAACGAGTACTTCAGCTCGTAGAAGCCCTCGTTGAAACTGACCTTGGGCAGGTCCTGGTCGCCGATGCGCACCTCGGCCTCGCCCCAGGCCTTGCCCACGCCCAAGCGCACCTCGCCGTAGGTGCCGATCTGCCGACCGAGGTTCAGGCCGAAGCCGTAGCGCTCCAGGCGGTACTCGGCGATCGGGTCGTTGTCCAGGGTCGCCTCGATGTTCTGCGAACCCAGGTCCAGGTAGGGCGCGATGAAGTAACGCGAGCCCACGTCCAGGGGCTGGTAGAACTCGCTGTAGAGCTCCTGCTGGTCGCCGATCTGGGCGCGGGTCAACCATTCCGCGCCCAGCCGGTTGATGCCGTTGACCCGGTAGCTGGCGCCCAGGTTGAAGGCGCTGTCGCCGCGCATGTCGTCCGACAGGTTCAGCCCCAGGCGCAGGTAGTCGGTGCCGCCACGCTTGCCTCGGGCGTTGATCACCAGCGTGTTGTCGTCACCCTTGTGCACCACCCGGTACTGCACCCGGTCGAAGTAATCCAGGCCGTAGAGCGTGCCCATGTCGGTCTGCAGGCGGTCGAGCTCCAGCGGCTCGCCCAGGGGCTGGCGGATGTAGTAGCGGATCACGTCGTCGCTGACCTTGGAGTCGTTCTCCACCTTGATCGCGGTGATGACGGGGGTGCGTTGGCGCGGCGAACGGGCGATCGCCAAGCCGCTGTCGCCCTCCTGGCGCAGCGCGGCCAGGCGTGCATCGAGCGCGCGGGTGGCGCGGTAGCCGGCGTCGATCATGTCCTGGGCACGGCCGAAATCGGTCACGCCGAACGCCGCCAGGGGCGGTTCGATGAGGATGTCTTCGCTGCGCAGGCTGGCCAATTGCTCCTCGGAGTTACGCCGGGTCATCAGGGTGATCGACTGGTTGAGCACATCGACCACCGTGGCCAGTTGCTTGCGGTCGCGCAGGGGTGTGCCGATATCGACCACGATGGCCAGGTCGACACCCATGTCGCGGGCCACGTCCAGCGGGATGTTGTCGACCATGCCGCCGTCCACCAGCAGGCGGCCGTCCAGCTCCACCGGGGCGAACACTGCCGGGATCGACATGCTGGCGCGGATCACCTGGGGCAGGTGGCCGCGGCTGAACACCACCTTCTCGCCGCTGGCGATGTCGGTGGCCACGGCGCGGAAGGGGATCGGCAGCTTGTCGAAGTCGCGGGTGTCGGCGGTGTGGGCCAGCTTGCTCTCCAGCAGCAGGGACAGGTTCTGGCCCTGGATCACGCCCAGGGGCAGGCCGAGGCTGCCATCGTCGCGAAAGCTCAGCTTCTGCTTGACCAGGAAGTCACGGTCGTCCTGCTTGCGCCGGAACGGTACGTCCTTGCGCGGCGGTGCGTCGGACAGGGCCTGTTGCCAGTCGAGGGTCCTGGCCAGTTTCTCCAGCTCCTCGACGCTATAGCCGGAGGCGTACAGCCCGCCGATCACCGCGCCCATGCTGGTGCCGGCGATGGCATCGATGCGCACCCCCTGTTCCTCCAGGGCCTTGAGCACACCGATATGCGCCAGGCCGCGGGCAGCGCCGCCGGACAGCACCAGGCCGACCTTGGGCCGGGCGGGTTCCGCAGCCAGGGCGGTGAAGGAGGTGAGCGTCAGCAGGAGGCAGAACAGCAGGCGGCGCATCGTGGGTCTCAAAGCGGTGGGCAAAGACCGCTAGTATAAGCGGCCACCCACCAGGAGAGGTCCACCCATGGCCAATACCAAGCCAGAAATCGTTATCACGTATTGCACCCAGTGCCAGTGGCTGCTGCGCGCTGCCTGGCTGGCTCAGGAGTTGTTGAGCACGTTCGCCGACGACCTCGGCCGGGTGGCCCTGGAGCCGGGCACCGGCGGGGTGTTCCGCATCACCTGCGATGGTGTGCAGCTCTGGGAGCGCAAGGCCGATGGCGGCTTCCCCGAAGCCAAGGTGCTCAAGCAGCGGCTGCGCGACCATATCGATCCGCAGCGTGACCTGGGCCACAACGATCGTTGATCAGGCGCCTTCGGCCATGGGCCGTTGCCGGGGCGGCTGCTCGGCGGCCAGGCGGCTGGACAGCACGATGGCGACGATGATCAGCACGCCGCCGGCGAGCATGCGCAGGGTCGGCGTTTCGGCGAACACCACCCAGGCCATGGCGATACCGTAGACCGGCTCCATGCCGAACACCACCGCGGCGGTACGCGCCTTGATCACCGCCAGGCTGGCGACGAACAGGCTGTGGGCGACGCCGGTGCAGAAGATGCCGAGCAGGGCGATCCACAGCCAGTCCATCGGCGTGACGACACCCAGGCCGGGGGCGGCCACCGGCAGCAGGCACAGGGCCACCACGAGGTTCTGCCACAGCGCCGCCTGTACCGCCGGCAGGCGCCCGGAGCCTGCACGGTTGACCAGCGACAGCAGCGAGAACAGCAGGCCGGACAGCAGCGCCCAGAGCAGCCCGCCGGTGGCCTCGCTGGCCAGGTCGAACTCGGGCGTGACCAGCACCAGGCCGATGCTGACCAGCAGCACCAGCAGCGCTTCGTTGCGGCGGATCCGCTCGCGGAACAGCAGGCCCTCGAGGATCACCGTGAAGGCCGGGAAACTGGCGAAGCCCAGGGTGGCGATGGCCACGCCGCCGACCTTGACGGCGACGAAGAAGCTCACCCAGTGCCCGGCCAGCAGCACGCCGCCAAGCAACAGGCGGCGCAGGTCGTGACGCTTGAGTGGCTGCCAGCTCTGGCGCGCCAGGCTGGCGAACAGGCCCAGGGCGAGCACCGCGAAGGCGGCGCGGCCGAAGACGATGATCGCGGGGCTGGCGCTGGCGGCCAGTTTGCCGAAGACGCCAGTGAGGCCGAAGAACAGCGCGCCGATGTGCAGGGCGCCGAGGGCGGTGCGGTGGTTCATGGTCATCCTTTGTGACAACGGTCGTTGACCCTGTATGTCCATCTTCAGGTTCGAGGGGCTCTCGCGGTGGGGTGTCAGTCTACGAGCATGGCCAGCGGGTGTCTGTCGCCATCCTCGCGTCAGTTGTCGTCAGGCTCGCGGCGCAAGGCCATGGGTGAGTGGCCGAAGTCTCGGAGCATGGCGGCACTGAAGGCGCTCTGCGAGCTATAACCGACCTGGGCGGCGATCTCGCCGACCGGCAGCTGGGTTTCCTTGAGCAGGCGACGAGCCTTGAGCAGGCGGCGCTGGCGGATGTAGTCCATGGGTGTCAGGCCGCATTCGGCGGTGAAGCGCGCATGCAGGCGTGCCGTGGAGAGGCCGGCCAGGCGGGCCAGATCGGCCACTTGCAGGGGGTAGGCGGCATGCTGCTCGATATGGGTATCGAACGCCGCGTAGGGCAGGCGCCGTTGCGGCACGCCGGGCGCGGCATGGGCGTTGAGGCTGGCCAGCAGCAGGGCCGCGCCCTGGCGGGCGATCAGCGGGTCGTCCACGGGGCTGGCGGCGAGCCAGTCCACCAACTGCTGTTGGCGGCTGTCCAGGCCCAGGGTGCCGGGGCGATCGAGCAGGCGGCGGCTGGTGTCGGCGTGCTCGCCCAGTTGTTCGCGTAACCAGTGTTCGCCCGGGATGTCCAGCACCAGGCAATGGCTGCCGGCCGTACTGCCACAGGTATGGTGGGTGCCGGCCGGCACCACCATCAGGTCCTGGCGGTCGATCCGTGCGCCGCGGCCTTGCACCTCGAAGTCCAGGCGCCCGCGCAGGCCGAACACCAGTTGTGGGTGCTCATGGCTGTGGGCGATCAGGTCATCGCGGTAATGGCGCAGGGAAAGGAGCGGGCCTGTGTGCATGGGGGGCCTCCTGGGCAGGGCACCATTGTACACAGCGGGCGGGGCCTGATCATTGGCAAGCCGGTTTCCACAGCGCTTTTGCCAACGCACGACCAGCCGTCACGCGACTGCCACCAGCCTGTCACCTGGACCTGCCAGTCTCCAGCAAACAGCGCCGGAGGCCACCCCATGACCCACGTCGAACTCGCCCGCCCGTCACGCAAGCAGCGCGTGCGCACCCTGTGGATCTCCGACGTGCACCTGGGCACCCGGGATTGCCAGGCCGAGCACCTGTCGCATTTCCTCAAGCGTTACCAGGCCGACCGCCTCTACCTGGTCGGCGATATCATCGATGGCTGGAAGCTGCGCGGCGGCATCTACTGGCCCCAGGCACACACCAACGTCATCCGCCGCCTGTTGACCATGAGCAAGCGCGGTACCGAGGTGATCTACGTCACTGGCAACCATGACGAATTCCTGCGCCGCTACTCGAAGCTGGTCCTGGGCAACATCCAACTGGTGGATGAGGCGGAACACCTGACCGCCGATGGCCGGCGCCTGCTGGTGATCCATGGCGACCAGTTCGACGTGATCACCCGCTACCACCGCTGGTTGGCCTTCCTCGGCGACCGCGCCTACGAGTTCACCCTGGTGCTCAACCGCTGGCTCAACCACTGGCGGGCCCGTTATGGCTATGGTTACTGGTCGTTGTCGGCGTACCTCAAGCACAAGGTCAAGGGCGCGGTGAACTTCATCAGCGATTTCGAGGACGCCATCGCCCACGAGTGCACCCGGCGTGGCTTCCATGGCGTGGTCTGCGGGCACATCCACCATGCCGAGATCCGCCAGGTTGGCGCGGTGGAATACCTCAACTGCGGCGACTGGGTGGAATCCTGCACCGCCCTGATCGAACACTGGGATGGCAGCATCGAGCTGTACCGCTTCGCCGAGGCCCAGGCGCGCGAAGCCGCCGAGCGGCAGGTCGGGGTGCAGGAAGCGGTGTAGGTCTCGTTAAGGGGCAGGTCCATGCCTACTTTTGCCCGCGAGCAAAAGTAGGTCGCCGTAAAGGCGAAAAGCATCAGTGGCATCACCGCCGCGAATGGATATTCACACCATCTCAATAGTGGTGGGGAGATGCAGTGACGAGCTGCAAGCTCCTGACCAGCTGGTCACCTCTCTAGAGACCGATCTTGCCCCGCAAAATATCGCGAAACATGGCGAAGTCGCCGATCAGGCTATACAGCGGATGGCTGAACGTCGCCGGACGGTTCTTCTCGAAGAAGAAATGCCCAACCCAGGCAAAGCCATAGCCTGCCACGGGCATCGCCAGCAGCAACCACCAGCTCCCACTGGCAAAGGTATAGGCCAGCAGGGCGATGACCAGGCTGGTGCCGACGAAGTGCAAGCGACGGCAGGTGGGGTTGCTGTGCTCCCCCAGGTAATAAGGGTAGAACTCGGCAAAACTGCGGAACTGCGCTCTGCGGTTCATGGCTGTGCTCCCGGAGGATTCGCGTTCTGGACAGGATACACGGCGTGGAGCCTGATTCGAGTCTAGAGTCATTGGCGGAGCCGGCCAGTGACAATAGGCGCCAAATGAGTATCCTTTGGGTTCACCGCAGGAGCGGTCAGCACAAGAAGCCTGTCATGAGTGAAAGAACCACGTCAGCCAGCTGGGCATCAGGGATCGTCAAGGCGCTCGAGCTGGAAGGGCTCGATTGCCGGGCCATGTTCAAGCAGCTCGGGCTGGACTTCGCCGCCCTCGACGACCCGGACGCACGTTTCCCCCAGGACGACATGACCCGCCTTTGGCAATTGGCGGTGGAGCTGTCCGGCAACGAGGCCATCGGCCTGAACATGGCGCGGGTGGTGCGTCCGGCCTCGTTCCACGTGGTGGGCTATGCGCTGATGTCCAGCCGCACCCTGGCCGAGGGCTTCGAGCGCCTGGTGCGCTACCAGCGGATCATCGCCGAGAGTTCCGACCTGAGTTTCCGCCTGGAGCCGGACGGCTATGTCCTGACGCTGACCGTGCACGGTGACCATCTGCCCCCGACCCGCCACAGCGCCGAGGCGTCGCTGGCCTGCGCGTTGTCGCTGTGCACCTGGCTCAGCGGGCGGGCGGTCCAGCCGCGGCGGGTGCTGATCCAGGGGCCGCAGCCGAAGAACGTCGAGCCGTACAAGGTGGCCTTCCATGCGCCGCTGGTGTTCGGTGCGCCCCATGATGCGTTGGTGCTGGAGCGTGCCGACATGGAGGCGCCGCTGCCCACCGCCAACGAGGCCATGGCCATCCTGCACGATCGCTTTGCCGGGGAATACCTGGCGCGTTTCTCGGAAAGCCGGGTGACCCACCGGGTACGCCAGGTGCTGTGCCGCATCCTGCCCCAGGGCGAGCCCAAGCGCGAGACGGTCGCCCAGGCCCTGCACCTGTCCCAGCGGACCCTGCAGCGCCGCCTGCAGGAGGAGGGCACGAGCTTCCAGGCCTTGCTCGACGATACCCGTCGGGAGCTGGCCGAGCAGTACCTGGCCCAGCCCGGCATGACTTTGCTGGAAAGCGCCTACCTGCTGGGGTTCGCCGATCCGAGCAATTTCTTCCGGGCGTTCCGGCGCTGGTTCGACGTCACGCCCAGCGAGTACCGTGCCCGCCTCGGTGCCGGGGCGGCTTCGTTCGCGCCCCCGTTGCAGCGGCACGCGCCCCACTAGCGGGGCGTATCCTGGGTCAGTGACGCCAGAATGCCGGCATGCACAAGACCAGCACCGTGATGATCTCCAGGCGGCCGAGCAACATGCCGCCGGCGAGGATCCACTTGGCCGCGTCCGGCAGGCTGGCATAGTTGCCGGCCGGGCCGATCACCTCGCCCAGGCCAGGGCCGACGCCCGAGACGGTGCCGGCGGCGCCGGTCAGGGCGGTCATCCAGTCCACGCCCAGCAGTGACAGCAACAGGGCGATGATGCAGATGGTGATGGCGAAGAAGAACGAGAAGGTCAGGATCGAGCGTACGATCTCCTCGTCGAGGCGGTGGCCGTTGTACTTTTGCTTGATCACCGCGCGCGGGTGGATCAGTTGGTTGAGGTTGGCCTTGAGCAGGATGTAGGCCACCTGGAAGCGGAAGATCTTGATCCCGCCAGCGGTCGACCCCGAGCAGCCGCCGATGAAGCCCAGGTAGAAGAACAGCATCAGCGAGAAGTTGCCCCACAGGCTGTAGTCGCCCAGGGCGAAGCCGGTGGTGGTGACCACCGAGGTGACGTTCAGTGCCACGTGGCGCAAGGCGTCGAGCCAGGGCAGGCTGGTGGTGGCCCAGTACCAGGTGCCAAGGACGACCCAGGTCGCGACCAGCAGGCCGAGCAGGCCCTGGACCTGCTGGTCCTTGAACAGTGCCTTGCGGTGCCCGCGCAAGGTGGCCACGTACAGGGTGAACGGCATGCTGCCGAGGATCATCACCACCACCGCGACCCAGTGCACCGCCGGCATGTCCCACTTGGCCAGGGATTGATCCGAGGTGGAGAAGCCGCCGGTGGAGATCGCCGACATGGCGTGGTTGACGGCGTCGAACGGGGTCATGCCGGCCCACCAGAAAGCCAGGCTGCCGAGCAGGGTGATGCCGATGTACACCAGCACGATCGACTTGGCGACCATGTGCGAGCGTGGCATGACCTTCTCCGAGCGGTCCGAGGACTCGGTCTGGAACAGGCGCATGCCACCGATGCGCAGCAGCGGCAGGATCGCCACCGCCATGGCGATGAAGCCGATGCCGCCGAGCCAGTGCAGCATCGAGCGCCACATCAGGATCCCTGGCGACATGTTGTCCAGCCCGCTGAGCACCGTGGCGCCGGTGGCGGTGATGCCGGACATGCTTTCGAAGAAGGCGTCGGTATAGCTGATGTGCTGGGTCAGGAGCAGGGGCAGGGCGGCGAACACGCACACCACCACCCAACTGCTGACGGTCAGCAGGTACATGTCGCGAGGCCGCAGGCGCACGTGTTCGGGGCGGCCCTGGATGACCATGGCCAGGCCGGCGACGAAGGTGATCAGGCTCGACCAGAGGAACGACGGCATGTCGCCGGTGCGCTCGAAGATCACCAGGGTCGCCATGGGCACGACCATGCTGACCGCCAGGGTGATCAGGAAGATGCCGATGATGAAACCAATGATCCTTAAGGTCGGCAACGCCATGTGATCTGCTCTGACTCGAAACGGAAGGGCGCCATTCTACCTGTGGGTCAGGCAGCTGCAAGCGACAAGCTGCGAGCTGCAAGAAACAGCGGGCTGTGCATGGCCGGCTTTTTCCTGAAGCTTGCAGCTTGTCGCTCGCAGCTTGAGAATGGCCGCACATTTCGTTTGCCAGGAGGGTAGCCTATGGAGGCTCTCGACGCATTGCTCAACCGTGTTTCCGTGCCACGCCTCACCGACCCGGCGCCCAATGCCGCCCAGCGCGAGGCGCTGTTCCAGGCGGCGCTGCGTGCCC
This sequence comes from Pseudomonas guariconensis, assembly GCF_024127895.1. Classification (GTDB taxonomy): domain Bacteria; phylum Pseudomonadota; class Gammaproteobacteria; order Pseudomonadales; family Pseudomonadaceae; genus Aquipseudomonas; species Aquipseudomonas guariconensis_B. The sequence goes on along the minus strand of NZ_JAMYBK010000015.1, from coordinate 109,940 downwards.
CGGACCATGGCCAACTGCGCCCCTGGCGCTTCCTGACCATCGAGGGGACGGGCCGGGAAAAGCTCGGTGAGCTGTTCGCCGAAGCCGTGCAGAACAAGGGCGATGCCAGCCAGGCCGCGCTGGACAAGGCGCGCGCCATGCCGCTGCGGGCGCCCCTGCTGGTCGTGGTGATCGCACGCCTGCAGGATCATTTCAAGGTGCCCAAGTCGGAGCAGCGCCTGGCCGCGGGCTGTGCGGCACACGGTATTCTCATCGCTGCCCATGCCCAGGGTATCGGCGCGGTGTGGCGCACGGGCGACATGGCGTTCGATGCCCATGTGCATCGGGGGCTGGGCTTGGCGGACAACGAGGAGCTGATCGGCTACCTGTACCTGGGCACGCCGGTGAGCGAGCCGCGGACCGCGCCGGTGCTGGAGACTGCCCAGTTCGTCAGTGCCTGGGGCGAATGAGGGTTTTGGGGGCCGCTTCGTGCCCCCGGGATTCAACTGCCCATCGCCTCGGCCAGGGGTAACTCCAGCCTGGCGATGAAGCCCCTCTGCGGGTGATTGCTCAGCACCAGGCTGCCCCCATGGCGTTCCGCCGCTCGCCGGGCGATGGCCAGCCCCAGGCCGTGCCCTGGCGCCTCCTGCCCCGGTGCGCGGAAGAAAGGCTCGCCCAGTTGCGCCAGGTGCTCCTCGGCTACCCCAGGGCCATGGTCGCGCACACTCAGTACTACGCGGTCTTGTTCACGGCTGGCACGGATCTCGATCGGTTTCCCCGGCGGATTGAAGCGCAAGGCATTGCGCAGCAGGTTGTCCACGGCACGTTCGATCAGCGTTGGCCAGCCCTGCAAGGTCAGGCCGGGCGTGGCTTCCAGGCGCACGTCCTGCTCCGGGGCGCTGAGCTGGGCATCCTTGCGCACGCTGCCGAGCAGGGCGTTGACGTCGACAGCCTCGCTGTGGGCTTGTTCGGCATCGACCCGGGCCAGGGCGAGGATCTCGCTGATCAGGTCTTCCAGGCGGTCGCACTCGCGGGTCAGGCGTGGCCATAGCGTCTGGCGCTGCTCGGGGCCGGCGCGCTCGGCCAGGGCCAGGGCGATGCGCAGGCGCGCCAGGGGCGAGCGCAGTTCGTGGGACACATCGCGCAGCAGCTGGCGCTGGCTGCCGATCAGGCTCTGCAGGCGCGCCCCCATCTTGTTGAAGTCGTTGGCCAACACGCCGAACTCGTCGCGCCGGGCGGCCAGACGGGCCAGGCTGTGCTGCTGGTAGCTGGTCTGGCCAAGGTCGTGCACCGCGCCGCGCAGGCGGCTGAGTGGGCGGGTGATGGACAGGGTCACCAGCAGGCTGAACAGGGTCAGTACCACCAGGGCGATGCCCAGGGCACTGAGCGGCCAGAGCAGGCTCTCGCGGTGCCAGGCGTCCAGCGCCGGGTGGGGGATGCGGTAGATCAGCAGGTAAGTCTCGCCGCTATAGGGGCTGGTGTATTCCTCGGTCAGGCGACGCCAGGGCAGGCGACGCTGATCGTTGTGCTGGCGCGCCTCGAAGGCTGCGGCACGGCGCGGGAAGGTGCCAGGCACCACGGCCTCGCCGCTGTCGTCGAGCACCTGGACATCGATCTTGAAGCGCTGTTTGCGCCGTTCCAGGAAGTGCTGGGCGGATTCCCTGCCTTCCTGTTCGTAATGCCGGGCCCAGTGGCTGGCCAGGGTGTTCAGGCCAGGGTGGCGACTGAGGATCCAGGCGTCCTGGTTGAGCATGTGGCCGAGCAGGATCGACAGGCCGGCGACCAGGGTAATGGCCAGCCAGAAACTGGCCAGGATGCGCCAGAACAGTGAACGCAAGACAGGCTCCTCCAACGAACGGACAAAACCCGGCCCGCATGGGAGCGGGCCGGGCAGGGGGGTGACAGCTTACTGGGCCTTGCCGGCTTTTTCAGCCTTCCAGGCCTGGAACTCTTTCCACTCGGCCTTGCGTTCGGCACGTTTCTTCTGCAGTTCGTCGAACTTCTTCTGTTGCTCAGGCTTGAGCAGGCCGCGGATGTCGGCCTGGGTCTTGTCGTGGCTGGCCTTGAGCTCGTCCTTCAGGGCTTTCTGCTCGGCCGCGGGCAGTTTGTCCAGGTAGCGCTGGGTGATGTCGCGGCGCTGCTTCATCTGCTCACCCATCAGCTTGCCGATCTGCTGGCGTTGCTCGCGGCTCAGGTCCAGCTGGGCGAAAGGCGCGTCACCGCGATGATGCGGGCCGTTGTGGCGCGGGCCGCCGTCGGGCATGGCCATGGCTACGGTCGGCAGGGCGGCGGCGAACATCAGGGCGATAAGGGTCTTGCGCATGGTGTTTCTCCTTTCATGGGCCGGTGATTACCGGATGAGCCCAGTCTAGGGGGATCAAGGTCAAGGGCGGTCAGCGGACGGTAAAGGCTGGGTAAAGACAGCTTCAAGCTGCAAGACAAGAGCGGATCGGTGTCGGTCGCGTGATCTGCTTCTAGCTTGCAGCTTGGTTAGAGGCTGTAGTAGTAGCCCCGGCTGCGCAGGGCGACGATGCGAGGGCGGCCGTCGGCGTGTGGGCCGATCTTCTTGCGCAGGTTGCTGACGTGCATGTCCAGGCTGCGGTCGTACAGCGTCAACTTGCGTCCCAGGCCGACCTGCGCCAGCTCCTGCTTGTCCAGTGGCTCGCCCGGTTGGCGCAGCAGGGCTTCGAGGATGCGGCTCTCGGAAAGGGTCAGGGTCATCTCGCGCTCGTCGATGCTGACCACACCCCGTGCAGGGCTGAAGGTCAGGTCGCCGACCTCGACCTGGCTGCTGCTGGCGGCCGGGTGGCTGCGGCGCAGCACGGCGCGCAGGCGGGCAGTGAGCTCGCGCGGGTCGCAGGGCTTGGCCAGGTAGTCGTCGGCCCCAAGCTCCAGGCCGAGGATGCGGTCCAGCGGCTCGCCCCGCGCCGAGAGCATCAGCACCGGCAGGTCGGCATGCTCGCTGCGCAGCTGCTTGAGCAGCTCCAGGCCACTGCCGTCGGGCAGCATCACGTCCAGCACCACCGCCGAAGGGGCGTGCTCGGCCAAGGCCTGGCGCGCGCTCTGGCCGTCGTGGCAGGCGCGTACCGCAAAACCTTCCTGGACCAGCCAGCTGCCGAGCAGCTCGCAGAGTTCCTGGTCATCGTCAATCAGTAACAGCTCGCTCATGACTCACTCAATTCAACCATTGACGGCGTCTCCTGTGTCCGCCACTGGCAAAGATACCGCAGACGGCCGAGAACAGTGCAACGGCCGAACCGATCAGGAACCACAGCTGCTGGTCGGTCAGCAGGGCCTGGGCAGGGCTGGCCTGCAGTTCCTTGATCGCCAGCTTCAGGCGCTGGTTCTCCTGGCGCAGGCGGGTGAGCTGGGCATCCAGCCGCTCGCTGTCGGCGTTCTGCAACTGCTGGGCGAGCGTGGCGCGTTGCTTCTCGCTCTCTTCCAGGCGCTGTTGCAGCTCGGTGATGCGGGCACCGGCTTCCAGCGACAAGGGTTGCTGGGCAGTGGCGAAAGGGGACAGCAACAACAGGCAAAGCAGCAGGGACATCGGACCTTGACGCATTGGAACTCCTGATTCCTATCGGTTCAGGAGGTTGTCGGCCGTTCGTCGGAATAGATGAGCCGAAGGGCAGCGGTGGCTGCAGCTTGGGGCTGCCTTGCAGCCCATCGCTGGCAAGCCAGCTCCCACAGGATGGCGCAAGCCTCACGTTCAACGCTATCCCTGTGCAGGCTGTGTGAAAACCCTCCGAGCAATCGGGCTGTTCAAAAAATAACCTAAAAATCGCGCTTCTACGCGTATTCTGGGTGAGTTGAGCAGCCAAGCTTTTCCAGATTTCGCGTAGAAGCGCGATCCTGAAAAAGCATTGGAGGTTTTCACACAGCCTGTGTGGGAGCCGGCTTGCCGGCGATGGGGCGCGAAGCGGCCCCAAAAACGGCTCAGGCCGGCACCGAGGTCGTCTCGCTGCTCAGGGCAGGACCTGCTTGAACGGCTTGACCACGACCTTGTCGTAGACGCCCGCGGCGACGTACGGGTCGGCATCGGCCCAGGCCTTGGCCGCGGCCAGGGAATCGAACTCGGCGACGATCAGGCTGCCGCTGAAGCCGGCTTCGCCCGGGTCGTTGCTGTCGATCGCCGGGTGCGGGCCGGCCAGTACCACGCGGCCTTCGGCCTTGAGCTGCTGCAGGCGCTCGATGTGCGCGGGGCGGGCGGCCAGGCGCTTTTCCAGGGAACCTTCGACGTCGCTGGCAATGATGGCGTAGAGCATGTCAATCCTTGGGTTTGGAGGTGGAGGGATCGCTGTCGTGCAGGTGGCGCGAGAGGTACACGCCCTGGGCCACCAGGAAGATCACGGTCATGCCCAGGCTGCCGAACACCTTGAAGTCGACCCAGATGTCCTGGAAGGTGAAGGCGACGAACAGGTTGGCCGCGCCGCAGACCAGGAAAAAGCCGATCCAGGCCAGGTTCAGGCGTGTCCAGATGGCGTCGGGCAGGGCCACGGCATGGCCCATGATGCGCTTGATCAGCACCCGGTCGCCGATGAAGTGGCTGGCGGCGAAGCCCAGGGCGAACAGCCAGTTGACCACCGGGGCCTTCCACTTGAGGAAGGTCTCGCTGTGGAAGGCGAGGGTCAGGCCGCCGAACACCAGGCAGGCCACGAGGGTCAGCAACTGGCCTTTTTCCAGCTTGCCCTGGCGCACGAACAGCGCCCCGTAGACCACCAGCGAGCTGATGATCAGCACCGCCGTGGCACTGTAGATGCCGCCCAACTCGAAGCCATGGCCGGCGATTTCGAGGGGGCGCGGATCGAGCTTGTAGACGATGAAGAACAGCAGCAGCGGGATGAAATCGATGAATTGTTTCACAGTGGCAGCCAGAAGCGGGATGTGACGGCATAATATCAAACATCGATTCCAGCGAAAGCGCTCCTCCATGAATGTTGATCTGCACTGTCACAGCACGGCCTCCGACGGCGCCCTGTCGCCCTCGGCACTGGTCGCCCGGGCCCATGAGCACGGCGTGCGGACACTGGCGCTCACCGACCACGACACCATCGAGGGCCTGCCCGAGGCGCGCCAGGCCTGCCGCGAGCGAGGCATGCAATGGGTCAGTGGTGTGGAGCTGTCGTGCACCTGGGGTGGCGCCACCATCCATGTGCTGGGCTATCACTTCCCGCTCGACGCAGCGCCGCTGCTCGAGGCCATCGAGGCCTTGCACCGTGGCCGCTGGCTGCGCGCCGAGGAAATCGACCGGCGCCTGGCGGCCAAGGGCATGCCGGGCAGCCTCGAAGGCGCGCGTGCCGTGCAGCAGGCGCTGGGCGACAGCGACAACGCCCCGGCACGCCCGCACTTCGCCGAGTTCCTGGTGCGTGCCGGGCACGTCAAGGACCGCGGCGAGGCCTTCCGCAAGTGGTTGGGCGCCGGCAAGCTGGGCGACGTCAAGCTGCACTGGCCGACGCTCGAGGAAACCGTCGCGACCCTGCGCCAGTCCAACGCATGGGTGAGCCTGGCCCATCCCATGCACTACGAACTCACACGCAGCAAGCGCAGACGGCTGATTGCCGACTATATTCAGGCAGGCGGGCAGGCGCTTGAGGTGGTCAACGGGATGATGCCGGCCGAGCAGGTGGGCACGATGTCCATCCTCACCCGTGAGTTCGGTCTGCTGGCCAGCGCCGGCAGTGATTTCCACGGCCCCGGCACCTGGGGCGAGATCGGTGCCTACCGGCCACTGCCCGAGGACCTGCCACCTTTGTGGCGCCGATTCAGCCATGAACAGCCTATGGCGGTATGAACAGGACGACTACGTGAGCCAATTCTTCCAGATCCATGCGGAAAATCCGCAGGCACGCCTGATCAAGCAGGCCGTCGAGATCATCCGCAAGGGTGGCGTGGTGGTGTACCCCACCGACTCGGCCTACGCGATGGGCTGTCAGATCGGTGACAAGACCGCCGTGGAGCGGGTCCGGCGCTTGCGCCAACTGGACAAGAACCACAATTTCACCCTGCTGTGCTGCGACCTGTCGCAGATGGGCCTGTTCGCCAAGATCGACACGGCCACCTTCCGCCTGCTCAAGGCGCACATCCCCGGGCCGTACACCTTCATCCTCAATGCCACGCGCGAAGTACCACGGCTGTTGCTGCACGAGAAACGCCGGACCATCGGCCTGCGGGTGCCGTCCAACCCGATCGTCCTGGCCTTGCTCGAAGAGCTGGGCGAGCCGTTGATGAGCGTGAGCCTGATCATGCCGGGGGACGAAGAGCCGATGACCGACCCCTACGAGATCCGCCAGCGCCTGGAGCACCACGTCGACCTGATCATCGACGGTGGTTTCGGCGACCTGAAGGCCTCGACCGTGATCAGCCTGGCCGGCGACGAACCGGAAGTGATCCGCGTCGGCTGCGGCGACCCCGCGCCGTTCCTGGCGCTCGCGTGAGCCAGGTGGATGCGCCCGAGGCGCCGCCCAGCGACGCCGAGGCTCCCCAGCAACTGCAGTTGGCGCTGGTCTACGGCGAGGCGGTGACCGAGCTGCCGGTGGACCTGTACATTCCACCGGATGCGCTGGAAGTCTTCCTGGAGGCCTTCGAGGGCCCGCTGGACCTGCTGCTGTACCTGATCCGCAAGCAGAACATCGACATCCTCGACATCCCGGTGGCGGAGATCACCCGCCAGTACATGGCCTATGTCGAACTGATGAAGTCCGTACGCCTGGAGCTGGCCGCCGAGTACCTGGTGATGGCCGCCATGCTCGCGGAGATCAAGTCGCGCATGCTGTTGCCGCGCTCCAGCGAAGTGGAGGAAGAGGAGGGCGACCCGCGCGCCGAGCTGATCCGCCGCCTGCAGGAGTACGAACGCTTCAAGGCCGCCGCCGAGGGCATCGACGAGTTGCCCCGGGTCGGCCGCGAGATCGTCGTGCCGCGCCTCGACGCGCCCCAGGCCAAGGTGCGCAAGCTGTTGCCCGAGGTCAGCCTGGAAGAGTTGCTGGTGTCCATGGCCGAGGTGATGCGCCGCAACGACCTGTTCGAAAGCCACCAGGTCACCCGCGAGGCGCTGTCTACCCGCGAGCGCATGAGCGAAGTGCTCGAGCGCCTGAAGGGGGGCGGCTTCGTGCCCTTCGTCGAGTTGTTCACGGCAGAGGAGGGCAAGCTCGGCGTGGTGGTCACCTTCATGGCGATTCTCGAATTGGTGAAGGAATCGCTCGTCGAACTGGTGCAGAATGAGCCCTTCGCCCCGATCCATGTCCGTGCCCGGGCCGAGTGACAACGAGCCAGCCCCCATACGATGAACCTGAACGAACCCCGCGACCTGGCGTCGCTGATCGAGGCCTTCCTCCTGGCATCCGGCAAGCCGCAATCCCTGGAGCGCTTGTACGAGCTGTTCGAGGAAGCCGAGCGCCCGGCGCCTGCTGTCTTCCGGAAGGCCCTGGAGGTCCTGGGCAAGTCCTGCAGCGGCCGTGCCTTCGAGCTCAAGGAGGTGGCGACCGGCTACCGTCTGCAGATCCGCGAGGACTTCGCACCCTGGGTCGGGCGGCTGTGGGAGGAGCGTCCGCAGCGCTATTCCCGTGCCCTGCTGGAGACCATGGCGTTGATCGCCTACCGCCAGCCCATCACCCGCGGCGAGATCGAGGACGTGCGTGGCGTAGCGGTCAACAGCAACATCATCAAGACCCTGATGGAGCGCGAGTGGATCCGTATCGTCGGTTACCGCGAGGTACCTGGCAGGCCGGCCATGTTCGCTACCACCAAGGCGTTCCTCGACCATTTCAATCTCAAGAGCCTCGACGAGCTGCCGCCTTTGGCCGAGCTGCGCGAACTGGAGCCGGGGCCGTTGCTCGACCCCGACGAGGCCGCGGTGCCTGCGCACCTGCAGGCCCTGGCCGATGCCAGCCTGGGCGAGGAGGGCGAGGCTGCGCCGCCTGCCGAGGAAACCAGTTTCCGCACCCTGCTGGTGGAGCTCGATGCCATGGAAGAGGGGCTCAAGACCGATTTCGACGATTTGCGCGATGAGGCCCCGCAGGCCGAGGTCGAGGACGAACCTAAGTCGTAGGCGGTGCCGGCCCATTCGCGGCGGCCCGGCATGACCTGCCGAAAACCTTCGGGCGGAAAACCGGGGCGCGCGCAAGAAAACCCGCTAGTCTCCAGTGCGTTCGCCCGTCGAACCGCGTATGATGCGCGCCCCTTTGGCGCATCCGTCGCCAAGACCGATTTCACTACATACACCGGGAGGTGCCCAGATGAGTGACAAAGACCTGCAGGAAACCCAACCTACCCCGCCGTCCGGCGAAAAGCTGCAGAAGGTGCTGGCGCGCATTGGCGTCGGCTCGCGCCGTGATGTCGAGGCCTGGATCAGCCAGGGCCGGATCAAGGTCAATGGCGTCGAAGCCACCCTCGGCCAGCGCGTCGACCTGCACGACGCCATCGCCGTCGATGGCAAGCTGATCAAGCGCGTGGAAGCCGCCGAGGCGACCCGCCGGGTGATCATGTACAACAAGCCCGATGGCGAGATCTGCACCCGTGACGACCCCGAGGGCCGCCCGACCGTGTTCGACCGCCTGCCGCGGCCGAAGGAAGGCCGCTGGATCAACATCGGCCGCCTGGACATCAACACCACCGGCCTGTTGCTGTTCACGACCGATGGCGAGCTGGCCAACCGCCTGATGCACCCGTCCTACGAGATGGACCGCGAGTACGCGGTACGGGTGCGCGGCGAGGTCGACGACGACATGATCGAGCGACTCAAGGCCGGCGTGATGCTCGAGGACGGCCCGGCCAAGTTCACCGATATCCAGAAGGCTCCGGGCGGTGAAGGCTTCAACCACTGGTACCACTGCGTGGTGATGGAAGGCCGCAACCGTGAGGTACGCCGCCTGTGGGAATCCCAGGGCGTGGTGGTCAGCCGCCTCAAGCGGGTACGCTTCGGTCCGGTGTTCCTCAATGCCGACCTGCCCATGGGGCGCTGGCGCGAGATGACCCAGGGCGAGATCGACATCCTCGCCGCCGAGGTCGGGCTGCAGCCGGTGGCGCTGCCGGCATTGAACCTCAAGGCCAAGGACAAGCTCGAGCGCATGCAGCGCAAGTCCACCCGCCCGCTGGGGCGTGGCGAGCGTGTGCGTACCTTGCGTCCGGCCCATGAGGGCCAGGCCGAGCGTCCGGCGCGCCCTGCTCGCGAAGAGGCCGCACCGCGCAAGGGTGGTCGCGGTAGCACCGTGGCGGAGCGTCCGAGCGAGATGCGCAAGCGCCCGGCCCGGCCCGACGGCGACAAGCCCGTGGGGCGTGGTCGCGGCAAGCCGCGCGGCTGAGCAGCGATTGCCTGGGGCCGTTTCGCGCCCCTATTACGACACAAGGCCGCTCCCACAGGCACAGCGCTGTGCCTGTGGGAGCGGCCTTGTGTCGCGATAGGGGCGCAAATGGGCAGTCCCTAACTACCTGATCCCACAGATATTTCTTCAAGCAGCGGAAACTTTTCACACCGCCTTGTAAGGATTTTTTTACGAATCAGGGTGAATTCCCTACTCTTTCCCCCGCCTGTAAACAGAACTTGCCGCATCCGCCGTCCCAGCGCTTTTCCCGCCCCTCCCGCCCCCTTGTCCAAACCCTCGCCCCGCGTTGATATAGCGCCATTGCCGTGTGCAAGGCCCGGGCCGCAGAGCCGGGCATCGAAAACAACAAATGGAGGCGCCATGTACGCCGATCACTCCGCCTTTCCAGGCTTTCCCCCCAGGACCGGTGCGTTTTTTCATCAGGAAACGACGCAACGCGTTGACGCCTGCGCGTGCGCAGGGGTATACAATGCGCCGCGTTTTACCTGTGACCCCTATGCGTACCACGCACTCTCGCCGACTCCCGGTTGATCCGCCCAGGGCTCTTGCCCGAGTCCCGAGAAACCCAAGGTAACCACCTTGCCCATTCCGCTGCGCCACGAGCGCGGTGGGTCCGATTCCGTCACAGATAAAAACAAGCAGGTGACTTCGTTCATGAGTGGACACAACATGCAGTCAGGCGAGCTCAAGCGGGGCCTGAAAAACCGCCATATCCAGCTGATCGCCCTGGGAGGCGCGATCGGTACCGGATTGTTCCTGGGCTCGGCCGGCGTGATGAAGTCCGCCGGTCCGTCGATGATCCTCGGCTATGCCATCTGCGGCTTCATCGCCTTCATGATCATGCGCCAACTGGGCGAGATGATCGTCGAGGAACCGGTGGCCGGCTCCTTCAGCCACTTCGCCCACAAGTACTGGGGTGGCTTCGCCGGCTTCCTGTCCGGCTGGAACTGCTGGGTGCTGTACATCCTGGTCGGCATGTCGGAGCTGTCGGCGGTCGGCAAGTACGTCCACTACTGGTGGCCGGAGATCCCCACCTGGGTCACGGCGGCTGCCTTCTTCCTGCTGATCAACGCCATCAACCTGATGAACGTCAAGGTGTTCGGCGAGGCCGAGTTCTGGTTCGCGATCATCAAGGTCCTGGCCATCGTCGGCATGATCGGCCTGGGTGCCTACCTGCTGACCAGTGGCAGCGGCGGCCCTGAAGCCTCGGTCACCAACCTCTGGGCCCATGGCGGCTTCTTCCCCCATGGCGTGAGCGGGCTGGTCATGGCCCTGGCGATCATCATGTTCTCCTTCGGCGGCCTGGAAATGCTCGGCTTCACCGCAGCCGAGGCCGACAAGCCCCGTACCGTGATCCCCAAGGCGATCAACCAGGTCATCTACCGTATCCTGATCTTCTACATCGGCGCCCTGGTGGTGCTGCTCTCGCTGACCCCGTGGGACAGCCTGGTGGCCAGCATCGATGCCTCTGGCGGCAGCTACGGCAGCAGCCCATTCGTCCAGGTCTTCTCCCTGCTGGGTAGCGACGTGGCCGCCCACCTGCTGAACTTCGTGGTCCTGACCGCGGCACTGTCGGTGTACAACAGCGGCACCTACTGCAATGCGCGCATGCTCTACGGCATGGCCGAGCAGGGCGATGCTCCGGCGGGCCTGGCGAAGATCGACAAGCGTGGCGTACCGGTACGCTCGATCCTGGCGTCGGCGGGCGTCACCCTGGTGGCGGTGCTGCTCAACTACCTGATCCCGCAGCACGCCCTGGAGCTGCTGATGTCGCTGGTGGTCGCGGCACTGGTGATCAACTGGGCGATGATCAGCTACTCGCACCTGAAGTTCCGCCAGCACCTGGACCGTACCGGCCAGAAGCCGCTGTTCAAGGCGCTGTGGTACCCCTATGGCAACTACCTGTGCCTGGCCTTCGTGGTGCTGATCCTGGGCATCATGCTGCAGATTCCGGGGATCCAGATCTCGGTGTATGCGATTCCGGTGTGGCTGGTGGTGATGTACGTGTGCTACCTGCTCAAGAGCAAGCGTGGCCAGCAGCGCCACGCTGCGGTGGGTAGCGTGGCCAAGTAAGCGCTCAGGCGCAGGCTTGGGAAACCCGATGCCAGGTGACTGGCATCGGGTTTTTTGCTGTCAGGGTCGGCTAATGTCGGGCAGTGTAATTTCGGGGCCGCTTCGCGCCCCAAAGGGCGGTGAAAATAGTGCCCACCCAATAGGCTCAGATCTGCTCCAGCAACCAGCTGCGAAACGCCCGCAACGATGGCAATGCCTCGTTGCGCGGTGGGTAGATCAGGTAATAGCTGCGCTGGCTGGCGAACGGCAACCCGGCGCTGAACAGCTCCCCGCTGGCCAGCTCTTCCTCCACCAAGATTCGCGGCACCAGGCCGATGCCGATCCCGGCCCGTACCGCCTGGATCAGGTGCGAGGTCAGCTCGAAGCTCGGCCCCAGGCGCATGGCTCGGTGCGCCAGGGCGTGGTGGGAGAACCATTCGCCCCAGGCATGGGGGTTGTTGGCGACATTCAGCAGCACCTGCTCGCTGATGCGCGCCGGGCTCCAGCCTTGCGGGTCGCCCGCAGCCTCCGGTGGCAGGATCACCACCAGCTCCTCGGCATGCAGCCGATGGCAGATCAACCCCGGCAGGTCATGGGTCGCCACGCCGATGGCGGCGTCGATCTCGCTGGTGTCGAAGTTGATGGCTTCGATCCGCGAATGAATGTGTACCAGCATCCCTGGGTGGGCGCTGTAGAACGCATGCAGGCGCGGCAGCAGCCATTTCGAGCCGAACGTGGGCAGGGTGGCCAGGCGCAGGGTGCCGACGCCGGACTGATAGGCCAGCGCCTGCAAGGTGGCGCTGCGGATGCGGCCCAGGGCTTCGCTCAGTTCGCGCTGGTACAGGCGGCCGACATCGGTCAGTTGGACCTGGCGCCCCTCGCGGCGAAACAGCGTCAGCCCAAGCTGCTGCTCCAGGGCCTGCACCTGCCGGCTGACCGCGCTCTGGGTCAGCGACAGCTCGGCGGCGGCGCGGGTATAGCTTTCGTGCCGGGCGGCGGCCTCGAAGGCCAACAACAGCGACATCGAGGGTGTCAGGTGGCGGTAATTCATTCATAAAGCTCATCGATAGCGGCAGGAATATCCGTTTGCCCCTGGCTGGAAAGTACAGGAACATTGGCACATCCGTCATCCGGTCTTGAAACATACATACCGGAACTGCAGGGGAACGCCCTGCAGCTGCACCCGAATGCCCGTGACCTAGCCAATATCAAGAGGCCATCCATCGATGATCGCCCAGTTGCCGACCAGCGCCCCTAGCGCCAACTACCCTGAATTTCTCGACGCCCTGCGTGCCAGCGGCTTCCGTGGCCAGATCAGTGCCGACTACGGCACCCGCACGGTGCTCGCCACCGACAACTCCATCTACCAGCGCCTGCCCCAGGCGGCGGTGTTCCCGCAGGATGCCGACGATGTGGCGCGGGTGGCGGCGCTGATGGCCGAGCCGCGCTTTCGCCAGGTCAAGCTGACCCCGCGCGGCGGCGGCACGGGGACCAACGGCCAGTCGTTGACCGACGGTATCGTCGTCGACCTGTCGCGGCACATGAACAAGATCCTCCAGATCAACGTCGAGGAGCGTTGGGTGCGGGTCCAGGCCGGCGTGGTCAAGGACCAGCTCAATGCTGCGCTCAAGCCCCATGGGCTGTTCTTCGCCCCAGAACTGTCCACCTCCAACCGCGCCACCGTGGGCGGCATGATCAACACCGATGCCAGCGGCCAAGGCAGTTGCACCTATGGCAAGACCCGCGACCACGTGCTCGAGCTGCACAGCGTGCTGCTCGGCGGCGAACGCCTGCACAGCCTGCCGATCGACGACCAGGCGCTGGAGCAGGCCTGTGCCGCGCCTGGCCGGGTCGGCGAGGTGTACCGCATGGCCCGAGAGATCCAGCAGACCCAGGGCGAATTGATCGAAAGTACCTTCCCCAAGCTCAACCGCTGCCTGACTGGCTACGATCTGGCCCACCTGCGCGACGAGCAGGGCCGCTTCAACCTCAACAGCGTGTTGTGCGGCGCCGAGGGCTCGCTGGGCTACGTGGTCGAGGCCAAGCTCAACGTGTTGCCGATCCCCAAATACGCGGTACTGGTGAACGTACGCTACACCAGCTTCATGGATGCCCTGCGCGACGCCAATGCGTTGATGGCGCACAAGCCGCTGTCGATCGAGACCGTCGATTCCAAGGTGCTGATGCTGGCCATGCAGGACATCGTCTGGCACAGCGTCGCCGAATACTTCCCGGCCGACCCGGAGCGTCCGACCCTGGGCATCAACCTGGTGGAGTTCTGCGGTGACGAGCCGGCCGAGGTCAACGCCCGGGTCGAGGCCTTCATCGCCCACCTCAAGGCCGACACCAGTGTCGAGCGCCTGGGCCATACCCTGGCCGAGGGCGCCGAGGCGGTGACCCGTGTCTATGCCATGCGCAAACGTTCGGTGGGTTTGCTGGGCAACGTCGAGGGCGAGGTCCGGCCGCAGCCGTTCGTCGAGGACACCGCGGTACCACCGGAGCAGTTGGCCGACTACATCGCCGACTTCCGTGCCTTGCTCGACGGCCACGGCCTGGCCTACGGCATGTTCGGCCATGTCGATGCTGGCGTGTTGCACGTGCGCCCGGCCCTGGACATGAAGGACCCGGCCCAGGCCGCGCTGGTCAAGCCGATTTCCGATGCCGTGGCGGCGCTGACCCAGCGTTATGGCGGCCTGCTCTGGGGCGAGCACGGCAAGGGCCTGCGCTCGGAATACGTGCCGGAGTACTTCGGTGAACTGTACCCCGCGCTGCAACGCTTGAAGGGGGCCTTCGACCCACATAACCAGCTCAACCCGGGCAAGATCTGCACGCCGCCGGACAACGCCGAAGGCCTGACCAGGGTCGATGGCGTGACCCTGCGCGGCGACCTCGACCGGACCATCGACGAGCGGGTCTGGCAGAGCTTCGGCAGCGCCGTGCACTGCAACGGCAATGGCGCCTGCTACAACTACGACCCCAACGATGCCATGTGCCCGTCGTGGAAGGCCACTCGCGAGCGCCAGCATTCGCCCAAGGGCCGTGCCTCGCTGATCCGCGAATGGCTGCGCCTGCAGGGGGCGGCGGATATCGACGTGCTGGCGGCGGCGCGCAACAAGGTGTCCTGGCTCAAGGGCCTGCCGGCGCGGCTGCGCAACAACCGGGCGCGCAGCCAGGGCCAGGAGGACTTCTCCCACGAGGTCTACGACGCCATGGCCGGCTGCCTGGCGTGCAAGTCCTGCGCGGGGCAGTGCCCGATCAAGGTCAACGTGCCGGACTTCCGCTCGCGTTTCCTCGAGCTGTACCACGGCCGCTACCAGCGCCCGCTGCGTGACTACCTGATCGGTTCGCTGGAATTCACCATTCCCTACCTGGCCCACGCGCCGGGGCTGTACAACGCGGTGATGGGGTCGAAATGGGTGAGCCGGCTGCTGGCGGACAAGGTCGGCATGGTCGACAGCCCGTTGATCAGCCGCTTCAACTTCCAGTCGACCCTGACCCGTTGCCGTGTCGCCGTGGCCAGCGTGCCAGCCCTGCGCGAACTGACCCCGGCCCAGCGCGAGCGCAGCATCGTGCTGGTCCAGGACGCCTTCACCCGTTACTTCGAGACGCCGCTGCTGGCGGCATTCATCGAACTGGCCCATCGCCTCGGCCACCGTGTGTTCCTGGCGCCCTACAGCGCCAATGGCAAGCCGTTGCACGTGCAGGGCTTCCTCGGTGCCTTCGCCAAGGCGGCGATCCGCAACGCCACCCAGCTCAAGGCCCTGGCCGACTGTGGTGTGCCGCTGGTGGGGCTGGACCCGGCCATGACCCTGGTCTACCGCCAGGAGTACCAGAAGGTGGAGGGGCTGGATGGCTGCCCGAAGGTGCTGCTGCCCCAGGAGTGGCTGATGGACGTGCTGCCCGAGCAGGCCGAGGGCAATAGTGGCAGCTTCCGCCTGATGGCCCACTGCACCGAGAAGACCAACGTGCCGGCCAGCACCCGGCAGTGGGAGCAGGTGTTCGCCCGTCTGGGCCTGAAGCTGGTCACCGAGGCCACTGGCTGCTGCGGCATGTCGGGCACCTATGGCCATGAGGCGCGCAACCAGGAGACCTCGCGGACCATCTTCGAGCAGTCCTGGGCGACCAAGCTGGACAAGGAAGGGGAGGCGCTGGCGACCGGCTATTCGTGCCGCAGCCAGGTCAAGCGCATGACCGAGCGGCAGATGCGGCATCCGCTGGAGGTGGTGTTGCAGTACGCGCAGCGCTGAAAGAAGGGGCGCCTCGCGCCCCGACAAGCCCGCTCCCACAGGGCCCTGCAAACCACAGCGTTTGCGAGCGACTCGCAACCCTGGGGGAGCCGGCTTGTCGACGATGGGCTGCAGAGCGGCCCCAGGATCGTCCTTTCAGCGCCCCAGTCGCGCCTGGCGATACAGGTACAGGCTCAACACCAGCCCACAGCAAGACGCCGCCGCCGCGAACAGGAAGATCGAGGCAAAGCCGAACCCCGACGCCACGGCCCCCACCAGTGGTCCCGTGATCCCCAGCGACAGGTCGATGAACAGCGAATAGGCACCCACTGCCGCCCCGCGGTTGGCCGCCGATACCTGGTTCACCGCCTCCACCCCCAGTGCCGGGAACACCAGCGAGAAACCGAACCCGCTCAAGGCCGCGCCGGCCAGGGCCAGTTCGGCACTCGGCGCCAGCCACAGCATCAGCAGGCCCAGGGTTTCCACCGCCAGGCAGACGATCGCCACACGGAAACCTCCGATGCGGTTGATCAGGTTGCCGAACAGCAGCCGTGCGCTGATGAAGCTGGCGCCGAACAGGCTCAGGGTCAGTGCGGCGTTGGGCCAGTCACGGCTGGCGTAGTACAGGGTGATGAAGGTGGCGATGGTGCCGAAGCCGATCGAGCCCAGGGCCAATCCAGAGCCATGGGGGAATACTTTGCCCAGCACCCGCAGGAACGGCAGGCGCACGCCGGCGACCACTGGGGCGGCATGTTTCGGCCAGGCCAGCAGCAAGCCGAGCACCGCCAGCAGGATGATGCTCGCGCCCATGCTCCACAGCCCCAGGGTCTTCACCATCAGCACGCCCAGCGGGGCGCCGATGGCCAATGCGCCATAGCTGGCGATGCCGTTCCAGGAGATGACCTTGGCGGTGTGCTCGGCGCCGACCCGGCCGATGCCCCAGCCGATCGAGCCGGAGCCCACCAGGCTTTCGGCGCTGCCCAGCACCAGGCGGCCGATGAGCAAGCAGGCCAGGCTCAGCCAGGGCAGCGAGGTGAGGAAGCTGCAGGCCAGCATGAACACCCCGCTCAGCCCGCAGCCGAGCAGGCCGTACATGACCGCTTTCTTGCTGCCGAGGTTGTCGATGATGCGGCTGGCGGTGGGGCGGCTGAGCAGGGTGGCCAGGTACTGGACGCTGATCACCAGGCCCGCGACCACGGCGCTGAACCCCAGGTCGTTGTGCACGTAGCCGGGCAGCACGGCCAGGGGAATGCCGATGTTCAGGTAGCCGATGAAGGTGAAGAGGACGATGGAGACGACTTGCAGGGTGACCGCAAGGGGGCGCGGTGAGTCGGGCATGGGGCGCTTTCGTGGGCTGGGGTTCTGGACGGTGTGAAAACGCGATGACGGGCAAGGTTCCCGCGAGTCAGCCGTTTTCACACTGTCGGATGGGATGCGCGGTTATTCCTGGTCGGCGCAGGGTTGATCGTCGCCATCCTGCTCGACGGCGGGCGTCGGTTCGGTGTGGGCGGCAACGGTTTGCTCTTCGGGGTTCAGGCTTGGGAAGGGAAGATTCGGGATTTCATGCATCTCGTCGTTCCTCGCAAGTGTGAGTGAAAAGACTGCGCCAGGCGCGTGGAGGCTTCGAAAAGCTGGGGCAGGATACAGGAGTCTGGGTGACAGTTTGAAATTTTTCCGGGTCGCTGGTCGGTTTTGCGACGGTGGTGGCAGGTGGTGTCGGCGGTTTCGAGGCTAGTCAGTCAAGGGTTTCAGCGCTATCAGGCGGCGTTTCGCGCCCCACCGCCGGCAAGCCGGCTCCTCATAGACCGCGCCGCTCTTGAGATCGACGCCAACCTGTGGGAGCCGGCTTGCCGGCGATGGGCTGCAAAGCAGCCCCAGATCATGGGTGAGCGGCTCGGGCCAGGCTCAGCGACAGACGTCGGCGATCGCCGCCGCCAGTTGCTCCAGGCGCTGGGCATCGGCGCCGGCGATGTTCGCCCGGCCGGTACCGACCATGTACACGCTGTGCTTTTCCCGCAGCAGGCGAACCTGCTCCGGATCCAGCCCGGTGTAGGAGAACATCCCGCGTTGCGCGGCGATATGAGCGAAGCGCTGCGCCAGCCCGTGGGGCTCCAGCGCCTTGACCAGGCCGTGGCGCAGCTCGGCGATGCGCTGGCGCATGGCGTTCACTTCCTCGACCCACAAGGCCTTGAGGGCCGGGTCGCCGAGGATCTGCGCGACCACCGCGGCGCCGTGGTCCGGCGGTGTCGACCACAGGTTGCGGGCCAGCAGTGCCAGTTGGCTGCGCACGTCCTGCAGCTTCTCGGCATCGTGGCTGCACACCAGCAGGGCGCCGGTGCGCTCGCGGTACAGGCCGAAGTTCTTCGAGCAGGAGCTGGTGACCAGCAGCTCCGGCAGCTCCGCGGCGAACAGCCGTACCGCCCAGGCATCTTCTTCCAGGCCGTCGCCGAAGCCCTGGTAGGCGAAGTCGATCAGCGGCAGCAGGTTGCGCCTGCGCACCACCTCGAGCACCGCACGCCAGTCGTCCTGGCCCAGGTCGAAGCCGGTGGGGTTGTGGCAGCAGGCGTGCAGCAGCACCACGTCGCCTTCCGGCACCTGCTCCAGGGCCGCCAGCATGCCAGCGACATCCAGGCGGTTGTCCGCACCGACATAGGGGTAGTGCGACACCTTCAGCTTGGCGCTGGCAAACAGGGTCTCGTGGATCGGCCAGGTCGGGTCGCTGAGCCAGACGCCGCGGCCCGGCAGGCAGTGGGCGATGAACTCCGCCGCCAGGCGCAGGGCGCCGGTGCCGCCCGGGGTCTGGGTCGCGCCGGCGCGCTGGCTGGCGAGCAGCGGCGAAGCGCTGCCCAGCACCAGTTCGCTGACCAGGCGGCCGAACGCTGGGTCACCGTGGCCGCCGACATAGCTTTTGGTGGCTTGCTGTGCCACCAGGCGCTGTTCGGCCTGCTTGACTGCCGCGGGGATCGGCGTCAGGCCCTGGGCGTCCTTGAACACGCCCACACCCAGGTCGAACTTCGCCGGATTGGCGTCGCGGGCGTAGGCGTCCATCAGCCCCAGGATCGGGTCGCCAGGGACCCGGCCAATGGCTTGGAAATGCATCACTTGCGCCCTTCGGCAGTTTCGGCGACTTGGTCGGTGCGCGCGGCCATGATGAAGTCGTTGCGGTGCAGGCCCTTGATCGAGTGGCTCCACCAGGTGACGGTGACCTTGCCCCACTCGGTCAGTAGGCCTGGATGATGGCCCTCGGCCTCGGCGATCTCGCCGATGGCGTTGGTGAAAGCCAGGGCGTGCTTGAAGTTCTTGAACAGGAAGACGCGCTCCAGCTCCATGTGGCCGTCGCGGACTTCGATGTTCCAGTCTGGAATCTCGCGGATCAGTACCGCCAGTTCCTCGTCGGTGACTTTCGGCGCGTCGGCGCGGCAGGCTTCGCAATGGGCTTGGTTCAAGGCATTCATGGGTCTTTTCCGGTTTGAGTTGTTATTCGGCAAGGCGGCTCAGGCGGCCGCCTTGGGTGGAAACTTCGGTGCGTGCAGGCCCAGTTGCATGGCCTGGCGGACCAGGGCCATGATGTCTTCGTGGGCCAGGTCGAACAGGCGCTTGAGGTTCGGCAGGACGAAGTACAGCGGCTGCAGGATATCGATGCGATACGGCGTGCGCATGGCTTCGAGGGCGTCGAAGGCCTGGTGTTCCGGCTCGCCGGACAGGCAGTAGACGGTTTCCTTGGGCGAGGACAGGATGCCGCCGCCATAGATCTTGCGGCCCTGTGGCGTGTCCATCAGGCCGAACTCGATGGTCATCCAGTACAGGCGCGCCAGGTACACACGTTCTTCCTTGGTGGCCGCCAGGCCCAGCTTGCCGTAGGTGTGGGTGAACTCGGCGAACCAGGGGTTGGTCAGCAGCGGGCAGTGGCCGAAGATCTCGTGGAAGATGTCCGGCTCTTGCAGGTAGTCCAGTTCTTCCGGGGTGCGGATGAAGGTGGCGACCGGGAAGCGCTTGCTGGCCAGCAGTTCGAAAAAGGTCTGGAAGGGGATCAGCGCCGGTACGCGGGCGACCTGCCAGCCGGTGGTGGCACCCAGGACCTTGTTGATTTCACCCAGTTGGGGAATACGATCGTGGGGCAGCTTGAGCTGCTCGATGCCGTCCAGGTATTCCTGGCATGCGCGGCCTTCGATCACCTTCAGCTGCCGGGTGATCAAGGTGTTCCATACCGCGTGTTCCTGCTGCGGGTAGTCGATAAAACCGTGCGCATCGGGCTCGCGTGCCACGTATTGCGTCTGTTTCATGTGGCTCTCCTGGTGAGGGCTTTCTTGTTATGTTCACGACATACCCTAGGAATATCCCCTCGCGGCCAGCTTTGCACGGGGTGCGGTGGGGTGCATGGAGGACCTTTCATCCTGTTTTCGTAACGTAAATTTTACAAAATGAGCCTGGTCCCGGAAAATCGCGGGTATCGAGCTGGCCGTCAGGATTATTTTGTCAGCTTATCTTTACGATTTTTCCATGCGCCGGTGAAAAATCCGGCTGCCTCGGGGCCTTTTCCATGCGTATCAAAGTGCATTGCCAGAACCGCATCGGCATCCTGCGCGACATTCTCAACCTGCTGGTGGAATACGGCATCAACGTGCTGCGGGGAGAGGTCGGCGGCGACCATGGCAACGCCATCTACCTGCATTGCCCGAACCTGATCAACCTGCAGTTCCAGGCGCTGCGGCCGAAGTTCGAGTCGATCGCCGGGGTGTTCGGCGTCAAGCGTGTGGGCCTGATGCCCAGCGAGCGTCGGCACATGGAGCTCAATGCGTTGCTCGGTGCCCTGGAGTTCCCGGTGCTGTCGATCGACATGGGCGGCAGCATCGTCGCTGCCAACCGCGCTGCTGCCCAATTGCTCGGGGTGCGGGTCGACGAGGTGCCGGGCATCCCCCTGGCACGCTACGTCGAGGACTTCGACCTGCCGGAACTGGTGCGCGCCAACAAGTCGCGGATCAACGGCCTGCGCATCAAGGTCAAGGGCGATGTGTTCCTCGCCGACATCGCCCCGTTGCAGTCGGAGCATGACGACAGCGAGGCACTGGCCGGCGCGGTGCTCACCCTGCATCGGGCCGACCGTATCGGCGAGCGCATCTATAACGTGCGCAAGCAGGAGCTGCGCGGCTTCGACAGCATCTTCCAGAGCTCGCGGGTGATGGCGGCGGTGGTGCGCGAGGCGAGGCGCATGGCGCCGTTGGATGCACCGCTGCTGATCGAAGGCGAGACCGGCACCGGCAAGGAGCTGCTGGCCCGCGCCTGCCACTTGGCCAGCCCGCGCGGCCAGGCGCCACTGATGGCGCTCAACTGCGCCGGCCTGCCGGAGTCCATGGCCGAGACCGAGCTGTTCGGCTACGGCCCGGGCGCGTTCGAGGGCGCGCGCGCCGAGGGCAAGCTGGGGCTGCTGGAGCTGACGGCGGGCGGCACGTTGTTCCTCGACGGGGTGGGGGAAATGAGCCCGCGCCTGCAGGTCAAGCTGCTGCGCTTCCTACAGGATGGCTGCTTCCGGCGGGTCGGCAGCGACGAGGAGGTGTACTTGGACGTGCGGGTGATCTGCGCCACCCAGGTGGACCTGTCCGAACTGTGCGCCCGTGGCGAGTTTCGCCAGGACCTCTACCATCGCCTGAACGTACTGTCGTTGCACATCCCGCCGCTGCGCGAATGCATGGATGGCCTGGAGGGCCTGGTGCAGCACTTCCTCGACCAGGCCAGCCGGCAGATCGGCTGCCCGATGCCGCACCTGGCGCCAGCGGCGATGGAAAAGCTGGGCCAGTACCACTGGCCGGGTAACGTGCGGCAATTGGAGAACGTGCTGTTTCAGGCTGTGTCGTTGTGCGAGGGCGGTGTGGTGAAAGGCGAACATATTCGCCTGCCGGATTATGGTGCGCGTCAACCCTTGGGTGAGTTTTCACTGGAGGGGGATCTTTCGGAAATTGTCGGGCGTTTTGAAAAAGCCGTACTGGAAAGTTTGATGAGCGAGTTTCCAAGTAGTCGGGCATTGGGCAAGCGGTTGGGCGTTTCCCATACGACGATTGCCAATAAGTTGCGTGATTATTCGCTCAATAAAACAGCCGAGTAGAACCAGGTTCATATCGGGGCTGTCATGCAGCCCTTTTGCGAAGACGCTCGGTTGTCATTTTGGGGCCGCTTCGCGGCCCCAAAGAAGGCAAGGCGCCTCAACCGTTGGAGCAGCCGTTGCCCATCACACGGTATTCGAGAATGTGCTTCTGGCCCTTGGAATCTTCGTAGGTCATGCGTGCAGGCACCACTTCGCAGACATTGGGTACTTCGCTCATGGAGATGACCCGGGCAATGTCCAGGTGCTGCGAATAACTGTACTGTTCAACCGGAATCTGCTCGGCATCCTTTGCAACTTCGTCGGCCATCGCCGCGCTGCAAAGACCACCAAGTACCAATACCAGTAAAGCTTTCATTTTCAATTTACCTGTCTAAGGTCGTGAGGGGGCACGCGGCGCTTGTGGCGCCGCGAGTACATCCAGTTTTCAACTATCGAAATTAGCGGGGGATTAACATGCCTTCGTGGGGGCTGTTACAAGAAGTTAATCGCCTTGCCATTGCTGGCGAGGTGAATTCTATGGGGGTGCCAGAGGCTGAAACAGAGGGACTTTTGATAAAGTCTTTTGACAGAATCTGTAACAATCCCCGGCAAAAATCTGCCCCCGCCCTGTGTGCTGGGCTGGAGTGCGCCAACTAGAGCGCTCGCCTCGCGCGACAGGGAAAAATACCGGCCTTGGTACTACCAACGTCGAATGGCCTTTGCCGCTCTGGTACAGTTACAAACGGTTTCATACAAAAACAACTATTACACCGAGGTAAAACAGATGAGTGCGGCTCCACTGTATCCCGTTCGTCCCGAGGTTGCGGCCAGTACCCTGACCGACGAGGCCACCTACAAGGCCATGTACCAGCAATCGGTGATCAACCCGGACGGCTTCTGGCGTGAGCAGGCCCAGCGCCTGGACTGGATCAAGCCTTTCACCAAGGTCAAGCAGACCTCCTTCGACGATCACCATGTCGACATCAAATGGTTCGCTGACGGCACTCTGAACGTTTCCTACAACTGCCTGGACCGCCACCTGGAAGAGCGTGGTGACCAGGTCGCCATCATCTGGGAAGGCGACGACCCTTCCGAAAGCCGCAACATCACCTACCGCGAGTTGCACGAGCAGGTCTGCAAGTTCGCCAACGCCCTGCGTGGCCAGGACGTGCACCGTGGCGACGTGGTGACCATCTACATGCCGATGATCCCGGAAGCCGTGGTGGCCATGCTGGCCTGTGCCCGTATCGGCGCGATCCACTCGGTGGTATTCGGTGGCTTCTCGCCCGAGGCCCTGGCCGGCCGCATCATCGACTGCCGCTCCAAGGTGGTGATCACGGCCGACGAAGGCGTGCGCGGTGGCCGCCATACGCCGCTCAAGGCCAATGTCGACCTGGCCCTGACCAACCCTGAAACCAGCAGCGTGCAGAAGATCATCGTGTGCAAGCGCACCGGTGGCGAGATCGCCTGGCACCAGCACCGCGACATCTGGTACGAAGACCTGATGAAAGTCGCCTCCAGCCATTGCGCGCCGAAGGAAATGGGCGCCGAGGAGCCGCTGTTCATCCTTTATACCTCCGGCTCCACCGGCAAGCCCAAGGGCGTGCTGCACACCACCGGCGGCTATCTGGTGTACGCCGCGCTGACCCATGAGCGGGTCTTCGACTATCGCCCGGGCGAAGTCTACTGGTGCACCGCCGACGTGGGCTGGGTCACCGGCCACAGCTACATCGTCTATGGCCCGCTGGCCAACGGCGCCACCACGCTGCTGTTCGAGGGCGTGCCGAACTACCCGGACATCACTCGGGTGTCGAAGATCATCGACAAGCACAAGGTCAACATTCTCTACACCGCGCCGACCGCCATCCGCGCGATGATGGCCGAGGGCGAGGCGGCGGTCGCCGGCGCCGATGGCTCCAGCCTGCGCCTGCTGGGCTCGGTGGGCGAGCCGATCAACCCCGAGGCCTGGAACTGGTACTACCAGACCGTCGGCAAGGAGCGCTGCCCGATCGTCGACACCTGGTGGCAGACCGAGACTGGCGGCATCCTGATCAGCCCGCTGCCGGGCGCCACTGGCCTGAAGCCAGGCTCGGCGACCCGTCCGTTCTTCGGCGTGGTGCCGGCGCTGGTGGACAACCTGGGCAACCTGATCGAAGGCGCCGCCGAGGGCAACCTGGTCATCCTCGACTCCTGGCCGGGTCAGTCGCGCTCGCTGTACGGCGACCACGACCGCTTCGTCGACACCTACTTCAAGACCTTCCGTGGCATGTACTTCACCGGTGACGGTGCGCGTCGCGACGAGGACGGCTACTACTGGATCACCGGCCGTGTCGACGACGTGCTCAACGTCTCCGGCCACCGCATGGGCACCGCCGAGATCGAGAGCGCGATGGTCGCCCACTCGAAGGTCGCCGAGGCGGCGGTGGTCGGTGTGCCGCACGACATCAAGGGGCAGGGCATCTATGTCTATGTCACCCTCAACGCCGGCGTGGAGCCGAGCGAGCAACTGCGTCTGGAGCTGAAGAACTGGGTGCGCAAGGAGATCGGCCCGATCGCCTCGCCGGATGTGATCCAGTGGGCGCCGGGGCTGCCGAAGACCCGTTCGGGCAAGATCATGCGCCGTATTTTGCGCAAGATCGCGACCGGCGAGTACGACGCGCTGGGGGATATCTCGACCCTGGCCGACCCGGGTGTGGTGCAGCACCTGATCGATACCCACAAGGCAATGGGGCTCGCGTCAGCCTGATGTGAATCGGGGCTGCCTTGCAGTCCATTCGCGACACAAGGCCGCTCCCGCGGTGTCCGTGTAGCGCCCGACAATGGGCGTTGCATGAACGGTGCGGGAGCGGCCTTGTGTCGCGATGGGGCGCAAGGCGGCCCCGGTACGGGTCGGCGGGGCTTCAGTGAACTTACGTCTTTGGCGAGGTGTTTGCTTTTGTTACCCGACATCCATCGGTAACCCCTTGGGCTACCCAATTTCGCTCAGAAGCGGGGCGAGTAGAAACATTCGTGTGCCATTGTAGGGCGATTCTGCAGGCATTTCGTACGCGACGGCACGCTGCGCTTGCCGGACTACAAGGGTTTGCCAATAATAGGCCCGGTTATTGCTTGGCTTATGGGTTATTTTTCTTTTGCTCTTGCATAATATGCAAGGGCTGTCAATATCGTCCGCCGTGGTTCCTGGCGCTTCTGTAACTAGTTGTCGCTTTGAAGAAATATCGACTACCCGCCTGTCGTTAAAATGCCACTCACTCGCTCGTGGTCTGCGACCTTGGTCGATACCCCCTGCGGCTCGCGTTGTACCCATTCGCATATCGGGCAGCCGTTACACCTGCCTTGTATTGCCCCGTACCGATGGAGTTACCAGATGAAGAAGCTCGCACTGCTTGGCGCCCTTGCGCTGTCCGTGTTGTCCCTGGGTTCGCAGGCCGATGAAAAACCGTTGAAGATCGGTATCGAGGCCGCCTACCCACCCTTCGCCTTCAAGCAGCCCGATGGCAGCATCGCCGGTTTCGACTACGACATCGGCAACGCCCTGTGCGAAGAGATGAAAGCCAAGTGCACCTGGGTCGAGCAAGAGTTCGACGGCCTGATCCCGGCGCTGAAGGTGCGCAAGATCGACGCCATCCTCTCGTCCATGTCGATCACCGAGGACCGCAAGAAGTCGGTCGACTTCACCAAGCGCTACTACCTGACCCCGGCACGCCTGGTCATGAAGGAAGGCACCACCGTCAGCGACAGCCTGGTCGAGCTGAAGGGCAAGAAGATCGGTGTGCAGCGCGGCTCGATCCATGACCGCTTCGCCAAGGAAGTCCTGGCTCCGCAGGGCGCCACCGTCGTGCCGTACGGCACCCAGAACGAAATCTACCTGGACGTCGCCGCTGGCCGCCTGGACGGCACCGTGGCCGATGCCACCCTGCTCGAAGACGGTTTCCTCAAGACCGACGCCGGCAAGGGCTTCGCCTTCGTCGGCCCGTCCTTCACCGACGTGAAGTACTTCGGCGACGGCGTCGGCATCGCCGTGCGCAAGGGCGACAACGCCAACCGCGAGCGTATCAACGCCGCGATCGATGCGATCCGTGCCAACGGCAAGTACAAAAAGATCCAGGACAAGTACTTCAACTTCGACATCTACGGGCCGGACGCCCAGTAAGACGTCGAGTTTCACCTGTGCAATGGTGCAAACAGCAGAAGCTCTGAGGTTTGCACCATTTTTCATTCCCAAGCCCTGAGGAATCCCAATCATGTTGAAAGGCTACGGGGCAGTCATCCTCGACGGGGCGTGGCTGACGCTGCAGCTCGCCCTGTCGTCGATGGCCCTGGCCATCGTGCTTGGCCTGATCGGCGTGTCGTTGCGCTTGTCGCCGGTGCGCTGGCTGGCCTGGCTGGGCGACCTGTATGCCACGGTGATCCGTGGCATCCCGGACCTGGTGCTGATCCTGCTGATCTTCTATGGCGGCCAGGACGTGCTCAACCGGGTCGCGCCGTTGCTCGGCTACGACGACTACATCGACCTGAACCCGTTGGCTGCCGGTATCGGTACCCTGGGCTTCATCTTCGGCGCGTACCTCTCGGAAACCTTCCGCGGTGCCTTCCTCGGCATTCCCAAGGGCCAGGCCGAGGCGGGCGTGGCCTATGGCATGAGCAGCCGGCAGGTGTTCTTCCGCATCATGGTGCCGCAGATGATCCGCCTGGCGATCCCCGGCTTCACCAACAACTGGCTGGTGCTGACCAAAGCCACGGCGCTGATCTCGGTGGTCGGCCTGCAGGACATGATGTTCAAGGCCAAGCAGGCGGCCGACGCCACCCGCGAGCCTTTCACCTTCTTCCTGGCGGTAGCGGCCCTGTACCTGGTGCTCACCAGCGTCTCGCTGCTGGCGCTGAAGTATCTCGAGAAGCGCTACTCGGTGGGCGTAAAGGCGGCTGAACTATGATCTTCGACTACAACGTGATCTGGGAGGCGATGCCGCTGTACCTCGGCGGGCTGCTGACCACCATCAAGCTGCTGGCGCTGTCGTTGTTCTTTGGCTTGCTGGCGGCCATTCCGCTGGGCCTGATGCGGGTGTCGAAGCAGCCGCTGGTGAACATGACCGCCTGGCTGTACACCTATGTGATCCGCGGCACGCCGATGCTGGTGCAGCTGTTCCTGATCTACTATGGCCTGGCCCAGTTCGAGGCGGTGCGCGAGAGTTTCCTCTGGCCGTGGCTGTCCAGCGCGACCTTCTGCGCCTGCCTGGCCTTCGCCATCAATACCAGCGCCTACACCGCCGAGATCATCGCCGGCAGCCTCAAGGCCACGCCCCATGGCGAGATCGAGGCTGCCAAGGCGGTGGGCATGTCGCGCATGAAGATGTACCGGCGCATCCTGCTGCCTTCGGCCTTGCGCCGGGCGCTGCCGCAGTACAGCAACGAAGTGATCATGATGCTGCAGACCACCAGCCTGGCGTCGATCGTCACCCTGATCGACATCACCGGCGCGGCGCGCACCGTCAATGCCCAGTACTACCTGCCTTTCGAGGCCTACATCACGGCGGGCGTGTTCTACCTGTGCCTGACCTTCATCCTCGTGCGCCTGTTCAAGATGGCCGAACGCCGCTGGCTCGGCTACCTGGCGCCGCGCAAGCACTGAACGCTCTGTGAGAACCGACAGCATGTACAAACTCCAAGTCCAAGACCTGCACAAGCGCTATGGCAGCCACGAAGTGCTCAAGGGCGTGTCGCTCGCGGCCAAGGCAGGCGATGTGATCAGCATCATCGGCTCCAGCGGCTCGGGCAAATCGACCTTCCTGCGCTGCATCAACCTGCTCGAGCAGCCCCATGCCGGCAGGATCCTGCTCAACAACGAAGAGCTGAAGATGGTCGCCGGCAAGGATGGCGCGCTCAAGGCCGTCGACCCGAAGCAGTTGCAGCGTATGCGTTCGCGCCTGTCGATGGTGTTCCAGCACTTCAACCTGTGGTCGCACATGACCGCCCTGGAGAACGTCATCGAGGCGCCGGTGCATGTGCTGGGGGTGAACAAGAAGGAGGCGCTGGAGAAGGCCGAACACTACCTGGCCAAGGTCGGCGTGGCCCATCGCAAGGACGCCTTCCCGGGGCATATGTCCGGGGGGGAGCAGCAGCGGGTGGCGATCGCCCGGGCCCTGGCCATGGAACCGGAGGTGATGCTGTTCGACGAGCCGACCTCGGCGCTCGACCCCGAACTGGTGGGCGATGTGCTCAAGGTCATGCAGGCCCTGGCCCAGGAAGGCCGCACCATGGTGGTGGTGACCCATGAGATGGGCTTCGCCCGCGAGGTCTCCAACCAGTTGGTGTTCCTGCACAAAGGCCTGGTGGAGGAGAGCGGCAACCCGCGCGAGGTGCTGGTCAACCCGCAATCGGAGCGTCTCAAGCAGTTCCTCTCCGGCAGCCTGAAGTAAAAAGCTGCACCTTTGCACCAGGATAGGGCATGCTGCGCAGCGAGCGCAGCCTGACCCGGCGCCACAGACACGAACGACCCAGGTTTCGGACCACGACCCATGACCACCCAGCGAATCGGATTTCTCATCTGGCCCGGCACCAGGCCGCTGACCCTGGCGCTGGCCGAGGAAGTGTTGCGGGTTGCCCAGCACGTGCACCCGGATGTGGTCTACGAGTTGGCCTTCCTCCAAGCCGAGGCGGCCGAGGAGGGCGCCTGGCGCCTGCCGGGCGAGCCCTGGAATGGCCGCTTGGAGGGTTGCCAGAAGCTGTTCTTGCTGGCGGACGAGCCGCCGCTGGCCGTGGGAGCGGCCTTGTCGGCCGCGCTCAAGCAAGTGGCGCGCAGTGGTTGCATGATCGGCGGGCTGTCCGCCGGGGTCTATCCGTTGGCGGCCCTGGGTTTGCTCGATGGCTACCGGGCGGCGGTGCACTGGCGCTGGCAGGATGATTTCGTCGAGCGCTTCCCCAAGGTCATCGCCACCAGCCATCTGTTCGACTGGGACCGCGACCGCCTGACTGCCTGCGGCGGCATGGCCGTGACCGACCTGTTGCTGGCGGTGCTGGCCCGCGACCATGGTGCGGAGCTGGCGGGGGCGGTGTCGGAGGAGCTGGTGGTCGAGCGCATCCGCGAGGGCGGCGAGCGCCAGCGTATTCCGCTGCAGAACCGCCTTGGCTCCAGCCATCCCAAGCTGACCCAGGCCGTGCTGCTGATGGAGGCCAACATCGAGGAGCCGTTGACCACCGACGAGATCGCCCAACATGTGTGCGTCTCTCGGCGACAACTGGAGCGGATCTTCAAGCAGTACCTCAATCGCGTGCCCAGCCAGTACTACCTGGAGCTGCGCCTGAACAAGGCGCGGCAGATGCTGATGCAGACCAGCAAGTCGATCATCCAGATCGGGCTGTCCTGCGGTTTTTCGTCCGGGCCGCATTTCTCCAGCGCCTACCGCAACTTCTTCGGCGCCACGCCGCGGGAAGACCGCAACCAGCGGCGTAGCAGCAGCCCGTTCGAGTTGAGTTCGGCGCCGGCCGAGCGCAGCTGATAGTCCTTTGCACGGGGGGGGAAGCGGCCCCAGGATTACAAATCCCCGTTTGTAACTGACCGGCATCGAGGCAAGCCGACAACACCGATGCCGCAGTGAACATCCGTTCTCCCAATTTACCTTCCCATCTCCCCGTCACCCCCGCCTCCCGCTACACTGCGCGATTGCGACAATGTTTGTCGCATTGCCGAAAGCCTCGGTAAAACAGGGTTTGGCGCTGTAACAAGTTGTCGCCTGGCAGCAAGGACAGGCGCCGATCAGTCCTTACAATCCCCCCATCGCTCGCCACTTCCAGGCCAGCGTTCCTCTTCAGGAGACTCAGATGTCCGTTGAGCAAGCCCCGGTGCAACGTGCCGATTTCGACCAGGTCATGGTCCCCAACTATTCCCCGGCGGCCTTCATCCCTGTGCGCGGCGCAGGCTCCCGAGTATGGGACCAGTCGGGTCGCGAGCTGATCGACTTCGCCGGCGGCATCGCGGTCAACGCCCTGGGGCACTGCCACCCGGCACTGGTCAAGGCCCTGACCGAGCAGGCCAACACGCTCTGGCACGTATCCAACGTCTTCACCAACGAGCCGGCCCTGCGCCTGGCCCACAAGCTGGTGGACGCGACCTTCGCCGAGCGCGCCTTCTTCTGCAACTCCGGCGCCGAGGCCAACGAGGCCGCGTTCAAGCTGGCCCGTCGCGTCGCCCACGACCGCTTCGGCCCGGAGAAACACGAGATCATCGCCACCGTGAACAGTTTCCACGGTCGCACCCTGTTCACCGTCAGCGTCGGTGGCCAGCCCAAGTATTCCGACGGCTTCGGCCCGAAGATCACCGGCATCAGCCATGTCCCGTACAACGACCTGGAAGCGCTCAAGGCGCAGATCTCCGACAAGACCTGCGCCGTGGTGATCGAGCCGATCCAGGGCGAGAGCGGCGTGGTCCCGGCCGACAAGGCCTACCTGGAAGGCGCGCGCAAGCTGTGTGACGAGCACAACGCCCTGCTGATCTTCGACGAGGTGCAGACGGGCGTCGGCCGCACCGGTTCGCTGTACGCCTACCAGCACTACGGCGTGACCCCGGATATCCTGACCAGCGCCAAGAGCCTGGGCGGCGGCTTCCCGATCGGGGCCATGCTGACCACTACCGACCTGGCCAAGCACCTGGCCGTCGGCACCCACGGCACCACCTATGGCGGCAACCCGCTGGCCTGTGCCGTGGCCTGCGCCGTGCTGGACGTGGTCAATACCCCCGAGACGCTCGCCGGTATCAAGGCCAAGCATGAGCGCTTCAAGGCCCGCCTGGAGAAGATCGGCCAGCAGTTCGGCCTGTTCACCCAGGTGCGTGGTGTGGGTCTGCTGATCGGCTGCGTGCTCAGCGACGCCTGGAAGGGCAAGGCCAAGGACGTGCTCAATGCCGCCGAGAAGCAAGGCGTGATGGTCCTGCAGGCCGGCCCGGACGTGGTGCGTTTCGCGCCGAGCCTGGTGGTCGAGGACGCCGATATCGACGAAGGCCTGGAGCGCTTCGAGCGCGCCGTAGCCACGCTGACCCAGGGCTGATACCGGCCTGCGGTCCTTTCGCCGGCCTGTGCCATCGGGCACGGGCCGGCGATACCTGAATTCCAGTGCGTGCGCCCGCAGGCGCACGCCGTTTTTCCGTGCCGACGCTGTTGGCCCGTTTTCCCGAAAGGAGTGACACCATGCTGGTGATGCGCCCCGCGCAAATGGCTGATCTGAACGAAGTGCAGCGCATGGCTGCAGACAGCCCCATTGGTGTCACCTCGCTGCCGGACGACGCCAGTCGCCTGGGTGACAAGATCGCCGCCTCGGAGACGTCCTTCGCCGCCGAGGTCAGCTTCAATGGCGAGGAGAGCTACTTCTTCGTGCTCGAAGACAGCGAGACCGGCAAGCTCGCCGGCTGCTCGGCCATCGTCGCCTCGGCCGGTTATTCCGAGCCGTTCTACAGCTTCCGCAACGAGACCTTCGTGCATGCCTCGCGGGAGCTGAAGATCCACAACAAGATCCATGTCCTGTCGCTGTGCCACGACCTGACCGGCAACAGCCTGCTGACCAGCTTCTACGTGCTGCCGGAGCTGGTGAACAGTGCCTGGGCCGAGCTCAACTCCCGTGGCCGCCTGCTGTTCATGGCCTCGCATCCCGAGCGCTTCGCCGATTCGGTGGTCACCGAGATCGTCGGCTACAGCGACGAGCAAGGCGAGTCGCCGTTCTGGGATGCCATCGGTCGCAACTTCTTCGACTTGAACTACGCCGAGGCCGAGCGGCTGTGCGGGCTCAAGAGCCGTACCTTCCTCGCCGAACTGATGCCTCATTACCCGATCTACGTGCCGCTGCTGCCGGACGCGGCCCAGGAAGCCATGGGCCAGGTTCACCCGCGGGCGCAGATCACCTTCGACATCCTCATGCGCGAAGGCTTCGAGACCGAGCACTACATCGACATCTTCGACGGCGGCCCGACCCTGCATGCCCGGGTCTCGGGCATCCGCTCGATCGCCCAGAGCCGGGTGGTGCCGGTCAGGCTCGACGACAGCCAGGTCAAGGGCGGCCGTCCGTACCTGGTGTGCAACGGCCAACTGCAGGACTACCGCGCCGTGCTGCTGGAACTGGACTGGGTGCCGGGCAAGCCGCTCAGCCTGGGCCTGGAGGCCGCCGAGGCGCTGGGCGTCGGCGATGGCGGCAGCGTTCGCCTGGTGGCCGTCTGAGGCCCGGGCACGGATAGCCCAGGCCAGGACCCGCAACAGAGAGATTCGCGGCAGGCACAGGCCACCGCACAAGGAGATAGCATGATCGTTCGTCCCGTACGCAGCAGCGATTTACCCGCGCTGATCGAATTGGCACGCAGCACCGGCACGACCGGGCTGACCACCTTGCCGGCCAACGAGGAGCGCCTCGAACAGCGTGTCGGCTGGGCCGAGAAGAGCTTTCGCGGCGAAGCCGAGCGCGGCGATACCGACTACCTGTTCGTGCTGGAGAACGACGAAGGCCTGGTGGTCGGCATCTGCGCCATCGCCGGGGCGGTCGGCCTGCGCGAGCCCTGGTACAACTACCGGGTCGGCCTGACCGTCAGCGCCTCCCAGGAGCTGAAGATCTACCGCGAGATCCCCACCCTGTTCCTGGCCAACGACCTGACCGGCAACTCCGAGCTGTGCTCGTTGTTCCTGCGCAGCGACTATCGCACCGGCCTCAACGGCCGTCTGCTGTCCAAGGCGCGCCTGTCGTTCATCGCCGAGTTCCCCGAGCTGTTCGGCAACAAGATCATCGCCGAGATGCGCGGCATGTCCGACGAAAGCGGTCGCTCGCCGTTCTGGGAAAGCCTGGGCCGGCACTTCTTCAAGATGGAGTTCAGCCAGGCCGACTACCTCACCGGGGTGGGTAACAAGTCGTTCATCGCCGAGCTGATGCCCAAGTTCCCGCTGTACACCTGCTTCCTGTCGGAGGCCGCGCGCAACGTCATCGGCCGGGTGCACAGCGACACCGAGCCGGCCCTGGCCATGCTCAAGCGCGAAGGCTTCAGCTACCAGGGCTACGTCGACATCTTCGACGCCGGCCCCGCCATCGAGTGCGAGACCTCGAAGATCCGTGCCGTGCGCGACAGCCAGACCCTGGTGCTGGCCGTGGGCACGCCGGGCGACGATGCCACCCCTTACCTGATCCACAACCGCAAGCGCGAGGACTGCCGCATCACCGCCGCGCCCGCGCGCCTGGCGGCCGGCACCCTGGTGGTCGATCCGTTGACCGCCAAGCGCCTGCGCCTGGGCGCCGGTGACCATGTGCGCGCCGTGCCGCTGTCCGCCAGCCGGGAGGCCAACCCATGACCACGCATTACATCGCCGGCCATTGGCAGGCCGGGCAGGGCGATGCCCTGCAATCGCTCAACCCCGTTACCCAGGCGGTGGTCTGGGAAGGGCAGGGTGCCGACCCAGCCCAGGTCGAGGCTGCCGTGCAAGCGGCCCGCCAGGCCTTCCCTGGTTGGGCGCAGTTGAGCCTGGATGCGCGCATCGGCGTGCTCGAGGCGTTCGCCGACCAGCTCAAGGCCCATGCCGACGAGCTCGCCCGCTGCATCGGCGAGGAAACCGGCAAGCCGCTGTGGGAGTCGGCCACCGAAGTCACCAGCATGGTCAACAAGGTGGCCATCTCGGTGCAGAGCTACCGCGAACGCACCGGCGAGAAGAGCGGCCCACTGGGCGACGCCAGCGCCGTGCTGCGGCACAAGCCCCATGGCGTGGTGGCTGTGTTCGGCCCGTACAACTTCCCCGGCCACCTGCCCAATGGCCATATCGTTCCGGCCCTGCTGGCGGGCAACTGCGTGGTGTTCAAGCCCAGCGAGCTGACCCCCAAGGTCGCCGAGCTGACCGTCCGCTGCTGGATCGACGCCGGCCTGCCGGCAGGCGTGCTCAACCTGGTCCAGGGCGCGCGCGAGACTGGCATGGCCCTGGCGGCGAACCCGGGCATCGACGGGCTGTTCTTCACCGGCTCCAGCCGCACCGGCAACCTGCTGCACCAGCAGTTCGCCGGGCGACCGGACAAGATCCTGGCCCTGGAGATGGGCGGCAACAACCCGCTGCTGGTGGACGAGGTCAAGGACCTGGATGCGGCGGTCTACACCATCATCCAGTCGGCCTTCATCTCGGCGGGCCAGCGCTGCACCTGTGCCCGGCGCCTGCTGGTGCCGCAGGGCGCCTGGGGCGATTCGCTGGTCGAGCGCCTGGTCGAGGTGAGCCGTGGCATCAGCGTCGGTGCCTTCGACCAGCAACCGGCGCCGTTCATGGGCTCGGTGATCTCGTTGCAGGCGGCGCGCGCCTTGCTCGCGGCCCAGGCCGAACTGCTGGGCAAAGGGGCCGTGGCGCTGCTGGAAATGACCCAGCCACAGGCCGAGGCCGCCCTGCTGACCCCTGGCATCCTCGATGTGACCGGCGTGGCCGAGCGCCCGGACGAAGAGTTCTTCGGCCCGCTGCTGCAGGTGATCCGCTACGCCGATTTCGAGGCCGCGATCGACGAGGCCAACAACACCCAGTACGGCCTGGCCGCCGGCCTGCTGTCCGACTCCCGGGCGCGCTACCAGCATTTCTGGCTGCGCAGCCGCGCCGGTATCGTCAACTGGAACAAGCAGTTGACCGGCGCCGCCAGCAGCGCGCCGTTCGGTGGCGTCGGCGCCAGCGGCAACCACCGCGCCAGTGCCTACTACGCGGCCGACTACTGTGCCTACCCTGTGGCTTCGCTGGAGACCGCCAGCCTGGCCTTGCCGGCGACCCTGACGCCGGGCGTCACCCTATAACAACCGGTCTCGGAGCCTAGCCGATGAAATCCTATGAAGTGAATTTTGATGGCCTGGTGGGGCCGACCCACAACTACGGCGGCCTGTCCTACGGCAACGTGGCTTCGCAGAGCAACAGCCAGCAGGTTTCCAACCCGCGTGAGGCGGCGCGCCAGGGCCTGGCGAAGATGAAGGCGCTGGCTGACATGGGCTTCAAGCAGGGCGTGCTCGCCCCGCAGGAGCGACCGGACGTGGCCGCGCTGCGCCGCCTGGGCTTTTCGGGCAGCGATGCCGAGGTGATCCGTCGCGCCGCCCAGGAGGCCATGCCCCTGCTGGTGGCCAGTTGCTCGGCGTCGAGCATGTGGGTGGCCAACGCCGCCACGGTCAGCCCCAGTGCCGACACTGCCGATGGCCGCGTGCATTTCACCGCCGCCAACCTCAACTGCAAGTACCACCGCAGCATCGAGCACCCCACCACCAGCCGCGTGCTGGCGGCCATGTTCGCCGACGACAAGCATTTCGCCCACCATCCGGCGCTGCCGGCGGTGGCCCAGTTCGGCGACGAGGGGGCAGCCAACCATACCCGTTTCTGCCGGGCCTATGGCGAGCCGGGCGTGGAGTTCTTCGTCTATGGCCGCAGCGCCTTCGACAGCCGCTATCCCGCGCCGCAGAAGTATCCGGCGCGCCAGACCCTGGAAGCCTCCCAGGCCGTGGCAAGGCTGCATGGCCTGGCCGAGGACGGTGTGGTCTACGCTCAACAGAACCCGGCGGTGATCGACCAGGGCGTGTTCCACAACGACGTGATCTCGGTGGGCAACGGCGAGGTGCTGTTCTACCACGAGGATGCCTTCCTCGAGACCGATACGGTGCTTGGCCAGCTGCAAGCTAAACTGGCCAGCAAGGGCGGCCGGTTCCAGGCGATTCGCGTGCCGCGCTCGGCGGTGACGGTGGAGGACGCGGTGCGTTCCTACCTGTTCAACAGCCAGCTGCTGTCTCGCGACGACGGCTCCATGCTGCTGGTGGTGCCGGAGGAGTGCCGCAACAACGAACGGGTCTGGGCCTACCTGGGACAGCTGACCCGCCAGGGCGGCGCGGTGAAGGAGGTCAAGGTGTTCGACCTCAAGCAGAGCATGCAGAACGGCGGTGGCCCGGCTTGCCTGCGTTTGCGCGTGGCCCTGAAGGAAACCGAACTGGCGGCGGTCAATCCAGGCGTTATCATGACCGCGCCGCTGTACGACACCCTGGTGCAGTGGGTCGACAAGCACTACCGCGATCGCCTGGGCGAAGCGGACCTGGCCGACCCGCAACTGCTGGACGAGTGCCGTACAGCCCTGGATGAGCTGACCCAGATACTCAAGCTGGGCCCGGTCTATCCATTCCAACGCCAACCTTGAAGAGAGAATTTGCAATGTCCGACGCCCTGCGCCTGATCCTCGAAGACGACGACGGTACCCAGCTGGAAACCTCCTGCACCCGCTTTGCCGTGGTCTGGCAAGGCAAGGAGGTGTGGATCCAGCAGGACGGCCGTGGCCAACTGCTGATCGGCGTCGACGTCGAGGAAGACGACACCGAGTACGCCAACCTGTTGCTGCGCCCCATGGCCACCAACCTGGTCAGCCTGCAACTGGAGATGGAACCGGCCGAGGTTGGCGACGACGACCACGTGCACGGCCCGGACTGCGGTCATAACCACTAAGGAAACGCCCTATGCTCGCCCTCGGCAAATTGCTTGACCTGACCCTGGCCGATCATGAACCGGCCGAGAAGACGCAAGTGACGGTCGAGGGTGTGCGCTTGCGCTGGCTGGGGGAGGGCGCCCTCGAGGTGCGTCCGCCGCAGGGCAAGGACAATGGCCTGGACCTGCTGCTGTCGGCGGGTATCCATGGCAACGAGACCGCGCCCATCGAGTTGCTCGACGCGCTGCTGCATGGCGTGGCCCGAGGCGACATCAAGCCGCGGGCGCGGGTGTTGTTCCTGTTCGGCAACCCTGAGGCGATTCGCAAGGGCGAGCGCTACGTCGAGCAAGACATCAACCGCCTGTTCAATGGCCGCCACGAGTTGTCCAGTGGCGCCGAGGCCCTGCGCGCGGCGGAGCTGGAGCAGTTCGCCCGGGTGTTCTTCAGCCAGCCGGAGCGCACGCGCCTGCACTACGACCTGCACACGGCGATCCGTGGTTCGAAGATCGAGCAGTTCGCGCTCTACCCGTACAAGGAAGGCCGCCAGCACTCCCGTCGTGAGCTGGCGCGCCTGCACGCGGCCGGCATGGAGGCGGTGCTGTTGCAGAACAAGGCATCGATCACCTTCAGTGCCTTCACCTACGAACAACTGGAGGCCGAGGCCTTCACCCTGGAACTGGGCAAGGCACGGCCGTTCGGCCACAACCAGCAGGTCAACCTCGACCGCCTGGAAGCCCGCCTGGTACAGATCATCGAGGGCAACGAGCCGGAGACCGACGAGAGTCTCGATGGCCTGCAACTGTTCAGCGTCGCCCGCGAGATCATCAAGCACAGCGACAGCTTCCACCTGCACCTGCCGGCGGACATCGAGAACTTCTCCGAGCTCAGCAAGGGTTACCTGCTGGCCGAGGACCTGGCCGAGACCCGCTGGATCGTCGAGGAGGAGGGGGCGCGGATCATCTTCCCCAACCCCAGGGTCCGCAATGGGCTGCGGGCCGGGATCCTGATCGTGCCGGATTCTGGACAGCGGCTGGGCTGATCGGTAGGCGGCGCGTCAAGCTGGGGCGCGAAGCGGCCCCAAATGGCAGCACAGGCGCCGCTGTTTTTGGATCCCTTCGCTGATGAAAGTCCCTTGTTTCACCAGCTGTTCCATTTTCCGCCTACCTGGGTCGTAATTGGCTTGCCAGTGGCGAAAGGCAGGCTATAGCATCCCACTCATGATTTTGTTCGTGCCGACCTGAAAATCCGTCCAAACGGCGGTTTCCATCGCATAAACACACTGCACCGAGACTGCAGGACCGATATAATGCGGCCCTTTGCCGTCGTTTCGTCGATTCGACGTGTTTGCCTTAAAGGGCCGCCGTTTCCGTGGAAGAACCTATGAAAAGCGCAGAAATCCGTGAAGCCTTCCTTCGCTTCTTCGAGGAGCAGGGGCATACTCGAGTCGCCTCCAGCTCCCTGATCCCGGGCAATGACCCGACCTTGCTGTTTACCAACGCCGGCATGAACCAGTTCAAGGACTGCTTCCTCGGGCAGGAAAAGCGCGCCTACACCCGTGCGGTCAGCAGCCAGAAGTGCGTGCGCGCCGGCGGCAAGCACAACGACCTGGAAAACGTCGGCTACACGGCGCGTCATCACACGTTCTTCGAGATGCTGGGCAACTTCAGCTTCGGCGATTACTTCAAGCGCGACGCGATCACCTTCGCCTGGACCTTCCTGACCTCGGACAAGTGGCTGAACCTGCCCAAGGACAAGCTGTGGGTCACCGTCTACGAGAGCGACGACGAAGCCTACGACATCTGGACCAAGGAAATCGGCGTCCCGGCCGAGCGCATGGTGCGCATCGGCGACAACAAGGGCGCGCCCTACGCCTCCGACAACTTCTGGACCATGGGCGACACCGGCCCTTGCGGCCCGTGCACCGAGATCTTCTACGACCACGGCCCGGAAATCTGGGGCGGCCCACCCGGTTCGCCGGAAGAAGACGGTGACCGCTACATCGAGATCTGGAACAACGTCTTCATGCAGTTCAACCGCACCGCCGACGGCGTGCTGCATCCGCTGCCGGCACCGTCGGTGGATACCGGCATGGGCCTGGAGCGCATCAGTGCGGTCATGCAGCACGTGCACTCGAACTACGAGATCGACCTGTTCCGCAACCTGCTGGCGGCCGCGGCCAAGGCCATCGGCTGCAGCAACGACGGCCAGCCGTCGCTGAAAGTGGTCGCCGACCACATCCGCTCCTGCGGCTTCCTGATCGCCGACGGCGTGCTGCCGTCCAACGAGGGCCGTGGCTACGTGCTGCGCCGGATCATCCGCCGCGCCTGCCGTCACGGCAACAAGCTCGGGGCCAAGGGCAGCTTCTTCTACCAGATCGTCGCGGCCCTGGTGGCCGAGATGGGCGATGCCTTCCCCGAGCTCAAGGCCCAGCAGGCGCACATCGAGCGCGTGCTCAAGACCGAGGAAGAGCAGTTCGCCAAGACCCTCGAGCAGGGCCTGCGCATCCTCGAGCAGGACCTGGCCCAGCTCCAGGGCGACGTGGTCCCGGGCGACGTGGTGTTCAAGCTGTACGACACCTACGGTTTCCCCATGGACCTGACCGCCGACATCGCCCGCGAGCGCGAGCTGACCATCGACGAAGCCGGTTTCGAGCGCGAAATGGAGGCCCAGCGCGAGCGTGCCCGTTCCGCCAGCGCCTTCGGCATGGACTACAACAGCCTGGTCAAGGTCGACGTGGCCACCGACTTCCTCGGCTACGAGACCACCGAAGGCCAGGGCAAGGTGGTTGCCCTGTACAAGGACGGCCAGGCCGTCGAGCGACTGGGTGAAGGCGAGCAGGGCGTCGTGGTCCTGGACCGTACCCCGTTCTACGCCGAGTCCGGCGGCCAGGTCGGTGACACCGGCTACCTGCAGGCCGGCGGCGTGCGCTTCGACGTGCGCGACACCACCAAGACCGGTGGCGCCTTCCTGCACCACGGCGTGGTCGCCAGTGGCGAACTGCGTGTCGGCGCCCAGGTCGAGGCGCGCGTCGATGCCGAAGTGCAGCACGCCACCTCGCTGAACCACTCCGCCACCCACCTGCTGCACGAAGCGCTGCGCCAGGTGCTGGGCGAGCATGTGCAGCAGAAAGGCTCGCTGGTCGACAGCCAGCGCCTGCGTTTCGACTTCAGCCACTTCGAGGCGGTCAAGCCAGAGCAGATCAAGGCGCTGGAAGAGATCGTCAACCGCGAAGTGCGCAGGAACACCGAGGTGCAGACCGAACTGACCGATATCGAAACCGCCAAGCGCAAGGGCGCCATGGCCCTGTTCGGCGAGAAGTACGGCGATACCGTGCGCGTGCTGAGCATGGGCGGCGACTTCTCGGTGGAGCTGTGCGGTGGCATACACGCCAAGCGCACCGGCGATATCAGCCTGTTCAAGATCATCAGCGAAGGTGGCGTGGCCTCGGGTGTGCGCCGTATCGAAGCGATCACCGGCGCCGCCGCGCTGGCCTACCTGAACACTGCCGAAGAGCAGGTCAAGGAAGCTGCGCAGCTGGTCAAGGGCAATCGTGACAACCTGATCGACAAGCTGTCGGCTGTGCTCGAGCGCAACCGTCAGCTGGAAAAGCAGCTCGAGCAGCTGCAGGCCAAGGCCGCCAGCGCCGCCGGGGACGATCTCTCCAACGCGGCCGTTGAGGTCAAGGGCGCCAAGGTTCTTGCCGCACGCCTGGATGGGCAGGACGGCAAGGCCCTGCTGGCCCTGGTCGATCAGCTGAAGAACAAGCTCGGCCACGCAGTGATCCTGCTGGGCAGCGAGTACGAGGGCAAGGTCGTGCTGGTGGCCGGCGTGACCAAGGACCTCTCCGGCCAACTCAAGGCCGGCGACCTGATGAAGCAGGCCGCAGCGAAGGTGGGTGGCAAGGGCGGTGGCCGTCCGGACATGGCCCAGGGTGGTGGCGTCGACGTCGCCGCGCTGGACGATGCCCTGGCCCTGGCCGTGCCGTTCGCCGAGCAGGGGCTTTGAGATGACCGGGGGCCACTGTCTAGTAGTGGCCCCCGGCGTGATGGATTGTTATTGGGTGCCCATCGTGGGCTGAGGCAGCTTTGAAATGGCGTTGATCGTACAGAAATTTGGCGGCACCTCTGTCGGTTCCATCGAGCGGATCGAGCAGGTTGCCGACAAGGTCAAGAAATTCCGCGAGCAAGGCACTGACCTGGTGGTTGTGCTGTCGGCCATGAGCGGAGAAACCAATCGCCTGATCGAGCTGGCCAAGCAGATCAGCGACCACCCGGTTCCCCGCGAACTGGACGTGATCGTCTCGACCGGCGAGCAAGTGACTATCGCCTTGCTGACCATGGCCTTGATCAAGCGCGGCGTGCCGGCGGTGTCCTACACCGGCAACCAGGTGCGAATCCTCACCGACAGCGCGCACAACAAGGCGCGCATCCTGCAGATCGATGACCAGAAGATCCGTGCCGACCTCAAGGCCGGCCGCGTGGTCGTGGTGGCAGGTTTCCAGGGTGTCGACGAGCACGGCAACATCACCACCCTCGGTCGTGGCGGCTCCGACACCACCGGCGTTGCCCTGGCGGCGGCGCTCAAGGCCGACGAGTGCCAGATCTACACCGATGTCGATGGCGTCTACACCACCGATCCGCGCGTGGTGCCCCAGGCCCAGCGCCTGGAGAAGATCACCTTCGAGGAGATGCTGGAGATGGCCAGCCTCGGCTCCAAGGTGCTGCAGATCCGTTCGGTCGAGTTCGCCGGCAAGTACAACGTTCCGCTGCGCGTGTTGCACAGCTTCAAGGAGGGTCCGGGTACCCTCATTACCATTGATGAAGAGGAATCCATGGAACAGCCGATCATTTCCGGTATCGCCTTCAACCGTGATGAAGCCAAGCTGACCATTCGCGGCGTGCCGGATACCCCGGGCGTTGCCTTCAAGATCCTCGGCCCGATCAGCGCCGCGAACATCGAAGTCGACATGATCGTGCAGAACGTCTCGCACGATAACACCACCGACTTCACCTTCACCGTGCACCGCAACGAGTACGAGAAGGCCCACAGCGTGCTCGAGAACACTGCCCGTGAAATCGGTGCACGTGAAGTGATCGGCGATACCAACATCGCCAAGGTGTCCATCGTCGGCGTCGGCATGCGCTCCCACGCGGGTGTCGCCAGCCGCATGTTCGAGGCCCTGGCCAAGGAGAGCATCAACATCCAGATGATCTCCACCTCGGAGATCAAGGTGTCGGTGGTCATCGAGGAGAAGTACCTGGAGCTGGCCGTGCGCGCGTTGCACACTGCGTTCGAACTCGACGCTCCTGCCCGACAGGGCGAGTAAGGCGCTGCCTGGAGGGGCGCGGCTTGCCGCGCCCTTTCGCGTTTCTGGCCGCAGCGCAGGCGCCTGTCCAGCCTTGCGCAGCGACCTTCCGGGCTTGAGCCGTCGTCCCCGGCCCTGGCCCTTGCTTACCACAGACTGTTGTCCCTGAATGAATTGCTTGAGGAGAAAGCTATGTTGATTCTGACTCGTCGGTGCGCCGAGAGCCTGATCATTGGTGACGGTGAAATCACCGTTACGGTCCTGGGTGTCAAAGGCAACCAGGTGCGTATCGGCGTGAGTGCCCCTAAGGAAGTGGCCGTGCACCGCGAGGAAATCTACCTGCGGATCAAGAAAGAGAAGGACGAAGAACCAACCCTTTAATTTTTCTCGGTTTTTTTTCAAAAAAGGGTTTGCAAACGGGGAAAGGTCTGGTTATTATACGCCCCGTGTTGCGGTGAGGTGGCCGAGTGGCCGAAGGCGCTCCCCTGCTAAGGGAGTATACCTCAAAAGGGTATCGGGGGTTCGAATCCCCCCTTCACCGCCATTTTTCGTGTAGGGCGCCGTAACTGGCCGAATCGCTTAAGTAGTTGAAAATAAACGAAAAAGTGCTTGGCAAATCAGTTTGGCGAACTATAATGCGCGGCAAGACACGGACTCATAGCTCAGCTGGATAGAGTACTCGGCTACGAACCGAGCGGTCGGAGGTTCGAATCCTCCTGAGTCCGCCACACAATGAGGCGGTTTTGGTTATCAAGGCGGCTTCATCCACCAGTGGTAATCTGGTCTAAAAAATACCACCTACGGACTCATAGCTCAGCTGGATAGAGTACTCGGCTACGAACCGAGCGGTCGGAGGTTCGAATCCTCCTGAGTCCGCCATACATCAAGAAGCCCGCTTATAGCGGGCTTTTTGTTTTTCTCTGTTTCACTGTTTTGTCAGTGATGCCCGGCTAGACTCCTGAATAGGGGCGGGCGGCCTGTATGTCACCCGTGCCTTGCACGACCGTGCAGCCTGCCGAGCTGCGCGATCTTCCATGGGCTCGAACTCGAATGTGCTTTTTAGTCTGGATCGGCCGTCGCACTGTTGGCTTCCAGCGTTGTCACAGCTTTATCGCGCAAACGATTGTTCTGGCCAAAAATTTAAGCGATCTGACAGCTGATGCAGTGTATGATTGCGCCCGTCAGCCCCGCCGGGGCTTGTGGAATACCACCATGGACTTACCCAGTAGTTACTCGATAACACGATTTACCAAGCTAGATCCGACCGATTGATTCTCCCGGCGTGCTCCGCTGCTGGGAGTGGAGTTCGCCTATGACCGAAGTCGAAGTAAAGAAAGCCCAAGAGAGCCTGCAGGATCGCCTTGCCCAGGTGATCGAGCTGCTGCAGCGCCAACGGGTGGTCGAGGACCTGACGCACCGTCAGGAAGGTCACCATCACGACCTGGTGGAAAATCTCGTCCACCGCCAGAACCTGGTCGAGCTGCAGCGCAAGCTCGACGACCTGCACCCCGCCGATATCGCCTACATCCTCGAGGCCCTGCCGCTCGACGACCGCCTGACGGTCTGGCAATTGGTCCGCTCCGAGCGCGACGGCGACATCCTGCTCGAAGTCTCCGACGCCGTACGCCAGACCCTGATCGCCGACATGGACGATCACGAGCTGCTCGCCGCTGCCAAGGAAATGGATGCCGACGAACTGGCCGACCTGGCGCCGGAGCTGCCGCGCGACGTTGTCCATGAGCTGATGGAAAGCCTCGATGCCCAGCAGCGCGAGCGTGTGCGCTCGGCCCTGAGCTACGACGAGGAGCAAGTCGGTGCGCTGATGGACTTCGAGATGGTGACCATCCGTGAGGATGTCAGCCTGGAGGTGGTGCTGCGTTACCTGCGCCGGCTCAAGGAGCTGCCCAGTCATACCGACAAAGTGTTCGTGGTCGACTACGACGGCCTGCTCAAGGGCGTGCTGCCGATCAAGCGTCTGCTGGTCAACGATCCGGAGAAAAAGGTCGCGGAGGTCATGGCCACCGACCCGGTGACCTTCCACCCCGAGGAGGATGCCTACGACGCAGCCCAGGCCTTCGAGCGCTATGACTTGATTTCCGCTCCGGTGGTGGACAAGGGCGATCGCCTTATCGGCCGCCTGACCATCGACGAGATGGTCGACCTGATCCGTGAGGAAAGCGAGAGCGAAGTGTTGAACATGGCCGGTTTGCGCGAAGAGGAAGATATCTTCGCCTCGGTCTGGCGCTCGCTGCGCAACCGCTGGGCCTGGTTGGCCATCAACCTGATCACGGCCTTCCTGGCCTCGCGGGTGATCGGCCTGTTCGAGGGCTCGATCGAGAAGCTGGTCGCGTTGGCCGCCCTGATGCCGATCGTGGCGGGTATCGGCGGCAACTCGGGCAACCAGACCATCACCATGATCGTTCGCGCCATGGCGTTGGACCAGGTCTCGCCAGGCAACACCAGCCGCCTGATGCGCAAGGAGCTGGCGGTTTCGCTGCTCAACGGCCTGATCTGGGGCGGGGTGATCGGTGCGGTGGCGTTCTGGCTCTACGGCAGTTGGTCGCTGGGGCTGGTGATGACCGCGGCAATGACCTTGAACCTGTTGCTGGCGGCGCTCATGGGTGTGCTGATTCCCATGACCCTGACACGCCTGGGACGCGACCCGGCGATGGGCTCGAGCGTTATGATCACCGCGGTCACCGATAGCGGCGGCTTCTTCATCTTCCTGGGGTTGGCGACGCTGTTTCTGCTTTGAGCATGCCGTAGGGGCTGTCATCCTGGGGCTGCAGTGCAGCCCATCGCGGGCAAGCGGCCCTGAAGGGCGATCACTGAGCCACAACGAAAAAAGCCAGCTTACGCTGGCTTTTTTGCTGGGGTTGGCGTCGGTCAGGAAGCGTCTGCAGCCATTTCCACGTCATGGGCGATCAGGGCGACCAGGGCGTTCTGCTGGCGGTGGGTAAGTTGACGGAAGCGTTGCAGCAGCTCACGTTCGTGCAGGGTCAGCTCGGGGCTGTCCAGGCGCATGCTCAGCTCGTCGCCCAGCGCGCCTTCCTGGATGAGGCTCTGCTCCAGGCGCGCGATGATTTCGGAGTTCATGCTGCGGTGATGGTTGCGCGCTACCTCGGCAATGCGCTCACGCATTCCGTCTGGCAGGCGGACGACGAACTTGTCAGCGGTGCGGCTCGAATAGATAGCCTGTTTCATTGGGCGCATATTAAATTGACCGGTTTTTCAGGTTTCAAGGGGAAGCGGTTCTCAAATTGGCCGCACGATGGAAGTACGACCGTGGCGACGGCAAAATGTTCAACCGTGATGCAATTCGGGTGCTCATCTTGCCTTATGGTCGCCGTTTCCTTGGCGTCAATTCTGTGACAAATAGTGATCCGGATAAAGGCTTTTTGCCAGTACCAATTATCAGAAATGAGTACTGGTTTGAAAAGTTTTGCTTTTCCCGGTTTGTCGCCTCGTCAGGCCTTTGTCGTCAAAATCTGGTAAAAATCAGCAAAGGCCCGGTAAAAATCAAAAACGTGCAGGTTTTC
The DNA here is from genome assembly GCF_024127895.1 of Pseudomonas guariconensis. Classification (GTDB taxonomy): domain Bacteria; phylum Pseudomonadota; class Gammaproteobacteria; order Pseudomonadales; family Pseudomonadaceae; genus Aquipseudomonas; species Aquipseudomonas guariconensis_B. The sequence goes on along the minus strand of NZ_JAMYBK010000015.1, from coordinate 65,016 downwards.
AATTGAGCATAGTGGCAATGCAGCATGACGCAAGCGGCACGACCACCCCAGCAGGTCGCCTGGTATTTTTGCTTGGACCTTCCGGATCGGGAAAAGATTCCCTGATCGAGGCGGCTCGCGGGCAATTGATGGCCAATGGGGTGCGGATCGCCAAGCGGGTCATCACTCGCTCGGCAGAAGCCAGGGGCGAGGATGCCCATGGGGTCAGCACCGAACGCTTCGAAGAAATGCGGGCGGCGGGGGCTTTTGCGATGCATTGGCAGGCCAATGGCCTGGCCTACGGCATTCCCGCGCAGATCGATGACTGGCTGGCAGCGGGTTGCCCTGTGCTGGTCAATGGCTCGCGCGGTTACCTGGCCGAGGCGCGCCGACGCTATCCCGGGCTGTTGGCGATCCGCCTTGAAGTGGCGCCGCAGGTCCTGCGCCAGCGCTTGCTCGCCAGGGGGCGGGAGAGCGCCCTGGAGATCGAACGACGCTTGGCGCGCAGCGCTCGCCTGCAGGCCGATGACGATCCTGCGACGCATGTTTTGGACAATTCCGCTTCGTTGGACACGACGGTCACTGTCTTGCTCGACCTGCTGGCCCGGGAAGGCGTGATCGACAGGGTGGTGCATGCCCCGGCGAGCTAGGGCAGAAAAGGATTACGTGCAAAAAGCCCGATTGAGACATGACAAACGGCGGATCGCTGGTTAACATGCTCGCCGTTCTTGCGCGCCAGGCTGGCCCGTGCAAGGCCGCACGACCGTCGCTCCCTTCTGCATGCCGTATGGCCAAGGGGGCCGAGCTATCCGTCCTCGTAGTTTAATGGATAGAACGGGGCCCTCCTAAGGCCTTGATGCAGGTTCGATTCCTGCCGGGGACGCCATCTTCCAGTAGCGATGCCGTTACGCTTTCCACTCAAACCCCGACAACCCTGAACGCCTTGTGCGCTTGACGAAGCCGGCCATCCCTGATTTATTGAAACCGGTTTCATCAACCCTACCAGCACAAGTGCAAACAAAAAGGTGACAGGGTGGACAAGATACTTTCGCCAGCTCGCGGGCGGGCCACCATCAGTGACGTAGCCAAGGCCGCCGGTGTTTCCAAGGCCACGGTGTCGCGTTATATCGGCGGTGATCGGCAACTGCTCGCCGACGCCACCGCGCAGCGCATCGAGGCGGTGATCGAGCAGCTCGACTACCGCCCCAGCCGCATGGCCAGCGCCCTCAAGCGTGGCCACACGCGGCTGGTCGGCATGCTCCTGGCGGATATCCGCAACCCTTATTCCGTCGCGGTGATGCACGGCGTTGAGACTGCCTGCCGCCAGCATGGCTATAGCCTGGTGGTGTGCAACACCGATTGCGACGACGAGCAGGAGCGCCTGCACCTGCAGGCCCTGCAGTCGTACAACGTCGATGGCCTGATCGTGAATACCCTCGGCCATCATGCCGGCGAGTTGTCCAGCCTTGCCCGTGAACTGCCCATGGTGCTGGTGGATCGCCAACTGGCGGAGTTGCAGGCCGACCTGGTGGGCCTGGACAACGCCGATGCGGTCGAGCAAGCCCTCGATCATCTGCAGCAGCGTGGTTACCGCGACATCCTGGCCATCAGCGAGCCCCTCGACGGTACCAGTTCACGGCAAGAGCGGGTGTCGGCTTTCCAGGCTTCCATCGCCCGGCGGCGTGGGCTACGAGGTCAGGTGATAGAAGTGGGTGGCAACCTACACGAGCGACTGGCGGGCTTTCTCGCCAGCGCCGGCCACGGACCGCAGGCCCTGTTCACCTGCAACGGCGTGGCCACGCTCGAAGTCATGCGCAACCTGCGCGAACGGGGGGAGCACCTGTTCCGTGACCTGGGCCTGGTAGCGCTCGACGAACTGGACTGGTACCCCTTGGTCGGGGGGGGCATCACCGCCTTGGCGCAACCCACCGAACGCATCGGCGCCGCAGCCTTCCAATGCCTGTTGGAGCGTCTGCAGGGCAGCCGCTTGCCCGCGCGGCGCATGGACCTGCGGGCCGAACTCATCGTGCGAAACTCCACCCCGATACGCGACTGAAGCCGGCGCGGCCCGCTGCCGCGCCGTCTCTTCGCCTGAAAATGAAACCGGTTTCATATCAACAAAAACAAGGACAAACGACCATGCACACGCACCCCGTTTCCATCAGCCTGTCGAGCTTCGGTGCCGATGCCGTGAAGCGCCAGGGCCAGCTCGCCTACCTGCCGCTCTTGGCTGCGTCCGGCGCCAGCCGTGTCGAGTGGCGCGAAGAACTGTTCGAGGCGTGGCCGGATGCCGTCATGCTGGCCACGGCCAGTGCCGAGCAGGGCCTGGAAAGCCTCTATTCGACGCCGCTGGAGCTCTGGCGCGAGGACGGCAGCCTGGAGCCGGAGGTGGCCGGGCGGTTGCGCCTGGCCTGCGCGATCGGGGCCGTGGCGTTGAAAGTCTCGTTGGGCCACTACCGCGACGATTGCGACCTCGAGGCCTTGCGCCCCCTGCTGGGGCACAGCGCGGCCCTGTTCGTGGAGAACGACCAGACCGTCCAGGGTGGTCGCCTCGAGCCCCTGTTGCGCTTCTTCCAGCGCGCAGAAGAACAAGGCCTGGCACCCGGGATGACCTTCGACATCGGCAACTGGCACTGGCAGGACGAATCGCCCTTGCAGGCGGCGCAACTGTTGGGGCGCTGGGTGCGCTACGTACATTGCAAGGCCGTGGTGCGTCGTGACGACGGGCGCCTGGTGGCGGTGGCGCCGCAACCTGACGACCTTGCGCAGTGGTGCGAGCTGATGAGCCATTTCGCGCCCGGCGTGCCGCGCGCCATCGAATACCCCCTGGCTGGCGACGACCTGCCAGCCTTGACCCGGCGGCAGGTCGCGCACCTGGCCCAGTTGGGTTCGCAGGTGCGCCATGGCTGAACATGATGTGTTGTGCTTCGGCGAGACCATGGCCATGTTCGTCGCCGAACACTGCGGTGACCTGGCCCAGGTGCAAGGCTTCGGCAAGCGCATCGCCGGTGCCGACAGCAACGTGGCCATCGGCTTGGCACGTCTGGGCCTGCGGGTGAACTGGCTGAGCCGTGTCGGCGACGACTCCCTGGGGGCGTTCGTGCTGGCCAGCCTGCGCCGCGAAGGCCTGGGCTGCGACGCTGTCGAGGTCGACCCCGAGCATCCCACTGGCTTTCAGCTCAAGGCGCGCTGCGACGATGGCAGCGACCCGCAGGTGGAGTATTTCCGCCGTGGCTCGGCGGCCAGTCGCCTGTCGCCGGCAGCGCTGCGTCCTGAACTGTTGCAGGCGCGCCACCTGCACGCCACGGGCATCCCGCCGGCCTTGTCGGCGACCTGCCGCGAGCTGTCCCACCGGCTGCTGGATACCATGCGCGCCAACGGCCGCAGTATTTCCTTCGACCCCAACCTGCGGCCCTCGCTATGGCCGGACCGCCAGACCATGGTGCGCGAGATCAATGCCCTGGCGGTCAAGGCCCACTGGGTACTGCCGGGGCTGGAGGAGGGCCGCCTGCTCACCGGCCGGCAGACCCCGGAGGCCATCGCCGGCTTCTACCTGGAGCACGGCGTGCAATGCGTGGCCATCAAGCTGGGTGCCGAGGGCGCGTATTTTCGCGATGCCCGCGGTGGCGAAGGTGTGGTCGCCCCTCGACCGGTGGCCCAGGTGGTGGACACGGTCGGGGCGGGCGATGCCTTCGCCGTCGGCGTGATCAGCGCCTTGCTCGAGGGCCACGACCTGCGCCGCGCCGTGACGCGAGGCAACTGGTGCGGCAGCCGCGCGGTGCAGTCGCGCGGCGACATGGAAGGCCTGCCGCAGCGCCATGAACTGGACGATTACGAAGGCCGCTGTGGCGGCTGAACCCTGAACCACCGGCCCGGCCGGTACCTGTTGCAACAAAAACAAAAAGCTCAGGAGAAACATCATGCCGATCGAACGACTCGCGCCACGCCGTTGGTGGTACATCATGCCCATCGTCTTCATCACCTACAGCCTGGCCTACCTTGACCGTGCCAACTACGGCTTCGCCGCAGCCTCCGGCATGGCCGACGACCTGCACATCACCCCGGCGTTGTCCTCGTTGCTGGGGGCGCTGTTCTTCCTGGGGTATTTCTTCTTCCAGGTGCCTGGCGCGATCTATGCGCAAAAGCGCAGCGTGAAGAAACTGATCTTCGTCAGCCTGATCCTCTGGGGCGGCCTTGCGACCCTCACCGGCATGGTCCAGGACGTGTACCTGCTGATCGGCATCCGCTTCTTGCTCGGCGTGGTGGAGGCTGCCGTGATGCCAGCCATGCTCATCTACCTGTGCCACTGGTTCACCCGTGCCGAGCGTTCGCGGGCCAATACCTTCCTGATCCTCGGCAATCCCGTGACCATCCTCTGGATGTCGGTGGTCTCCGGCTATCTGGTCAAGCACTTCGACTGGCGCTGGATGTTCATCATCGAGGGCCTGCCGGCGGTGTTCTGGGCCTTCATCTGGTGGCGCCTGGTGGATGACCGCCCGGCCCAGGCCAAGTGGCTCAGCGAAGGCGAGAAGACAGCGCTGCAGGAGGCTCTGGACGCCGAGCAACAAGGTATCGCGCCGGTGAAGAACTACCGCGAGGCCTTCCGCTCGCCCAAGGTGATCGTGCTGTCGCTGCAGTACTTCTGCTGGAGCATCGGGGTCTACGGTTTCGTCCTCTGGCTGCCGTCGATCCTCAAGCACGCGGCCTCCGTGGACATCGTCACCGCCGGCTGGCTGTCGGCGGTGCCGTACCTGGTGGCGGTGCTGGCGATGCTCGGCGTGTCCTGGGCGTCCGACCGGATGCAGAAGCGCAAGCGCTTCGTCTGGCCACCGCTGCTGATCGCCGCCTTGGCCTTTTACGGCTCCTACAGCCTGGGCACCGAGCATTTCTGGTGGTCCTACGCGCTGCTGGTGATCGCCGGCGCCTGCATGTACGCCCCCTATGGCCCGTTCTTCGCCATCGTGCCCGAGGTGTTGCCGAGCAACGTCGCCGGCGGCGCCATGGCGCTGATCAACAGCATGGGCGCGCTGGGCTCGTTCTCCGGCTCCTGGCTGGTCGGCTACCTCAACGGCGTCACCGGTGGCCCCGGGGCTTCCTACCTGTTCATGTGCGGCTCGCTGCTGCTGGCCGTGGCCCTGACCGCCATCCTCAATCCGTCGCACCAGGCGCGTCGCTCCCGCCTGGCGCCCAGCCAATAGGTACCGATCATGAAAAAACGCATCGTCCTCTACAAACGCCTGTCCGATGAGCTCATGCAGCGTCTGCAGGCTCACGCCGAGGTGACCTTGGTCGAGGCCCCGTCTGCCGATGGCCTGGCCCGCCTGCGTGCGGCACTGCCTGGGGCCCATGGGCTGCTCGGCGCGAGCCTGCGCCTGGACAGCGCGCTGCTGGGCCTGGCGCCGCAGCTTGAAGTGGTCTCCAGTGTGTCGGTGGGGGTGGACAACTACGACATCGACGAACTGGACCGCCGCGGCGTGCTGCTGACCAACACCCCCGACGTGCTCACCGAGACCACCGCCGACACCGGCTTCGCCCTGCTGCTGGCCTGCGCCCGGCGGGTGGTCGAGCTGGACGGCTGGATCCGCGATGGCCACTGGCGTGCTGGCATCGGCCCGGCGCAGTTCGGCTGCGACGTGCACGGCAAGACCCTCGGCATCGTCGGCATGGGGCGCATCGGCGAAGCCCTGGCGCGCCGGGCCCAGGCCGGCTTTGGTATGCAGGTGCTGTATCACACCCGGCGGCCGCGCCCCGAGGTGCAGGCGCGGCATGGGGCTCGTCACCGCAGCCTCGACGCCTTGCTGGCAGAGTCCGATTTCGTCTGCCTGTGCGTGCCCCTTGGCCCAGAGACGGAAAACCTCATCGGCGAGCGGGAACTGGCGCTGATGAAGCCCTCGGCGATCCTGGTGAACATCTCCCGTGGCCGGGTGCTGGACGAGCCGGCGCTGCTGCAGGCCCTGCGCGAGCGGCGCATCCGTGGCGCCGGCCTGGACGTCTTCGTTCGCGAGCCGTTGCCTGTGGACTCGCCGCTGCTGCAACTGGACAACCTGGTGGTGACCCCGCACATCGGCTCGGCCACCCAGGAAACCCGCGAAGCCATGGCCCGTTGCGCGGTGGACAACCTGCTCGCCGCGCTGGCCGGCGAGCGGCCGGCGAACCTGGTGAACCCCCAGGCCTGGGAGCGCCGGGCAGGCTGACCGGACGGAGCCTGCACGGGCCCCAGCGTGGCTCGTTGCAGGCTTGCCGAGGCTACCCCCGAAAACAACAACAGTCCCGCACGAACGGAGCGTATGCCTTGTATGACCTGATTGACTTGTTAAAGGAGAGGCTCAAGCCATGCCTAACGACGAACCTGCCTTCGCGCAACCGGCGCGACGCGAGTTCCTGCGCAAATCACTGACCCTCATTCCGGTGGCGACCCTCGCCAGTACCGGCATGGGCGGGGTCGTGCTTGCCGAAACTGCCAAACCCGCATCCCCTGCGGCCCGAGAAAAAGCCCAGGTTCAGGCCCGCGCCTACCAGCCGACTTTCTTCAGCGCTGAAGAATGGGCGTTCATCGTCGCTGCCGTGTCGGTGCTGATTCCGGCCGATGCACTGGGCCCTGGTGCTGCGCAGGCCGGTGTGCCGGAGTTCATCGACCGCCAGCTCAATACCCGCTATGGCAGCGGTGGCCTGTGGTACATGCAGGGGCCGTTCCACCCGGATGCCCCGGCCGAACTGGGCTACCAGCTCAAGCTCAGCCCCCAGGAAATCTATCGCCTGGGTATCCAGGAGACCGATGCCTGGTGCAAGGCGCAGTGGCAAAAGCCCTTCGCCGAGATGCCCCTTGCGCAACAGGAGCAGGCCCTGGAAGCCCTGGACAGTGGCAAGGCGCAGTTCCAGTCGGTGCCCGCCGCGACCTTCTTCGCCATGCTCTGGCTCAACACCCGCGAAGGCTTCTTCAGCGACCCTCTGCACGGCGGCAACCAAGGCCTGGCCGGCTGGCAACTGGTGGGGTTCCCCGGTGCCCGCGCCGATTTCATGGATTGGGTGGAGCGCGACGAGCGCTATCCCTTCCCGCCGGTATCCATCAGTGGCGAGCGAGGCTGAGCAATGGCCCAGGTGATGAAAAAAGTCGATGCGGTCATCGTCGGGTTCGGCTGGACCGGCGCCATCATGGCCAAGGAGCTGACCGAGGCTGGCCTGCAGGTGGTGGCCCTGGAGCGCGGGCCTGCCCGTGACACCTACCCGGACGGGGTCTATCCGCAGACCATGGACGAGCTGACCTACAACTCGCGCAAGAAGCTGTTCATGGACATCTCCCGCGAGACCGTGACCTTGCGCCACAGCCTGAACGATATCGCCGTACCCTATCGCCAGTTCGGCGCCTTCCTCCCCGGCACGGGGACCGGCGGGGCAGGGCTGCACTGGTCCGGCGTGCACTTTCGGGTCGACCCGATGGAGCTGCGCATGCGCAGCCATTACGAGGAACGCTACGGCAAGGCCTTCATCCCCGAAGGCATGACCATCCAGGACTTCGGCGTCAGCTATGAAGAACTGGAGCCGTACTTCGATTTCGCCGAGAAGGTCTTCGGTACCTCCGGCACCGCCTGGTCGATCAAGGGCCAGGTGGTCGGTCGCGACACAGGCGGCAACCCGTTCTCCCCGGACCGTTCCGATGACTTCCCGCTGCCGGCGCAGAAGAACACCGTTTCGGCCCAGTTGTTCGAAAAGGCCGCCCGCGAGGTCGGCTACCATCCCTACAACCTGCCCTCGGCCAACACCTCCGGCCCCTACACCAACCCCTACGGGGCCCAGATGGGGCCGTGCAACTTCTGTGGCTACTGCAGTGGCTATGCCTGCTACATGTATTCCAAGGCCTCGCCCAACGTGAATATCCTGCCGGCCCTGCGCCAGGCGGAGAACTTCGAGCTGCGCAACAACGCCCATGTGCTGCGGGTGAACCTCAACGTCGAGAAGAACCTGGCCACCGGCGTGACCTACGTCGATGCCCAGGGGCGCGAAGTGGAGCAGCCGGCGGACCTGGTGATCCTCGGCGCGTTCCAGTTCAACAACGTGCGCCTGATGCTGCTCTCGGGTATCGGCAAACCCTACGACCCGGTCCGCAACGAAGGGGTGGTGGGGCGCAACTTCGCCTTCCAGAACCTCTCCACGGTGACGGCATTCTTCGATAAGGACAGCCACCACACCAACCCCTTCATCGGTGCCGGCGGCAATGGCGTGGCGGTGGACGACTTCAATGCCGACAACTTCGACCACGGTCCTCACGGCTTCGTCGGCGGCTCGCCATTCTGGGTCAACCAGGCCGGCACCAAGCCTATCGCCGGTACCAAGACCCCGCCGGGTACGCCCAAGTGGGGCAGTGCCTGGAAGGCCGCGGTGGCCGACAGCTACAGGCACATGCTGTCGATGGACGCCCACGGTGCGCACCAGTCCTACCGCGACAACTACCTGGACCTGGACCCGGTGTACAAGGACGCCTACGGCTTGCCGCTGCTGCGCATGACCTTCGACTGGAAGGACAACGACGTGAAGATGAACCGCTTCATGGTCGAGAAGATGCGCAAGATCGCCGAGGCCATGGGGCCCAAGGCGCTCACCGCATCGATGAAGGACTTCGGCGAGCATTTCGATGCCACCACCTACCAGACCACCCACCTCAACGGCGGCGCGATCATGGGCACCGATCCCAAGACCAGCGCCATCAATCGCTACTTGCAGAGCTGGGACGTGCACAACGTGTTCGTACCGGGCGCCTCGGCCTTCCCCCAAGGGCTGGGCTACAACCCCACCGGGCTGGTGGCGGCGCTGACCTACTGGTCGGCACGGGCCATTCGCCAGGTGTACCTGAAGAACCCAGGTCCACTGGTGCAGGCATAGGAGGCCGAGCATGAAACGATTTCTGATCGCCGCCCTGAGCCTGGGCGTCAGTACCCTGTCGTACGCGGTAGACGCCGTCGACCCAGCGCTGGTGAAGCAGGGCGAGTACCTGGCTCGCGCCGGCGACTGCGTGGCCTGCCACACGGCCAAGGGCGGCAAGCCGTTCGCCGGTGGCCTGCCCATGGAGACGCCCATCGGTACGCTGTATTCGACCAACATCACCCCCCACCCGACCGGCATCGGCGACTACCGCTACGAGGACTTCGAGCGCGCCGTGCGCCAGGGCATCGGCAAGAACGGCAGTACCCTGTACCCGGCCATGCCGTATCCCTCCTACGCCCGGGTCAGCGACGACGACATGCGTGCCCTCTACGCCTACTTCATGCACGGCGTGCCGCCGGTGGAACAGGCCAACCAGGACAGCGACATCCCCTGGCCGTTGAGCATGCGCTGGCCGCTGGCGTTCTGGCGCGGGTTGTTCGCCCCCGAGGTCAAGCCGTTCGAGGCCGCTGGCCGCGACCCGGTGCTGGCCCGTGGCGCATACCTGGTCGAGGGCCTGGGGCATTGTGGTGCCTGCCACACGCCCCGGGCGCTGACCATGCAGGAAAAAGCCCTGGACGCCTCTGAGGGCGATGCTTACCTGTCTGGCAGTGCTCCGCTGGAAGGCTGGATCGCCAAGAACCTGCGTGGAGACCACAAGGACGGCCTGGGCAGTTGGAGCGAGGCGCAGATCGTCGACTTCCTCAAGACTGGGCGCAACGAGCGCACCGCGGTGTTCGGCGGTATGAGCGACGTGGTCGAGCACAGCATGCAGTACATGAGCGATGCCGACCTCACCGCCATTGCCCGCTACCTGAAGTCGTTGCCGCCGGTGAACCCGAACGACACGCCGTTCCAGGAGGACCGCCAGGTCGCCGAAGCCTTGTGGAAGGGCGATGACGGCAAGACTGGCGCGGCGCTCTACGTGGACAACTGCGCCGCCTGCCACCGTACGGATGGCAAGGGGTACGCGCGGGTGTTCCCGGCCCTGGCCGGCAACCCGGTCTTGCAGGGCGAGGATGCCACCTCGCTGATCCATATCGTGCTCGAAGGCGGGACCCTGCCGGCTACGGCGACAGCGCCTTCTACCTTCACGATGCCGGGCTTCGCCTGGCGGATGACGGACCAGGAGGTGGCCGATGTGGTCAACTTCATCCGCGGCAGCTGGGGCAACCAGGGCGCGACCGTGACGGCGCGCCAGGTGGCCGGTTTGCGCAAAGGGCCACGGCCTGCGCTGACGGTCGACTCGCTGATCGGCGATACGACAGAGGTGAAGGAGCCCTGACCTGCCAGGGGGCTGCAAGGCAGCCCCCGCTCAAGCACCGCGAAACACCACGCCGATACGCCTGCACTCCCATCGTTCTGCTCATCGCCCTCCCGGCCTGTCACCAGGGGCAAGGCCTGTAGCTGTGTTCGCAAAGCCACGAAACAGGCCGTGCAGGCTATTCTGACAAGCCAGCAGCCCGGACTATGCTTGCCAGCGAGAGGAACGAGCTTGCCACCTGCGGCAAATACGACAACTGCCGGCAGCACCTTGAACAGGGTGCCGTTGCTGGACACGAGGGAGAGCGTCCATGAGCGAGGAGTCCAGGCCGGTACCCGCCGGCTTCAGCGAGCAGCAACTGCACACCTTGTTCGACCTGATCAGCGACGGCATCTGGGACTGGAACGCCAATACCGGTTATGTCTACCGCAACCCCGGCTGGTACGCCATGCTCGGCTATGAGAGCCATTCCATGGCCAACAACGTGCTCACCTGGGAGAGCGTGATCCACCCGGAGGACTATCCACGGGTGATGGCCCACTTCGAGGCGTACATCAACCAGCGCAACGAACGCTACCGTATCGAATACCGCTGCCGTTGCCAGGATGGCAGCTATATCTGGATCGAGGACAGCGGCCACATCATCGCTCGCAACGAGGATGGTTCGGTGGCGCGCATGCTCGGCGCCCACCGCAACATCGACGCGGGCAAGCGCCTGGTGATCGAGCTCCAGCAGAAGAACCAGTCCCTGGAGAGCCAGGTGGCCGAACGGACGCGCGAACTGTCCTGGGTGAACCAGCAGTTGCAACGGCAACTGGACGAGAACCGCGAACTGGCCGAGCGCGATGCGCTGACCCGGACGGCCAATCGCTATCGCCTGGAAAAGACCCTGCAGCAGGAATGCGAAAGGGCCCGGCGCTTCCGCCAGTCGCTGGCGTTGATCGTCATGGACGTGGACGACTTCAAGCCGATCAACGACCACTACGGCCATGCCCGTGGCGATGCGGCGCTGCTCGAGGTGGTGGAGCGCATCCGCCAGTGCCTGCGCGACCAGGACCTGCTGGCGCGCTGGGGTGGGGATGAGTTCGTCGTGGTGCTGCCGCAGACAGGTCTGGAGGAGGCGCTGCAGGTGGCGAGGGCGATTCGCCAGGCCATGGAGGCGGTCGAGCCGGTGGGGGATTACCGCCTGACCATGAGCTACGGGGTGGTGCAGTGGCGGGAGGACGAAGACCAGTACTGCCTGCTGGCCCGTGCCGACAAGGCCCTGTACCGGGCCAAGGCGGCTGGCAAGGATACCGTGGGTGAGTAGGGGAGCCGAGGCGGCCACCCGCACATGAAAAAAGACCCGCGGCGCCTGTGGCGCAGCGGGTCAAGTCGGCTGTCGCCGCTTCAGTATCAGATGTGCAGGGCGTGGCCCAGGGCGCGCAAGGCCGCTTCCTGGACGGTCTCACCGAGGGTGGGATGGGCATGGATGGTGCCGGCGACGTCTTCCAGGCGCGCACCCATCTCCAGGGACTGGGCGAAGGCGCTGGCCAGCTCCGAGACACCCACTCCCACAGCCTGCCAGCCGAGGATCAAATGGTTGTCACGGCGCGCCACCACCCGCACGAAGCCACTCTTGGACTCCAGCGTCATGGCCCGCCCGTTGGCGGCGAAGGGGAACTGCGCGACGATGCAGTCCAGCCCCTCCTGGCCCGCCTGTTCCGGGCTCTTGCCGACCACTACCAGCTCCGGGTCGGTGAAGCACACCGCAGCGATCGCGGTGGGTTCGAAGCGCCGCGCCTTGCCGGCGATCAGCTCGGCGACCATCTCGCCCTGGGCCATGGCCCGGTGGGCCAGCATCGGTTCGCCGGTCAGGTCGCCGATGGCCCAGACATTGCGCATGCTGGTCTGGCAGCGCGCATCCACGGCCACGGCCGGGCCGTTCATCTTCAGGTCCAGGCACTCCAGGTTGAAGCCCTGGGTACGCGGCCGGCGGCCGACCGCCACCAGCACCTGGTCGGCCTCCAGGCGCAGTTGCCCGCCCTGGCCATCGCTGGCCAGCAGGCAACCCTCTTCGTAGCCTTCGACGCTGTGCCCCAGGTGCAGGGCGATGCCTAGCTTCTTCAGCGACTCGGCCACCGGTTGGGTGAGTTCGGCGTCATAGGTCGGCAGGATGCGCTCGCGCGCCTCCACCACGCTGACCTGGGCCCCCAGCTTGCGGTAGGCGATGCCCAGCTCCAGGCCGATGTAGCCGCCACCGACCACCACCAGGTGCCGGGGCAGGGCCTTCGGCGCCAGCGCCTCGGTCGAGGAGATCACCGGGCCGCCCAGGGGCAGCATGGGCAGCTCCACGCTATTGGAGCCTGTGGCCAGCAGCAGGTGCTCGCACTGGATGTGCTGGCCATCGACTTCCACGCGCTTGCCATCGATGATCTTCGCCCAACCATGGATCACCTTGACCCCATGCTTCTTCAGCAGGGCGGCGACGCCACTGGTCAGGCGGTCGACGATGCCGTCCTTCCATTCGACGCTGCGGCTGATGTCCAGGCGTGGCGAAGACACGCTGATGCCCAGGGCGGACTGCTCATTGTGCTGGCAGGCCTGGTGGAACTGCTCGGCGACATGGATCAATGCCTTGGACGGGATACAGCCGATGTTCAGGCAGGTGCCGCCCAGGGCCTGGCCTTCGACCAGCACGGTGGGGATGCCCAGTTGTCCGGCGCGGATGGCGGCCACGTAGCCGCCGGGGCCGCCGCCGATGATCAGCAGGGTGGTATTGAGGATCTGTTGCATGCTCACTCCACGAACAGGCAGGCGGGCTGTTCCAGCAGGCCGCGCACGGCCTGAATGAACAGGGCTGCATCCATGCCATCGACCACGCGGTGGTCGAAGGAACTGGACAGGTTCATCATCTTGCGCACGACGATCTGGCCGTCGATCACCATGGGCCGCTCGACGATGCGGTTGACGCCGACGATGGCCACTTCCGGGGTGTTGACCACCGGCGTGCTGGCGATACCGCCAAGGGCCCCGAGGCTGGTCAGGGTGATGGTCGAGCCGGACAGTTCCTCGCGGCTGGCCTTGTTGCTACGGGCGGCATGGGCCAGGCGGGCGATCTCGCTGGCATTGCTCCACAGGCTGCCCGCCTCGGCATGGCGCAGTACCGGCACCATCAGGCCGTTGTCGCCCTGGGTGGCGATCCCCACGTGCACCGCGCCATGGCGGGTGATGACCTGGGCCTCGTCGTCGTAGGTGGCGTTGATCTGCGGGAAGTCACGCAGTGCCACGACCATCGCACGCACCAGGAACGGCAGCAGGGTCAGCTTGCCACGGCTGTCGCCATGCTTCTGGTTGAGCTGCTGGCGCAGGGCCTCGAGGGCGGTGACGTCGATTTCCTCGACATAGCTGAAATGAGCGACACGGCGCTTGGCATCCTGCATGCGCTGGGCGATCTTGCGGCGCATGCCGATCACCGGCACCTGTTCACTGTCGCTGCGCTTGGCGTAGCCGCCCGGCGCCTGGCCGGCGCTGGTCTGCGGCTTGCGCATGAAGGCATCGAGGTCTTCGTGCAGGATGCGCCCGGCGGGGCCGCTGCCATGCACGTAGCGCAGCTCGATACCGGCATCCAGCGCGCGCTTGCGCACGGCAGGGGAGGCCAGCGGTTTCTCGTGGGCCTGGCGTGGCACGATGGGCGCGGCGGGCGCGGCGGGCGCGCTGGCGTGTGCGACGGGCGCCTGGGCCTCGACATGCGGCGCGGGCTCGGCCGGGGGCGGCGCGGCCTCGGCTGCCAGCGGCCTGGCCTGAGGCTCGTCGACATGGTTGCCGCTGCCTTCGACCTCGATGCGGATCAGCTCGCTGCCCACCGCCATGACTTCACCCGGCTGGCCGCCCAGGGACAGCACCTTGCCGCTGACTGGCGAGGGGATTTCCACGGTGGCCTTGTCGGTCATGACATCGGCCACCACCTGGTCCTCGGCGATCATGTCGCCGACCTTGACGAACCACTCCACCAACTCGACCTGCGCGATGCCTTCGCCAATGTCCGGCATCTTGATGACGTGCGTGCCCATTCAGACCTCCATGACCCGTTTCAATGCCGCGCCTACCCGCGAAGGGCCGGGGAAGTAGGCCCATTCCTGTGCGTGGGGGTAGGGGGTGTCCCAGCCGGTGACGCGCTCGATCGGCGCCTCGAGGTGATGGAAGCAATGCTCCTGGACCAGCGCCACCAGTTCGGCGCCGAAGCCGCAGGTACGGGTGGCCTCGTGGACCACCACGCAGCGGCCGGTCTTCTTCACCGACTCGACGATGGTCTCCAGGTCCAGCGGCCAGAGGCTGCGCAGGTCGATGACCTCGGCGTCGACGCCGGTCTCCTCGGCAGCCGCCTGGGCCACGTAGACCGTGGTGCCGTAGGTCAGCACGGTGACGTCGTTGCCCGGGCGGGCGATCGCCGCCTTGTCCAGGGGCACGCTGTAGTAGCCATCCGGCACGGCGCTGTGCGGGTGCTTGGCCCAAGGCGTCACCGGGCGCTCGTGGTGGCCGTCGAAGGGGCCGTTGTACAGGCGCTTGGGCTCGAGGAAGATCACCGGGTCGTCGCATTCGATCGAGGCGATCAGCAGGCCCTTGGCGTCATAGGGGTTGGACGGCATCACCGTGCGCAGGCCGCAGACCTGGGTGAACATCGCCTCCGGGCTCTGGCTGTGGGTCTGGCCGCCGTAGATGCCGCCGCCGCAGGGCATGCGCAGGGTCAGCGGGGCGATGAACTCGCCGGCCGACCGGTAGCGCAGGCGCGCCAGCTCCGAGACGATCTGGTCGGAGGCCGGGTAGAAGTAGTCGGCGAACTGGATCTCCACCACCGGGCGCAGGCCGTAGGCGCCCATGCCCACGGCGGTCCCGACGATGCCGCTCTCGGAGATCGGCGCGTCGAACACCCGCGACTTGCCGTACTTGTTTTGCAGGCCTTCGGTGCAACGGAACACGCCGCCGAAGTAACCGACGTCCTGGCCGTAGATCACCACATTGTCGTCGCGCTCGAGCATGACATCCATGGCCGAGCGCAGGGCCTGGATCATGGTCATGGTGGTGGTGGACATGGCGGTTTCCAGATGGATGCTGTTGTTGTGGTCGTTCATCTCAGACCCCCAGTTCCTGGCGCTGGCGGCGCAGGTGTTCGGGCATCTCCTTGTACACGTCCTCGAACATCGAGGCGGCACTGGGGATATGGCCATTGCTCAGGGTGCCGTACTGCTCGGCTTCCTTCTGGGCCTTGAGGACCTCGGCCTCGAGCTCGGCGGTGACCGCCTGGTGCTCTTGCTCGGACCAGTGGCCGATGGCGATCAGGTGCTGTTTCAGGCGAGCGATCGGGTCGCCCAGCGGGAAGTGGCTCCAGTCGTCGGCCGGGCGGTACTTGGACGGGTCGTCCGACGTCGAGTGCGGGCCGGCGCGGTAGGTCACCCATTCGATCAGGCTCGGGCCCAGGCCGCGGCGGGCGCGCTCGGCAGCCCAGCGCGAGGCGGCGTACACCGCGAGGAAGTCGTTGCCATCGACCCGCAGCGAGGCGATGCCACAGCCGACGCCACGGCCGGCGAAGGTGGTCGCTTCGCCACCGGCGATGGCCTGGAAGGTGGAGATGGCCCACTGGTTGTTGACCACGTTGAGGATCACCGGGGCGCGGTAGACGTGGGCGAAGGTCAGGGCGGTGTGGAAGTCGGACTCGGCGGTGGCGCCATCGCCGATCCAGGCCGAGGCGATCTTGGTATCGCCCTTGATCGCCGAGGCCATGGCCCAGCCGACCGCCTGGACGAACTGGGTCGCCAGGTTGCCGCTGATGGTGAAGAAGCCGGCTTCGCGCACCGAATACATGATCGGCAGCTGGCGGCCCTTGAGCGGATCGCGCTCGTTGGACAGCAACTGGCAGATCATCTCCACCAGCGACACGTCGCGGGCCATCAGGATGCTCTGCTGGCGGTAGGTGGGGAAGCACATGTCGGTGCGGTTCAGCGCCAGGGCCTGGGCGCTGCCGATGGCCTCCTCGCCCAGGCTCTGCATGTAGAAGGACATCTTCTTCTGGCGCTGGGCGACGACCATGCGGTTGTCGAAGATCCGCGTCTTGAGCATGGCACGCATGCCTTGGCGCAGGATTTGCGGGTCGATGCCTTCGGCCCATGGGCCCAGGGCATTGCCCTGCTCGTCGAGCACGCGGACCAGGCTGGAGGAGAGGTCTGCGGTGTCGGCGGGTTCGACATCGATGGGCGGTTTACGGACTTGCCCTGCGTCGTTCAGGCGCAGGTAGGAGAAATCGGTCTGGCAGCCTGGCCGGCCGGTAGGCTCGGGCACATGCAAACGCAGGGGGGCGTACTCGTTCATGCTTTTTACGCTCGCTCGGATGTTGTTTTTGTGAGCTTTGAAGCGGCCGCCGCTGGATACCGGCTTGTGACCGGTAGGTCAGCGTTAAATACAATCATAGGGGCATGGCAGGAGAATTTTTCTCTCAAGTTGATTGCCTTCGCCGCCAGACGCAGATAAATATTCTGTACAAACACAAGAAACAGGTGAATTTGTCTCATGCGCAAACTGGATCGCACGGATATCGGCATTCTCAACAGCCTTCAGGAAAACGCCCGGATCACCAACGCCGAGCTGGCCCGTTCGGTGAACCTGTCGCCCACGCCCTGTTTCAACCGGGTCAAGGCCATGGAGGAGCTGGGGGTGATCCGCCAGCAGGTGACCCTGCTGTCGCCCGAGGTGCTGGGGCTGGACGTCAACGTGTTCATCCACGTGAGCCTGGAGAAGCAGGTGGAGCAGTCGCTGCATCGCTTCGAGGAAGAGATTGCCGAGCGGCCGGAGGTGATGGAGTGTTACCTGATGACCGGTGACCCGGACTACCTGTTGCGCGTGTTGCTGCCCAGCATCCAGGCGCTGGAGCGTTTTCTCGACTACCTGACGCGCCTGCCGGGGGTGGCCAACATCCGCTCCAGCTTTGCCCTCAAGCAGGTGCGTTACAAGACCGCCTTGCCGTTGCCGGCCAATGGCATGACCTTGCGCGAGTGAGCGGGGGCAGTGTCAGCCCCTTCCCACAAGTTTCTCGCGAGATCAGTCCCCCGCTGTTCATAAATTGCTACGGAAACCTTCCGGGCTGCTTGATATTTTCAACGCCCAGCGCCTATGGTTGTGCCTGTCGCCGTTCACGGCATACGAAAACAATAAGGACAGTGTCATGACGACCAATGACCAGCGCTCGTTCGCCGAGCGCTTGACGGGCATTGACGAGATCGAGTGCATAACCCCCGACCTCAATGGCATCCCTCGCGGCAAGGTAATGACCGCCGAGGGTTTCCTCGAGGGCCGGCGCCTGCAGATGGCGCGAGGGGTATTGCTGCAGTGCATCATGGGCGGCTACCCGCCGGCCAGGTTCTATGGCAGCGACGACGGCGACCTGGCCCTGGTGGCCGACCCTGCGCAGGTCCACCGCCTGCCCTGGAGCGACGAGCCGCGGGCGCTGGCCATCTGCGACGCGGTCGAGTTGGACGGCGCGCCATCGCGGCTGTCCAGCCGTGGTCAGCTCAAGGCGGTGATCGCCCGCTACGCGGCCAAGGGGCTGGCGCCGGTGGTCGCCACCGAGCTTGAGTTCTTCGTCTTCGCGCCCAACCCGGACCCCACCCAGCCCTTCCTGCCGCCGCAGGGCCTGGACGGCCGCCGCGAACTGGGGCACTCGGCCTTCAGCGTCAGCTCCAACAACGGCCTGCGCCCCTTCTTCAACGAGGTGTACCGGTGCATGGCGGCCCTTGGTTTGCCGCGCGATACCTTCATGCACGAGATGGGCGTCAGCCAGTTCGAGATCAACCTGCTGCACGGCGACCCGCTGTTGCTGGCCGACCAGACGTTCCTGTTCAAGCACCTGCTCAAGGAGGTGGCGCTCAAGCATGGCCTGACCGTGGTATGCATGGCCAAGCCGCTGGCCCACACGCCGGGCAGTTCGATGCACCTGCACCAGAGCCTGGTACAGCTCGACACGGGGCGCAATGTGTTCAGCGACGCGCAGGGCCAGCCGACCGAGACGTTCCATCACTTCATCGGCGGCCTGCAGGCCTGCATGGCCGACTTCACCGCGCTGTTCGCGCCCAACGTCAACGCCTACCAGCGCCTGTGCCACCCGTACGCCTCGCCGAACAATGCCTGCTGGTCGCACGACAACCGTGCCGCGGGCTTGCGCATCCCGGCCAGTTCGGCGGCGGCGCGACGGGTCGAGAACCGCCTGCCAGGCGCCGACGCCAATCCTTACTTGGCCATTGCCGCCAGCCTTGCCGCCGGCCTGCACGGCATCGAACAGCGCTTGCAGCCGGAACCGGCCATCCAGGGCGAGTTCGCAGTGCCTGACCACCTCAGCCTGCCCTGCACCTTGCATGCGGCCCTGGAGCGCCTCAAGCGCAGCGCCCTGGCCCGGGAGCTGTTCGGCGAGGAATTCATCGATGGCTACGTCGCCACCAAGTCCCTGGAGCTGACCGACTTCCTCGATGAGATCACGCCCTGGGAGCGACGTGTGCTGGCGGCACAGGCCTGATCGCGACACAACCGGCACTGGACGCGCCCCCGGCGATTTTTTTCCGCGCCGGGGGCCTGCACCACCCTGGATTTCCCCTTATGCTTGCCCTGCAGTGGCCATGCAGGCCACCCGTCTTCTCCACCTGACCAGGGAGCCCACCGGGACGCATGCGCCAGATCTGGAAGTCTTTTCGTTCGCTGTATTTCGCCGCCCTGATGATGCTGATCGGTTCGGGCCTGCTCAGTACCTACCTGGCCTTGCGCCTGGCTGCCGACAACGTGGACAGCCTCTGGGTCGGTGCCTTGATGGCGGCCAACTATTTCGGTCTGGCGGTGGGGGGCAAGATCGGCCACCGGCTGATTGGCCGGGTCGGGCATATCCGGGCCTACGCCACCTGTGCCGGCATCGTCGGCGCCGCCGTGCTGGGCCATGGCCTGACGAGCTGGCTGCCGGCCTGGGTGGGCCTGCGGATGGTCGTCGGCCTGGGGATGATGTGCCAGTACATGGTCATCGAGAGCTGGCTCAACGAGCAGGCCGATGCCAAGCAGCGTGGCGCGGTGTTCGGCGGCTACATGATCGCGTCCTACCTGGGGCTGGTGCTCGGGCAACTGATATTGGTGGTACACCCGCAGCTCGGCCCCGAGCTGTTGATGCTGGTCGCCATGTGCTTCGCCCTGTGCCTGGTGCCGGTGGCCATGACCCGGCGGATCCACCCGGCGCCGCTGCGCCCGGCGCCGATGGAACCGAAGTTTTTCATCAAGCGCGTGCCCCAGTCGCTTTCCACGGTGCTCGGCGCGGGCCTGATCGTCGGCTCGTTCTATGGCCTGGCGCCGCTGTACGCGGCCAACCAGGGGCTCTCCACCGAGCAGGTCGGCCTGTTCATGGGTAGCTGCATCTTCGCTGGTCTGGTGGTGCAGTGGCCGCTGGGCTGGCTGTCGGACCGCTACGACCGCGCGGTGCTGATCCGCAGCGTGGCAGTGGGCCTGGCGCTGGCCGCGTTGCCGCTGGCGGTGCTGCCCAGTGTGCCGCTGGAGCTGCTGTTCGCCGTGGGCTTCCTGATCTCGTTGCTGCAGTTCTGCCTTTATCCGCTGGCGGTGGCGTTTTCCAACGACCACGTCGAGGGCGAGCGGCGGGTTTCCCTGACGGCGATGCTGCTGGTCACCTATGGCGTGGGCGCCTGTATCGGCCCTCTGGCGGCGGGGGTGTTGATGAAGCTGCTGGGGGCGCAGATGCTCTATGCCTTTTTTCTGTTCTTCGCCCTGGTGCTGGTCTGGCGTATCCGGCCGAAGGCGGTCACCGGGTTGCACCAGGTGCAGGATGCGCCGCTGGGTCACGTGGCCATGCCGGCGGCGGGTTCGCCATTGTCGGCGGCGCTCGACCCGCGGGTCGATGAGCAGACGGTGCAGGAGGTGATGCAGGCGCCGGTGGCGGCGGAGGACACCGAGGAAGAGGAGGAGCCTGGGGAGGATATGGCGCAGACGGAGGTCAACAGGACGGTTTGAGGTGGGGCGTGATGCGGCCTTAGCTACAGCGCACCCAAATAAAAACGCCACCCGGGCAGGTTAATGCTGTTCACTTAAGTCTGATGTGACATCGATTGGGGCTGCTTTGCAGCCCTTCGCGGGCAAGCCCGCTCCCACAGGATCGTGCATTTGCAGCGTACTTGTGGGAGCGGGCTTGCCCGCGAAGGGCCGCAAGGCGGCCCCAATTGCTTAAGTGAACAGCATTAACCCGGGCAGGTGGCGTTTTGCTCAGCGTACAAGCCTCAATAATCGTCCTTGTCGAACCGCCGCGCTTCGCGCTGCAACTGGTACACGAAGCTCTCGACCTTGCGCTGCATCTGCCCGTTGAGGTTGTGGAAGCGCACCCCGGCGAAGGTGGTGTTGAAACGCTCCTCGAAATGCAGGTGGCGCAGCTCCACCATGACCTGCGACATGCCCAGTGGGCCACTGGCGCCGAAGCGCTCATAGACCTGGCCCAACTGCAGGCGTTCGCCAACGTTACCGTCGAAACGCAACTTGCAGCCGGTGGCGGAGATGTCCAGCAGCTTGCCGCGCAGGGCGCCGTTGCCCTTGAGCTTGTCACCGTCGAGCACCACGTCGACCAATTGCGACAGCTTGAGCGCGGCCCGGAAGGCGTTGCGCCGCTGGTGGTAGGTCACCTCGGTGGGCAGGGGGCCACGGTAGCAGCGGTGGCCGTCGATTTCGCCGATGCGCAGCGGGGTGTCGCATTCCCAGGCGATGCGTACACCCTCATGGAAGCCTTCGACGCGGAACGGTTCGCCGTTCTCTATGTATTTCTCGCCATCACGCGGGATCATTTCGTCCAGCGCCAGGGTATTGCCGTCACGGTCCACCTGAACCACGTAGCTCTGGAAGCGTTGGCTACGTTCATGGAAGGTGATGATCAGCGGATCGTGGCTATCCAGCAGCTGGCGCAGGTTGGCTGCGATCTCCAAAGGAGTGGTGAGCACCTTTGGCGGCTGGGGAGCATCGGACTCATTGAACACGGGTTATCAATCTCCAGGCAAAAACGACACACGCAAGTAACGGCATTTTGCCAGTATGTTCCGTGCCTTGATAGAAATAATCACACTTGGCTGAGCGCCCGGGGCTTGGCCAGTGGCGAGGTGGCGCCACGGCTGTCGTAGAGCGACGGAGAATCGCCGCCCATGAGGATCCTGATCTGGTTGGCCGTGGCGTGCTGCTGCACCTGGATGATCCGCCCGTTGGTCTCGTTGACCTTCTGGCAGGCATCCATCAACTGGCTGAGCACGTCGAGCTGCTGCAGCAACACCGCGCCGTTGGGCGATTGCGCGGCCAGTGCCTGCACGCCGGCACGATCGGCGCTCAGGCCGAGGCTGGTGAGCAGGTGGTTGCGCCGCTGCCCTTGCTGTTCGAGCAAGGCGATCAACGACTGCTTGCGTGCCAGGATGTGCTCCAGCATCGCCATGTCCCGGCCGTGCAGGGCGACCGCTTCGTTCTGGAGCAGTTCGAGCAGTTGCTGGGTTGGCGCGATGTCGTTTTCGATCAGTTGCAGCAGGGTGATGTCGTGCATGGCTGGCTCTTGGCGTGTGGCGTCCTTGAAGTCAGCGCGCCGGAAGGTCAGCGCTGGGCTTCGAATTCAAGCAGTTTGCTGGCGACCCGGCCGGCATCGACCTGGTAGCTGCCGTCTGCGATCGCCTGTTTCAACTGGGCCACGCGGGCACTGTTGACTTCGGGCTGGTCGCGCAGCTTGTCGCTGATCTTCTGCAACTGCTGGGCCTCTTGGCTGAGGTGTACCGCTTCTCCGCTGACGCTGGAGCGCTTGGGCGCTTCGCTGGTTTCGCCGGCTTTCTCGGCGTTGCCGGCCGCGGTGTTGCCGCGAACGCCGCCCGTGACGGACGGAGAGTTATTCAAACGACTGAAGTCGATGACCATGATCAGAAACCTCTGGGGATTTGGACGCTTGCCATGTTTTCGGCCAACCCGAAAGAAACTTTAGCCGCGAATGCATCGCTGCCCGTCGGCAAGCTCGCACGACCCGT
The DNA here is from genome assembly GCF_024127895.1 of Pseudomonas guariconensis. Classification (GTDB taxonomy): domain Bacteria; phylum Pseudomonadota; class Gammaproteobacteria; order Pseudomonadales; family Pseudomonadaceae; genus Aquipseudomonas; species Aquipseudomonas guariconensis_B. The sequence continues at coordinate 42,810 of NZ_JAMYBK010000015.1, read as the reverse complement.
TTTCTGACACAGTTTAGGAAAAGCGGTTCCGCGCCGCCAGCCTTATATCCCCGGCGGTCGGGGCTGCCTTGCAGCCCATCGCCCCCCAATGACAGTTGAAACCGCTACATCGCCACCTCGACCTGCCCCGGCCCGGTCACCCGTGCCTTCACCACGCGCTTGGAGTTCAGGTTGCGCACCCGGATCTGTTCGGACAGGCCGCCCTTGGCCAATGCTTCGCCCGGCATGCGCACGCTCAGGCTGCCGCTGCGGGCGACGATCACGACATGGTCGCCCTTGCGCACCACCTCGGCCTGCTCCAGATGCTGCGGCGTGAGCACCTGGTCGAGCACGGCCGGGCGCAGCAGCTTCATGCCCACGGCCTGCTCCAGGTCGCTGAGGAAACCCTGGTTGAGCGTACCCACGTCGCGCTCGCGCAGGGCCACGTCGTCCTCGCCGATGACGCTTTCGCGCTTGAGCGGACGGGTCATCACCACCACGTCGCGAAACAGCCGCACCTGAGCTGGCACGAACACCGTCCACGGCCCGCTGCCGTTGCAGCGCAGCCGCACCGTGACCCGGCCCAGCGGCTGCGCCGGGCTCTCCAGCGAAGCGTCAAGTTGCTGGCTGCACAGCGGCATGCGCAGGCGCGGGTCGAGCGAGTTGACCTGGATCTCGTAGCGGCCTGGTGTCTGGCTGGTGGCCAGGTAGTCCTCCACGGCGAATTCAAGAAACCCTTGGGTGACGCCGATAAGTTGTTCAGGCAAGGTAAACGCATCCGCCAGCGTGCGGGCGCCGGGTGCCAGCAGGCACAGCGCGGCCAGCGAGCCGGTCAGCAGGTGCGTCAATCGTCGGGAAAATGTCGTTTTCGTGTACATGACGCTCAAAAAAGCAAAGCCCGTGCCGATCTGGTACATAGGCTGATACGTATGAAGGAGTCTGGCATGGCTGGTGTTATGGATTCGGTCAACCAGCGCACGCAACTGGTGGGGCAGAACCGCCTGGAGCTGTTGCTGTTTCGCCTCAATGGCGATCAGCTCTACGGCATCAATGTGTTCAAGGTCCGGGAGGTGCTGCAGTGCCCGGAGCTGACGCTGTTGCCCAAGTCCCACCCGGTGGTGCGCGGCGTGGCCAACATTCGCGGGGCGACCATCCCGATCCTCGACTTGTCGATGGCGACCGGCCTGCCGGCCCTGCAGGAGGAGGCGCGCAACAGCTTCGTGATCATCACCGAGTACAACACCAAGACCCAGGGCTTTCTGGTGCATTCGGTGGAGCGCATCGTCAACATGAACTGGGAGGAGATCCACCCGCCACCCAAGGGCACCGGCCGCGATCACTACCTGACCGCTGTCACCCGGGTGGACGAGCGCATGGTGGAGATCATCGACGTGGAGAAGGTTCTCGCCGAGGTCGCGCCTTCCTCCGAGGCGGTGTCGGCCGGGGTGATCGACGCCGAGGTGCAGGACAAGGCGGTGCTGCTGCGGGTGCTCACGGTCGATGACTCGTCCGTGGCGCGCAAGCAGGTCAGCCGCTGCCTGCAGACCGTCGGTGTCGAGGTGGTGGCGCTCAACGACGGGCGCCAGGCGCTGGACTACCTGCGCAAGCTGGTGGACGAGGGCAAGCGTCCGGAGGAAGAGTTCCTGATGATGATCTCCGACATCGAAATGCCCGAGATGGATGGCTATACCCTCACTGCGGAGATTCGCAGCGATCCGCGCATGCAAAACCTGCACATCCTCCTGCATACTTCCCTGTCGGGGGTATTCAACCAGGCCATGGTCAAGAAGGTCGGCGCCGATGACTTCCTGGCCAAGTTCAAGCCGGACGACCTGGCCCAGCGAGTGGTCGACCGGATCAAGGCGACGCATTGAAACGGCCGGGGCGTGCCCCGGCCTCAGCGATTGAAAAGAGGCGGTAGCCGTGTCTACGGGTAATTTGGATTTCGAACAGTTCCGGGTCTTCCTGGAGAAAGCCTGTGGCATCCTGCTGGGCGAGAATAAGCAGTACCTGGTCTCCAGCCGTCTCAACAAGCTGATGGAGCAGCAGGGCATCAAGACGCTCGGCGAGCTGGTGCAGCGCATCCAGACCCAGCCGCGCGGCGGCCTGCGCGAGCAGGTGGTCGATGCCATGACGACCAACGAGACCCTCTGGTTCCGCGATACCTACCCGTTCGAGGTGCTCAAGAGCAAGGTCATCCCGGAGTTCGTGCGCGGCAACCCGGGCCAGCGCCTGCGTATCTGGTCGGCGGCGTGCTCGTCGGGGCAGGAGCCGTACTCGCTGTCGATGGCCATCGACGAGTTCGAGCGCAGCAACCTCGGCCAACTGAAGATGGGCGCGCAGATCGTCGCCACCGACTTGTCCGGGGCCATGCTGAACAACTGCAAGACCGGCGAGTACGACAGCCTGGCCATCGCCCGCGGCCTGTCCCAGGAGCGCCTGCAGCGCTATTTCGACCCTAGGGGGGCTGGGCGCTGGGCGGTCAAGCCGGCGATCCGCAGCCGGGTCGAGTTCCGCTCCTTCAACCTGCTCGACAGCTATGCCAGCCTGGGCAAGTTCGACGTCGTGTTCTGCCGCAACGTGCTGATCTACTTCTCGGCCCAGGTCAAGAAGGACATCCTCATGCGTATTCACGGCACGCTCAAGCCGGGGGGCTACCTGTTCCTGGGGGCGTCCGAGGCGCTCAACGGGTTGCCGGACCATTACCAGATGGTCCAGTGCAGCCCGGGGATCATCTACCAGGCCAAGTAAAGGGCGGGGTCGCTGTGCGGCCCCGGCTTCATTTCATCCCCCCATTGCCGCTTTGCTGACGCCAAGCGGTAAGGCATTGCCGCTTTTCTGGCATTGCCGCCCCCGGCAAACGGCCCGGAGTGCCGGATTCATTGGGTCGTGCATGTTGGCACAGACCTTGCTCAAGCTTGCTCACGATTCTTCCGGTCACCTTCGAAGGTTTCCCCGACATGAGCATCAGTTTCGACAAGGCGCTCGGCATCCATGAAAAGGCCCTGGGCTTTCGCGCCCAGCGCGCCGAAGTCCTGGCCAACAACATCGCCAACGCCGACACGCCCAACTACAAGGCGCGCGACATGGATTTCTCTTCGGTGCTCGCCGCCGAGGCCGAGAAGCAGCAGGGCGGCCGCATCGCCCTGGACCGTACCAACACCCGGCACATCGAGGCCCAAGGCCTGGCCATGGGCGACGATACCCTCAAGTACCGCACGCCGATGCAGCCTTCGATCGACCAGAACACCGTGGACGCGCAGATCGAGCAGTCGAACTACGCGGAAAACGCCATCGGCTTCCAGGCCAGCTTCACCCTGCTCAACAGTAAATTCAAAGGGCTGGTTTCGGCCCTGCGTGGAGAGTGACCATGTCCCTTGCCAGTGTCTTCAACATTGCCGGTAGCGGCATGAGCGCGCAGAACACGCGCCTGAACACCGTCGCCTCGAACATCGCCAACGCCGAGACCGTGTCCTCGAGCATCGACCAGACCTACCGCGCACGCCACCCGGTGTTCGCCACCACCTTCCAGCAAGCGCAGAACGGCGCTGGCCAGTCGCTGTTCCAGGACCAGGGCGAGGCCGGCCAGGGCGTGCAGGTGATGGGTATCGTCGAAGACCAGAGCAACCTCGAGGCACGCTACGAGCCCAATCACCCGGCGGCGAACAAGGACGGCTACGTCTACTACCCGAACGTCAACGTGGTCGAGGAGATGGCCGACATGATCTCCGCCAGCCGCGCGTTCCAGACCAACGCCGAGCTGATGAACACCGCCAAGACCATGATGCAGAAAGTGCTGACCCTGGGTCAGTGATAAGGAATCCCGACCATGGCAGTCGATAGCACAGGTGTGAACCTCAACGATGTTCTCTCGGCGTCGGGCGTGAGCACCGGCACCAAGAAGACCACGCCCGAGAACACCGACAAGAATGCGCTGGGCAAGGATGCGTTCCTGCAGTTGCTCGTGACCCAGATGCAGCACCAGAACCCGCTGGACCCGCAGGACAACGGCGAGTTCATCGCCCAGCTGGCGCAGTTCAGCAGCCTGGAAGGCATCACCACGCTCAACGACACGGTCAACTCGATCGCCGGTGCCCTGGGCTCGTCCCAGGCTCTGCAGGCGTCATCGCTGGTCGGGCGTTCGGTGGTGGTGCAGAACGACAAGGCGGTGGTCGATACCGCCGAGAGCTTCAACGGCCAGATCGTCGTTCCGCAAGCGATCGGCGAAGCGAAGATCACCATCAAGGACAAGGACGGCAACGTGGTCAAGACCATCGAGCTGGGCGAGCAGAAGGCTGGCTACGCCGACTTCATCTGGGATGGCACCAACGAGAAGGGCGAAAAGGTCGATCCGGGCACCTACAGCTTCTCCGCCACCACCACCGTGGATGGCAAGGCGGTGGAGATGTACACGCTGCTGCCGGCCAAGGTCACCAGCGTCAGCATCAACCCGAGCGGCGAGATGATGCTCAACCTTGCAGGGCTCGGGAAGGTTCCCCTGTCCAGTGTGCAAACCATCGGTATCTAAGGCCGGTTTAACGCGGCACAAGGAGCGAATTCATGTCTTTCAATATCGGCCTTAGCGGTCTGTACGCAGCCAACAAGCAGTTGGACGTCACCGGCAACAACATCGCCAACGTCAACACCATTGGTTTCAAGTCGTCCCGTGCCGAGTTCGCCGATGTCTACGCCGGCGCCAACCGCCTGGGCGTGGGCAAGAACCAGGTCGGCAACGGTGTGCGCCTGGGGGCTGTCTCCCAGCAGTTCGGCCAGGGTGACATCAACAACACCGGCAACGTGCTGGACATGGGCATCCAGGGCCAGGGCTTCTTCGTCCTGTCCGACAACGGCTCGCTGGTCTACACCCGTGCCGGTGCCTTCCAGACCAGCAAGGACAACTACGTGGTCACCTCGGACGGCCTGCGCCTGCAGGGCTACGCCGCCGACTCGACCGGCAAGATCCAGAAGGGCGTGCTGACCGACCTGAAGATCGATACCTCGGCACTGGCACCCAAGGCCACCACCCTGATCGACCAGGGGATCAACCTGAACTCCTCGGCCACCGACATCCCGCTGGAAGTGGATGACGGCACCGGCACCATGATCCCGAACAAACCGTTCGACCCGGCTGACGAGACCACCTACACCAAGTCGTTCCCCACCAAGGTGTACGACAGCCAGGGCAACGAGCACACGATGGAGCAGTTCTATCGCAAGACCGGCACCAACGAGTGGACCATGTACACCCTGGTCGATGGGCGCAACCCCTTCGACCCTGCGAGCACCGCACCGCTGACCGGCACCATCAGCTTCAACAGCGACGGTTCGGTCAAGAGCATGACGGCTGACAGCACCGGCCTGCCGCCAGGCTCCTCCTTCACCGTGGCCAACAACACCTTCACCATGAGTGGCTGGATCCCGGCGGTACAGGATGCGTCCGGTAACTGGATCTCCAACGGTGCCGAGGGCAATGCCGACGGCATGCGTCTGTCGATGAACAGCACCACCTCGTACAACACCGAGACCGCACGCATGTCGCAGTCCCAGGACGGCTATGCCACTGGTATCCTGTCGAGCTTGTCGATCGACTCCACCGGTGTGCTGTTCGCCAGCTTCAGCAACCAGCAGTCCCGTGCCATCGGCCAGGTTGCCGTCGCCAGCTTCGCCAACGAACAGGGCTTGCAGCAGATCGGCGGTACCCGTTGGACGGAAACCTTCGCTTCGGGCATCCCGGGCATCGACGCGCCGAAGACCGGTACCCTGGGGAGCGTCGAGTCCAACTCGCTGGAGGCGTCCAACGTCAACCTGACCCAGGAACTGGTCGAGCTGATCAAGGCACAGAGCTACTACCAGGCCAACGCCAAGACCATTTCCACTGAAAGTACCGTCATGCAGACCATTATCCAGATGACCTGACGGTCGCTGGTTGGTCGAACCTGCACGAACCCCTTTCCCGAGAAGGGGTTCGTCGTTTTCGAGGGTGTCATGAAAAGACTGATCGTTGCGCTCGCCGCGCTGTTCTGCCTGTTTCAGGCCCAGGCTGCCATGGCGCCCTGGTGGCGCTGGGAAAGCCAGGCCGATGGTCGCCTGGTGTGCTCCCAGTGGTCGCCGGGGGAGGGCTGGAAGCGTTTTGCCGGGCCTTACAACAACGCCGGTTGCCGTGAGCGCTGATGCTGTGTCTGGGGCTGCTTTGCATGGCGCAGGATTTGTGAGCGCCGCGGACCCTGCGGGAGCGGGCTTGCCCGCGAATAAGCCGGCACAGCCTGCGCAAAGGCAATACCCTGGTCTGCCGCCTCGTTGCCACCTGCGGCAATGAGGCGCCGGATATCCGGCGGCAGCCCTTGCCAAGCACTCGAAAAAAGCCCGTATCCACGGGCTTTTTCGCGTTTCAGTAAAGTTGGTTCGGAACTTGCTTTAGTGCCTGCACAGCAGCGGCGAGCGGCAACCGGTCGCCAGTGCAGCGGAGGATGACTGTGGACAAGATGCTTTACGTGGCCATGACCGGCGCCAGCCAGAACGCGCTGGCGCAGAAGGCCCACGCCAACAACCTGGCGAACATTTCCACCAACGGTTTCCAGCGTGACCTGGAGCAGGCGCGCTCGATGCCGGTGTTCGGCGACAGCTTTCCGGCGCGGGCCTTCGCCATGACCGAGCGTCCGGCCACCGACTTCAGCGCCGGCCCCATGGTCGAGACCGGGCGTGAGCTGGACGTGGCCGTCAGCGGCGACGGTTTCATCGCCGTGCAGGCACCGGACGGCAGCGAAGCCTACGTGCGCACCGGCAGCCTGAACATCGACGCCCTGGGCGTGCTGCGTGCCGGCAACGGCATGCCGGTGATCGGCAACGGCGGCCCCATCGCCATTGCGCCGGAGCAGAAGGTGGAGGTCGGCGAAGACGGCACCATCAGCATCCGCGCCATGGGCGAGGACCCGCGGGTGATGGCTGAGGTCGACCGGATCAAGCTGGTCAACCCCGACACCCGCGGCCTGGTCAAAGGCCCGGACGGGCTCATCCACACCAAGAGCGGCCAGCCGGCCGACGCCGATGTGAACGTCAAGGTGGTGTCGGGCTTCCTCGAGGGGAGCAATGTCAATGCCGTCGAGGAAATGACCTCGGTGCTGGCGCTGTCCCGCCAGTTCGAGCTGCACGTCAAGATGATGAACACAGCCAAGGAAGGCGACGAAGCCATGGCTCGGGTTTTGCAAATCGGCTAATCACATTTGAACGGGTGCCGTAAAACAGGCGCACGAGGAGAACACTGAATGCTTCCGGCTCTTTGGGTCGCTAAAACCGGCCTGTCCGCCCAGGACACCAACCTGACGGTCATTTCCAACAACCTGGCCAACGTCTCGACCACCGGCTTCAAGCGCGATCGCGCCGAGTTCCAGGACCTGTTGTACCAGGTCAAGCGCCAGCCGGGCGCGCAGTCCACCCAGGACAGCGAACTGCCGTCGGGCCTGCAGGTCGGTACTGGCGTGCGCATCGTCGGCACCCAGAAGAACTTCCAGACCGGCAGCCTGCAGACCACCGAGAACCCGCTGGACATGGCGGTCAACGGCCGTGGCTTCTTCCAGGTGCTGCAACCGGACGGCACCGTGTCGTACACCCGTGACGGCACCTTCCACCTGAACTCCGACGGCCAGATCGTCACCGCCAACGGTTTCGCCCTGGAGCCTGCGATCGTCGTGCCGCCGGATGCCCAGACCTTCACCGTCGGCCAGGACGGCACCGTGTCGATCACCACCGCCGGCAACCCGGCCGCGCAGATCATCGGCAACATCCAGACCGCCGACTTCATCAACCCGGCTGGCCTGCAGGCGATCGGCAACAACCTGTTCCTCGAGACCGCCGCCAGCGGCGCGCCGCAGATCGGCACCCCGGGCCTGAACGGCTTCGGCACCACCCAGCAGCAGACCCTGGAGAACTCCAACGTCAGCACCGTGGAAGAGCTGGTGAACATGATCACCACCCAGCGCGCCTACGAGATGAACTCCAAGGTCATCTCCACCGCCGACCAGATGCTCTCGTTCGTCACCCAGCAGCTGTAAGCCCTAAGCCTGTTACACCCGTGAGGTAAGCGTCATGAATCGTCTGTTGTCCGTCTTCGCCCTGGGGGGCGCGGTGTTGCTGGCCGGTTGCGTCGCACCGACGCCCAAGCCCAACGACCCGTACTATGCGCCGGTCCTGCCGCGTACCCCGTTGCCGGCGGCGGCCAACAACGGTTCGATCTACCAGGCCGGTTTCGAGCAGAACCTGTACTCCGATCGCAAGGCGTTCCGGGTGGGTGACATCATCACCATCACTCTCAACGAGCGCACCTCGGCGAGCAAGAACGCCGGCTCGCAGATCCAGAAGGACAGCAACGCCAACATCGGCCTGACCTCGCTGTTCGGCGCCACGCCGAACACCAACAACCCGTTCGGCGGTGGCGACCTGTCGCTCAACGCCGGCTACAGCGGCGAGCGCGCCACCAAGGGCGACAGCAAGGCCACCCAGGGCAACACCCTGACCGGCTCGATCACCGTCACCGTGGCCGAGGTGCTGCCCAACGGCATCATCGCCGTGCGCGGGGAAAAATGGATGACCCTGAACACCGGCGAGGAGCTGGTGCGCATCGCCGGGCTGGTCCGTGCCGACGACATCGCCACCGACAACACCGTGCCCTCGACCCGCGTGGCCGATGCGCGCATCACCTACTCGGGCACCGGCTCGTTCGCCGATGCCAGCCAGCCCGGTTGGCTGGACCGCTTCTTCCTCAGCCCGCTTTGGCCTTTCTGAGTCCGGATGACCATGTTCAACGTAAGGCAGCTGATTGCCGCAACCCTTCTCTTGTCCTGTGCGTTCGGCGCCCACGCCGAGCGCCTGAAGGACATCGCCAGCATTTCTGGCGTGCGCACCAACCAGCTGATCGGCTATGGCCTGGTGGTGGGGTTGAACGGCACGGGTGACCAGACCACCCAGACCCCCTTCACCCTGCAGACCTTCAACAACATGCTCTCGCAGTTCGGCATCAAGGTGCCGGCCGGCTCCGGCAACGTACAGCTGAAGAACGTCGCCGCGGTGTCGGTGCATGCCGATCTGCCGGCTTTCGCCAAGCCGGGCCAGGTGGTGGACATCACCGTGTCGTCGATCGGCAACTCCAAGAGCCTGCGCGGCGGCAGCCTGCTGATGACCCCGCTCAAGGGGATCGACGGCAACGTCTATGCCATCGCCCAGGGCAACCTGGTGGTCGGCGGCTTCGACGCCGAGGGGCGCGACGGCTCGCGGATCACGGTCAATGTCCCGTCGGCCGGGCGCATCCCTGGCGGCGCCACGGTCGAGCGCGCGGTGCCGAGCGGCTTCAGCCAGGGCAACAGCCTGACCCTGAACCTCAACCGCCCGGACTTCACCACCGCCAAGCGCATCGTCGACAAGGTCAACGAGCTGCTCGGCCCGGGCGTGGCCCAGGCCGTGGACGGCGGCTCGGTGCGGGTCACCGCACCCATGGACCCGAGCCAGCGGGTGGACTACCTGTCGATCCTCGAGAACCTGGAGATCGACCCAGGCCAGGCCGTGGCCAAGGTCATCATCAACTCGCGTACCGGCACCATCGTCATCGGCCAGAACGTCAAGGTCTCGCCGGCGGCGGTGACCCACGGCAGCCTGACCGTGACCATCACCGAAGACCCGATCGTCAGCCAGCCGGGGCCGTTCTCCAATGGCCAGACCGCCGTGGTGCCGCGTTCGCGGGTCAATGCCGAGCAGGAAGCCAAGCCGATGTTCAAGTTCGGCCCGGGCACCACGCTGGATGAGATCGTCCGCGCGGTGAACCAGGTGGGCGCGGCGCCCAGCGACCTGATGGCGATCCTCGAAGCCCTGAAGCAGGCCGGCGCCTTGCAGGCCGACCTGATCGTGATCTGAGGACGCCACGCATGAACCCCAAGAGCCTGGTTTCCAGCCCCGTCGACAGCGGCGCCTACACCGACCTCAACCGCTTGAGCTCGCTCAAGCATGGCGATCGCGACAGCGACGCCAACATACGCAAGGTGGCCCAGGAGTTCGAGTCGCTGTTCATCAGCGAGATGCTCAAGGCCTCGCGCAAGGCCAGCGACGTGCTGGCCGCCGACAACCCGATGAACACCGAGACGGTCAAGCAGTACCGCGACATGTACGACCAGCAACTGGCCGTGAGCATGTCCCGCGAGGGCGGCGGCATCGGCCTGCAGGACGTGCTGGTGCGCCAGCTCTCGAAGAACAAGAGCGCATCGGTCAACACCAGCCCGTTCCCGCGTATCGAGGGCCATGCCCCGGCGTTGTGGGGCAGCAAGGTGGCCGCGCCGGTGCATGCCATTGAGTCGACCGCCACCCGCAACGACGTCGCCGCGCTCAACTCCCGGCGCTTGGCGTTGCCGGGCAAGCTCACCGATCGCCTGCTGGCCGGGATCGTGCCGTCGGCGAGCGCCCCTACCGCCGCTGTACCGGCCGGTGAAGGCCAGCCGGTCTCGGGCGTCGCCCAGGCTTTCGCCGCACCCGATAGCGGCCTGCGCATCCTCGGCCGCGCCGTGGCCCAACCGCCGCTGGCACCGAAGAAAGCCTTCGCCGACAGCGATGCGTTCGTCGCCACCATGCTGCCGATGGCCGAGCAGGCCGCCAAGCGCATCGGTATCGACCCACGCTACCTGGTGGCCCAGGCCGCCCTGGAAACCGGCTGGGGCAAGTCGGTCATGCGCAATGCCGACGGCACCAGCAGCCACAACCTGTTCGGCATCAAGGCCAGCGGCAACTGGCAGGGCGGGCAGGCGAGGGCGATCACCAGCGAGTTCCGTGGCGGGCAGTTCGTCAAGGAGACGGCGGCGTTCCGTTCGTACGATTCCTACCAGGACAGCTTCCACGACCTGGTGAGCCTGCTGCAGAACAATTCGCGCTATCAAGATGCGCTGAAGGCCGCCGATAAACCGGAACAGTTCGTGCGGGAACTGCAGAAGGCCGGGTACGCCACCGACCCGAACTACGCCAGCAAGATCTCGCAGATCGCAAGACAGATGAAGTCGTACGAGAGCTACGCGATGCTCGGTACCATCACGAAACTTTAAGGGCAGGAAACCATGGCGAGTTTGATCAATATTGGCATGTCGGGGCTTGGCGCCGCGCAGTCGGGGATGTACACCCTGGGTAACAACATCGCCAACGCCGATGTGGACAGTTACTCTCGCCAGCAGAACATCCAGAAGACCAAGGGCTCGCAGCAGTACGGGCAGGTGTTCATCGGCAGCGGCACGACCCTGGCCGACGTGCGCCGGGTGTACAACGCCTTTCTGGAAAACCAGCTGCGCACCACTACGTCGCTGTCCAGCGACGCCGCGTCCTACCTGAACCAGATCTCGCCGCTGGATACCGCCTTGTCGAGCAGCGACACCGGCATCACCGCCGCGCTGCAGAGCTTCTTCAGTGCCATGCAGGATGCCTCGGCCAAGCCCACCGAGGACGCCTCGCGCCAGCTTTTGCTGACCAGCGCCCAGACCCTGGCCAAGCGTTTCAATACCTTGTCGGCGCAGCTCAACCAGCAGAACAGCAACATCAACGCCAACATGGCCTCGATCGCTGACCAGGTGAACAAGCTCACCGCGACGATCGCCCAGTACAACGAGCAGATCGCGCGGATCTCGGCGGTGCAGGGCAGCCCCAACGACCTGCTCGACCAGCGTGACGGTGCCGTGCGCGAGCTGACCGCGCTGATCGGCGCCGACGTGGTGGAGCGCGACGGCAACTATGACATCTACCTGAAGAACGGCCAGGCCCTGGTGCTGGGCAAGACCACCCAGACCCTGGGTGTGGAGCCGAACGCGACCGACCCGACCCGCATGAGCCTGGTGCTCAACCGCGGCACCACCAAGATGGACATCACCAACAGCGTCACCGGCGGCGAGCTCGGTGGCCTGATTCGCTACCGCAAGGAAACCCTGGACCCGGCGCTCAACGAGCTGGGCCGCGTGGCGCTGGTGGTGGCCGATGCGATCAACAGTCAGTTGGCCCAAGGCATCGACAAGAATGGCGAGTTCGGCGCCATCCTGTTCGGCGACATCAACAGCGCCAAGGCCATCAGCGAGCGCAGCGTGCCCAAGCTGGGCAACAGCGCAGGTTCCGGCAACCTCGACGTGACCATCAAGGACACCGGCAAGCTGACCACCAACGACTACCAGGTGACCTTCACCAGCGCCACCGAGTACACCGTGCGCCGGCTGCCCGACAACACCGAAATGGGTAGCTTCGACCTCAACGACGACCCACCCCCGGTGATCGACGGCTTCACCCTGTCGCTCAATGGCGGTGGCTTGAGCGCCGGCGACAGCTTCAAGATCACCCCGACGCGCAATGCCGCGGCCAACATCGAGTCGGTGCTCACCGATCCCAAGCGACTGGCGCTGGCCTCGCCGCTGACGGGTACCAGCGGTTCGGGCAACCAGGGTACCGGGCTGATTACCCAGCCGAACCTGACTTCCGAGCTGGATATCTACGATGCCCTGCAGCGTGCCGACCTGCAGACGGGCCTCAAGTACTCCACGCCGGTCAAGCTGGTGTTCGGCGACGACAGCAGCTCGCCCCAGGCCTACACCGTGTACGACGCCAAGGGCAATGCCATCGGCAGCGGCACCATCGTTCCCGGCCAGGAAAACAAGCTGCAGATCTCGGTACCGATGGTCGACGGTAGCGGCAACCCGATCCTTGACGGTAGCGGCACGCAGAAGGCTTTCACCTTCGAGATGAACGTCTCCGGTGCGCCGAAGAACGGCGACAACTTCACCGTGTCGCTGACCGGCGCAGGCTCGGCCGACAACCGCAACGCCCAGTCGGTGATCGACCTGCAGACCAAGTCCACCGTCGACGTAGGGGCCGACGGCAAAGGCATCAGCTTCACCGACGCCTACGCCAAGCTGGTTTCCAATGTCGGTGGCAAGACCGGCCAGGCGCAGATGGACAGCAGCGCCACCGAGGCACTGCACAGCTCGGCGCTCGACAGCCGCAACTCGGTGTCGGGCGTATCGATCGACGAAGAGGTCGGCAACCTGGTCAAGTTCCAGCAGTACTACACCGCGTCGTCGCAGATCATCAAGGCGGCCCAGGAAACCTTCGCCACCTTGATCAACAGTCTTTAAGGAGCCGTAGACCGTGCGCATCTCCACTTCGCAGTTCTACAACACCAGCAGCGCCAACTACCAGCGCACCTTCTCCAACGTCAACAAGACGACCCAGGAGGCCAGCGACTTCCTGCGCATCCGCACTGCCGCCGACGACCCGGTGGGCGCCGCGCGCCTGCTGCAGCTCGAGCAGCAGCAGGACATGCTCAAGCAGTACAGCGGCAACATCGTCAACGTGCGCAACGCGCTGGGGACTGCCGAGAGTACGCTCAATGCCATCGGTACCCTTCTGCAGCGCGTCAACGAACTGGCGCTCAGCTCGGGTAACGGCGCCTTCACCGACGCAGACCGCAAGGCCAATGCCGACGAACTGGCTTCCCTGGAAGACCAGTTGTTCACCTTGATGAACAGCAAGGACGAGAACGGCAAGTACCTGTTCTCCGGCTCCAAGGGCGACACTCCCCCTTACGTGCGCAACGCCGACGGCACCTACACCTACCAGGGCGACCAGAGCAGCCTGATGCTGCAGGTCGGCGACATGCTCAGCCTGGCCGCCAACGAGACCGGCTACAGCGCCTTCGAGCAGGCCCTGAACACCAGCCGCAGCGAGACACGCTTGACTGCGCCGGCTACCGATGACGGCCGTGTCAGCCTGTCCAATGGCCAGGTTTCCGGCAGCGCGACCTACAACGATCGCTTCCGCAGCGGCGAGCCGTACAGCATCGAGTTCACCAGCAGCACCGAGTACAAGATCCTCGATGCCAATGGCAACGATGTGACCCTCGAAGCCAGCCAGGGCGGCAAGTTCGATCCAAACGGCGACAACACCACCATCAGCTTCCGTGGCGTCGACCTGCGCCTGAATATCTCGTTCAAGGCTGGCGACGAGGCCAATCCGGACGCAGCCATTGCCGGCCACACCTTCAGCCTGAGCTCCAAGGCCGATTCGATCGCCGGTACCCGTAGCCCGGGCAATAGCTCGTCGACCCAGATCACTGGCGCCAACATCACCGACCCGGCGCTCTACAAGGCAGCGTTCCCCGGTGGCGGCGCGGTGCTCAAGTTCACCAGTGCCACGGAGTTCGAGCTCTATGCATCGCCAGTGACTGCCGACAGCCGGCCAGTTTCCACCGGCACCCTGAGCGGCACCACCGCCACGGCGGCGGGGGTGAGCTTCGAGCTGTCGGGGGCGCCGAATGCCGGGGATTCGTTTGGGGTCAAGGTCGATACCCACCAGACGCAGAATCCGCTCGACACCATTGCACAGTTGCGCGCGGCGCTGATGACGCCCCAGGACAACGACCCAGTGGCCCGGCAGAATTTCCTGGCTTCGCTGGATTCGGCGATCGGGAATGTCGCCAGTGCGATCGACCAGGTGTCTTCGTCGGTCTCCTCCATTGGTGGGCGAGGGCAGGCCCTGGATGTGCAGGCCGAGACCAACGAGGCGTTGAGTACCGAGAACCTGAAGACCCAGAGCTCGATTCGTGACAGTGATCCGGCGGAAGTGATGCTGCGCTTGGAGATGCAGAAGAACATGCTGCAGGCTTCGATGCAGTCGTTTGCGAAGATTGCTGGGTTGTCGTTGGTTAATTATCTTTAAAATCTGCTGTCCTTCCTGTGTTATCTCCCGTGCGTCCAACTCCAGGTTGTGGTGCATGGGGTTCTATCCAGTTTGCGGTCTCGGTGTACGAGCGTCGATCATGTGGCGTCGTGCTGCATACCGACAATGACCGCTGCAGCAACCTGCTCAGGCACTGTTTCGACGGTCGCTGATCATTTGGTCGATTCTCCCTGTTCCGGCGCCTGGAGGCATGGCCGTTTGATGGCGTGTATGGCTTACCTCTACTATGGCTGGGAAGCCTTTACCCTCCCTTGCTGAAATCGACAAAAAGAGCGTGACCTGGGAGTCAGAACGCGCATCTTCACTGTATATTGTCGAAACCGGGAACCGCTGCGTCGTGCCCGGACAAGCCGTCAGGGGCCGGAACCCGTCCGTACCGTCTGGCGTTTTGCCCTTGAAGACGCAGCGGGTATTTCGCTGTTACTGAATTGGGAAGCCATATGATTGGCATTAAAAGCATCGCCAGTTACGTGCCTGTCGAGGGGGTGGACAACTACGCCCAGGGTGCGAAATTCGGCAAGGATCAGGATTTCATCTTCGGCAAGATTGGTGCGACCTTCTTGCCGCGCAAGGATGCCGGCCAGGAAACCTCCGACCTCTGCGTCGAGGCCGTCAGGACCCTGTTCGCTGCCAATCCATCGCTGGACCCGGCATCCATAGATGTCGTGATCGTCGTCACCCAGAACGGTGACGCCGAAGGCCTGCCCCATACCGCAGCCATCGTCCAGCACAAGCTGGGGCTGTCGACCCATGTCGCCGCCTTCGACATCTCCCTGGGGTGCTCCGGTTACGTTTATGGCCTGTATGCCATGAAAGGCTTCATGGAAGCCGCGGGCCTGAAGAACGGCCTGCTGATCACCGCCGACCCCTATTCGAAGATCGTCGATCCCGAGGATCGCAATACCACCATGCTGTTCGGTGACGCCGCTACCGCGACTTGGATGGCCGACGATGCTACCTGGCAATTGGGCCAGTCGCTGTTCGGCAGCGATGGCGCAGGCGCCGAGCACCTGCGTACGACCGAAGGCACGTTCTTCATGAACGGCCGCCAGGTCTATAACTTCGCTCTGGTGAAAGTGCCCGCCCACCTGCAGCAATTGCTCGAAGCCAGCGAGCTGAAGGCCGATGACATCGATCTGTACTGCCTGCATCAGGGTAGCGCGGCTATCGTCGATGCTGTTTCCCTGCGCTTCAATGAGGGCGCACAGCGGGCAAGGTTCGTCAAGGATATGGTCGAGACCGGCAACACTGTGTCGTCTAGTATTCCGCTGTTGCTGGAGAAGCATGTGCTCGGCTCGCAGCTCAAGCGCGTTGCCCTCAGTGGCTTCGGTGTGGGCCTGTCCTGGGGTTCGGCGATCATCGAGCGTCGTGATTGATCTGCTGCTCGCCAGCCTGAACGCCGCCGCTTTCCAGGCGGCGTTTTTGTTCCTGCCCGTTCGATCAAGAGAATGAGCATGCCAGTGGTTGTCGGTATCTTGGCGTCAAGTCCTTGATTTCACTGGGCTGGCAGGATGCCAGCAATTTTTTTTGAAAAATCCCTAAAGCAACCCGCCCTGGCGACGATAACAATTACGAAGGTTCTCTGTGCCACCCCCGGCGAATTGCCAAGGCCGGAAGCCGTAGTACCCATCCAACGAGGAATTCGTCATGGCTTTGACTGTAAACACCAATACCACCTCTCTGGGCGTTCAGAAGAACCTGAACCGTGCTTCCGACGCACTGAGCACCTCGATGACTCGTCTGTCCTCTGGCCTGAAAATCAACAGTGCCAAGGATGACGCCGCTGGCCTGCAGATCGCTACCCGCATGACTTCGCAGATCCGTGGTCAGACCATGGCGATCAAGAACGCCAACGACGGTATCTCCATCGCCCAGACCGCTGAAGGTGCGATGCAAGAGCAAACCAACATCCTGCAGCGTATGCGTGAACTGGCTGTTCAGTCGCGAAACGACTCCAACAGTGAAGACGATCGCGCAGCTCTGGATGCTGAATACCAATCTATGCTCGAAGAGATTGACCGGATTGCAGCCAGTACTCAGTTGAATGGAAAGTTCCTGCTGGATAGCACTGCTGGTTCGATGACATTCCAAGTTGGTTCTGGTGCGACCGCTAACGATCAGATCACAATCGACCTGTCCAAAGATATGAGTAGTGGTGGCGCGCTCAGTGATTTGGCTGGCACCATTATTACGGGTGCCGATAGTGCTACCGCTGAAACCAACTTCCAAGCTGCTATCGCGGCAATTGATACGGCTCTGCAAGAAATCAACACTACTCGTGCTGACCTGGGTGCCTCTCAGAACCGCCTGACCAGCACCATCAACAACCTGCAGAACATTAACGAGAACGCCGAAGCTGCCCGTGGCCGTGTACAGGACACCGACTTCGCCGCTGAAACTGCTCAGTTGACCAAACAGCAGACCCTGCAGCAAGCTTCGACCTCGGTTCTGGCTCAGGCCAACCAGCTGCCATCCGCTGTTCTGAAGCTGCTTCAGTAATCGCTGATGGTTATCGGCGGGGAAGTGCACGCGCGGCGCTTCCCCGCTTTTTCATTGTGAGGTGCTGGAGATGGACATGAGCGTCACGCTGAACCTGTCTTACCCGGCTGCGCGTTCAACTGAGCAGGTTGCCGAAAATCCGGCCGCCCGGTTGGTCGTTGATGCTTCCGGCGATGGCGAAAAGAAAAGCCCTGTCGAAGTGCAGGATACCGATAAGGTCAAGGATGCCGTCTCGGAGATCGAGAAGTTCCTGAAAGAGACCCGGCGCAACCTGGAATTCTCCACCGACGAGGATTCCGGCAAGATCGTGGTCAAGGTCATCGCCAGCGACACGGGTGAGCTGATTCGCCAGATTCCCTCGGAGGAGGCCCTGCGGATCGCCCACAGCCTGAGCGATGTCAAGAGTGTTCTGTTCGACGCCAAGGTCTGACCGGCGGCGAGCGAAATGACGTGATTCATGTCAGTCTTGCAGCAGCGAGGCTGACGCGTTAACGAGAGGGACAACAGCATGGCAAGCCCGATTACTTCTTCCACTGGCCTGGGTTCCGGTCTCGATATCTCGGGCATCGTCAAGGCCTTGGTCGAGTCCGACACTGCGGCGAAACAGGCGCAGATCAAGCGCCAGACCAGCAACAACAGTGCGATGATCTCGGGTATCGGTGCGCTGCGCAGTGCCCTCACGGCGTTCCAGGACGCCATGAAGAAGCTAAACGACAAGAATGCGCCGTCCTTCAATGCCTACGCGGCTAAGTCGGCCAACGAGGCTGTGATCAAGGTCAAGTCCAGCAATAGCGCAGTAGCTGGAAATTACGACATCGTCGTTAATCAGTTGGCCACCGGTTCCAAGGTCGCCAGTCAGCAGTTCGAGGGAGGCGCTACTTCCGCGATCACTGCGGGTGAGATGACCATCAGCCAAGGTGGCAAGACCTACAAGGTCGACGTAGCCAGCGACGCGACGTTGCAGAGCGTGCGGGACCAGATCAACAAGGAGCTGGGGGCCAGCGGTATCTCTGCCAACATCATCAACGAGGAGGGTGGTGCGCGGCTCGTGCTCAGTTCTGCCACCACCGGTGCTGGTAGCGATATCTCCGTGAGCGGGATCCCTGAGCTGGAAATCGATGGCACCGCGCAGATGAGTGGTACGGGGGCTGGCTATATCACAGCCATGGCTCAAGATGCCGAGCTGACGATCGATGGTCTGAAGGTCAAGAGCGCGAGCAATACCGTCAGCGACGCTATCAGTGGCATGACACTCGAACTCACGGGCGTCAGCGCCAAGGCCGCTGACGGTACCCGTTCGCCGACGGCGCTTACCATCGCAGCGGACAATGAGGGGTTGAAAAAGTCTGTCCAGAGTTTCGTCGATGCCTACAACACGTTGCAAAAGGCGATTATCTCGCTGACCACCAGCACTCGCGACGATGATGACAATCTACTGCTTGGTCCGCTTACCAACGATCCTACCACTCGCTCCTTGCTGGGCGACATTCGCAAGGTATTGAGCGAGGTGGGCGCCGGTGACAAGCTCACCTCTCTGAGTCAGTTGGGTATCAATACCCAGAAAGATGGCACGCTCGAATTCAATAGTGTCAAGTTTACTGCTGCGCTGGATGACAAGAAGCTCGGTCCCGAGATCCAAGAGCTTTTTACTGGCACGAATGGTGTCTTCGAGCGGATGAATAAGGCCATTGATCCGTACAATAAGACCGATGGTAGTCTGGCGACGCGCAAGTCCAACCTGGACAAGACCGCCAAGAACCTGTTGGATCAGCAGGAAGCCTTGGATCGTCGCACCGAGTCCCTAACCGAGTCGCTGACCAGGAAATACGTGGCCCTGGACGCCGCCCTGGGCAAGATGAAAGCCCAGGCCGACCAGATCACCTCGATCTTCGAAGCGATCAACGCCCAAGCCAAGAAGTCCTGATCGACGCCTGGTGCCAAAAGCCCGGCAGCGTCACGTTCGACGCGCCGGGCTTTTTGCTTCCCCGCTAAAGTTTTTTGACGTACCGACGATACACAGGTATACGCAACCTTTTCGCTGCAACGAGGTAGATCCATGAACCCGATGTTGGCCCTTCGGCAGTACCAGAAAGTCAATGGTGTGGCGCAGACCTCCGAGGCCAGCCCGCACCGTCTGGTGCAGATGCTCATGCAAGGCGGCCTCGATCGCCTGGCCCAGGCCAAGGGCGCCATGGCGCGCAACGATATCGCCCAGCGCGGCATCCTGATCGGCAAGGCCATCGACATCATCGGCGGCCTGCGCGAAGGGTTGGATCTGGAAAACCATGCTGACAGTCTGGCCGACCTGGACAGCCTATATACCTACATGAGCCGGCGCCTGGTCGAGGCCAACGTGCAAAACGATCCGGCGATCATCGATGAAGTGGCGCGCCTGCTGATCACGGTCAAGGAAGGCTGGGACGCGATTGGCGACCCGTCGCCATCCATCTGATTGGGAGATTGCCATGAGCGAGGTGATCGAGCGTATAGAGCAGACCCGTGAGGCGCTGCTGGCGGCACTGGATAGTCGGGATTGGGATACGATTGGCGAGCTCGATCTCGAGTGCCGGCTGTGTGTCGATGAGGTGCTGGTCGAAGCCTCGCTCAATGAGGAAGCGGTAAGGGGCAGTCTAGAGCAGCTGCTCGGCGTTTATCGGCAACTCATTGAAATTGCAAGTGGTGAACGTCAATCGATAGTCGACGAGATGACGCAGATTCGTCAGGCGAAAAATGCCGCAAAGGTATACCATTTGTTCAGCTGACGCTGGACGGTATAGAAAAACGCGCCATTAATTTGACAGTGTGCGTTTTTTTAACTTAACTAGTGACTGTTTTCGCAAATTCAGACGTCCGAGCACTGATCATCCAGTCGGAATGATGTCGAGCACGCCCTCGGGCGTCGAAATGACTAGGGAAGTTCCTAACGCATGTGGCGTGAAACCAAGATCCTCTTGATCGATGACGACAGCGAACGCCGCCGCGATCTGGCGGTGGTCCT
Source organism: Pseudomonas guariconensis (assembly GCF_024127895.1). Classification (GTDB taxonomy): domain Bacteria; phylum Pseudomonadota; class Gammaproteobacteria; order Pseudomonadales; family Pseudomonadaceae; genus Aquipseudomonas; species Aquipseudomonas guariconensis_B. The sequence goes on along the minus strand of NZ_JAMYBK010000015.1, from coordinate 22,598 downwards.
GAATTTCCTCGGCGAGGAAAACCTCTCCTGCTCCAGCCTGGATTGGCAGCAGGTGGTCGAGTCGTTGTCTTCCAGTCGTGAAGTGCTGTGCGTGCTGATCGGGACTGTGAATGCTCCGGCAAGTCTCCTGGGGCTGCTTAAGACAGTGGCTGGGTGGGATGAGTTCCTTCCGGTTCTGCTTTTAGGTGAAATTTCTTCTGCGGAGTTCCCCGAGGACCTGCGACGCCGGGTGCTGTCGAACCTCGAGATGCCGCCGAGCTACAGCCAGTTGCTCGACTCCCTGCACCGTGCCCAGGTCTATCGCGAGATGTACGACCAGGCTCGCGAGCGCGGCCGCCAGCGCGAGACGAACCTGTTCCGCAGCCTGGTCGGTACCAGTCGGGCGATCCAGCATGTGCGGCAGATGATGCAGCAGGTGGCCGACACCGACGCCAGCGTGCTGATCCTGGGTGAGTCCGGGACCGGCAAGGAAGTGGTGGCGCGCAACCTGCACTACCATTCCAAACGCCGCGAGGCGCCGTTCGTGCCGGTCAACTGCGGGGCGATCCCGGCCGAGTTGCTCGAGAGCGAGCTGTTCGGCCACGAGAAGGGTGCCTTCACCGGGGCGATCACCAGCCGGGCCGGGCGTTTCGAGTTGGCCAATGGCGGCACCCTGTTCCTCGACGAGATCGGCGACATGCCGTTGCCGATGCAGGTCAAGCTGCTGCGCGTGCTGCAGGAGCGTACCTTCGAGCGGGTCGGCAGCAACAAGACCCAGAGCATCGACGTACGCATCATCGCCGCGACCCACAAGAACCTCGAGACGATGATCGAGGAGGGGGCTTTCCGCGAGGACCTGTACTACCGCCTGAACGTCTTCCCCATCGAGATGGCGCCATTGCGCGAGCGGGTCGAGGATATCCCGCTGTTGATGAACGAGCTGATCTCGCGCATGGAGCACGAGAAGCGGGGCTCGATCCGCTTCAATTCGGCGGCGATCATGTCGCTGTGCCGCCATGGCTGGCCGGGTAACGTGCGTGAGTTGGCCAACCTGGTCGAGCGCATGGCGATCATGCATCCGTACGGGGTGATCGGCGTTTCCGAGCTGCCGAAGAAATTCCGCTACATCGACGATGAAGACGAGCAATTGGTCGACAGCCTGCGCAGCGACTTGGAAGAGCGCGTGGCGATCAACGGCAATACCCCGAACTTCGCAGGCCACGCCATGTTGCCGCCTGAAGGGCTGGACCTGAAGGACTACCTGGGCAGCCTGGAGCAGGGGCTGATCCAGCAGGCCTTGGACGACGCCAATGGCATCGTCGCGCGAGCCGCGGAGCGTTTGCGCATTCGCCGCACCACCTTGGTGGAGAAGATGCGCAAGTACGGCATGAGCCGGCGGGATGGGGAAGAGCAGGCGGAAGGTTGACGCAGATCGCTGCGTTACACCGCCTGACTGCACCATCGGGGTTTGCAAGGGCTGCGAAGCGGCCCCAAAGACGGCTATCGAAGGCTTGACTGACATTAGAGCAATGTCTGCACAGGTTCGGTATTGTCCCGAGAAGCAGTGAGAGCCTTCGAGGCCTGGGGCTGCCTTGCAGCCCATCGCCGGTAAACCGGCTCCCACAGGGGGCTCTGCAAGCCCCATCATCCGTGATCGACTCGACCCCTTGTGGGAGCGGGCTTGCCCGCGAATAGGCCGGAACAGCCAACCAAAAGGCCATTGCCTTGCCCCGCCTTGCCCCAGCAGGCGCGCAGCGACCTGCCCGGCTCTTGATCTTGTCGCACGCCAGCTCAGGCGCCGCCAATCGCGACTTCAGGAGGCCGAGCAGAGGCATTGCGTAGTGAGGTGACGGCCATGGATGGCCGTCAAGCGCTGCGGGCCAGGACGGCCCGTCAGCGCGGTCCTCACGGGAGCAATGCCGGCGCGAGGGAACCCCGGAGCGCAGCGTAGGGGCCGTATGATGGAGCAGGCGGTTTTTGCCTACTTTTGCCCGAGAGCAAAAGTAGGTCGCCGTAAAGGCGAAAAGCGCCAGTGGCATCGCCGCCGCGAATGGATATTCACACCATCCCAATAATGTAGTGCCAGGGATTGCACAGCTCTGCCAGTGAAATGAGGTGGCCTATTCGCGGACAAGCTCCTACAGGGTTCGGTGTTGCCCCGAGACAGTCAGGGGCGTAATTGGTAAAGCAGCCCGCACATCCATGCTCCTCCGTCAGCCGAAAGTTCCCCCGCTCCCCCACCCGGCACGGCTATTGCTACACCGCTGGCACCATACCGGTTTTATGACGGTCAGCCACGCGAGAAAGCACGATGCCCCAGGCCGCCCACATTTCCCGAATCCCCGATCCGCAGGGCCGAACCCTGGTCGAGCAGGAAAGCCGACAGGGCCTCGAGCAGGCGTTCGCCCTGTTCAACCAGGTGTCCAGCCAGCTCAACGCGTCCTACAGCATGCTCGAGGCGCGGGTCAGCGAGCTCAAGGGCGAGCTGGCGGTGGTCAGCGCCCAGCGCATGGCCGAGCTGGGCGAGAAGGAACGCCTGGCCAACCGCCTGCAGAACCTGCTGGACCTGCTCCCAGGCGGCGTGATCGTGATCGATGGCCAAGGCTATGTGCGCGAAGCCAACCCCGCCGCGTGCGAGCTGCTTGGCGAACCCTTGGTCGGCGAACTGTGGCGCCAGGTGATCGCCCGCAGCTTCGCCCCGCGCAAGGACGATGGCCACGAAGTGTCCCTGCGCGATGGCCGACGCCTGTCCATCGCCACGCGCTCGCTGGATGCCGAGCCCGGGCAACTGGTGCTGCTCAACGACCTGACCGAAACCCGCCGCCTGCAACACCAGCTGGCGCGCCACGAGCGCCTGTCGTCCCTGGGGCGCATGGTCGCCTCCCTGGCCCACCAGATCCGTACCCCCTTGTCGGCGGCCATGCTCTACGCCAGCCACCTGGCCGATAGCGAAAACGACCTGCCAACAGAAACCCGCCAACGGTTCGCCGGCAACCTCAAGGAGCGCCTGCACGAGCTGGAGCATCAGGTCCGCGACATGCTGGTGTTCGCCCGTGGCGAGCTGCCGCTGGGCGACCGAGTGAGCCCGAAGGCATTGTTCCAGGCCTTGCAGCAAGCGGCCCAGGCCCATGTCCAGGGGCATGCGGTGCGTTGGCAGTGCGACAGTCACCTGGGCGAGTTGCTGTGCAACCGCGACACCCTGGTGGGTGCCTTGCTCAACCTGATCGAGAATGCCCTGCAGGCCAGCCAGGGGCCGGCGCGGCTCAAGGTGCACCTGTACCGCCGGGAGCAGTCGCTGCACCTGTGCGTCAGCGATGCCGGCTGCGGCATCGACGCCGAATTGCTGGCGCGCCTGGGCGAGCCGTTCCTGACCACCAAGGCCACCGGCACCGGCCTGGGGCTGGCGGTGGTCAAGGCTGTGGTGCGCGCGCACCAGGGCAGTCTGCAGGTGCGCTCGAAGGTGGGTCGTGGCACCTGCGTGCGGGTGGAGCTGCCGTTGATCGGCGCTGATCGGGCGGGGGGCGTGTGATGGCCATCAAGGTGTTGCTGGTCGAAGACGATCGCGTCCTGCGCCAGGCCCTGGCCGATACCCTGGAGATCGGTGGTTTCTCCTACCACGCCGTGGGCAGCGCCGAGGCGGCGCTCGAAGCGGTGGCTGGCGAGTCCTTCAGCCTGGTGGTCAGCGATGTGAACATGCCGGGTATGGACGGCCACCAGTTGCTGGCCCAATTGCGCCGCCATCACCCGCAGTTGCCGGTGCTGCTGATGACCGCCCATGCGGCGGTGGAACGTGCCGTGGAGGCCATGCGCCAGGGCGCCGTCGATTATTTGGTCAAGCCGTTCGAGCCCAAGGCCCTGCTCAGCCTGGTGGAGCGGCATGCCGCTGGGCGCATGGGCGGTGCCGATGAGGAAGGGCCGGTGGCTTGCGAGCCGGCCAGCCGGCAATTGCTCGAGCTGGCGGCGCGGGTGGCACGCAGCGACTCGACCGTGCTCATCTCCGGTGAGTCCGGCACCGGCAAGGAAGTCCTGGCGCGCTACATCCACCAGCAGTCGCCACGGGCAGCGCAGCCTTTCGTGGCGATCAACTGCGCGGCGATCCCCGACAACATGCTCGAAGCCACGCTGTTCGGCCACGAGAAGGGCGCCTTCACTGGCGCCATCGCCGCCCAGGAAGGCAAGTTCGAGCAGGCCGACGGTGGCACCCTGCTGCTCGACGAGATCTCCGAGATGCCCCTTGGCCTGCAGGCCAAGCTCCTGCGCGTGCTGCAGGAGCGGGAAGTGGAGCGGGTCGGCGGGCGCAAGCCGATCGCCCTGGACATTCGCGTGCTGGCCACTACCAACCGCGACCTGGCGGGCGAAGTGGCGGCCGGGCGTTTCCGCGAAGACCTGTACTATCGCCTGTCGGTCTTCCCCCTGGCCTGGCGCCCGCTGCGCGAACGCAGCGCCGATATCCTGCCGCTGGCCGAGCGCCTGCTGGCGCGCCATGTGGCGAAGATGAAGCACGCGCCAGTGCGCCTGTCTGCCGACGCCCGCGCATGCCTGGTAAGCCATGCCTGGCCGGGCAACGTGCGCGAGCTCGACAACGCCCTGCAACGGGCGCTGATCCTGCAGCAGGGCGGGGTGATCGAAGCGGCGGATTTCTGTCTGGGCGGTGCTGTTGCCTTGTCGGCCCCCGCGCCAATGGCCGTCACGCCACAGGCGGTCGAGGCGCAGCAAGTCGGCGCCCTGGGCGACGACATGCGCCGCCACGAATTCCAGATGATCATCGACACCCTGCGCGCCGAGCGCGGCCGCCGCAAGGAAGCCGCCGAACGCCTGGGCATCAGCCCGCGCACCCTGCGCTACAAGCTGGCCCAGATGCGCGATGCTGGCTTGGACGTCGACGCCAGCCTGTTCGGCTGAAGCGGCAACGAGCTATCAACTACAAGCAACAGCAGTCCGACGCACGCCCGCTCTTGCTTGCCGCTCGCCGTTCGAATCCAGCCCAGGCTGGCACTCTTGTTGCTTTACCCAGGCATTCGCCGCATGAGCGTCAAAAAAATGCGGCCGCCGGAGAGAGAAGTTCATGAACCAAGGTGTTGAATTCAATCGTCTGATGTTGGACATGCGCGCCATGCAGGCCGATGCCATGTCCCTGCCCAAGGCCTCTGCCGCCCCCGAGCTGGCGCCAGGGCAGAGCAGCTTCGCCGACATGCTCGGCCAGGCCATCAACAAGGTGCATGACACCCAGCAGGCCTCCAACCAACTGGCCAACGCCTTCGAGATCGGCAAGAGCGGTGTCGACCTGACTGATGTGATGATCGCTTCGCAGAAGGCTTCCGTGTCGTTCCAGGCCCTGACCCAGGTGCGCAACAAGCTGGTCCAGGCGTACCAGGACATCATGCAGATGCCGGTTTGAGGGCAGAGTGAACCATGGCCGAAGCAGTCGTCGATAACGCCCCCGCCAAGAGCGGCCCGCCAGCGGCCAAGCCGCCGCTGTTCGGCATGGCGTTCCTGGAAAACATCTCGCAGATGCCCATGCTGCGGCAGGTCGGCCTGTTGGTCGGCCTGGCGGCGAGCGTGGCGATCGGCTTCGCCGTGGTGCTCTGGTCGCAGCAGCCGGACTACCGGCCGCTGTACGGCAGCCTGGCGGGCATGGACACCAAGCAGGTCATGGAGACCTTGTCGGCCGCTGACATCGGCTACCGCGTCGAACCCAACTCCGGCGCGCTGTTGGTCAAGGCCGACGATCTTTCCCGTGCGCGCCTGAAACTGGCCGCCGCCGGCGTGGCGCCGAGCGATGGCAATGTCGGTTTCGAGATCCTCGACAAGGACCAGGGCTTGGGCACCAGCCAGTTCATGGAAGCCACCCGCTATCGTCGTGGCCTGGAGGGTGAACTGGCCCGCACCGTCGCCAGCCTGAACAACGTCAAGGCCGCACGTGTGCACCTGGCGATCCCCAAGAGCTCGGTATTCGTGCGTGACGAGCGCAAGCCCAGCGCGTCGGTGCTGGTCGAGCTGTATCCCGGCCGCGCCCTGGAAGCCGGCCAGGTGATGGCGATCGTCAATCTGGTGGCCACCAGCGTACCGGAGCTGGACAAGTCCCAGGTCACCGTGGTCGACCAGAAGGGCAACCTGCTCTCCGACCAGTTGCAAGACACCGCCCTGACCATGGCTGGCAAGCAGTTCGACTACAGCCGCCGCATGGAAGGCATGCTCACCCAGCGCGTGCACAACATCCTCGAGCCGGTGCTGGGCAATGACCGCTACAAGGCCGAGGTGTCCGCCGACATCGATTTCAGCGCAGTGGAGTCCACCTCCGAGCAGTTCAACCCCGACCAGCCGGCCCTGCGCAGCGAGCAGTCGGTCAATGAGCAGCGCGCCAGCAGCCAGCCGCCGCAAGGCGTGCCAGGCGCCCTGAGCAACCAGCCGCCGGCCGGCGCCGCCGCGCCGGAAAATGCTACCGCTGCCGCGCCGGCAGCCGGTGCCGTGCAGCCTGGCCAGCCGCTGGTGGACGCCAACGGCCAGCAGATCATGGACCCGGCCACCGGCCAGCCGATGCTCGCGCCGTATCCGGCCGATAAGCGCCTGCAGACCACTCGCAACTTCGAGCTGGACCGCTCCATCAGCCACACCCGCCAGCAGCAGGGGCGCCTGACCCGCCTGTCGGTGGCGGTGGTGGTGGACGACCAGGTCAAGCTCGACGCCGCCACCGGCGAGGCCGTCCGCGCGCCCTGGGGCGCCGAGGACCTGGCACGCTTCACCCGCCTGGTGCAGGATGCGGTGGGCTTCGACGCCAGCCGTGGCGACAGCGTGACCGTGATCAACGTGCCGTTCGCCGCCGACCGGGGCGAGGTGCTGGCCGACATTCCGTTCTACTCGCAGCCGTGGTTCTGGGACATCGTCAAGCAGGTGCTCGGCGTGCTGTTCATCCTGGTGCTGGTGTTCGGCGTGCTGCGGCCGGTGCTCAACAACATCACCGGCGGTGGCAAGCAGGCCGCTGCCGACAGCGACATGGAACTGGGCGGGATGATGGGTCTGGATGGCGAGCTGGCCAACGACCGCGTCACCCTGGGTGGCCCGACAAGCATCCTGTTGCCGAGCCCGAACGAGGGCTACGAGGCGCAGCTGAACGCAATCAAGGGCCTGGTGGCCGAGGATCCGGGCCGCGTGGCCCAGGTCGTGAAAGAGTGGATCAACGCCGATGAGTGACAACCGAGCCGTTACCGCCAAGCTGAGCCGTGTCGACAAGGCGGCGATCCTGCTGCTCTCCCTGGGCGAGACCGATGCCGCCCAGGTGTTGCGGCACATGGGCCCCAAGGAAGTGCAGCGGGTTGGCGTGGCCATGGCGCAGATGGGCAACGTCCACCGCGAGCAGGTCGAGCAGGTGATGAGCGAGTTCGTCGAGATCGTCGGCGACCAGACCAGCCTGGGCGTGGGCTCCGACGGCTACATCCGCAAGATGCTCAACCAAGCCCTCGGCGAGGACAAGGCCAACGGCCTGATCGACCGCATCCTGCTCGGTGGCAACACCAGCGGCCTGGACAGCCTCAAGTGGATGGAGCCACGCGCCGTGGCCGATGTGATCCGCTACGAGCACCCGCAGATTCAGGCCATCGTGGTCGCCTACCTCGACCCGGACCAGGCCGGCGAGGTGCTGAGCAACTTCGACCACAAGGTGCGCCTGGACATCATCCTGCGCGTGTCGTCGCTCAATACCGTACAGCCTGCGGCGCTCAAGGAGCTGAACCAGATCCTCGAGAAGCAGTTCTCCGGCAACTCCAATGCCGCGCGCACCACCCTGGGCGGTATCAAGCGTGCTGCCGACATCATGAACTTCCTCGACAGCTCGGTCGAAGGCCAACTGATGGACTCGATCCGCGAGATCGACAACGACCTGTCGGAGCAGATCGAAGACCTGATGTTCGTCTTCAACAACCTGGCCGACGTCGACGACCGCGGCATCCAGGCGCTGCTGCGCGAGGTGTCCTCGGACGTGCTGGTGGTGTCGCTCAAGGGCGCCGACGAAAAGGTCAAGGACAAGATCTTCAAGAACATGTCCAAGCGTGCCTCGGAGCTGCTGCGCGACGACCTGGAGGCCAAGGGCCCGGTGCGGGTCAGCGACGTGGAAGCGGCGCAGAAGGAAATCCTCACCATCGCCCGGCGCATGGCCGAGGCCGGCGAGATCGTGCTCGGCGGCAAGGGTGCCGAGGAGATGATCTAAGCCAAGCAGCGCGCTTCAAGCGGCAAGAAAAAGCAGATCGCATGCTGCCGCTCTTGCTTGCAGCTTGACGCGCGCCGCTAAAACCGATTCCACCAGCAGGCATTTGCATGTCCACCAAAGAACACCCCAGCGACCTGATCCGCGCTCGTGACCTCGAAGGCGTCGATGTCTGGCCGCTGCCCAGCTTCGATCCGGAGCCGGAGCCCGAACCTGAGCCGGAACCTGTGCCTGAGGTCGTCGAGGACGAAGTCGAGGAGGTGCCGCTGGACGAGGTCCAGCCGCTGACCCTCGAGGAGCTCGAGGCCATCCGCCAGGAGGCCTATAACGAAGGCTTCGCCACCGGTGAGCGCGAAGGTTTCCACAGCACCCAGTTGAAGGTGCGCCAGGAGGCCGAGGTCGCCCTGGCGGCCAAGCTGGACAGCCTGGAGCGGTTGATGGGCCACCTGCTCGAGCCCATCGCCGAACAGGACACGCAGATCGAGAAGTCCTTGGTGCACCTGGTCGCCCACGTGACCCGGCAGGTGATCGGCCGCGAGCTGCGCAGCGACTCCAGCCAGATCACCCACGTGCTGCGCGAGGCGCTCAAGCTGCTGCCGATGGGCGCCGACAATATCCGTATCCACCTCAATCCCCAGGACTTCGAGCTGGCCAAGGCCCTGCGCGAACGCCACGAGGAACGCTGGAAGCTGCTCGAAGACGAATCGCTGCTGCCGGGGGGCTGCCGTATCGAGACCGCCCACAGCCGCATCGACGCGACCATGGAAACGCGGATCGAGAAGGCCGTGGCGCAACTGTTCGACCAGCTCCACGACCAGGCCCTGCACCCGGCTGCGCCGGACCTGTCGATCGAACTGGATAATCCCGATGCGCCTTGACCGCACCAGCTTCGGCAAGCGCCTGGGCAGCTATGCCGGGGCGGTGAAGTTGCCTGCGCAACCGCTGGTCGAGGGCCGCCTGCTGCGCATGGTCGGCCTGACCCTGGAAGCCGAGGGGCTACGGGCGGCGGTGGGCAGCCGCTGTCTGGTGATCAACGACGACAGCTACCACCCGGTGCAGGTGGAGGCCGAGGTGATGGGCTTTTCCGGTAGCAAGGTGTTCCTCATGCCGGTCGGCAGCATCGCCGGCATCGCCCCGGGCGCGCGGGTGGTACCGCTGGACGACAGCGGCCGCCTGCCCATGGGCATGAGCATGCTTGGCCGGGTGCTCGACGGTGCCGGCCGTGCGCTGGACGGCAAAGGCGGGATGAAGGCCGAGGACTGGGTACCGATGGACGGGCCGGTCATCAACCCGCTCAACCGCGACCCCATCAGCCAGCCGCTCGACGTGGGCATCCGCAGCATCAATGGGTTGCTCACCGTCGGCCGGGGCCAGCGCCTGGGCCTGTTCGCCGGTACCGGCGTGGGCAAGTCGGTGCTGCTGGGCATGATGACCCGCTTCACCGAGGCCGAGATCATCGTGGTTGGGCTGATCGGCGAACGGGGCCGGGAGGTCAAGGAGTTCATCGAGCACATCCTCGGCGAGGAGGGGCTAAAGCGCTCGGTGGTGGTGGCCTCGCCAGCCGACGACGCGCCGCTGATGCGCTTGCGCGCGGCCATGTATTGCACGCGCATCGCCGAGTACTTCCGCGACAAGGGCAAGAACGTCTTGTTGCTGATGGACTCGCTGACCCGTTTCGCCCAGGCCCAGCGCGAGATCGCCCTGGCCATCGGCGAGCCGCCGGCGACCCGGGGCTATCCGCCTTCGGTCTTCGCCAAGCTGCCCAAGCTGGTGGAGCGGGCGGGCAATGGCGAGCCGGGTGGCGGTTCGATCACGGCGTTCTATACCGTGCTCTCGGAAGGCGACGACCAGCAGGACCCGATCGCCGACTCGGCGCGGGGCGTGCTGGATGGCCACTTCGTGCTGTCCCGGCGCCTGGCCGAGGAAGGGCACTATCCGGCCATCGATATCGAGGCTTCGATCAGCCGGGTCATGCCCCAGGTGGTCGATGCCGATCACCTGCGCCAGGCGCAGAAGTTCAAGCAGCTGTGGTCGCGCCTGTCGCAGAGCCGCGACCTGATCAGCGTCGGCGCCTACGTGGCTGGCGGCGATCCAGAGACGGACCAGGCCATCGCCTTGCAGTCCAAGCTGGTGGGCTTCTTGCGCCAGGGGCTGGACGAGAATGTCGGCATGGCCCAGAGCCGCGAACAGCTGGGCGGTATCTTCGCCGCGCCGGCGGGCGGTTGATAGCCCATGGCCTTGCCCAGCAGAGCGGCACGCCTGGCGCCGGTGGTGGAAATGGCCGAGGAGGCCGAGCGCAAGGCTGCCCAGCGCCTGGGGCATTTCCAGCAGCAGGTGGTGCAGGCCCAGGCCAAGCTGGCCGAGCTTGAGCGTTTTCGCGAGGACTACCAGCAGCAATGGATCAACCGTGGCGGGCAGGGGGTCAACGGCAGCTGGCTGGTCAACTATCAGCGCTTCCTGGGGCAACTGGAGGCGGCCATGACCCAGCAGCGGCAGAGCCTGACCTGGCACCAGAACAACCTCAACGGTGCCCGCGACACCTGGCAGCAGGCCTATGCCCGGGTCGAAGGCCTGCGCAAGCTGGTGCAGCGCTATATGGACGAGGCCCGGCGTGCCGAGGACAAGCGCGAGCAGAAGCTGCTCGACGAGCTGTCCCAGCGCCTGCCGCGCCAGGGGCATCTGTAGTCCTGCGTCGGTCAGCGAGCATCTGGGGCCGCTTCGCGCCCCATCGCCGGCAAGCCGGCTCCCACAGGTCGGCGGTGCTCACGGAGCCTGAGTCATGCAGAGGACTTGGCGATGGGCAGGCCCCTGAAACCCGAACCTCACGAACGGTCCTGCCCCCGCCTTGCGACCCCGCTCCATGCCTGCTAAACCTTCAAAAGTCGTATTCGCCATCATCGAAGGAATCGCTGGCATGGCTGTCGAATCCGATTTCTCCCAGGACGATAAAAAGCTGACGATCAAGGTCAAGGGCCGCTTCGATTTCGGCAGGCACCAGGAATTTCGCAATGCCTACGAAAGGCAACCGGTACGGCCCAACTCGGTCGTGGTCGACCTCAAGGACGCCACCTACCTGGACAGCTCGGCGCTGGGCATGTTGCTGCTGCTGCGCGACCACGAAGGCGGTGATGACTCCTGCATCAGCGTGATCAACACCAGCCCCGACGTGCGCAAGATCCTGGCCATTTCCAATTTCGAAAAGCTGTTCGACATCAGTTGAGTATCGACATGCCGGCCGAACGGGCGCTGAGCGTGCTGGTTGCCGAGGACGGGGCGGCAGACCGCATGCTGCTCGCGCAGATCGTCCGGCGCCAGGGCCATGAGGTGTTCACCGCGGAAAACGGCGAGCAGGCCGTGGCGCTGTTCGCCGAGCGGCGCCCGCAACTGGTGCTGCTCGACGCGCTGATGCCGGTGATGGACGGCTTCGAGGCTGCGCGGCAGATCAAGGCGCTGGCCGGCGAAGCGCTGGTGCCGATCATCTTCCTTACGTCGCTGAACGAAGAACAGGCTCTGGTGCGCTGCCTGGAGGCTGGCGGCGACGATTTCATGGCCAAGCCCTACAGTGCGGTGATCCTCGGCGCCAAGATCCGTGCCATGGACCGCTTGCGCCGGCTGCAGGCCACGGTGCTGGAGCAACGGGACCAGATCGCCCGCCACCATCACCACCTGCTCAACGAGCAGCGCGTGGCCAAGGCCGTGTTCGACAAGGTGGCCCATTCCGGCTGCCTGCAGGCGCCGAACATCCGCTACCTGCAATCGCCCTACGCCCTGTTCAACGGCGACCTGCTGCTGGCGGCCTACACCCCTTGTGGCGACATGCACGTGCTGCTCGGCGATTTCACCGGCCATGGCCTGCCTGCCGCGGTCGGGGCCATGCCCCTGGCCGAGGTGTTCCATGGCATGACAGCCAAAGGCTATGGCCTGGGCGAGATGCTGCGGGAGATGAACGCCCGGCTCAAGCGCACGCTGCCGGTGGACATGTTCTGCTGCGCGCTGTTGCTCGAACTGAGTTTCCAGCGCGGCACGGTGCAGGTGTGGAACGGCGGCATGCCTGACGGCTACCGCTTGTCCGCGGCTGGCGAGGTGCTTTCGACGCTGGTTTCCCGCCATCTGCCGCTGGGGATCCTGGCCCCCGAGCGCTTCGACGACAGTACCGAAGTGCTGCCGCTGGCGGTGGGCGAACGCTTGTTCCTGTTGTCCGACGGTGTCGTCGATACCGCTGACGCGCAGGAGCGGCTGTTCGGCGTGCAGCGCCTGCGCCAGGTGCTGGCCGACAACCGGGATCCGGCCCGGCTGTTCGACGAGGTGATGCTGGCCCTGGAGCGGTTCGGCGGGCGCCCCCGGGACGATATCAGCCTGTGCGATATCCGCATGAGCGAGCCAGTACCGCCGACCCCGCTGGCCGTGGCCCCTGGCGGTGGTGGGCACTCCGGCCCGCTGGCGTGGTCGATGCGCTTCGAATTGCGTGCCGACAGCTTGAAACGGTTCAACCCGGTGCCCTACCTTGTGCAACTGCTGCAGGAAGTCCAGGGGTTGCGATCGCATGGTGGGGCGCTGCACAGCGTGCTCAGCGAACTGTACGCCAATGCCTTGGAGCACGGGGTGCTGGGCCTGGACTCGCGGCTCAAGTGCGACGCCCAGGGTTTTGCCGATTATTATCGCGAGCGCGACCGGCGCCTGGCGCAACTGGCCGAGGGGTTCGTGCAGATCGTCATGAAGGTGGAACCACAACCCTGTGGCGGGCGTCTGACGATCGAGGTCGGCGACAGTGGTGCCGGCTTCGACGTGGCGCGGGAACTGGCGCGCTCGATGACGGCGCACAGGCTCAGCGGCCGCGGCCTGAACATGGTCCGGCGCCTTAGCCAGGGGGCCGAGTGGCTCGACGGTGGCCGTTGCGCACGGGTGATGTTTTTCTGGTGAATGGGTGGCGAACTGCCACGCAGGCTGGGGCATAATCAAGCTTGATCAAGGAGTGAACAAGTACGTGGACATGCATATCGATCACAAGCTGCTCACCGACCTGCAGGAGGTCATGGAAGACGGCTACCTGCAATTGCTGGAAACCTTCCTCGAGGATTCCGAGCGGCGCCTGAGCCAGTTGCACGAAGCCAGGAACGCCGATGAGCTGGGCCTTGCCGCGCACAGCTTCAAGGGCAGCAGCAGCAACATGGGCGCCGTTGGCCTGGCCGAACTGTGCCGCCAGCTCGAGGAGCGGGCGCGGCAGCGGCCGCTGTATGGCATCGAGGACCTGGTCAACCGCATCGACCAGGAATATCAGGAGGTCCAGCGCTTCTACCGCGACGAGCGAGAACGGATTTCCGCCAGCTGAGGGAAACCTGGCGCGAGTCTTGCCTGTCTTTGCCCGGACGATTTCACGATTTCCGGCGCGGAGACCTTTCAATGCCTGTCGCACCCAATCCTTTGTTGCAAGCCAGTGTCATGGACAAGCCGTCGCGCTCGGCTGCCAGCGTGGTGGACAAGCCGCAGCAGGGCGCGGGCGGGCAGGGCACTGGCTTCGACCAGGTCATGGCCCGCCAGGGGCGTGACGACAAGCCCGTCCAGGCCAAGCCGAAGGACAGGCCCGAGGCGGCGTCGGGCGGCAAGCAGGATGATGGCAAGGGGGCAGCCGTTGCCAAAGGCGGCAAGAACTTGCCGGCCACCGACCAGGCTGGCGAAACCGCTGAAGCCGATGGCCCGGGCTCGCTCGATGCTCGCCTGGTGGCGGGCCAGGTCACCGATGCGCAACCCGGCGCGCAGCTGATTCAGGCCCAGGCCGAGGCCGTGGCGCCTGCCCTGCAGGCGGCCCAGCCAGCAGACGCATCGACGGCTACCGAGCAGGCGTCCGAAGATTTCGACCCGCAGGCTGACCCCTTGGCCGACCTGCCAGCCCTGCGCCTGGCCCTGGAGCAGAATGCCCAGGCCAAGGGCACCACCTGCGCCCATGCCAGCCGGGCTGACGAGCGCCAGGCCCAGGCCGACGATGGCCGGGGAGCCGTCAATACCTTGGCGAACCTGGTCGATGAAGCTGGAGAGTCGGAGCCGGGCGGCAAGGCATTCGACAACCTGCTCGACGATGGCCTCAAGGACCTCAAGAGCGCCAGCAGCGACACCCGCGTCGACGATTTCGCCAACCGCCTGGCCAGCCTGACCCAGGCCGCCACGCCGAAGACCGCCAACGCCATGCCGGCCAACCCCCTGCACCAGCCGCTGCCGATGAACCAGAACGCCTGGGCCGAGGGGTTGGTCAACCGGGTCATGTACCTGTCCAGCCAGAACCTCAAGTCGGCCGACATCCAGCTCGAGCCCGCCGAACTCGGGCGCCTCGATATCCGCGTCAACGTGGCGACGGACCAGACCACCCAGGTGACCTTCATCAGCGGTCATGCCGGCGTGCGCGATGCCCTCGACAGCCAGGTGCACCGCCTGCGCGAGCTGTTCGCCCAGCAGGGCCTGGCCCAGCCTGACGTCAACGTCGCCGACCAGTCCCGTGGCCAGCAGCAACAGCAGGGGCAGCAGGAGAGCTCGAGCCTGTCCGGCGTCGCCGCGCGCCGGGCCGCCGAGGCCGGTGGGGAGGCCGACGAGCTGGCCGATGCCACGCGGCCGGTGGAGCGGCAGGTGGTCGTCGGTGACAGTGCGGTGGATTACTACGCTTGAATCGATTGCGGCGATCCGTCTGCGGGGCAAGCTCCCGGTTGGTCGACACCCCCTGCGATAAATCTGGCATAACACTTGCTCAAGCCACGTCATTCTCCTGTGAAACCCTAATGGACGACGGATTATTGGCATGGCCAAGAGCGAAGCAGTCAAAGACCCCGCCACCAAAGGCAAACTCAAACTGATCCTGCTGCTGGTGCTGGCCCTGTTGCTGGCGGTCGGCCTGTCGGTGGGTGCCACCTGGTTCGTTATGCACAAAAGCGAGTCGGCACCCGCCGCCGACCCGGCCCAGGCCAATGCCAAGCCAGCGGCGATCTACGAGCCCCTGGCCCCCGCCTTCGTGGTCAACTTCAACCAGAACGGCCGGCAGCGCTACATGCAGGTGAGCATCACCCTGCAAGGGCGCAACCAGGCCGACCTGGACGCGCTCAAGGTGCACATGCCGGTCATCCGCAACAACCTGGTCATGATGTTCTCAGGCCAGGGCTTCGACACCCTGGCCAGCAGCGCGGTGGGGCAGGAGATGCTGCGCCAGAAGGCCACCGCGGTGGTCCAGGAAGTGGCGCAGAAGGAAGTCGGCAGGCCGGTCGTCGACCAGCTGCTGTTCACCAATTTCGTATTGCAGTAGGAGCCCGAAATGGCCGTGCAGGACCTGCTGTCCCAGGATGAGATCGATGCCCTGTTGCACGGGGTCGACGATGGGCTGGTACAGACCGAAAGCGTTGTCGAGCCCGGCAGCGTCAAGAGCTACGACCTGACCAGCCAGGATCGGATCGTGCGCGGTCGCATGCCGACCCTGGAGATGATCAACGAGCGCTTCGCCCGCTACACCCGCATCAGCATGTTCAACCTGTTGCGCCGCTCCGCCGACGTGGCGGTCGGGGGCGTGCAGGTGATGAAGTTCGGCGAGTACGTGCACTCGTTGTACGTGCCCACCAGCCTGAACCTGGTCAAGATCAAGCCGTTGCGCGGTACCTCGTTGTTCATCCTCGACGCCAAGCTGGTGTTCAAGCTGGTGGACAACTTCTTCGGCGGCGATGGCCGCCACGCCAAGATCGAGGGCCGCGAGTTCACTCCCACCGAGCTGCGCGTGGTGCGCATGGTGCTGGACCAGGCCTTCGTCGACCTCAAGGAAGCCTGGCAGGCGATCATGCCGGTCAACTTCGAGTACATCAATTCCGAGGTCAACCCGGCCATGGCCAACATCGTCGGGCCGAGCGAGGCGGTGGTGGTGTCGACCTTCCACATCGAACTCGACGGTGGTGGAGGCGATCTGCACGTGACCATGCCGTACTCGATGATCGAGCCGGTGCGGGAAATGCTCGACGCCGGTTTCCAGTCCGACCTGGACGACCAGGACGAGCGCTGGGTCAAGGCCCTGCGCGAGGACGTGCTGGATGTCAGCGTGCCGCTCTCGGCCACCGTGGCCCGTCGCCAACTGAAGCTGCGCGACATCCTGCACATGCAGCCGGGCGACGTGATCCCGGTGGAGTTGCCCGAGCACCTGGTGCTGCGCGCCAACGGCGTACCGTCGTTCAAGGCGCGGCTGGGCTCGCACAAGGGCACCCTGTCGCTGCAGATCATCGACCCGATCGAACGCCGCTGACGGCGTGCCGGTCGCAATCCCGAATCGAATGCCAGTCGAGGACACTATGGCTAACGAAAACGAAATCACCTCCCCGGAGGATCAGGCCCTGGCCGACGAGTGGGCCGCAGCCCTGCAAGAAACCGGCGATGCCGGCCAGGCCGATATCGACGCGCTGCTGGCCGCCGATGCTGGCAAGCCGTCCGCCGGCACCGGCCGCCTGCCGATGGAAGAGTTCCCTAGCTCGCCCAAGCCGAACGAAAACGTCAGCCTCGAAGGCCCGAACCTGGACGTGATCCTGGACATCCCGGTGAACATCTCCATGGAAGTGGGCAGCACCGAGATCAGCATCCGCAACCTGCTGCAGCTCAACCAGGGCTCGGTGATCGAGCTCGACCGCCTGGCCGGCGAGCCACTGGACGTACTGGTCAACGGCACCCTGATCGCCCATGGCGAGGTGGTGGTGGTCAACGAGAAGTTCGGCATCCGCCTGACTGACGTGATCAGCCCCAGCGAACGCATCAAGAAGCTGCGCTGAGTGAAAGGCCGGATTCGGGCCGCGATGGCCCTTGGCGCGCTGTTGGCCAGCGAGGCGGTGATCGCCGCCGCCCAGCCGGTAGCGCCGGCGCCTGCCACCCCGGGCAGCCTGGGCGGGCAACTGGCGCAGATGGTCCTGGGCCTGCTGCTGGTGGTCGGCCTGATCTTCTTCCTGGCCTGGCTGCTGCGCCGCTTGCAGGGCGCCGCGCCGCGTGGCGCGCAAGTGATCGAGATCGTCGGCAGCCGGGCCATCGGCCCGCGCGACAGGTTGTTGCTGGTGCAGGTGGGCAAGGAGCAGATCCTCATCGGCCATACCCCTGGCAGCATCGAGGCGTTGCACGTGCTGGCCGAGCCCGTGGAGGTGCCGGCTGGCGCCCGCCCGGCCACGCCGGAATTCGCCCAGCGGCTGTTGGAGCTGATGGGCAAGGATCAGAAGGACAAGAAGTGATGAGTGGCGCCCTGCGCACCCTGTTGAGCACCTTGCTGCCAATCGCGCTGCTACTGGCCGCGCCGTCGGTCCTGGCCGCCGACCCGTTGTCGGTGCCGGCCATCACCCTGTCCAGCGGTCCGGACGGGCAGCAGGAATACTCGGTCAGCCTGCAGATCCTGCTGATCATGACGGCGCTGAGCTTCATCCCGGCGTTCGTCATCCTGATGACCAGCTTCACCCGCATCATCATTGTCTTCTCCATCCTGCGCCAGGCCCTGGGCCTGCAGCAGACGCCGTCGAACCAGGTGCTCACCGGCATGGCGCTGTTCCTGACCCTGTTCATCATGGCGCCGGTGTTCGACCGGGTGAACCAGGATGCCATCCAGCCCTACCTGAACGAGCAACTGACCGCCCAGCAGGCCATCGACAAGGCCCAGGGGCCGTTGAAAGACTTCATGCTGGCGCAGACCCGGCAGAACGACCTGGACCTGTTCGTGCGCCTGTCCAAGCGCACCGACATCGACAGCGCCGAGCAGACGCCGCTGACCATCCTGGTCCCGGCCTTCGTCACCTCGGAGCTCAAGACCGCGTTCCAGATCGGCTTCATGATCTTCATCCCGTTCCTGATCATCGACATGGTGGTCGCCAGCGTGCTGATGGCCATGGGCATGATGATGCTGTCGCCGCTGATCATCTCGCTGCCGTTCAAGATCATGCTGTTCGTCCTGGTCGATGGCTGGGCGCTGATCATGGGTACCCTGGCCGGCAGTTTCGGTGGCGTCTGACGCCATCAAGGAGAGCCTTGCATGACACCTGAAGTCGCCGTAGACCTGTTCCGCGATGCCTTGTGGCTGACCACCCTGATGGTCGCCACCCTGGTGGTGCCGAGCCTGCTGGTGGGGCTGGTGGTGGCCATGTTCCAGGCCGCCACGCAGATCAACGAACAGACCCTGAGCTTCCTGCCGCGCCTGCTGGTGATGCTGGTGACCCTGATCCTCGCCGGGCCCTGGCTGGTGCAGAAGTTCATGGAGTATTTCATCGGCCTGTACACCAGCATTCCCCAGTTGATCGGTTGAAACGGCCATGCTGGAGCTGACCGACACGCAGATCGGCACCTGGGTCGCCACCTTCATCCTGCCGCTGTTCAGGGTGACCGCGCTGCTGATGACCATGCCGATCTTCGGTACGCGCATGCTGCCGGCGCGCATCCGGCTGTACGCCGCCCTGGCCATCACCGTGGTGATCGTGCCGGGCCTGCCACCGTTGCCTGAGATCGACCCGTTGAGCCTGCGCGGCGTGCTGCTGTGCGGTGAGCAGATCATCGTCGGCGTGCTGTTCGGCCTGTCGTTGCAGATGCTGTTCCAGGCCTTCGTGGTGGCTGGGCAGATCATCGCCGTGCAGATGGGCATGGCCTTCGCCTCCATGGTCGACCCGGCCAACGGCGTCAACGTGGCGGTGGTCAGCCAGTTCATGACCATGCTGGTGAGCATCCTGTTCCTGGTGATGAACGGCCACCTGGTGGTGTTCGAGGTGCTGACCGAAAGTTTCACCACCTTGCCGGTGGGCAACGCCCTGGTGGTCGGCCACTTCTGGGAAATGGCCGGGCGCCTGAGCTGGGTGCTCGGCGCCGGGCTGCTGTTGATCCTGCCGGCGATCGCCGCATTGCTGGTGGTCAACATCGCCTTCGGCGTGATGACCCGTGCCGCGCCGCAGCTGAATATCTTCTCCATCGGCTTCCCGCTGACCCTGGTGCTGGGCATGGGCATCTTCTGGGTCGGGCTGGCCGACATCCTTTCCCACTACCAGGCATTGGCCAGCGAAGCGCTGCAATGGCTGCGTGAACTGGCACGGGCGCGCTGAGCATGGCAGAGAGCGAAAGCGGTCAGGACAAGACAGAAGAGCCCACCGACAAGCGCAAGCGCGACGCGCGCGAGAAAGGCGAGATCGCCCGCTCCAAGGAGCTCAACACGGTAGCGGTGACCCTGGCCGGCGCTGGCGGCCTGCTGGCGTTCGGTGGCTACCTGGGCGAGACCTTGATGGAACTGATGCGCCTGAACTTCAACCTGCCGCGTGAGGTGCTGGTGGACGAGCGGGCCATGGGCGCCTTTTTGCTCGCCTCGGGCAAGATGGCGTTGTGGGCGGTGCAGCCGGTGCTGATCCTGCTGTTCGTGATCGCCTTCATCGCCCCCATCGCCCTGGGTGGTTTCCTGTTCTCCGGGAGCCTGCTGCAACCGAAGTTCAGCCGCATGAACCCGTTGTCGGGGATCAAGCGCATGTTCTCCTTGAACGCCTTGACCGAGCTGCTCAAGGCCATCGCCAAGTTCTTCGTGATCCTCGTGGTGGCGCTGGTGGTGCTGGCCAACGACCGCCAGGCGCTGCTGGCGATCGCCAACGAGCCGCTGGAGCAGGCGATCATCCACAGTGTCCAGGTGGTGGGCTGGAGCGCCTTGTGGATGGCTGCGGGGCTGCTGTTGATCGCGGCGGTGGACGTGCCGTTCCAGCTCTGGCAGGCGCACAAGAAGCTGAAGATGACCAAGCAGGAAGTGCGCGACGAGTACAAGGACACCGAGGGCAAGCCGGAGGTCAAGCAGCGCATCCGCCAGTTGCAGCGCGAAGTGTCGCAGCGGCGCATGATGGCCGCGGTGCCGGAGGCTGACGTGATCATCACCAACCCGACCCATTACGCTGTGGCGCTCAAGTACGACCCGGAGAAGGGCGGTACGGCGCCGTTGCTGCTGGCCAAGGGTACTGACTTCATCGCCCTGAAGATCCGCGAGATCGGCATGGAGCACAAGGTGCAGATCCTCGAATCGCCGGCCTTGGCGCGAGCGATCTACTACTCCACGGAGCTCGAGCAGGAAATCCCGGCGGGGCTGTACCTGGCGGTGGCCCAGGTACTGGCCTACGTCTTCCAGATCCGCCAGTACCGGGCGGGCAAGGGCAAGGCGCCAGAACCGCTCAAGCCGGACCTGCCGATTCCGCCGGATTTGCGTCGGGATAGCTGATTGAATGCCGAAAGTATTTGCTTTTTCTGTGTAAGGGGAGAACTCAAGCGCTACCAGTGCTGCACATTACGGGTGGCGCTTGATCCCGTACCTGAATCAATCAAGGAAACTGATTGTTGAGCACAACGCATTGCGCACCTATAAAGATAGATATTAAACACGGCCTGTGCTATTGTTTAACTATCGCAAACTGGATGTAAATTATTTAATAAAAGGACTAGTTCATCAAATTCAATTCCACACTCGTGGCATGCTTTGGGGAAAAGGCTATGGCTTGTTAAGCCGGGCAGGGTATTGAGCTCTATAAGATAGGGTTTTTCATCGTGAATGATAATGTCTGCTCTAAAATAATCAAGGTCAATTGCTTCGGCAATGGATTTGCAGTCTTTTTTTAGTTTCTGGTTGATGTGTCTGGGCAAAGTAATTAGTTTGGCAGTTGTCTTGGTGGATAAAAATTTTGCCTCATATGAGAAGAAGTCGCTTGTGAATCCGAGGGCAAAAATTGGTAGTACGTGCCCGAATAAATAACAGACTGATAGTTCTGGGCCGGCGATGAACTCTTCAATAAGTATGCCGCTCTTATAATGAAGCGCTCTTTCAATAGCTGCGTAAAAATCTTTGGGGTTGTCGTGTACTAGCGATACACCAAAACTGCAGCCTTCACTGTTAGGTTTGATAATACAGGTGTCGCCAAGTTGTTGTTTTGCCTCATCGAAGGAGGCGCTGCGGATATCTCTTAAATATAGATAATTCGCTACGTTGATGCCCAGCCCTCTGGCAATATGCTTTGTTAGCAATTTGTCCATGCATATTGCGCTTGCCTGAGGAGAAGGTCCGTTATAAGGCATGTTCAGGCCTTCCAGATACGCCTGTGCCATTCCGTTTTCACCGCATCCACCGTGAAAAGCCAGAAAAACCCTTGTGAAGCCCTCTAGCTTTAGTTCAAACAGATTCTTGTATTCGGGTATAGTAAAGACTTCATGACGTACCTGAGATCTGCGTAATGATTGTGAAACAGCCTCAGCGGTCTGGAGAGAAACGTCACGTTCCGAGGAGTCTCCACCAGTTATTATTGCAATATTTTCTGTCATATTTTTCACTGATTTAGTGTAGTTAGCTTTAGTACAGTTTTTGCAAATATTTCCACGCCAGTTTTAATGTCGTTGATATCCATGTCGCTAGTGAAGGAGAGGCGAATTGCACTGTTTGCTCTATCGGGGCTATATCCGATGCCCGTAATGACGTGAGAGGGTTTCAGGTTGTTCGAGTTGCAGGCCGAACCTGAT
Source organism: Pseudomonas guariconensis (assembly GCF_024127895.1). GTDB lineage: Bacteria > Pseudomonadota > Gammaproteobacteria > Pseudomonadales > Pseudomonadaceae > Aquipseudomonas > Aquipseudomonas guariconensis_B. The sequence goes on along the minus strand of NZ_JAMYBK010000015.1, from coordinate 922 downwards.
GAGACACATACGCCATCTAGACAGCTAATGATAGTTTCTGCGCCTATGCCAGGAATCGAGATATTCAAAATATGAGGTATGGAATTTTTTTCGGGAGAATTTAGTTGGAATGATATTTTATGAGAGTTTAACGTTTCGAGGATAGCGATTCGTCGTTGAGTTGCTGATTTCCACGAAGCATGGAGACTATTGGTGTTAATACGTTGGGCGGCAATGCCAAAGCCGACAATAAGTTGAGTTGGAAGTGTTCCGCTGCGGAGTTTAGATTGTTCACCACCGAATGTAAGAGGACGCAAGCGCGAAACAGTGGAGGGTGAAGCGTAAAGGGCACCTATTCCTTTAGGGCCTTGAATCTTATGCGCTGAGATAGAGACACAGTCTACTCCAAGATTCTTGACATTAATCGGTAGTTTCCCTACTGCCTGTGCGGCATCGATATGAAATAAGGCGGATGACTTATTCAATATTTTTCGAATTTCCGACAAATCTTGATAGGTGCCTATTTCAGAATTTACATATGATAGAGAAAGCAGTGCGGTATTTTGGTCTACAAGAGTAGATAAGTGTTCAAGATCAATTCGTCCGCATCTATCAATTTTCATTCTGCGAACTTCGATATTTTTTCTTTCAAGCTCTTCTGCGGCTAAAATGCTTGATTTGTGATCAATTGGGCAAATTACAATGTTTTTTTTGGCGGCGTTAGCACCAAGAATCACAATGTTGTTGCTTTCGGTTGCTCCTGACGTGAACGTTATTTCATTCGGCGCGCAACCTAGCATGCTAGGCTCTGTACGAAAAGTACTGTCGTAGACATCGCCGCCAGCAGGCCAATGTGACCATGGCGGCATAGCTTTTCGCGAGCTTGCAGTAACGGGTCGCCAAGCGACGATGCTCCTTCAGCCAGCCGAACAGTCGCTCGATA
>NZ_JAMYBK010000014.1 GCF_024127895.1 Pseudomonas guariconensis | reverse complement strand
GCTGCGATCGCTCGTAGCGGGAGGCGAATCATACAGCGTTACCGCCTGCTGTCAACTGCCTTTTGCACCGCTGCCGATCGAAGGACCGAAGCCCTTCCGATACTACCTGAAACGTTCAACTCGTTGAATATCAAGGAGTTTTTCGTTTCGACTACGTCGGAAGTGGGGCGCATTATAAGGGGATTCGAAACCCCGTCAACCGTTATTTTCATAAATCTTTAAATAAAGAGCACAGCACAGACAAAACGGGGAGGCCTACTGGCCTCCCCGTCTTCAGAGATGAAGCTACCCTTACTCTGCCTTCAAGGTTATGCGCGCAAAAGCCTTCTTGCCCGCCTGGCACACATGGGTCGCCCCCAGGGCAAAGACGAAGCCACGATCGACCACAGCGCCATCGACCTTCACACTCCCTGCATTAAGCAGGTCACGAGCAGCAGCCGAGTTCTTCACCAGCCCTGCCTTGTTCAGGACCGCAGCGATCGGCATGTCTTCGGCCGCCGCCACCTCGACCTGCGGCAGATCCTCAGGCAGTTCGCCATCCTTCATACGGTTGCCTGCCGCACGATGAGCGCTGGCCGCCGCCTCTTCACCATGGAAGCGGGCGACGATCTCCTCCGCCAGCTTGATCTTGATATCGCGCGGGTTGGCGCCGTTCTCGACATCGGCGCGGAACTGGTCGATCTCTTCCATCGAACGGAAGCTCAGCAGCTCGAAGTAACGCCACATCAGCGTGTCCGGGATCGACACCAGCTTGCTGTACATCACCCCAGGCGCCTCCTGGATACCCACATAGTTACCCAGCGACTTGGACATCTTCTTCACGCCGTCGAGCCCCTCGAGCAGCGGCATGGTCACGATGTTCTGCGCTTCCTGGCCATAAGCCCGCTGCAGCTCTCGTCCCATCAGCAGGTTGAACTTCTGGTCGGTGCCACCCAGCTCGACGTCGGCCTTGAGCGCGACCGAGTCATAGCCTTGCACCAGCGGGTAGAGGAACTCGTGGATCGCGATGGGCTGATTGCTGCTGTAGCGCTTGTCGAAGTCGTCGCGCTCGAGCATGCGGGCAACCGTGTACTGCGAAGCCAGGCGAATGAAGTCGGCCGGCGTCAGCTTGTCCATCCAGGTGGAATTGAACGCGACCTCGGTCTTGGCCGGGTCGAGGATCTTGAACACCTGCTGCTTGTAGGTCTCGGCATTCTCCAGGACCTGCTCGCGGGTCAGCGGTGGGCGGGTGGCGCTCTTGCCGCTCGGGTCACCGATCATGCCGGTGAAGTCACCGATCAGGAAGATGACCTGATGGCCAAGGTCCTGGAACTGGCGCAGCTTGTTGATCAGCACCGTGTGGCCCAGGTGCAAGTCTGGAGCGGTCGGATCGAAGCCCGCCTTGATACGCAGAGGCTGGCCGCGCTTGAGCTTCTCCGCCAGTTCCGACTCGACCAACACCTCTTCCGCACCGCGCTTGATAAGCGCCAGCTGCTCTTCAACCGACTTCATATGACAGACCCGCAAGGCTCAGATTCAAGGGGAGCCAACCATACAAGATCGGCCATCAAATACAAGTTTTGCAAAGGAATGTGACCCGAACGGCGTGTCGCGGCGTCTACGCGCCCTTGCGTGAAAATGGATTTGGTTATATTTTATACAGTTATTTCATCTTCATCATGTCATTCATCTTTTCCTTTTCACCTTTTTCAAAGTCACTTCACCTATGACCAACGAAACGCCTAAAGCGCCCCCGCTTTATCCGAAAAGCCATTTGTTGGCCGCCAGCGGCATCGCCGCCCTCCTCAGCCTGGCCTTGCTGGTATTCCCCTCCAGCGAGGTCGAAGCCAAGAAAACCACGCTGAGCCTGGAGCTGGAAAGCCCGGCCGAGCAGCTGCAGGACGCGTCCAAGGCAGCCCCACTGGTACAGGCCAAGGGCAGCCAGGATTCGCCCTTCGCCCAGATCGACACCGCCGAACCACCGGCCGAGCAGACCGCCGAGCAGGCCCCTGCGGTCGAGGAGAAGGACCCCGGCCACCGTGAAGTCACGGTCGCCCGTGGCGATACCCTGTCCACCCTGTTCGCCAAGGTCGGCCTGCCCGCCAACGTGGTCCATGACGTACTGGCCAGCAGCAAGCAGGCCAAGCAGTTCAGCCAGCTCAAGCATGGTCAGGTGCTGCAGTTCGAGTTCGACAAGGACGGCCAGCTGGCCAGCCTGCACAGCAAGGTCAGCAGCCTCGAGAGCATTCGCCTGACCCGCACCGCCAAGGGCTACAGCTTCGCTCGCGAAGTCAGCAAACCAGTGGTACGCACCGCCTACGCCCACGGGGTCATCAAGAGTTCCCTGTCGGCTTCCGCGCAACGCGCGGGCCTGTCCCACAGCATGACCATGGACATGGCACGCATCCTCGGCTACGACATCGACTTCGCCCAGGACATCCGCCAGGGCGACGAATTCGACGTGGTCTACGAGCAGAAGATCATGGACGGCAAGGTGATCGGCACCGGCAACATCCTGTCCGCCCGCTTCACCAACCGCGGCAAGACCTACACCGCCGTGCGCTACACCAACAAGCAGGGCAACACCAGCTACTACACCGCCGACGGCAAGAGCCTGCGCAAGGCCTTCATCCGCACCCCGGTGGACTTCGCCCGCATCAGCTCGCGCTTCTCCAATGGGCGCAAGCACCCGATCCTGAACAAGATCCGCGCCCACAAAGGCGTCGACTACGCCGCACCGCGAGGCACGCCGATCAAGGCCGCCGGCGACGGCAAGGTGCTCCTGGCGGGGCGCCGCGGCGGCTACGGCAACACCGTGATCATCGCCCATGGCAATACCTACAAGACCCTCTACGGTCACATGCAGGGCTTCGCCAAGGGCATCAGGACCGGCAGTTCGGTCAAGCAAGGCCAGGTCATCGGCTACATCGGCACCACCGGCCTGTCCACCGGGCCGCACCTGCACTATGAGTTCCAGGTCAATGGCGTGCACGTCGATCCTCTGAGCCAGAAAGTGCCCATGGCCGACCCGATCGCCAAGTCCGAGCGCCAGCGTTTCCTGCAACAGAGCCAACCCCTGATCGCCCGCATGGACCAGGAAAAGGCCACCCTGCTCGCCGCGAACAAGCGCTGAGCCCATGGCGCTCTACCTGGGGGTGATGTCCGGTACCAGCCTCGACGGCCTGGACATCGCCCTGATCGAACAGGGCGAGCAGCACCAACTGCTCGCCACCCACTACACCCCCATGCCCTCGGACCTGCGCCAGGACCTGCTGGCCCTTTGCGCCAGCGGCCCCGACGAGATCGCCCGCGCCGCACTGGCAGAAAACCGCTGGGCCAGGCTGGCAGCCGAAGGCGTGCGCCATCTCTTGCTCAGCCAGGGCCTGCAGGCCGATGCCATCCGTGCGATCGGCAGCCATGGGCAGACCATCCGTCATGAACCGATACGCGGCTTCACCGTGCAGATCGGCAACCCCGCCCTGCTGGCCGAGCTCACCGGGATCTGCGTGGTCGGCGACTTCCGCCGCCGCGACGTTGCCGCCGGTGGCCAGGGCGCGCCGCTGGTGCCTGCCTACCATGAGGCACTGTTCGCTCATCTGGGCCAGCGCGTGGCGATACTCAACGTGGGCGGTTTCAGCAACCTCAGCCTGATCGAGCATGACAAACCGGTCCGCGGCTTCGACTGCGGGCCGGGCAATGTGCTGCTCGATGCCTGGATCGAACGCAAGCGTGGCCAGGCCTATGACGCCGATGGCGCCTGGGCGGCCAGCGGCACGCCGAACCCTGGCCTGCTCGCCAGCCTGCTGGCGGACCCGTTCTTTGCCGGCACCGGCCCCAAGAGCACCGGCCGCGAAGTCTTCAACCTGCCGTGGCTGGATGCCCATCTGTCGGCACTGCCGCCTTGTCGGGACGAAGATGTCCAGGCCACCCTGCTGGAACTCACTGCACGCAGCATCGTCAACTCGCTGAACGGCGCCCAGGCGAACACCGAAGCACTGCTGGTCTGCGGTGGCGGGGCTCGCAATGGCGCGTTGATGCGCCGCCTGGCCGAGCTGCTGCCGGCCGCCAAGGTCGACAGCACCGCCGCCCATGGGGTCGATCCCGACTGGGTCGAGGCCATGGCCTTCGCCTGGCTGGCCCATTGCTGCCTCGAGCGAATCCCCGGCAACCGCCCCAGTGTCACCGGCGCCCAGGGCCTGCGCATACTCGGCGCCATCTATCCGGCCTGACCCACCCCACAAAGCAAAACGCCGCGCAATCGCGCGGCGTTTTCATGCCAACGGCAAGGCTCAGATCGAGAACGAGGAACCACAGCCGCAGGTGGTGGCGGCGTTGGGGTTCTTGATCACGAAGCGCGAACCTTCCAGGCCTTCCTGGTAGTCCACTTCGGCGCCTGCCAGGTACTGGAAGCTCATGGGATCGACCACCAGGGACACGCCTTCGCGCTCGACCACGGTGTCGTCCTCGGCCACTTCCTCATCGAAGGTGAAGCCGTACTGGAAACCGGAGCAACCACCGCCCGTCACGAACACGCGCAACTTCAGACGATCATTGCCCTCTTCGGTGACCAGGGTCTTCACCTTTTGCGCAGCCCCTTGGGTGAATTCCAAAGCGGTGGGGGTGAAGGTTTCGACGCTCATGTTGATTCTCCCGGCGCAGTGCCGCCATAAAACTCGATGACGCGCATTATCCGCTTCTCCGAGAAAATCGGTCAACAATACGTAAGCCGCAAGCTGAAAGCTGAACGCGGAACACTCACTTGCAGCTTGCGGCTGCTGTCAGGGCAGCAGACCGGCGTGCGACAGGCCCATGCGTTCGTCCAGGCCGAACAGGATGTTCAGGTTCTGCACCGCCTGGCCGGAAGCGCCCTTGACCAGGTTGTCGATCACCGACAACACCACCACCAAGTCACTGCCCTGGGGACGATGCACGGCGATGCGGCAGACATTGGCACCACGCACGCTACGGGTCTCTGGGTGGCTACCGGCCGGCATCACGTCGACGAACGGCTCGTCCGCGTAGCGCTTCTCGAACAGGGCCTGCAGGTCGACCGAGGTGTCGGCGACGGTCGCATAGAGCGTGGCGTGAATGCCACGGATCATCGGGGTCAGGTGCGGCACGAAGGTCAGGCCGACGTCCTTGCCCGCGGCTTGGCGCAGGCCCTGGCTGATTTCCGGCAGGTGGCGGTGGCCCTTGACCGCGTAGGCCTTCATGCTCTCGCCCGCCTCGCAGAACAGCGAGCCCACCGAAGCACCCCGGCCGGCGCCGCTGACACCCGACTTGCAGTCGGCGATCAGGCGTGACGGGTCAGCCAGGCCGGCTTCGAGCAGCGGCAGGAAGCCCAGCTGGGCGGCCGTCGGATAGCAGCCAGGCACGGCGATCAGACGGGCCTGGCGGATCTTCTCGCGATTGACCTCGGGCAGGCCGTATACCGCATCCTTGAGCAGCTCCGGCGCACCGTGGGGCTGGCCGTACCACTTGCCCCACTCCACGGCGTCCTGCAGGCGGAAGTCGGCGGACAGGTCGATGACCTTGGTCCCGGCCGCCAGCAGCTCGCCGGCCAAGGCGTGGGCAACACCGTGGGGCGTGGCGAAGAACACCACGTCGCAGGCGCCCAGGGCCTTGCTGTCCGGCACGCTGAAGGCCAGGCCGTCATAGTGGCCACGCAGGTTCGGGTACATGTCGGCTACCGCCACACCGGCCTCGGAGCGCGACGTGATGACCGCCACCTCGGCCTGTGGATGCTGTGCCAGCAGACGCAACAGTTCGACGCCGGTGTAACCCGTGCCGCCGACGATACCGACCTTGATCATAACGCTTGCCCCTTATCAACGAGCCGACTGGAAAACGCACGATAATAGGGGTGCGAGCCGCCTGTAACAACTCTTGGGGTGACCCTTCGGGCGCTTGGCCTCTACTATCTGACGACCGTGAAAACCTGAAGGAACTCCCTCCATGCTCTATCTATGGATCAAGGCGCTGCACATCGTCAGCGTGGTCTGCTGGTTCGCCGGACTGTTCTACCTGCCCCGGCTGTTCGTCTACCACGCGCAAAGCCAGGACAACATCAGCCAGGAGCGCTTCGTCACGATGGAGCGCAAGCTCTTTCGCGGCATCATGAACCCCGCGATGATCGCCACCTATGTCTTCGGCATCTGGATGCTCTACCTCACCCCGGGCTGGCTCAGCCAGGGCTGGCTGCATGCCAAGCTCACCCTGGTCATCCTGCTGACCGTCTACCATCACATGTGCGGCGCCCAGCGCAAGCGCTTCGCCGCCGGCAACAACACCCGCAGCCATGTGTACTACCGCTGGTTCAACGAAGTGCCGGTGCTGTTGCTGCTGGGCATCGTGACTCTCGTGGTGGTCAAACCGTTCTGAGCCCAACCATCCCCTGACAGGAGCCCCGCCATGCCCTTGCCCGCCTCGCTCGAACAACGCCTGCGCCTGCCGGTGGTCGCCGCACCGATGTTCCTGATTTCCAATCCCCGGCTGGTACTGGCCTGCTGCGGCAGTGGCGTGGTGGGCAGCTTTCCTGCCTTGAACCAGCGCGACAGTAGCGGCTTCAAGGCGTGGCTGGAAGAGATCGAGGACGGCCTCGCCAGCTTGCCGACAGCGGCACCCTACGCGGTCAACCTGATCGTCCACCCCAGCAACCCGCGCCTGCAGGCCGACCTGGCCCTGTGCGTCGAACACCGCGTGCCCATCGTCATCACCAGCCTGGGCGCCGTGAAGGAGGTGGTGGATGCGGTGCATGGCTATGGCGGCCTGGTATTCCATGACGTCACGACCCGCCGCCATGCGGAGAAAGCCGCCGAGGCCGGGGTAGACGGCCTGATCGCCGTGGCAGCAGGTGCCGGGGGGCACGCCGGGACCTGGAGCCCGCTCGCCCTGGTGGCCGAGATCCGCCAGTTCTTCGACAAGACGCTGCTGCTGGCGGGCTGCATCAACCATGGCCACCAGGTCCTCGCCGCCCAACTGCTGGGAGCCGACCTGGCGTACATGGGCACCCGTTTCATCGCCACCACCGAGAGCCAGGCCCAAGATGCCTACAAGCAGATGCTGTTGGAGGCCCGCGCTGCCGACATCATCCATACCCCTGCCGTGTCCGGCGTGCCCGCCAGCTTCCTGCGCCAGAGCCTGGAGCAGGCCGGCTACGACATGGACGCGCTGAAGGCCAGCCATGAGCAGGCCCGTCTCAAACCGCTGGATGATGAGGCGAAAGCCTGGAAAACGGTCTGGTCCGCTGGCCAGGGGGTCGGCGATATCCACGACCTGCCCAGCGCTGGCGCACTGATCGAACGCCTGCAGGGCGAATACCGCGAGGCCCTGGCACACAGCCATCGACTGCACGACCGGGCCCTGTAGCAAAAGGCAACACCTTGCCGGGCCACGCTGTACACTAGGCGCCCCGTCCGCCGCTCCAGGAGCCTTGCATGACCCGTTACGCCATGATCACCGGTGCTTCCAGCGGCCTGGGCCTGGCCCTGGCGGAAGCCCTGGCGCGGCGCGGGCGCAACCTGATCCTGGTGGCACGCCATCGCGAGACCCTCGAGCCGGTGGCCATGGAGCTGACCCAGCGTTTCGGTGTCGAGGTGCTGTTCCGCGCCTGCGACCTGAGCCAGCCTTTGCGCTTGTCCGGCTTCGTGCTCGAACTGGAAGAAGGCGAACGGCGCATCGACCTGTTGGTCAACTGCGCCGGCCAACGCGCCTACGGGCCGTTCCTGGCCCACGAATGGGCGGATGAGCAGGACCTGCTGGAGGTCAACATTCTCGCCCTGACCCGCCTGTGCCACGCCATCGGCAACCTGATGGCCGTGCAGGGCGGCGGACAGATCCTCAATGTCGCATCCCTCGCCAGCTTCGCCCCCGGCCCCTGGATGGCCAGCTATGCGGCGAGCAAGGCCTACGTGGTGAGTTTCTCCCAAGCCCTGCGCGAAGAGCTCGGGCGCACCGGGATCAAGGTGTCGGTGCTGTGCCCTGGCCCGGTGCGTTCGCCACGGCGACGCATCCCCAGACTGGAAGGCTCCAGCCGCTGCCTGAGCCCGGAAGAGGTGGCGCTGCATGCCGTGCGCGCCCTGGACAAGAACCGTGCCCTGATCGTACCCGGACGGCGCAACCGCTGGCTGGCCTTCCTGCCACGCCTGCTGCCGCACTGGCTGACGCGCAAGCTGGCCGGGATGATCCATCGTCGCTACTGCCCGCTCGGCGCCGAATAGCCACTGGGCGAGCGGCGCCGCGCTGGTTACACTCGGCCCGGACCCTCACCATGGAGCAAGTGCTGTGGAGACTCTCTTCACCAAGATCATCAACCGGGAGATCCCGGCGAAGATCATCTACGAGGACGACCAGGTTCTGGCCTTCCACGATATCGCCCCCCAGGCGCCTGTGCATTTTCTGGTCATCCCGAAAAAGCCCATCCGCACCCTCAACGACCTGACCGAAGAGGACAAGGGCCTGGCCGGCCACATCCTGTTCACTGCCCAGCGCCTGGCCAAGGAGCTAGGTTGCGAGGAAGGCTTCCGGGTGGTCATGAACTGCAACGAGCTGGGCGGCCAGACCGTCTACCACATCCACATGCATGTGCTCGGCCAACGCCAGATGCACTGGCCGCCGGGCTGATCCAGGGCAACCCCCTCCCCGCCGATTGCGGTAAACTGTCGGGCACACTCTAGCGGAGGTGCCCGATGGCTACCGAACGTCACTACTCGCCGCTCGACCGCTTGTTGCTGCAGGCCGATACCGCCATGCGCACCTTGCTGCCCTTCAGCGGCCAACCTTCTCGTCCCTCCCCGGCCATCGTGCAACCGGACGCCGAGCTGGACGAAGCCCAGACCCGCCATATCGCCGGCCTGATGCGCATCAACCATACCGGCGAGGTATGTGCCCAGGCGCTCTACCAGGGCCAGGCGTTGACCGCCAAGCTGCCGCAGGTACGCAAGGCCATGGAGCATGCCGCCGAGGAAGAGGTCGACCACCTGGCCTGGTGCGAGCAGCGCATCCGCCAGCTGGGCAGCCACCCGAGCGTGCTCAACCCGCTGTTCTACGGTATGTCGTTCGGCATCGGCGCCCTCGCCGGCCTGGTCAGCGACAAGGTCAGCCTGGGCTTCGTCGCGGCCACCGAGCACCAAGTCTGCAAGCACCTGGACGAACACCTGGAGCAGATCCCCCCGCAAGACGAGAAATCCCGCGCCATCCTCGAGCAGATGCGCGTGGACGAGGAGCAGCACGCCGAATCCGCCCTCGAGGCCGGCGGCTACCGCTTCCCCGCACCGGTGCGCCTGGGCATGAGCCTGATGGCCAAGGTGATGACCAAGAGCACCTATCGCATCTAGGGGCACGGCCATGACGGAACGTTTCGACGCCAAGGACCTGGCGCGTGCCGTGGACGCCGGCATTCTCCAGCCGGGCCAGGAGCAGGCGCTGCTGGCGTTCTTGCGCCAGCAGCCGGAAAACCGTGGCACCTTTCAATTGGCCCATGTGGCCTTCTATTTCGGCGCGCTGCTGATCATGGGCGCCATGGGCTGGCTGCTTACCGAAGCCTGGATGCGCATCGGCGACTCGGCCCTGCTGGCCATTGCACTGTTGTATATCGTCCTGCTGACAGGCTTCGCCATGGCATTGCTGCGGCGCCAGCAACCCATCGCTGCCGGGGTGCTGGCTGCGGTCGCGGTAAGCATCGTGCCACTGGCAGTGTTCGCCATCGAGCGCATGTTGGGCTGGTGGCCGCTGGACGACACCCAAGCCGACTACCACCAGTACTACACCTACGTCCAAGGTGGCTGGTTGCTGATGGAAGCGGCCACGGTGCTCGCCGGGCTGCTGATGCTGCGCCTGGTGCCCTTCCCGTTCATCGTGATGCCGATCGCCGTGGCCCTGTGGTTCATGTCCATGGACCTGAGCGAATGGTTCTTTGGCTCGCCATTCAGTTGGGAGCAGCGGCGCACGGTATCGCTATGGTTCGGCCTGGCCCTGCTGCTGGTGTTCGTCGTGGTGGATGGCCGCACCCGTAGGGACTATGCCTTCTGGGGCTACCTGGCCGGGCTGGCGGCATTCTGGGGAGGCCTGACGCTGATGAACAGCGACAGCGAGCTGGGCAAGGCCCTCTACTGCCTGGTCAACCTTGGCTTGATGGGGCTGGCGGTGCTACTGCGCCGGCCGGTGTTCATGGTGTTCGGCGCCATGGGCGTGGCGGCTTACCTCGGCTACCTCTCCTACGAGGTGTTCGCCGACTCGCTGCTGTTCCCGCTGGTGCTGACCTTGATCGGCCTTGGCGTGATCGGCCTGGGGCTGCTTTACCAGAAGCGCCGCGAGCAGCTCAGCCAGTCGCTGCGCGCCCGTCTGCCGAGTTGGTTGCAACAAGCACTGCCAGCGCTGCGCGATTGATGGGCCGGGCAAGCGGCCCTATCAAGTCGAATACCTGCCTCAGCCCAGCTCGACGATCTCGTAGCCGTGGGTAATCTCGACACCGGCGCGATCGAGCATGATCGAGGCCGAGCAGTACTTCTCCGCCGACAGCTCCACCGCACGCTTGACCTGGGCCTCCTTCAGGCCACGCCCCTTGACCACGAACTTCAAGTGGATCTTGGTGAACACCTTGGGATCCTCGTCGGCGCGCTCGGCCTCCAGGAAGGCCTCGCAGCTTTCCACGGCCTGGCGCGACTTCTTCAGGATGCTCACGACATCGAAGCTGCTGCAACCGCCCAGGCCGAGCAGGAGCATCTCCATCGGGCGCACGCCCAGGTTGCGACCGCCAGCCTCGGGCGGGCCATCCATCACCACGACGTGGCCGCTCCCCGATTCGCCGAGGAACATCGCTTCACCGGCCCACTGGATGCGTGCCTTCATGTATCTGGACTCCCTAATGTTCGGAAAAGGCCGTCAGCTTAGACCTTGTGGAGCTGTCGGAAAAGCTCAAGACGAGTCGCTTTCATACCAATACCAGAGGCAGTGTCTGATAAGCTGGCGCCAAATGACTGGCACTTTCCGCCAAACCCCTATAAAAAGCCTATGCGTCATATCGAACAGGATTTCGTGATGGTTGCCTCAGCCCTACCCGCCAAGATCAAGAACATCGACAAGCTGCTCACCCACTGCCAGCGCCGCCGCTATGCCGCCAAGAGCAATATCATCTGTGCGGGCGACCGGGCAGACACGCTGTCGTTCATCGTCAAAGGCTCGGTGACCATCCTGATCGAGGACGACGACGGTCATGAGATGATCATCGCCTACCTCAACAGCGGCGATTTTTTCGGCGAGTTGGGCCTGTTCGAACCTAGCGGCCAGGAACAGCAACGTAGTGCCTGGGTCCGCGCCAAGACCGAATGCGAAGTGGCCGAGATCGGCTACGACAAGTTCCGCGAACTGGCTCGCCAGGATCCGGAAATCCTCTATGCGCTCGGCAGCCAGATGGCCCAGCGTCTGCGCAACACCACCCGCAAGGTCGGCGACCTCGCCTTCTTCGACGTCACCGGCCGCGTGGCCCGCTGCCTGCTGGACCTGTGCAAGCAGCCCGACGCGATGACCCACCCGGACGGTATGCAGATCAAGATCACCCGCCAGGAGATCGGCCGTATCGTCGGGTGCTCACGGGAAATGGTCGGTCGTGTGCTCAAGGACCTCGAGGAACGCAGCCTGGTCCAGGTCAAGGGCAAGACCATGGTGGTCTACGGCACCCGCTAGTCCCGGGGAAGCGCCGCGATCACCTCGTCGTAAGCCTGGCTCAGGCGCTCGAACCAGGGCGCCTCGGGCACGACCTCATGCAGGGCGACATGGGCATCGGCCCGGCAGCGTTGCTCCAGCTCACAACATTCGTTGAAGCGGTTGACCGCCGCGACCATCGACTCACGCTCGTTGTCCAGCAACAGCGCGCCATGCACCAGCACCACCGGGCGTTTGCCGCCCAGCCCCTGGCGCCAGCGCTGGGCCGTGCCGACCAGTTTGCGGCCATCGAGATTGACGTTGTACCGGCCATCGCAGAAAGCGCCATCGATCTCGCCGACCGATGCCACACCGCCCCATTCGCGCAGCACATCGCACAAGGGCAGGCACAGGCGCTCGTAGGCATTCTCGATGCGCCCCTGGTCCCCTTCGCTACGCGGCGCCACATAGACCAGTGCCACGTTCACCGTGGCATGCGACTGCGGCACCGGCTCCCCGCCGGTCTCGCGCAACAACACCGGCCAGCCACTGATCGCCAGTTCCGTGCAGGCAGCCTCGAAGTTCTCCAGGCGGCTCATGCGCCGTGGCATCACCAGGGCGCGGTCGGTCGGGCGCCAGAACAGCACACCAGCTTCGCGCTCGCCACGGCAGACTGCGGCCAGCAGCTCCTGTTCGGCGTGCAGGCCCTGTTCGACGGTAAGGGCCAGAGGTTGATCGCTCATCAGTTTTCCACCTTGTCCATGCAAAGAAGCCGGCATGTGCCGGCTTCAGGGTCGCTCAGTCCAGTTGCTGGACCACGTTGTGCACGGGCCGCTCGGGGAAGAACAGACGCTGCAGCTCCAGCCCCGGCTGCCCGGCGCGCATGAACGCCTCGCCGACCAGGAAGGAATACACCTCGTTGATTTCCATCAGTTCCACGTCGGCACGGTTGAGGATGCCGCTCTCGGTGATGGCCAGACGATCGCGCGGGATGCGCGGCAGCAGGTCGAGAGTGGTTTCCAGGCTGACCTCGAAGGTGTGCAGGTTGCGGTTGTTGACGCCGACCAGCGGGGTGTCGAGGGTCTGCAGGGCACGCTCCAGTTCATCGCCGTCGTGCACCTCCACCAGCACGTCGAGCCCGACGTCCTTGGCGGTGGCAGCCAGCTCGGCCATGCGCACGTCATCCAGCGCGGCGACGATCAGCAATACGCAGTCGGCGCCCAGGGCACGGGCCTCGACGACCTGGTAAGGGTCGATCAGGAAGTCCTTGCGGATCACCGGCAGCGCACAGGCCGCGCGGGCCTGCTGCAGGTAGGCATCGCCGCCCTGGAAGTAGTCCACATCGGTCAGTACCGACAGGCAGGTCGCCCCACCCTTCTCGTAGCTGGCGGCGATCTCCGCTGGCACGAAGTGTTCGCGGATCACCCCCTTGCTCGGCGAGGCCTTCTTGATTTCGGCGATCACCGCCGGCTGCTTGCGCCCGGCCTGCTCGATCAACGCATTGGCAAAGCCACGCGGGGCATCGGCTGCCTTGGCCAGGCGCTCCAGCTCGGCCAGGCTGACCCGGGCACTGCGCTCGGCCACTTCCTCGACCTTGCGGGCGAGGATTTTCTCCAGCACCGTCGGTACGCTCATGCTTCGTTCTCCTGCTTGAATACCGCGGTGAAGGCACCCAGCTCCTGCAACTTCTCCCAGGCAAGGCCGGTGTGCAGCACGTCATGGGCCAGCTCCACCCCTGCTTTGAGGCTCATCGCGTGATCGGCGGCATACAGCGCGGCACCGGCGTTGAGCACGATCATCTCGGCAGCCTTCTGGCCGTTCTCGGTCTTGCGCCGGCCCAGGGCATCGCGGATCAGCTCCAGCGAGGCCTGCGGGCCCTCGACCGCCAGACCATGCAGGCTCTGGCTCTTCATGCCGAGGTCTTCCGGCTCGACCCAGTACTCGCTGATCTGGTCATTCTTCAGCTCGGCGACGAAGGTCGGCGCGGCCAGACTGAACTCGTCCAGGCCATCCTTCGAGTGCACCACCAACACATGCTTGCTGCCCAGACGCTGCAGCACCTGAGCCAGTGGGCGGCACAGGGCCTGGGTGAAGACCCCGACCACCTGGTGTTTCACACCGGCCGGATTCGTAAGCGGGCCGAGCATGTTGAACAGGGTGCGCAGCCCCAGCTCGCGGCGAGGCCCGGCGGCGTGCTTCATGGCGCTGTGGTGGGTCTGGGCGAACATGAAACCGATCCCCAGGCTGTCGATGCAGCGAGCGACCTGCACCGGAGTCAGGTTCAGGTAGATGCCGGCGGCCTCCAGCAGGTCGGCGCTGCCGCTCTTGCCGGACACCGCCCGGTTGCCATGCTTGGCCACGGTGCAACCAGCCGCGGCGAGAACGAAGGCCGAGGCGGTGGACACGTTGAAGATGTTGGCGCCATCACCACCGGTGCCGACGATGTCGACGACACCATCCAGGCTCTGCAGCTCGACCTTGTCGGCCAGCTCGCGCATCACCGACACGGCGCCGACGATCTCGTCGATGCTCTCGCTCTTCATGCGCATGCCCATCAGGAAGGCACCGATCTGCGCCTCCGTGCACTGGCCGGTCATGATCTGGCGCATGACGCCGCGCATTTCCTCGGTGGACAGGTCCAGATGGCCGACGATACGGCTCAACGCGCTCTTGATATCCATGTTCGTTCCTTAGCGGCGGCCGCCGGTCTGCTTGAGGAAATTGGCGAACAACTCATGCCCTTGCTCGGTGAGGATCGACTCGGGGTGGAACTGCACTCCTTCGATGTTCAGGGCCTTGTGGCGCAGGCCCATGATCTCGTCGACCGAACCATCGTCATGCGCGGTCCAGGCGGTGACCTCCAGGCAATCCGGCAGGGTTTCGCGCTTGACCACCAGGGAATGGTAGCGGGTCACGGTGAGCGGGTTGTTGAGGCCGGCGAACACGCCCAGGTCGCGGTGATGCACCGGGCTGGTCTTGCCATGCATCACCTGGCGGGCCCGCACCACGTCACCGCCGAAGGCCTGGCCGATGGACTGGTGGCCCAGGCACACGCCCAGGATCGGCAACTTGCCGGCAAAGTGCAGGATGGCTTCGATGGACACGCCCGCCTCGCTCGGCGTGCAAGGGCCCGGGGAGACGACGATGCGCTCCGGCTCGAGGGCTTCGATCTGGGCGATGGTCATTTCGTCGTTGCGAATGACCTTGACCTCGGCACCCAGCTCACCGAGGTATTGAACGACGTTGTAGGTGAAGGAGTCATAGTTGTCGATCATCAGTAACATCTGGAGCGAACCTCTTGAATACTGACTTTGGATTCGAACCTTCCCATGCCAGCCACGGGTGCGGACGATCCCGCAAGGGGCGGCAGGTGCAGCGAATGGAAGGCAAACGGGGACGGGCCGGGCAAGCCGGCAGGAGATAAAGTCAGGCGCGCCAACGCCAACGGGCGTGGGCCTTGATAACGCGCATCAGGAGTCTGCTGACGATCAACACGGGGTAGGTCTCGTTCATACGTCACGGCACAGTAGCCTACCGGGGCGGCAGGTGCAATATGCCCGTAAATACCGGGAAACGAATGGACTTGGAAAGCATGACCTGCGATTTGCTAAGGTCAGTCGGCTTGTCCTCATAAAAACAACGAAAAGGATATTCAGACATGCGCAAACCGCCCTTCCTGCGTTCCCTGCTCGGCCTGCTGGCCCTGGCCTGCAGCCAGGCCATGGCGGCGCCCTCGCCCTACTCGACGCTCATCGTCTTCGGTGACAGCCTCAGCGATGCCGGCCAGTTCCCCGACCTGGCCGGTGGCACCGCCGCCATGCGCTTCACCAACCGTGACACCGACGGCAACTATGCGCCCGTCTCGCCGATGCTGCTCGGCGGCCGCCTGGGCGTGGCACCGGCCGACCTCAACCCGTCCACCTCGCTGGCTGTCCGCCCCGACGGCAACAACTGGGCGGTCGGCGGCTACACCACCCAGCAGATCCTCGATTCGATCACCGATACCTCGCGGACGGTCATTCCGCCGGGCAACCCTGGGGCCGGCGCCGTACTGCGCGAGCGCCCCGGCTACCTGGCCAGCGGCCTGGGCGCCGACCCGAACGCGCTCTACTACCTGACCGGTGGTGGCAACGATTTCCTCCAGGGCCTGGTCAACAGCCCCGCCGATGCCGCAGCCGCTGGCGCGCGCCTGGCGGCCAGCGCCCAGGCGCTGCAGCAGGGCGGCGCCCGCTACATCATGGTCTGGCTACTGCCCGACCTGGGCCAGACGCCGAACTTCAGCGGTACACCGCAGCAAGGCCCGCTCTCCCAGTTGTCCGGCGTATTCAACCAGTCCTTGGTGGAACAACTGGGCCACGTCGACGCCGAGATCATCCCGCTGAACATCCCCGTCCTGCTCCAGGAGGCCCTCGCCAGCCCGGCGCAGTTCGGCCTTGCGGCCGACCAGGACCTGGTCGGCACCTGCTACAGCGGCGGCAGTTGCGTGGAGAACCCGGTTTACGGCATCAATGGCCCCACACCGGACCCGAGCCGGCTGCTGTTCAACGACTCGGTGCACCCGACCATCGCCGGCCAGCGGCTGATCGCCGACTACGCCTACTCGATCATCGCCGCTCCCTGGGAGCTGACCTTGCTTCCAGAAATGGCCCACGCCAGCCTGCGCGCCCACCAGGACGAACTGCGCAACCAGTGGCAGACACCCTGGCAAGCCGTCGGCCAATGGCAGGCCATTCTCGCCACTGGCGCCCAGGACCTGGACTTCGACGACCAGCGCAGCGCCGCCAGTGGCGACGGGCGCGGCTACAACCTGACCCTCGGCGGCAGCTACCGGCTCGACGAGGCCTGGCGCATCGGCCTGGCCGCAGGCGTCTATCGGCAGAAACTGGAGGCCGGCGAACAGGACTCGGACTACAAGCTCGACAGTTACCTGGCCACGCTGTTCGCCCAGTTCCGCCAGCAGCGCTGGTGGGCGGACGCCGCCTTGACCGCGGGGCACCTGGATTACCACGACCTCGAGCGCACCTTCGCCCTGGGCGTGGGCGAGCGCAGCGAGAAAGGCGACACGGACGGCGAAACCTGGGCACTGTCGGGTCGCCTGGGTTACAACCTAGCGACAGAGGGCAGCGACTGGCAGTTGTCACCGTTCGTCAGCGCCGACTATGCCCGGGTCAAGGTGGATGGCTATGACGAGAAGAGCGGGCGCTCCACTGCGCTGGGCTTCGACGATCAGGACCGTACCTCGCGACGCCTGGGAGTGGGGCTGCAGGGCAGCTACCTATTCGCCCCGGGCACCCGGCTGTTCGCCGAGGTCGCCCGCGAGCATGAGTTCGAGGATGACCGCCAGGACCTGACGATGCGTCTGGCCACCCTGCCAGCCAATGATTTCACACTCACCGGCTATACCCCTCACAGCAACCTGACCCGTGCCAGCCTGGGGCTTACCCATGAACTGACGCCGGGGCTGCACGTGCGTGGCAACTACAACTGGCGCAAGAGCGATGAGCTGACCCAGCAGGGAGTGAGCCTGGCCCTGAGCCTGGACTTTTGAAGCCCCTGGGGTCGCTTTGCGTCCCCAACCGATACAAAAACGGCGCCCACCAGGGGCGCCGTTTCTTCATGCCAGCCATCAGGCCTTGGGCGTCTGCTCCGCCAGGCCCACCGCACGGAACATGGCGCGGCGCTTGTTGATGGTCTCTTCCCACTCCAGCGCCGGCACCGAGTCGGCGACGATACCGCCACCGGCCTGGACATGCAGCTCGCCATCCTTGATCACCGCAGTACGGATAGCAATGGCCGTGTCCATGTTGCCGTTCCAGGCGAAGTAGCCCACCGCCCCCCCATAGACACCGCGCTTGACCGGCTCCAGCTCGTCGATGATCTCCATCGCGCGGATCTTCGGCGCCCCCGACAGGGTGCCAGCCGGCAGGATGGCACGCAGCGCATCCATGGCAGTCAGGCCCTGGCGCAACTGCCCGGTGACGTTGGAGACGATGTGCATCACGTTGGAATAGCGCTCGATCACCATCTTCTCGGTCAGGCGTACGCTGCCCGTCGAGGACACCCGGCCCACGTCGTTGCGCCCCAGGTCGATGAGCATCAGGTGCTCGGCGATTTCCTTCTCGTCGGACAGCAGGTCGTCCTCCAGTGCCCGGTCGGCCTCCTCGGTGACGCCACGCGGGCGGGTGCCGGCGATCGGGCGCACGGTCACCAGGTTGTCTTCGACCCGCACCAGCACCTCGGGCGAACTGCCGACCACATGGAAATCGCCGAAGTTGAAGAAGTACATGTACGGCGTCGGGTTGAAGCAGCGCAGCGCCCGGTACAGGTCGATGGGCGCGGCCTTGAAGTCGATGGACATGCGCTGGGACGGCACCACCTGCATGCAATCCCCGGCCAGGATGTACTCCTTGATGCGGGCCACCGCGTTCTCGTAGTCCTCGCGGGTGTAGCTGGAGCGGAATTCCGGCTCGGCGGCGAGCGGGCCGCTCAGGTCCAGGCCGCGGCGCGGGGTGATCGGCTGGCGCAGCGTGTCCAGCAGGCCCTCGAGCCGTGCCTGCCCCTCTTCGTAGGCCTGCTCCTGAGCCGGGTCGACCAGCACGATCGCGTGCATCTTGCCCGCCAAGTTGTCGAACACCACCACGGCATCGGAGACCATCAACAGGATGTCCGGCACACCCAGCGGATCCGGGTTCGGGCAGGCGCCCAGGCGCTTTTCCACATAACGGACGCAGTCATAGCCGAAGTAGCCGACCAGGCCGCCATTGAAGCGCGGCAAACCCGGAATGTCGGCGACCTTGTAGCGATCCTTGAAGGCCTCGACGAACGCCAGCGGGTCCTCGACGTCATGGCTTTCCACTTCTTCGCCGTCCTGCAAGATGCTCACGTGGTAGCCATGTACCCGCAGCACAGTGCGCGAGGGCAAGCCGATCATCGAGTAGCGCCCCCACTTCTCGCCGCCCTGTACGGACTCGAGCAGGTAGGAGTTGGGTTGGTCGGCGAGCTTCAGGTAGATCGACAGCGGCGTGTCGAAGTCGGCCAGGGTTTCACAGGCCAGGGGAATGCGGTTGTAGCCGGCAGCGGCCAGGCGCAGGAATTCTTCGCGGGTCATGGGTAGCCTCGTGGCAAGCAGCAATGGGGTCGGGCAAGCGGACGGGCCGGCAAGCGCCGGCGGGCGGAAGTCAGGCGCGCCAGCGCCAACGGGCCAGGGCCTTGATGACTTTCATCCAGAATTTGCCGGTAACCGCCACGGTGGACTCTCTGTCTTGTGAGGCTTGAAGGTCCGCCAACGTTATCCCAGTGGCCGGGACTAAGCAACCGGGCAGCAGGGCGCGCAGGTCGTCGATGACCAGGCTGGGGGATTCCTCATCGATGGGCCGCCCATGGTTGTAGCCATAGGTCAGGCCGACGCATTGCACACCCGCCGCCCTGGCCGCCAGCACATCGCTGCGCGAATCGCCGACGAACAGCGACTCGGCGGGGGCGACGCCGGCCATCTTCATGACGAACAGCAAGGCCGCCGGGTCAGGCTTCTTCTGCGCCAGGGTGTCGCCGCCAATGATCCAGCGGAAGTAACGACCGATCTTCATCTGATCGAGCAGCGGGCCGACGAAACGCTCAGGCTTGTTGGTGATCAGCGCCATCTCCACGCCTTGCTTGCGCAGCCAGCGCAGGGTGTCGCGCACCCCGGGGTAGATCACCGTCAGGTCGTGGCTTTCGGCGTAGGCCTCCATGAACAGGGCCAGGCCCTGCTCGGCCAGTGCATCGTCGACGCCTGCGTGATCCAGGCCGCCGGCCAGGGCGCGGCGCACGAGGACCTGGGCACCATTGCCGACCCATTGGCGCACGGCCTCCAGGCCAGCGGGCGGGCGCCCCATCTGGAGCAGCATGCGATCCACGGCGGCAGCCAGGTCGGGGACCGAATCGATCAGGGTGCCATCCAGATCGAACATCACCAGCCTGGGCAGCGTCCCTGGGAACAGCTGCTCGAAGCCGCTCATGGGTGGGCCTGGGCCAGTTCGGCGCGCATGCTGGCGATGACGTCCTGGTAATCCGGCGCATTGAAGATCGCCGAGCCCGCCACGAAGGTGTCGGCACCTGCGGCCGCGATCTCGCGGATATTGCCGACGTTGACGCCGCCATCGATCTCCAGGCGGATGTCACGGCCGCTGGCATCGATCAAGGCGCGCGCCTCGCGCAGCTTGTCGAGGGTGCCGGGGATGAACTTCTGGCCACCGAAGCCTGGGTTGACGCTCATCAGCAGGACCATGTCGACCTTGTCCATCACGTACTTCAGCACGTCCAGGCCGGTGGCCGGGTTGAACACCAGGCCAGCCTTGCAGCCACCGTCGCGGATCAGTTGCAGGGAGCGGTCGATGTGCTGGGAGGCTTCCGGATGGAACGTGATGTAGGTGGCGCCGGCTTCGATGAAGTCGCCGATGATGCGGTCGACCGGGCTGACCATCAGGTGCACGTCGATCGGCGCGGTCACGCCATACTTGCGCAGGGCGCTGCAGACCATCGGGCCGATGGTCAGGTTGGGTACGTAGTGGTTGTCCATCACATCGAAGTGGACGATGTCGGCGCCAGCGGCGAGCACCTTGTCGACGTCCTCGCCCAGGCGGGCGAAATCGGCGGAGAGGATGGAGGGGGCAATAGCGTAGGGCTGCATGGCGCACCTGTTGGCAGAATCACGGTGGCGCGCATTGTAACCCAGGCGAGCGAATCGGGGCTGATTGGCGTCAAGCGGTGCCGATGGCGACACAAAATCATTCGGTTGGCAGCGCTTTGTCATCTTTGGGGCTGCCTTGCAGCCCCAAATACCCCTTGAAAGGGCCGGCACAACCTGCCAATCAGGTCGGCTGCTGGGTTCGCATCTTCTCGCTCCGCCCGCGCAACCACTCCAGGGTCAGCAGCAGAACCACCGAAAAGGCGATCAGCAAGGTCGCCGCCGCGGCAATGGTCGGGCTCAGGTTCTCGCGGATGCCGCTGAACATCTGTCGTGGCAACGTCGCCTGCTCGGGCCCGGCGAGGAACAGGGTCACCACCACCTCGTCGAACGACGTGGCGAAGGCGAACAACGCCCCGGAGATCACCCCGGGCGCGATCAGCGGCAAGGTCACCCGGCGGAAGGCCAACAGCGGCGAGGCTCCCAGGCTGGCCGCCGCCCGCACCAGGTTGTAGTTGAAGCCCTGCA
Source organism: Pseudomonas guariconensis (assembly GCF_024127895.1). GTDB lineage: Bacteria > Pseudomonadota > Gammaproteobacteria > Pseudomonadales > Pseudomonadaceae > Aquipseudomonas > Aquipseudomonas guariconensis_B. Next base: position 108,680 of record NZ_JAMYBK010000014.1, on the reverse strand, counting down.
AGGTCGCCGACACGGTGATGATGACGAACGGCACGCCCAGTACCGCATGCACCAGGATCAGCGAGATGAAGCTGTTGCCCAGGCCCAGCGGGGCGAAGAACAGATAGCTGGCCACGCCGATGATCACCACTGGCACCACCATCGGCGAAATCACCAGGGCCATCACCAGCGACTTGCCAGGAAAGTCGCTGCGGGTCAGGCCGATGGCGGCCAGGGTGCCGAACACCATGGCCAGCACGGTGGCCGCCGGGGCGACGATGATGCTGTTCTTCAACGAACGCATCCATTCAGCGGACGAAAAGAAGTCCTCGTACCACTGCAGCGAAAAACCCTGCAGCGGGTAGACCAGGAAACTGCCGCTGTTGAATGACAACGGCACGATCACCAGCACCGGCAATACCAGGAACAGCAGGATCAGGCCGCAGAGGATTCGCAGGCTGTAGAACCAGACCCGCTCCACGGGCGACATGTAAGGGCTCAGCATGGCAAGGCTCCTCAGCTCAGGCGCAGGCGGCTGGCGCCGACCAGCCAGCTATAGATCAGGTACAGCAACACGGTGGCCAGCAGCAGCAACCCGCCCAGCGCGGTGGCCATGCCCCAGTTGATGCTGGTGTTGGTGTAGAAGGCGACGAAGTAGCTGACCATCTGGTCGTTGGGGCTGCCGAGCAGCGCCGGGGTGATGTAGTAGCCGATGGAGATGATGAACACCAGCAGGCAACCGGCGCCGACACCGGCATAGGTCTGCGGGAAGTACACCCGCCAGAAACTGGCGAACGGATGGCAACCCAGGGAGATCGCCGCGCGCATGTAGCTGGGCGAGATGCCCTTCATCACGCTGTACAGCGGCAAGATCATGAACGGCAGGAGGATATGGACCATCGAGATGTACACGCCGGTGCGGTTGAACACCAACTCCAGCGGCTCATCGATGATGCCCACCGCCATCAGCGCACTGTTGATCAGGCCGCCCGACTGCAACAGCACGATCCAGGCCGCCACCCGCACCAGGATCGAGGTCCAGAACGGCAGCAGCACCAGGATCATCAGCAGGTTGCTCTGCCGGGTCGGCAGGTTGGCCAGCAGGTAGGCCAGCGGATAGGCCAGCAGCAGGCAGATCACGGTGATCACCACGCCCATCCACAGGGTGCGGGCGAAGATGTCCAGGTAGATCGCCTGGTCGGGCGTGGCCTTGGCCAGCTCGCCCAGGTCGTCGATGCGGTGGTCCAGTGCGGCCAGCAGGTAGAACGGCGTGACCGTGCTGGTGTTGCGGCGGATCGCCTGCCAATAGGCCGGATCGCCCCAACGCTCGTCGAGCGTCTGCAAGGCATCCTTGTAGGCGCTCGGCTCAGTCTTGAACGGCAGCGCCCTGGCGGTCTTGGCCAGCAGGCTGCGGTAGCCGGCCAGTTCCATGTTCAGGCGCTTGGAAAGGTCGCCCAAGGTCTGGTTGCGACGCGATTCGGCCAGGTCCTGACTGAGCGCCTTGTACACGTCTTCGCCCGGCAGGCCCTTGCCGTCCCACTGCGACACGGCCTCGACGGTACGTGGCAGGCCGGCGACCACCTCCGGGTTGCCGACGCTCTTGTACAGCAGTGCCGCGATCGGCACCAGGAACACCAGCAACAGGAACAGCGCCAGCGGCGCGATCAACGCCTGCGCTTTCCAGCGGTTGACCCGCTCGGCTTGCTTGAGACGCTGCTTGAGGCTTTTACCTGCGCCTTCGTTCAGGGGCACTGCAATGGCCATGGCGAACTCCGAAAAATCTGGGGAACGAGGAGCGCCGGGCCGTTCCCCGGCGCTCCTTCGGTGCGGCTTACTTCCTCGCCGCCCAAGCGTTGAAGCGTTGTTCCAGCTGCTCGCTGTTGTCGGCCCAGAAGGCCACGTCGATCTGCACCTGGTTGGCGATGTTCTCAGGCGTGGTCGGCATGTCCTTCTTCACCTCGTCCGAGAGCAGGCTGACCGCCTTGGCGTTGGCCGGGCCATAGGCGATGTTCTCGGAGTAGATCTTCTGCTGCTCGGGCTGCACGCTGAAGGCGATGAACTTCTTCGCTTCGTCGGTATCCTTGGCGCCCCTCGGAATGGCCCAGGCGTCGAAGTCGTAGATACCGCCGTTCCACACCACCTTGAGGTTGCTCTCCTTCTGCACCGCGGCGATGCGGCCGTTGTAGGCCGAGCTCATGACCACGTCACCCGAGGCCAGGTACTGGGGCGGCTGGGCACCGGCCTCCCACCACTGGATGCTCGGCTTGATCTCGTCGAGCTTCTTGAAGGCACGGTCCTGGCCTTCCTTGGTGGCCAGCACCTTGTACACATCCTTCGGCGCCACACCGTCGGCCATCAGGGCGAACTCCAGGGTGTACTTGGCCCCCTTGCGCAGGCCGCGCTTGCCCGGGAACTGCTTGGTGTCCCAGAAATCAGCCCAGCTGGTGGGCGCGGTCTTGAGCTTGTCGGCGTTGTAGGCCAGCACGGTGGACCAGACGAAGAAGCCCACGCCACAGGGTTGGATGGCGCCAGGCACGTAGTCGGCCTCATCGCCGAACAGGGCTGGGTCGAGCTCCTCGAACATGCCCTCGTCGCAACCACGGGCCAGCTCTGGCGACTCCACCTCCACCAGGTTCCAGGACACGCTCTTGGTGTCGACCATGGCCTTGACCTTGGCCATTTCGCCGTTGTACTCACCGGCGATGATCTTGCCCTTGCCCGCCTTCTCCCATGGCTCGTAGAACGCCTTGACCTGGGCGGCCTTGTTCGCACCGCCGAAAGACACCACGGTCAGGTCGGCGGCCAGGGCCTGGCCGGCGGCGAACAGGCCAAGGGCCAGGGCGGTCAGTTTCAACTGCTTGCGCATTATTATTCTCTCCACAGTACAGGGTTGGTGAAGCAAACCATCAGTGGGCTTCGGCAATCGGATCGAGCGCGCGGGCGTGCTCCACCTCCCAGCCAAGCGGTACCACATCGCCCACGGCCAGGGCCGGGTCAAGCTCGGCAATCGGCTGCTTCACGAAGAAGTCGGCCTTGCCGCAGACTTCCAGGCGCACCCGCACGTGGTCGCCCAGGTAGATGAACTCGGCCACCCGGCCGGAGAAACGGTTGACGCAGCGCTCGCTGTGGCCGTTGAGGCGCACCCGCTCCGGGCGGATCGACAGGGTCACCGGCTCGCCCGCCGCCCCCACGTTCACCGCCAGCGCCTCGACCCGCTCGCCGCGGGGCAGCTGCACCTGACAGCGGTCGCCATCGTGCGACAGCAAGGTGCCGTTGAGGCGGTTGTTCTCGCCGATGAAGTTGGCGACGAAGGTGTTGCGCGGCTCTTCATAGAGGGTGCGCGGGTCGGCGATCTGCTGGATCTCGCCCTGGTGGAACACCGCCACCCGGTCGGACATGGTCAGCGCCTCGCCCTGGTCGTGGGTCACGTAGACCACGGTCACGCCCAGGCGCTGGTGGATGTGCTTGATCTCCATCTGCATGTGCTCGCGCAACTGCTTGTCGAGCGCGCCGAGCGGCTCGTCCATCAGCACCAGCTGCGGCTCGAACACCAGGGCGCGGGCCAGGGCCACCCGCTGCTGCTGGCCACCGGAGAGCTGGCCCGGGTAGCGCTTGGCGAAGGCATCGAGCTGGACCATGGCCAGTACCCGCTTGACCCGCTCGCTGATGTCGGTCTTGCTCAGGTTGCGCACGCTCAAGGGGAAGGCCAGGTTCTCTTCCACGGTCATGTGCGGGAACAGCGCGTAGTTCTGGAACACCATGCCGATGTCGCGTTTGTGCGGCGGCACGTTGTTGATCGAACGCCCGGCCAGCTGGATCTCGCCGGCGGTGGGGGTCTCGAAGCCGGCCAGCATCATCAGGCTGGTGGTCTTGCCCGAGCCGGACGGGCCGAGCAAGGTGAGGAACTCGCCCTTGCGGATGTCCAGGTTGAGGTCCTTGACGATCAGCGATTCGCCGTCGTAGCTCTTCTGTACACCCCGGAAAGCTACCAGCGTCTCGCCACCGGCAGCGTTCGAATTCACCTCGCTCATGCCTGCACCTTCTTCTTGGAATGACTGCGTGAGCCAAGACTAGAGAAGCGGCAAGCCCCCGGAAATCGGGGGTGCTGAGAGAATGCCATCATCCGGATGGAAGATTTGCTGTAGGGATTGCCCTACAAGCGTGACGGTTTCAGACATTCCAGCGGCCCGCCCCCATAGGGCTTGCGCCAACCGAAGGTGCTCTGCGCCGCAGCCCAGCCCCAATCGAAGGCCGGGCTTGCTCGCACAGGCCGGGAGCCCCCCGGGCTCACCCCATGTCGCAAACGGGACACTCACACCAGCTTGTGCTCCATGGCGTACTTCACCAGTTCCGCCAGTGAGTTGACCTTGAGCTTCTGCATCAGGCGCGCCTTGTGGGTGCTGATGGTCTTGCTGGAGAGCGCCAGTTGCTGGGCGATGTCGTTGACGTTGGCGCCCTGGGCCAGGCGCTCGAACACCGAGAACTCACGCTCCGAGAGCAGGGTATGCAGGGGTCGGGTCTCGGTCAGGCCGACCTCGAAGACCATGCGGTCGGCCAGTGCCGGGTCGATGTAGCGCCCACCGCCTGCCACGCGGCGGATGGCCGTCAGCAGCAGGGCCGGATCACTGTCCTTGGTGGCGTAGCCAGCGGCGCCAGCCTTCAGGGCACGAGCGGCCATCTGCGCCTCGTCGTGCATCGACAGCACCAGGATTGCCGGCGGATTGCCCTGCGCCCGGATCCGCGCAATCGCCTCCAGGCCGTTCACCCCCGGCATGGAGATATCCAGCAACACCACCTCGCAGGGCGTATGGCGCAGGGTCTCGAGCAATTGCTCACCGTTGCCGGCCTCCCCCACCACCTGCATGTCCTTGGCCAGGCCGATCAACTGCTTGATGCCCTCGCGGACGATGGTGTGGTCTTCGGCCACCAGCACTCGAATCACGGTCGCTCTCCTAATCCAATGGTATGGCCACGCTCAGGCTGCTGCCCTCGCCCGGCTCGCTGTCCAGGGTCATGCTGCCGCCCAGCATCAGCACCCGCTCGCGTACGCCCACCAGGCCGAACGACGCCGGCCGGGACTGGTCGGTGCGAAACCCCACGCCATCATCGATGACGGTCATCCGCAGCGAGCCGTTTTCGCGCGCCAGCTCGATCTGCACGGTATGCGCCTGGGCATGGCGCATGACGTTGGTCAGCGCCTCCTGCAGGATGCGAAACAGCCCGGTGGCCTTGGCATCGCTCAATGGTGGCAGATTCTCCGGCACCTGTACCAGGCAGGGGATCTGCGTGCGTGCCTCGAAACGCCGGGCCTGCCATTCGACGGCCGAGGCAATGCCCGCATCGAGAATCGGCGGACGCAAGGCGCTCGCCACATCGCGCACCAGCTGGAACAACTGGGCGATCAGGCGTTTCATGCTGGCCAGGCGTTCGTTCAGGCCTGGGTCGAGTTCGGCGTAGGCCAGTTCGCACATGGAGACTTCGAGCTTGAGCACCGTGAGCATCTGCCCCAGTTCGTCATGCACCTCCCGGGCGATACGCGCCTTCTCTTCCTCGCGCACGCTTTCCAGGTGCGCCGACAGCTCGCGCAACTGTTCCTGCGAGCGCGCCAGAGCATGCTCGACCCGCTTGCTCTGGGTAATGTCCCAGACAATGCCATCCCACACCACTCGGCCATCGGGCAGGCGTCGGGTACTGGCCTTGATGTCGGCCCAGCGCTCCTCGCCCTGGCGCGTGAGGATGCGCCCTTGCCAGGACCAGTCCTGGTCGCTGGCCAGGGCCAAGTCCTGGACGCGATGGTAGTCGACGCGGTCCTGCGGGTGGACCAGATTGCGCAACCCCATGTCGGGGTGCTGGATGTCGGCGGGCGCGTAGCCGACCAACGCCTCGCTGCCTTCGCTGATGTAGGGGAACTCCAGGTCGCCCTCGGCGGGGTCGCGCTCCAGGCGGAACACCAGCCCCGGCACGTTGCCGGCGATCCCCTTGAGCCGCGCCTCGCTCTCGCGCAGAGCAGCCAGGGCGCGGCGGCGCTCGGTGACATCGGTGATGAACACCACCAGGTATTCGGCATCACGAAAGCGCAGGAAACTCAGCGACAGGTCCACCGGCAGCAGGTTGCCATCGGCACGCAGGCAATGGGTCTCGAACTGTTCGACGCCACCCTCGCCGGTGCGCACGCGCCTCCACAGCTCCAGCCAGCGGTCCATGTGCAAGGCCGGCTCGAAGTCGATCAGCGGCCGCTCCAGCAGCTCGCCCTCGCCACAGCCGAGCATGCGTTCGGCGGCATGGTTGGCGTAGCGGATATGGCTGTCCCAGTTGACCCAGAGGATACCCACGGTGCTCTGGTCGATGGAGAACTGGCTCAGGCGCAGCGCCTCTTCGCGCATCTGCCGTTCGGCCAGGTTTTCCCGTGCCGCCAGCAGATTGCGCTCCAGCTGACGCTGCTGGCGGCGCTGCCAGACCAGCGTGGCCATGGCACAGAGCAACAACAGACCGAACAGTAGGGCGAGGTTCTGCCAAAAACCAGTGGTCTCGCTCAGGCGCGGGTACTTGGGTTGCAGCCAGCGCTGGTGCAGCTGCTCCAACTCCTTGGCCGGCATGGCCTGCAGGCCGCGTTCCAGGACATCGGCCAGCAAGGGCCAGTCGCGCCGCGAGCCGACCCGCAGCAACTGTGGCAGGCCAATGTCGCCGACCACCGCCAGGTCACCGAACTCTCCCTCCCGGGACAGCCGGCTGAGCTGGGCTTCGTCGAGCACTGCGTAGCTTGCCTGCGCCCCCAACACCAGCTGCAAGGCCTCGCGCTCATCGGGAACGCCTTGCAGGTTCAGGTTGCCATAGTTGCTTCGCAGGTAATCGGCCAGGGCACTGGGCATGCGCACCGCGACCCGGTCATTGGCACCCAGTTTCTCCAACTCGACCGCCACCGCGCCGGTGCGGGCACCGACCACCAGCTGTGGTATGCGCATGTAGGGGTCGCTGAACAGCCACAGGCGCAGGCTGGCCGGCGTTTGCATCAGCCCTGGCGCGAAATCGATCTCGCCGGCCTGCAAGGCATGCTCGAGGGCCGCCTGATCGCTGAAGTTGCGCCAGGTGAGGTCCAGCCGGAGTGCCCTCGCCAGCCAGTTCACCAACTCGACGTTGGCGCCATACAACTGCTGCAGGCGGCGATCGAACTGGGCATAGGGCGCCTGCAGCACCACACCGACCCGCAGGCTGCGGTGGTCGTCCAGCCATTGCTGCTGGGCCGGCTCCAGCACCACCGACGGCGCAGGCTCAGGCCTGGCCAAGGCGATCAAGGGCAGCCACAAACAGCCGATAACCAACAGGCGACGCACTCGCTTCATCTATACGCTCGTCTTGGCAAGGACGGCCATCTGCTTGGTCGTCACGGACAAATACTATTAGGCTGCCGGTATCATTCTGGCCTTGGGTTGATTCATGTTCACACTTTATCGCACGACGCTGGCCCTGTTCTGCCTGGCTTCGATCCTACCGCTCGGCGCACAGGCCGCCGAGGCCGAGCAACCACAAGCTGCCGCCAAGACAGCAACCGCCCCCGCGCCACGCCCGCCCCTGGCCGAACGCAGCGAAGAAGACGCCCAGGCGCTCGAGCGCCTGGTGCCCAAAGCCGAACAGCAGACCTTGCAGGCCGGCGGCGAGAGCTTCCTGGCCTTGTGGAAACCGGCCAACGACAGTGACCCGAAGGGGGCGGTAATCATCGTCCCGGGTGCGGGAGAAAATGCTGACTGGCCCAAGGTGGTCGGCCCGCTGCGCCACAAGTTTCCCGATGTCGGCTGGCATAGCCTGAGCGTCAGCCTTCCCGACCTGGTCGTCGACAGCCCGCAGGCACGCGCCGAGCGCACGCCGGAAGCAGAGCCGACAGACAACCAGGGCGAGACCGCGCCAGCCCAGGACACCCCGGCCGACGCCAACGCCAACGTCGCCCAAGCCACCGCTGCCGAGGCCGACAGTGCACAAGGCACTGACGCCAGTGAAGCCGGGGAGCAAGGCGACCAAGCCGATGCCGAGCGCATCTTCGCCCGCCTCGACGCAGCGCTGGCCTATGCCCAGCGGCACAACCCTCGCAGCATCGTCCTGCTCGGCCATGGCAGCGGCGCCTACTGGGCAGCGCGCTACCTGGGTGAGCGGCAACCGCCCCAGGTACAGAAGCTGGTGATGATCGCGGCGCAGACGCCAGCACGGGTGGAGCACGACCTGCAGAGCCTGGCGCCGACCCTCAAGCTGCCCACCGCCGACCTCTACTACGCCACGCGCCCCCGCGACCGCCAGGCCGCCGAGCTGCGCCTGCAGGCCAGCAAGCGGCAGAAGGACAGCCAGTACCGGCAACTGTCGCTGATCGCCATGCCGGGTAACGCGGCGGCGGAGCAAGAGCAACTGTTCCGCCGGGTTCGAGGGTGGTTGATGCCGCAGGAGTGATTGCCGTTTCGAGTCGACCAGCAGGCTCATGGCGCTTGTCCCGTCAATAAGCCGCAAGCAGGTCCTGTGTAAAGGCGCCTACTTGCGGCTTTTCAGTCGTATGGAGTGGAGCTATCTACCCGGCTCATCTTGCAGCTTGCCGCTAAAGCTTGCAGCTGCTCAAAGCCCCCGCCGCTTGCGCACCAGGGCATAGGCTTGGTGCAACTCACGAGTACGCTCGGTCGCCTCACGCACCCGCGCTTCGCTCGCGCCACTACCGACCAGCTTGTCCGGGTGATGCCGGCTGAGCAGACGGCGGTAGGCCTGCTTCACCGCGTCGACATCGGTGTCGACCTCGACGCCAAGCAGGCGCAAGGCCGCCGCATAGGTCATCGCGCCACCTTCCGGTGCGCCCCTACGGGGTTCGTATTCAAGGGACAGGGCCTGCACCTGGGGTCGCGTCAGGCCCATCGCCCGCCCCCACTCCAGCAACAGCTCACGCTCGCGCAGGCCTGCCTTGCCGTCGGCCCAGACCATCCGCCAACAGGCGCGCACCGTCCCTTCCGCGGCATGGGGCTGCTGGCTGATCCGTTGCAGGTGACGCGCCAGAGAATCCTTGCCCGACTTGCCACGGTTGAAGGCGGCAATCGCCCGGAGCCGCGCAGGCTCGGCCATGTGCAGGCGCGCCATCTCTTGACGCGCCTGCTGGATATGCCCTTCGCCAACCCGGCCATCGCTCTTGGCCAAGCGCCCGAGCAACACGAACAGCAGTTCTTCGTCCCGCAGCGCCGGGCGCCCGCCCAGGCGCTCTCGCACATCCTCCCAGCCCTGCAGGCGCAGGCGACGGTCCATGGCCTGGCCTAGCAGGGCACCCAGCAGGGCACCTGGGATGCTGGCCAGGGCAAAGCCGGCGCCGGCGCCTATCACCGTGCTCGGCCACCACATGTCAGTCGCACCCGACGATCAGGCGCTCGGCCTCGGCCAGGCGCTCCAGGGTCCCGACATCGACCCAGCGGCCACGGTAGTGCTCGCCGCTCACCCGCCCCTCGCCGATGGCCTTGCGCAGCAGTGGCGCCAGCTTGAAGGCACCGGGCTGGCAGCCTTCGAACAGTGCCGGGGCGAGCACCGAGATGCCGCTGAACGTCAGGGTATCGGCGGCCTCGTCACCGTCGAGGACTCGCTCGCCTTCCAGGCGGAAGTCACCGCGCCCGTGATGCCCGGGGTTGTCCACCAGCACCAGGTGCGCGAGCCCCTCCAGCGGAGTGCGCAGGCGGGTGAAGTCGTAGTCGGTCCAGATATCGCCATTGACCAGCAGGAACGGCGCCGTGCCCAGCAACGGCAGCGCCTTGAAGATCCCGCCACCGGTCTCGAGCGGCTCGCCCTCGGGCGAATAACGGATGCTCAGGCCGAAGCGTGAACCATCGCCCAGGTGGTCCTCGATCTGCTGGCCGAGCCAGGCATGGTTGATCACCACCTCGGTGAAACCTGCCCTGGCCAGTGCGCGCAGGTGGTACTCGATCAAGGGCTGGCCAGCGACAGGCACCAGTGGCTTGGGGGTGTGCAGGGTCAGGGGGCGCATGCGCTCGCCCTTGCCCGCCGCCAGGATCATCGCCTTCATGGGCGCGCCCCGGTCTGCAGCTCAGCGATCAGTTGGCCCAACTCGGCCAGCTCGGGCCGACGACCGATGACCTCTACGATGTAGGCGAAGAAGCGTGGCACGTCGGCAAGGTAGCGGGGCTTGCCATCACGGTGGCAGATACGGGCGAAGATGCCGATCACCTTGAGGTGGCGCTGCACGCCCATCAGATCGCTGGCGCAGTGGAATGCCTCGAAGTCGTCCTGCACCGGGATACCCGCCTCGCGCGCCTTCTGCCAGTAGTCGCGCAGCCAGCCCTCGACACGGGTTTGGGGCCAACTGACGAAGGCATCCTTGAACAGGCAGGTGATGTCATAGGTCACCGGGCCGTAGACCGCGTCCTGGAAGTCCAGCACGCCTGGGTTGGGCTCGCTGCGCATCAGGTTGCGCGGCATATAGTCGCGGTGCACCAACACCTTGGGCTGGGCCAGGGCGCTGTCGATCAGCAGTTGGCTGACCCGCTCCCAGGCCGCCTGCTGGGCCTCGGAAAGCGCCAGGCCCAGGGCATGGCCGACGTACCACTGCGGGAACAGCTCCAGTTCGCGACGCAGCAAGGCAACATCGTAGCTCGGCAGCGGTGCTGTCATCGGCAGGCGCTGGAATGCCAGCAAGGCGTCGATGGCATCGGCGAACAGTGCATTGGCGTTGTCGGCGTCGATGATATCCAGGTAGGTCTGGCGGCCAAGATCCCCCAGCAGCAGGAAGCCACGCTCCAGGTCCTGGGCATGGATGATCGGCACGTGCACACCGGCGCTGGCCAGCAGGTGGTCGATATCGACGAAGGGGCGGCAGTTCTCCTGAGGTGGAGGCGCGTCCATGATCACGAAGCTATGATCGCCGCCCTGCCAGCGGAAATAGCGACGGAAACTCGCATCGCTACTGGCAGCGGTCAAGGTGCCTTCGGGCACTTCGCCCCAGGCGTTGTCATGGAAAAGAGGGTGGAGCTGCTCATCGAGCCAGGCGGTCAGTTGCTGCAGGCGTACATCGTGATCGGGCATTACAAGGGTCTCCGACGGCCCTAGCCGTCAAGCGGGTCATGCTTTATTATCCAGCATCTTTTCCAGACCATCGAGAGGCGTGCGGCCCCACACGCGGGCAGATGGCACGAAGGAAGCCCGGACTAATAAGATGGCATTGAAATCCCCCGCGTTTCGTAGAAAGTTCCCGCTGCTGGTGACTGGCGGCTTGCTGGCCCTGCAACCTCTGGCCACCCCCTATGTGGTGGCAGCCGAGCAGTTCGACTGCCAAGTGTCCGCCTCCGGTGGCTGGGACTGCAAGCCCAAGACCGCTGCCAGCAACCTGCCACCGCGTCCGGTGCACGAAGGCGCCGCCCCCAGCTCCAGCAGCGAGGGTACCGAGGCGCAGGTCGCCGAGGCCAGCGCCGAACCCAAGCCGGTCCTGGTCACCGAGAGCAAGGGCCGTGGCCTGAAGTCGCGCAGCGAAGACTACAGCCACCTGGACTGGGTCCCGCGCGAGAAGCTCACCCCTGCCCAGTTGGCCGAGACCGGCCCGTACTGCGCCGGTGCGTACATCGAGCCGGAACGCCCGGGCATGAACGACACCACGCCCAAGGACGAGTCGCCGACCTACCTGAACGCCAAGGTGTCCCGCTACCAGCAGGAACAGCAGATCGCCACGCTCGCCGGCGACGTGGTCATGCGCCAGGGCAGCATGCAGGTCGAGGCCGACGAGGCCAACCTGTACCAGGCCGAAAACCGGGGCGAGCTCAAGGGTAACGTCAAGCTGCGCGACAACGGCTCGCTGGTCGTTGGCGACCAGGCAGAAATCCAGCTGGACACCGGCGAAGCCCAGGTCGACAACGCCGAGTACGTGATGCACAAATCGCGCATCCGCGGTAATGCCCTGTACGCCAAGCGTGGCGAGAATGCCATCATTCGCCTCAAGGACGGCACCTACACCACCTGTGAGCCGAACAGCAACGCCTGGCAGCTCAAGGGCAACAACATCACCCTGAACCCGGCCACCGGCTTCGGTACCGCGACCAACGTCACCCTGCGGGTCAAGGATTTCCCGGTGTTCTATACACCGTACATCTATTTCCCGATCGACGACCGTCGCCAGTCCGGCTTCCTGCCACCGTCGTTCAGCACCAGCAGCGACACCGGCTTCATGCTGGTCACACCGTACTACTTCAACCTGGCGCCGAACTACGACGCCACGTTGTACCCACGCTACATGACCAAGCGTGGCCTGCTGATGGAAGGCGAGTTCCGCTACCTGACCAAGTCCAGCGAAGGCCAGTTCGGCGGCGCGTACCTGAACGACCAGGACGATGACCGCAAGGACCAGACCGACTACAAGGACCAGCGCTGGATGGTCAACTGGCAGCATAAGGGCGGCCTGGATTCGCGGTTGATGACCGAGGTGGACTACACCGACATCAGCGATCCGTTCTACTTCCAGGACCTGGAGTCGGATCAGATTGGGGTCGAGAGTAAGGATGTCGTCGACCAGCAGGGTGCCCTGACCTACCGTGGCGACAGTTATACCGCACGGCTGAACGTGCATGCCTACGAGATGGCGACCATTTCCCGCATCACGCCGTACGACAAACTGCCGCAGATTACCTTCAATGGCATGCTGCCTTATCATCCGGGCGGGTTCGACTTCAGCTATCAGACCGAAGCAGTTCGCTTCGATCGTGACCTGAAGGACGACTTCGTCCGCGACGAGGATGGCAACCCGGACTTTTCCGCCGGCGCAGCAGGACGGCGACTGGATGAAAACGTCTTCGGCCTAGCACGTGCCAACGGCACCCGCCTGAACGTGGCCCCGGCAATCAGCCTGCCCATGGAGGCCAGCTACGGCTTCATCAAGCCGAAGCTTAAGTACGTATACACTCACTACGACCTGGATCTGGACAGCAAAGGCAAAAATGACATTGCAACGCTTGCAGTCAGAGACCCTGCACAACTTGACCTGCGCGGTGATTTCTCCAGTAACCAGAACCGCAGCGTTCCAGTCTTCAGCGTCGACAGTGGCCTGTATTTCGACCGCAACACTCAATGGTTCGGCAAGAACTATCGCCAAACCCTGGAGCCCCGGCTGTTCTACCTCTATGTACCGTATGAGGACCAGAAGGACATCCCGGTCTTCGACACCAGCGAGAGCTACTTCAGCTACTCCTCACTGTTCCGCGACAACCGCTTCAGTGGTTCCGACCGCATCGGCGACGAGAACAAACTGTCGCTGGGCGTGACCAGTCGTTGGATCGAGGAAAACGGTTTCGAACGTCAACGCATCAGCATCGGCCAGGCGCTTTACTTCAAGGACCGCAAGGTACAGATGCCAGGCATCGACTGGCGTACCCGCGACGACTCGCAATCGGACGTGTCACCTTACGCCCTGGAGTACCAGTACGCCTTCAACCGCGACTGGCGCTTCAACTCCGACTACAACTGGGACCCGGACAGCCGCAGCCCTCGCTCGGGCAGCGCCATGTTCCACTACCAGCCTGAGGACAATCCGAACAAGATCGTCAACCTGGGCTACCGCTACCGCAACGACCTGGTCCGCTACGACTCGCTGACCGGACGTTGGCAGGTGGGCGGCGGCGACTACGGCACTCCAGGCAGCCCGAACTACATCAAGGACTACTACAAGATCGAGCAACACGACTTCTCGGTCATCTGGCCAATCGTGCCGCAGTGGAGCGTGATCGGTCGCTGGCAGCACGATTACAACCGCAACCGTACCCTGGAAGCCATGGGTGGCTTCGAGTACGACAACTGCTGCTGGAAACTGCGCTTGATCAACCGCTACTGGCTCGACTACGACGACTTCAGCCAGGCCGTTCCGCAGAATGAAAAAGGCGACCACGGCGTCTTCCTGCAAATCGTGCTCAAAGGCCTCGGTGGCGTAGTGGGCAACAAGGTCGAGTCGTTCCTCGACGAAGGCATTCAAGGTTACCGTACACGTGAAGAGCAAGCTTATTGATCGACTGCGCCCGCTGATGCTGGGCGCTGTATTGCTGAGTGGCGCGGTGCATGCCGCGGTGCAACCCCTGGACCGGGTCGTGGCTATCGTCGACAACGACGTAGTCATGCAGAGCCAGCTGGACCAGCGTATCCGTGAAGTGCAGCAGACCATCGCCAAGCGCGGCGGTGGCACGCCACCGCCCGGAGCCCTGGAGCAGCAGGTCCTGGAGCGCCTGATCGTCGAGAACCTGCAACTGCAGATCGGCGAACGCTCGGGCATCCGCATCACCGACGAGGAACTCAACCAGGCCATCGCCACCATTGCCCAGCGCAACGGCATGACCCTGGAGCAGTTCCGCGCCGCCCTGGCCCAGGACGGCCTGTCGTTCGACGACGCCCGCGACCAGGTCAAGCGCGAGATGATCATCAGCCGCGTGCGCCAGCGCCGCGTGGCCGAGCGCATCCAGGTCTCGGAGCAGGAAGTGAAGAACTTCCTCAACTCCGACCTGGGCAAGATGCAGTTGTCCGAGGAATACCGCCTGGCCAACATCCTCATCCCCACCCCGGAAAGCGCCAATTCCAGCGCCATCCAGGCGGCTGCCCAGCAGGCTGGCGAGGTCTACCAGCAGCTCAAGCAGGGCGCCGACTTCGGCCAGATGGCCATCGCCCGCTCGGCCAGCGAGAACGCCCTGGAAGGCGGCGAGATGGGCTGGCGCAAGGCCGGCCAGTTGCCGCCAGACTTCGCCGGCCTGCTCAGCAGCATGGCCGTGGGTGACATCACCCAGCCGATCCGCATCCCCAACGGCTTCATCATCCTCAAGCTCGAGGAGAAGCGTGGCGGTGGCAACGTCCTGCGTGACGAGGTGCATGTCCGTCACATCCTGATCAAGCCCAGTGAGATCCGTAGCGAAGCGGCTACCCAACAGCTGGCCGAACGCCTGTACGAGCGCATCAGGAACGGCGAAGACTTCGCCGAGCTGGCGAAGAGCTTCTCGGAAGACCCGGGTTCGGCGCTCAACGGCGGCGACCTCAACTGGGTCGACCCCAACAGCCTGGTGCCGGAGTTCCGCGAAGTGATGACCAGCGCCCCCCAGGGCGAGGTGTCCCGTCCGTTCCGCAGCCAATACGGCTGGCATGTGCTCGAAGTACTGGGCCGCCGCGCCACCGACAGCACCGAACAGGCCCGCGAGCAGCAGGCCATGAACGTCCTGCGCAACCGCAAGTACGACGAAGAGCTGCAGACCTGGCTGCGCCAGATCCGCGACGAAGCCTACGTTGAAATCAAGCTGCCTGGCGCCGACCAGGCCGCCCAGTGAAGCCCCTGCGCTTCGCCGTCACGCCCGGCGAGCCGGCCGGCATAGGTCCCGACCTGTGCCTGCTGCTCGCCGCCGAGGCCCAGCCCCACCCCCTGATCGCCATCACCAGCCGTGACCTGCTCGCCGAGCGGGCCACGCAACTGGGGCTGGCCGTCAACCTGCTGCCCGTCTCGGTAGACGCCTGGCCCGACCAGCCGGCTCCCGCCGGCAGCCTGTACGTCTGGGATACGCCGCTGGCCGCAAAGGTGGTGCCGGGGCAACTGGACAAGGCCAACGCTGCCTTCGTCCTGGAAACCCTGACCCGGGCCGGCCTAAGCTGCCTCGACGGGCATTTCGCCGGCATGATCACCGCCCCCGTGCACAAGGGCGTGATCAACGAAAGCGGCATCGCCTTCTCCGGCCACACCGAGTTCCTTGCCGACCTGACCCACACCGCCCAAGTGGTGATGATGCTCGCCACCCACGGCTTGCGCGTGGCCCTGGTGACCACCCACCTGCCCCTGCGCGAGATCGCCGACGCCATCAGCGCCGAGCGCCTGGAGCGTGTCACGCGCATCCTGCATGCCGACCTGCGCGACAAGTTCGGCATCGCCAATCCGCGCATCCTGGTCTGCGGCCTCAACCCGCATGCCGGTGAGGGCGGCCATCTGGGCCGCGAAGAAATCGACATCATCGAGCCCACACTGCAGCGCCTGCGCAACGAAGGCATGGACCTGCGCGGCCCGCTGCCGGCCGATACCCTGTTCACCCCCAAATACCTGGAGCACTGCGACGCAGTGCTGGCGATGTACCACGACCAGGGCCTGCCCGTACTCAAGTACAAAGGCTTCGGCGCCGCCGTCAACGTAACCCTGGGCCTGCCGATCATCCGCACGTCGGTCGATCACGGCACCGCCCTGGACCTGGCCGGCACCGGCAAGGTCGACACCGGCAGCCTGCGCGTCGCCCTGGAAACCGCCTACCAGATGGCCGAGAACCGACCATGAACGAGCAATACCAACACCGGGCGCGCAAGCGCTTCGGCCAGAACTTCCTGCATGACGCCGGGATCATCGACCGCATCCTGCGGGCGATCAACGCCAAGGCCGGCGAGCACCTGCTGGAGATCGGCCCAGGCCAGGGCGCCCTCACCGAGGGCCTGCTGGGCAGCGGCGCACAGCTGGACGTCGTGGAGCTGGACAAGGACTTGGTGCCGATCCTCCAGCACAAGTTCGCAGGCAACCCCAACTTCCGCCTGCACCAGGGCGACGCCCTGAAGTTCGACTTCAACCAGTTGGGCGTGCCGCCACGCAGCCTCAAGGTCGTGGGCAACCTGCCCTACAACATCTCCACGCCGCTGATCTTCCACTTGCTGGAGCATGCCGGGCTGATCCGCGACATGCATTTCATGCTGCAGAAGGAAGTGGTCGAGCGCCTGGCTGCGGGCCCCGGCGGTGGAGACTGGGGCCGCCTGTCGATCATGGTGCAGTACCACTGCCGGGTCGAGCACCTGTTCAATGTCGGCCCGGGCGCCTTCAACCCGCCGCCGAAGGTGGATTCGGCCATCGTGCGCCTGGTCCCCCACGAGACCCTGCCCCATCCGGCCAAGGACCCGCGCCTGCTCGAGCGTATCGTCCGCGAAGCCTTCAACCAGCGCCGCAAGACGCTGCGCAATACCCTCAAGGGGCTGCTCGACAGCCAGGCCATCGAAGCGGCGGGCGTCGATGGCAGCCTGCGACCGGAGCAACTCGACTTGGCCGCCTTCGTGCGCCTGGCTGACCAGTTGGCAGAGCAGCAGGGCAGCGCCTTGTAATCATGGGGCTGCGTTGCAGCCCATCGCCGGCAAGCCCCACAGGGGCCCTGCACGGCACATGACGCGTCAACACCGCTGCCACCTGTGAGAGCGGGCTTGCCTGCAAATGGGCCCCGGCGGTCACCGACCGCCCGCACAACTGGCCTACACCCCCGCCAATGGCCTAGACTGCACCCATTGCCGTATTTGCGTCCGTTCGTCCAAGGCCTTTGCATGTCCGACCCCCGCTACCAGATCGACGTCAGCGTCGTCACCCGCTATCTCACAGAACAATCCGACCCCGACAACGACCGTTTCGCCTTCGCCTACACCATCACGGTGCAGAACAACGGCTCGGTCAAAGCCCGATTGATGTCACGCCATTGGCTGATCACCAACGGCGACGGCGAGGTCGAGGAAGTACGCGGCGCCGGCGTGGTCGGCCAGCAGCCACTCATCGAGCCGGGCCAGAGCCACACCTACAGCAGCGGCGCGGTGATCACCACCCGCGTCGGCACCATGCAGGGCAGCTACCAGATGCTCGCCGAGGACGGTCAGCACTTCGATGCCCTCATCGCCCCCTTCCGCCTGGCCGTACCGGGAGCCTTGCACTGATGGCGGTGTATGCGGTCGGCGACCTGCAAGGCTGCCTGCAGCCACTGAAGTGCCTGCTCGAACGGGTACGCTTCGACCCAACGGTCGATCGTCTCTGGCTGGTCGGCGACCTGGTCAACCGTGGCCCCGAGTCGCTGGAAACCTTGCGCTTTCTCTATGGCATCCGCGATTCGCTGGTCTGCGTGCTCGGCAACCATGACCTGCACCTGCTGGCCGCCTGGCACAACGTCGAACGCCTGAAGAAAAGCGATACCCTGCGCGAAATCATCGAGGCACCGGACGCCGACCAATTGTTCGACTGGCTGCGCCGGCAGAAACTGCTGCACTACGACGAGCCCCGAGGCATCGCCATGGTTCATGCCGGCATCCCGCCCCAGTGGACCTTGGGCAAGGCGCTGGAGCTGGCCGCCGAGGTGGAGGAAGTCCTGCGCGACGACAGCCGCCTGAAACTGTACCTGGATGGCATGTACGGCAACGAGCCGAACAAGTGGAGCAAGAGCCTGACCGGCATAGAACGCCTGCGGGTCATCACCAACTACTTCACCCGCATGCGCTTCTGCACCGCCGAAGGCAAGCTCGACCTCAAGAGCAAGGAAGGCCCAGGCAGCGCGCCCAAGGGCTACAAGCCCTGGTTCGCCCACAAGGATCGCCGTTCACGCCACGTGAAGATCATCTTCGGCCATTGGGCCGCCCTCGAGGGGCGTGTCGACGTGCCCGACGTCATCGGCCTGGACACCGGCTGCGTGTGGGGCGGCGCGATGACCCTGTACAACGTCGACAGCGGCGAATTCCACCGCTGCGACTGCGCCGACGACGGCACCCCGCGCCCGCCGGCACAACCGGCTAGAATCAATGACCAGTCCTGAAGGAAACCGTCCCATGAGCGAATTCAAGCGCATCCCTCCCGAGCAGGCCCAGGCCCTGCGTGAGCAAGGTGCGGTGGTCGTCGACATCCGCGACCCGCAGTCTTTCGCCGCCGGGCACATCGCCGGCGCCACACATCTGGATAACCATTCGGTCGCCGAGTTCATTCGCAATGCCGACCTCGATGCACCGACCCTGGTGGTCTGCTACCACGGCAATTCCAGCCAGAGCGCCGCCGCCTATCTGGTCGGCCAGGGCTTCTCCGATGTCTACAGCCTCGATGGCGGCTTCGAGCTGTGGCGCAGCACCTACCCGGCCGAAACGGCCCAGGGCACTGCCGAATAATTTTTTTATTTTTCCTGCAGCCCGCGCCCCATGCGGGCTCGGGCATCAGCTGACGAACGGTCGTGGGCATCTTCTCGACCTCGTGCCCTTGACCTTGCGTATAACCAACTATCCTTAAGCCCAGGCCATCCAAAAAAGGGGAGAGCCGGTACACCGGCGTGCGGGTCATCGGTAGCGTTTCTACGGGTGTTCTGGGGGGTATACAGCAATCGGCCAGCCCGGTTGCATGCCAGCATCAGCTGACTGATCCGGCGTCGGCTCCACGTATCGAGCGAGGTGACGTCATGAGCATTTTTAGCCACTTCCAACAACGTTTCGAGTCAACCCGCCAGGAAGAACTCTCGCTGCAGGAGTACCTCGAGCTGTGCAAAGAGGATCGCAGCGCCTACGCTTCGGCGGCCGAACGGCTGTTGCTGGCCATCGGCGAACCGGAGCTGGTCGATACCTCAACGAACTCCAGGCTGTCGAGAATCTTCTCCAACAAGGTGATCCGTCGCTATCCGGCCTTTGCCGACTTCCATGGCATGGAAGAGTGCATCGACCAGATCGTGTCCTACTTCCGCCACGCCGCACAGGGCCTGGAGGAGAAGAAACAGATCCTGTACCTGCTGGGCCCGGTGGGTGGCGGTAAATCGTCCCTGGCCGAGAAGCTCAAGCAACTGATGGAAAAGGTGCCCTTCTATGCCATCAAGGGCTCGCCGGTGTTCGAATCCCCCCTGGGCCTGTTCAATGCGGCCGAAGACGGCGCCATTCTCGAGGAAGAGTTCGGCATCCCACGGCGCTACCTGAATACCATCATGTCGCCTTGGGCCACCAAGCGCCTGCAGGAGTTCGGCGGTGACATCTCCAAGTTCCGGGTGGTCAAGCTCTACCCTTCCATCCTTAACCAGATCGCCATCGCCAAGACCGAACCAGGCGACGAGAACAACCAGGACATCTCCGCGCTGGTGGGCAAGGTGGATATCCGCAAGCTCGAGGAATTCCCGCAGAACGACGCCGACGCCTACAGCTATTCGGGCGCCCTGTGCCGGGCCAACCAGGGCCTGATGGAATTCGTCGAGATGTTCAAGGCGCCGATCAAGGTCCTGCACCCGCTGCTGACCGCCACGCAAGAGGGCAACTACAACAGCACCGAAGGCCTGGGCGCGATCCCCTACTCCGGGATCCTGCTGGCCCACTCCAACGAGTCGGAGTGGCACACCTTCCGGAACAACAAGAACAACGAGGCATTCATCGACCGGATCTACATCGTCAAGGTGCCGTACTGCCTGCGCGTCAGCGACGAGGTCAAGATCTACGACAAACTGCTGGTCAACAGCTCGCTGGCCAAGGCCCACTGCGCACCGGACACCCTCAAGATGCTCGCCCAGTTCACCGTGCTGTCGCGCCTCAAGGAGCCGGAGAACTCCAACATCTACTCGAAGATGCGCGTGTACGACGGCGAGAACCTCAAGGACACCGATCCGAAGGCCAAGTCGATCCAGGAATACCGCGATGCCGCGGGCGTCGACGAAGGCATGAACGGCCTGTCGACCCGTTTCGCCTTCAAGATCCTCTCCAAGGTCTTCAACTTCGACCCCCACGAAGTGGCAGCCAACCCGGTGCACTTGCTCTACGTGCTGGAACAGCAGATCGAACAGGAGCAGTTCCCTGCCGAAGTGCGTGAGCGCTACCTGCGCTATCTCAAGGAATACCTGGCACCGCGCTACATCGAGTTCATCGGCAAGGAGATCCAGACCGCCTACCTGGAGTCCTACAGCGAATACGGCCAGAACATCTTCGACCGCTACGTGCTGTACGCCGACTTCTGGATCCAGGACCAGGAATACCGCGACCCGGAAACCGGCGAGATCCTCAACCGCATCGCCCTCAACGAGGAGCTGGAGAAGATCGAGAAACCAGCCGGCATCAGCAACCCGAAGGATTTCCGCAACGAGATCGTCAACTTCGTGCTGCGTGCCCGTGCCAACAACAATGGCAAGAACCCGAGCTGGCTGAGCTATGAGAAGCTGCGGGTGGTGATCGAGAAGAAAATGTTCTCCAACACCGAGGACCTGCTGCCGGTCATCAGCTTCAACGCCAAGGCCAGCAAGGAGGACCAACAGAAACACAACGACTTCGTCACCCGGATGGTGGAGCGTGGCTACACCGACAAACAGGTACGCCTGCTGTCGGAATGGTATCTGCGGGTCAGGAAATCGCAATAAAGCGGCAAGCTACAAGCCGCGGGCTGCAAGCTGTCCAGCGCCGAACCTGCTACAGGCGCGACAGCTTGCGGCAGCGGGGGCTGCTTTGTCTTGCAGCTTGTCGCTTGAAGCTCGCAGCTGCTTCCAGCTACCGGAGGGCCCATGAGCTACGTAATCGACCGACGCCTGAACGGCAAGAACAAGAGCACGGTCAACCGCCAGCGTTTCCTGCGGCGTTACCGTGAGCACATCAAGAAAGCCGTCGAAGAGGCCGTAAGCCGCCGTTCCATCATGGACATGGAGCATGGCGAGCAGATCAGCATCCCGGCGCGGGATATCGACGAGCCGGTGCTGCACCATGGTCGTGGCGGCAAGCAGACCATCGTCCACCCGGGCAACAAGGAATTCACCGCCGGCGAACACATCCCGCGCCCCCAGGGTGGCGGAGGTGGCGGCGGGCGTGGCAAGGCCGGCAACTCCGGCGAAGGCATGGACGACTTCGTCTTCCAGATCACCCAGGAGGAATTCCTCGAGTTCATGTTCGAGGACCTGGAGCTGCCCAACCTGGTCAAGCGCCACCTGACCGGCGCCGACACCTTCAAGACCGTGCGCGCAGGCATCGCCAACGAAGGCAACCCGTCGCGCATCAACATCGTGCGCACCCTGCGCTCGGCCCATGCCCGGCGCATCGCCCTGACCGGCAGCAGCCGCGCCCTGTTGCGCGAGGCCCAGGCCGAGCTGGCCCGCCTGAAGGTCGAGGAGCCCGACAACTTCACCGATATCCAGGCAACCGAAGCGGAAATCGAACGCCTCAAGGCGCGCATCAACCGCCTGCCCTTTCTCGACACCTTCGACCTCAAGTACAACCTGCTGGTCAAGCAGCCCAACCCCAGCTCCAAGGCGGTGATGTTCTGCCTGATGGACGTCTCCGGCTCCATGACCCAGGCCACCAAGGACATCGCCAAGCGCTTCTTCATCCTGCTCTACCTGTTCCTCAAGCGAAACTACGATCGCATCGAGGTGGTATTCATCCGCCACCACACCAGCGCCCGCGAGGTCGACGAGGAAGAATTCTTCTACTCCCGGGAGACCGGCGGCACCATCGTTTCCAGCGCGCTCAAGCTGATGCAGGAAATCATGGCCGACCGCTACCCGGCCAATGAATGGAACATCTATGCCGCCCAGGCCTCGGACGGCGATAACTGGAACGATGACTCGCCGATCTGCCGCGACATCCTCGCCAACCAGATCATGCCGCATGTGCAGTACTACACTTATGTCGAGATCACCCCTCGCGAGCATCAGGCGCTATGGTACGAATACGAGCGCATCGGCGAGGCCTATCCCGACACGTTCGCCCAGCAGCAGTTGGTATCGGCCGGCGACATCTACCCGGTCTTCCGTGAACTCTTCCAGCGCAGGTTAGCCACATGACCGCCAGAGCACAGAGACGCCAACCCATTTCCACCGGCTCGGAGTGGACGTTCGAGCTGATCCAGGCCTACGACCGGGAAATCAGCCGCCTGGCCGAGCGTTACGCCCTGGACACCTACCCCAACCAGATCGAGGTGATCACCGCCGAGCAGATGATGGACGCCTATGCCTCCGTCGGCATGCCCCTCGGTTATCACCATTGGTCCTATGGCAAGCAGTTCCTCAGCACGGAAAAGTCCTATAGCCGCGGCCAGATGGGCCTGGCGTACGAGATCGTGATCAACTCCGACCCCTGCATCGCCTACCTCATGGAAGAGAACACCATGTGCATGCAGGCGCTGGTGATCGCCCATGCCTGCTATGGCCACAACAGTTTCTTCAAGGGCAACTACCTGTTCCGCACCTGGACCGACGCCAGCTCGATCATCGATTACCTGGTCTTCGCCAAGCAGTACATCGCCCAATGCGAGGAGCGCCACGGCATCGATGCCGTCGAGGACCTGATCGACTCCTGCCATGCCCTGATGAACTACGGGGTCGACCGCTACAAGCGCCCCTACCCGATCTCGGCCGAGGAAGAGCGCCGTCGGCAGAAAGAGCGTGAGGAACATCTGCAACGGCAGATCAATGACCTGTGGCGCACCATTCCCAAGGGTGCGGAAAAGGGCGGCGAACGGGATGACGTACGCTTCCCCGCCGAACCACAGGAAAACATCCTCTACTTCATCGAAAAGCACGCCCCGCTGCTCGAACCCTGGCAACGTGAAGTGGTGCGCATCGTGCGCAAGATCGCCCAGTACTTCTACCCACAGCGCCAGACCCAGGTGATGAACGAAGGCTGGGCCACGTTCTGGCACTACACCCTGATGAACGACCTGTACGACGAAGGGCTGGTGACCGAAGGGTTCATCATGGAGTTCCTGCAGTCACACACCAGCGTGGTGTTCCAGCCAGGCTTCGACAGCCCCTACTACAGCGGTATCAACCCTTATGCCCTGGGTTTTGCCATGTACACCGACATCCGTCGCATGTGCGAGAACCCCACCGAGGAAGATCGCCGCTGGTTCCCCGACATTGCCGGCAGCGATTGGCTTTCTACCCTCAAGTTCGCCATGAGCAGCTTCAAGGACGAGAGCTTCATCCTGCAATACCTGTCACCCAAGGTGATCCGCGACCTCAAGCTGTTCAGCATCCTCGACGACGACCAACGCGACGACCTGCTGGTTCCGGCGATCCACGACGAGGCCGGCTACCGGCTGATCCGCGAACAACTGGCCGCCCAGTACAACCTGGGCAACCGCGAGCCCAACGTGCAGATCTGGAGCATCGACCGTCGCGGCGACCGCTCCCTGACCCTGCGCCATCAACAGCACAACCGCAAGCCGCTGGGCGACTCCACCGAGGAAGTGCTCAAGCACCTGCATCGCCTCTGGGGCTTCGACATCCACCTGGAAACCGTTCAGGGCGACCAGGTGATGAAGACCCACCACATGCCGCCGCGTGGCGAACAAGGCGAAGCGAGCGAATACGGCCGCATGGACCTGGCCGTGGTGCATCACCTCTAGCAGGCGCACCTCCATTGCTGTCGACAGGGTATCCTGTGGGCAGTAATGGAGGTTTCTCATGCAGATCTACAAAGTCGGTGGCGCGGTGCGCGACCGCTTGCTCGGGCGCCCGGTCAGCGATATCGACTGGCTGGTGGTCGGCGCCACGGTCGAACAGATGCAGGCCCAGGGATTTCGCCCGGTCGGTGCTGATTTCCCGGTATTCATCCATCCCAGGACCGGCGAGGAGTACGCCCTGGCGCGCACCGAACGCAAGAGCGGACGTGGCTATGGCGGATTCACCTTCCATGCCAGCCCCGAGGTGACTCTCGAAGAGGACCTGATCCGCCGCGACCTGACCATCAACGCCATGGCCGAGGACGAGCAGGGCACGCTGTGCGACCCCTACCATGGTAAGGAAGACCTGGAACGGCGCATATTACGCCACGTTTCCCCGGCGTTCGCCGAAGATCCCTTGCGCGTTTTGCGGGTGGCCCGCTTTGCCGCGCGCTATGCCTCGCTGGGTTTTCGCGTGGCCGAGGAAACCCTCGAGCTGATGCGCCAGATCAGCGCCTCGGGCGAGCTGCAGGCGCTGACCGCCGAGCGTAGCTGGAAGGAAATCGAGCGAGCGCTGATGGAAGACCAGCCACAGGTGTTCATCCAGGTATTGCGTGCGTGTGGCGCCCTGGCGGAACTGATGCCCGAGGTCGATACGCTGTTCGAACAGCCAACCGGGCTCGACAGCGGCAGCCATACCCTCGCGGTCCTGCAACAGGCCGCTCGGCACCGGCAACCGCTGAATGTACGCTGGGCTTGCCTGTTGCACGCTCTGGGCCTGGCGCAGATCAAAGCGATGAATCAGCGCTTCAAGGCCCCCCGGGAATGCCAGGAACTGGCGCAGTTGGTTGGCAAGTGCCACACCTCTTTCCAACGAGCCCTTGAATTACCCGCTGGGGCGCTGTTGGAACTGCTGCACACGTTCGACGTATACCGCCGCCCGCAACGCTTCGAGGACTTCATCGCGGCCTGCGAGATGGATGCAGGTGCACGCCTGGGGCTGGAAAGCGGGGATTATCCACAGGCCGGTTACCTGCGTGGCGCCGCGGCGGTGGCCAAGGAGGTCGATGTGAAGTGCCTGGTGGAGCGAGGCCTGACCGGGCAAGCGCTGGGCGAGGCGCTCAAGGGAGAGCGACTGAAGGCGCTGGAAGCCTACAAACGACAATACGAAGCGTAGAAACCCTAGGCACTCATGCTTGCCCATGCACGGGCAAGCCCGCTGCCACAGGGCCCTGCACGCCTTGTGGGACGTGCCTCGATGCCAGCCTGCATTGGGCCGCTCAATGCCTTGACTGACCAGCACCGAGGCTCTCCCGCCTCACATCCGGGTCAGCTGCAACCCACGCCACTCGAACGACACCGGCGCCAGCACCTGCTCGATATCCGCCTCCTGCCACAGTTGCGCCATGCGCTTGCCCACGCCCGGATGCACCAGCTCCGGCGCCAGCAACGACAAGGGCCAGAGCACGAACGCATTCTTCAGGATTTCCGCCCGCGGCAGCACCAGGCCATTGAAGGTGCCCAGCAAGTCATCGAACATCAGCACATCGATGTCCAGCGGCAACCCCTTGCGCTCAGGGGCATAACGGCCATTGTCCGCCTCGATGAACTTCAGCCGGCGATCCAGCTCGAGCAGCGGCAGATCGGTCTGCCCGGTCACCACCAGGTTGAAGAAAGGCCCGCTCTTGATGCCCACCGCCTGGCTCTCGAACACCGGCGAACAACGCATGTCGCGCAGAAAGCCGGCCAGGGCGTCGAGCCCGGCGCACAGGTGCGCCTCGCGCTCGATGTTGCTGCCCAGCCCCAGGTATACCGTGCTCAGAGACATCCGCGCTCGATCTCCACGCCAACGCCGCCACGGGCCGCTGGTACGGCGCCCGGTTTGGTCAGTTTCAGACGCATCCAGGGAATGCCGAACGTCTCCATCAGCTCCGCCACCAGGCGCTCGGCAAAGGTTTCGACCAATTCGAAGCGGGCCTGCTCGGCGAACGCCTGGACACGCGCCGAAACGCTGGCGTAATCCAGCGCCAGGCGCAGATCGTCACCGGCGGCGGCCGGACGGTTGTCCCAGGCGAAACTCAGGTCCAGGCGCAGGCACTGGCGAATATCCCGCTCCCAGTCATAGGCACCGATGACGGTATCGACTTCCAGGCCTTCGATGAACACTCTGTCCAAGCACTTCTCTCCACAGCACGACAAGGGCGACTGGCGCCGTTAGAATCAGGGCATCCCCGCCCGGAATAGTTAGCATGTTTTGGTTATTGGCGCTGCTCGCCTACCTGCTTGGCTCTCTGTCCTTCGCCATCGTCCTCAGCCGCCTCAGCGGCAGCCCCGACCCGCGCTCCAGTGGCTCGGGCAACGCCGGCGCCACCAACATGCTGCGCCTGGCGGGCCGCAAGCTGGCGATCCTGACCCTCCTGGGCGACCTGTGCAAGGGCCTGTTGCCCGTGCTGCTGGCCCAACTGCTCGGGCTCGGCCTGCAGGAGCAGGCCTGGATCGGCCTCTGTGCGGTGGTCGGCCATATGTTCCCCCTGTACTTCCGCTTCCAGGGTGGCAAAGGCGTGGCGACGGCCGCCGGCATGCTCATGGGCCTGTACCTGCCGGCCGCGCTGCTGGCCATCGTCGCCTGGCTGCTGACCTTCTACCTCACCCGCACCAGCTCCCTGGCGGCGCTGATCGCCACACCGCTGACCCTGCCATTGCTGGCCTGGCGCGAGCCCGAGGCACTGCTGCCGATGGCCGCGCTCACCCTGCTGATCGTCTGGCGCCACCGCAGCAATCTACGCGACCTGTTCGCCGGGCGCGAACGACATTTCTGAATCGCCAGCCTGAACGGCATTCACCTTCATACCGCCGGTAGCTGCTCCATCGGCCAGCGTGCCTGCACGCTGATCGCCAGGTCCTGGCGCTGCCCGGCGAGCAGGCGCTGGCAGCCGGCATAGGCGATCATGGCGCCGTTGTCGGTGCAGAACCGGGGCCGGGCGTAATACACATTGCCCTTGATGCTGGACAGCATGGCCTCCAGCGAGGCCCGCAGGGCCTTGTTGGCGCTCACCCCCCCGGCGATCACCAGGCGCTTGAGCCCGGTCTGCTTGAGGGCACGCTTGCACTTGATGGTCAAAGTCTCCACCACCGCCTGCTGGAATGCCAGGGACAGGTCGCACCGGGTCTGCTCGCTGTCGTCCCCGGCATCGCGGCATTGCTGCCAGGTATTCAGGGCGAACGTCTTGAGGCCGCTGAAGCTGAACTCCAGGCCAGGCCGATCGGTCATCGGCCGGGGGAAGACGAAGCGCCCGGGTACACCGCGCTCGGCCAGGCGGGCGATTTCAGGCCCGCCGGGATAATTCAGGCCAATCAGCTTGGCGGTCTTGTCGAAGGCCTCACCCGCCGCGTCGTCCAGGCTCTCGCCAAGCAACTGGTACTGGCCGACGCCATCGACCCGCACCAACTGGGTATGGCCACCGGAGACCAGCAGGGCGACGAACGGAAACTCAGGGGGCTGTTCTTCGAGCATGGGCGCCAGCAGGTGGCCCTCCATGTGGTGCACGCCGATCGCCGGAATGTCCCAGGCGAACGCCAGTGCCTGGGCGCACGAGGCACCGACCAGCAGGGCCCCCACCAGGCCGGGGCCGGCGGTATAGGCGATCGCATCGATCTCGGTGGCGACGCAGCCGGCTTCGCCCAGCACCTGGCGGATCAGCGGCAGCATGCGCTTGACGTGGTCACGCGAAGCCAGCTCCGGTACCACCCCGCCATAGATGCGGTGCAGGTCGATCTGGCTGAACAGGGCATCGGCCAGCAGGCCGCGCTCGCTGTCGTATAATGCGACGCCAGTTTCGTCGCAGGATGTTTCCAATCCCAGTACTAGCATGGGTCTGTGCCTTGTCGAGGCTGAATTCGAAGGCGCGCATGATAGTCCCCGTACCCGATGCCGACCAGCGGTTTTCGATCAGAGGCTTTGCATTCCGGCCGTCTAAGGGTTAACATCCGCAGCCCTTGAAAACCGACGTTCTCCAGCACACCCTTGTTTTGCCAGGAGCGCGTCCACCCCGGTAATGAATGAAGGTAGCCCTGGATGCCAGCCGTCAAAGTTAAAGAGAACGAACCCTTCGACGTAGCTCTGCGTCGTTTCAAGCGCTCCTGCGAAAAAGCCGGTGTACTGGCTGAAGTTCGTAGCCGCGAGTTTTACGAGAAGCCGACTGCCGAGCGCAAGCGCAAGGCCGCTGCCGCTGTCAAGCGTCACGCCAAGAAGGTCCAGCGCGAACAGCGCCGCGCCGTTCGTCTGTACTGATACAGGCGTTCTACGCAAAGCTTCTGCCCCGCCCGGCCTTGTGCCGGGCTGATGGCAGCGGTAGCTTCAAACCTTTGGCGCCAAGCCTGAGGTGCCCCTTGCAGCAGCTTGCGGGCAATCCGCCTGAACACGTCAGAGCTGGTCAATGGCCAGTCGTGCACGTCGTGACTGACGAGCCCTCCGTGGCTGACGAGCACATTTTTCCTCGCACCCTCCAATAGCACCACTCGCCCCGAACCCGCGCGTAGCGATTAGACTTGCCAGTTGCCAGATGACGAGACTGCCATGGCCGGGCTGATTCCCCAGAGCTTCATCGACGACCTTCTCAACCGCACCGACATCGTCGACGTGGTGAGTTCGCGCGTCCAGCTGAAGAAGACCGGCAAGAACCTCTCTGCCTGCTGCCCGTTCCACAAGGAAAAGACCCCGTCCTTCACCGTCAGCCCCGACAAGCAGTTCTACTACTGCTTCGGCTGTGGCGCCGGTGGCAACGCGCTCGGCTTCATCATGGACCACGACAACCTGGACTTCCCCCAGGCCGTCGAAGAGCTGGCCAGGGCCGCAGGCATGGAAGTCCCGCGGGAGGAGGGCCGGCGCGGGCAGAAACCTCGCCAGCCCACCGACTCGCCGCTCTACCCGCTGCTCGAAGCCGCCGCCGAGTTCTACCGCCAGGCCCTGCGCAGCCACCCGACCCGCAAGGCGGCGGTGGGCTACCTCAAGGGCCGCGGGCTGTCCGGCGAGATCGCCCGCGATTTCGGCCTGGGTTTCGCCCCGCCGGGCTGGGACAACCTGCTCAAGCACCTGGGCGCCGACACCCTGCAGCAGAAGGTCATGATCGACGCAGGCCTGCTGATCGAGAACGCCGAGACCGGCAAGCGCTACGACCGCTTCCGCGACCGGGTGATGTTCCCGATCCGCGACAGCCGTGGCCGGGTCATCGCCTTCGGCGGACGAGTCCTGGGCGACGACAAGCCCAAGTACCTGAACTCCCCGGAAACCCCGGTGTTCCACAAGGGCCAGGAGCTCTACGGCCTGTTCGAGGCGCGCAAGCACAACCGCAACCTCGACGAGATCATCGTCGTCGAGGGCTACATGGACGTCATCGCCCTGGCCCAGCAGGGCCTGCGCAATGCGGTGGCGACCCTGGGCACGGCCACCAGCGAGGAGCACCTCAAGCGCCTGTTCCGCGTAGTCCCCAGCGTGCTGTTCTGCTTCGACGGCGACCAGGCCGGCCGCAAGGCCGCCTGGCGCGCCCTGGAGTCGACGTTGGCGAGCCTGCAGGACGGCCGCCGCGCGCGCTTCCTGTTCCTGCCCGAAGGCGAAGACCCGGACAGCCTGGTCCGCGCCGAGGGCACCGACGCTTTCCTGGCGCGCATCAATCAGCACGCCCAGCCCCTGGCCGACTATTTCTTCGAGCAACTGGGCAACGAGGCCGATCCACGCTCGCTGGAAGGCAAGGCGCACATGGCGACCCTGGCCGCGCCGTTGATCGAAAAGATCCCCGGCGCCAACCTTCGTCAGCTGATGCGCAATCGCCTGAAGGAAATCACCGGACTGGCCCCCCAGCAGGTGGAACAACTGGCACAGAGCGCGCCCGCGACCAGCACGCCAGACTACGACCCTGGCTACGACTACGACGCCATGGCCAGCTACACGCCCGACTATGGCGATACGCACCAGCCCGACTACGCCCCCGTCCACCAGGAACAGCGCCCTTGGACGCAAAACAAAGGCGGCGGCAAGAAGCAATGGGACGGCAAGCCCTGGGACAAGAAAGGCGGCAAGCCCTGGCAGCGCGACGGCCAGCGCGGCGAAGCGCCACCCCGCGTGCCGGCCCCGGTGGAGCCGCCGACGCTGTCGGCCTTGCGCACCCTGCTGCACCACCCCTTGCTGGCCGGCAAGGTCGAGGACGCCAGCCACTTCGCCGACGAAGAGCATCTCTACAGCCAACTGCTGGTGGCCCTGATCGAGGCCGCACAGAAGAATCCTGGGCTAAGCTCAATGCAGTTGATCGCACGCTGGCACGGCACTGAACAAGGCCGCCTGCTGCGCGCCCTGGCGGAAAAGGAATGGTTGATCGATGCCGACAACCTTGAACAACAGTTTTTCGACACTATAACTAGCTTGTCCGCCCGCCAACGCGAGCGCAGCCTGGAACATCTGCTCAGGAAAGCACGTCAAAGTGAGTTGAGCGCCGAGGAAAAATCTCAGCTGCTCGCACTGCTGAGCCGCAATGTTCCCGCACAAACCCCGACCTCATCTGGCGCGTGAGGTCCATGCTCGGGTATAATCCTCGGCTTGTTTTTTGCCCGCCAAGACCTTCAGTGGATAGGGTGTTATGTCCGGAAAAGCGCAACAGCAGTCTCGTATCAAAGAGTTGATCACCCGCGGTCGTGAGCAGGGCTACCTGACTTACGCGGAGGTCAACGACCACCTGCCTGAGGATATTTCAGATCCTGAACAGGTGGAAGACATCATCCGCATGATCAACGACATGGGGATCAACGTATTCGAGAGTGCTCCGGATGCGGATGCCCTGCTGTTGGCGGAAGCCGACACCGACGAAGCCGCAGCCGAAGAAGCCGCCGCCGCGTTGGCGGCGGTTGAAACCGATATCGGCCGCACGACCGACCCGGTGCGCATGTACATGCGTGAGATGGGTACCGTCGAGCTGCTGACCCGCGAAGGCGAGATCGAAATCGCCAAGCGCATCGAGGAAGGCATTCGTGAAGTGATGGGCGCCATCGCCCACTTCCCGGGTACCGTCGACTACATCCTCGGCGAATACGACCGCGTCACCACCGAAGGTGGCCGCCTGTCCGACGTCCTCAGCGGCTACATCGACCCCGATGACAGCATCGCCACGCCTTCCGAGGAAACCCCTCAGCTCGGCGCCAAGGCCGCGGCCGCCAAGGAAGAGGAAGAAGAGGACGAAGAAAGCGAAGAAAACGCTGACGACAGCGAGGACGAAGGCGAAAGCGGCCCGGATCCGGAAGTCGCTCGCCAGCGTTTCGGCGCGGTGTCCGACCAGCTGGACGTCACCGTCAAGGCGCTGAAGAAGCACGGTCGCGGCAGCGATGAAGGGATCGCCGCCCTGCAGGCCCTGGCCGACCTGTTCATGCCGATCAAGCTGGTGCCTAAGCAGTTCGACGTCCTGGTCGAGCGCGTACGCAGCGCCCTGGAGCGTCTGCGCGCCCAGGAGCGGGCCATCATGCAGCTGTGCGTACGTGATGCGCGCATGCCACGTGCCGACTTCCTGCGCCTGTTCCCAAGCAACGAAACCGACCAGACCTGGAGCGGCGACCTGTCCAAGCGCAACACCAAGTGGGCTGCCGCCCTGGGTGAGAAGAACGCTGCCATCGTCGCCTGCCAGCAGAAACTGATCGACCTCGAGAACGAGACCGGCCTGACCGTCGCCGAGATCAAGGAAATCAACCGCCGCATGTCCATTGGCGAGGCCAAGGCCCGCCGTGCCAAGAAGGAAATGGTCGAGGCGAACCTGCGTCTGGTGATTTCCATCGCCAAGAAGTACACCAACCGCGGCCTGCAGTTCCTCGACCTGATCCAGGAAGGCAACATCGGCCTGATGAAGGCGGTGGACAAGTTCGAATACCGTCGCGGCTACAAGTTCTCGACCTATGCCACCTGGTGGATTCGCCAGGCGATCACCCGCTCGATCGCCGACCAGGCGCGCACCATCCGTATTCCGGTGCACATGATCGAGACGATCAACAAGCTCAACCGTATTTCCCGGCAGATGCTGCAGGAGATGGGTCGCGAACCGACGCCGGAAGAGCTCGGCGAGCGCATGGAGATGCCAGAGGACAAGATCCGCAAGGTGCTGAAGATCGCCAAGGAACCGATCTCCATGGAGACCCCGATCGGTGACGACGAAGATTCGCACCTGGGCGACTTCATCGAGGACTCGACCATGCAGTCCCCGATCGACGTAGCCACGGTCGAAAGCCTGAAGGAAGCCACCCGCGACGTGCTCTCGGGCCTGACCGCACGCGAAGCCAAGGTGCTGCGCATGCGTTTCGGCATCGACATGAACACCGACCACACCCTCGAAGAAGTGGGCAAGCAGTTCGACGTGACCCGCGAGCGGATCCGTCAGATCGAAGCCAAGGCGCTGCGCAAGCTGCGCCACCCGACTCGCAGCGAACACCTGCGATCGTTCCTCGACGAGTGATGACGAACCCCGGCCCAGGCCCAATGTCAGTCAGTTAAGCGGCGCTTTGTCATTTTTTGGGCTACCTTGCAGCCCATCGCCGGCAAGCCGGCTCCCACAGGGACCGCGGCGGCCCCACATGATGCGGTTTGCACGGACAATGTGGGAGCCGGCTTGCCGGCGATGGGGCGCGAAGCGGCCCCAAATGACAACTGAAAGTCTT
Organism: Pseudomonas guariconensis; assembly: GCF_024127895.1. Classification (GTDB taxonomy): domain Bacteria; phylum Pseudomonadota; class Gammaproteobacteria; order Pseudomonadales; family Pseudomonadaceae; genus Aquipseudomonas; species Aquipseudomonas guariconensis_B. The sequence continues at coordinate 75,898 of NZ_JAMYBK010000014.1, read as the reverse complement.
AACTGACCGGCATTGGGCGCAGGGCCTGCTTTTTCTTGTAGCTTGCCGCTTGAAAGCCCCGCCACTGATCCGGCGCAATGCCCGGCAGCCTCGTTTGTTGCAAAATGCTCAACACTGCGCTCCGGCCTCGGTTGTTTTTACCGGGGCCGGATGGGTTTATGATGTCCGGCTATCCGGGGATGGCCAGATTTCCCCTGCAAGGAGTGTTGCATGACCTTTTCCTTTGTCGCCAAGGCAGGTGTCCTGCTGGTGTTCTTCGGCAGCGTCCTGTTCGTGCACCTGCGCGGCAAGGCGCGACTGCCCGTGCTGCGTCAGTTCGTCAACCATTCGGCGCTGTTCGCCCCCTACAACAGCCTGATGTACCTGTTTTCCGGCGTGCCCTCCAAGCCCTACCTGGACCGCCAGCGCTTCCCCGAGCTGGACGTGCTCAAGGACAACTGGGAAGTGATCCGCGCGGAGGCCATGCGCCTGTTCGACGAGGGCTACATCCGTGCCGCCGAGAAGGATAACGACGCCGGCTTCGGCTCGTTCTTCAAGAAAGGCTGGAAGCGCTTCTACCTGAAGTGGTACGACAAGCCGCTGCCCTCGGCCGAAGTCCTGTGCCCCAGGACCGTCGAGCTGGTCAGCCGCATCCCCAACGTCAAGGGCGCCATGTTCGCCCTGCTGCCCGGCGGCAGCCACCTGAACCCGCACCGCGACCCGTTCGCCGGCTCCCTGCGCTATCACCTGGGGCTGTCCACGCCGAACTCGGACAACTGCCGCATCTACGTCGATGGCCAGCCCTACGCCTGGCGCGACGGTGAGGACGTGATGTTCGACGAGACCTACGTGCACTGGGTCAAGAACGAGACCGACGTGACCCGCGTGATCCTGTTCTGCGATGTCGAGCGCCCGCTCAGCAGCCCGCTGATGACCCGCATCAACCGCAAGGTCAGCGCCTTCCTCGGCCGTGCCACCGCGCCGCAGAACACCGATGACGAGCGCGTGGGCGGGATCAACCAGGCGTACGCCTGGAGCAAGCGCTTCAGCAACAAGATCAGTGGCCGCGTGAAGCAGTTCAAGCGGGCCAACCCCAAGGCCTATCGCGTGCTGCGGCCGGTGTTGGCGGTGGTGGTGGCGTACCTGCTGTATCGCTGGTTGTTCTGAGGTCATCGTCATATGGGGCCGCTTCGCGCCCCATCGCCGGCAAGCCGGCTCCCACAAGGTGGTCGAGTCGATCACAAATGAGGTGGTTCGCAGGATCGTGTGGGAGCCGGCTTGCCGGCGATGGAGCACGAAGCGGTCCCAAGAATGACGAATCACCGCGATCCTGCTTGTCCGGCAATGATTCCATCGCTATAGTTGGATCCATTCACTTCTCCGAAGACCTGTTCATGCCAGCCATCCCTTCCACCACCGCCGTCGTCCTCGCGCCTGTCGCGGGCATGGTCGTGCGTGGTAGCCAGCAGCCGGTCATGATCAGTCACTACCCACCACCTGTCAGTGGCGTCGTAGGCGGCGTAGCTCCGCCTCCTCGCGCAGTGGTGCTGGGCTGAGCGGCTTCTGGCCGTCTGCCCGCGCACGCGCAACCTACTGAACACGGTCGGCTACTTCCCTCGCTAACGCGACAGCCCGCCGTTCGGCTCATTTGCCCGACTACAGGTGGCAATACATGTCTGTCTTTTCCAAAGCATCCGTGGCCTCGGCGGCCACCACCAGCCTGTTCGTCCTGCTGTGGAGCAGCGGGGCGATCGTCTCCAAGCTCGGCCTGGCCCAGGCCAGCCCCTTCGCCTTCCTCCTGCTGCGCGCAGCCCTGGCGCTCGCCGGCCTGCTGCTGATCGGCCCCTTGCTCGGGCTGCGTTGGCCGCGTGGTCGGGGCGCGATCCTGCGCGCCCTGGGCACCGGCTGCGTGCTGCTCGGCGCCTACCAGATCTTCTACCTGCTGGCGCTCGACACCCACGTCACCCCTGGCGTCATGGCCACGGTCATGGGCGTGCAACCGATCCTCACCGTGGTGCTGATGGAGCGCCAGCGTTCCTGGAGCCGGCTGTTCGGCCTGGGGCTGGGGCTCGCCGGGCTGGTGATGGTGGTCTACCAGGGCATCAACCTGGGCGGGGTATCCCTGGCCGGGATGCTGTTCGCTTTGCTGGCGCTGGCCTGCATGACCTTTGGCTCGATCCTGCAGAAGCGCATCACCGATAACCCGATGGGTACCCTGCCGCTGCAATACCTGGCCGGGTTCGCCCTGTGCGCAGTGTTCGCGCCGTTCCAGGCGCTGCACGTGCAATGGAGCACCAGCTTCGTCGGTGCGCTGTTGTGGATGGGGCTGGTGGTATCGCTGCTGGCGACCCTGCTGCTGTACCGGTTGATCGCGCGGGGCAACCTGGTCAACGTCACCAGCCTGTTCTACCTGGTGCCGGCGGTGACCGCGGTGATGGACTACCTGATCTTCGGCAACCGCCTGGCGCCGCTCAGCCTGCTGGGGATGGGGCTGATCGTGGTGGGCTTGCTGTTCGTGTTCCGCAAGCCGGCGCAGCGGCTTGGCGAGGTGGAGCAGGCGGGATAGGCCCCTTGGCGGGCAACTCGTCGAGCTAGCTCAAGGCCCTGTGGGAGCGGGCAAACCTGCTCCCACAGGGCCGAGGCGATCACTGAGGGTGCGATTGGCGGCCTCAGAAGTAATAGCCAATGTTGATGTTGGTCCGGTAGTACCAGTCGTTGCTGCCGATGGAGTCGGTACTGGTCCAGCCGGTGCCGTTCTCCGCGCCGCCGAAGGGGTTGGCGTTCCTGGCCCAGGTCAGGTCGACCCAGGCCATGATCGGCATGGCGAGGAACTGCGCACCGACGGTGATCATCTGCGAGTCGTCCCAGCCGCTCTTGTCCTTCATCATCCGGCTGTAGTCGGTATACACCTTGATTTTCTTCAACTGGCCCAACCTGGGGGTGAAGATGTCGTAGCCGACGTTGAGCGAGCCGAGGGTGGCCTTGGAGGCGATCAGGTAGGCCGGGGTCAGGCCGTTGCCGCCCATCAGCACCGCATCGTCGCTGACCCCCTCGGGGTTTTTCGGATCGTATTCGTAGCGGATGGCCTGGCCGGTCACGGTCCAGGGGCCGGCGTTGACGATCGCATGCACGCCGCCGGCCCAGTAGTCGCCATCGTCGTGGGTGGTGGCGTTGTAGAGTTCGGCGGCGGCCAGCGATGCGCCGATCTCGGTTTTCCAGCCCTCGCCAGTGAAGGTCCTGGCTACACGGGCATTGACCTGGTTACGTTTCTCGTTGTCCTGGCGTGAATGGATGAAAGGCACGGCATTGTCGTCGAGGTCGGCATAGCGGCCCACTTCCGGCGAGTAGCGGATGCCCGACGGCAGCATGCGTGGGAAGTAGCCCAGTTGCAGGTCCCAGTCGCTGTCCTTGTAGCTGTACTTCAGGCCCGTACCGGCACTGACGCCATAGCCCATGAAGAACGGAATGTGATAACTCCAACCGAACTGTGGGTAGGGTTCCAGGCCGAACGGCTTGAACGGTGCGCCCAGTTGCAGGTTCGAACGGGCATCGAAGCGATAGCCGATGTAGCCACGGTCGATGGAGCGCTTGCCATCGTCCTGGAACCAGTAGCCGACATCGCTGAACAGGCGCTTGTGGCTGGCCTGGACATCCAGGCGGAAGGTGTCGAAGAGAAAGCGCCCGTTGTTCTCGGTGGTGTCCCAGTGTTCGTCCCGGTAGTTCACCCGCAGGGCGCCGCCGATATCCAACGAGCTCTCGCCGTCGTCGCTGCGCCAGGCGATGTGCGGGAACGGCTTTTTCACCGCAGGTGGTTGGTCTGGCGCCGCGGGGCCAGGCTCGGAGGCGAACGTGGCGCAACTGCCGATGATCAGGCCCAGGCTTATCACATACTTGTTCATATCGATGCCCCACAAGGTTGAGCAGTTTCCGCTGGCGACACCGATCCCTGCCTTGAATCAGGCATTCAATGGGAAGTTGGCGTGGCAGGCGGCGGACTGGAAGGGTTGGGTTTTTATTGTTTTATATATGACACGCTGTTTGAACTATGAATTCGGGAAAGAAATAGCAGAAACCGTGCCAGTGGGGTGGTGTGTTCTGTTTTCTGAAAAACCAATATAAATCAGTTATTTATATTTGGAACGTGCTGGTTCGTGCCGTATTTGGAACGCTTGGAAAGAACGTAACAAGGCGGTGCCGTTGTTGTGCATCCAAAGTGCACAATGAACGCTAATGGGGCACTTGGTGTTTTGCCGGCGAATAAATAGCAGGCTCTTCAAGTCATTGGATGGGCAAAAAAAGGCCGACACTTTCTGGTCGGCCGAATGATGCGCTTTGAGCTTATTCAAAGGCTGGCGTTTTCTTGAGACTCCGGCACCCCGATCGATTAAAGGTCGAGCACCAGCCGTCGGCTCTTGCAGCCGGACACGCACACCATCATCGAGGTGTTCGCAGCCCGTTCGGCCTTGGTCAGCACCCCGTCGCGATGGTCGATGTCACCTTCCAGCACCCGGGTCTCGCAGGAGCCGCAGACGCCTTCGCGGCAGCTGTACTCGACATCGCACCCCGCCTCGAGCAGCACATCGAGCAGGTTCAGCCCAGGTTCCACGGCGAGGGTCTTGCCAGACTTCTTCAGTTCGACGCTGTAGCTGTCCTGGGCATCTTCCGAGGGCGGCAGTTCGGCGGCGGTGAAGCGTTCGATGTGGGCATGCGGGTAGCCGAGGCTTTCGCAGGTGCTTTCGAAGGCGTCAAGCATCGGCGTCGGGCCGCAGCAGTAGAAATGCGTGTCGCTCGGCTGGCCGGCCAGGTAGCTGGCCAGGTTTGGCACGGCGTCCTTCTCGTCGTTGAAGTGGTAGACCACCTTGGCGTCGAGGCCGCTGAGTTCCTCCAGCAGCGCTGCTTCCTTGCGCGAGCGGGCGCAGTAGATCAGCTCGGCGGATTTCCCCAGGGCCAGCAACTGGCGGAACATGCAGTAGATCGGCGTGATGCCGATACCGCCGGCCACCAGCACGCTGTGGCTGGCCTGTGGATCGAGGGGGAAGTTGTTGCGTGGTGGCGAGATGTTCAACTGGGTGCCGACCCGCAGTTGCTCGTGGACGAACTTCGAGCCACCGCGGCTGTTGCGGTCGCGCAGGATGCCGACCACATAGCGGCCCTTGTCGCTCGGCGAGTTGAGCAGCGAGTAGCTGCGCACCAGGCCATTGGGCAGGTGCAGGTCGATGTGCGAGCCGGCTTCGAACGGTGGGAACACGGTATCGCCCCAGGGACGCAGTTCGACGCTGAGGATGCCTTCGGCTTCATGGCGCAGGGTGTGGACCAGCGCGGTGAGGGTAGGGGTGTTGGACATCGGTCACCTCGATGGCGCAGTGCGCAAGTCAATGTCGAGCCGGGCGCTGGCTTCGATTTCCACCAGCAGTTCTGGAAACACCAGGGCACTCACTTCGACGAGGGTGGAGGTGGGGTAGCAGGCGAACCCCTCGAAGAAGTCGCGGCGGGCACGGCCAACGGCGTCCTTGTCGGCGATCCGGGTGACGTACACCGTCAACCGGTACAGGTTGCCGACATGCCCGCCGGCGGCCTCCACCAGCGCCTTGGCCTTGCCCAGCACCTGCAGGGTCTGGGCGTAGGCATCCAGCGGCGCGCCGGCTTCGGCGGCCTGGCGTGTCGCCGGGTGGGCGGTCATGCCGGACATCACCAGCTCGTTGCCGATCAGCAGGGCGTTGGACCAGCTGGCCGTGGCCAGCTCGTCCAGGCCCGGGGCCTGGATTCGCTGTACGGCCTGGTTCATAGCTGTTTCGCTTCGATCAGGGCCAGTTGCTCCTTGGCCTTGCCCTTGAGATAGCGGCGCAGGCGCACCACGCCCAGGTCATGCTGGTAGAGGTTCTCGCGCTGGTTGGCGTCGGGCTCCATGAATTCCAGCAACACCCGGTCCTGCTCCAGCACCGCCCAGTGGCGGGCTTCCAGGCGGTTCTTGTAGAGGAAGCGCCAGGTGTCGCGCTGCCAGCCGGTCAGCGGCCGCGCGCGCCAGTGGAACACGGCGGACAGGGCGCGGCTGCTGGGGGTGTAGCTGCCGATGATGGTGAAGTTGCCGCCGGGGCCACCGGTCTTGGGGTAGGGGATCTCCAGGCGCAGCCAGTGGCAGCCGTTGTCGAGGAATTCGGTCCAGTCGAAGTTGACCCCGCGCTGGCCTTCCTTTTCGAAGAAGAAGCCCTGCTCGGTGTCGCGGGTGACGAACTTGGCGGTGGCTTCGCCTTCGCTCATGGAGTGCGACATCTTGTGCAGGTAGGTCCCGTGCATCGGGTCCATGACGTTGTCCAGCACGTAGCGGTAGTCGCCCTTCCACTCGGTGTAGCAGAGGAAGCTGCTCCATTCGGGGGAGGTCAGTTGCTCGGGCAGCACCAGCTCTGGCGGTGTTTCCAGGTGTGGGTCGGTGGCGTTGAACAGGAAGATCGCCCCCGCTGCCTCGCGGGTATGGAACATCCGCGTCGAGCGGCTGCCTTCGAGCTTGCAGCCGGGGCTGCCAGGCACCTTGACGACGGTGCCGTCGCAGCGCACTTCGACGCCGTGATACGGGCATTGCAGGCGGTCGCCCAACACCGGCCCCTGGGACAGCGGCGCGCCACGGTGGGGGCAGTGGTCCTCGAGGGCATGGACACTGCCGTCGTTGTCGCGCCACAGGGCGATCTTGTAGCCCAAGCGGCGGATCGAGACGGGCTTTTCGCCCAGCAGTTCCGACGGCAGGACCGGGAACCAGAGATCTTTCAGGCCATTGGCCAGGTGTTGCTCAACAGGGTCGACGGTTACGTGCATGTTCATCTTGTTCTACCTCCGGTGGGTCATTCGCCCAGCCGAGCCATCAGGGTTTTATAGGCGTCCTCGGTCCACTCTCCGGTGGTCAGCGGGCAGGGCGGGCCGGCCAGGTTCAGGTGCGCCAGCAGCTCGCCCAGCTCGGTCACGCCACTGCCGTAGGCGCGCTCGATGGAATCGCCGAGCAGGTCTTCGAATGGGGTGTTGGGCCGTTTGCGGGCCTGATGGGGTTGCAGGTAACGCTCGGTATCGCTCATGTCATTGGCCTCCATTGCGGACCCGTTCGCGGATCGTTTCGCGGACCGGGACAAAGTCGTACGTCGGGTAGCATTCGGTGCGGAACACGCCCCAGGCGGCGCGTTCCAGTTCCACATTGACCTTGCTCAGCAGGCTCGGTGGCAGGCGCAGGGTGACGATCTGGCCCAGGCCCATGGCCACGGTCCAGGACACCACCTCCACGCCCTCGGGCGGAAAGCTGTCCCACCAGCCCACCTGCTTCATGTGGCCCTGGATCTGTTCCAGGTTCTTCGACTGGTCGTGCCGCAGCACCACCGTCAGCAGCATCGATTCGCTCATGGCTTGCCCTGCTCCTTGGCCTTGTCGGTGAGGAACTTGCCTTGCGGCGCCTCGACATGCTGCTGGCGCCGGGTATGGCCATCGATGCCGCCGGCGATTGCCCATTCGGCGAACACCGTCGGCCCTGGCTCGAATTCCCGGGGTTGCCAGTCGCCGGTCAGTTGATCCTCGTCGGCGTAGTACTCGACCAGCGCACCGGCCGGGTTCTTGAAGTACCAGAAGAACGCCGAGGACACCGGGTGGCGGCCTGGGCCGATCTCGGTGCTCCAGCCGCAGCGGGAGATGTGCATGCCGCCGCCGAACACCTCGTGCAGGTCGCGCACGGTGAAGGCCACATGGTTGAGCCCGGCGCGTGGCGCCGGCAACTGCAGCATGAACAGGTCGTGGTGGCCGCCTTGCTCGGCGGTGCGCAGGAAGGCGCCGCGATTGGGGTAGCGGTCCGAGGCCTGGAAGCCGAAGCGCTCGTGGTAGAAGGCCTCGCAGGCATTGACGTCCTTGACGAAGAACACCACGTGGCCGACTTCGATGGGCGTGGCACGCTCGTAGACCGGCGCGGGCTTGTTGATCCGGCCCTTGACCTGCCAAGTGTTGTGGCCGCTGCACTCGATGTCCAGCGGGCGTTTGCGGGTGACCTGCAGGCGGATCGCCAGGCCGTTGGGGTCGGTGCAGCCGATGCGGCCGTCGCCCTCGACGAAGCCCGGGTCATTGGCGATGCGCTGGCTGTACAGCGCCAGGTCTGCCTCGCTCTCCACGCCCCAGACCACCTCGCGCACGGTCGAGCCCGGCTCGATGGCCGGCGGCAGGCCGGGCTTGTCGAGGTGGGCGAGCACCACCCGGCAGCCGTTGAGGGTTTCGAAGATCACTTCGTCGGCTTGCTCGCTGACCTGGGTCAGGCCCCAGTCGGCGAAGAAGCGCACGCAGGTGTCCAGGTCTTCCACACCGTAGGTGACTTCGTCGATGCCCAGTACGCTCATGGCCTTGCCTCCACACCGGCCCAGGCCAGTGGTTGTTGGTTCATGCCCCAGTAGAGGCTTTTCTGTTCCATGTACTGCAGGATGCCGAGCCGGCCCTTTTCCCGGCCCAGGCCGCTGTCGCGCCAGCCGCCGAACGGGGTCGAGATGGAGAACTGCTTGTAGGTGTTGATCCACACCGTGCCGGCCTGCAGCTTGCGACCCAGGGCCCAGGCGCGCTTGTAGTCGCGGCTCCAGATCCCGGCGGCGAGGGCGTACAGGCTGTCGTTGGCCTGCTCGACCAGTTCGGCCTCGCTGTCGAAGGGCATGGCCACCAGCACCGGGCCGAAGATTTCCTCCTGGCAGACCTGCTGGTGGTTACCCAGGCCTTCGAGGATGGTCGGTGGGTAGAAGTAGCCCTGGTCGAAGAGGCCGCCGCTGGGGCGTTCGCCACCCAGGCGCAGGCGGCCGCCTTCGGCCAGGCCGAGGGCGACGTAGCGCTCCACGGATTCACGGTGCGCGGCACTGATCAGCGGGCCCATCTGCGTACCTTCGTCGGCCGGGTCGCCCAGGCGCAGTTGCGCAGCGGCGGCGACCAGGCGCTGCATGAAGGGTTCGTACAGGGAACGGGCGACGAACAAGCGCGAGCCGGCGATGCAGGCTTCGCCGGAGGAGCTGAAGATGCCGTACAGCACACCAGCCACGGCGTGGTCCAGGTCGGCGTCGTCGAGGACGATGGTCGGTGACTTGCCGCCCAGCTCCAGGGACACCGGCATCATCTTGTCCGCGGCGATATGGGCGATGTGCTTGCCGGTGCGGGTACCGCCGGTGAACGATACACGCTTGACCAGCGGATGCCGGGTCAGCGCGTCGCCGAGCAGCGAGCCCTTGCCTGGCAGCACGCTGACCAGGCCCTTGGGCAGGCCGGCGTCCTCGCAGATGCGCGCCAGTTGCAGGGCCAGCAGCGGGGTGATCTCGGCCGGCTTGATCACCACGGCGTTGCCGGCGGCCAGGGCCGGGGCGACTTTCTGCGCTTCGCTGGCGATCGGCGAGTTCCACGGGGTGATCGCCGCGACCACGCCCATCGGTTCGTACACGCTCATGCTGACGAAGTCGCCGCGCGACGGGGTGATGGTTTCCTCCAGGGTTTCGCAGGCGGCGGCGAAGAACTGGAAGGTGCCGGCGGCGCTGGCCACCAAGGCACGGGTTTCATTGATCGGCTTGCCGTTGTCCTGGCGTTGCAGCTGGGCCAGTTCCTCGCTGCGCTGGCGGATCGCCTCGGCGATGCGGTAGAGCACGGCGGCGCGTTCGTGGGGCTTGCGCTGGGCCCAGCCACTGTTGAGAAAGGCCTGGTGGGCGCCTTGTACGGCGAGCTCGACATCCTCGAGGCTGGCGGCGTTGAGCCAGGCCACCGGCTCGCCGGTGGCCGGGTAGCAGGTGGCGTAGCGCTCGCCGCCGCCCAGGCGCCAGGTACCGGCGACGCAGATGGGTAAGGTCTGTTCCAGAGTCATTGGCAGTCCCCTAGATGGAAATGGCGTGGGCATGGTTGCCCAGGGCCCGGACCACGCTGTAGACGGTCAGGGCCGAGGTTTTCGGGTTGGCCTGCAGCGGCTTGCCGCGCAGGCTCATCTCGAAGCCGCCGAAGGCGCCACGGGCTTCGAAGTGATGGACGTTGTCCTCGCTGTGCGGGTCGGCGACCAGCGTCACCCGGGTACGGTCCAGGCCCAGGCCGGCCAGCGACAGGGTGGCGGCGACGTTGGCGTTCTTCGGGTACAGGCGCGCCGCTTCGCGGGCGCTGCCTTCGAAGATCACCGTGGCCTCGCGCAGGCTGTCCAGGTCGCAGACCTGCTCGGCCGGGGTGTTCTTCCAGGCCCGCGCCGGCTTGCGCCCGGTGTAGTCGACCGAGTCCAGGCCGCCGACCTTGGCCGCCGACAGGGCGTCGATGCCGCCGATGGCGCCGGGCAACAGCTCGATCCGCGTGTTGCCACGGGCCGCCGCCGCTTCCAGGCGTTCGACCAGGCCGACCTGCGACAGTGCGCCGACCGAGACGATCAGGCAGGCGATGCCGCGCTCCAGGGCCGGCAGCACGTGTTCCTCGATGGCCCGGTGCCCGGCGCACTCGACCAGCAGGTCGGGGCGGGCGTCAGCCGGCAAGGCGGTGAGCACTTCGGGCGGCTGGCGGAAGCTGCCCAGGCGCTGGCGTACCAGGTCTTCGGAACCGGCCGAGGCGATGACCGCATCGACGCACAGTTGCGGGTCCTGCTCCAGCAGTTCGAGCACGCCAACGCCGATGGCGCCGCAGCCGATCATGGTGATATGCAACATGGCAGGTTCCTCAGGCCGTAGCCTTCTGGGCCTTGGTTTCGCTGTTGGGCGGGCCGGCGAACTGGGTGGCGAAGCTGCCGACGCTGAGCATGTCCACTTCCAGCAGGAAGGGGCCGCTTTCGCCCAGGGCACCTTCGAGCACCGGGCCGAAGTCCTTCAGGTCGCGGACCAGGCCATGGCGCAGGCCGATGGACTCGGCGAGCTTGGCGTAGTCCGGGGTGTGCAGCTCGACATAGGCATGGCGGGCACCGTAGATGGCGTCCTGGATGTTGCGGATCACCCCGTAGCGTTGGTCGTTCATCAGCAGGATCACCACGTTGGCGTTTTCCTGCACCAGGGTCGCCAGTTCGCCCAGGTTGAGAATGAAGCCGCCGTCGCCGGCCAGGGCGAAGACCTTGCGCCCGGGCGCTGTTTCCGCCGCCGCCACCGCCGCGCCGATGCCCATCGCCAGCCCCTGGCCGATACCGCCGCCCAAGGCATGCACGCCGGCCAGCGGGTGGTAGAGGTTGAGCAGGCGGTTGCCCCAGATGCTGTTGGACAGGGTCACGTCGCGCACCCAGGAGAAGTTGCGCCCGGTCAGGCCCTGCAACTGTTCGACCATGGCCGAGTAGGGGCCGAGGTCGGCGACCAGTTGCGCCCGCGCCTGTTCGCGCACCGCCTTGAGCTCGGGCAGGAAGTTCGGGTCGATGCGCAGACGGCCTTGCAGGCGGTCGGCCAGGCCGTCGAGGGCCAGCGCCGAATCGCCGCAGATGAACAGGTCGCTGGGGTAGCTGCGGCCTTCGATGGCTGGGTTGGCGTCGATGCGCAGGGTGGTGCGCGGCAGCTTCAGGGCGTACTTGAAGGTCTCGTTGCTGCGCAGGCGTGAGCCGGCCACCACCAGGGCGTCGCAGGTCTGCATGAAGCCTTCGACCAGTTTGTTCTGCGAGAAGGCGCCCAGGCAGCGCTCGTCGTCTTCGTTGACCACGCCACGGCCCTGGGTCGAGGTGATCACGCCCACGCCCATGTCCAGCAGGCGCTTGACCTGTGGCCCGGCGTGGCGGGCGCCGCCGCCGAGCCAGAGCAGCGGGCGAGTGGCCCCGGCCAGGCGCTCGGCGACCAGGTCCAGGGCTTCGGCGGCGGGCACCGCCACCGGCACCGGCAGCGGCGACAGGTCGCTGGGCATGGGGATGAGGGTGGACTGGATGTCGATCGGGATTTCCACGCTGACCGGGCCGGTGGGCGCGGTCAGGGCGGTCTGCACCGCCAGCTTCAGGGTGCTCAGTGCGGTCTCCACGCTGCGCACGCGGAAGGCGGCCTTGGACACGGCCTTGAGCATGGTGAGCTGGTCGCGGGCCTCGTGGATGTAGGCCAGCTCCTGGTCCAGGTAGGGTGTCTCGATCTGCCCGGTGATGTGCAGCAGCGGGGTGCCGGCGGTCAGCGCCTCGACCATGGCCCCGGCAGCGTTGCCGGCGGCCGTGCCGGTGGAGGTCAGGCACACGCCCAGGCCGCCGGTGGTGCGGGCATAGGCATCGGCCATGTTGGTGGCGCCGGCTTCGCCGCGGGCCATGACGAAGCGGATGTTGCCGCGCACGGCGAAGGCATCGAGGATCGGCATGTTGTGGATCGAGATCACACCGAACGCGGCCTTGACCTCGCATTGCTCGAGAAAGGCGGTGATGACGGCGCCGACGGTGACAGTGTTTTCATTACGCATGGCGGGACAGGCCTCCGGATACATCGATATGGCTGCCAGTGGTGTAGGCCGACAGGGGCGAAGCCAGGAACAGGATGGCTTGGGCCGCCTCTTTGGGCAGGCCCAGGCGACCCAGGGGAATGTGTTTGCGTTGGGCCAGGCGGGCGGTCCATTGGGCCCAGTCCAGCTCGCGTTCTTCGCGGGCCTCGAAGCGTCGGCGCCATTGCCCCGACTCGACCAGGCCGATGAGGATGCCGTTGACACGGATATCGTGTTCGGCGAATTCGAAGGCCATCGAGCGCACCAGGTTCTTCAGCCCCGCACGGGCGGCGGAGGTGGCGACCATGTGCGGCTCCGGCTGGCTGGCCAGCAGCGAGTTGACGCAGACGATGGAGGCGCCGGCCTGGCCCTGCAGCTGGGTCATGAAGGCACGTACCGGATGGATCACCGAGAAGAACTTCAGGTGCAGCTCGTCGTTCCACGCCTCGTCGCTGGTGTCGGCGAAGGTCGAGACCCGGCCTTGCCCGGCGTTGTTGATCAGCACCTGGGCCGGGCCGAGCGCGGCCAGGCTGGCTGCGGCGAAGGCCTGCACCGAGGCGGGGTCGAGCACATCGCAGACCTGGGCCAGCAGGCGGGCTTCGGGGAAGCGTTCGCGCAGGCTGGCCTCGGCGCTGCGCAGGCGCTCGGCGTTGCGCCCGCAGAAGGCCACCCGGGCGCCAGCCTCGAGCAGCAGCTCGACGCAGGCAAGGCCGATGCCGGAAGAGCCGCCGGTGACGATGGCGGTGCGCTCATGCAGTTGGTAGAGGTTCATTTCAGTCCCTCATCAACGCGGTGACACGGCCTTGGCCGCTGTGGGGCGTGTAGTTGAGCAGCCTGGACAACTCGTCGGCGCTGCCACGGACCTGGCCGAGCAGGTTGTCGAAGTTGATGTGGTTGACCTGCACGGTGGGGATGGTCACCCCCAGGGCGGCGACCACTCGGCCACTGGCGTCGCGCACGGGGGCGGCGACGGTGGAGATGGTCGACTCGAAGAAACCTTCGCCGCTGACATAGCCGCGCAGGCGATCGGCCTGCACCAGGTCGAACAGCTCCAGCACGGTTTTCGGGGTGCACGGCGAGTGCTGCTCCAGGTGTTCTTCCGGGTACAGCTCGCGCAGCTCGGCCAGACTCAGGTCGGCCAGGAGGATACGCCCGAGCACCGTGGCATGGGCGGGCAGGCGGGTGCCGACGGTGACGGCGGTGGAGAACACCGAGGGCGGCGAAACCTTGGCCACGTAAACGATCGAGCGACCGTCGCGCACCACCAGGTTGCTCGGGTAGTTCAGGCGGTCGCACAGGTGGGCCAGCAGCGGCTGGCCCAGTTCGGTCAGCTCCAGCGACGCCAGGTATTCGAAGCCCAGGCGCAGCACCGACATGCCCAGGCGGTACTCGTTGCCGCTGCGGGTGACGAAGCCCATGGTCTCCAGGGTGGTCAGCAGGCGGAAGATGGTCGAGCGGGGCAGCGCCAGGCGCCGGGCCAGCTCCGGGGCGGTCAGGGTACGGTTCTGCCGGCTGAATTCGCACAGCAGCAGCAAGCCGCGCTCGAGGCCAGGGACGATGTACTTGTCCTGGTTGTCTTTCAACGAATCCGTATCGTTCATAGCACAGTACCTGTGGGGGAAGCGTCCAGTGCCAGGGCCAGGCGCCCGGTCACCGCATCGGGTTGTTCGATGGCGCAGGCATGGCCGGCACCGGCAATCAGGGTGAAGGGCGCGGCGAAGGCGTCAGCCACGGCCTGGCAGTCTTCGGGCCGGGTGATGCCGTCGGCGCTGCCGCAGTGCACTTCGCAGGGTACGGCCTGGCGGCTGTAGCGCAGCAGATGGTCGCCGCACAGCAGCTCGACCGCCTGGCGGTAGCCGTGCGCGTGCAGGCGCGCCATGTTCCACTGCACCCAGGCCTGGGCCGTGGCGCTGGCCGTCGCCGAGAGCATGTGCGCGCTGCGTGCCTGGGCCATGCGGGCGATGCCCAGGCGCTGCAGGTTGTCCAGCCGCTTGGCGCGTACCGCCCGGCCTTGCTCGGCCAGTTCAGGCGCGCCGTAGCCACGGGCCGGGCTGAGCAGCACCAGGCGGCTGACCCGGCCAGGCTGGGCCTGGGCGAAGGCCGCCGCGGTCAGTGCGCCCAGGGAGTGCCCGACCAGCACGCAACGCTCGATGTCCAGGGCGTCGAGCAACTGCGCCAGGCGCCGGGCGTAGTCGCAGGCTTTCGGTGCGGCCATCGGCAAGGGCGCGGACTGGCCATAGCCGGGGGCGTCCCAGGCGATGACCCGCGCCCGCTGGCCCAGCGCCAGGGCCACCTGCAGCCACGACGCGGCGCCCGAGCCGATGCCGTGCAGCAGCACGATGGCCGCGCCGCTGCCCGCCTCGCGCACGGCCTGCGGGCCGTCGTCCAGGCCCAGCACGCGCTCGGCGAAGCTGTGCTGCAGTTGCCGCAGCAACGGCGCGACGGGGTTGTCGATGACCGGGTCCATGGCTCAGCCGCGCTTGATCGAGGCCAGCGGGTGGGCTGGCGGATAGGTCGGGGTCACGGGTTTCTTGGCGCCGAGCATCACGCACATCAGGGCGTCTTCGTCGCCGATGTTGATCTCCTCGCGGTAGACCCCTGGCGGTACCGAGATCAGGTCGCGGTCGGTGAGCACGGTCTCGAAGCGTTCGCCGTCCTTCTCGATGATCACCTTGAGCTTGCCGCGCAGCACGAAGAACACTTCCTCGACGTCGGTGTGCAGGTGGGGCGGGCCTTCATGGCCGGCTGGGATGACCATGGTGGAGAAGGTGAAGTGCTCGGAAGGGATGGTGTTCATGTCGCTGCTGACACCGGTGCCGCCGGTGCCCACGTAGCGCATCTGCGCACGGCGGAACTTGGGGTCGTAGTCGGCCTGGAACTTCAGCGCATCCCAGTCGTAGCGGCGGGTCTCGTAGCGGGCGATGCGCGTCTGCATCCAGCCGGCCAGGTCGGTCCCGGCGGGTTGTTCCCAGGACTTGGGGGCGTCGTGTTGGGCAGAAAGGTCGGTCATGGTCTTCTCCTTGCTCAGGGCATGACGAACCCGCCGTTGACCGGCAGGGTTTGTCCAGTGATGAAGCGCGACAGGTCGGACAGGGCGAACAGCACGGCGCCACTGACGTCGTCGGGCAGTTGCGGGCGCTGGATGGCCCGTTGTTCGGTGTACAGGCGGTGACGGGCCTCGGGCACGTAGGCGGTGGCCTCGACCAGCACCAGGCCGGGGGCGATGGCATTGACGGTGATGTTGTCGTTGCCCAGCTCGCGGGCCAGGCTGCGGGTCATGGCGATGACCGCGCCCTTGCTGGCGACGTAGGCCAGCAGGTTCGGCGCGCCCCACAGCGGGGTGTCGGAGGCCAGGTTGATCACCGCCCCGCGACCGCTGGCACGCAGGGCCGGCAGGCAGGCACGGGTCATCAGCCAGGTACCGCGGACGTTGACCTGCATGACCTGGTCCCAGGTCTCGATGTCCAGCTCCTCGCAGCTCTTGCCGCCGGAATTGGTGATCGAGGCGTTGTTGACCAGGCCGTCGAGGCCACCCAGGCGCTTGACCGTGCGCTCGACGCAGGCGTCGATGGATGCGGGGCTGGCCAGGTCCAGGGTCACGCCGCTGACGTCCAGGCCCTGGGCCGACAGGTCGCAGGCGGCCTGTTGCACACGCCCGGCGAGCACATCGGCGATCACCACGCGGGCTCCGGCCTGGGCGATGGCCTGGGCGAAGGCGTAGCCCAGGCCCCTGGCGCCGCCGGTGACCAGCACCCGGCGGCCTGCGAGCAGGTTGTTGAAGGTACTCATCATTGGCTACTCAGCATGGCTTTGGGGAGGTAGTGCAGGACGCGCTTCTCGGCCCAGACCACCGCGCCGTAGGCGAGCACGCCGATCAGGGTGAGCATGACGATGGCGACGAACACCCCGGCGGTGTTGCCCTGGCCTTCGGCGTCCACCAGCAGGAAGCCCAGACCCTGGTTGCCGCCGACCAGTTCGCCGACGGTCACCCCGATCACGGCCAGGGTCGAGGCGATGCGCAGCCCGGAGAACAGCGCGGCCATGGCCGAGGGGAACTCCACCAGGCGGAAGATCTGCCAGCGGCTGGCGTTCATGGTGCGCACCAGGTTGATCATGTCCGGGTCGACCGTGCGGATGGCCGAGAGCACGTTGATCATCACCGGGAAGAACACGATCAGGATGGCGATCAGGATCTTCGGGTAGATGGTGTAGCCCAGCCACATCACGAACAGCGGGGCGAAGGCCACCTTGGGGGCGATCTGCAGGGCCAGGATGTACGGCGAGAGCATGGCCTCGGCCGAGGGCGAGAGGCCCAGCGACACCCCGATCATCACGCCCAGCAGGGCGCCCAGGGCGAAGCCGACGATGATCTCGAAGGCGGTGATCAGGGTGTGCTGCAGCAGGTTGCCGGTCTGCCACATCAGCTGGCTTTCCTGGGCGACGCGGCTGAGCTGCGGCATGACGAACTCGGGCATGCCGAGCAGCCCCGGACCCCACTGCCAGACCACGAGGAAGAGGACCAGCAGGGCGACGCTGCCGAGCACGGAGGTGTTGAGGTTTCTCATCGGGCGATTACCTTGGTTGCGTTGGCCGTCACTTGGCCGCGGTATTGGTTTCGATGAACTGGTTGCTGTAGAGCTCGTCGAGCGCTGGCGCCTTGGTCACGATGCCTTCGCTGACATAGAACTTGCGCACCGTGTCCAGGCGTGCCGGGTCGATACGGCCGAGCACCGGCTGATCGGCGTAGACGTGCTGCACATAGAGGCGCAGGGTCTTCTCCAGCGAGGCTTCCTTGCCGGCGTAGGCCGGTACGGCGCGGGCGAAGGTGGCGGCGGCGGCCTTCGGGTCCTGAATGATGTCGCGCATGCCCTGCAGGGTGGCCTGGACCACGCCACGGACCACGTCGGGGTGCTCGGCGATGGCGTCGTCGGAGGCGAGGATGGCCTGGGCCATGCTCTCGAAGATCTGCTCGCGGGGGATCAGTTCGAGCTTGACCCCGGCCTCCTCGGCGTTGACCACCCAGTCCGGCACGGCGGCCATGGCCTGGGACTTGTTCGCCGAGAACAGTTGCCAGACACCGGACGGGCCGGCGGCCTGGATGTCCACATCGTTCTTGCCCAGGCCGGCCTTGCGCAGCGAGGCGAGCAGGGCGTAGTAGGTGGTGTCGGAATAGGACATCACGGTCAGGGTCTTGCCTTTGAGCTGGCTCACCGAGCGGATGTGTTCGTCGGCGTTGGTGGCGATCATGGTGACCCCACCGCCCCCGAGCACGGCCACGGCGCGCACCGGGATGCCATTGGCGCGCACGATGATCGGGGTATCGCCGATGGCACCGCCGACCATGGCATTGCCGGCGCCGATCTGCTTGGCCACATCGACGCCGCCCTTGGCGGCGATGAAGGTGACGTCCAGCTCGCGGTCGCTGTAGTAGCCCTTTTCCTTGGCGATGATCCAGGGGGCGAAGGCCGGCGAGCTGGGCGGTGCCGGCAGCAGGTAGGTGACCTTGGTCGGCTCGGCGCTGGCCTGCAGGGCCAGGCCCAGGCCGAGGGCCAGCAGGGAGGTTGGTGCCAGGCGCTTGAAGAATGACGTGAACATGCGTACTCCTGAGTCGGTGGATGGGCCGTTGGGTGCGTTGCTCAATGCAGCTCGGTGTCTTCGCCGACTTTCAGCAGCTCCATCAGGCGCCCGGCCAGGGGGCCGATCTCGGGCAGCTTGCGGCGCTCCAGCGGGTTCTCGCGAAACGGCAGGTCGATTTCGATTTCTTCGATGATGGTGCCGGGGCGCGCGCTCATGACCAGCAGGCGGTCGGACAGGGCGATCGCCTCGACCAGGTCGTGGGTGATGAACAGCGCGGTCTTCTTCTCTTCGAACAGCATCCGTGCCAGGTCCTGCTGCAGGATCATCTTGGTCTGGGCGTCGAGGGCCGAGAACGGCTCGTCGAGGAACAGCACCTGCGGGTCGATGGCCAGGGTGCGGGCCAGGGCGGCGCGCTGGCGCATGCCACCCGACAGCTGGAACGGGTAGTGGTCGGCAAAGCCTTGAAGGTGGCAGCGTTTGAGCAGATCCTCGGCGATCGGCTGGCGCTTGGCGGCGGGCATGCCCTGGATCTCCAGGCCCAGTTCGACATTGCGGCGGATGCTGCGCCAGGGCATCAAGAGGTCTTTCTGCAGCATGAAGGCGACCTTGGACACCGGGCCGTTCACCACCTCGCCACCGACTCGCACCTCGCCCTCGCTGGGGCGGTACAGGCCCGAGCCCATGTTGAGGATGGTGCTCTTGCCGCAGCCGGATGGGCCGATGATCGACACCACTTCGCCACGGCGGATCTTGAAGTTCACGCCACGGATGGCGAAAGGCGCTTCGGGCTGGCCTTTGGCCTTGAAGCATTTGCCGACGTTGTGAAACTCGATTTCCGTCGGTGCCGGGGCGTCCTGGGGGGATGGGGTATCCCAGCGCTGGGCAATTGCGTACATCTCTTTCACAGCCATTGGGGAGCTCTCTGGTCTGTTTTATAGGTGGTACGCCGTTTAGTGCATGAACAATGCCAGGTGGCTGAATGCGCCTGTTTAATTGAAAAAATGCTTGTTTATTAATGGCTTGAAGGAATTTGGCAAAAAACGCTGCGTTTTATATATGAAGCGTGGTTTTTTATATGGCACGAAATTGCACAGCGGCAGGGCACTGCAAAATGAAGGTGCGAAGAAGAAGGGCGTTTCTGGTAACGGTGTAGGAAACAACGTTACGTAATTGTTTCAGGGGTGAAACCGGGGCGCTGCGGTGTGGCCTCTTTGGGGCCGCTTTGCAGCCCATCGCCGGCAAGCCGGCTCCCACAGGGGACTGCGGTGTTCACGCATCATGTGTCATGCAGAGGATCGTGAGAGCGGCCGGCATTGGGACAGGCCTGCGCTGCTCTTGAGAACAGCGCAGGCCTGTGGGAGCTGGCTTGCCAGCGATGGGCCGCGAAGCGGCCCCGCTGCCAGCAGCCGACGTCAAGCCCGCGAGGGCCTCAGCACCAGCCACAACGCCAGGCCAATCAGCACGCCACCATACAGGTGCGCCATCGACAGCGGCTCGTCCAGCAGCCATGCCCCCCACAGCACGCCGAACACCGGGATCAGGAAGGTCACGGTACTGGCCTTGACCGGCCCGATCTCGCCCAGCAAGCGGAAGTACAAAATGTAGGCGAACGCCGTGCACAGCAGCCCCAGGCCCAGCAGCGACGACCACACCTCCCAGCCGCCCCAACTGGTCGGCGGCTGGCTCAGGGCGCTCCAGGCGAACAGCGGGGTCAGCAGCAGGGTGGCGCCGAGCATGCTGCCCAGGGCCGACAGGCGGCTGTCCAGGCCGCTGACCCAGCGCCTGGCCAGGTACCCGGCGAAGCCGTAGCAGGTGGTCGCTGCCAGGCAGGCCATGGCCCCTTGCAGCAAGGCCAGGTCCAGGGCGACCGGGCCGGCGCCGCTGAGGATGCCGACGCCGAACAGGCCGAGGAAGATGCCGCAGAGCTTGGCCAGGGTCATCGGCTCGCGGAAGAACAGCGTGCCGATCAGCACGCCCATCAGGGGCGTGGTGGCATTGAAGATCGCCGAGTAGCCGGCCGGCAGCACCTGGGCCGCCACCGAATAGAAGGTGGCGGGGATGCCCGAGTTGATCATGCCCAGCACCAGGCAGGCGCCGAGCTTACCGTCGAAGTGCCAGGGAAGGCGCGCGGCGGCGAGGATGGCCATCAGCCCCAGGCAGGCGATCGACACCCGGAAGAATGCGGTCGGCAACGTGCCGAGCTCCGGGGCGATGATGCGCATGAACAGGAAGCTCGCGCCCCAGACGGCGGCAAGGGTCAGCAGGCGGGCGAGGGCGATGGGGCTCACAGCGGTCTCCGGTGGCAAGGCAGGGGCGCGAGTGTACGCCACGGTGGAGGGGCGTTTCTTGTCCTTTCTTGCTATGCAATCCTGTCGGACGGCCTGGGGCCTGCGGGAGAGGCGATTCGATCGCTCGATCTATTGGGGCCGCGAAAGGCCCCCTCGAACACTGCAAAAGGACCTAAGCTCACCCCTTGAACCCCAGCACAGAGGTCCCCTGCATGTCCCAGTCATGGCCGGCGGCCGAGATCGCCCGGATGATCCTCGATGGCTTCGACGACTACCGCGAGCATTTCCGCCGTATCACCCTCGGCGCCCGCGAGCGCTTCGAGCAGGCGCTCTGGCAGGAGATCCAGCGGTCGGCGGCCGCGCGCATCAACCTGTACGAAGAGAAGGTCGGCGAGGTCAACGGCTGGCTGCGCCAGGGGTTCGCCGAGGACGTGCTGCTGGACGTGGAGCAGTGGCCGCTGGTCAAGAGCGCCTACATCCGCCTGATCGACCCTCGCCTGGACGACGAACTCTCCGAGACCTGGTACAACTCGATCTTCTGCAGCCTGTTCAGCCATGACCTGATCAACGATGGCTGCATGTTCATCCATACCACCCGCCCGTCGATACGCGGCCACGAGCGCGCCGCCCAGACCCGCACCTACCAGCCTGACGGCAGCCTCAAGGGGCTGTTGCGGGCGATCTTCGCCGATTACCCGTTCAGCGTGCCCTACGGCGACCTGGAGGGCGACGTGGCACGCCTGGAAGAGCAACTGCGCGAGTGCCTGCCGGACTGGGTGTGCAAGGACCCGGCGCTGGCCGTGGAGCTGTTTTGCCCGGTGCTCTACCGCAACAAGGGCGCCTACCTGGTCGGGCGGCTCTACACCCCGGACGAGCAGTGGCCACTGGTGATCCCGCTGCTGCATCGCGAGGGGCACGGCATCGAGGCCGACGCGTTGATCACCGATGAAGCCGAGGTGTCGATCATCTTCTCCTTCACCCGCTCGTACTTCATGGTCGACGTGCCGGTGCCGGCGGAGTTCGTCAATTTCCTCAAGCGCATCCTGCCGGGCAAGCACATCGCCGAGCTGTACACCTCGATCGGTTTCTACAAGCACGGCAAGTCGGAGTTCTACCGGGCGCTGATCAACCACCTGGCCGCGACCGACGACCGTTTCGTCATGGCGCCCGGGGTGCGGGGCATGGTGATGAGCGTGTTCACCCTGACGGGCTTCAACACCGTGTTCAAGATCATCAAGGACCGCTTCTCGCCATCCAAGACCGTCGACCGGGCCACGGTGATCGACAAGTACCGCCTGGTGAAGAGCGTCGATCGCGTCGGGCGCATGGCCGATACCCAGGAGTTCGCCGATTTCCGCTTCCCCAGGAGCAAGTTCGAACCGCAGTGCCTGGCCGAATTGCTGGAAGTGGCGCCGTCGACCGTGGTCGAGGAGGGCGACACGGTGCTGATTCGCCACTGCTGGACCGAACGGCGCATGACGCCGCTCAACCTCTACCTGGAGCAGGCCAGCGAGGCCCAGGTACTGGAGGCGCTGGAGGACTACGGCCTGGCCATCAAGCAACTGGCGGCGGCGAACATCTTCCCAGGCGACATGCTGCTGAAGAACTTCGGCGTCACCCGCCATGGCCGGGTGGTGTTCTACGACTACGACGAGATCAGTTTCCTGACCGAGGTGAACTTCCGCCACATCCCGCCGCCACGCTATCCGGAGGACGAGATGTCTGGCGAGCCGTGGTACTCGATCGGGCCCCACGATGTGTTTCCCGAGGAGTTCCCGCCGTTCCTGTTCGCCGATATCGGCCAGCGGCGGCTGTTCAGCCGCTTGCATGGGGAGCTGTACGACGCCGACTACTGGAAGGGGTTGCAGGCGGCGATCCGCGAAGGGAAGGTGATCGATGTGTTTCCATACCGGCGCAAGGGGCGTTGAGCGAAGGTCGGTGCCAGGGGCAGCTTCACCCCTGCATGCACTTGAGCCCGCTGAAATCGCTGCGCACCTTGGCCAGCCGCTCCTGCAGGAACTGGCGCTGGCCCGGGGTGCTCTGTTTCATCAGGTCCACCAGCAGGTGGCGGGTCTGCTGTTCGCTGTTCTGGAAGGCGATGCGGTATTCCGGCGTCCACAGGCTTTCCTTGCGCTGCAGCAACTGCGCCAGGCGTGGCTCGAAGCTTGGGGTGTCACGCTGGTTCATCACCAGCAGCAGTTGCTGCTGCCAATGGGCGCGGTTGGCGATCCACTGGCGGTTCTGGTCGCCCAGGGCCTGGGCCCAGGTCAATACCCGTAGGCGCTGTGTGGCATTGAGCTCGCCCAGCCAGGGTTTGAGGCGCTTCTCCATGCGCTCGGCGCGTGCCTCGATCTGCCGGGACAGCGGCGTCTCGACGTAGCGGGTCTGGCGCTTGCGGATGTCGTCGCGAAAGGCCTGGCGCATCTCGCCGACCTGCTCGTCGCTCATGCCGCGCAGCAGTTCGGTCGCCGAAGGGGTGATCGCCTCGGCAACCCGGCCGATGGCCTGGCGCGCCTCGACGATGCGCTGTTGCAGGGCCTGGTCGGTGACCTGGTCGGTGGCGATCATCCGGCGGATCTGCTCGAGCCAGTCCAGGTAGCCAGGCAACTCGGTCTGGCAGTGCCAGGCCAAGTGCTGCTCGAGGCGTTGGTCGAGCCAGGCCTTCTGCTGGCGGTTCATGTTCAGGTAGTCGCCCAGCGACCAGGGCACCAGCACGTCGAGGTTGCGGTAGGCCAGGTCGATGCGGCTGCAGGCCACCACGGCCAGGGCCAAGACCAGGACGATCAGGGCGGTGCGCAGCGTGCGGGGCGGGTGTGCAGGCATGGGCGAATCCTTGCTGAAACGGGCCGGGCGCTGGACGCATGGGCGAGGCCTGCGTACCTACGGCCAGGCGGCCGGGCGGGTTCAGGTGTAGAATAGCCGTCTTGTCTTGAGGATCTTCGGAAATGGCTTTGCTTGGGCGTTACAACAGTTTGCAAATCGTGAAACATGTGGACTTCGGCCTGTACCTGGACGGCGGCGCCGACGGCGAGATCCTCCTGCCCAGGCGCTACATCCCCAAGGACACGCCCACCGAGTTGGATGACTGGCTCAACGTGTTCGTCTACCTCGACAGCGAAGACCAGTTGATCGCCACCACCGAGCAACCCAGGATCCAGGTCGGCGAGTTCGCCAGCCTCAAGGTCAAGGACATCAACAATGCCGGTATCTTCCTCGACTGGGGCCTGTCCAAGGACCTGCTGATGCCCTACTCGGAGGAATCGCGCCCGCTGAAGATCGGCGACTATTGCGTGGTGCACGCCTACCTCGACAAACGCACCCGGCGTATCACCGCCACGGCGCGCCTGGACCGCTACCTGGACCGGACCCCGGCCGACTATCAGGTCGGGCAGCCGGTGGAGCTGCTGGTGGCCGGGCAGACGCCCATGGGCTTCAAGGCCATCATCAACAACCGCCACTGGGGCCTGATCCACAAGAACGAGGTGTTCAAGTTCCTGCGTTCGGGCATGCACGAGAAAGGGTTCATCAAGGAAGTGCGCCACGACGGCAAGATCGCCCTGAGCCTGCAACCGGTTGGCGCTGCCCTGGCCGACAGCCTGCAGGAGCAGATCATGGCGCGCCTGGAGGCCGAAGGCGGGGTGCTGGGGGTGTGCGACAAGAGCGACCCGGTGCTGATCAGCAAGCTGTTCAACGTCAGCAAGGGCAACTTCAAGAAGGCCATTGGCGGATTGTTCAAGCAGGGGCGCATCGTCATCCATGACGATCGCATCGAAAAGGCCTGATCGAGTCAGGCCTGCACGAAGGCACGAAAATCCAGTTGCTCGCCGCCCGGGCGGGTATCGCGCAGCAGCGAGTCGCGGTCGGCGCTCAGCGCCAGGCTGATGGTCGAGCGGCGCTTGCCGGGGTGGCGGACTTCCATTTGCTCCTGGTGGGCGCGCAGGTAGCTGGTCGGCACCTTCAGGTGCTGCAGCTCGTCGGTCTCGGGGGTGTGCAGCAGCAGGTTGACTCAGTCGGGCTGGCCCTTGCGCAGCAGCGCCACCGGCACGTCGAACCACCACAGGTTGCGTTTCTTGTCGAGGATGGCGAGCAGGGTGTTGTCGCGGTTGAGCACCGGCCGGGCCAGCGCCTGGTTGCGTCGGGCGATGGCGGTGGGTTTGTCGAGTTTCATGCAGGTTCCTGCGGGTTGACGCGTGAAAGGCCTGACATTGTGCGGGGTAGCGGTTGGTGGGGCAAGGCGGCTGCTATGGGCACGGCGTGATCCGGAGGTTCGGCGCTGGCTCCATTCGCGGGCAAGCCCGCTCCCACATGGCCCTGCAAGTCGCATCATGTGTGAACGGCTCGGCCTTTGTGGGAGGGGCTTGCCCGCGAATGGGCTGTCCGGTGCAGTCACCAGGGCAAGCGCCGTTTTCTTTTTGTCCGGTCAATGAGCAGCAACGGCACTTGCGTGGTCTATTAGACTTGCATGCACTGTAAGGAGGCCTGCCGAGCTCAGCCGGCGGCCTGAAGACGATAGAGCGGCGAAAGGAGACGCTATGATTTTTCCCGACCTGCGCGGCCTGCCCCTGCACCGCGTGCTGGTGCGCACCGTCAGCGAATTTCTCGATGACGAGATGTCCACCTATGCTTCCGCGCTGGCCTACCAGATGCTGTTTTCGCTGTTCCCGTTCCTGCTGTTCCTCATCGCCCTGATCGGTTTCCTGCACCTGCCGGACTTCTTCTCCTGGCTGCGCCTGCAGTCCGAACTGGTGCTGCCGCCCCAGGCCCTGGAGCAGGTCAACCCGGTGATCGACCAATTGCAGCAGTCCAAGGGCGGGCTGCTCTCGGTGGGTATCGTCATCGCCCTGTGGACCGCCTCGGCCGGTGTGCGCCTGATGATGAGCGCGATGAACGCCGCTTACGATGTGCCGGAGGGGCGTCCGGTGTGGAAGCGCGTCCCGCTGTCGATCATCTACACCATCGGCATCGCCGGCATGCTGCTGGTGGCGGCGGCGTTGATGGTCCTGGGGCCCCAGGTGATGGAGTGGATCGCCGCGCAGATCGGCATGCAGGAGGTGATCGTCACGGTGTGGACCATCCTGCGCTGGCCGGCGATCATCATCCTGATGATGGTGGCCGTGGCGTTGATCTACTATGTCATGCCCGATGTGAAGCAGAAGTTTCGCTTCATCACTCCAGGCTCGGTGTTGGCGGTGGTGGTGTGGATCGTCGCCTCGCTGGCCTTCGGCTATTACGTGAAGACCTTCGCCGACTACAACGCCATGTATGGCAGCATCGGTGCGATCATCGTGCTGTTGCTGTATTTCTACATTTCCGCCGCCGTGCTGCTGCTCGGCGCCGAGATGAACGCGGTGATCGAGCACATGTCGGCCGAAGGCAAGAACCCCGGCGACAAGGACTTCCAAGGCAGCACACCCAAGCAGACCCTGACCGTGCTCGGTCATGAGCATCCGCAGGCGGCCGGATCCAAGACCTCCGAACCCAAGACCCCGGAGTCGAACCCCCGATGATCCGAGACATCCTCAAGATGGGCGACGAGCGCTTGCTGCGCATCGCCCCGCCGGTGCCGGCGCAGATGATCGGCAGCGCCGAGCTGCAGCAACTGATCGACGACATGTTCGAGACCATGCGCCATGTCGGCGGCGTGGGCCTGGCCGCACCGCAGATCGGTGTCGACCTGCAACTGGTGATCTTCGGCTTCGAGCGCAGCGAACGCTACCCGGACGCCGAGCCTGTGCCGCAGACCATCCTGCTCAACCCGCTGATCGAGCCACAGTCCCCCGAGGTGGAGGACGGGTGGGAGGGCTGCCTGTCGGTGCCCGGCCTGCGGGGCGTGGTGCCGCGCTTCAAGCACATCCGCTACGAGGGCATCGACCCCCAGGGCAACCCGATCAATCGCTTTGCCGATGGTTTCCATGCCCGGGTGGTGCAGCACGAGTGCGACCACCTGATCGGCCGTCTGTACCCCTCGCGGATCCAGGACTTCAGCCGGTTCGGCTACACCGAGGTGCTGTTCCCCGGGCTGGAGGGCGGCGACGACTGATCGCGCACCAGCGCCACCAGGCGCTTGCTGCGCTGGTAGCGCGCCAGCCGGGCGGCCAGGGCCTCGGGCAGGTCGTAGGCCGCTGTGAAGCCCAGGCGCTGATAGAAGGGCTGCAGGTCTGGGTGGCAGAACAGCCAGGTGGGCCCGCCCGTTTCTGCCAGCGCCGTATCGATGAGCTGCCTGGCCACCCCGTGGCCGCGCCACTGGGGCGCCACGAACAGGCCGGTGAGCCATTGCCCGCCGTCGACCGCGCCGAGGTTCAATCCCGCGATGATGCCACCTTCCCGCGCCACCCACTGCTGGCCGTCGGCGACCGCGCGCATGCGTGCGCCGTGCTGGCGGTAGAAGTGCTCGAGCAGGCGGCGTTCGGGGCCGATCAGGGGGCGGCAATGGAATGCAGGCATGGGCGGTTCGATATGGGGGCTGGGTCGATGCTGTCGCTGCTGGGAGCGCGTGCCGGGCATTTTGTCGCAGATTGTTGCAAATCCCGCAAGGGTGAATGTCCGAGTACGGGGTTCAAGTATTTCAGGCGGGGAGTAAACTTTCACTCATCCCCCCAGGCAGTACGAAGCGGGATCGGTACTTCGTGTCATCTTCGCAGTCGATGACAACTTCATCCGCGCCGTGACGGCATATGAAGTCAATCGATCAGCTTGATTGCTTTTCAAGGTCAACGCCCATGAAACCATTACTGATTCTTGCATTGGTCGGTATGTCCTCGTTCGCCCTCGCAGACGAGGCCCAGACCCAGACCACCTCCACCCAACCTGTGGTCCAGCAGTACGACTATTCCACCCACCTGGACATCAAACGGGTGATCAGCCTGTCGACCATCCCCAATGTTTGCGAAGTGGTACCGGCCACCATGACCTACGAGGATCACCAGGGCCAGATCCATATCCTCCAGTACCGGGCCATGGGCGAGGGCTGCAGCCAGGGTTGAGGCAGTGGACCATTCGCGGGCGTGCCCCAATGCCAGTCGGTCAAGCGGCATTGGGGCCGCCTTGCAGCCCATCGCCGGCAAGCCGGCTCCCAATTCTCTGTATGACACGTGATTCGTGAGTACCGCTGGCCCCTATGGCAGGCGGCTTCATGGCAGTGCCCCGCGCATATAAAGTTTTACCCCTAAGCCGGGACGGGCTTAGGATCGGGTCTTTCTTGCCCGATGAAGGATGATCGCCATGTTCGACCTGCCCGCCCTGCGCGAAGCCGCCACTTTCGTTCGCCAGCACGTTCCCCCTACTGCACAGCACGCCTGGCCGTTGCTGGCCGAGCGGTTGGGCTGCCAGGTGTGGGTCAAGCACGAGAACCATGCGCCCACCGGTGCCTTCAAGGTACGCGGCGGGCTGGTCTACGTGCGCTCGCGGCTGGCCAGCGGCAAGCCGCCACGTGGGCTGGTCACGGCCACTCGCGGCAACCACGGCCAGAGCATGGCCCTGGCCGCGCGCCAGGCCGGCTTGCCACTGGTGATCGTGGTGCCGCAGGGCAATTCGCCGGAGAAGAACGCCGCCATGCGCGCCCTGGGTGCCGAGCTGGTGGAGCATGGCGTCGACTTCGACGTGGCTCGTGAGGAGGCCGCCAGGCTGGCCGAGACGCTGGGTTACGAGAGGGTGCCGTCGTTCCACCCGGAACTGGTGCGCGGCGTGGCTACCTACGCGCTGGAGCTGTTCGAGGCGGTTGGCGAGCTGGACTGCGTCTATGTGCCGATCGGCATGGGTTCGGGGATCTGTGGGCTGATCCAGGCGCGCAACCTGCTGGGGCTGCGCACGCAGATCGTTGGCGTGGTCTCCAGCGCCGCCGACGCCTACGCCCAGAGCATCGAGCAGGGCCGCATCGTCACCACCGCCACCGCCGACACCTTCGCCGATGGCATGGCCTGCCGCGTGCCCCATCCTGATGCCTTCGCCCTGGTCCAGGCGCATGCCGCGCGCATCGTCCGCGTCGACGACCGCGAGATCGCCGCGGCCATGCGCCTCTACCACGAAGCCACCCACAACACCGCCGAAGGCGCTGGCGCCGCAGCCCTGGCGGCGCTGATCCAGGAGCGCGAGCGCCAGGCTGGCAAGCGGGTGGCGGTAGTGCTCAGCGGGGCGAATGTGGACCGGGAGCGCTATGCACGGGTCTTGCTTGGGGACTGAGGGCGTGTTTTTGCGATTTACCTCGTCTGGAAGGCGAATGTAAGCGCCAGTTGCATCGCTCAGGCACAATGGCGCCTGCCTCAGATCTTCGTCCCGCAAACGAGTGCCGCATGCCTTTTTCCAACGGTTTTCTTCTCAGCCTGTCCCTGTGCCTGGACATCGGTGTCGCCAATATCGCCATGATCACCCTGGCCATGCGCCGGGGTTTCCTCCAGGGCTTCTGGCTGGGCCTGGGAACCTGCGTCGGTGACCTGCTGTACGCCGTCGCGGCGCTGGCGGGGATGACCGTGCTGTTGCAGTTCGAGGCGGTGCGCTGGGGGCTCTGGCTGGGCGGCTCGGTGCTGTTGGCCTGGTTCGCCGTGAAGATGTTGCTGGCGGCCTGGCGCGGTGGCCACCTGGAGGCCCGTGGGCAGGTGGTGCTGGAGTCGGGCTGGCGGGAGTTCCTGCGTGGGATCTTCCTGGCCATGTCCTCGCCCAGTGCGATCCTCTGGTTCGCCGCCGTGGGCGGGGTGCTGATCTCTCGCTCCGGTGGCGGCAGCCTGCTGGAGGCCGGGTTGTTCCTCGGCGGCTTCTTCGCCGCCGGGCTGGTCTGGTGCCTGGGCCTGTGTGGCATCGCCAGTCATGGTGGACGCCTTCTGGGGGACCGCTTGCTGACCTGGTCCTACCTGCTATCGGCAGCGATTTTCTGTTATTTCGCCGTCTACGTGATCGTTTCTGGCTATCGCGAGTTCATCCTGGCCAGCCCGGCCCTATAGCCCGGCGGGGCGTATCCGCGCTACGCTGGCGCATTCGTGTGGGCTCACAGAGGCAATGGACATGACCGCGACACCCATCACCCCTTCCCGTTACGAAGATGGCAGGGCACTGCTCCTCGCCGGCTTCGCCGAGCGCTTCGACATGCGCGACATCAGTGGGCTGCCACGCCTGTGGCAGCGTTTCGGCCCGCATATCGGCTGCGTGCCGGGCCAGCATGGCCTGGACAGCTATGGCGTGTGCTACCACCCGGACGGGCTGGGCGGGTTCGACTACCTGGCAGGCGTCGAAGTGACCGAGGCCGGCGGCCTGCCCGAGGGCTTCAGTACGTTGACGCTCGCCCCTCAGCGCTATGCCGTGTTCGAGCATCGTGGCAGCTTGCAAGGCATCAAGGATACCTTCGATGCCATCTTCGAGCAGTGGCTGCCGGCCTCGGGCGAGCGTTCGGCCAATGCGGCGGTGTTCGAGCGCTATCCGGCGGGGTTCGATCCTACCGACCCTGGTGCGGTGATGGAGGTCTGGATTCCGCTTGAGCGGGTCATGGGGGGCTAGCAGGTCCGCCAGGGCCCATCTGGGCTGCAAGGCAGCCCTAAAATGACAAAGTGCCGCCAAGCCCCGGCCTCACCTTCCCGGCCTGGTGCGAAAATTTTTTTCCATGTCCTGTCGATTTCCCCGATCACCGTTCGACCAGGAGTGAAGGCGCCGGATGTTCCCGGCGTCACCCGCTCATGACCGATCGGAGGAAACACCGATGAACACCGCAGCCGAAACCGAGATCCGCCAACTGATCGAGCGCTGGATGCAGGCCGTGCGCGACCGCGACCTGGAGGCGATCGCCGCGCCCTATGCCGACGACATCGTGGCGTTCGATGCCATCCAGGCCTTGCAGTTCAAGAACAAGGCCGACTACCAGGCCCACTGGGAAATGTGCATGAGCCACTGCACCGGCCCCATGGTCTTCGAACTGACGCAACTGACCGTCTATGCCGACGGCGACCTGGGCCTGGCCCACTGGCTCAACCGCTGCGGCCCGGCGGACGACGAAAGCCAGTGCGGCTTCATGCGCGCCACCGTCGGCTATCGTCGTAGGGGCGGGCAGTGGCAGGTCATCCACGAGCACTGGTCGGCACCGTTCGACATGGAAACCCAGAAAGCCATGTTCGACCTCAAGCCCTGATCGCGGCCGCTCATCGGCAAACCCACCCCTGCGTAGCGTTGGAGACGACCATGAAATACCTGTGCCTGGTCTATTGTGACGAAGGGCTGCTGCACAGCCTGCCCGACAGCCCCGAAGACGCCGAGTGCATGGCCTATGCCGA
The DNA here is from genome assembly GCF_024127895.1 of Pseudomonas guariconensis. Classification (GTDB taxonomy): domain Bacteria; phylum Pseudomonadota; class Gammaproteobacteria; order Pseudomonadales; family Pseudomonadaceae; genus Aquipseudomonas; species Aquipseudomonas guariconensis_B. Next base: position 45,438 of record NZ_JAMYBK010000014.1, on the reverse strand, counting down.
GTCCTTGCAAAATGGCGGGCGCATGCTCGCGGCCGAGGCGCTCAAGTCGGTGCAGACCGCCACCACGGTGCGCATGCGCGGTGGACGCATGAGCTTGACCGACGGTCCCTTCGCCGAGACCAAGGAACAGTTGGCCGGTTTCTATCTGGTCGATGCCCGCGACCTCAACGAGGCGCTGAACATCGCCAAGGGGATTCCGGCGGCGCGGGTCGGCAGCGTCGAGGTGCGGCCGGTGCGCGAGTTGCAACCCTGACAACGGAGAACGACACGCATGAGCCTTGCACAACCAGGCCTGGGACAGGCGCAGCATGAACTGTCCATCAGCCGCTTGATCGATGCACCGCCGGCCAAGGTGTTCCGCGCCTGGACCGACCCCCAGTGGCTGACGCAATGGTGGGGCCCCCATGGCATGACCACCCCGGAATGCGAGCTGCAGCTGTGGGTCGGCGGGGTGCTGCGTACCCTGATGCGCGCCCCCGATGGGACCGAGTATCCCAACCAGGGGGTGTTCCTCGAGATCGTCGCGCCGCAGCGGCTGGTGTTCACGGATGCCTTCGGGCCGGGTTGGGTACCCTCCGACAAGGCGTTCATGACCGCGGTGGTGACCTTCGACGAGGAGCAGGGCAAGACCCGCTACACCGCCCGCGCCTGGCACTGGAATGCCGCTGACTGCCGCGCCCATGAAGAAATGGGCTTCCACGAGGGCTGGGGGGAGAGCCTGGACCGTCTGGTCGAGGTGGTGACCCAGCGGATGCCGGATTGATGGCCGACGCGCAGCAGGTGCGCGCCCAGGTCGAGGCGGTCTACCGCCGCGATTCCCGGCGCGTCCTGGCGACCCTGATCCGCCTGCTGGGCGACTTCGACCTGGCCGAGGAGGCCATGCATGATGCCTTCTTCATTGCCGTCGAGCGCTGGCAGCGCGACGGCATTCCGGACAACCCTCGGGCCTGGCTGGTGTCCACTGGCCGTTTCAAGGCGATCGACGCACTGCGCAGGCGCGCCCGTTTCGACCGTTCCCAGGCGGAGCTGATCCTGCTCCTGGAGGGGCAGGCGCAGGATCCTGGCGACGAGGAATTGCTGGTGGACGACCGCCTGAGACTGATCTTCACCTGCTGTCACCCGGCCCTGGCCGCCGACGCCCAGGTACCGCTGACCCTGCGCGAAGTCTGCGACCTGACCACCGAGCAGATCGCCCGTGCCTTCCTGCAGAGCCCGGCGACCATCGCCCAGCGTATCGTCCGTGCCAAGGCCAAGATCCGTGACGCGCGCATCCCCTATCAGGTACCGGCGCTGGCCGAACTGCCCGAGCGCCTGGAAAGCGTGTTGCGGGTGATCTACCTGGTGTTCAACGAGGGCTATTCGGCGTCTGTGGGTGAAGACCTGGTGCAGCGTGAGCTGTGCGACGAGGCGATCCGCCTTGGCCGCCTGCTGGCCCAGTTGCTGCCGGATGCGGAAGTGCTCGGCCTGCTGGCGCTGATGCTGTTGCAGGCCTCGCGGCTGCGCGCGCGCAGCGATGCCGACGGTGAACTGGTGCTGCTCGACCAGCAGGATCGCAGCCTGTGGGACCGGGAGCGGATCGACGAAGGTTGCCGCCTGGTACGCCAGGCGTTGCGTAGCCGGGAGTATGGCGCCTATAGCCTGCAGGCGGCGATCGCCGCGGTGCATGCCGAGGCCGCCAGTGCCGAGGAAACGGATTGGGACGAGATCGTCGGGCTGTACGATGTGCTGCAGCGCCATTGGCCGTCGCCGGTGGTGGAGCTGAACCGGGCGGCGGCGCTGGCCAGGCGGGACGGGGCGCGGGCCGGGCTGGCGGCGGTCGAGGCGATCCTGGCCCGTGGCGAACTGCTCGACTATCACCTGGCCCATGCCGCCCGGGCCGAGCTGCATCACCAGTTGGGCCAGGCCGAGCAGGCGCGGGATGCCTGGCGCCAAGCCCTGGCGCTTACCCGCCAGGGGCCGGAGCGGCGGCATATCGAACGCCGCCTGAAAACGTTGGGTACCTCTTGAGCGAGGCCGTGCCCAGGATCAGCTGGCGACGAAGTTCGGCGGGCTGACCAGCTCGACGGTCTGCTGCTTGCGCGGGGCGAGGATCTCGGCCACGCCTTCGACCACCAGCTCGTCGTGCTGGTTGTACACGTTGGTGGCGATACGCACCTTGAACTTGGGCAGTTTCTCGAGGATTTCCAGGCGCACGGTGAGGGTATCGCCGATCTTCACCGGCTTCTGGAAACTCATCTGCTGGCCCAGGTAGATGGTGCCGGGGCCGGGCAGGGTGCAGGCGACCGCGGCGCTGATCAGCGCACCGCTGAACATGCCGTGGGCGATCCGCTCGCGGAACATGCTCTTGGCGGCGAACTCGGCATCCAGGTGTACCGGGTTGTGGTCACCGGACATCGCGGCGAACAGCTGGATATCGCGTTCTTCGACGGACTTCTCGTAGCTGGCTTTCTGACCGATTTCGAGGGCTTCGTAGGGCGTATTGGTGACCTGGGTCATCGGGGCGGGGTTTCCTTGAGAGGGCGGACGGGGGAGTGTACATCATTCGCTGCGGGCAGGTCGGCCCAGGGCCAGCGCCTGCTCCAGCCAGCCGAGGATATCGGCGGTGACCTCGTCGCGATTGGTCTCGTTGAGCAGTTCGTGCCGTGCCTGGGGGTAGAGACGCAGCTGTACATGCCGGTTGCCGGTGGCACGCAGGGCGCCGGCCAGGCCCTTCAGGCGCTTGCCGGCGCTGACCGGGTCACAGTCGCCACCGAGCACCAGGATCGGCAGGTTCGGGTCGATCTGCGCCAGGTTCTTCGGCTGGCTGATCTGCGCCAGGCCATGGAGCAGGTCGAGCCACAGCTGGTTGCAGCAGCGAAAGCCGCACAGCGGGTCGGCGAGGTAGCGGTCGACCTCGGCGGCGTCGCGGCTGAGCCAGTCGAAGGCGGTGCGATTGGGCTTGAAGGCCTTGTTGAACGCGCCGAACGACAGCCACTCGATCAGCGCGCTCTTGCCCTGCGGCCCCTGGCGCCAGGCTTCGAGCCGGGCGATCAGGCCAGCAGCGCGGTACAGCGCCGCCGGTTGGTAGTTGGAGCCGCTGAGGATCGCCCCCTGCAGGCTGGCGCTGTGGTGCAACAGGTAGGCCTGGGCGATGTAGCTGCCCATGCTGTGGCCGAACAGGAACAGCGGGGTGCCGGGAAACTGCTGGCCGATGTGCTGGGCGAGCAGGCCCAGGTCGTTGACCACGGCCTCCCAACCGTGCCGGCGGGCGAACAGGCCCAGGCTGCCCAGCTCGGCGGTGCGGCCGTGGCCGCGCAGGTCCGGGGCGAGCAGGGCGAAGCCGGCGTCGCTCAGGGCATGGCCCAGGCGCTGGTAGCGCCCGGCGTGCTCGGCCATGCCATGGGCCAGCAGCACCACGGCCTTGACCGGCGAGCTCGGCAGCCACTGGTGGACATACAGGCTGCAATGCTCGCTGGCCGGCAGCCAGAAGGCGTCATGGGGCATGGCGGATCCTTTGCTCCTGGGTTCGAGACAGTGTATGCGCAACGGGCAGGATTGCAGGAAGGGCACAAATAAGATTCACAATGTTAATGGCAGCACTTGGCGTATTTGCCACCTCCGGGTTACCTGCTAACGTCGGCTCAACGCCTTTTTGCATCAGGCAATCAGGTCAGGGACGGTCCAGGCAGAGGAACAACAATAAATGCAAGCCGACTTCTGGAATGACAAACGCCCGGCGGGCGTGCCTTCCACCATTGACATCAACGCCTACACATCCGTCGTCGAGGTCTTCGAACGCTCCTGCAAGCGCTTCGCCGACCGTCCGGCGTTCAGCAACCTCGGCGTGACCCTCACCTACGCCGAACTGGAGCGCCATTCCGCGGCCTTCGCCGCCTGGCTCCAACAGCACACCGACCTGGCCCCGGGCGATCGCATCGCGGTGCAGATGCCCAACGTCCTGCAGTACCCCATCGCCGTGTTCGGCGCGATGCGTGCCGGCCTGGTCGTGGTCAACACCAACCCGCTCTACACCGAGCGCGAGATGCGCCACCAGTTCAAGGACTCCGGCGCCCGCGCCCTGGTCTACCTGAACATGTTCGGCAAGCGTGTGCAGGAAGTGCTGGGCGATACCGGCATCGAGTACCTGATCGAGGCGAAGATGGGCGACCTGCTGCCGACCGCCAAGGGATGGCTGGTCAATACCGTGGTCGACAAGCTGAAGAAGATGGTCCCGGCCTACCACTTGCCCCAGGCCGTGTCGTTCAAGCAGGTGCTACGCCAGGGCCGGGCGCAAGTCCACAAGCCGGTGGCGCTGACCCTCGACGACATCGCCGTGCTGCAGTACACCGGTGGCACCACGGGCTTGGCCAAGGGCGCCATGCTCACCCACGGCAACCTGGTGGCCAACATGCTGCAGGTGCTGGCTTGTTTCTCCCAGCACGGCCCGGACGGGCAGCCGCTGATCAAGGAGGGCCAGGAGGTCATGATCGCGCCGCTGCCGCTGTACCACATCTATGCGTTCACGGGGAACTGCATGTGCATGATGGTCACCGGCAACCACAACGTGCTGATCACCAATCCCCGCGACATCCCTGGGTTCATCAAGGAACTGGGCAAGTGGCGTTTCTCGGCGTTGCTGGGCCTGAACACGTTGTTCGTCGCGCTGATGGACCATCCCGGCTTCAAGTCCCTGGACTTTTCCGCGCTCAAGGTCACCAACTCCGGCGGCACTGCGCTGGTCAAGGCCACCGCCGAGCGCTGGGAGCAACTGACGGGCTGCCGTATCGTCGAAGGCTACGGCCTGACCGAGACCTCGCCGGTGGCCAGCACCAACCCCTATGGTGAACTGGCGCGCCTGGGCACCGTGGGCATCCCGGTGCCGGGCACGGCGTTCAAGGTCATCGACGACGACGGCAACGAACTGCCCCTGGGCGAGCGCGGCGAGCTGTGCATCAAGGGGCCGCAGGTGATGAAGGGCTACTGGGGCCAACCCGAGGCCACCGCACAGACCCTCGATGCCGAGGGCTGGCTGAAGACCGGCGACATCGCGGTGATCGATCCGGACGGCTTCACCCGCATCGTCGACCGCAAGAAGGACATGATCATCGTCTCGGGTTTCAACGTGTACCCCAACGAGATCGAGGATGTGGTCATGGCCCACCCGCAGGTGGCCAACTGTGCGGCCATCGGCGTGCCGGACGAGCGCTCCGGCGAGGCGGTCAAGCTGTTCGTGGTGCCGCGCGAGGCGGGGCTGAGCATCGAGGAACTCAAGGCCTTCTGCAAGGCCAACTTCACCGGCTACAAGGTGCCCAAGCATATCGTCCTGCGTGAATCCCTGCCCATGACCCCGGTGGGCAAGATCCTGCGCCGCGAGCTGCGCGATATCGCCTGAGTTGTCTTCGAGCTGCAAGAAAAAGCGTTCCGCATCGCCCGACACTCCAAGCTTCGAGCCGCGAGATAGAGCGTTCGGCGTCGCTCTTTCTTGCAGCTTGAGGCTGATAGCTTGCAGCTTTCAAGTTAATACTCTAAAAATGACCTGCATCATTCTTTGAGTCATTTTGTGACCAGTCGGGCCATTTTGGCCTCTAGGCGACCCCCGGCAAAGCTGTTACTCTCGGCGCGCTTCCAGAGGATCCGGTTGCAATGAGCCGTCATCCCATATCAATAATAAACGCACAACGCGTGACGAATTCGCTGTTGCTGAAGGAGTGGGCTTCCATGATCGAAAATTTTTGGAAGGATAAGTACCCCGCCGGGATTACGGCACAAATCAATCCTGACGAATTCCCCAACATCCAGGCGGTGCTTCGGCAGTCCTGCCAACGCTTTGCCGACAAGCCGGCCTTTAGCAACCTGGGCAAGACCATCACCTACGGCGAGCTGTATGCCCTGTCGGGGGCCTTCGCCGCCTGGCTGCAACAGCATACCGACCTCAAGCCCGGCGACCGGATCGCCGTGCAACTGCCCAATGTCCTGCAATACCCAGTGGCCGTGTTCGGCGCCATGCGCGCCGGCCTGATCGTGGTCAACACCAACCCGCTGTACACCGCGCGGGAGATGGAGCACCAGTTCAACGACTCGGGTGCCAAGGCCCTGGTCTGCCTGGCCAACATGGCGCACCTGGCCGAGAAGGTCGTGCCCAAGACCCAGGTCAAGCATGTCATCGTCACCGAGGTGGCTGACCTGCTGCCCCCGCTCAAGCGCGTGCTGATCAACAGTGTGATCAAGTACGTGAAGAAGATGGTGCCGGCCTACAGCCTGCCTGGCGCCATACGCTTCAACGATGCCCTGGCCCTGGGCAAGGGCGGGCCGGTGACCGAGGCCAATCCGCAGCTCAACGACGTTGCCGTGCTGCAGTATACCGGTGGCACCACCGGCGTTGCCAAGGGCGCCATGCTGACCCACCGCAACCTGGTGGCCAACATGCTGCAGTGCCGGGCGCTGATGGGGTCGAACCTGCAGGAAGGGTGCGAGATCCTCATCACCCCGCTGCCGCTGTACCACATCTATGCCTTCACCTTCCATTGCATGGCCATGATGCTGATCGGCAACCACAACGTGCTCATCAGCAACCCGCGCGACTTGCCGGCCATGGTCAAGGAGCTGGGCAAGTGGCGGTTCAGCGGCTTCGTCGGGCTCAATACCCTCTTCGTCGCCCTGTGCAACAACGACGCCTTCCGCGCCCTGGACTTCTCGGCGCTGAAGATCACCTTGTCGGGTGGCATGGCCCTGCAACTGAGCGTGGCCGAGCGCTGGAAGGCCGTGACTGGCTGCGCCATCTGCGAAGGCTACGGCATGACCGAGACCAGCCCGGTAGCGGCGGTCAACCCGGCAGAGGCCAACCAGATCGGTACCATCGGCATCCCGGTGCCTTCGACGCTGTGCAAGGTCATCGACGACAGCGGCCGCGAGCTGGCCTTGGGCGAGGTGGGCGAGCTGTGCGTCAAGGGCCCGCAGGTGATGAAGGGCTACTGGCAGCGCGAAGAAGCCACCGCCGAGATCCTCGACCAGGACGGCTGGCTGAAGACCGGCGACATCGCCGTGATCCAGCCGGACGGCTACATGCGCATCGTCGACCGCAAGAAGGACATGATCCTGGTGTCGGGTTTCAACGTCTACCCGAACGAGCTGGAAGACGTGCTCGCCGGCCTGCCGGGCGTGCTGCAATGCGCGGCGATCGGCGTGCCGGACGAGAAGTCCGGCGAGGTGATCAAGGTGTTCATCGTGGTCAAGCCGGGCATGACCCTGACCAAGGAGCAGGTGATGGAGCACATGCGTGCCAACGTCACCGGCTACAAGGTGCCACGCTATATCGAGTTCCGCGATGTCTTGCCGACCACCAACGTCGGCAAGATCCTGCGCCGCGAACTGCGCGACGAAGAGCTGAAGAAACAGGGCCTGAAGAAGATCGCCTGATTGGCTATCGGGGCCGTGAGGCGGCCCCAAGCTCCAGGTCAGCGCAGCTTCTCCAGCATCTGGTAGTACCACATCCCCGCCGCCAGCAGCGGGTTGCCCAACAGATCCCCCATCGGCACCTTGATGTGCTTGCACCCCGCGAAGGTGTCGAACTTTTCCAGCGTACCGGTCAGGGCCTCGGCCATGATTTCGCCCATGATGTGGCTGGTGGCGATGCCGTGCCCGGAGTAGCCCTGGCAGTACCAGACGTTGTCCGAGAGCTTGCCCAACTGCGGGATGCGGTTGACCACGATGCCCATGGCGCAGCTCCACTGGAACTCGATCGGCACGCCCTTGAGCGCCGGGAAGGTGCGTTCGATGCACGGGCGCAGCTCGCCTTCGATGTCCCGCGAATCCTTGCCCGAGTAGTTGGCGCCACCGCCGAACAGCAGGCGCTTGTCGGCGGTCAGGCGGTAGTAGTCGAGGACGAAGCGGCAGTCGTAGACCGCCAGGTCCTGGGGATTGATCTGCTCGGCCAGCTCGCCCAGTGGCGCGGTGGTGACGATGCCACCCATGGCGGGGAAGATCTTGCCCTTGAGCTGGCGTTTTTCCAGGCGGTGGTAGACATCGCCAGCCAGCAGCACCTGGCGCGCCTCGATGCGGCCCTGGGCGGTGACCACCGCCGGGCGCGGGCCATGGACGATCTCCAGCACCTCGGAGTTTTCGAACACCTGCGCGCCCAGCGCGTGGGCGGCACGGGCTTCGCCCATGCACAGGTTCAGCGGGTGCAGGTGCAGGTTGCGGCGGTTCTTCAACGCGCCCAGGTACAGCGGGCTCTGCAGGTGTTCGGCCACGGCGGTGCGGTCGAGCAACTGCACCTGCTCGCCCATGCCCCGGCGCTGGGCTTCGGCCTCGAAGGCGCGCAGCTCGTCCATGTGCGAGGGTTTCATCGCCGCGTGCAGGTGGCCGCGCTTGAGGTCGCAGGCGATGCCATAGCGCTCAACCCTTTGCTCGATGATCTGGTGGCCACGCCAGCGCAGGTGCCAGATGAAGTCGTCGACCTCGCTGCCCAGGCGCTGGCGCATCTGCGTGCGCATGGCCTCGTCGCCCGACAGGCTGCCGGTGACCTGGCCGCCATTGCGGCCGCTGGCGCCCCAGCCGATGCGGTTGGTCTCGACGATGGCCACCTTCAGGCCGCGCTCGGCCAGTTCCACCGCCGTGGCCACGCCGGTGAAACCGCCGCCGATGATCGCCACGTCCACCTGCTCGGTACCTTGCAGGGTCGGGTACTGGGTCAGGTCGTTGAGGGTGGCGCTGTAGTAGGACGGCGCGCGCTGGGCCGTCCCGTTCTTCACTGCTGCATTCATGATCGTTCCTTCACGGGAATGGAGTAGGGGCTCAGGCCTGGTGCAGGTACCAGCGCCAGTCCTGTTCGCCGACTTCGGCCATGAACTGGCGGTATTCGGCGCGCTTGACCTTGAGGTAGACGCCGAGGAAGCCCTCGCCCAGGGCTTGCCTGGCCCAGCCCGAGCGCTCCAGGGCGTCGAGGGCGGTCAGCCAGTCGGTCGGCAGGTATTCGGTGGCCTGGGCGTAGCCATTGCCCTGTACCGGGGCGCCAGGGTCCAGTTGCTCGCGGATGCCTTGGTGGGCAGCGGCGAGGATTGCCGCCGCTGCCAGATAGGGATTGGCGTCGGCACCGCAGATACGGTGCTCCACATGCCGGCTGTTGGCCGGCCCGCCTGGCACGCGCAGGCTGACGGTACGGTTGTCGACACCCCAGGTCGGCGCCAGCGGTGCATAGCTGTTGGCTTGGAAACGCCGGTAGGAGTTGGCATTGGGGCAGAACAGCAACAGCGATTCATGCAGGTGGCGCAGCATGCCGCCGACCGCCTGGCGCAGCAGCGGGGTGCCGGCCGGGTCGTCGCTGGCGAACAGGTTGCGACCCTCGGCATCGGCCAGGCTCAGGTGCATGTGCATGCCGGTGCCGGCCAGGTGGTCGAACGGCTTGGCCATGAAGCAGGCCTGCATGCCATGGGCGTTGGCCACGCCCTTGACCAGGCGCTTGTAGCGCACGGCCTGGTCCATGGCGGCCAGCGCATCGCCATGCTCCAGGGTGATTTCCACCTGGCCGGGGGCGTATTCGGAGATCGCCGTGCGCGCCGGGATGCCTTGGGCCTTGCACGCGGCATAGAGGTCGGCGAGGAACGGCTCGATCTGCTCCAACTCGCGCAGGCCATAGACCTGGGTGGTGCGCGGCCGGCCGCCGTCCTGGTCCAGTGCCGGCTGCGGACGCCCCTGGGCGTCGCGCTGCTGGTCGAGCAGGTAGAACTCCAGCTCGCAGGCCATCACCGGGTGATAGCCGTCGGCCTCGAGTGCCTCGATGGTGCGCAGCAGCACATGGCGTGGGTCGGCCACGCTGGCTGGCAGCCCTTCGCTGGGGTGCATGCTGACCTGCAGCGCGGCGGTCGGTACACGGCGCCAGGGCAGGCGCACCAGGCTGCCGTCCACGGGGTAGGCGCGGCAATCGATATCGCCTACATCCCAGACCAGGCCGGAGTCCTCCACGTCGTCGCCGTTGAGGGTCAGGCCGAGGATGGTGCTGGGCAGTGGCCGGCCGGTCTCGTAGACCGCCAGCAGTTCCTCGCGGTGCAGCAGCTTGCCGCGCGGTACGCCGTTGGCGTCGAGGATGAACAGTTCGAACAGGTCGATATCGGGGTTGTCGGCCAGAAAGCGCCTGGCGTGTTCCGGGTTGTCAAAGTGCATGATGCTGTCGCTCGCGCCCGCAGGCGCACGGGACCACCGTATGCATACGGTCGGTCGGGCTGAAGACGCCGGCCAAGGGCGGCCGGGGTGGGTCAGGCAAGCCGGGGCGACGTATCCGGTGGGCGAGCGTGGCGGCAGTGCCAGAGGGCCCAGAAGGCGAGGATGACATGTACCAGCGGGTTTTCGCCGGCGCGGGCCCGGGCCTTCGGTAGGGAAGGGCGTGACAGCGAGCGCGCGATGATCGGGAGGCGGGTCATGGATCGATACTCACACGAGGCGTAAGGTTGATTAAAGCAGTGAATGGCAACCTTCAGTCCAGGGATGGCTAAACATTGTGGGCGCCCTGGCAACGCTCGCGCCTGTAGATTTCTCTGCCTGGCACGTGATTCGGTAACACCATTGGAGCCCGTGGGAGCCGGCTTGCCGGCGAAGCGGCCTCGATGGCAACGGGAATGCGCCGGTACAGACGGCCCGGAAATCTGCGACAATCCCGCCTCTTCGAAAGCCGATCATGAAAAAAGCAGGGCCGCCTGCCTCATTAGAAAGCCCCATGACAGACCACCACGCCATCGACCAACTGCTGAAGAACCTCGACCACGCCATGATCGCCGACCGCCATCGCCTGCGGCGGCAACTGCACGAGCTGCGCAAGCGTCCCGACGAGGCGCGCCTGGCCCAGTGGGTGGAGAAGGTCCAGGCGTCCTGCGCCCAGGTCAGCGCGCGCCAGCAGCGCGTGCCACACATCCGCTACGACGACAGCCTGCCGATCGCCGCCAAGCGCGACGAGATCAAGAAGGCCCTGGCCGAGCACCAGGTGCTGGTGATCGCCGGCGAGACCGGCTCGGGCAAGACCACCCAGTTGCCGAAGATCTGCCTGGAGATGGGCCGTGGCCGCCACGGCCTGATCGCCCACACCCAGCCGCGCCGGATCGCCGCGCGCAGCGTGGCGGCGCGGGTGGCCGAGGAGCTGGGCACGCCGTTGGGTGGGTTGGTCGGCTACCAGGTGCGTTTCGAGGACCAGAGCGATGCCAATACCTTGGTCAAGCTGATGACCGACGGCATCCTGCTGGCCGAGACCCAGCACGACCGCTTCCTCGAGCGCTACGATACGATCATCGTCGACGAGGCCCACGAGCGCAGCCTGAACATCGACTTCCTGCTCGGCTACCTCAAGACCCTGCTGCACCGCCGTCCGGAGCTCAAGCTGATCATCACCTCGGCGACCATCGACCTGGAGCGTTTCTCCAAGCATTTCGATGGTGCACCGATCATCGAGGTGTCCGGGCGAACCTACCCGGTCGAAACCTGGTACCGCCCGCTGACCAGCGAGCAGGACGAAGAAGGCAACCCGGTCGAGGACGACCTCACCGTCGACCAGGCGATCCTCGCCACCCTGGATGAGCTGGCACAGCACGAGCGCAGCGAAGGCAAGGGGCCGGGCGACGTGCTGGTGTTCCTGCCGGGCGAGCGGGAGATCCGCGATGCCGCGGAGATCCTGCGCAAGGCCCAGTTGCGTCACACCGAGATCCTGCCGCTGTATGCGCGCCTGTCACCGGCCGAGCAACAGCGGATCTTCCAGCCCCATGCCGGGCGCCGCGTGGTGCTGGCCACCAACGTCGCCGAGACCTCGCTGACCGTGCCGGGCATTCGCTACGTGATCGACACCGGCACCGCGCGCATCAGCCGCTACAGCTACCGTGCCAAGGTCCAGCGCCTGCCGATCGAGGCGGTGTCCCAGGCCAGCGCCAACCAGCGCAAGGGCCGCTGCGGCCGGGTCGAACCGGGCATCTGCGTGCGCCTGTACAGCGAAGAGGATTTCAACAGCCGGCCGGCCTTCACCGACCCGGAGATCCTGCGCACCAACCTGGCGGCGGTGATCCTGCAGATGCTGCACCTGCGCCTCGGCGCGATCGATGCCTTCCCGTTCATCGAACCGCCGGATGGCAAGGCCATCAGCGACGGCTTCAACCTGTTGCAGGAGCTGTCGGCAGTCAACCGCGAGAATCAGCTGACGCCACTGGGTCGCCAGCTGGCGCGCCTGCCGATCGACCCTCGGTTGGGCCGCATGCTGCTCGAAGGCGCGCGCCTGGGCAGCCTGCAGGAGGTGCTGATCGTCGCCAGTGCCCTGTCGGTGCAGGACCCACGCGAACGCCCGCCGGAGCGCCAGCAGGCCGCTGACCAGGCGCATGCCCAGTGGAAGGATGTCGACTCCGACTTCGCCGCGCTGGTCAACCTGTGGCGCGGTTTCGAGGAGCAGCGTCAGGCGCTGACCGCCAACCCGCTGCGCAACTGGTGCCGCAAGCAGTTCCTCAACTACCTTCGCCTTCGCGAGTGGCGGGATGCCCATCGCCAGTTGGCGCTGATCTGCCGTGACCTGCAGTTGGCGGTGAACAAGGAGCCGTCCGACTACCAGAAGGTGCACAAGGCGATCCTCAGCGGCTTGCTCAGCCAGGTCGGCCACAAGACCGAGGAGGGCGACTACCAGGGGGCCCGCCAGCGTCGCTTCTGGGTTCACCCGTCCTCGGGCCTGGGCCGCAAGCGCCCACAGTGGGTGATGGCCGCCGAACTGGTGGAGACGACCAAGCTGTACGCGCGCATGGTGGCCAGGATCGAGCCGGACTGGATCGAGCCGCTGGCGACCCACCTGGTGAAGAAGAACCACTTCGAGCCGCACTGGGAGAAGAAGCGGGGGCAGGTGGTGGCCTACGAGCAGATCACCTTGTACGGGTTGATCCTGGTCGGGCGCCGGCCGGTGCACTTCGGCCCGATCGACCCGGTGGTGTCGCGTGAGCTGTTCATCCGCGAGGGGTTGGTCGGCGGCCAGATCCAGTCGCGGGCCAAGTGCCTGTCGGCCAACAAGCGCCTGCTCGAGCAACTTGACGAGCTGGAGGCCAAGGCCCGTCGTCGCGACATCCTTGCCGATGAAGAAACCCTCTACGCCTTCTACGAGGCACGCCTGCCGGCGGAGATCCACCAGACCGCGACTTTCGACAGCTGGTACCGGATCAACAGTCAGAAGGACCCGAACCTTCTGATCATGCGCGAGGAAGACGTGCTGGCCCGCGAGGCCAGCGAAGTCACCGCGGCGCAGTATCCAGACCATCTGCAGATCGGCGAACTGCGCCTGCCGCTGACCTATCACTTCGAGCCGGGCCACCCGCGTGACGGCGTGACCGTGCGGGTACCGGCGCCATTGTTGCCGAACCTGCCGGGCGAGCGCCTGGAGTGGTTGGTGCCGGGCCTGCTGGAAGCCAAGTGCGTGGCCCTGGTGCGCAACCTGCCCAAGGCCCTGCGCAAGAACTTCGTGCCGGTGCCGGACTTCGTCAAGGCTGCGTTGTCGCGCATGGCCTTCGGCCAGGGCGCCCTGGCGCAATCGCTGGGCCAGGAGTTGCTGCGCATGACGGGCGCACGGGTGTCCGATGAGGCCTGGGCGGAAGCGGCAAGCCTGGTGGAAGGGCACCTGCGCATGAACATCGAGGTGGTCGACGGCCAGGGCAAGTTCCTCGGCGAAGGCCGCGACCTGGCCGAGCTGACCGCGCGCTTCGCCGCCGCCAGCCAGGCCGCGCTGGCCCTGCCGCGCAACGAGAAGGCCGAGCAGCCGGTGCAAGCCAAGGCCTTCGCCGAGGTGGCGCAGACCGCCCAGCAGAAGATCGCCGGCCTGTCGCTGACGGTCTACCCGGCGCTGGTGGAAGAAAACGGCACGGTGCGCGAGGGGCGCTTCTCGACCCAGGCCGAGGCCGAGTTCCAGCACCGTCGTGCCCTGCAGCGCCTGTTGCTGCAGCAACTGGCCGAGCCTGCCAAGTTCCTGCGCGGCAAGCTGCCGGGGCTGACCGAGCTGGGCCTGCTGTACCGCGAACTGGGGCGGGTCGAGGCGTTGGTGGAGGACATCCTGCTGGCCAGCCTCGACAGTTGCATCCTCGAAGGCGAGGCGCAACTGCCACGGGACGGTGCGGCGCTGGCCGGGCTTGCCGAGCGCAAGCGTGGCAGTTGGGCCGAGCACGCCGAACGCCTGGCCCGCCAGACGCTGGAGGTGCTCAAGCTGTGGCACGGCCTGCAGAAGCGCTTCAAGGGCAAGATCGACCTGAGCCAGGCGGTGGCGCTCAACGACATCAAGCAGCAACTTGCCAACCTGGTCTACCCGGGCTTCGTCCGCGAGACGCCGGCGGCCTGGTTCAAGGAGCTGCCGCGTTACCTCAAGGCGGTGGAACTGCGCCTGGAGAAGCTCGGCGCCCAGGTGCAGAAGGACCGGGTCTGGAGTGGCGAGCTGAGCAACCTGTGGGCCCAGTACAAGGCCCGCGCCGACAAGCATGCCCAGGAAGGCAAGCGTGACGAGCAACTGACCCTGTACCGCTGGTTGCTGGAGGAATACCGGGTGTCGTTGTTCGCCCAGCAACTGGGTACCAAGGTGCCGGTTTCCGACAAACGTTTGGGCAAGCAGTGGAGCCAGGTGGAGGGATAAACTTCCACACTTGTGGCACTATTGGTGCAATTTGGGGCCGCGGTGCGGCCCTTGGCGGGCAAGCCCGCTGCCACAGGTCATGCGCTCTCGCGCTGTGGAGGCGGGCTTGCCGACGAACGAACGCGAAGCGCTTGTCTTAAAGTTGGCACTAAGGTGCCATTATTCCAGCCAGCGCCACATGGCGATGGCCTTTGACCAGAGGAACGACCGTGCATAACGTCGTGATCAGCGGCACCGGCCTGTATACCCCGGCCCAGAGCATTTCCAACGAAGAGCTGGTGGATTCCTTCAATACCTGGGTGCACCAGTACAACCACGACAACGCCGCCGCCATCGAGCGTGGCGAGCTCGAAGCCCTGGCCGAGTCCAGCGCCGCCTTCATCGAGAAAGCCTCGGGGATCAAGAGCCGCTTCGTCATGGACAAGGCCGGCATCCTCGATCCGCAACGCATGAAGCCACGCCTGCCGGAGCGCTCCAACGACGAGCCGTCGATCCTCTGCGAGATGGCCGTCGCTGCCGCCCGCCAGGCCCTGGAGCGCGCCGGCCGCAGCGCCGCCGACGTCGATGGGGTGATCGTCGCCTGCTCCAACCTGCAGCGCCCGTACCCGGCCATCGCCATCGAGGTGCAGCAGGCGCTGGGCATCCAGGGGTTCGCCTTCGACATGAACGTGGCCTGTTCCTCGGCTACCTTCGGCATCCAGACCGCCGCCAACAGCGTGCAGTTGGGGCAGGCCCGCGCGGTGCTGATGGTCAACCCGGAGATCTGCACCGGCCACCTGAACTTCCGTGACCGCGACAGCCACTTCATCTTCGGCGATGCCGCCACCGCGGTGCTGATCGAGCGTGCCGACCGGGCCACTTCGGCCCACCAGTTCGAGATCGTCAGCAGCAAGTTGCTGACCCAGTTCTCCAACAACATCCGCAACAACTTCGGCTTTCTCAACCGCGCGGCGGAGGAGGGCATCGGCGCGCCGGACAAGTTGTTCGTCCAGGAAGGCCGCAAGGTGTTCCGCGAGGTCTGCCCGATGGTCGCCGAGTTGATTGGCCAGCACCTGGCGGAGAACGACCTGCAACCTGGCGATGTCAAGCGATTCTGGCTGCACCAGGCGAACCTGAGCATGAACCACCTGATCGTCAAGAAACTGGTTGGCCGCGACGTGGCTGAGGAAGATGCGCCGGTGATCCTCGACCGTTATGCCAATACCAGCTCGGCGGGGTCGGTGATTGCCTTCCACCTGTACCAGGATGACTTGGCGAAAGGTTCGCTGGGGGTGCTGAGTTCGTTTGGCGCGGGGTATTCGATTGGCAGCGTGATTCTGCGCAAGCGCTGATCGGTACCGGCTTGCCGGTCAATTGAAACGCTCAGTCGCTTTGGGCGCGAAGCGGCCTCGGCATTAGACAAAAAAGCGGGAAGTACCGGATGGGGTCGGTACTTCCCGCTTGGGTGACGCAGGTAGCCCGCGCTTAGAACTTGGCTTCCAGGTCGACCTGCAGGGTGTCGACATCAGCATTGCTGTTGGGCAATTGCGACAGGTCGGTCTTGGCCATCAGGTAGGCCGCGCCCAAGGAGAAGTTCTTGTCGATCTCGTAGCCGACCTTGAACTTGTGCCCACGCGAACCGGTGAAGCCGGCACCGAAGTCGGAGTCGGTGAACAGGCTGACCACGGCATTGCGCTGTACGTCGCGGTAGTTGTAGTCGAGGCTCCAGGAACCGACCTTGGTCTTCAGGCCCGCCAGCCAGGCCTTGTCCGCACCATCGGTGCTGTCTGTGTTCTTGACGAACTGGCCATAGGCCGACAACGGGATGGCGAAGCCGGTGAAGTCCAGTTGCCCGAAACCTTCCACCAGGTTGAACTCGTTGGTGGTGTTGCCGAAGTTCTGCAGGGCGGTCGAGCTCTTGTCGTTGTCATAGCCGTAGATGCTGCCGCCCACGGTGACCTTGACGGTGTCGGCAAGACCGAAGCGCGTGCCCAACTGGCCGTGGTAGAGCTGCGCGTCGTGCTTGAACTGCACGCCGTCGCCGTCGACGTTGTCCTTCAGGTTGTAGTGGCCGGCGCTGGCGAACAGCTCGGCACCGCCCAGGTCGGTCTTGTAGGTGACGGCGATACCTTCCGGGTTGATGTCGCTGTCCCAGATGATGTCGCC
Source organism: Pseudomonas guariconensis (assembly GCF_024127895.1). Classification (GTDB taxonomy): domain Bacteria; phylum Pseudomonadota; class Gammaproteobacteria; order Pseudomonadales; family Pseudomonadaceae; genus Aquipseudomonas; species Aquipseudomonas guariconensis_B. The sequence goes on along the minus strand of NZ_JAMYBK010000014.1, from coordinate 28,697 downwards.
CATGCTCACCCAGGGCTGGTTCATCTTGCCGCCGATCAGGTGCAGGCCCGGCAGGGCGGTCGGGTGCCAGTCGAGGTAGGCCAGGTCGACCCACAGCGATTTCTTGTCGAAGTAGTTGTCCAGGCTCTGGTTGGTGGATCGGGCATCGGAACTGCTGCCGGTGGCCACGCGCACACCGGCGTCCACCTGCGGGTTGATCTCGCTGTAGAAGCCGACCCGGGCGCGGACCCGTTCACGGTCCTGGTTGTTGCTGCGGCTGTTGGGGTTGTCGACGTTGACGTCTTCGTAGCGCAGGCGCACGTCACCCTTGATCTGGGTCTTGGCGGCCCAGGCCACTTTCTGCTCAAAGGAGCTCAGACGATCGGCCTGTGCCTTCTGGTCTGCCTTTTCCTTGGTTTCCTGAGCCAGATCGGCCTGCAGTTCGTTGTACTGCGCCTCGTTGATCGAGCCATTGGCGCGGAGCATCTCGAGCAGCTTGGCGTCAACTGCAGCACTGGCCGGAGCGCTCAGGGCCAGCATCATGCCGGTGAGGCTTGCTCCGGTAAGTGTAGAAACAAGACGCATAAGGTTCTCCCTGTTGAAAAAAAAGTGGGGAGGCTCTTGGCGCCCGCCCCGAGTTGGCATGTCTTCGGAAAAGCCCTGGCTAGACGGGTTGCCGGGGCTTCGAAAAACAGGCGCAAGTATTGCGAGGGGGAGTGACAGAATGATGTCTATTTGATGGCGCTGCGGTTAAGTGAGCACGTCATGATTTGAGTGTCATGGCACTCTTCCGGGATACTGGCGGCTCTTTCGCAGCGAGTCGAAATCGTGACCAGCCTGTACAGCCTTGCCCATCTGCGCGATCTTCCGGCGGCGACCTGGGATGCCCTGGTGCCTGCTGGCCAGCCGTTCCTGCGCCATGCATTCCTCAGTGCGCTGGAAGACAGCGCCAGTGTCGCGCCGTCGACCGGTTGGGCGGCCGAACACCTGGTGCTGGAGCGCGAGGGGCAGGTGCGGGCGTTACTGCCGGCCTATCGCAAGTGGCATTCGTTCGGGGAGTACGTGTTCGACCATGGCTGGGCCGATGCCTGCGAGCGGGCCGGGATCGCCTACTACCCGAAGCTGCTCGGCGCGGTGCCGTTCAGCCCGGTGAGCGGGCCGCGCCTGCTGGCCGCCGACGCGGCCGATGGCCTGCTTCTGCTGCAGGCGATACCCGAGTACCTGGGCAAGGGCGAGTTGAGTGGCGCGCATATCAATTTCACCGACAAGGCCGTGGACGATCAGCTCGCTGGCCTGCCGGGCTGGCTGGAGCGCCTGGGTTGCCAGTTTCACTGGCGCAATCGCGGTTACCGGGACTTTCAGGATTTCCTCGACACCCTCAGCTCGCGCAAGCGCAAGCAGTTGCGCAAGGAGCGCGAGCAGGTGGCCGGGCAGGGCATCGACTTCCACGGGTACCGTGGCGATGAGTTGACGCAGGTGCAGTGGGACTTCGTCTACCTGTGCTACGCCAACACCTATGCGGTGCGCCGTCGCACGCCGTACCTGACCCGGAGCTTCTTCAGCCTGCTGGCCGAGCGCATGCCCGAGGCGGTCCGCGTGGTGATGGCCCGCCAGGGCGGGCGTGACGTGGCCATGGCCTTGAGCCTGGTCGGTGGCGACAGCCTGTATGGGCGCTATTGGGGCTGCCTGGACGAATTCGACCGGCTGCACTTCGAGACCTGCTTCTACCAGGGCATGGATTTCGCCATTGGCGAGGGGCTGCAGCGTTTCGACGCTGGCGCCCAGGGGGAGCACAAGCTGATCCGTGGTTTCGAGCCGGTGCTCACGCGGTCATGGCATTACCTGCGCCACCCGGGGTTGCGCCGGGCGGTGGAGGACTTCCTCGCCCAGGAGCGGGTGGGGGTGAAGGCCTACGCCGAGGAGGCCCGGCGGCTGTTGCCCTATCGCCGTGGGGGATGACGGGATTCGAGCTGCAAGCTTGCAGCCACCGTCAGTCCACGCCAACGAACCCGCCGGTCTGGTGGTGCCATAGGCGTGCATAGAGCCCCTGCTGGGCCAGCAGCTCGGCATGGCTGCCGCTTTCGACGATGTGCCCCTTGTCCAGTACCACCAGGCGGTCCATGCGGGCGATGGTGGACAGGCGGTGAGCGATGGCGATCACCGTCTTGCCCTGCATCAGGGTTTCCAGGCTCTCCTGGATCGCCGCCTCGACTTCCGAGTCCAGTGCCGAAGTGGCCTCGTCCATGATCAGGATCGGCGCATTCTTCAGCAGCACCCGGGCAATGGCGATGCGTTGGCGCTGGCCACCCGAGAGCTTGACCCCGCGCTCGCCCACGTGGGCATCGAAGCCCGTGCGCCCCTGGGCGTCGGACAACTGTGGAATGAACTCGTCGGCCCGGGCCCGGCGTACCGCTTCCCAGACCTCTGCCTCGCTGGCGTCCGGCCGGCCGTACAGCAGGTTGTCGCGGATCGAGCGGTGCAGCAGCGAGGTGTCCTGGGTGATCATGCCGATCTGCGCGCGCAGGCTGGCCTGGTTGACCTCGGCGATGTCCTGGCCGTCGATGAGGATACGCCCGCTTTCCACGTCGTACAGGCGCAGCAGCAAGTTGACCAGGGTCGACTTGCCGGCCCCGGAGGGGCCTATCAGGCCGATCTTCTCGCCCGGGCGGATATCCAGGTTCAACCCGTCGATGACCTTGCCGCCCTTGCCGTAGTGGAAGCCCACGTCGTCGAAGCGCACGGCGCCGCGGCTGACCTTGAGCGCGGGGGCATCGGGCCTGTCGGTGACGCTGACCGGCTGGGCGATGGTCTGCAGGCCGTCCTGGACCATGCCGATGTTCTCGAAGATGCCGTTGACCACCCACATGATCCAGCCGGACATGTTGACGATGCGGATCACCAGGCCGGTGGCCAGGGCGATGGCACCGACGGTGATCAGCGACTGGCTCCACAACCACAGGGCCAGTGCCGTGGTGCCGGCCACCAGCAGGCCGTTGAGGCTGGTGATGACCACATCCATGCTGGTGATGACCCGTGAGGCCAGCTGGGTCTTCTCGGTCTGTTCGCTGATCGCCTCGCGGGCGTACTGTTGTTCGAAGTCGGTATGGGCGAACAGCTTGAGGGTGGCGATGTTGGTATAGCCGTCGACGATCCGCCCCATCAGCTTGGAGCGGGCGTCGGAGCTGATCACCGAGCGCTCCTTGACCCGTGGCACGAAGTAGCAGAGCGCACCGATGTAGCAGGCGATCCAGGCCAGCAGCGGCAGCATCAGGCGCCAGTCGGCCTCGGCGAACAGCACCAGCGAGCTGATCGCGTAGATCAGCACGTGCCACAGGGCATCCACCGCCTGCACTGCCGAATCGCGCAGGGAGTTGCCGGTCTGCATGATGCGCTGGGCGATGCGCCCGGCGAAGTCGCTCTGGAAGAAGTTCAGGCTCTGCTTGAGCACGTAGGTGTGGTTCTGCCAGCGGATCAGGCTGGTCATGCCCGGGCTGATGGTCTGGTGTACCAGCAGGTCGTGCAGGCCGAAGAACAGCGGGCGCAGCACGAGGATCACCACCAGCATCCAGATCAGCTCGCCGCCGTGCCGGCTGAAGAACTCGGCGCCCGGGGTGACCTGGGCCAGGTCGATGATCCGGCTCAGGTAGCCGAACATGGCCACCTCGATCAACGCGGCGACCAGGCCGACCACCAGCAGGGCGACGAAGCTCGGCCAGACCTGGCGCAGGTAGTACAGGTAGAACGGCAGCACCTTGCTCGGCGGCGCTTCGCTTGGCGCTTCGCGGAAGATATCGATCAGTTGCTCGAAGCGGCGGTACAGCATGGATGAAATGGCTCCTGTTCCCTCGGCCGTCAGGCGGTGTCACGTCCCTGTGAACCGCTCGGTCAGTCGATGCGTTTGGCGGACTTGATGTACACCGGGTCGGCCGGTACATCGCGCATGCCCTTCTTGATGGTGGTCGGCGAATTGACGATCTGGTCGACCACTTCCATGCCCTTGGTCACCTTGCCGAACACCGCGTAGCCACGGTCGCGCCCCGGATTGAGGAAGGCGTTGTCGGCGACGTTGATGAAGAACTGGCTGGTGGCCGAGTTCGGGTCGGAGGTGCGGGCCATGGCGATGGTGCCGCGGGTGTTCTCCAGACCGTTGCTGGCCTCGTTGCGGATCGGATCGCGGGTGGGCTTTTGCACCATGGCGTCGGTGAAGCCGCCACCCTGGGCCATGAAGCCTGGGATCACGCGGTGGAAGATGGTGTTGTTGTAGAAGCCGCTGTCGACGTATTCGAGGAAGTTCTTCGTGCTGATCGGGGCCTTTTCGGCGTTCAGCTCGATTTCGACCTGGCCGAAACTGGTGTCCAGCACTACGTGCGGGGTCTTGTCGGAAGCCATGACGCTGGTGGCGAAGGCAACCGAGCAGGCGGCGAGCAGGAGTTTTTTCAGCATGGGCTCAAAGATCCTTGAGAGGTGGAAGCGGCTGCAAGGAATTGCAGCAGGGTCTGGTTGAAGACCTCGGGTTGGTCCAGGGGCGTAGCGTGCCGGGAATCGTCGATGACCGCCAGCCTTGCCAGGGGCATCAAGGCGACGTAGCGCTCCTTCAGTTGTATCGGCGTGTAATCGTGGTCGGCGCTGATCACCAGGGTGGGACAGTGGATCTGGCCGATGCGTTCCACCACGCCCCAGTCGACGATGGCATCGAAGCTCTTGAGGTAGGCCCGCTTGTCGTTGCGCGCCCAGCGCTGCGCCATCTTCTGCCGCAGTTCGCCCTGCTCGGGCTTGGGGAACAGGCGTTCGGCCAGGCCCTTGCCGATGGTCTCGACGCTCAGCAGGCGTGCCAGGCCCCAGCGCTTGGCCCACCAGATCCAGTCGGCGCGGGTGCGTCGTCTGACCTCCGGGGCGCTGTTGACGATGCACAGGCTGCGTAGCCAGCCGGGGTGGTCGACGGCGAACTGGAAGCCCACCATGCCCCCCATGGACAGGCCGACGAGATGCACCGGGCCTGTCTGCAGGTGTTCCAGCAGGGCCAGCAGGTCTTCGCTGAAGGTGGCGATCTCATAGCCGTCGCGGGGCTTGTCGGAGCGGCCGTGGCCACGGATGTCCATGAGGATGAGGCGGTAGTGCTGGCTCAGCACGGGGACCTGCAGTTCCCAGTCCTGGCAGCTGGAACCCAGGCCGTGCAGCAGTACCAGGGGTTCGCCCTGGCCATATTCCTCGTAGTGCAGCGTGCATCCTTCGTGTTCGAAATAGGCCATGGGCGCGGTCCTCTCAGGCTTGCGGGGGGGCTGCGAAGGGCACGTCCAGTGGCGCGGTGTCGAAATTGCGCAGCAGTTCGATGAGGATCTGCGTGGCCGGACCCAAGGTCTTGTCCTTGTTCGAGTAAAGGTAGAACAGCGGATGGCGGCTGCCACCCTGGTCCAGCGGCAAGGGCTTGAGCACGCCGTCGCGCAGCTCGCGCTCGATCATGTGCCGAGGCAGCCAGGCGAACCCCAGGCCGCTGCTGACGAAGGTGGCGGCGGTGCCCAGGCTGCCGACCGTCCAGCGCTGTTCGGCGCCGAGCCAGCCGACGTCGCGCGGCTGGGCACGGCCGGAGTCGCGGATCACCACCTGCAACTGGCTTTCCAGGTCCTGGAAGGTGATTTCCCGGCCCAGGCGGTGCAGGCTGTGCTCGGGGTGGGCGACGGCGATGAACTCCACGGCACTGAGCTCGGCGCCCAGGTAGCCGCCGATGTTGTAGCTGCTGATGGCCAGGTCGGCGATGCCTTCGTGCAGCACCTCCTCGACCCCGGACAACACCTCCTCGCGCAGGCGTACCCGGCACCCGCGGCTCTGCGGCATGAAGGCGCTCAGGGCGCGCACCAGGCGGGTGCTGGGGTAGGCGGCATCGACCACCACGCGCACTTCGGCCTCCCAGCCTTGTTCCATGTGGTGGGCCAGGTCCTCGAGTTGGCTGGCTTGCTTGACCAGATGGCGCGAGCGGCGCAGCAGCACGTTGCCGGCTTCGGTCAGTACCGCCTTGCGCCCGTCTATCCGTAGCAACGGCACGCCCAGTTGCTCCTGCATGCGCGCCACGGTGTAGCTCACCGAGGATTGCGAGCGGTGCAGGGCCTCGGCGGCCTGGGCGAACCCACCGTGATCGACCACTGCCTGCAGGGTTCGCCACTGATCCAGGGTTACGCGCGGCGCTTTCATCTTCGGCTCCTGTTGTCCTAAGCTGCGCTCTTTCAAGGAGAGCGCCCATGAAGAAATGTTGTGCGGCATTGCTGATGTGCCTGCCCCTCGGGGCCATGGCTTACCCCATCGACGTGGAGAAGCAACTGGACGGGGTCAAGCTCGACTACACGGCCTACGACACCGCCTACGACATCGGTGCGATCACCCTGAACAACTATGGTCAGGTGCCTGCGGCATGCCGGGTGATCTTGCGCAACGGCCCAGAGGCGCCGCGGGTGCGGCGGGTGAACGTGCCCGCCGGCAAAAGCGTGGACGTTACCGCCAAGTTCAACCGGCAGATCATCAGGCTGCGGATCGCAGTGAACTGCAAAGCGGAATAAACGGATTAGTCGATAGATTGAACCCACTTTTTACGCTTTTTTATCGATAGGTCAAGCCTTAATCTCACCTCCATCGAATCGCAACCCTTTGTTCGCCGATGGAGGCTTCCATGTCCCGCGTATTGATCATCGAAAGCAGCGCCCGCCAGCAGGATTCCGTTTCCCGTCAACTGACCCGTGATTTCATCCAGCAGTGGCAGGCGGCCCACCCGGGCGACGAGATCACCGTGCGTGACCTGGCGGTGACGCCGGTGCCGCACCTGGATGCCGACCTGCTCGGTGGCTGGACGAAGCCCGAGGAGCAGCGCAGCGCTGCTGAACTGGAGGCCCTGGCGCGTTCCAACGCGCTCACCGACGAGCTGCTGGCCGCCGACGTGCTGGTGATGGCCGCGCCGATGTACAACTTCACCATCCCCAGTACCCTCAAGGCCTGGCTGGACCATGTGCTGCGCGCCGGCATCACCTTCAAGTACACCCCCACCGGCCCGCAGGGGCTGCTGGTCGGCAAGCGCGCCATCGTCCTGACCGCCCGTGGCGGCCTGCATGCCGGTGCCGCCAGCGATCACCAGGAACCCTACCTGCGCCAGGTCATGGCCTTCATCGGCATCCACGACGTGACCTTCATCCATGCCGAAGGCCTGAACATGAGCGGCGACTTCCACGAGAAGGGCCTGAACCAGGCCAAGGCCAGGCTGGCGGCGGTGGCCTGAGCCGCGACGAATTCCCAACCCCCTGACACCCGTTGCTCCTTGGGTGTGCCTGCCCGGCCATGACATGGCCGGGCTTTTTTATGAGCGGAACTCATGTCGCCTGTTCGGGCCCATTGGCGGGCTTGTCCACGAATGGGACAGCGCGAATACTGCCGATTCCAGGGCTCCGTGTTGCCGTAAGGTATCTCGACCCGCTAAGGTCGCCGCCTTGATGGGGAAGAGGCAACCATGGGCTACCTGATTATCGTCGCGCTGATCCAAGCGTTTTCCTTCAGCCTGATCGGCGAATACCTGGCCGGGCATGTGGACAGCTACTTCGCCGTGCTGGCCCGGGTGGTGCTGGCTGGGCTGGTGTTCTTGCCGCTGACCCGCTGGCGCCGGGTCGAGCCAGGTTTCATGCGCGGGATGCTGCTGATCGGCGCGTTGCAGTACGGCATCACCTACGTCTGCCTGTACCTGAGCTTCCGTGTGCTGACGGTGCCGGAGGTATTGCTGTTCACCATCCTCACACCGTTGCACGTGACCCTGATCGAGGACGCCCTGAACCGCCGTTTCAACCCGTGGGCACTGCTCGCCGCCCTGGTGGCCGTGGCCGGTGCGGGCGTGATCCGCATGGACAGCATCAGCGGCGACTTCTTCATGGGCTTCCTGCTGCTGCAACTGGCCAACTTCACCTATGCCGCCGGGCAGGTGCTGTACCGGCATCTGGTGGCCCGTCACCCCAGCGACCTGCCGCACTACAAGCGTTTCGGTTACTTCTACCTGGGAGCGCTGGCCGTCGTGCTGCCGGCTTTCCTGCTGTTCGGCAACGCCCAGCAGTTGCCGAGTACCGACGTGCAGTGGCTGGTGCTGTTGTTCCTCGGCCTGTGCCCGACCGCTCTGGGCCTGTACTGGTGGAACAAGGGCGCCTGCCTGGTTTCCGGGGCGACGCTGGCGGTGATGAACAACCTGCACGTACCGGTGGGGTTGCTGCTGAACCTGTTGATCTGGAACCAGGACGAACCGCTGGGGCGGTTGTTCATTGGCGGTGCGGTGATCCTGGCGTCGGTGTGGATGAGCCGGTTGGGGAGCCGCGTATCGTTACCGTTGGGCGGTAAGGTTTGAGCGGCCTTGCCGGGAGCAACGTACCGGTCGAAAACATCGCGGCCTGACCAAAATCCAGCTTGCCCAGCGTATTGGTATCACCCGGCAGAAACTGAGCGAGATCGAAAGGGGGTCGCTGACCGTGGCGATGTCCTACTACTGTCGAGCGCTGAGTGCCTTGGGGTGTGAACTCGAGGTGGTACCAAGGCGAATGCCTACGCTGGATGAATTGGGTTGGCGCTTGCCTTGAGCAACCAGAAGTCGATTTTCGCATCGCGGCTGTACCTGCTCGAGTTTGGCAGGCGTTGCCGTGTCGAGGATCCGCGGGAGCGGATACGCGAAATTTTGCAGGCGCTGGAGGGCACGTTGCTCCACCGGCGGGAGCTGGTGGAGCGGGCGCCTTTGATTGCCAAGGCCATCAGCAAGAGCGCGGAGCCCTTCGAGATGACCTTCGGTTGAGCGGGGCTGGTCGCTCGAATACGAGCATGAGTATCAGCCCTACAGGCCATTAGGCCTCGGCCAGCTCGTCCAGCCGCTGCGCCTGCGCGCTCGCCTGCGGCCTGGCGGCCAATCCGACGCGCATGTCGTTGCCGCTCGGCTGCTGGTACAGGCTCAAGCCGAATTCCGGCAACACCGCCAGCAGGTAGTCGAAGATATCCCCCTGGATACGCTCGTACTCGGCCCACACCGTGGTCCTGGTAAAGCAGTAGATCTCCAGCGGCACGCCTTCGGCGGTGGCCTGCATCTGGCGGACCATGCAGGTCATGTTCGGGTGCACGTCGGGGTGGTTCTTCAGGTAGGCCAGGGCAAAGGCGCGGAAGGTGCCGATGTTGGTCAGCTTGCGGCGGTTGGCGGCGAGCTCGGCCACCGGCCCCAGGGCCTCGTTCCAGCTCTGCAGTTCCTCGCGCTTGCCGGCCAGGTAGTCGCCCAGCAGGCGTACCTGGGTCAGGCGCTGTTCTTCCTCGCCGGTCAGGAAGCGCACGCCCGCGGCGTCGATGAACAGGCTGCGCTTGATGCGGCGCCCGCCGGACTGCTGCATGCCGCGGTAATTCCGGAACGACTCGGACATCAGGCGCCAGGTGGGGATCGAGACGATGGTCTTGTCGAAGTTCTGCACCTTGACCGTGTGCAGGGTGATGTCCACCACGTCGCCGTCGGCGCCGACCTGGGGCATCTCGATCCAGTCGCCGACATGGAGCATGTCGTTGCTGGTCAACTGCACGCTGGCGACGAACGACAGCAGGGTGTCCTTGTACACCAACAGCAGCACCGCCGACATGGCGCCAAGGCCGGACAGCAGCAACAGCGGCGAGCGGTCGATCAGGGTGGCGACGATGACGATGGAGGCGAACACCCACAGCATGAGCTTGGCCAGTTGCACGTAGCCCTTGATCGAGCGGGTACGGGCGTGTTCGGTGCGCGCGTAGATGTCCAGCAGGGCATCGAGCAGGCACGACAGGGCCAGGCTCAGGAACAGCAGGGTGAAGGCCAGGGCGAGGTTGCCGAGGAAGTGCTGGGCAGTGTCGTTGAGTTCCGGCACCAGCTTCAGGCCGAACTGCACCACCAGCGATGGCGTGGTCTGGGCCAGGCGATGGAGCACCTTGTTATGGCGCAGGTCGTCGAGCCACTTGAGGGCCGGCTGGCGGGCCAGCAGGCGGCTGGCGTGCAACACCAGGAAACGTGCCAGGCGGCCGATCAGTATGGAGATCAGCAGCAGTACCGCGAGGCCGAGGGCGGCATGCAGCATGGGGTGTTGGTCGAGGGTGCCCCAGAGATCCAGGGTGTCGTGCCAGAGTCGTTGGATATCCATGAGGATCTAGACAGTCCATAGTTGCGAAACGAAGCATTATTAGAACGCGGACCGATGCAAAGGTGCCAAAAGAAATTCGGCTCCGACCGCGGAAAACGTTACCCTATGCAACCGAATTGTCCGCATCTGCCCGAGGTACACCCGTGTTTTCCCAATTCGCCCTGCACGAACGCCTGCTCAAAGCCGTGGCCGAGCTGAACTTTGTCGAGCCGACCCCGGTGCAGGCGGCGGCCATTCCCCTGGCCCTGCAAGGGCGTGACCTGCGGGTGACCGCGCAGACCGGCAGCGGCAAGACCGCAGCCTTCGTCCTGCCGGTGCTCGATCGCCTGGTCGACCTGCGCGAGCGCCGTGTGGAGATCCGTGCGCTGATCCTGCTGCCGACCCGCGAGTTGGCCCAGCAGACCCTCAAGCAAGTGCAGCGCTTCTCCCAGTTCACCTACGTCAAGTCGGGCCTGGTCACCGGGGGCGAGGACTTCAAGGAGCAGGCCGCGTTGCTGCGCAAGGTGCCGGACGTGCTGATCGGCACCCCCGGCCGCCTGCTCGAGCACCTCAATGCCGGCAACCTCGACCTGTCCCACGTCCAGGTGCTGGTGCTGGACGAGGCCGACCGCATGCTCGACATGGGCTTCGCCGAAGACATGGAGCGCCTGTGCCAGGAATGCGCCAATCGCGAGCAGACCCTGCTGTTCTCCGCCACCACCGGCGGTGCGGCCTTGCGCGACATCATCGGCAAGGTCCTCAAGAACCCTGAGCACCTGATGCTCAACAGCGTCTCGCAACTGGCCGAGGGCACCCGCCAGCAGATCATCACGGCCGACCACGACCAGCACAAGGAACAGATCGTCCAGTGGCTGCTGGAGAACGAGAGCTACCAGAAGGCGATCGTCTTCACCAATACCCGGGCCTGGGCCGACCGCCTGTATGGGCACCTGGTGGCCAAGGAGGTCAAGGCGTTCGTGCTGCATGGCGAGAAGGACCAGAAGGACCGCAAGCTGGCCATGGAACGCTTCAAGCAGGGCGGCTCCAAGGTGCTGGTGGCCACCGACGTGGCGGCCCGCGGCCTGGACATCGACGGCCTGGACCTGGTGATCAACTTCGACATGCCGCGCAGTGGCGATGAGTACGTGCACCGCGTCGGTCGTACCGGCCGGGCAGGGGGCGAGGGGCTGGCGATCTCGCTGATCTGCCATAACGACTGGAACCTGATGTCGAGCATCGAGCGCTACCTCAAGCAGCAGTTCGAGCGGCGGGTCATCAAGGAGGTCAAGGGCACCTACAGCGGGCCGAAGAAGGTCAAGGCCTCGGGCAAGGCCGCGGGCAGCAAGAAGAAAAAGGTCGAGAAGAAAGCCGCCGAGAAGAAGGGCGCGGCCAAGCGCAAGCCTGCGGCGAAGCCGAAGGCCAAGGCACCGCTGGCCAGCGCCGATGGCATGGCGCCGCTGAAGAAGCGCAAGCCAGCGGCTGAATAAAAGCCTCGGCTTTTGCAGGTAATGCCGTTCACTTGAGCGTCCCGGGGCTGCGAAGCAGCCCCAATGCCAGTCGGTTAAGCGGCGCTTCGTAGTCTAGGGCCTGGCAGCCCATTCGCGGGCAAGCCGGCTTCCCACGTTCTTTCAGCCAGCCTTCTGCTCGGCTTCCTTCAGTTCCTGGATCCGCCTGTCGATCAGTTGGCACTTGCCTGGCAGGTCCTTGCTCTGCGTATCCAGGTCCATGCCCTGCAACTCGTCGTTGATGTCCTTGGCTTTCTGCGGGTCTTGTTCGGTCAGTTGGGTGACGAGCTTGGCCAGCTCCTCGCGCTTTTCCGTCGCCTCTTCCGGCGTACAGGCCCAGGCGGGCAGGGCGCAGAGCAGGGTGGTCGCACACAGGATGCGCAGCAGTGGTTTCATCCCTCTTACCTCCGGCGTTGGCTATGCCCGGTGGAGGCGCGTGGATACGAGGAAGTTCAGCCCCAGCGACCAGCGGAGCGCTGTTTCGGGCGCGGCCGTCGATGTGGCGCTCGGGGCCGTGGTCGACTTCGACATGAGCTGCGCCACATCTGGCAGCGCCTGGGGATCGCCGGTAATGCGGAGCTGTTCAGGTTGTTCATCAACTATCTGGTCAAGAACAGTTGACCTGTTCAGTGACCAAGGTGAGGTTTGGCGGTCATGTCTATTCCCAATGCCTTCATCACGGCCAGGAACGACTTCAGCGTTGGATTGCCGTGTTCGCTGAAGGAGCGGTAGAGCTGTTCGCGAGACAAGCCGGTCTCTTTAGCCAGTTCGCTCATCCCCTTCGCCCGCGCCACAACGCCAACGGCCTTGGCAACATAGCTGGCATCCCCGGTTTCCAACGCGTCGGTCATGAATTGCGCAATGGCTTCCGGTGTCGTCAGGTAATCGGCCGCATCGAATTCAAAGAACGTTTCAGTCATTTTGCATCCTCCACCAACGCAGGATTTGATGGGCTGCCTTGATGTCGCGACGTTGGCTGTTCTTGTCACCACCGCAGAGCAGGATCACCAAGGTATCGCCGGTTTGGTGAAAATACACCCGGTAACCGGGGCCATAATGAACTCTGAGTTCACTTACACCATGGCCAACCGGGAAACGTCGCCAGGCAGGCCTTCCATCAGCCGGTTGATACGGGCAATGATCCGGACTGGGCGACGAGTTCCTCCCTCAGGCCGGACCGCGCGTGCCTGCCAAGCAAGCCATGAGCACTGCTCTCGATTCCGACGTGCTGGCTCAGCGCCAGCGCTGAGCATCCCGCGGAACGCCCCCGGCGCCTTTCCGGTCCCATGCTGTATACCCACCGTCCACAGCAGGAGGCCACCTCCATGAGCACCTACGACTGGGACCTGATCGAACGCTTGCTGCACGAGGTGCAAAACGGCGCCGGTCACAGTTTCACTCCTCGCCCCTATGCCGAGCAGCACGCCGCGGCGCTGGCTGCCAAAGGCCAGCCGGTGGGCGACCTGGATCAGTTGAAGACCCGTGCCTGCGAGTACGAGAAGATCCTCTTCGAGCGTGGTTTCATCGAGAGCCGGCCGGAGGAGGATGGGGGCAATGGCGAGAATTTCGTGCTCACCGAGCGTGGATCGCGCCTGCTCAGCCTGATCGACAGCAGCATCCCGGGTTTCGAGCACCCGCGCCAGGTACTCGACGAGCAGGACGACCCGCTGGACGAGATCACCTTCGAGCAGGTGTCGGCGAAGGCGCAGATCGCTTGAGGTCGTTTTGAGACTGGCAAGGGCCGTGGTGGAAACCCGATAATCGGGATCCATTTCGCTACTGCCGAGCCCTTGCCATGTCACCGAACCGCCACGGGGGCCGCCCATGAGTGCGGCCCGCAAGACCACCGACGCCTTCGCCCTGCAAGTGATGCTGGGGCTTTGCCTGATCTGGGGCAGCCAGCAGGTGATGATCAAGTGGGCCGCCAGCGACATCGCCCCGGTGATGCAGGCGGCCTTTCGTTCCGGGATCGCCGCGGTGCTGGTCGGCCTGCTGGTCTGCTGGCGGGGCGGCTGGGGACAGGTGGGCAGCACCTGGCGCGCCGGGTTGCTGGCCGGTGCGCTGTTCGGCCTGGAGTTTTTGTTCATCGCCGAGGGGCTGAAGCTGACCTCGGCGGCGCACATGTCGGTGTTCCTCTATACCGCACCGGTATTCACCGCCCTGGGCCTGCATTTCATGTTGCCGAGCGAGCGCCTGCGGTCGCTGCAGTGGCTGGGTATCCTGCTGTCCTTCGCCGGGATCGCCACGGCATTCGCCGGCGGGCTTTCGCTGGATGAGCTCGATGGCCGGGTCTTGCTCGGCGATGCCCTGGGGGTTCTGGCCGGCCTGGCCTGGGGCGCTACCACCGTGGTGGTGCGTGGCTCGCGGTTGTCGGAGGCACCGGCCGACCTGACCCTGTTCTACCAGTTGCTGGTGGGGTTCGTCGGGTTGCTGCTGATCGCCCTGGTCAGCGGACAGGTCGGCATGGTCGCGCTGACCCCGGTGGCCGTGGGTAGCGTGCTGTTCCAGGCGGTGGTGGTGTCGTTCGTCAGCTACCTCACCTGGTTCTGGCTGTTGCGCAAGTACCTGGCCTCGAACCTGGCTGTGTTTTCGTTCATCACGCCGCTGTTCGGGGTGACCTTTGGCGTGCTGTTGCTGGGCGAGCCGTTGAGCGTGAACTTCGTGCTGGGGGCGGTGATGGTGCTGCTTGGGGTCATATTGGTCAGTGCAGAGCCTTGGGTACGGCAGCAGTTGCGCAGGCTTGTCGGGTAGCAGGGGGAGTGCTGGCCCGCTAAAGGGCCTGTGCTGTCAGCACAATTGCGCAGGCCTGGATCCACCTGCAATAAGGAGAAACACTTGACCGACCGTCGAGGCCTGCCGTTTCCGCTTGATCCGCGTCAAACTCACCCCTATCTATGGGATTAGAGACATGCGTAATGCAGGACATCGGGCTATGATCTGTATGAAGCATCGCAGGATTGATTTACCTGAGGCTGACCCGTGAAGGGGGCGTTATGAACAATCGAATGTATAACTGGCTCCACGACCTCGCAGTCGCCCTGGGCTTGCTCCCACCACCGCTGCAGCCGGTACCGATCCCCACTGATGAGGAACAGCGCAAGCGCCAGCCGCGCCGCCGCTGAAATAAAAAGGCCGCCGCATCCTTCGATGCGGCGGCCTTTGGGTTTCATGGGCCTGTGTGAGGCAAGCCCGCATGTCGGTCAAGCGGCAGTGGGGCTGCTTTGCAGCCCATCGCCGGCGAACCGGCTCCTGCGAGGGGTTACGCCAGGTTCGCCGTCGCCACCGGGCGACGCGACAGCAGGCTGATCAGCACGAAGCTCACCAGGCCGATCGCCAGGCTGTAGTAGATCGGCGAGTTGGCATCCAACCCATCCTTGAACATGAAGAACAGCGCGGTGGTGAAACCCAGCGACATGCTGGCGATAGCCCCCGCGGTGGTCGCGCGTTTCCAGAAGATCGCGCCGATCAGCGGGATCAGCATGCCGCCCACCAGCAGGTTGTAGGCCAGGGTCAGGGCGCTGATCACGTCGTTCACCGCCAGGGCGATACCCAGTACCACCAGGCCGGTGATCAGGGTGAACAGGCGGTTCACGCCCAGGCTCGACTGCTTGCCGCCGCGCAGGCGGGGCAGCAGGTCCTCGGTCAGCGTGGTCGAGGCGGCGAGCAGGCCGGCGCTGGCGGTCGACATCATGGCCGCCAGGGCCGCCGCCATCAGCAGGCCACGGATACCATCGGGCAGGGTGGTCTTGATCATCGCCGCGAAGGCGTTGTTGGGGTTGGCCAGGTCCGGCATCAACACGTGGGCGGCCATGCCGATCAGGGCGCAGGCCAGGCCGTACAGCACGCAATAGATGCCGGCGGTGGTGCCGGCGCGCTGGCAGACCTTCTCGTCACGGGCGGTGAACACCCGCTGCCAGATGTCCTGGCCGATGAGAATGCCGAAGAAGTAGATCAGGAAGTAGGTGACGATGGTGTCCCAGCCGATGGTGGTCCAGTTGAAGCTGGCCGCCGGCAACTGCGCGACCAGTTGGTCCCAGCCGCCGACCTTGTACAGGCACACCGGCAGCAGGATGAACATCAGGCCGACGGTCTTGATGACGAATTGCACGATGTCGGTCAAGGTCAGTGACCACATGCCGCCGATGGTCGAGTAGACCACCACCACGCCACCGCCGAACAGCAGCGCCATCCAGAACGGTACGTCGAGCAGCACTTGCAGCACGGTGCCCATGGCCAGGGTCGAGGTCACGGCGATCATCAGCGCGTAGGCCAGCATGATCGCGGCGCTGGCCTGGCGTGCCATGGGGTTGTAGCGCCGCTCCAGGACCTGGGTCACGGTGAAGATGCGTAGGCGCAGCAAGGGCTTGGCCAGGAACAGGTTGAGGGCGATGATCCCCAGGCCCAGCGCGGCGCACAGCCAGAAGCCGGAGATGCCGTGGACGTAGCCCAGGCGCACGGTGCCGACGGTGGAGGCGCCGCCCAGCACGGTGGTGGCCATGGTGCCCATGTACAGGGTCGGGCCGAGGTTGCGCCCGGCCACCAGGTAGTCTTCGTGGGTCTTCGCCCGCCGCATGCCGTACCAGCCAAGCCCGAGCATGCCGGCGGCATAGATCAGTACAACGATGATGTCCAAGGCCATTGGGGGTCTCCCGATTATCTTTATTATGGCGAGATCGACCACCCGGGCGGGTTCACGGCGCCCGGAGGTCTCGTCTTGTGTTGGCGGGCCTCTATGGCCCTCCCGGATGGCTCCTGCCGGGGTCCAGCAAGCCAGCATCGCGCCCTTGTGCAGGGGCGGCCTGGATCAGCGACGTACGACGCCCGGCAGCACGCAGAGCATCTCGAACAGCAGGTTGGCCCCCAGCAGCGAGGTGTTGCCGGTGGTGTCGTAGGGCGGGGAGACTTCGACCAGGTCACAGCCGATCAGGTCCAGGCCGTGGCAGCCGCGAATGATCTCCATCGCCTGGATGGTGGTCAAGCCGCCGATTTCCGGGGTGCCGGTGCCCGGCGCCCAGGCCGGGTCGATGCCGTCGATGTCGAACGACAGGTACACCGGGCCGCCGCCGACTTTCTCGCGCACCTCGGCCATCAGCGGCTCCAGCGATTTGTGCCAGCACTCTTCGGCCTGGACCACGCGGAAACCCTGGCGGCGGCTCCAGTTGAAGTCGTCGGCGGTGTAGCCCTGGGCACGCAGGCCGATCTGCACCACGCGCTGGCAATCGAGCAGGCCTTCTTCCACGGCGCGGCGGAAGGTGGTGCCGTGGGCGATCTTCTCGCCGAACATGTGGTCGTTGACGTCGGCGTGGGCGTCGATGTGCACCAGGCCGATCTTGCCGTGCTTCTTGTGCAGGGCGCGCAGGATCGGCAGGGTGATGGTGTGGTCGCCACCCAGGGTGAGGGGGATGATGTTGTGTTCGAGGATCTCATCGTAGGCCTGCTCAATGATGCGCACCGCATCGAGCAGGTTGAAAGTGTTGATCGCCACGTCGCCGATGTCGGCTACCGACAGCGAATCGAACGGTGCGGCACCGGTGGCCATGTTGTACGGGCGGATCATCACCGACTCGGCGCGGATCTGCCGCGGACCGAAACGGGTACCCGAGCGCAGCGAGGTGCCGATGTCCAGCGGCACGCCGATGAACGCGGCGTCCAGGCCTTCGGCGCTTTGCAGGTGGGGAAGACGGAGCATGGTGGCGATGCCGCCGAAACGCGGCATTTCGTTGCCGCCCAGTGGTTGGTGGAGAATCTTTTCCACGATGGGCCTCATCAGTCGGTCGATTGTTCTGTTTGTTCGAACCTGTGCCGTGGCACGCCTGGCTGGCGCTTGGGGCCGACGGGCAGGGACATTGCGGCCAAGTCTGCGCAAGGTAGTGGGCGAGAAGAATCGCTACAGGCAAAAACTTACTTCAGAAATTTCTGAACTAACGGCGCTGGGCCGGGTTAGACTCTGGCCATTTCCACCCTGCGGAACCGTTGCACCATGGCCTCGACCCTGCCCGATCTGAAACTGCTGCGTATCTTCGTCAGCGTGGTGCGCCATCAGGGCTTCGCCAACGCCCAGCGCGAGCTGAACCTGTCCACCTCGGCCATCAGTACTTACATGAGCCAGCTGGAAAGCACCCTGGGCATCGTCCTCTGTCACCGTGGCCGCGGTGGTTTCAGCCTGACCAGCAAGGGCGAGCTGTTCCACCAGGAGACCCTGCGCCTGCTGGCGGAGCTGGACGGCTTCGAGCAGTACGCCGCAGCGCTCAAGGGCGAGCTGCGCGGCACCCTCAATCTCGGGGTCATCGACTCCACCGTCGGTGACCGCGCCTTGCCCCTGGCCGAGGCCATCGGCGCCTACAGCCAAGAGCACCCGGCGGTGCATTTGCACCTGTCGGTCTCCAGCCCCTACGAGCTGCAACTGGGGGTGCAGGACAATCGCCTGGACCTGGCCATCGGCGCCTTCTCTTCGCGCATGAGCGGGCTGGTCTACCAACCCCTTTACCGTGAACAGCACTGGCTGTATTGCAGCAGCCGCCACCCGTTGTTCGGCGAGCGGCGCATCCCCGAGCAGGTGATCACCCAGCAGCGCATGGTCGGCCGAGGCTACTGGAGCCAGGCGGAGCTGGCCCGGCATGGCTTCAAGCACAGCGCGGCGACGGTGGAGAGCATGGAGGCACAGTTGATCCTGATCCTGTCCGGCGCCTACATCGGCTACCTGCCCGAGCACTATGCCCAGGCCTGGGTCGACAAGGGCGACTTGCGGGTATTGTCCCCGGCCACCTTCGGTTACCAGGCACCGTTTTCCCTCATCATCCGCCGTGGACGCAGCCGGGAACCCTTGATCCAGACATTCCGCGACCTGCTCAAGTCGCAGTTGAACGTCAACTGACGCAGGTCGTGTTCAAGACACTTCGTCATGCCGTAAAAATTTCCTACAAACTCGGCCCCAGGGGTAGTGGCATTCTGCTAAACATCTAGGTGTCCTGATAAAATTTCCCACCTCCAATGAAGCAAGGACCGCCCAGATGCGCATGAACTTGCCCGTCACTGAGCACGAAAGAACCTTCCCCACCGACCAGCGGCTGATCTCCACCACCGACCTGAACAGCCGCATCACCTACTGCAATGATGCATTCGTGGCGATCAGCGGCTTCACCTACGACGAGCTGGTCGGCCAGACGCACAACCTGGTGCGCCATCCCGACATGCCGCCCGCGGTATTTGGTCACATGTGGGAGACCATCAAGCAGGGCAAACCGTGGATGGGGGTGATCAAGAACCGCGCCAAGAACGGTGATTTCTACTGGGTCAGCGCCTATGTCACGGCGATCTACGAGAATGGCCGCATCAGTGGCTACGAGTCGGTGCGCTCGGTGCCGACCCGCGAGCAGATTCGCCGGGCCGAGGCGCTCTATGCCCGCCTGCGGGCCGGGCGCTCGCCGGTGCCCTGGGCCGCACGCCTGGGACACGGGTTGAGGCATGGCCTGCCGCTGATCGGCGCGGGACTGGTGTCGGCCGCCGGCTACCTCTGGCTGCCGCAGTACGCGGCGCTGGCGCTGCTGATGGCAAGTTTGCTGGGCGCCTGGTACTGGGTCGAGCATCGGCAGAACCAGGCTATCCGGCGCACCCTCGACGAGCATCCCAAGGCCTTCACCAGCCCGCTGGTGGCCCTGACCTACAGCGATAACCCGGGGCTGCAGGGGCAGTTGGACCTGGCCATCATCAGCGAGGAGGCCCGGTTGCAGACGGCGCTCACCCGTCTGGTGGATGCGGGCGTGGGGGTCAAGTCGCGGGCCGCGCAGTCGGCCGATCTGTCCGATGCGCAGGCGCAGATGCTCGATCGCCAGCGCAGCGAGACCGACCAGTCGGCCACCGCCATCGCACAGATGGCGGCGACGATCCAGGAGGTCACCCACAACGTGCAGAACACCGCCCATGCCGCGAGCGACGCCGACCAGCTGGCCCAGCAGGGCAGCGAACTGGCGCAGCAGAGCCTGCAGGCGATGGGCAGCATGAGCGATGCGGTCAACGACATCGGCCAGGCGGTCAATGCCCTGGCCGAGCAGACCCAGTCGATCGGCAGCGTGGTGGACGTGATCACCTCCATCGCCGAGCAGACCAACCTGCTGGCGCTCAATGCCGCGATCGAGGCGGCGCGTGCCGGCGAGCAGGGGCGGGGGTTCGCCGTGGTGGCCGATGAGGTGCGTTCCCTGGCCCAGCGGACCCGCGCCTCCACCGAGGAAATCCACCAGATCATCGCGTCCCTGCGCAGCGGTGCCGAGCGGGCGGTGACCACGGCCAGCCGTGGCGAGCAGATCTCCCGCGATAGCGTGCACAGCGTCGAGGCGGTGCAGCAGGCATTGGCCGGTATCGTCCAGGCGGTCAGCCGCATCACCGGCATGAGCCAGCAGATGGCCACGGCTTCGGAACAGCAGAGCCATGTCGCCGAGGACATCAACCAGCAGATCGTGCGGATCGCTCATCTGTGCGACGAGAGCGCGGGGCAGGCCAAGCAGGGGGCCGAGATCAGCCAGGACCTCGAGCGCATGGCCGAGTACCTGCACAGCCTGGCCGAACGTTTCAACCGTTGAGGTTTCGTCTCCCCCACAGGGAAGTGGGGCTTTTGCGCTGGGCTGTGGCACACTGCGCTCGGTAAGGAGAAGCCGATGTCCAGACCCCGCTGCGAACGCTGCCTGCGTCCGCTCGACCACTGCCTTTGCCCGCTGATTCCCCGCCTCGACAGCCGCACCCGTGTGCTTTTGTTGCAGCACCCGAGTGAACGTTCGCATGCCTTGAATACCGCCCGATTGGCTGCCCTTGGCCTGGTCAATGCCGAGTTGCGCGTGGGTGAGGTGTTCGACGACCTGGACGCGCTGCTGGCCGCTTCGGGGTATCGGCCGGTATTGCTGTTCCCCGGAGAATCGGCGCAGGGGCTGACGGCCTGCACCGACGCCGACGACAGGCCGTTGCTGCTGGTCGTACCCGATGGCACCTGGCGCAAGGCACGCAAGCTGCTGTACCTGAACCCGCTGCTGGAGGCCCTGCCGCGCGTGACCTTGGAGCAGGCCGAGCCTTCACGCTACCGGCTGCGCAAGGCGCCTGGGCCGGGGGCGTTGTCGACCATCGAGGCGCTGGTGCAGGCGTTGAACGTGCTGGAGGGGGAGGGGCGCTTCGATGCGTTGCTGCGGCCGTTCGATGCGTTGATCGAGGGGCAGATCAGGGCCATGGGCGACGAGACGTTCGGGCGCAATCATGGGGCTGCGAAGCAGCCCCAATAGGCGCACTGCTCCAAACCGCGATCACCGCTCACGCAACGCCTCGGTCCGGGCCTTGAGCACCGGCTTCAACAGGTAGTCGAGCACGCTCTTGCGCCCGGTGATGATATCCACCGTGGCCACCATCCCCGGAATGATCAGCAGTGGCTTGTCATCCCCGCCGAGGTGGTTCTTCTCGGTCCGCACCTGGATCAGGTAGAACGCATTGCCCTTGTCATCGGTGACGGTATCGGCACCGATCAACTCCAGCGTGGCCTTCAACCCGCCGTAGATGGTGTAGTCGTAGGCGCTGAACTTGACCATCGCCGTCTGCCCCGGATGCAGGAAGGCCACGTCCTGTGGCCGGACCTTGGCCTCGATCAGCAGGTTGTCCTCGATCGGCACGATCTCCACCAGGTCGCTGCCCGGCTGCACCACGCCGCCGATGGTGTTGACCTTGAGCAGCTTGACGATGCCGCGCACCGGCGACACCACGGAGGTGCGCTTGACCCGGTCGTCGATGGCGATGCTGGAGGCGGTGATCTTCGACAGCTCCGTGCGTTTGTCGTTGAGTTCCTTGGCCGCCTCGGAGCGGAAGGTGGCCTCGGACTCCTGGATCTTGCTCTTGATCTCCGCCACCGCCGCTTCGGCCCGGGGGATCGCCAGGTTGGTGGCGTTGAGCTGGCCGCGGGCCTCGACCGTGCGCTGCTTCAGGCGCAGGATCTCCACCGGCGAGATGGCGCCGGTCCCCACCAGCGGCGTCGACATGTTCAACTCCTGCTGCAGCAACGACAGTGCCGAGCGGTACTGCTCGACCTTGGAGCGGAACTCGGCCAGCTCCTGGGTCTTCTGCCGCAGTTGCTCGTTGAGGGTCTGCTTCTCGCTGGCCAGGCGGCGCTGGCGCGACGTGTACAAGGCCATCTCGTCCTCGGCCACCTGCGGGGCCTTGCTGCGAACCTCTTCCGAGAGCTCGAGTGGACGCCCTTCGGACTCGGCCGACAGACGCTCGACCTGCGCGGTCAGGGCATAGCGGTCGGCCTCGCTCTCGCCCTTGTTGGACAAAAAGCGCGTGTCGTCCAGGCGCAGCAGGGTGGCGCCCTTGTCGACCATCTGCCCCTCGCGGGCGAAGATCTCGGTGACGATCCCGCCTTCGAGGTTCTGCACCACCTGCACCTTGCTCGACGGGATGGCCTTGCCCTCGCCCACGGTCACTTCGTCGAGCACGGCGAAGTGGGCCCAGACCAGGGCCACCAGCAACAGCAGGGCGGCCAGCCACACGGTCAGGCGCGACAGGCGCGGCGAATCCTGCAAGGTGGCGCCGGCCAGTTCCGGCATGTAGTCGCGTTCGGCAGCCTTGGACGAGCCCGGCAGGGCGCTGCGTACGTTGTGGCCGAGGGACATGGACATACCTCCTAGAGGGCCGTGCCGATGCGGCCCTTGCGCAGGGCGTCGATGACCGCGTCCTTCGGCCCGTCGGCGACGATCTTGCCGTTGTCCAGCACCAGCAGCCGGTCCACCAGGCTGAGCATCGAGGTGCGGTGGGTGACCAGCAACACCGTCTTGCCCGGTACCCAGGCCTGCAGGCGCTGGCGCAGTTGCTCCTCGCTGCTGTTGTCCATGTGGCTGGTGGGTTCGTCGAGGATCAGGATCGGTGGCTCCAGCAGCAGTGCCCGAGCCAGCAGCACGGCCTGGCGCTGGCCGCCGGAAAGCAACTGGCCGCGCTCACCCACTGGTCGGTCGAAACCTTGCGGGTGCTGGCGGGCCAGTTCGCTGACGCCGGTCAGCTCGGCCACCTCGAGCATGCGTGCGTCGCTGACGTGGCGGGCGCCGAGGGTGAGGTTGTCGCGCAGGCTGCCAGCCAGCAGCGGCAGGTCATGGGCGACATAGCCCAACTGGGCGCGCAGGTCGGCGACATCCAGCTGGCGCAGGTCCAGGTTGTCCAGCAGGACCTGGCCTTCGTCCGGGTGGTGAAAGCCCATCAGCAGGCGGGCCAGGGTGCTCTTGCCCGAGCCGCTGCGGCCGATGATGCCGATGCGCTCGCCAGGTTGGACGCTCAGCCTCACGTCCTGCAGGGCAGGGGCGGCCTGGCCCGGGTAGCGGAAGGTGACATGGCTCAGGGCCAGGCCGCCCTTGAGCGTGGTATGGGCCAGGGCCTGCTGTTCGGGCTGACGTTCCTGGGGCAGGGCCATCAACGCATCGGTGCTGCGCATGGTCAATTGGGCCTGCTGGTAGCGGGTGATCAGCCCGGCGATCTGGCCCAGCGGCGCCAGCACCCGACTGCCGAGCATGTAGGTGGCGACCAGGGCGCCGACGCTGAGGTTGCCGGCAATGATGCTGTAGACCCCGGCGACGATGGTCGCCATGCCGCAGAACTGCTGGATGAACAGCGTGCCATTGCTGGCCAGGGACGACAGGTTGCGGGCATGGGCATCGAGCCGGGCCATGGCGCCGTTGGTGTGCTCCCACTGGTACTGGCGCTCGCTCTCGGCGCCGCAGGCCTTGAGGGTTTCCAGCCCGCCCAGGGTCTCGATCAGCAGGGCCTGGCGGACCGCGCCCAGGCTCAGGCTCTTTTGCACCGTGTCGCGCAGGCGCACCTGGATGAACAAGGCAAAGCCCACGGCCACGGGGAAGGCCACCAGCGGGATCAGCACCAGCCAGCCGCCGAGCAGGCCGATCACCAGCAGCATCAAGGCCACGAAGGGCAGGTCGATGATGCTGGTCAGGGTCACCGCAGTGAGGAATTCGCGCAGGCCCTGGAAGTCGTGGATGCTTTGGGCGAACCCCCCGATGGTGGCGGGCCGGGCTTTCATCGCCATGCCGGTGATGCGTTCGAAAAGGGTGGCGGAGAGGATCAGGTCGGTCTTCTTGCCGGCCTGGTCCAGCAAGTGGGCGCGCACCGTGCGCAACACCAGCTCGAAGGCGGTGCCGATGAACAGGCCAGCGACCAGTACCCAGAGGGTCGACAGAGCCTGGTTGGGGACCACCCGATCATAGGTCTGCATGACGAACAGCGGCACCATCAAGCCCAGCAGGTTGATCAGCAGGCTGGCCAGCAGGGCGTCGCCATACAGCCAGCGGGAGTGCTTCAAGGTGTCGCGGAACCAGGCCTCGACCCTCGGCAGCAGGGGGCTGCGCAGGTTCTCCAGGGTATGCCGGGGGCGGGCGAACAGGGCTTGGCCAGCGTAGGCCTGTTCCAGTGCCTGGCGCTCGACCCACTGCTCGCCGCCTTCGGCCTCGCACGGCAGGATCAGCGCCCGGCCGTCATCGCCCCAGCGCTGCAGCACGGCGCTGCGGCCCTCGTCGAGCAGTAGCAGCACCGGCAGGTTGAGCGGCGAGATGGCGGCCAGCTCCCGGCGCAACAGACGGGCCTGCAGGCCGGCACGGGCGGCGGCGCGGGGCAGCAGGTCCTGGGCCAGCCGTTGCTCGGCCAGGGGCAGCCCGCTGCACAGGCTGGCGCGGCTGGCCGTGCAGCCGTGCAGCCGGCACAGGATCAGCAGGCCATCGAGCAGCGGATCATCAACATCCAGGCGCGGCTGCGCGCTTTGCATACTGGTCACGATGGCCTACTCCTGCCGCGGTGGGGGCCCGATCCGAACGATCCAGTTTCGTGCCGGCTCAACGCATCTCGGGCAACCTGGCCTGGTTGCGTACTTCGCTCTTGGCGATGGCTTCCGGTGGCAGCGAGATACGCTGCTTGCCCAGCAACTGGCCCATGGTCGCCAGGACCCGGTACATGGAGAACTCCTCGGTGTAGCGCACCTCGGTGTAGCGACGGTTGGCGTTGTACAGCTCGTTCTCGCTGTCGAGCAGGTCGAGCAAGGTGCGCTGGCCGAGGCCGAACTGGTCCTGGTAGGCCGCGCGTACCCGTTGGGTGGTCTCGGCGTACTCGCGGGCGGTCGGGGTCTGCTTGCGGGCGTTGTTCATGGCGTTCCAGGCCAGGCTCAGGTTCTCGTTGAGCTCGCGCAGGGCATTGTTGCGAATGTCCATGGCCTGGTTGATCTTGTGGGCGTCCGATTGCAGGCGCGCCTTGTCGCTGCCGCCACGGAACAGGTTGTAACTGAGCTCGACGCCAGCCTGCCAGTCGTTGTTGTCGTGGCCGCGCTGGCCGGCGATGTTGTTGTTGGCACCGGTGGCCAGCACGGCGTCCAGGCGTGGGTAGAACGGCGACTTGGCCACTTCGTACTGCTGCTCGGCAGCGTTCACGTCGGCCTGGGCCGATTTCAGGTAGGGGTTGTTCTCCAGCATGCCCTGGCGCGCCTGCTCCAGGGAGGAGGGCACCTCGCCCTTGATGGTCACCGGCGTTTCCAGCTCGTCGGGCAGGCGCCCGACCACGCTGTAGAAGTTGGCTTCGGCGTCGGCCAGGTCGACTTCGGCGGTGTCCAGGTTGTTCTCTGCCAGGGCCCGGCGGGCGCGGGACTGGTCGAGGTCGGCGGTGCTGCCCACGCCACGTTCGCTGCGCAGGCCGATCTGGTCGTTGACCCGCAGGTGGGCCTGCAGGTTGTTCTTGGCCAGGGTCACCAGTTCACGGCGCTTGAGCACTTCGAGGTAGACCTCGACGGCGCGCAGGGCCACGGTCTCGGCCGTGGCCTGGGTGAAGTAGGCACGCGAGTTGGCCACCGCCTCGGTGCGGCCCACTTCGTTGGCGGTGTTGAAGCCGTCGAACAGCATCTGCCGCAGGCGCAGTTCCGACTGGGTGTAGCTGAGGGTTTCCTTGTTGTGGTTGCGCGTCCCGTCTGGGTTGAAGCCGCGGGTATTGGTGTTGTCCGAGCGCTGGCGGCCGTAGCCGCCGACCAGGTCGACGCTTGGGTAGTAACCCCCGCGGGCGAACTTCACATCCTCGTCGGCGGAAAGCCGGCTGTTGCGGCTGGCACTGATCTCCGGATGCTGGTCCACGGCGCTCTGGACGGCCTCCGTGATCGA
Organism: Pseudomonas guariconensis; assembly: GCF_024127895.1. Classification (GTDB taxonomy): domain Bacteria; phylum Pseudomonadota; class Gammaproteobacteria; order Pseudomonadales; family Pseudomonadaceae; genus Aquipseudomonas; species Aquipseudomonas guariconensis_B. The sequence goes on along the minus strand of NZ_JAMYBK010000014.1, from coordinate 2,924 downwards.
CATCGCCTGAACGTTGGCACACGCCATGGCCAACAGAATTGCACTGGTGATGGGGGTCAGAACGCGCATGGGGTACATCTCCCTGGTCTCGAATGAGGTCCTGCGATCGCCAAAAAAATGACGAAAAAAGCAGGGTGAAACCGTTTCAGGTTTGTAACAACAGAGCTAAGAACATTTATCGGGCCAGCTAAGAAGAATTTTTCATAAACGCTATGCGAAAAAAAACTTATGCGGTCCAGGAAATACCGGACATTGTTCTAGTCATGGACCGGTAAAACCCACTGCATTCGGCGTTTTTCGGGCGTCAGAAAAAGTTCCAGATTTTTTGCAGCTAAGGACACAGGCGACAACGGCAAAGATGGAATTTGGCGACAAAAAATTGTCATTAAATAGTGGCCATTTTCCATCAGTCTATCGTCGGATCCGTCCCGGCAGGGGGCGTTCGTCGTCCTCGTGACCACAGTGGCCCGAGGTGTACGAGACGGGCCGCTGGCCGCTTGGGCAGGCCTATCCGTCGCTGCGAAAAGCCTATCGGCAGGGGAGGCATGCGCATGGCTAAGTCAGTCGGTGTGGTCAGCAAGGTAGTCGGCCAGGTATTGGCGGTAGGTAGCGACGGTGGCCGTCGCCTGCTGGTGGAGGGCGACCGCCTGTTCGCCGGCGAACAGCTGGTAACCGGCGCCGCCGGTGCCGTGGCGGTGCGTTTGCACAACGGCGCCGAGCTCACCTTGGGCCGCGACAGTAGCCTGGAGATGACCACGGACCTGCTGGCCAACCGCGCCCCTCCTGTACAGACCCACGACACGCCGCCCAGCCAGGCCCAGCTCAGCGATGTCGAGCGCTTGCAACAGGCCATCGCCGCGGGCGCCGACCCGACCGAAGAAGCCGAGGCCCCCGCCGCGGGCAACAATGCCAATGGTGCCCCAGGCGCCCTGGGCGGCGGTCACACATTCGTGATGCTGACCGAGGTCGCCGGGCGGGTCGATCCGCAGATCGGCTTCCCCACGGCGGGCTTCAATGGCATTCCGGAGCTTGCCAACCGCTACCTGGGCGAGCGTAGCGTGGACGGCGACGGCAACCGGGGTGCACCGCTGCAGCCACCGCCGGTGAACCCGCCGGAGGATCACCCGGTGAGCCTGGAGGGGCTGGACGTCAAGCCTGGCGAGTTGCTGCTGGACGAGGCCCACCTGCCCGAGGGCTCGGCCGCCGACCCGTCGGCGCTGACCCAGCATGGCAGTTTCACGGTGGTGGCGCCCGATGGTGTGTTCAACCTCAGTGTCGGTGGTATCAGTGTGGTCACCGGTGGGGTGGTGACGGGCGTCGGCCAATCCATCACCACGCCCTTGGGCAATGTGCTCACCATCACCGGCTACGACTCGGCCACTGGCGTGGTGAGCTACAGCTACACCCTCAGCGGTGCCGAGCAGCACCCGAACGGGGCGGGGAGCAACACGCTGGGCGAGCACTTCCCGGTGCTGGTCAGCGACAGCGATGGCGATGTCGCCACTGGTTCGCTGGATGTGATCATCCGCGACGACGTGCCCAAGGCACGGGATGACACCAACGCCGTCACCGCCACCGAGCAGCACACCGAACTGACCGGCAATGTCCTGGCCAACGACCTGCAGGGCGCCGACCGTGTGCCGAGCGGCCCGGTGGTGGCCGGTACCTTCACCGGTACCTACGGCACCCTGGTGCTGGCTGCCGATGGTTCCTACACCTACACGCTCAACACCAACGATCCGGACTTCAAGAACCTGCCCGGTGGCGGCAAGGGGGTGGAAACCTTCACCTACACCCTTCGCGATGCCGATGGCGATACCAGCACCGCAACCCTGACCCTGAACGTCAGCAACCTGGACGACCCGGTGACCTTGGGCGGCCTGGACGTGAAAGGTGGCGAACTGACCGTGCACGAGAAGCACCTGGCCGATGGCAGCGCACCGAACCCGAGCGCCCTGACCCAGGCCAGCACCTTCACCGTGAGTGCGCCGGACGGCCTGCAGAGCCTGAACGTCGGCGGCATCAGCGTGGTCAGCGGCGGCACCGTGGCGGGCTTCCCACAGTCGATCACCACGCCCTTGGGCAATACCCTGACCATCACCGGCTACGACCCTGCCACCGGGGTGGTGAGCTACAGCTATACCCTGCTCGACAACGAGGGGCATCCCAACGGCGGCGGCAACAACAGCCTGCAGGAGCAGTTCACCGTCATAGCCAAGGATACCGATGGCAGTACCGCCACCGGCAGCCTGGACGTGAACATCGTCGATGACGTGCCTACGGCCGAAGCCGACACCGCCAGCGTGGTCGAGGGCGGCACCGTCAGCGGCAATGTCCTGCACAACGATCAGTTGGGGGCCGACCAGGCAGGCACCGGCAATGTGGTGGTGGGGGCACGGGCCGGCGCCGACACCTCGACGTCGGCGATCGGCAACCTGAACACTGCCATCGTCGGCCAGTACGGCACGTTGACCATCGATGCGGCGGGCAACGCGGTCTACCAGGCCAACCCGAACGCAGTTGCCCCGCCCGGCGCCAGCGATGTGTTCGTCTATACCATTCGCGATACGGATGGCGATGAGAGCACCACGACCATCACCATCAACGTGAACGACTGTTCACTGATCGCCGCTTCGGATAGCGAAGTGACCGTTTATGAGAAAGCCCTTGATCTGCTCAAAGACGGCAATGACCTGGCGGCCGGTACTGTCGAGGGTAGCGATCCGAATTCGACAGGCGAGACTGCCTCTGGGTCTTTGGCCGGTTCCGTCAGTGGCGGTGTGGGTGCGCTGACGTTCAGTCTGGTGGGTAATGCCGTCGGTCAATACGGCCAGATTCAGCTGAACAGCGATGGCACCTACACCTATACGCTGACCTCGGCGCCGCAGTCGCCGAACCCTGGCAACGACGGTCCGAATACCGTC
>NZ_JAMYBK010000013.1 GCF_024127895.1 Pseudomonas guariconensis | reverse complement strand
CAGCACCCCGGCAATCTCCCCGATATGCGCCATCATGAAATTGGCCTCCTCCTCGCTGAGGATCGCCAACGACTCCCGTGCATGCTCGGCCGCGCGCATCAGGTCGGCTTCTTCACGGGTACAGGCATGGTGGTTGTCGGGGTCGCCGATGACGAAGATCTCGCCGGCCTTGAAGCCCTGCTCGAAGGTGGGGTTAAGCCGTTGGATACGGGCGATGGGCAGCGTCTGGTCCTGCTCCAGCAACCGGCCCAGCAGTTGTGGGCCAGACATGCTGCGGGGGACGATGTAGAAACCGGGCTCGAGCGCGACCGGCGATGAGGTGATGCCCGCCGGTGCCTGCACGGCGGACACTGCCTGCGTGTCGGCGGCAGCGTGCGCCGAACGGGCAGTGGGCGTGACGCCGCCCAGCGAACGGCTAGACGGTACCTCGCCATGCAAGGGCGCCACCACCCTGTTGCGGCCACTGGGGCATCCACACTCGACCAGCGAGCCATCCATCGCCAGTGGCTGACCATTGGAAATCCACCCGAGATAGCCCTCCACGACGATCCCAGGTTCGCCACACAGTGGGCATTCAGTGGTTGCATCCCCAACCCGCAGGACCTTGCGCCCCTCGCAGAGATAGCCCTCGCCACTGGCGATGCAGATCGCCCCCGTCGTGGTGATGTCACCGTCTACTGCCTGGCCTCTGCCCTCGAGACTGACGCGGTACATATGCAGGTTCCTTTGCCTGGAAAAGCTCCGAAACCTAACAGGTGCAAGCGGGCCTGTTGCCTTGGCGCTGACAAAAGAGACCTTTCCTACACCGCACAGGAAAGATTCTGCAGCCCAATCGCGACCCGACAGGCTCAGCGATGAGCCTGCCGCTGGCACGGCACAAATGATGGCCGGTAGCCTCACACCTCTTGCCAAAAACTTGGAATACCATAATATGATATCCCGTAGACCTTGAGTTTTCGGCCGACTTCACAAGCACAACACGGCCACGCGACATCCTTTGCAAAGCTGCTCCCCGAATACATGGCGGGCGACAGGAAGCCCGCTGAAATAACAAAAGCAACGAGGGCGTTAACCATGCTGTTGAGCAAACGTGTAACCGCAGTGCTGTCCGCCAGCCTGCTGACCCTGGCCTGCCAGGCCACCCTGGCCGCAGACAGCCTGAACTTCGTCAGCTGGGGCGGTACCACCCAGGACGCCCAGAAACAGGCATGGGCCGAACCCTTCAGCCAGAGCAGCAAGATCAAGGTCGTGCAGGACGGCCCCACCGACTACGGCAAGCTCAAGGCCATGGTCGAGAGCGGCAACGTGCAGTGGGACGTGGTCGACGTCGAAGCCGATTTCGCCCTGCGTGCCGCCAGCGAAGGCCTGCTCGAGCCCCTGGACTTCTCCACCATCCAGCGCGACCGCATCGACCCGCGCTTCGTCTCCGACCACGGTGTCGGCTCGTTCTTCTTCTCCTTCGTGCTCGGCTACAACGAAGGCAAGCTCGGCGCCAACAAGCCGGTGGACTGGTCGGCCCTGTTCGACACCCAGACTTACCCAGGCAAACGCGCCCTGTACAAGTGGCCAAGCCCCGGCGTGCTGGAGCTGGCCCTGCTGGCCGACGGCGTGCCGGCCGACAAGCTCTACCCGCTGGACCTGGACCGCGCCTTCAAGAAGCTCGACACCATCAAGAAGAACATCGTCTGGTGGGGCGGCGGCGCCCAGTCCCAGCAACTGCTGGCCTCCGGCGAGGCCTCGCTGGGGCAGTTCTGGAACGGCCGGGTCTATGCCCTGCAGCAGGACGGCGCGCCGGTCGGCGTGAGCTGGAAGCAGAATCTGGTCATGGCCGACTTCCTGGTCATCCCCAAGGGTGCCAAGAACAAGGACGCGGCCATGAAGTTCCTGGCCAACGCCAGCAGCGCCAAGGGCCAGGCCGACTTCGCCAACCTCACCGCCTACGCCCCGGTCAACCTGGACAGCATCGCCCAACTCAAGCCCGACCTGGCGCCGAACCTGCCGACCGCCTACGCCCAGGACCAGGTGACCCTGGACTTCGCCTACTGGGCGAAGAACGGCCAGGCCATCGCGGCCCGCTGGAATGAGTGGCTGGTCAAATGAAAGTCGCCATCAACGCCCTGCACGACACGCAAGGCGCCCCCAGCGGCACCGGCGCACCAGGGGCAGCCGTGGGCCGCCCATCCCTGAGCCAACGCTGGCGCGGCAGCCGCAACCTGTTGCCGGCCCTGCTGTTTCTCGGCCTGTTCTTCTTCGCCCCGCTGATCGGCCTGTTGCTGCGCGGGGTGCTGGAGCCGGTGCCAGGGCTGGGCAACTACGAGCAGTTGTTCGCCAACTCGGCCTATGCGCGGGTGCTGTTCAACACCTTCTCGGTCGCTGGCCTGGTCACCCTGATCAGCGTGCTGCTGGGCTTTCCCCTGGCTTGGGCGATCACCCTGGTGCCACGCGGCTGGGGCCGCTGGCTGCTGAACATCGTGCTGCTGTCGATGTGGACCAGCCTGCTGGCGCGCACCTACTCGTGGCTGGTATTGCTGCAAGCCTCCGGGGTGGTGAACAAGGTGTTGATGGCCGTCGGCATCATCGATGCGCCGCTGGAGCTGGTGCACAACCTCACCGGCGTGGTGATCGGCATGAGCTACATCATGATCCCGTTCATCGTCCTGCCGCTGCAGGCGACCATGCAGGCGATCGACCCGATGGTGCTGCAGGCCGGCTCGATCTGCGGCGCCAGCCCCTGGACCAACTTCTGGCGGGTGTTCCTGCCGCTGTGCCGCTCGGGCCTGTTCTCCGGCGCGCTGATGGTGTTCGTCATGTCCCTGGGCTACTACGTCACCCCGGCCCTGCTCGGTGGCGCGCAGAACATGATGCTGCCTGAGTTCATCGTCCAGCAGGTGCAGTCGTTCCTCAACTGGGGGCTGGCCAGCGCCGCCGCCGCGTTGCTGGTGCTGATCACCCTGGTGCTCTTCTACTTCTACCTGAAGCTGCAGCCGGAATCGCCGGTCGGCAACGCGAGGTAAGCCGCCATGCTCCTGACTCCCAACGCCATGGGCCGCCCGCTGCGGGTGGGCCTGTACCTGACCACCGGCGTGATCGCGGCCTTCCTGCTGCTGCCGATCCTGTTCATCGTGCTGCTGTCGTTCGGCTCATCCCAGTGGCTGGTTTTCCCGCCGCCGGGCTGGACCTTCAAGTGGTACGGCCAGTTCTTCTCCAACCCCGAATGGATGGACGCGGCCCTGGCCAGCCTCAAGGTCGCCGTGCTGACCACCCTATGCGCGGTGCTGCTGGGCCTGCCCACGGCCTTCGCCCTGGTGCGCGGGCGCTTCCCGGGCCGCGAGTTCCTCTATGGCCTGTTCACCCTGCCGATGATCGTGCCGCTGGTGATCATCGCCGTGGCGGTGTACGCACTGTTCCTCAAGCTCGGCTACACCGGCACGCTGTTTTCCTTCGTGGTCAGCCACGTGATCGTCGCCCTGCCCTTCACCATCATCTCGATCATCAACTCGCTCAAGCTGTTCGACCAGTCGATCGAGGATGCCGCGGTGATCTGCGGCGCCTCGCGCCTGCAGGCGATCTTCAAGGTGACCTTCCCGGCGATCCGCCCGGGGATGATCGCCGGCGGGCTGTTCGCCTTCCTGGTGTCGTGGGACGAGGTGGTGCTCAGCGTGATGATGGCCAGCCCGACCCTGCAGACCCTGCCCGTGAAGATGTGGACCACCCTGCGCCAGGACCTGACCCCGGTGATCGCCGTCGCCTCGACGCTGCTGATCGGCCTGTCGGTACTGGTCATGGTCATCGCCGCCGCCCTGCGCCGGCGCAACGAAGTCAGCGCCTGAGCGCCCGGAGACACCGACAATGAGTGCAGTCATGAACGATTCCGCGCACGACAAGACCCTGGTCAGCCTGCGCAACCTGAACAAGCACTACGGCGACTTCGCCGCCGTGGACAACATCAGCCTGGACATCCAGGACGGCGAGTTCCTCACCTTCCTCGGCTCCAGCGGCTCGGGCAAGTCGACCACGCTGTCGATGCTGGCCGGCTTCGAGACGCCCAGCAGCGGCGAGATCCTGGTCCAGGGCCAGTCGCTGGTGAAGGTGCCGCCGCACAAGCGCGACATCGGCATGGTGTTCCAGCGCTACTCGCTGTTCCCGCACCTGTCGGTGCGCGACAACATCGCCTTCCCCCTGGCGATTCGCAAGCAAAACGCCGCACAAACAGCCAAGCAGGTCGATGCCATGCTCAAGCTGGTGCAACTGGAGAAGTTCGCCCACCGCCGCCCGGCGCAGCTATCCGGCGGCCAGCAGCAGCGCGTGGCGATCGCCCGGGCACTGGTGTACGAGCCGCGCATCCTGCTGATGGACGAACCCCTCGGCGCCCTGGACAAGAAGCTGCGCGAGGACCTGCAGGACGAATTGCGCCAGTTGCATCGGCGCCTGGGCATCACCATCGTCTACGTGACCCATGACCAGGAAGAGGCCATGCGCCTGTCCCAACGTATCGCCATCTTCAGCCACGGCAAGATCGTCGGCCTGGGCAGCGGCTACGACCTCTACCAGAACCCACCGAACGCCTTCGTCGCCTCGTTCCTGGGCAACTCCAATTTCCTCCGGGTCAAGGCCAGCAGCAATGGCGCGGCGGGTTTCGAGGGACAGTCGCTGGCGATCCGCCTGACCCCGGGGCTGGTTGCCGAACAGGATGCGCTGGTCATGGTGCGACCGGAGAAGGCCCTGGCGCTGACGGCCGAGCAGGCCCTGCGCGAGCCGTTGCCGGCGGGGTGGAACGAGGTCAGTGCCCGCGTGGGCGAGGTGCTGTTCCTGGGCGAGAGCCAGACCTGCCATGTAGTCACCGCCGGAGGGACCGAGATGACCGTGAAGGCGCTGTCCGCCGCGGGCATGCCGATGCAGCCCGGGGATACCGTCAAGGTGCGCTGGGCGGTGGCCGATGCCTGTGTGTATACCGCCTGGGCCGAAAGCGACCTGAGCAAGGCGGCGGGCGCGCACTGAGCCAGCCTGGGTGTAATCTTGGGGGCCGCTTTCGCGGCCCCTGTGTGCTCTCTGCACGACAACAACCCCACAGGGAACTCATAGAACGCAAGGCGCCTTACCCCGCTCCCCCGGCATGTACTACCATGGGCCAAGGTCAGGGCCGACCTCAGTCCATGCGCCTCCCATGACAGCCGAACGATTGCGCCACCATGAACGATATCGCCCACATCCCGCAGTCCCCTGCCCTGCAACCCGTCGGCCAGCCGCGCCGGCTGGTGTTCCTCGCCTACCCCCAGATGGGCCTGCTCGACCTGACCGGCGCCCAGACGGTGTTCTGGGCCGCCACCAAGGCCATGGGCGAACGTGGCCTGCCCGGCTACCAGATGCATACCGCCAGCCTCGAAGGTGGCCTGCAGCCGACCGCCGAAGGCCTGGCAGTAGCCACCGAGCGCCTCGCGCCCCTGATGCACCAGCCCGTCGATACGCTGATCGTGCCCGGGGCACCGGACATCATCCGTACCCTCCCCGATCATGCCCCTCTGGTGGCCTGGTTGCGCGAGGCGGCCAAAGGCGTGAGGCGCACCGCCTCGGTGTGCAGCGGCACCTTCCTGCTGGCCAGCGCCGGCCTGCTCGACGGCCGTCGCGCGGCCACCCACTGGGCCATGTGCGATGTCCTGCGCCGGGACTTTCCGGCGGTGGAGGTGGACAACGAGTCGATCTTCGTCCAGCAGGACAAGGTCTGGACTTCTGCCGGCGTCAGCGCCGGCATCGACATGGCCCTGGCACTGGTGGAGGCCGACTGTGGCCGTGAGGTGGCGATGCAGGTGGCGCGGGAGCTGGTGGTGTTCCTCAAGCGCCCCGGCGGGCAGGCGCAGTTCAGCGAGCTGCTCAAGTCCCAGGGCCAGGACTGCGCCGAGTTCGAGGCGCTGCACCTGTGGCTGAGCCAGCGCCTGGACGACCCACGCCTGAGCGTGGAAAGCATGGCCCAGCAGGTGCGCATGAGCGTGCGCAACTTCTCGCGCGTCTACAAGGCCAAAACCGGCCGCACGCCGGCCAAGGCCATCGAGGTGTTCCGCCTGGAGGCCGCACGCCGCTTGCTGGAGAACTCCACCAGCAACATCGACCAGATCGCCCGCCACTGCGGCTTCGGCACCGAGGAGCGCATGCGCCATGCCTTCCAGCGTCACCTGGCGGTGTCGCCACGGGACTACCGCAGCCGCTTCACCCGCCCGTTCAACCTTGCCGGCGACGCCCTCCCCGCCAACCCGCTCTAGGGCGTTCGGCCGGGCTGGCCGAAAGTCAGGGTTTTTTGGCCTATGTGGCGCACGCCGTTGCGCTTAGCATCGATTCCAGCCCATCCGCCAACAAACGCATGACCCCAAGAACGACAACAGGCCAGACCGTGTCCGGCGACACGCAGATACCGCGTGCCCGCCAGCCACGCATCCACTGAGCGGTATCCTCTCCAGGCCTCTGGAGAACGCCCTCGGGGATGCATCTGCCCGTCACTTTCTCCAGGAGCACAACATGAAACGACAGATTCTGATTATCGGTGCAGGATTCGCTGGTCTGTGGAGCGCCCTGAGCGCTGTACGCCTGCTGGACCAGCATGGCCGGGACGATGTCGAGGTGACCGTGCTCGCCCCCCAGGCCGAACTGCATGTCCGCCCGCGCTTCTACGAAGCCGACGTGCACAACATGGCAGCGCCCCTGCAGGCGCTGTTCGACGCGGTCAACGTGCGTTTCGTCAGGGGCACGGCCCAGCGCATCGACGAGGCGGCCCGTACGGTGGCCTACCGTGATCCCTCCGGTCAGGAGGCGAGCCTGGGCTACGACCGCTTGATCATGGCCTGTGGCAGCCTGCTCAATCGCCCGGATCTCGCTGGTTTCGACCAGCATGCCTTCGACGTCGACAAGATCGAGTCGGCGGTGCGCCTGGAAGAGCACCTCAAGTCCCTGGCCTCGCGACCCGACAGCGCGGCACGCAACACCGTGGTGATCGCCGGTGGTGGTTTCACCGGCATCGAGACCGCCACCGAGCTGCCCAGCCGCCTGCGGGCGATCCTGGGCGAGCAGGTCAAGCCGCGTATCGTCGTGGTCGACCGCGGCGCGAGGATTGGCGCCGCCCTAGGCGACGGCATCAGCCCGGCCATCGTGGAGGCATCCGCGGCATTGGGCATCGAATGGATCTGCGCAGCCACCGTGGCCTCGGTGGATGCCGATGGGGTGTTGCTCGACAACGGCCAGCGCATCGCCGCTAATACCGTGGTCTGGACCGTCGGTTTCAAGGCCAACCCGCTCACCGGGCAGATCAGCGGCGAGCACGACCGCCAGGGCCGCCTGCACGTGGACGGCCACCTCAAGGTCAAGGGCAACGATGCGGTGTACGCCGCAGGCGACGTCGCCTACGCCGCCTGCGACGAGGTTGGCAACCATGCGGTGATGTCCTGCCAGCATGCCATTCCGCTGGGCCGCTACGCGGGCAACAACGCCGCCGCCGAGCTGATCGGCGTGGCCCCGATGACCTACAGCCAGCCCAAGTACGTCACCTGCCTCGACCTCGGCGCCTGGGGCGCGGTGTACACCGAGGGCTGGGAACGCAAGGTCATGCCGCCCGAGGACAGGGCCGAGGCCAAGAAGCTCAAGGCGCAGATCAATACCGTGTGGATCTACCCGCCGGCAGCGGAACGCACCGCGGCGCTGGCGGCAGCGGACCCGCTGATCCCCGTGGCCTGACCGATCACGTCGCCTCGGCGCTCAGTTGAGCAGCGCTTGGCGGTCCTGGGGCTGCTTTGCAGCCCATCGCCGGCAAGCCGGCTCCCACAGGGTGGCGCCGGACTCCAGAATTGCGCTGTACCTTGCCGGCGATGGGGCGCACCGCGCCCCCGAATGCCAATAGAGCGTCTTGACTAGCGCTGAACGCCCAGGAAAGGCCCCACCGTATTTGCCCTTTGCTCCGAACCCGTGGCATAGATGCAGATCCACGTCTTTACGTGACCGCTTCGAGCCATCAGGAGATTCCGTGCATGAGCAAGTCCCCCTACGTCCCGCCCAAGGTCTGGACCAACGACACAGCCTCCGGCGGCCAGTTCGCCAGCATCAACCGCCCCATCGCCGGCCCCACCCATGAGCAGGATCTGCCCGTCGGCAAGCACCCGCTGCAGCTCTACTCCCTGGCCACGCCCAACGGGGTCAAGGTGACCATCCTGCTGGAGGAGCTCCTCGCCCTGGGCCACCGCGGCGCCGAGTACGACGCCTGGCTGATCCGTATCGGCGAGGGCGACCAGTTCTCCAGCGGCTTCGTCCAGGTCAACCCCAACTCCAAGATCCCCGCCCTGCTCGATCGCAGTGCCGAGCCGCCGGTGCGGGTGTTCGAGTCTGGCTCGATCCTGCTGTACCTGGCCGAGAAGTTCGGCGCGTTCCTGCCAACCACCCCGGCGGCGCGTACCGAGAGCCTGAACTGGCTGTTCTGGCAGATGGGCGCGGCACCCTACCTGGGCGGCGGCTTCGGCCACTTCTACGTGTATGCGCCAGAGAAGTTCGAGTACGCCATCAACCGCTTCACCATGGAAGCCAAGCGCCAGTTGGATGTGCTCGATCGGCGCCTGGCCGAAAGCCGCTACCTGGGCGGGGACGAATACAGCATCGCCGACATCGCCGTCTGGCCCTGGTACGGCCAACTGGTGCGCGGCAACCTCTACGACGCGGCCGAGTTCCTCGCCGTGCACGAGTACACCCATGTGCGCCGCTGGGCCGAGGAGATCGCCCAGCGGCCGGCAGTGCAGCGTGGCACGCGGGTCAACCGGACCTGGGGCGACGAGCAAAGCCAAGTGCCGGAACGCCACTCGGCGGCAGACCTGGATTGACCGCACGGGCCGCTCCGGCAAGAGCGGCCCCGCTGCCACCTCAGCCCACCAGGTGCAGGAAGTGCATGTGCCGCTCGAAGTGATCGAGGATGTCGCCGATCACCTCCTCCTTCGACCACCCCATCACATCATGGTCCTGCCCGCCTTCACGCAGGTGCACCTCGGCGCGGAAGTACTTGCGCTCCTCACCCGGCGTATCGCTCATGACGAAGCTGGGCATGGTGTAGGCATGGGGCCTGATCTCGTAGACGAAGGGATGGTCGCTCGGCCCCACCTTGAGCGTGACACTGCCGCCCTCACCCTCCTCCACGCTGCATTCATAGCCCTGCCGGCGCCACTCCTCGGCCACCGACTGGCAGGCCGGCAACCCCACTTCGGCGATGAACCGCAGCACATGCGCCCGGCGCGGGAACATGGCCAGGGTGCGCAAACGCCGCTGCCAGTTGCCGGCGGCGCGGGAGGCGGTCGGCGAGATCGCCAGGGCCTGGTAGCGCAGGCCGCGCTTGGTGGCGTCGAGCTTGAGCGCCTTGAGCAGCCCGCGCATGCTGCACAGCAAGGCGATGGTGAACGGTAGCGCACTGGCAATGGTCGCCGTCTGCAGGGCCTTGAGGCCGTCGGCCAGCAACAAGGCGATGGCCACCACGCCCATGCTCGCGGCCCAGAAGATACGCTGGCGGACCGGCGTGTGCTCCTGCCCACCCGAGGCGAGCATGTCCACGACCATGGCGCCGGAGTCTGCCGAGGTGACGAAGAACACCAGCACCATGACGATCGCCAAGGTGCTGATGGCGCCGGCGAACGGGAAGTGCTCGAGGAAGGCGAACAACGCCAGCGAAGTGTCCTGGTCCACCGCCCGGGCCAAGTCGGTCAAGCCCTCGTCGAGGATCATGTGGATCGCCGTGTTGCCGAACACGGTCATCCACAGCAAGGTGAAGCCGGTCGGCACCAGCAGCACGCCGGTGACGAACTCGCGGATCGTCCTGCCCCGGGAGATGCGTGCGATGAACAGCCCGACGAAGGGCGACCAAGCCAGCCACCAGCCCCAGTAGAACAGCGTCCAGCCGCCGATCCAGTCGGTGGGTTGGTAGGCATAGAGGTTGAGGGTACGGCTGACGATTTCGCCCAGGTAGCCGCCGGTGTTCTGCACGAACGTCTGCAGGATCAGCACCGTCGGCCCGAGCAGCACCACCATCAGCAACAGCAGCACCGCCAGGCCCAGGTTCAGCTCCGACAGGCGGCGGATGCCCTTGTCCAGGCCGGAAACCACCGACAGGGTGGCGAGGAAGGTGGTGCCGATGATCAGCACGATCTGCACCGGTATCGACACCGGCACGCCGAACAGCGCGTTGAGTCCGGTATTGATCTGCGCGACACCGAAGCCCAGCGAGGTGGCCACCCCGAACACCGTGCCGATGATGGCGAAGATGTCCACCGCATGACCGATCGGCCCATGGATACGCTCGCCAATCAACGGATAGAGCGCCGAGCGCAAGGTCAGCGGCAGGCCGTGGCGGAAGCTGAAGTAGGCCAGGATCAGGGCGACGATGGCGTAGATCGCCCAGGCATGCAGGCCCCAGTGGAAGAAGGTGATGCGCATCGCGTCGGAGGCCGCCATCACCGTGCCGCCCTCGCCCACCGGCGGCTTGACGAAGTGCATCACCGGCTCGGCGACGCCGAAGAACATCAAACCGATGCCCATGCCGGCGGAGAACAGCATGGCGAACCAAGTGGTGCTGCTGTAGTCCGGCGTGCTGTGGTCGGGGCCAAGCTTGATGTCGCCATAGCGGCTGACACCGAGGAACACCACGGTGCCGAGGATGATCGCCACCGCCAGGATATAGAACCAGCTGACGTTGCCGATGATCCAGCCCTGGATGTGCGCGAACAAGGCCTGGGCATGGGACTGGAAGACGCTGGCATAGAGCACCAGCACCAGCAGCAAGGCAGCGGAAATCCAGAAGACTGGCGGGTTGACGGTGGAGGTGGAGGCAGATTCTGGCGTATTGGGCATGTATCGGTGGCTCCGGATCGTTGATCTTGCCAGCCCCAACGCGGGCGACATGGGCCTGGGCTTGGTACGAAAAGCGCCTGAGCAGCGCTCGACGGCTTTTCATGCAAAGCCTAAGACTAGACTGCGACCCGTCAACTTCGCCTGCGTTCCCTCCATCGTGCCGCGCTGCAACAAACCATTGCCACGCTGCATGCCTGCGCCCGGCAAGGGCTTCTTGCTACACTCGCGGCCATGATTTTCCACCTGCACAACTGGTGACAGCATGATCGAGGTAACCGAGGTTTCCATTGCCGAGCTGCGCGACGCGCTCGAGACCGGCCGCACGACGGCGGTCGAGCTGGTCAAGGCCTATCTGGCCCGCATCGACGCCTATGACGGAGCCGACACCGCCACTGCCCTGAATGCCGTGGTGGTACGCAACCCTGACGCACTCAAGGAGGCCGAGGCCTCCGATGCCCGCCGGGCCCGGGGCGAAACCCTCGGCCCGCTGGATGGCATCCCCTACACCGCCAAGGACAGCTACCTGGTCAAGGGCCTCACGGCCGCCTCCGGCAGCCCGGCGTTCAAGGACCTGGTGGCCCAGCGTGACGCCTTCACCATCGAGCGCCTGCGTGCCGCTGGCGCCATCTGCCTGGGCAAGACCAACATGCCGCCCATGGCCAACGGCGGCATGCAGCGTGGCGTCTACGGCCGTGCCGAAAGCCCGTACAACGCCGCCTACCTGACCGCGCCGTTCGCGTCCGGCTCCTCCAACGGTGCCGGTACCGCCACCGCCGCCAGCTTCTCGGCCTTCGGCCTGGCCGAGGAAACCTGGTCCAGCGGTCGCGGCCCGGCGTCCAACAATGGCCTGTGCGCCTACACCCCCTCGCGCGGGGTGATCTCGGTGCGTGGCAACTGGCCGCTGACCCCGACCATGGACGTGGTGGTGCCCTATGCCCGGACCATGGCCGACCTGCTGGAGATCCTCGACGTGGTGGTCGCCGACGACGCCGATACCCGCGGCGACCTGTGGCGCCTGCAACCCTGGGTACCGATCCCGGCCGCCTCGCAGGTGCGCCCGGCCTCGTACCTGGACCTGGCCGCCGACGCCAGCGCGCTCAAGGACAAGCGTTTCGGCGTGCCACGCATGTACATCAATGCCGACCCCGAGGCCGGCACCTCGCAGAAGCCAGGTATCGGCGGCCCGACCGGCCAGCGCATCAATACCCGCGCCAGCGTCATCGATCTGTGGAACCAGGCCCGCCAGGCCCTGGAAGCGGCCGGTGCCGAGGTGATCGAGGTGGATTTCCCGCTGGTCTCCAACTGCGAGGGCGACCGCCCCGGTGCGCCGACCGTGTTCAACCGCGGCATCGTTTCCAAGGAGTTCCTGCACGACGAGCTCTGGGAGCTGTCCGGCTGGGCCTTCGACGACTTCCTGCGGGCCAACGGCGACCCGAAACTCAATCGTCTGGCCGATGTCGACGGCATGCAGATCTTCCCCCATGACCCAGGTACCCTGCCGAACCGCGAGGACGACCTGGCTGCCGGCATGGACGAGTACGTGAACATGGCCAAGCGCGGCCTCAAGTCGTGGGACCAGATCGAGACCGTGCCGGACGGCCTGCGCGGCCTGGAGATGACGCGCAAGCTCGACCTCGAGGACTGGATGGACGACCTCGGCCTGGACGCCGTGCTGTTCCCCACCGTGGCCGACGTCGGCCCGGCGGACGCCGACGTCAACCCGGCATCGGCGGATATCGCCTGGAGCAACGGCGTGTGGGTGGCCAATGGCAACCTGGCGATCCGTCACCTGGGCGTGCCCACCGTCACCGTGCCCATGGGCGTGATGGCCGACATCGGCATGCCGGTCGGCCTGACGTTCGCTGGCCGCGCCTACGACGACTCGGCGCTGCTGCGCTTTGGCGCGGCGTTCGAGTCCACCGGCTCGCGCCGCCTGATCCCGCCGCGTACGCCACCGCTGGGCTGAGTCCGAGCAGGTAAGGCTTTCAGCTAGCATCGGGGCTGCTTTGCAGCCCCAATGCCGGCTGGCCAACATTGCGGCTCGCCCGCCAATGAGCTTGTGCACTCCCCGCCCCGAATGGTGCATGCTTGGGTCGTAAAACGACTCGTTGGAAACTGCCATGCCCCTGCACATCCAGACACCCCTGATCGAATCCCGCCCCCTCTCCCTGGCCACCCAGCGCTCGGTCTGGCTCAAGCTCGAAGCCCTGCAACCCTGCGGCTCGTTCAAGCTGCGCGGGGTGGGCCATGCCTGTGAGGTCCACCATGCCCGTGGCGCCCGGCACTTCGTCTGCTCCTCTGGCGGCAACGCCGGCCTGGCGGTGGCCTATGCCGGTCGCCGGCTCGGCGTGCCAGTGACCGTGGTCGTGCCGCAGACGACCACCGAGCGGGCCCAGGAACTGCTGCGCCTGGAGCAGGCCAAGGTGGTGGTGCATGGCAGCTCCTGGCAGGAGGCCAACGAACTGGCGCAGAGCCTGGTGGGACCGGGCGATGCCTTCATCCACCCGTTCGACGACCCGTTGCTCTGGGCCGGCCATGCCAGCCTGATCGACGAAGTGGCCCGGGAAGGCCACAAGCCCGACGCGGTGGTGCTGTCGGTCGGCGGTGGCGGGCTGCTCAGCGGTGTGGTCGAGGGCCTGCAACGCAACGACTGGCACGATGTGCCGGTGCTGGCAGTGGAAACCGAAGGCGCCGCCTCGCTGCATGCGGCCATCGAGGCCGGGCACCCGGTGGCGCTGGAACGTATCGCATCGGTGGCCACCTCCCTGGGGGCCAAGCGTGTGGCCGACCGGGCGATGGACTGTGTGCGCCAGCATCCCGTTCACAGCGAATTGGTCAGCGACCGCGAAGCCCTGCTGGCGTGCGAGCGGTTTTTGCTCGATCACCGCGTGCTGGTCGAGCCGGCCTGCGGCGCGGCGCTGGCCCTGGCCTACACACCTGGACGCCTGGGGGAGTACCGCAATGTGCTGGTGATCGTCTGTGGCGGGGCCACAGCGACCCTGGAGCAGATTCGCAGCTGGCTGGAACAGGTGGGCGACCGATGAGCATCAAGGCCTCGCCATCACCTCGACCACCCAATCGATGAATACCCGCAACTTCGCGCCCACATGGCGATTGGGTGGGTAGGCTACATACAGCGGCATAGGCTCCAGGGCCCAGTCTTCGAACAACCGCACCAGCGCACCGGTGGCCAGGTGCGGCCGGGCCATGTAGTCCGGCAACCAGAGCACACCCAACCCGGCGAGCCCCGCGGCGAGATAGGCACTGCCGTCATCCACCGCCAGCACCGGCCGCCCTTGCACCTGCAAGCGCTCCTCTCCCCGGCTCAGGGCATAGGGCACCGGCTTGCCGGTGCGTGCCCAGAGAAACCCGACGACACGCTGCACCGGCCCTTCCAGCTCCAGCGGATGCAGGGGTCTCCCCAGCCGCTCCAGATAGGCCGGTGAGGCATAGACGCCCAACTGCAGGTCGGCGACCTTGCGCGCCATCAGCGACTGGTCCAGCAGTTCGCCGCCGCGCACCACGCAATCGACGTGCTCGCCGATGATGTCGACGATGCGGTCGCTCACCCCCATGTCGATCTGGATGTCCGGATAGCGCGTGTGGAATTGCGCCAGCGCCGGTATCAGCACCATGCTCGCCAAAGGGCTGGGTACATCCACCCGCAGCTTGCCCCGGGGCTGGCTAGCCGCACCGCTCAGGCTGGCCTCGGCATCCTCCAGGTCCGCCAGCAGGCGCACCACCCGCTCGTAGAACAGCGCGCCATCATTGGTCAGCCGCACCTTGCGTGTGGTGCGGTTGAGCAGGCGCACCCGCAGTCGCGTCTCCAACTGCTGCACCAGCTGGGTGACGCTGGTGCGACTCATGTGCAAGGTATCGGCGGCCTTGGTGAAGCTGCCGGCCTCCACCACTCGGGCAAACGCACGCATTGCATCGAAACGGTCCATCAGCGGCCCCGATTATTTGGGATGAACAAACAATGATAACCAGATTTGCGCATTTATCGCGCGAGCCGGGCTTCGTAGAGTAGCGTCATCACCCACCCGATGGAGATATGCCATGACTCAGCGTGACGTCGTGTTCCCGCCAGGCCGTCAGGCCTTGTATGACATCAACCACTACTCCCCGGCGATCCGCACCAATGGCTTGCTCTTCGTTTCCGGACAGGTCGGCAGCCGCGAGGATGGCTCGCCCGAGCCTGGCCTGGAAAACCAGGTGCGCAGGGCATTCGGCAACCTCAACGCGATCCTTGCCGAAGCCGGCTGCAGCTTCGACGATGTGCAGGACGTGACACTGTTCATCGTCGATCCACAGGACAAGTTCGACACCATCTGGAACCTGGTGCGCGCGGAGTTCTGGGGGCCTGCGCCCTACCCGACCGTGACGGCGATCGGGGTCACCTGGCTGTATGGGTTCGATTTCGAGATCAAGGTGGTTGCCCGGTTGCCGGCGTAATCCCCACACCGTGTTGGAGCCACGGCCCTTTCACTCCAGCAAATTGACGATCCTCGGCGCCACCTCGCGTGCACTCACCTCGAGCAACGCAACGCTCACCGGCAACTTGAAGCGCCTGGGCCCGGCACTGCCCGGGTTGAGATAAAGCCGCCCTTCGCGCCAGTCGATGCACGGCTTATGGGAATGCCCGGTGATCACCACCCGCACGTCCCTGGCGAGCGTGTCGGGCACGTCGGCCTTGTCGTGCACCAGCAGGGTCGTCCATCCCCCCATGTCGAACTGGCGCACGTCCTCCAGCGCCTCGGCCCAGGGCAACCCGAGATCGTTGTTGCCCCGCACCACCTGCAGGGGGGCCAGTGCCGCCAGGGCATCGAGTATCTGCGGTTTGCCGATGTCGCCGGCATGGACGATCAGCTCGCAGCCTTGCAGCGCCGCGAGCGCTTCAGGTCGCAGCAGGCCATGGGTATCGGAGATGACGCCGACCTTCATGCACAGGCTCCCGGTATCGAGGATTGACCCGGCAATCATACCCTGCGATGGGCCTCGCAACGCCTCGGCTCGGTTATATCGGTGTCATATTGCCCTGTTCAACTGGGCCCTGGGGATGGCACATGCACAGACGCGGTGGCACCGTGGTAGCAACCTGCAACAGAACTCGGACGAAATGCGCCTTGCGCCCTTTCGATATGCGGCAAGTGAAGGCACAATGCGTGTCCTTTTTTTGGCCGGCCTGGCCGGGGGCCTTTAAATGATCAAGACGCCGTATTACCTCATCGACAAACAGAAGCTGCTGGGCAACATGCAGAAGATTGCCTACGTGCGCGAGCAGTCCGGGGCCAAGGCCCTGCTGGCACTGAAGTGCTTCGCCACCTGGTCGGTGTTCAACCTGATGCAGCAGTACATGGATGGCACCACCTCTTCGTCGCTCTACGAGCTCAAGCTCGGTCGCCAGAAGTTCGCCGGCGAAACCCACGCCTACAGCGTGGCCTGGGCCGACGACGAGATCGAGGAAATGCTCGCCAACTGCGACAAGATCATCTTCAACTCCATCGGCCAGTTGCAGCGCTTCGCCGAGCAGTCCGAAGGCAAGGTCCGCGGCCTGCGGGTCAACCCACAGGTGAGCAGCTCCGACTACCTGCTGGCCGACCCGGCGCGCCCGTTCAGCCGCCTGGGCGAGTGGGACCCGGACAAGATCGAGAAGGTCATCGGGCAGATCTCCGGCTTCATGTTCCACAACAACTGCGAGAACGGTGATTTCGGCCTGTTCGACAAGATGCTCTCGCACATCGAGGAACGCTTCGGCCACCTGCTGCACAAGGTCGAGTGGGTCAGCCTGGGCGGTGGTATCCACTTCACCGGCGAGGACTACGCCCTGGACGCCTTCTGCGCGCGCCTGAAGGCGTTCTCCGAGACGTACGGCGTGCAGGTGTACCTGGAGCCGGGCGAAGCGGCCATCACCCAGAGCGCCTCGCTGGAAGTCACCGTGCTCGACACCCTGTACAACGGCAAGCACCTCGCCGTGGTCGACAGCTCCATCGAAGCGCACATGCTCGACCTGCTGATCTACCGCCTCAACGCCAAGATGGCCCCCAACGACGGCGAGCACACCTACATGGTCTGCGGCAAGTCGTGCCTGGCCGGTGACATCTTCGGCGAGTACCAGTTCGATCGTCCGCTGGCCATCGGCGATCGCCTGTCGTTCATCGACGCGGCGGGCTACACCATGGTCAAGAAAAACTGGTTCAACGGTCTGAAGATGCCGGCCATCGTGGTCAAGCAGCTCGACGGCAGCGTCGAGGTGGTTCGCGAGTTCGGTTTCGAAGACTACGTGTCCAGCCTGTCCTGACGACAGGCCTTCAGTAAGGAGAAAGGGTTAAATTGAAGAAGAACGTTCTTATCATTGGTGCAGGAGGTGTCGCCAAGGTGGTGGCCCACAAGTGCGCGCAGCATAACGACGAACTCGGTCGTATTGCGATTGCGTCGCGGAACATCTCCAAATGCCAGGCCATCATCGACAGCGTCAAGGCCAAGGGTAGCCTCAAGGTGCCCGCCGACATCCAGGCCTTCGCGCTCAATGCCCTCGATGTCGAGGCGACCAAGGCGCTGATCCGCGAGACCGAATCGCAGATCGTGATCAACGTCGGTTCCGCCTTCCTCAACATGTCGGTGCTGCGTGCCTGCATCGATACCGGTGCCGCCTACCTGGACACCGCCATCCACGAAGAACCGGGCAAGATCTGCGAGACGCCGCCCTGGTACGGCAACTACGAGTGGAAACACCTCGAAGAGTGCCAACAAAAGAACATCACCGCCATTCTCGGCGTCGGTTTCGACCCGGGTGTGGTGAACAGCTACGCCGCCCTTGCGCAACAACAGTATTTCGACCGCATTGATTCGATCGACATCCTGGATGTCAATGCGGGCTCCCATGGCAAGTATTTCGCCACCAATTTCGACCCGGAGATCAACTTCCGCGAATTCACCGGGCAAGTCTGGAGCTGGCAGAACAGCCAGTGGACCAGCAACAAGATGTTCGAAGTCAAGCGCACCGACGACCTGCCGGTCGTGGGCTCGCAGAACCTCTACCTGACCGGCCACGACGAAGTCCATTCGCTGTCGAAGAACCTCGACGTGCCGAACATCCGCTTCTGGATGAGCTTCGGCGAGCACTACATCAATGTGTTCACCGTGCTGAAGAACCTGGGCCTGCTCTCCGAGCAGCCGGTCAAGACCGCCGAAGGCCTGGAAGTGGTGCCACTGAAGGTGGTCAAGGCCGTCCTGCCAGACCCGGCCTCCCTGGCCCCGGGCTACACCGGCAAGACCTGCATCGGTGACCTGGTCAAGGGCACCAAGGACGGCCAGCCACGCGAAGTGTTCATCTACAACGTGGCCGACCACGAGCAAGCCTACGCCGAGACCGACAGCCAGGGCATCTCCTACACCGCCGGCGTACCGCCGGTGGCCGCCGCCCTGCTGGTCGCCCGCGGCGACTGGGACGCCAAGCGCATGGTCAACGTCGAGGAGCTGTCGGCCGAGCCGTTCCTCAAGGCGCTGGACGTGATGGGCCTGCCGACCCGGGTCAAGGATGAGAAAGGCGATCGTCCCTGGGACGCCGAAGCCTAAGCGGCAAGACGAAGGGGCGCCATGAAGGCGCCCCTTCTGGTTTGTGCAGGGCGCACAAAGCTGGGGTCGTTACGCATCCCTTTTCCGACTGTTCCGGCGCCCTGGCAAGGCCGCTCCCATGTTAGTGCCCTCAGTCTGTGGGAGCGGCCTTGTGCCGCGAAAGGGCTGCAAAGCTGCCCCAATTGGCACAGTGCTTCAATCACCTGGAAGTGCTGGCCTATTCGCGGGGTAAGTCGAGTCATCGAACCACCGCCCTCATGGCTGCCACTGTCACCCAACGTTCACGCCACTGTCGTAATCTGCGGGACAACTCCATGCCAAAGGCCTCCGGCATGCCCCGCTTCCTCGCCCTGTTGCTCTACCTGTTCCCCCTGCTGGCCCTGGCCGAGCCGGCGCAGCTGCGCATCCAGGGCTCCAACACCATCGGCGCGGGCCTGGCACCGGCGCTCGTGCAAGGCTTGCTGCGTGCCCAAGGTGCCATGGCCATCGAGCAGACGCCTGGGGCCGTGGCCAATGAAAGCGAGATTCGCGCCCGTGACAGCCAAGGCCACCCCGTGCGCATCACGATCGCCGCCCACGGCTCCAGCACCGGCTTCACTGCCTTGGCGAGTGGCGAGGCGGACCTGGCTGCCGCCTCGCGCTCGATCAGCGACGACGAGGCGCAGCGCCTACGGAGCCTGGGCAACCTGCGCAGCAGCCGGTCGGAGCACGTCATTGGCCTGGACGGCGTGGCGGTGATCGTCCACCCCGACAACCCGCTGGCACAACTGACCATCACGCAACTGGCACAGGTGTTCTCCGGCCAGGTACAACGCTGGGAACAGCTGGGCGTACCCGGCGGAGCGATCCGCCTGTACGCGCGCGACGACCGCTCCGGCACCTTCGAGACCTTCAAGGCGCTGGTGCTCGACCCGCACCACAGCGAACTGGCCGCCCAGGTGCAACGCTTCGAATCCAGCGAAACGCTGGCCGAGCGGGTCAGGGCCGACCGCCAGGGCATCGGCTTCAGCAGCCTGGCCACGGTGCATGGGGCCAAGGTCCTGGCCATCGCCGAAGGCGACGCGCCGGCCATGCTGCCCAGACGCGCCCTGGTGGCCAGCGAAGACTATCCGCTGACACGACGGCTGTACTTCTACCTGCCCACCAATGCCCGCCCCCTGGCCCAAGCCCTGGTCGAATTCACCCAAGGCCCCGCCGGCCAGGCCATCGTCGCCGACCAGGGATTCGTCTCCCAACAGGTCAAGGCCCTGCCCGTGCCGATCCAGGCCAACATGCCGCCCCGCTACCAGGCCCTGGCCGGCGAGGCACAACGCCTGAGCGTCAACTTTCGCTTCCAGGAGGGCAGCGCCAGCCTCGACAGCAAGGCCCAGCGCGATGTACAGCGGGTCGCCGATTACCTGCGCCAGGCCGGCAAGCTGCAGCGCAAGGTGGTGCTGGTGGGCTTTGGCGACCCCAAGGACACCCCGGGGCGCGCTGCCCTGCTCTCGCGCCTGCGGGCGATGGCGGTACGCCGGGAACTGGCCCGGGATGGGGTGGAAACCAGGGAGGTGACCGGCATGGGGGATGAGCTGCCGGTGGCCGACAACGACGTCGAGCAGGGACGCCTGCGCAACCGTCGGGTCGAGGTGTGGGTGTACTGAACGTTGCGAACGGGGCCGCACAGCGGCCCCGAAAAGCGCTGGGCCTTTAGAAGTCGTACCGCGTGGTCAACATGAAATTGCGCGGGTCACCGTAGTAGCCACCGTTGTAGAAGCCCAGGTTGTTGAAGTACTTCTTGTCGGTCAGGTTGTTGCCGTTCAGGGTCACCGACAGCTGGTCGGTCACCTGGTACCTGGCCATGGCATCGAGGATCAGGTAGCTCGACTGGGTGTAGCGTTCGGTTTCGCCGTTGCCTGCCGGGCTGTCCAGGTCCTTCCACACCTTGCTCTGCCAGTTGGCCGAACCGCCGACGGTCAGCTTGTTCCATACGCCCGGCAGGCGGTAGGTGGTGGACAGGCGCAGCAGGTTCTCCGGCTCGATGGTGGAGATCTTGTGGTCGTCGCCATCCCGGGTGATGCGATGGGTGAAGCCCCCTTGCACGTGCCAGTCCGGGGTCAGCTCGCCGGCCACTTCCAGTTCGAAGCCACGGGTCTTGGCGCCCTGGATCGAGCGGTAGATGCCACGGTTGGTCACAGGGTCGGTCGCCGCGAACTCCGCGAGGTTGTCCTGCTGCACCTCGAACAGCGCCAGGCTGGCATTCAGGCGGCCGTCGAAGAACTCGCTCTTGATCCCCAACTCGTAGGCATCGCCCTCCTCCGGCTCGATCATCTTGCCGCTGGCGTCCTGTTCGCTTTCATGGGGCTTGAAGATGCTGGTGTAGCTGCCGTAGACCGACCAGGTGTCGTTCAGGTCGTAGACCACCCCGGCATAGGGCACGACCACGCCATTCTCCTCCAGGTCCTGGACCTTCTCGCGCTGGTCGGTCGCGGTGGTCAGGCGCGTGCTGTCCAGTTCCCAGTTGGACAGGCGGCTACCGACGATCACCGAGAGCTTGTCGGTTGGCTTGAAACGGGCGGTCAGGTAGGCAGCCTCTTCACGCAGTCGAGTATCGACCTTGGTGAGCGGGCGCCCCCAGTCCGGCTCAGGGAAATCGCCGGCCCACTGGTAGATATTGGCGCTGCCGAAAAAGAACGGCCAATTGTCCTCGTGGGCGCGGATATCACGGTGGGAAATCCCGGCCACCAACTCGTGCTCGCGGCCCAGCAACTGGAACGGGCCGCTGGCATACAGGTCGTAGGCGTTCTGGTCGGTCTTGTAGCGGTAGCGCCCCAGCCATACGCCCATGCCACCACCGGTGGCCGCATCGGGAAAGCCACTGGCCGCCGAGCCCAGGGTGGCCGGCGAATCGGTTTCGGTACGGCTGGCCGAGGCCTTGATCGTCCAGTCGTTGGCCAGGCGCTGCTCGAGGGTGACGAACAGGTTGTCGGCGGTGTTGTCCCACTGGCTCCACTTGGCGGCGGGGTTGAACGAGCGCGACATGGCGAAGTCGTTACCATTGTTATCCAGCAGCGGCGTCGACGGCCCCCACGAAGAACCTTCCGGGCGATTGGTCTGACGGCTGAGCCCGACGCTGAGCAGGGTGTCTTCCGACAGGTCGGCCTCGACGATGCCGTACATCACCTGCTTCTTCTCGGACAGGTTGTCCATGAACGACTGGCTGTCCTCATAGGCGGTGACGAAGCGTCCGCGCACGTTGCCGCCCGGCGTCAGTGCGCCACCGATGTCGAACTCGCCACGGTAGGTGTCCCAACTGCCGGCACCGAGGGAGGCATAGCCGGAGAGCTCGCGGGTCGGCCGCTTGCGCACCAGGTTGACGGTGGCCGAAGGGCTGCCGAAGCCGCTGAGCAGGCCGGTGGCGCCACGCAGCACCTCGACGCGGTCGTAGATGACCATGTCGGTCTGGTCGATGCCGTTGCCGAAGCGAAACGCCGCCGGAACGCCATCGATCTGGAAGTTATCGATCTCGAAGCCACGGGCCTGGAAGCTGGTGCGGTTGCTGTCGAGCTTGGTGACGGTCACACCGGGCGTCTTGCCGAGTACGTCACTGATGCTGGTGAGGTTCTGGTCGTCCATTTGCTGGCGGGTGATCACGCTCACTGACTGTGGCGTTTCCCGCGGCGACAGGGCCATGCGCGTGGCGGTACGGGTAGCGCCGGTGGTGTAGGAGCGGCTGCCCTCGGTAATCTCGCCCAGGCGAGTGTCGGTGATGGCGGTGGCGCCCAGCTCCAGAGGGCCCTTGCTGCTGGCGTCCTCGGCCCAGGCCATGCTGCTCGGTGCGGCCAGGCTTGCCGCAAGAACGGCCAATGCCAGCGGCTGGCGCCGCAAGCGAACGGTGACGGCATTCCCTGCCAGGTGGACCGCGTTCAGAGAGTGGTGCTGTTGCACGCTTGTTGACCCCTAGTTGATCTGTTTGCTCGATACGTTTGGGGGCTCATCACGGGATTTATTCTTGGTTTTGAATGCATTGCCGAACGGCATGCCCGCTCTGCGGCAGGCCGGAACGAATCTTAATGTTTTTCACGATTTATTTACAATTGGGAATTAATCTCAAATATTGGATCCAGGCAAAAAAATGTAACAGCACATCGGTCGGCATTCCTGGCAAAACAGGTCTAGGCTCAAGCCCATGTGATGCCGGGCCCCTCTGACGGCTGCCGAGCCGCCATGTCGGAATCACTGTTGCCATGCAACGTCGACAATCAAGGAGGGGCTATGGCGGCTCTACAGACATTCCTCACGACTTCTTTCCTCGGCACCAGCACCTGGTTGTGGCTGGTGTTCATCGCTATCGTCGTCGGCCTGCTGGTCCTGGACCTGGGCGTGCTGCACCGTGAGAACCGCGAGATCGAGATGCGTGAAAGCCTGCTGTTGTACTCAGGCTATTTCAGCGTCGGCGTGCTGTTCGGCGCATGGGTCTGGTACGAACTGGGCGCCCAGTCGGCCCTGGAGTTCTATACCGGGTTCCTGGTGGAACAATCGTTGTCGATGGACAATGTGTTCGTCATGGCGATGATCTTCGGCTTCTTCGCCATCCCTCGCCGCTACCAGCACCGGGTGCTGTTCTGGGGCATCCTCGGGGTGGTGTTCCTGCGGGCGATCATGATCGGCGTGGGGGCGGCGCTGGTGCAGAACTTCGCCTGGGTGCTGTACCTGTTCGGCGCCTTCCTGCTGTTCACCGGGGTGAAGATGGCCTTCTCGCGCCAGGAGAGCCATCCGGACCTGGCCAACAACCCGGTACTGCGCTTCGTGCGCCGACACATGCGGGTGACCGACCAACTCCACGGCGCGCACTTCTTCGTCCGCCTCACCCCACCAGGAACGCACAAGGCCTTGCGCTATGCCACCCCGCTGTTCCTGGCCCTGGTGCTGATCGAGCTGGCCGACCTGGTGTTCGCCGTCGACAGCGTGCCGGCGATCTTCGCCATCACCCAGGACCCGTTCATCGTCTATACCTCGAACATCTTCGCCATCCTCGGCCTGCGCTCGCTGTACTTCGCCCTCGCGGCGCTGATGCACCGTTTCGTCTATCTCAAGTACGCACTGGCCCTGGTGCTGATCTTCATTGGCTGCAAGATCTTCTACCATGGGCTGGTGGGCAAGGTGCCGGCGCTGTTGTCGCTGGGGGTGACGTTCGGGTTGCTGCTGGGTGGGGTGGTGTTGTCGTTGGTCAGGACGCGGGATGGGCATGCCAGTCCGGTAGCGGCCACTGTCGAAGATGCAAAGCCAGAAGCGCCGTCGTCAGCGGTTGACAGCAAATCAAGGAATGAAGAAAAGAAAGACCCGCATATGCGGGTCTGACTCTGGGCTTGACCATTACCGATGCGACTCAAGGCCGCTGGCTCCGTCGAACGTCAAGGCTGTGAAGATGAACAAGCGACGTTTTTCTTCGAGAGCGAAAACTGGGAACTCAACCGTGGCAACGTGACGTAATGACAAATCAGCCTTGTCGTTCTATCACCAGGCACCCGAGAAAAAACCAGAGACAGTCAATCGTTATCAGCCAAAACGCTATTTGCATTCTACACCTCAAACCAGGCGGGAACTTGCTAATTTCTTCTGCACTCAATAATCCCCTCCGTAGCCGAGATCCCAGAAATGTAACCAGGGCAATTACCGTACTGACCAGAAGGCAACGTGATCGCAGGCTTGCCCCCAGTATCGCTTCATTCGCTCCAGATACTGGTGATGGCAGAGTACGCGACCAAGGTAGTACAAGCTTGAAAACTTACTTCGTCTTTGCGAGCTGTATCAGCGCATACCCGACCATCATCCAACTAAAACCAACGATTGCCAGCCAAGTTGAGAGCACCAGCTTGCGTTTTAGGGCGTTAGGAAACCCCTTTAACTCCTCCAAACTAACAAGCCCCCTACGCGCATGATATCTAGGAAAAGAGAGAAGCCCACCCGCTAGGCAAACCACTATCCAGCGCGCCCGACAACTAGTGGTACCCAAAGAATTCTTCATTTGTTCCAAGTAAGGACTACTGCGTATCGACGACTTCACGATCTCGAACTCATGCGACCAAGCAACGTACGCGCTGATAGCCACTCCCGCCATCATGAAAATGAGTGGTGTAACCGTAAAGGCAAGCTGCACTTTCAATGGCCAGCTGTTTATATCAATCATGCTGACCGTCATAAGTTTTCCTCACCAAAAACTTGCCAAAGCCTTCGCCAGCAAGCCAACCCCGCCATACAGCGAAAAAGGTGTGGTGGCGTCGCCCTCTCGAAGGACCATACGCCTGTCGGACTCACACGCATGTGCCAGCTCCTTGTGCTTGATGAAGCCAAGGAACCTAGCAGCTCAGGAAGGGGCTTTTTCCCTGCTTGCGGCGTTATAGACGTTTCCTACAGCCAACACAGAATTTACGGTCAACCTGCACCATGTTAATGGCGACGCGGACTCCGCTAGCGACTTACTCCAACAGACGATCGATGCCCCCTGCGTCTATCTCAGGCAAGCGCTCGCCCCATCGCCAGCAAGCCCACGTTGCTCTGCATGACACACGATTTGTGAGCACCGCAGACCTCGGCGATGGGCTGCAAGGCAGCCCCAAGATGCCAAAGACAGGCTCCAATCAATGCCCGCCGCGCAACATCTCCCGCGGCACGTACTTGCCGATCTCGTACTTGCCAATGGCCGCTCGGTGCACTTCGTCCGGACCGTCAGCCAGGCGCAGGGTGCGCTGCATGGCATACATGTAGGCCAACGGGAAGTCGCCGCTGACCCCTGCCCCGCCATGCATCTGGATCGCCCGGTCGATCACCTTCAACGCCACGTTCGGCGCCACCACCTTGATCTGGGCGATCTCGCTGCGTGCCACCTTGTTGCCGACGGTGTCCATCATGTAGGCAGCCTTCAGGGTCAGCAGGCGCGCCATGTCGATCTCCATGCGCGAGTCGGCGATCTTGTCGACGTTGCCGCCCAACCGCGCCAGGGGGCGACCGAAGGCGGTGCGGCTCACCGCGCGCTTGCACATCAGCTCCAGGGCGCGCTCGGCCATGCCGATCGAGCGCATGCAGTGGTGGATGCGGCCCGGGCCCAGGCGCCCCTGGGCAATCTCGAAACCACGTCCCTCGCCGAGCAGCACGTTCTCGTAGGGCACCCGCACGTTCTCGAACAGCACCTCGGCATGGCCATGGGGAGCGTCGTCATAACCGAACACCGGCAAGGGCCGTACGATCTTCACCCCGGGCGCATCGGTCGGCACCAGGATCATCGAATGCTGCTGGTGGCGCGGCCCTTGCGGGTTGGACAGGCCCATGAAGATCATCACCTTGCAGCGCGGGTCACAGGCGCCGGAGGTCCACCACTTGCGGCCATTGATCACCCACGCATCGCCGTCGCGCACGGCGGTGGCGGCCATGTTGGTGGCGTCCGAGGAGGCCACGTCCGGCTCGGTCATGGCGAACGCCGAACGGATCTCGCCACGCAGCAATGGCTCGAGCCACTGGCGCTTCTGCGCCTCGCTGCCGTAGCGTACCAGCACCTCCATGTTGCCGGTGTCCGGCGCCGAGCAATTGAACGGCTCCGGCCCCAGCAGCGAACGCCCCATGATCTCGGCCAACGGCGCGTACTCAAGGTTGCTCAGGCCCGCACCGTACTCCGACTCGGGCAGGAACAGGTTCCACAGGCCTTCGGCACGGGCCTTGGCCTTGAGCTCCTCCATGATCGCGGTGGGCTGCCAGCGGTCGCCCTCGGCGACCTGGCGCTCGAACACCGGCTCGGCAGGATAGACGTAGGTGTCCATGAACGCGGTGACGCGCTCGCGCAGCGCCTGGACCTTGGGCGAATAGGCGAAATCCATGAGGGGTTACCTTCAGTCGATGAAGAACATGCAGCAGAGCCTAGAGCACCGGCGCTCCATCCACCTAGTCTATTTTCTATGTGTATAAACATTCATAACCGATATATGATCGGCCAATAATTCCAACAAAGAGCGGCGCCCATGAACCTCAG
This sequence comes from Pseudomonas guariconensis, assembly GCF_024127895.1. Lineage (GTDB taxonomy): Bacteria > Pseudomonadota > Gammaproteobacteria > Pseudomonadales > Pseudomonadaceae > Aquipseudomonas > Aquipseudomonas guariconensis_B. The sequence continues at coordinate 103,131 of NZ_JAMYBK010000013.1, read as the reverse complement.
CAAGGTCGACCTCAACCTGTTCATCGTCTTCGATGCCATCTACACCGAAGCCAACCTGACCCGTGCCGGGCAGATCGTCGGCATCACCCAGCCGGCAGTGTCCAATGCCCTGTCGCGTCTGCGCGAGACCTTCAACGACCCGCTGTTCGTGCGCACCGCCCAGGGCATGGTGCCCACGCCCATGGCGCAGAACATCATCGGCCCGGTGCGCAACGCCCTCGCCCTGCTGCGCACCTCGGTGCAGGAAAGCCGCATCTTCAACCCGCAGCAAGCCAACAAGACCTTCCGCATCAGCATGACCGACCTCACCGAGGCGGTGATCCTGCCAGCGCTGTTCCAGCGCCTGCGCCGCCTGGCGCCTTCGCTGGTGATCGAGAGCTTCCTGTGCAAGCGCCGCGAGACCACCAAGGAGCTGGCCGCCGGGCGCCTGGACTTCGCCGTCGATGCGCCGCTGAACATCGATCCGCAGGTGCGCCACGTCAAGCTCATGCACGACCGTTATGTCTGCGCCCTGCGCCCGGGCCACCCGCTGGCCGACGGCAAGCTGACCCTCGACAGCTACCTGGGCATGACCCACATCCATATCTCCAGCCGCCGCAATGGCCTGGGCTACGTCGACCTGGCCCTGGGCAAGATGGGTGTGCAACGCAAGATCGCCCTGCGCTCGCAGCACTACCTGATGGCCTCCCAGGTGCTGCAGCAGACCGACATGGTGATGACCGTCCCCGAGCGCTTCGCGCGCCGCCACCAATTGCGCCATCTGCCCTTGCCGGTGGAAGTGCCGCCGCTGGAAACCCACCTGTACTGGCACGAGAGCACCGACCAGGACCCGGCCAACCGCTGGATGCGCGAGCAGATCATCGAGCTGTGCGAACGTGTGGTGGCGCAAGAGGAAAAAACCTCGGAACCGACCTGACCTGGCGAACGGTTAGAGATGAGCACCTTCAAATAAGAGAAATATTTCCTACAAAAAGACCAAAAATGGAAATATTTTCTTAGCCTCCAGAAAAAGAGCGAACAGAAGGCAAAATGCATCCCGCTGCGCCGCGTACGATGGCTCCATCGATCGCCATCCCAAGGCGACAAGCACGGACTCGCCCATCATGCCTAGCGCCCCGCTCTACTTCGACTATGCCGCCACGACCCCGGTCGACGACCGGGTCATCGAAACCATGCTCGCCTGCCTCGGCCGCGAGGCCAATTTCGGCAACCCCGCCTCCCGCGGCCATCACTATGGCCAGGCTGCCAGCGAGGCCGTGGAGCAGGCACGTCGCCAGGTGGCCGCACAGGTCGGCGCCGACCCAGCCGACCTGGTCTGGACCTCCGGCGCCACCGAGTCCAACAACCTCGCGCTCAAGGGCATCGCCCAGGGCGTCGAGCGACCGGGCCACCTGATCACCAGCCAGCTGGAGCACAAGGCCGTGCTGGATACCGTGGCCGAGCTGGAAGGCCTGGGCTGGACGGTCACCCGCCTGGCACCTGACCAGGCCGGCCTGATACGACCGCAGGCGGTGCACTCGGCGCTGCGCGAGGATACCCGGCTGGTCTCGCTGATGGCAGTCAACAACGAGCTGGGCACCGTCACCGACTTCGCCGCCATCGGCGACCTGGTGCGTGCCCATGGCGCCCTGTTCCATGTGGATGCGGCCCAGGCCGTGGGCAAGGTGGCCATCGACCTGGCCCGGGTAGCGGTCGACCTGATGTCGTTCTCGGCCCACAAGGTTTATGGCCCCAAGGGCATCGGCGCGCTCCATGTCGGGCCTCGGGCACGGGCAACACTGCGCGCGCAGATACATGGCGGCGGGCACGAGCGCGGCCTGCGCTCCGGCACCCTGGCCACCCACCAGATCGTCGGCATGGGCAGCGCCTTCGCCCTCGCCGGCCAGCCCGGCGACAGCGAGCACCAGCGCATCGAGCGCTTGAGCCAGCGCCTGCGCGAGGGCCTGCTGGCCCTGCCGGGGGTGAGCCTCAACGGCTGCCCTACCCAGCGCATTGCGCATACCCTGAACCTGTGCATCGATACCCAGGGTTTCAACAGTGCCGCCCTGGCCAGCGAGCTGGCGCTGTCCTCGACCTCGGCATGCAACTCGGCCAGCAACGCCGCCTCCCATGTGCTGCTGGCCCTGGGGCTGGATGAAAGACAGGCACGCAACAGCGTGCGCCTGAGCCTCGGGCGCTATACGACCGAGGCCGAGGTGGACAAGGCGATCGAGGTCTTCGCACGGGTGCTGACGGCAGCCAGCGCGTCGTTGTGGTGAGGGAGGGAGGCGCTGTCGCCGGCTCCCAGGCGGCAGCGTCTCGATGTTTGAACTCCGGCACGGCAGGTGGCTCCATCGGGTAACCACTCTTCGCCAGCGAAGGACCTGCCATGACCACCCGAGCCCTGCGCGAGCCCAGCACCACGGACCAGCACCTTTACGCCACCGATATCCCCGCGCGCCTCGATCGTCTGCCCTGGACCCGCTTCCACACATTGCTGGTGCTCGCCCTGGGCATCACCTGGCTGCTCGACGGCCTGGAGGTGACCCTGGCCGGCTCGGTGTCCGGCGCGCTCAAGGACAGCCCGGTGCTGCGGATGAGCAACACCGAGGTCGGCCTGGCCGGCGGCGCCTACATCGCGGGTGCCGTGCTCGGCGCCCTGTTGTTCGGCTGGCTGACCGACCGCCTCGGCCGGCGCAGGCTGTTCTTCGTCACACTGGCCTTGTATATCGGTGCCACGGCGGCGACGGCCTTCTCGTGGAACCTGGAGAGTTTCCTGCTGTTGCGCTTCCTGACCGGCGCCGGTATCGGCGGCGAGTACACCGCGATCAACTCGACCATCCAGGAGTTCACTCCGGCGCGTTTTCGGGGCTGGGTCGACCTGACCATCAACGGCACCTTCTGGCTAGGCGCCGCCCTGGGCGCACTGGGCTCGGTGGTGCTGCTCGACCCGGCGCTGGTCGGCGGCGAACTGGGCTGGCGCCTGTGCTTCGGCATCGGTGCGCTGCTGGGCCTGTTCATCGTGCCGATGCGCCTGTGGATCCCGGAAAGCCCGCGCTGGCTGATGATCCACAACCAGCCGCAGAAGGCTGAGCGCATCGTCGCCGGCATCGAGCGTCGCTACCGTGAGCGTGGTATCGAACTGCCGCCCATCGACCGCCCTCCCCTGCACCTGCACGCCCGCGACCACACGCCGCTGCGCGAAGTGTTCCACAGCCTGTTCGTCGATCATCGCCGCCGTGCGCTGGTGGGCCTGACCCTGCTCAGCGCCCAGGCGTTCTTCTACAACGCCATCTTCTTCACCTATGCGCTGGTACTGACCGATTTCTACGCGGTGCCCTCCGAAGACGTCGGCTGGTACGTGCTGCCCTTCGCCCTGGGTAATTTCTGCGGGCCGCTGCTACTCGGCAGGCTGTTCGATGTGGTCGGCCGACGCATCATGATCAGCGGCACCTACCTGGTTTCCGGCGTGCTGCTGACCCTCAGCGGCTACCTGTTCCAGCAGCAACTGATCGATGTCACGCAACAGACCATCGCCTGGATGGTGATCTTCTTTTTCGCCTCCGCCGCCGCCAGCTCCGCCTACCTGACCGTGGCCGAGACCTTTCCCCTGGAGATCCGCGCCCTGGCCATCGCCGTGTTCTACGCCTTCGGCACCGGCCTCGGCGGGTTGCTCGGGCCGACCCTGTTCGGTGCATTGATCGAGACTGGCGAGCGCAGCAACGTGCTGTACGGTTACCTGGTCGGCGCCGGGCTGATGATCGCCGCGGCCTGGGTGCAGGCACGCTGGGGCGCGGCGGCCGAACGCCAGCCACTGGAACAGGTGGCCAGGCCCCTATCGCAGGTGCGTGACCGGCGATAGGTCGCAGGTGACTGATTCTGGGGCGCGGGCGGCCCCGATCAGCCAGGTTTCAAAGGAAGGTGAACACGGCCGGCGCTGGCAGGCGCGACTTGTTCAGACCGGCGTTGAAGTCCTCCTCGCTGCGGTAACCCAGGCTCAGCAGCACCACGCTGGTGAAGCCACGCTCGCGCAGACCCAGTTCGGCATCCAGCACCTTGCTGTCGAAGCCTTCGATGGGGGTAGCGTCCAGCCCATGGGCGGCGGCGCCGAGCAGCGCGGTGCCCAGGGCCAGGTAGACCTGCTTCTCCATCCAGTGCTGCAAGTCCTTCTGGTCGAAACGGTGCAGGTCGACATAGCCAAGACGTGTCTGCGCCTGCCCGGCGCGAGCCTGCTCGGTGCGGAAACGGCCATCGGCGGCTTCCTGCTCCAGTACCGCCTGCAGGTGCGACTCGGGCATCTCGGTACGGGCGGCGAAGACGATCACATGGGAGGCGTCGAGGATCTTCGGCGTGTTGTAGGCGAAGGCTTCGGTGCTCCTGGCGATGCGCGCCTTGCCTTCGGCGCTGTCGGCCACCACGAAGTGCCAGGGCTGCGAGTTGACCGAGGACGGGCTGTGGCGCAGTTGCTCGAGCAGCGCGTCGACGGTGGCCTGGGGGATCTTGCGGCTGGCATCGTAGGCCTTGGTGGTGTAGCGACGTTTGGCGAGCGTAACGGTATCCATCGAAGCGGCTCCTTGGGGAGAATGACGTTGCCGGGCATCTTATCTTTCTTTTGAAAAAGAAAAACTGGCACAATGCAGCAACACTTTCACCCCTGGAGTGAAAATGCTGCGTATCACCGATCTGGCGTTGTTCGTCCGCAGCAGCGCCCTGGGCAGCTTCACCGCCGCCGCCCATGAGGCCGGCCTGCTCCCCGGCCAGGTCGCGGCGGCGATCAAGCGCCTGGAGCGCGAACTGGATGTACGGCTGTTCGCCCGCACCACCCGCAGCCTGCGCCTGACCGCCGAGGGCGAGCTGTACCTGCCCACCGCCCAGGGCGTGCTCGACACCCTGCGCCAGGGCCGCGACAACCTGCACGGCGCCCACAGCACCCTACGCGGCGTACTGCAGGTCTCGGCCCCCTCGGACCTGGGGCGCAACATTCTGCTGCCCTGGCTCAGCGCCTTTCGCCGCGAGCACCCGGACCTGAGCCTGCGTTTCTTTCTCTCCGACCAGGTGGCCGACCTGTACCGCGACCCGGTGGACGTCGCCATTCGCTATGGCCTGAACCAGGAAGCCAACTACATCGCCCTGCCCCTGGCCCCGTGGAACCGTCGGGTGCTGGTGGCCTCGCCCGGATACCTGGCCCGTCACGGGCGGCCGCGCACGCCCGAGGAGCTGCAGCAGCATGCCTGCCTGTTGTACCTGCAGCAGGGGCGGATCTACGACAAATGGCGCCTGGGCAGCCTTACCGTGCAGGTGCGGGGCCCACTGTTCAGCGACGATGCCGATGTGGTACGGCGCTGGGCACTGGAGGGGGAAGGCATCGTCTACAAGTCTTGGCTGGACGTCAGCGCCAACGTCGCCGCTGGCGAGCTGGAGGTCCTGCTGCCGGATCATCCCGGCGAACTGACGCCGGTGACCTTGGTGTGCCCACACCGCAAGCAACTGTCGCCGGCGGTGTCGCAGTTGCATCTATGGCTGCGTGAGCGTTTCGCCGCGCTCGAGCCCTGAAGCCGCTGTTCCATTAGTCAGTCAAACGGCATTGCGGCCGCCGCACGGTAGCGCTGCACGCTAGCCACCGCCAGCACCAGGCCAGCCAGCGCCACGCCACCGCCAACCAAGCCGATATGGGCCACGCCCAGTTGGCTGCTGACGATGCTGCCCAGCAACGCGCCGCCGCCGATACCGATGTTGTAGATCCCGGAGAACAGCGCCATGGCCACGTCGGTGGCGTCCGAAGCGAGTTTCAGGGTCTTGGACTGCAGCGACAGGCTGAAACTCAGGATCGCCACGCCCCAGACCATGCTCAGGGCGGCGAACAGGTAGAAATTGCCCGACAACGGCAGCAGCAACAGCAGGCAGGCCGCCAGGGACGCGATGGCCGCCACCAGGAAGCCCTGCGGAAAACGGTCGCTGTAGCGGCTGAACAGCACCGAGCCGAACACCCCGGCGCCACCGAACAGCAGCAGCAACAGCGTGGTGCGCTCGCCGCCGATCTGCGCCACATGCAGGGCGAACGGCTCGATGTAGCTGTAGGCAGTGAACTGCGCAGTGATCACCAGCGTCACCAGGACATAGGTGATCACCAGCGCCGGCCGCTTGAACAGGATCGGCAGGCTGCGCAGCGAGCCGGAGTTCTGGCTCGGCAGCAAGGGCAGCGACTTCATCAGGCAGAGCATGGTAGCCAGGGCCACCCCAGCGATGCTGAGGAAGGTGATACGCCAGCCCAGGGCTTCGCCCACCACACGCCCCAGGGGGATGCCCATGACCATCGCCAAGGTAGTGCCGGTGGCCAGCAGGCCCAGGGCCTTGGCCTGCTGGCCGGGCGGTGCCACACGCACCGCCAGCGAGGCGGTGATGGCCCAGAACACGGCATGGGCCAGGGCGATCCCGATACGGCTGACCAGCAACATGGCGAAACTCTGCGACAACCACGACAGCAGGTGGCTGAGGATGAACACCAGGAACACGAACAGCAGCAGGCGGCGCCGCTCGATGTTGCGCGTCAGCAGCATCATCGGCAGCGACGCCAGGGCCACCACCCAGGCGTAGATGGTCAGCATCAGGCCGACCTGGGCGGTACTCATGTCGAAGCTACGGCCGATGTCGCTGAGCAGCGCCACCGGGACGAACTCGGTGGTATTGAAGATGAAGGCCGCCAGGGCCAGGGCGATGACGCTCAGCCAGCTGCCGCCACCTGCGGTCGGCGGCAGGGTGGTGGGAATGGGTCCGTTCATGGATGGAAATCTGTTCTCCGCAGACAAGGCGACAGGACGCTCGCCACCTGCCCAGGTAAAAGGCAGGTGACGCACGGTTTGTTATTGGAAGGAATGCCCGGCATGGTACGCGTCCAACCAGGGCCTCACAACCATGACAGCAAGCGCAGTACCATGCCCGCTCAGCCTGGACACACCGCGGAACGTCGCGAGTACTGGCAGCATTACCTGGGCTCGACCATCAGTGCCCTGGACTGTCAGGGCAGCCTATTCGAGGGCAAGCCAGCTCTAATAGAAAAGATCGTCACCCATTGATTTATCAGGGGTCCATGGAAGCCGGATTACCGGATGGGCCGCACAGCGGCCTCAACCACAACTTCCCCTATCTACTGGCGCAGCACCATGGCCACGATGGTCGCCTGTAACTCATCCTTCGCCCGCCCGGCCTCCAACTCCCCCGCCGCCGCAGCCTGCGACAGCGCCTCTGCCGCCCCCACCAGCACCCGCAACCCAGCAGCGCCGATATCCCCCCTCGGCGCGAACGGCGCCAAGGCCTGTCGGCACTTCTCCAGGAACGGCCCCTCGTAGCTCCGCTTGAGCGCCTCCAGCTCCGGCGACCCGGCCAGCGCCGCGGACACACCAGGTATCTCGCGCCCCTGGGTCATCACGCACTCCACGTAGGCCGCGGCGATCACCCCGGCACGTACCTGCAGGCTGGCGGCGCTGACCGCCAACGCCGCCTCGAGCATGCCCGTCTGACGCGCGTCGTACTCCTCGTACAGCGCTACCAGCAATCCCGTGCGGGTTTCGAAATGGTCATACACCACCGGCTTGGTCACCCCAGCCTGCTCTGCCAGGCGCCCCAGGCTCAAGGCGTCGGTGCCCTCGTCGCGGATCAGTTGCCAGGCCACGTCGAGCAATTGGCGGCGCCTCGCCTCACGGGACAGGCGTTTGCGCGGCAGCGGTTTGTCATCGCTTGACATCGATTACCTACCAAAAGTAACTTACCAACAGTAACTTACTACGAGTATATAACGCCGCCCCCACTCACGCACCCTTTCACCTGGAGAACCGCCATGCATGCCCTGATCGTCATCGGCCACCACGACCCAGAATCATTGACCCATGCCCTCGCCCAACGCATCGCCGACGGCCTGGCCAGCGCCGGCCACACGGCCGAAATCGCCGACTTGGCCCGAGAAGGCTTCGACCCCCGCTTCGGCCTGGCCGACCATGCCGTGCATCGTCGCCTGGCCCCACCGCCGGCGGATGTGCTCGCCGAGCAGGCGCGCATCGAGCGCGCCGATGCGCTGGTGCTGGTTTACCCGGTCTACTGGTGGTCGCTGCCAGCGCTGCTCAAGGGCTGGGTCGAGCGTGTGTTCAGCAATGGCTGGGCCTTCGACTACCAGGTCAACGGCCCGACCATCAAGAAACTCCAGGGCCTTACCGTGCACCTGGTCGGCGTCGCAGGTGCCGATGCCGGTACCTTCGAGCGGCATGGCTACGGCGAGGCGATGCGCGTGCAAATCGAACACGGCATCTTCGACTACTGCGGTGCTCAGGTACTGAGTTCGAACGTGCTCACCGACAGCGAGGGCCAGGATCCCAAGGGCCACCTGCGCACCGCCTGGCAACTGGGCCAGCAGTTGTTCGAGCCGGCCCGCAACCAAACAGCATAGGAACCCGACCTTGCTTGCCCATGCCTTAGCCCGTCAGCGACCATTCGGCCAACGGCCAGTAGCGACCCTTGCGTGACTCGTAGAGGGTGAAGTGCCGGACAGCGAGGAAGAACGCCGGTGCCGCCGCGGCTTCCGGCGGCTGGCCACGGAAGTCCCTCGACAGCGTCAGGTGTGGCCGATACTCGCGGACCTGCTCGGCAATGCCCAGCGGCAGCGCCGCCTGTTGCAGGGCATAGACCAGTTGCCGCAGCGCCGGTGGCGTCTCCCCAGGTTCGAGCACCAGCACACCGGCGCGCTGCCACACCTGCAAGCGGTCGAGCAGCAGGCGCAAAGGCGCGTCCGGGCGCGTGAGATTGTCGACCGCAGCGCACAGGGCCGGCAACCGCGCGGCATCCACATCGCCCAGAAACAGCAGGGTCAGGTGGAAGTTCTCGGCCGGTACGGGCCTGCCGCTGCGCAGCCCCAGGCTGCGCCGCCACTGGGCGATGGCACGGCGCTGGGCATCGCTGACCGGCAAGGCGAAGAACAGGCGCTTGAAGGGTGCGCCGCTGGGGCGTGAATCCTGGGCCATGCATGCTCCTCGATCTGTGGGGCGCCAGCCCCGAGTGTACGCTCACCTCGATACCTGGCAGATGAACCAGGATGAAACGTTTGCGCCTTCCACTTAAGACGGGTGCACAGGCCTGGCACGATTGTTTATGCTGGCGGGCTCAAGCCATGGCGCATGGCCATTTCGACAAGTATCCGTTCATGAAAATCGCACTCGTCCTGATCTTCGCACTCTCGATCGCCTATGTTCACTTGCGCGGTCGGGTTCGCCACAAGCTGACCCGCCAACTGGGCGATCACTCCAGCTTCCTGGCTCCGGTCAACAGCTTCCTGTACCTGTTCTCCCAGCACCCGGCCAAGCCCTACCTGCCGGTCGAGTCCTTCCCCGAACTGCAGCCGCTCAAGGACCACTGGCGGGAAATCCGCGAGGAGGCCCAGCAACTGCTGCACGTGGGCGAGATCAAGAAATCCGACAACTACGACGACGTCGGATTCAATTCGTTCTTCAAGACCGGCTGGAAGCGTTTCTACCTGAAGTGGTATGGCGAGAGCCACCCCTCGGCGATGAAGCTGTGCCCACGCACCACCGAGTTGCTGCAGGGTATCGGCTCGGTCAAGGCGGCCATGTTCGCCACCCTGCCGCCAGGCGCCAAGCTGGTGCGCCACCGTGACCCCTATGCCGGCTCCTACCGCTACCACCTGGGCCTGGACACGCCCAACGACGACGGCTGCTACATCGATGTCGATGGCCAGAAGTACGCCTGGCGCGACGGCGAGGCAGTGGTGTTCGACGAGACCTACATCCACTACGCCGCCAACACCACCGAGCACAACCGCATCATCCTGTTCTGCGACGTCGAGCGCCCGCTCAAGTACCGCTGGGCGACCGCCTTCAACCGCTGGTTCAGCCGCAACGTCATGGCCGCCGCGGCGGCCCCCAACGACGCCAACGACAAGACCGGCGGCATCAATCGCCTGTTCACCCGCATCTACCGCATCCGCGAGCGCGGCAAGGCCCTGAAGAAGCGCAACCGCACCCGCTACTACCTGGAAAAGTGGGCGGTGGTCGCGGCGCTGGTGCTGGTGTTCATCTACATCTGAAGCGAAGACGCTGCCCTGGCCATCACAGCCCCTCCAGAGCCTCGTTCTTCGACTAGCCTGAAAGCTCCTGTCACCACCGAACAAGGTGAAAACCATGAGCATGATGGACTGGGACGCCTACCGTAGGCAGTTGATGGCCGGCATCGGCGATCTCAAGCAATTGTCCCCCGATACCGTGGCCGGCTACATGACTGCCAGCGGTGCCGGGGCCAAGACCAACCACCTGGATGCCAAGACCCGCGAGCTGATCTCCCTGGCCGTGGCGGTGACTACCCGCTGCGACGGCTGCATCGCCGTGCACTCCCAGCAGGCCGTCAGGCACGGCGCCACCCGTGAGGAAATCGCCGAGGCGCTGGGCGTGGCGGTGGCGATGAACGCCGGTGCCGCGCTGGTCTACTCGGCCCGCGCCCTGGATGCGGTCGGCAAGGCGAGCGACTGAACGCCTCCGGCGCCGCAGCCCTTGCGCGGCGGCGCCGGGCCACCCAGACTTGGCGGCCAAGCCCGTGCAGGAGCCGCCATGATCCACATCCGTCCCATGACCCCGGAAGACTTCGAACGCTTCTGGCCCACCTTCCAGGCCATCGTCCAGGCCCGCGAAACCTATGCCTTCGACCCCGGGCTCAGCGTCGAGCAGGCCCGCCAGCTCTGGCTGGAGCTGCCCCTGCGAACCCTGGTGGCCGAGGCGCATGGCGAGTTGCTCGGCTCGTACTACCTCAAGGCCAACGCCGCCGGCCCCGGCGCCCACGTGGGCAATTGCGGCTACATGGTCGCGCCGGCCGCCCGCGGCCGTGGCGTGGCGCGGCTGATGTGCGAGCACTCGCAAAAGCTGGCACGCCAGGAGGGCTTCCTGGCCCTGCAGTTCAACTCGGTGGTGGCGACCAACGAGGTGGCCGTGGCGCTGTGGCACAAGCTCGGCTTCGAGACCGTCGGCCGCCTGCCCAAGGCCTACCGGCACGCTCGCCTGGGGCTGGTGGACTGCCTGGTGATGTACAAGTGGCTGGCGGACGAGCCGGTGGTGGAGAAGCCCGCCCTGCTGATCGGGCGCAAGAACATCGAGGCCAGGGTATCGCGTCGGCGCGGACGCTGATCGCCCTCCTGGACCAGCGCAAGCTGCATCCGAACGATTGACTCCCCACCCGTTCGGTGGTCAGATGCGCGCCAGTTTCAGGTGTCCTGCGCCGCCGCGCGCAGGGTGAAACGGGAAGCCGGTGCGTCGTTGCCACGACAAGTCCGGCGCTGCCCCCGCAACGGTAGGCGAGCGAACCCTTCGACATACCACTGTGCGCATGCATGGGAAGGTGAACGGTTCATGCTCCTCGCAAGCCCGGAGACCGGCCTGGAGCTTTTCGTTGGCAACCCGCGGTGGGCGGGCGCAGGCCGGTTTTCGCGTGCGCGCCTGCGTACGTGCTTGGTCGTCTATGCGTTGTTTCCACCGGGATCCATTCATTCCTGCGACAGTGGAACGACATGTCCCGTATCTCCAAGCTTCATACTCTGGCGGCCTGCCTGGCCGTTTCCCTTCCGGCCCTGGCCGATGAACACGACGGGCCAGTACTGGCCCTGCCCTCCACGGCCATCACCGACACCCGCGACGAACAGGTCGTCGACCTGGCCACGCCGACCCGGGCCGGTTCGCGCCTGAACCTGAGCGCCCTGGAGACCCCGGCCAGCACCAGCAGCATCAGCGCCGGGCAGATCCAGCAGCGTAACAACCTCACCGTGCAAGACGCGGTGACCCGCTCGCCAGGCATCACCTCGGTCGGCACCCCAGGCAACGGCGGCACCGCCCTCTCCGCCCGCGGCTTCACCGGCCACAGCTCGGTGATGACGCTGTTCGACGGCTCGCGCCTGTACACCGGCGCCGGTACCCAGAGCTTCCCGGTCGATCCGTGGATGGTCGAGCGCATCGACGTGATCCGTGGCCCGGCCTCGGTACTCTATGGCGAAGGCGCCACGGGCGCGGTGATCAACGTCATCCCGAAAAAACCCTTCGCCGGCGAAATCCGCAACCACCTGCGCCTGGGCTACGGCTCCTGGGACCGCCAACAGCTCGGCCTGGACAGCGGTGGCAGCCTGAGCGAGCGCCTGAGCTACCGGGTCACCCTGAACACGCAGCAAGGCAACGTCTGGGTCGATCGCGGCGACTCGCGCAACCTGGCCCTCAGCGCCGCTCTGCGCTTCGACGCCAGCGACGACCTGAGCTTCACCCTCGCCCACGAGCGCGGCGATGCCGAGCCGATGAACTACTTCGGCACCCCGCTGATCGACGGCCACTACCGCGACAGCCTGCGCAAGAAGAACTACAACATTCGCGACGACGTCCAACGCTATCACGACGAGTGGACCCGCCTCGACACCGACTGGACGATCAACGACCACCTCAGCGCCAGCAACCAGCTGTACTACATCAAGAGCCGCCGGCACTGGCGCAACGCCGAGGACTACACCTGGGATGCCGACCGCGGCCAGCTCGAACGCGGCAGTTACCTGGAGATCAAGCACAACCAGGAGCAGATCGGCGACCGCCAGAGCTTCACCTTCGACCACAGTCTGTTCGGCCTGGCCAGCAAGACCGTGGTGGGTGCCGAGTACAACAGGATCCGTTTCAACGTCGACAACAACTCGCCGTACGAAGACGTGGGCGGCGACTACATCGACCCCTGGCAGCCGGCACCGGGCGGGTTCCACAGCCGATCGGCGCTGCGCCCACAGACCCTGTCCACCACCCGCACCTTCGCGCTGTTCGCCGAGAACCGCACCCAGCTCACCGATCGCCTGTCGCTGGTCACCGGTGTACGCCGTGACCAGAACCACATCGATCGGGACAACCTGGTCAGCGACACCCGCAGCGACCGCAGCCTGCAGGGCGGCAACTGGCGCGCGGGCCTGCTCTTCGCGGTGACCGACGAGCTGTCGCTGTACGGCCAGTACTCCACCAGCGAGGACGGGGTCAACAACCTCATCAGCCTCAACCCGACGCAGATGAACTATGACCTGACCGAGTCGAAGCAGACCGAACTGGGCCTCAAGCAACGCTTCTGGGACGGCCGTGGCGAGTGGACTCTGGCGGCCTACCACATCGTCAAGAAGAAGCTGCTGGTGGACGACCCGGTCACCCACGAGAAGCAGCAAGCCGGCCAACAGACCTCCGACGGCCTGGAGGCGACCCTGGAGCTGGCCCTGGCTAACCAGTGGCAGGTATCGGCCAACGCCGCCGTGGTACGCGCCAAGTACGATGACTTCGATGAAAGGGTCGGCGGCGTTCCCCAGGACCGCGCCGGCAACCGCCCGGCCAACGTGCCGCGCCGTACCGCCAACCTGTGGCTGAGCAAGGGTTTCGGCCAGACCGTGGATGCCGGCATCGGCCTGCGCTACGTCGACGAGCGCTACGCCAACACCGCCAACAGCCAGAGCGTCCCCGGCTACACCGTGGTCGATGCCAACCTCGGCTGGCAGGTGCTGCCGGACGTGCGCCTGGGGCTGCAGTTGAACAACCTGTTCAACCGTGACTATGTGGTGGCCGCCCACAGTGGTGAGCAATGGCTGCTCGGCGCGCCACGGTCGTACTTCGCGACGGTCGACTACAGCTTCTGACCTGAGCGGCTTTCTCCAATTGAGCGGTACTGGGGCTGCTTTGCAGCCCATCGCACAGCCCCCCACCTGAAAAAGCGCTATCGAACCTCAACAAATAGTTATAAGATAACATTTCATCTCACAATCCCTCTTGCCTGCCCCCATGACAAGCGCCTCCCCCACCCCAACCCTGCTCACCCAGCGCCTGCAAAGCATCGACGCCCTGCGCGGCCTGGTCATCCTGTTCATGCTGCTGGACCACGTGCGCGAAACCTTCTTCCTGCATCGCCAAGTCAGCGATCCGATGGCCATCGACGCCACCGAGCCGGCCCTGTTCGCCAGCCGTACCCTGGCCCACCTGTGTGCGCCGGTGTTCGTGCTGTTGACCGGCCTCAGTGCCTGGCTCTACGGCGAGAAGCACCAGGGCCGTGGCGACGTCTCGGCGTTCCTGTTCAAGCGTGGCCTGTTCCTCGTGGCGCTGGAATTCACCTTGGTCAACTTCGCCTGGACCTTCCAACTGCCGCCAAGCGTGATCTACCTGCAGGTGATCTGGGCCATCGGCCTGAGCATGATCGCCCTGTCGCTGCTGGTCTGGCTGCCGCGCGCGGCGTTGATCGCCATCGGCGCGCTCATCGTCGCCGGGCACAACCTGCTCGATGGGCTGCACGTCGCCGAAGGGTCGATGATGCACGTGCCCTGGGCCATCCTGCATGACCGTGGCTGGCTGGCGTTCTCCGAAACCCTTCGCCTGCGCACTTCCTACCCGGTGCTGCCGTGGATCGGCGTGATCGCCCTGGGCTATGGCCTGGGCCCGTGGTTCGCCCGCGGCAGCGATGCCGGCACGCGCCAGCACCGCCTGCTGCTGGCCGGCGCCCTCGCCCTGCTCGGTTTCATCGCGCTGCGCCTGCTCAACGGCTACGGCGAAGCGCCCTGGAGCGTCTACCCGACCCTGGTGCAGACCCTGATGAGCTTCTTCAACATCACCAAGTACCCACCGTCGCTGCTGTTCCTGGCCCTGACCCTGGGCTTCGGGCTGCTCCTGCTGCGCGGTTTCGAGCGCGCAGGCCAGGCGCGCTGGATCGGTGTGCTGGCGGTGTTCGGTGCTGCGCCGATGTTCTTCTACCTGCTGCACCTGTATGTGCTGAAGCTCCTGTACCTGGCCTGCGTCGCCCTGTTCGGCCTGAACCAGGGCGACTACTTCGGCTTCGACGGCATCGGTGCGGTATGGCTTACCGCGATCCTGCTGGCCGTGGCACTGTACCTGCCAGTGCGCGGGTTCGCGCGCCTGAAATCCCGTCGCCGCGACATCGCCTGGCTCAAGTACTTCTGAATGCCCGACGCCTCGATCCACCTGTTTTCGCAGCACTCCATGCCGCGACGCACCGTCCCTGCGCTTCTGGCCAGCGCCCTGTGTGCGCCGCTGGCCTTGGCCGACTCCGCCCAATACCAATCCAAAGGCTTTGTCGAAGACAGCAGCTGGCACCTGCTCAACCGCAGCGTGTTCGACCAGCGCGACTATCGCCATGGCGCACGCAACAGCAGCGCACGCAACGCCTACAAACCTCGCACCGAACGCAACGGCAAGGCCGAGGAATGGGCCTACGGCCTGATGGGCACCTTTCAATCTGGCTTCACCCAAGGCTTGGTCGGAGTCGGCGTCGATGCCCACGCCTACTTCGGCGTGCAACTCGACAGCGGTGGCGGCCGCGCCGGCAAGGCCCGGCTGCTGGGCGTGGACAACCAAGGTCACCCCAAGAACGAATACAGCCGCGGTGGCGCAGCGGTGAAGCTGCGCGTAGCCAACACCGTGCTGGCCTATGGCGAGCAACGGGTGAAGACCCCGGTGTTCAGTTCCTCCGACAGCCGCCTGCTGCCCGAGACCGCCACCGGTTTCTTCCTCAGCAGCAACGACATCGACACGCTCAAGCTGGTGGCCGGACACTTCAACGAAAGCACCGACCGCCATGCGTCGAGCCACGACCAAGGCTTCGTGGTGAACTACTCCAATGCCCGCCAGGGCGACAGCGTCGACCTCGCAGGCGCGGTGTGGAACCCTGACGCCGCATTCAGTGCCAGCCTCTACACCTCGCGCTACGCAGACACTTGGAACCAGCACTACCTCGGCAGCACCCTCAGCCATGCCCTGGATGACCGACGCAGCCTGAGCCTGGACCTGAACCTGTACCGCACCACCGACACCGGCAAGGCCCTCTCCGGGCGCATCGACAACACCACCTGGAGCCTGGTCTCGCGCTACCGCCAAGGGCCGCATACCTTCAGCCTCGGTTGGCAGCAGGTGGATGGCGATACCCCGTTCGACTACGTAACCCGTGGCGCGATCTTCATCGGCAACGCCGTGCAGCTGTCCGATTTCAACGCCCCCAATGAAAAGTCCTGGCAGGCGCGGTACGACCTGGACATGGCCGCCTACGGAATACCAGGGCTGAACCTGAGCGCCCTGTACGTGCGTGGCTTCGACATCGACGGCAGCCATGCCGACCCCAACGGAGGCTATGCCTACCTGGGCTACGGCAAGGGCGGCAAGCACTGGGAGCGCGACCTGGAGGCGCGATACGTGGTACAGGGCGGCAAGGCCAAGGGCACGGCGTTCTCGTTGCGGCACAACGTGCACCGGGGCAACACCGCGCAGGCGGAGTTGGATGCCGACCAGATTCGCCTGGCCGTCGAGTATCCACTGACAGGTGGATTCTGACAGCAGGCCACAAGGCCCATCGCCTGAACGAGCCGCCCGATTGATGGTATGGTGCCAGGCGGTCCCCTCCCACCACGCGCCCAAGGCCACCCGATGCCACGCCTTCGCACACTGCTGCCCTTGCTCTTGCTCGGCGTTCTCGCCGCCTGCGACCAGAAGCCCACCCGTGAAGAGCAGATCCTGGCCAACCTGCCCTTGCAGGAGGCCTACGATCACAATATCGACAGGATGGCCACGTTGCTGACCAAGACCCACCCGCAACTCTCCAAGGAGGCCATCGAGGGCGTGCTGCGCAAGCACCTGACGGTGCAGGACCAGCGCCAGGACCTGTTCAAGCTCTACAGCGAGAAGCACTTCGACGATGCCGAGTTCGACACCATCGTCGCAGCGACCCGCGACCCCGTGAAGGCCAGGGCGCTGAACGAAACCGAGGAAGGCCAGCGGCTCAGCGAGAAACTGACCCGCCTGATGCGTGAAAGCGCCAACGATGAAAAGGCCCAGGCACGGGCCCAGGAACGCATGCAGCAGATAGAGGAAGACCTGGCCGGGCTGGAGACAACCGGCGACTGATACGACACTGCGCGCAGCCCTGCGCTGTACCGATAGCCGCCATCCCTCATAACAGGTAAGGTTATCCCCTTCCCCCATCGATGAGGTCAGGATTGCCACACGCCAAGAAAGGCCTGCGCCTGGATCTGCGCACGCTGATCCTCGTTCTCTGCGCACTCACCGCCGTGGTGATGCTGCTGACCAGCTACTTCGCCAGCTACCGGGTACAACGCCAGTTACTGATCGACCACGCCCTGGAGGCCAACCGTGTCTATGCGGCGAAACTGGCGTCGATCACCGAGACCTTCCTCGGCAGCACGCTGCAGCAGTTGGCCGTCAGCGCCCAGCTGCAAGGGCAGCGACTGGATGAACCCATGGCGCTGCAGGCAGAAACCGAACGCCTGATGCAGCAGGGCAATGTCTTCAACTCGGTATTCGTGGTCGATGCCCAGGGTGTGCTGCGGGCGATCTCGCCAGCACCGCTGCGCAAGATGCTCGGCACCCGCCTGCAGACGCCCGGCGCACTGGAGGCGCTGCGGGAGCGACAGACGCTGGTGTCCATGCCCTTCCTCTCGGTGGCCGACAACCTGGTGGTGGCCTTGTCGCAGCCGATCCTCGACAGCCACGGCAAGTACCTGGGCTATGTGGGCGGCAGCCTGTACCTGCGTGAACAGAACATCTTCAACAGCCTGCTCGGCGAACACTTCTACAAGGACGGCTCCTACCTCTATGTGGTCGATCGCAACCGGCGCCTGCTCTATCACCCGGACGCCCAGCGCGTCGGTACGCTGGTCAAGGGCAACATCCTGGTCGACCAGCTCGCCACCCTAAACAGTGGCACCCAGCAGGTGGTCAACAGCGATGGCGTGGAAATGCTCGCAGGCTTCGCCACGGTGCCAAGCACCGGTTGGGGCGTGGTGGCCCAACAGCCCCTGGCACAGACCGTGGTCCCGCTGCGCCAGCTGATCCTCGATGTCATCGACATTTCCGTGCCGCTCGCCCTGGCCGGCAGCCTGGCCCTGTGGTGGCTGGCCCTGGCCATCACCCGCCCGCTCTGGCAACTGGCCGCCGGCGCACGGGCACTGGACAGGGTCGGAACCGCGGCGCACCTGCACCAGGTCAGGGCCTGGTATTTCGAGGCCGCCGAACTCAAGCGCGCCTTGCTGTTCGGCCTGAACCTGCTGCAAGAGCGCATAGGCAGGCTGCGCCAGGACGCCCAGACCGACCCGCTCACAGGGCTGGGCAACCGCCGCAGCCTGGAGCTCAGCCTGGCACAGTTGGAGGCCGAAGGGCGCGACTTCTGCGCAGTGGTGCTGGATGTCGATCATTTCAAGCGCATCAACGATGGCCACGGCCACGATATCGGCGACCAGGTATTGCGCCGCTTGGCGGAGCTGATGCGCGGCTGTTGCCGGGAGGGCGACGTCCTGTGCCGCACCGGTGGCGAGGAGTTCCTCATGCTGCTGCCGGGGGCCAGCCTGGAGGTCGCCACCAGCGTGGCGCAGCGCCTGCGCCTGTGCGTGCAGGACACGCCCATCGAGCCGGTAGGTGCGGTGACCGTTTCCCTGGGCATCGCCCACTGGCAAGCGACGGGCATGGATACACCGGCCGATACGCTCAGCCGGGCGGACCGGGCGCTGTATGCGGCCAAGCAGGATGGACGCAACCGAGTGAAGGTCGCGCCTGGCGAGGCGTAGAGGCCGGTGTGACGCGCGGTAGATGTAACAAGCCTTGTCTTAATACTGTCATCTTTGCTTCATAGGATTGTCCCTGTTCTGACATTTTCCATTCAGGGATGAACTGTCCATGCGTCGTGTCGTATTCAATCAGAAAGGTGGCGTCGGCAAGTCCAGCATCGCCTGCAACCTCGCCGCCGCCAGCGCCGCTGAAGGTTACCGGACACTGCTGGTCGACCTCGATCCCCAGGCCAACGCCACCTACTACCTCACGGGGCTTGCCGGCGACGCGATCCCCTCGGGCATCGCCGACTTCTTCCGCCAGACCCTCTGCGCCACGGCGGCCGGCAAGAAGAGCCGCGTGGCGATCACCGAGACCCGCTACGACAACCTGCACCTGATCACCGCCAGCCCGGACCTGACCGACCTGCAGACACGCCTGCAGAGCAAGTTCAAGATCAACAAGCTGCGCAAGCTGCTGGTGGCGCTCGCCGAGGACTACGAACGGATCTACATCGATACCCCGCCGGCGTTGAATTTCTACACCTTCAGCGCCCTGGTGGCGGCCGAACGCCTGTTGATCCCGTTCGATTGCGACCGTTTTTCGTACCAGGCGCTGCGCAGCGTCATGGCTGAGGTGGAGGAGCTGCGCCAGGACCACAATACGGCGCTCCAGGTCGAGGGCGTGGTGGTCAACCAGTTCGCCGGACGCACCGCCCTGCACCAGACCCTGGTCGATCAGTTGCGCGCCGAAGGCTTGCCGGTGCTGCCGGTGTACCTGGGCAGCTCGATCAAGATGCGAGAGTCCCACGAGGCCGCGATACCGTTGGTGCACCTGGCACCGCGGCACATGCTGTCGCTGGCGTTCGCCGACTTGCTGGATGTGCTGGAGCGGGCGGCCTGATACGTCAACGGAGCATCAGTCAAGGCTTTGCAGACGATGGCGCGCACGCGACCTCCCGACCTATGACTTGCACGCATAACCCGTTGACTTCTTCTCCCTACTGCTCCTTCTCCCCCGCCTGATACAACTGGCCGCGACATCGCCCAAGAACAACAACGAGCGTCGCGCCATGCCTGCATCCCCACGTTCTCGCATGCCCCTCCTTGCGCCAGCACGCTGCGTCGTTGCCCCAGGTTTCGTTCATTCCATCCATTGATCGAGGTATCCCATGCAGCCACTCGCCCTATATATCGGTGAAGGTTTCGAAGGCCCAGGCGTCAACGCCGCGCACATCAACATCCTGCTCGGTCCGCGCAACGGCCCGGCCGGCCAGGCCTTCGCCAACAGCCTCGCCTCGCCCAGCCAGGGTCACTGCCCGTTCATGGTGATCGCCCAACCGAACATCCCGGTCAAGCCGATGACCCTGTACGTGAACAAGGCCGAGATCAACGGCGAGCTGCACGGCAACGCCACCTGGGGCGCATCCCAGGCCGGCATCGCCAAGGCCGTGACCGAGGCGCTGCTCGACGGCACCCTGCCGGCCGAGGCCGAGGACGAGTGGGCCATCGTTACCGCCAACTGGGTCAACCCCGCCTGCGATGACCTCGATGCCGTCTACCTGAACAACTACAACGCCTGCCGCACCGCGATCCGCGCCGCCCTCCAGGGCCTGCCGGCGCGCGCGCAACTGGCCGATGTGGTCGATCGGATCACCAACCCCTTCTACACCCCGAAAGCCTGAGGTGCCCGCCATGCAATACATCCGTCTGGGCCACTCGGGCCTGCAGGTCTCCAAGCTGTGCCTCGGCACCATGAACATGGGCACCCCGCAGTGGAAGCCCTGGATCTTCGATGAAGCGGCCAGCGAGCCGATCGTCCGCCATGCCCTGGACAAAGGGGTCAATTTCATCGACCTGGCCGACTTCTACTCCGCCGGCGTCGGCGAGGAAGTGGTCGGTCGCATCCTCAAGCGCCTGGTGCGCCGCGACGACGTCGTGGTCACCACCAAGGTGGGCTACGGCACCCGCAGCGGCATCAACGCCAGCGGCCATTCGCGCAAGCACATCTTCGACGGCATCGATGCCTCGCTCAAGCGCGCGGGCATGGACTACTTCGACGTGTACATGCTGCACTTCTTCGACATCAACACCCCGGTCGAAGAGACCATGGAAGCGCTCAATGACATCGTGCGCGCCGGCAAGGCCCGCTACATCGGCGTCTCGACCATGCTCACCGGGCAGTTGGCGAAGATCCTTCTGGCCTGCGAGCGCCACGGCTGGGCCAAACCGATCAACATGCAGTTGCAGCTCAACTGCGCCTACCGCGAGGAAGAGCGCGAGATGATCCCGTTCTGCCGCGACCAGGGCCTGGGCGTGTCGGTGTTCAGCCCGCTGGCACGCGGCCTGCTGACCGGCGACGCGCAGTCCACCCGCAACCAGACCGACTTCTTCACCCAGCAGATGTACAGCGACGAGGTGTCGTTCGAGATCGCCCGTTCGGTACAGCGCGTCGCCCAGCGCCACGGCGTGTCCAACGCCCAGGTGGCCCAGGCCTGGGTGCTGCGCCACCCAGGCGTCGACAGCATGCTGGTCGGTGCCGACTCCACCGCACAGTTCGACAGCGCCCTGGCGGCCCTGGAAATGCACCTGGACGACGAGGACCTGTACGAGCTGGAACGTAACTACACCCCCTGCGACCTGATCAACGACTACACCGCTGGCAAGCGCATCCTGCGCGTGACACGTCCGCCGCGTGGCGCTTTCGCGATCCAGGAGGCGGTGGCATGAATGCACTGCTCAAAAGCGGCCACTACATCGACGGCCAGTGGCTGGAAAGCGGCCCCACCTACCCGGTGTTCAACCCCGCCAGCGGCCAGGTCATCGTCGAGGTAGCGCGTGGTGGTGCCGAGCAGACCAATGCCGCCATCGCTGCCGCCGAACGTGCCCTGCCGGCCTGGCGTGGCAAGCTGGCCAAGGAGCGCGCGGTGATCCTGCGGCGCTGGTCCGAACTGATGCTCGAGCAACGCGACGCGCTGGCTACCCTGCTCAGCCGCGAGCAAGGCAAGCCGCTGGCCGAGGCCAAGGGCGAAGTGGCCTACGCGGCAAGCTTTCTCGAATGGTTCGCCGAGGAAGCCCGGCGCGTCTATGGCGACATGATCCCCTCGCCCAAGGCCGACGCCCGGGTACTGGTGGCCAAGGAGCCGATCGGCGTAGTGGCAGCGATCACCCCATGGAACTTCCCCCTGGCCATGGTCACCCGCAAGGTCGGCCCAGCCCTGGCCGCTGGCTGCACGATGATCCTCAAGCCCTCCGAGGAAACCCCACTGTCGGCCTTCGCCCTGGCGGTTCTGGCCGAACGGGCCGGCGTACCGGCGGGCGTGTTCAACATCGTCTCCGGCGACGCCCCAGCCATCGGTGGTGCGCTGCAGGCCTCGAGCGTGGTGCGCAAGCTGTCGTTCACCGGTTCCACTGCCACCGGCAAGCTGCTGATGCGCCAGGCCGCCGACACCTTGAAGAAAGTCTCGCTGGAGCTGGGCGGCAACGCCCCGTTCATCGTCTTCGACGATGCCGACCTGGACGCTGCGGTACGCGGGGCCATGGCCTCGAAATTCCGCAACACCGGGCAAACCTGCGTGTGCGTGAACCGCTTCTACGTGCAGGATGGTGTCTACGAGGCCTTCACCGCCAAGCTCGTCGAAGCCGTGCAGGCCCTGCGCGTGGGCGACGCATTGCAGGGCGAGAGCGATCAGGGCCCGCTGATCAACCAGGCGGCGCTGGCCAAGGTCGAGCAGCACGTGGGCGATGCTCTGGAGCAAGGTGCGCGGTTGCTCTGCGGCGGCCGCCGGCACGCCCTGGGCGGCACTTTCTACGAGCCGACCGTGCTGGCCGATGCACAGCCAGGCATGCTGATCGCCGGCGAGGAGACGTTCGGCCCGGTGGCCGCGTGCTCCCGCTTCAAGGACGAAGCCGAGGTACTGCGCCTGGCCAACGATACGCCCTACGGCCTGTCGGCATACTTCTACAGCCGCGACATTGGCCGCGTCTGGCGCATGGCCGAAGGCCTGGAAGCCGGCATCGTCGGCGTCAACGAAGGGATCATCTCCACCGAGGTCGCGCCCTTCGGCGGCATCAAGGCATCGGGCATGGGCCGCGAAGGCTCGAAGTACGGCCTGGACGACTACCTGCAAATCAAGTACGTGCTGATGGGCGGCCTGCACACCTGACCCGACACGTCCCCCCACGTACCGTGCCCCGCTCGGGGCGCGGTGCCCCCGCAAGGCCCTGACCCAACAAGAACAACGAGGTGTCAACATGACGGGACAGACAGTCAAGATCGATGACCTACCGATCGGTCGCTTCCATATCAAGATCGCCGGCCTGACCTTCGGCGCCCACTTCACCGACGGCTACATCCTGGGCCTGATCGGTATCGCCTTCACCCTGATCAACCCGCAGATGCAGCTCAACCCGTTCTGGCAAGGCCTGATCGGTGCCTCGGCGCTGTTCGGGCTGTTCTTCGGCAGCCTGTTCTTCGGCTGGATCTCCGACCGCCTGGGGCGGCAGAAGATCTTCCTGATCAGCTTCGTGCTGATCACCCTGGCCTCGGTGATGCAGTTCTTCGTCGAGAGCGCGATGCAACTGTTTCTTTGCCGGGTGCTGATCGGCATCGGCCTGGGCGGCGACTTCAGCGTCGGCCACGCCATGCTCGCCGAGTTCTCGCCACGCAAGCACCGCGGCGTGCTGCTCGGCTCGTTCAGCGTGATCTGGACCTTCGGCTACGTCGCCGCAACCTTCGTCGGTACCGCTCTGCTGCCAATGGGCGACGACGCCTGGCGCTGGATGCTGGCCTCCTCGGCGATCCCGGCGGCGTTGATCCTCATCGCCCGCATCGGCACCCCCGAGTCGCCACGCTGGCTGGTGCATCAGGGCCGGGCCGAGGAGGCCCGCGCCATCGTGCACAAGCACCTGGGGCCGCACGTGGTGCTCGACGACGAGATCGCCCGGCCGAGCCAGGCCGGCTTCGGCGCACTGTTCAGCCGCGAATACCGCAAGCGTACGGCGTTCAACTGCCTGTTCTTCATCTGCATCGTCATGCCCTACTTCGCCATCTATACCTTCCTGCCGTCGATCCTGCGCAAGATGGGGTTGGCCGAGGGTTTGGGCACCGAGATGATGCTCAACGCCCTGCTGATCGTCGGCGCACTGCTGGGAATCTGGTGCACGGTGAAGTTCAGCCGCCGCGGATTTCTCATCAACAGCTTCCTGGTCCTGGCGGCAGCGCTGTTCCTGCTGGTGCTGATGCCCGGCAGCATGGCCTGGGCGATGGTCGCGCTGTTCGGCCTGTTCACCCTGGTGCTGTCGGCGGTG
Source organism: Pseudomonas guariconensis (assembly GCF_024127895.1). Taxonomy (GTDB): domain Bacteria; phylum Pseudomonadota; class Gammaproteobacteria; order Pseudomonadales; family Pseudomonadaceae; genus Aquipseudomonas; species Aquipseudomonas guariconensis_B. The sequence goes on along the minus strand of NZ_JAMYBK010000013.1, from coordinate 79,244 downwards.
AGCAACCTAGTCGGCGTGTACCCGGCCGAAAGCTTCCCCACCGAGGTGCGCGCCAGCGGCATCGGCCTGGCCACTGCAGCCAGCCGACTGGGGTCGGCGGTGAGTACCTTCCTGCTGCCGGTGAGCGTGGCCGGCATCGGACTGAACCCGACCATGGCGATACTCGGCGGGATCCTGTTGTTCGGCGCCCTGGTGTCGATGGCCTGGGCGCCGGAGACCAAGAGCTTGTCGCTGAACGAGGCGTGTCGGGGGGATGCGGCAGGTAACGGGGACGTGCGCAAGGCGGCCGTTGTGTAGCAAGGAGCGCAGCGGCCCTGAGCGTCTTGAGGTGAACAGCACCTGCAGAACCGGCCCGATCGCCTCAGGGATTGCTCACTGTCGCCAGCCACTCGGCGAACCGCTCGACCTTCGACAGCCCGCGCTTGTCCGCCGGCACCTCCAGCCAGTAGCCATAGGGCCCGATCACCTCTACCGGGGTGATCGGCAGCAGGCTGCCGCTGGCCAGCTCGCGCTCGATCATCTGCCGGTCGATCACCGCCAGGCCACCCCCAGCCAGGGCGGTGTGGATCACCTGGTCGAGGGTACTGAACTCGATGCCGCTGCCCGCATCGATGTCGTCGCGACCGGTGGCCGCCAGCCAGTTCTCCCAGACCTTCAGGCGCCGCCCCTCGTGGAGGATGTGCAGCAACGGGTGATGGCTCAGGCAGGGCTCGCGGCCGTCCTCGAACAGTTCCGGGCTAGCCACGGCGATGTGACGCTCCATCACCAGCAACTGACGACTGCCGGCCAGCGCTTGCTCGCGGCTGAACAGGATGCGGCAGTCGAGCTCGCCGGGATGCTCGTCATCACGCTGACTGGTGACGCTCAGGCTGATGTCGGGATAGCGCTGCATGAAACCGCGCAGACGCGGCGACAGCCAACGAGTGGCCCAGGTCGGCGGAGCGAGGATTCGCAGGCGCTGCCGCAAGTTGGGCACCCGTACGGCCTCCAGGGCTCGCTCGATGCGGTCGAAGGCCTCGCCCAGGTGCGGCGCCAGGGCGTTGCCCGCCTCGGTCAGGGCCAGCCCGCGCGGGCCACGCACGAAGAGGATCACGCCCAGGTAGTCCTCCAGGTGCTTGATCTGCCGGCTGACCGCGCCCTGGGTGACGTTGAGCGCATCGGCGGCGCGGTTGAAGCTGCGATGCCGCGCGACTTCCTCGAAGACCTTGAGCATGTTCAGGGGTGGCAGGGTACGCATGGCGGAGTCGCTGGTCGTTGTTTTTGTAGGACGATTCTACAGGTATGCCGCGCGCCGCAAACATGCGTTTTTCTCGGGTTACTGCTGCGTATTGGTCGTTTGTGCCGGGGCAAGGACCTTGGATAGGGTCGCTGACAGCCGGAGGTGGCATAGGGCCGCTGCCCGCGATACGGGCCACGCGGCGATCCCTTGCTCCCCCAACCCCGGATAACGACAAGAAACCACCCGAGGTCCCACTGTGTCCCCACTCCACCTGCGTCCCAGCCACCTGCTGTTCCCTGCCCTGCTGACCCTGGCGCCTCTCGCCCAGGCCGTGCCGATCACCGACCATCTCGACGTCGGCGGCGCCATCCGTGCACGCTTCGACCACGACCCGGACCGCAAGCTCGACAAGGCCGGCCTGGACACCATCATGTTGCGTGCCACCTACACCTCCGACAGCTGGATCGGTGCCGTGCGCTACCGCTTCTATGGCAAGGCCTACCCCTACCAGTACACCGACCAGGTCGGTGACATCGCCTTCGCCGAGTACGCCTGGATCGGCTACAGGTTCGACCCCGATCGCCAGGTGCAGGTCGGCCTCAACCAGATCCCGTTCGGCCTGCAGCCCTACTTCGGCAGCACCTTCTATGAAACCCTGGGCAACGTCATCGGCCTCGAGGACGTCGAGGCAGTAGGGGCCAAGTACATCCACCAGCAAGGCGACTGGAACCTGCAACTGGGCCTGTATGGCCGCCCGGCCTGGCCCGGGCGCGGCACCAGCAATGGCAGTACTTACTCCAGCGTGGTCACTGCCGCGGACGACTACGTTGCAGACGGCAATCGCAACCAGGAGCGGCAGATCGCCGTGGCGCGCCTGGCGCGCACCTTCGCCCTGGGCGACTGGCAATCGGAGGTAGGCGTCTCGGGGCTGACCTCGCGCCTGGAGAACCGCGACACCCACGACGCCGGTCGGCGCAATGCCGTGGCCCTGCACTACCTGGGCAACGACGGCCCCTGGGGCGTGCAGCTGCTGGCGGCGCGGCAACAGATGTCGCCGCGCAACCCGGACAACGGCGAACGGGTGACCTTCGGCGGCTACGACGGCACCTACAATGTCGCCAGCCGCGGTAACCTGTATGTCGGCGACCTGGCCTACAGCTTCCCCGGCACCTTCCTCGGCGACTGGGTCAGCGCAGTCAAGGTGTACGGTAACTACAGCCGCTTCGACAAGTCGGCCCAGGGCTTCGACACCTCCGAGCGCTTCATCCTCGGCACGTCGTTCTCGGTGCGCAGCTTCTACATCGCGGTGGAATGGCTCAACGGCCGCAACGACCCCTACATCGGCGGCAGCAGCTACACCGAGAGCCTGGCCCGGGGTGGTACCGACCATTGGGAAAACCAGCTGTACGCCAACATCGGCTATTACTTCTGACCCGTACGCTGCAGGAGAAACCGGCGAGTGAAACGCAAGATCCCGGCACTCAACGCCCTCAAGGCCTTCGAGGTGGCCGGTAGCACCGGCAGCTTCACCCGCGCGGCGGAACTGCTCAACGTCACCCAGAGCGCCGTCAGCCGCCAGGTCCGCCAGTTGGAGGAGCAACTGGGCGAGCCCTTGCTGCAGCGCCGTCACCACCACCTGCAACTGACCGATGCCGGGCGCACGCTGCTGCACGCCTTGCAGCAGTCGTTCGACCGCATCGAACTGACGGTGCGCGGCATCCAGCAGCGCCAACACCTCACGCGCATTCGCCTCAACGCCCCGCCGACCTTCGCCAGCCGCTGGCTGCTGCCGCGCCTGGGGCGCCTGCGCGAAACGCATCCGGAGCTGGAAGTGACCCTCACCACCCACTTGCAGGACAACCTGGCGGAAATCGCCACCCTGGACTGCGCGATCCGCTTCGGCAACGGCGAATGGGATGGCCTGGACAGTTCGCTGCTGATGCACGAGCGGCACATCGCGGTATGTTCGCCGTCGTTGCTGGCCCAGCAGGAAGAGCGCAGGGCTGACGTGCGCAACATGACCCTGCTGCATGTGCTGGCCCGCGAGGACCAGCGCTACCTGACCTGGCGCCACTGGCTGGATGCGGCGCGGATCCAGGGCGTCGACCTGCGTGGCGGCTATGAGTTCGACCTGCTGGACCTGGCCATTCGCGCGGCCATCGATGGCCTGGGCATCACTATCGCCGATCGCCAGATGGTCGCCCGCGAGCTGGCTGCCGGGCAGTTGGTGCAGGTGCTCGACGTACAGGTCGACGGGCACCAGTCGTACTGGTGGGTGACCCGCCCGGAGCAGGAGTTGCCGCCCCATGTGGAACGCTTTCGCGACTGGCTGATGCAGGAGGTGTGGCTGGCCGAACGCAACCTGGGCGGACCGTCGGAGGTGGCGGGCTGCGAGTGAGTGCGCCGTTGTATTGGGGCCGCTTCGCGCCCCGTCGCCGGCAAGCCGGTAGTCCAGGGGCCGAGTCGACCGCGAATGATGCGGCTTGCAGGGCCATGTGAGGCCTGCCGGCGATGGGCTGCGCAGCAGCCACTGGGTAACATGCGTTTTGCGCACGTTACCCCCACCTATTAATCGTTTGTTCCCCGCCCCCACCTGCGACAAATTGTCCGCCATAACCCACAAGAAACGACGGCCTCCCGCACCGGCCCCGCGCCCGCTGGCCAGCCTTCGTGGGCCCGTTCAACCCGCAAGCGGAACCCTCCATGCGTACAGAGCAGAACTTCATCGACGGACGCTTCGTCGAGCCGATCGCCAATCAACGGCTGACCGTGCTTAACCCCGCCACCGGCCAGGTCGCCGGCAGCGTGGCTGCCGCCAGCCATGAACAAGCCATCCACGCCGTCGCGGCCGCCACGCGCGCTCAGCGCGCCTGGGCGGCGCTGCCGGCAATCGAGCGCGGCCAGCACCTGCGCCGCCTGGCCGATGCCCTGGAGGCCTGCGCCGACGACATCGGCGCAGCGCTGGCCGCCGAATCCGGCAAGGCCCCCGATGAAGCCCGCAACGAAGCGCTGTACGCTGCCGAGATCACCCGCTACCACGCCGAGTGGGCACGGCGCATCGAGGGCGAGGTGATCCCCAGCGACAGCCGCGACGAGACGATTCTGCTCAAGCGCGAGCCCATCGGCGTGGTCGCCTGCCTGATCCCGTTCAACTACCCGGTCTACACCTTGCTACGCAAGGTCGCCCCAGCCCTCATCGCCGGCAACACGGTGGTGGTGCGGCCGAGCAACAACACACCGCTGTCGGCCTTCGCCATCGCCCGCGCCGTGCGCCGGGCACAGCTGCCGAATGGCGTGGTGAACATCCTGGCCATGCAACACGAAGTGGCCGCCACCCTGTGCACCCAGCCCACCGTGGGCATGATCACCCTGACCGGCAGCGTGCGTGCCGGGCGCACAGTGCTGGAGTACTGCAAGGCCAACATTGCCAAGCCATCGCTGGAGCTGGGCGGCAAGACCCCGGCGATCATCGAGGCCGATGCCGACCTCGAGGCTGCGGCAACGGCCATCGTGGCGTCCAAGACCACTCACTGCGGCCAGTTGTGCACCGCCATCGAACGGGTCTATGTACAGGCCAGCGTGCATGACCGTTTCCTCGCCCTGCTGCGCGAGCGATTCGCCGCCGTACGCTGCGGCGACCGGGCCATCGACCCGGCCTGCATGGGCCCGCTGGTCAGCGCCGCCGCCCGCGAGGAGATCCACGCCAAGGTCCAGCGCGCCATCGCCGCCGGTGCCCACCTGGAAGCCGGTGGCTACTGGCCGGCCGGCGCGGGCAACTTCTACCCCGCCACCTTGCTCAGCCATTGCCGCCAGGACATGGAGATCGTCCAGGAAGAGACCTTCGGCCCGGTGTTGCCGGTGCTGTCCTACGACACTCTGGACGACGCCCTGGCCATGGCCAACGACCACCAGTTCGGCCTGTCGTCGGTGCTCTACAGCGAGCACTACCGCAGCGCCATGAAGGTGGCCAGTGCCATCGAGGCCGGCGAGCTGTACGTCAACCGCACCCCTGCCGACCCGTACCAGGGCTACCACGCCGGCTGGAAGCGCTCGGGGCTCGGCGGTGACGACGGCAAGCACGGCATGCTCGAGTTCACCCAGACGCGCCTGGTGGTGCTCAAGCATTGACCGACACCGGCGCGCGGCCCGTGCGCCCTTCGCAACCCTTGGGGCGACAGCCCCGCCCGCGAGAACCACAATGAAAAAAACAATAAATACCGAGGCACTTGCCGTGCCCGCAGCTGCCGCCAACCTGTCCCGCTACCTGCAGTTGGCGTTGCTGGTGCTGGCCGCCGGGGGCATCTATCCGATGCTGTACCTGCGCCAGGTGTACCAAAGCACCATGCTCGAGGCCCTGGCCATCAGCAACAGCGAGCTGGGCTACCTGTACTCGATCCTCGGCACCGCCTTCCTGGTCAGCTACCTGCCCAGCGGCTGGCTGGCCGATCGCCTGTCGCCGCGCTTGCTGATCAGCTTCTCGCTGGTCGCCACCGGCCTGCTCGGTGTGTGGTACGCCCAGTTGCCGGGCTTCGAATCGCTGCTGGCGATCTTCTGCGGTTTCGGCATCACCACCGGGCTGACCTTCTGGGCATCGCTGATCAAGCGGGTCAAGATGATCGCCGGTGAGGCCGAGCAGGGCCGCTTCTTCGGCGTACTGGACGGTGGCCGCGGGTTGGTCGAGGCGCTGCTGGCGACCGTCGCCATCGCCCTGTTCGCCCAGGTTGCCGACGACAATGCCGGCAGCGCCCTCGGCTTGACCCGGGTGATCCACTTCTACGCTGCCTGCTGCGTAGTGCTCGGCCTGCTATTGGTGCTGGTGCGCGACCCGCAGGGCAAGGCCCGCGACGGCTCCCCCCGGGAGAAGGCCAACCTGCTGCACGACCTGCGCACCCTGGCGGCGATCCCCGAACTGTGGTTGGTCACCGCCATCGTCTTCTGTGGCTATCACTTCTTCTGGGCCACCTACAGCTTCTCGGCCTACCTGCAGGAAGGCGGTTTCGGCCTGAGCGCCACCGCCGCCGGCCTGATCACCACCCTCAAGCTGTGGATGCGGCCGCTGGGCGGCATCGGTGGCGGCTGGCTGGGTGACCGCTACTCGAAGGTTGGCGTGCTGGCCTGGGCGATGGTCCTGGCGGCGCTGGGCATGATCGGCCTGATCGTGCTGCCGAGCCTGCGCGCATTGGGCGTACTGGTATTCCTGGTGATCTTCATCGGCCTGATGACCTACGCCATCCGCGGCCTGTACTGGGCGATCCTCGACGACTGCCAGGTACCGCTGCGGGTCACCGGCCTGGCCATCGGCATCATCTCTCTGGTCGGCTACTCGCCGGACGTGTTCCTGCCTCTGCTCAATGGCTGGATCATCGACCGCTTCCCCGGTTTTCTCGGCTACCAGATCTATTTCTCCTACGTCGTGGCGATGGGCCTGCTCGGTGTCGTCGCCACCCTGGTCCTGAACAGACGCATTCAAGCAAAGGCAGGCAAAGCATGAAGATCGTATCCCTCCAGACCCACGTGGTGGCGGTACCGCCACCGCACATCGGCGGCATGTACTGGCTGTTCGTGACGCTCAAGACCGACTGCGGCATCGAAGGCGTCGGCGAGATCTACGCGGCGACCTTTCACCCCCGTGCCATGGTACCGGTGATCGAGGACGTGTTCGCCCGCTACCTGCTCGACCAAGACCCGCACCATATCGAGCGTTTCTTCCGCCGCGCCTATTCCAGCGGTTTCACCCAGCGCCCGGACCTGACCATGATGGGCGTTGTCAGCGGCCTGGAGATGGCCTGCTGGGACATCATCGGCAAGGCGGCGAACAAGCCGGTGTACGAATTGCTCGGCGGCCAGGTGCACGAACGCCTGCGCGCCTACACCTATCTGTATCCGCTGAACGCACGCGGCGAATACGACTACAGCGACCCGGACCTGGCCGCCGAGTGCGCCGTACAGAACATGCAACTGGGCTTCACCGCACTGAAGTTCGACCCGGCCGGCCCCTACACAGCGTTCTCCGGCCACCAACTATCGCTGGAGGTGCTGGAGCGTTGCGAGGCCTTCTGCCGACGCATCCGCGAGGCGGTCGGCAACCACTGCGACCTGCTGTTCGGTACCCATGGGCAGATGGTGCCGTCCTCGGCCATCCGCCTGGCCAGGCGCCTGGAGAAGTACGACCCGTTGTGGTTCGAAGAGCCGATCCCGCCGGGCCAGGAAGAGGCCATGGGCCAGGTCGCGGCGAAGACCAGCATCCCCATCGCCACCGGTGAGCGGCTGACCACCAAGTACGAGTTCTTCAGGCTCATGCAGGCCGGCGGCGCCTCGATCCTGCAGATGAACGTCGGGCGCTGCGGTGGCCTGCTCGAAGGCAAGAAGATCGCCAGCATGGCCGAGGCCTACTACGCGCAGATCGCCCCGCACCTGTACAACGGCCCGATCGGCGCAGCGGCGAGCTTCCAGCTGGCCGCCTGCACGCCGAACTTCCTGATCCAGGAAAGCATCGGTACCTGGGACGGCTTCCACGCCGAGATCCTGAAGAAACCGTTGCAGTGGGAGGACGGCTACATCATCCCCTCCCGCGAACCGGGCCTGGGGGTCGAGCTGGACATGGCGGTGGTGCGTCGCCACAGCGGCTACGAGGGCGAGCGCCTGCACCTGCAGATGGCGCCGGACCCGGTCGACGTCAAGGACGTCTCGCCAGCCAAGGGCTGAGCGCCGTGCCGCTCCCAGGGAGCGGCCCTCCATTCACAGGGTTAGCTATACATGAAAGATTTCGACTACATCATCGTCGGCGCCGGATCGGCCGGCTGCATCCTCGCCGCACGCTTGAGCGCGTGTGGCCGCTACAACGTGTTGCTGCTCGAGGCCGGCGGCAAGGACAGCTCGCCGTGGTTCAAGCTGCCGGTGGGTTTTGCCAAGCTCTACTACAACCCCACCTTCAACTGGATGTACTACAGCCAGCCCCAGGCCCAGTTGGCCGGGCGCAGCCTGTATGCACCACGGGGCAAGGTCCAGGGCGGCTCCGGCTCGATCAACGCAATGATCTACGTGCGCGGCCAGGCCCATGACTTCGACGACTGGGCGGCCAACGGCGCCGAAGGCTGGTCGTTCAAGGACGTGCTGCCATATTTTCGCAAGCTCGAGTCCCACCCGGCCGGCGACAGCGAGTACCACGGCGCCAGCGGGCCGATCGGCATCACGCCGATGAAGGGCCAGGCACACCCGATCTGCGACGCCTTCCTCGAGGCCTGCGGCCAGCTCGGCTACCCGCGCAGCGAGGACTTCAACGGCAAGCGCTTCGAAGGTGCTGGTATCTACGACGTCAATGTGCGCGACGGCCGCCGTTGCTCCAGCAGCTTCGCCTACCTGCACCCGGCCCTGGGCCGGCGCAACCTCAGCGTGGAGCACCATGCGCTGGTCGAATGCGTGCTGTTCGAGGGTTCGCGCGCCAGCGGCGTGCGCATTTCCCAGCGCGGGGTACAGCGCACGTTCCACGCCAGGCATGAGGTGATCCTCGCCGCTGGCGCGGTGGATACCCCGAAGATTCTCCAGTTGTCCGGCATCGGCGACCGTGCGCTGCTATCGCAGCACGGTATCGAGACCCTGCATCACCTGCCGGCGGTGGGCAAGAACCTGCAGGATCACCTGTGCGTGAGCTATTACTACAAGGCCAGCGTGCCGACACTCAACGATGCATTCGGCTCGCTGCTCGGCAAGCTCAGGCTCGGCCTGCAGTACCTGCTGACCCGCAAAGGCCCGCTGGCGCTCAGCGTCAACCAGGCTGGCGGTTTCTTTCGCAGCGACGAGCACCAGCCGTACCCCAACCTGCAGCTGTATTTCAACCCGCTGTCGTACCGAATCCCCAAGAGCAACAAGGCCAGCCTGGAGCCAGAGCCTTATTCCGGCTTCCTGCTGTGCTTCAACCCATGCCGCCCAACCAGCCGTGGCGAGATCCGCATCGCCTCGCGCGACCCGGCCGCCCCGGCGCTGATCGACCCGAACTACCTGAGCACGCAGAAGGACATCGACGAAGCTATCCAAGGCAGCCGACTGGTACGCCGCATCATGCAGGCACCGGCGCTCGAGGCGATCACCCTGGAGGAAGTGCTGCCCGGCCCGACGGTGGACGACGACCAAGCCATGCTCCAGTACTTTCGCGAGAACTGCGGGTCGATCTACCACCTGTGCGGCAGTTGTGCCATGGGGAGCGACACGGCCACCACGGTGGTGGACAGCCGCCTGGCGGTACACGGGCTGCAAGGGCTGCGCATCGTCGACGCCTCGGTGTTCCCCAACGTGACCTCGGGCAATACCAATGCGGCGGTGATGATGGTGGCGGAGAAAGGGGCGGACCTGATCCTCGAGGATGCCGCACGCGAACAGCCCACCGCGGAGGCCCAAACCGAGCCGGCGCGGCGTTCGGCCTGAAGCAGGGCCGGCTTTACGGCCGCCCCCAACCGGCATTGCGACAATCCACCACACCGGCCCTCTATCCCGGCGATCCATCCGAATGATAGATTCGCCGCCATGAAAACCTCCCGCCGGACACGCTCGCTGACCGCCTGGACGCTCTACGCCAGCGTCCTGTTCAGCCTATTGCTGTGCGGCCTGCACCACGGCCAGATGAACGGCCTGCGCCTGGCCGGGCTGGAAGGTGGTTTCTGCTCGGTGTCCAGCGACCATGGCCCGGCCATCGACCTGGCCGGTGCTGGCGGCGATGCGCACATGGCCCAGCTCGACTGCCCGGTGTGCTCGTCCTTCGCCCTGGCTGTCCCGCTGTCCACTGCCGGCTGGTCCTTCGCCGCGCGCCAGGGCAACGCCCCCTCACCCATCGTCGTACGCAGTTGGGCGCAGCCGCCGCCGCGCGACCTGCGCCCGGCCCTCAATCCTCGCGCCTCCCCCGCCGTCCTTCCCGCAGCAGCAACCTACGCCTGACCTTGGCCGGGCGCACTGGCGTGCGCGGCCGGTCAGCCATGACCTTTGCGTGGAAGACACAACAACATGATTCGCAACACCTCCCTGGTGCTCCTGTTGGGCACCTGCACCTCTGCCTGGGCGGCCCCTGCGCCCATCGAACTGACCGCCACCACCGTCGATGGCGAACGCGAAGCCCCCTCGGGCGTGCAACTGGACGAACCGATCCGCACCGGCTCGCGGCTTGGCCTGACGGCACGGCAGACACCCGCCTCGGTGAGCGTCTCGGACCGCAACGTGATCGAGGCGCGCGGCGCCAAGGACACCCAGGACGTGATCAATGCCATGACCGGAGTGAACGCCTCGGCCAACCCAGGCTATGGCGGCTTCGTGTCCTACCGGGGCTTCACCCAGAACCAGGTCACCCAGCTGTTCAACGGCATCAACCTTGGCTACAGCAGCGCCACCCGCCCGCTGGACGCCTGGGTGATCGACCGCGTCGAGCTGATCGGCGGGCCGTCGTCGTTCCTGCATGGCGCCGGCGCCGTGGGCGGCTCGATCAACTACATCAGCAAGCTGGCCAGCCGCGACGCACAGACCTTCGACGGCCGGCTGCGCTACGGCAGCTACGATGATTCCGAGATCGCCTTCGGCATCAACCAGGCCCTGGCCGACAACCCCGCCGATGCCCGGCATTTCGCCCGCCTGGACTTCAGCCACGGGCATGGCAACGGCTATGTCGACCGCAACGAACGCTGGACCGACAGCCTGGCCTTCTCCGTGCTCAGCGACCTGTCGCCCAACCTCACCCATACCCTGGCACTGGAGTACCAGGAGGACAAGGAAGACAGCCCCTACTGGGGCTCGCCGATCCTGCCGGGCCGTAGCACCATGAAGATCGACAAGAGCCGCCGCTTCGAGAACTACAACGTCGGCGACGGCCGCTACGAACAGCGGGTGCGCTGGTTGCGCTCGATCCTCGATTACCAGCTCGGCGACAGCACCAGCGTGCAGAACACCCTGTACCACTACAACGCCGAGCGCGACTATCGCAACCTCGAAAGCTACCGCTACGACAACGACGGCAAGGTCGTGCGCGCCAGCCCCTACCTGCAGCGCCACCAGCAGAACGTGCTGGGCGACCGGGTAGAGCTGCGCCACGACAACCAGGTGCTGGGCCTGGCCAGCCAGTGGTCGCTGGGCCTGGATTACTCGCGCATGCGCCAGACCCTGTACCCGACCTCCGGCAGCTGGAGCGACGTGGTCGACCCGGAGCATTTCGACCCGGGCAGCTTCGATGACATCCCCGGGGTGAACGCGGGCCTCACCAAGCAACGCCGCCACGAGGTGACCAACCGTGCCTTGTTCGCCGAGAACCGCTTGCAGCTGACCGAACGCCTGGCCCTGCTCACCGGCCTGCGCTACGACTACCTGGACATGGAGGTGACCAACTATGGCACGGTCACGCCCACCAGCCCGGCGTTCTTCGAACGGCGCTGGGAGCCGCTGAGCGGCCGTGTGGGGCTGACCTACGAGCTGACACCTTCGGCCAGCGTCTACCTGCAGTACAGCACCTCCGCCGACCTGCCTGCCGGCTCGCTGGCCTCGGCGACCTACTCCAACGTGGGCCTGTTCGACCTGTCCAAGGGCGAGCAGTGGGAGGCCGGCAGCAAGTTCGACTTCCTCGACGGGCGTGGCGCGGCGACCGTGGCGGTGTACCAGATCGTGCGCAAGGATTTCGCCGTGCGCGATTCCCGCGATCCCAACCTGACCGTCCAGGCCGGCCAGCAGACCTCTCGCGGCATCGAGCTGTCCGCGCGCCTGCAGGTCACGCCGCAACTGCTGGCCGAGGCCAACTATGCCTATGTCGACGCGCAGTACGACGAATTCAACGAGGCAGTCAATGGCGTGTCGGTGTCGCGCAAGGGCAATGCCCCGGTGAACGTGCCGGCCAACGTCGGCAACCTGTGGCTGACCTACAGCTTCGGCCCGGCCTGGGCGGTGGGGATGGATGCGCGCTATGTCGACTCGGTGTACGCCGATAATGCCAACACCCTCAAGGCACCGGCCTACACCCTGCTGGGCGCCTTCGCCCGCTACCGGTTGGACGAACACACCGCGCTCACCGCACGGGTGCGCAACCTGACCGATGAGCTGTATGCCAAGCAGGCCTATGGCGGGCAGTACTACATGGGCGCGCCGCGGACGTTCGAGGTGGCCATGGACCTGCGCTTCTGAGGGGCCAGGCGAGGGCTGGCTGAGGCCCCTGCCTTGGGGCCGCTTCGCGCCACGGAAGACCGGTACGGCGGTCGAAACAGGCATCCCGATGTCGCCCATGAAGAAGCACCCGCCCCCCGCTGCCGGTCTACTGGGCCAGACAACAACGATGGCGCGGCCTGACCGCGCCACTTCCGTCCAGGCTGCCTACCCAGACCGGAGAGCATCCGCATGCCCGCACCCCATGAGGTATCCCCCGCCACCCTGCGCCGGGTGATCGCCGCCTCGGCCATCGGCAACTTCGTCGAATGGTTCGACTTCGCCGTCTATGGTTTCCTCGCCACCCTGATCGCCAGCCAATTCTTCGCCAGCGGCGATGCCAGTGTCGCCCTGCTCAAGACCTTCGCCGTGTTCGCCGTGGCCTTCGCCCTGCGTCCGCTGGGTGGCATCGTCTTCGGCGCGCTGGGCGACCGCCTGGGGCGCAAGCGCATCCTGTCGCTGACGATCCTGCTGATGGCTGGCTCCACCACCCTGATCGGCCTGCTGCCGACCTACGCCAGCATCGGCCTGGCCGCCCCGGCGCTGCTGACCCTGGCCCGCTGCCTGCAAGGCTTTTCCGCCGGCGGCGAATACGCCGGCGCCTGTGCCTACCTGATGGAACATGCCCCCAACGACAAGCGCGCCTTCTATGGCAGCTTCGTCCCTGTCTCGACCTTCTCCGCCTTCGCCTGCGCGGCCGTGATCGCCTACGCCCTGGAAGCCAGCCTGTCGCCCGAGGCGATGAACGCCTGGGGTTGGCGCATTCCCTTCCTGGTGGCCGCGCCCCTGGGGCTGGTCGGCCTCTACCTGCGTTGGCGCATGGAGGAAACGCCGGCGTTCCGCGAAGCCATGGCGCAGAGCAAGCAGGGTAAAGAGCACGCCCATTCGCCGCTCAAGGAAACCCTGCGCCACCATGGCCGGGCGATCCGCAACCTCGGAGCGTTCATCTCGCTGACGGCGCTGTCGTTCTACATGTTCACCACCTACTTCTCCACCTACCTGCAGATGGTCGGCAACCTGACCCGCGCCCAGTCGCTGCTGGTGTCCACCGTGGCCCTGCTGTTCGCTGCCGTCGGCTGCCCGCTGGCCGGGGCCTTTTCCGACCGGGTCGGCCGGCGCCGGACCATCGGCTTCACCTGCCTGTGGGTGATGGTGGCGGTGTTCCCGGCCTACTGGCTGGCCAGTTCCGGGTCGCTGTCCGGGGCGCTGCTGGGGGTGATCCTGCTGGCGGTCGGCGCCCTGCTCAGCGGTGTGGTCACCGCCGCGCTGCTCTCGGAGAGCTTCCCGACCCGCACCCGCTACACCGCCTCGGCAATCACCTACAACGTGGCCTACACCCTGTTCGGCGGCACCGCACCGCTGGTGGCCACCTGGCTGATCAGCCAGACCGGCAGCAGCCTGGCGCCGGCGTTCTACCTGGTGGTCATCGCCCTGGTAGCGCTGGTGGGAGGGCTGGCCCTGCCGGAAACCTCGCGGATCTCGCTGCATGACGAAAGCTGCGGCAGCCAGCAGCCCCAGGCGGTCAAGGAGCTCGGTTAGGCGCTGTACCCGGCGTGCTCTTCGCGGCGGGGTTGGTTCAGGCAACCCCGCCGCGTTCGATAATCGCCCACTTTCATTCGCCAACGGTGCCCTTCAATTGACAAAACTAACCAGGTAGTACAATTATCAGGCATCCAACAACAACAAAGCGATGCCCGCCATGACACCCTTGATCCTCGTGCTCAACGGCCCCAACCTGAACCTGCTCGGCACCCGCGAGCCGGCCAACTACGGCCATGAAACCCTTGCCGACCTGGCCCACGGCTGCGCCGACAGCGCGCACGCGCTGGGCCTGCAGATCGAGTTCCGCCAGACCAACCACGAAGGCGAGCTGATCGACTGGATCCACGCTGCCCGCGGCCGTTGTGCCGGAATCCTGATCAACCCCGGTGCCTGGACCCACACCTCGGTGGCGATCCGTGACGCCCTGGTGGCCAGCGAACTGCCGGTGATCGAGGTGCATCTGTCCAATGTGCACAAACGCGAGCCGTTCCGGCACATCTCGTTCGTGTCGTCGATCGCCATCGGGGTCATCTGCGGCCTGGGTAGCCACGGCTACCGCCTGGCTCTGGCACACTTCGCCCGGTTGCTCGGGGAGCAGGCCGCATGAACCGCCCGAGCATCCTCGCCGGGCTGATCGGCCGCGGCATCCAGGCCTCACGCACCCCGGCGCTGCACGAACGCGAAGGCGATGCCCAGGCCCTGCGCTACCTCTACCGGCTGATCGATGCCGACCAACTGGGCCTGGACGACAGCGCCCTGCCCGGCCTGCTCGAGGCCGCCCAGCACACCGGCTTCACCGGGCTGAACATCACCTACCCCTTCAAGCAGGCGATCCTGCCGCTGCTCGACGAACTGTCGGAGGAGGCCCGCGGCATCGGTGCGGTGAATACCGTGGTGCTCAAGGATGGCAAGCGGGTCGGCCACAATACCGATTGCCTGGGCTTCGCCGAAGGCTTCCGGCGTGGCCTGGCGGACGTGGCGCGACACCAGGTGGTACAGATGGGCGCCGGTGGCGCGGGCTCGGCGGTGGCCCATGCCTTGCTCGGCGAAGGGGTTCGGCGGCTGGTGCTGTTCGATGTGGACAGCGCCCGTGCCCAGGCGCTGGTGGACAATCTCCAAGCCCGCTTCGGCAACGATCGCGCCGTGCTGGGCACGGACCTGGCCGATGCACTGGCGACCGCCGACGGCCTGGTCAACACCACGCCGGTGGGCATGGCCAAGCTGCCTGGCACACCGGTGCCAGTAGAGCTGCTGCACGCCCGGCTATGGGTGGCGGAAATCATCTACTTCCCCCTGGAGACCGAACTGCTGCGCCATGCCCGGGCCCTGGGCTGCCGCACGCTGGACGGCGGGAGCATGGCGGTGTTCCAGGCGGTGAAGGCGTTCGAGCTGTTCAGCGGGCGGGTGGCGGATGCCGGTCGGATGCAGGCGCACTTCGCCAGTTTCCTGTGAAAGCGGGGGCGCTTCGCGCCCCAGCATCAGAACAAGCCTCAAGCCGGCCCCTGCAAGGGGCATCATTCGTGGCCGACTCGGTCCGAAGGGCTGGGTAATCGCTCATCCAACAACGCCTGGATCACCTTCTCCTGCCCGCCATAGTCACCCTCCCCGAAATGCACATGGCGCACCTGCCCCTGGCGATCGACGAAGTAATGGGCCGGCCAGGCCTGGTTACCCCAGGCGTTCCAGACCCGGTAGTCGTTGTCCACCGCCACCGGATAGCCGATGCCGAGCCTGGCCACCTGTCGGCGCAACTGGCCGATGTCGTGCTCGTAGTCGTACTCCGGCGTGTGCACACCGACCACCACCAGCCCCTGGTCGGCATAGCGCCGTGCCCAGTCGTCGACATGCGGCAGGCTGCGCTGGCAGTTGATGCAGTCCCAGGTCCAGAAGTCCACCAGCACCACCTTGCCCTTGAGCGCCTCGGTGTCCAGCGGCGGCGAGTTGAGCCAGGCGCTGGCGCCAGACAGCGACGGCATGGCGCCGTAGCTGTCGCGGGCCAACAACTGGCCGGCCAGGCCCAGCCCCGTCAGCGCCAGCAGCACGCCGCCGGCCTTCAGCAACAAGCGTCGATCAGCTTTCATGGCAACCGCCAGTGGCGTAGGTGCGGTATTCCACGCTCTGGTGCCGGCCCTGGGAGTCCAGGTAGTCCATGCGGGTGTTGACCACCCCGCAGGCATTGCTCTGGTCGTCCATCACCGACAGGACTTTTTGTACGTCCAGCCGGTCGCCATAGCGGTACTGCATCACCCGGCTGTCTTCCGTCGGGCTGGTCGCAGCCTGGGCGGCGATGGCACCGAGGCCGAGCACGGCGAACAGGCTGGCGCTGGCGAAGGTCTTGAAGTTCATGGCATCTCTCCTGTGCAAGGTTTGCAGGTGGGGAGTGGAATCTCCCCGGTCGAGAGCCATTTCACGCTCGCCAGGTATCGCGGATGTGTCCAAGCAGCGGGCGACGTGCTTCTTCCTGTATCCCTGGCGGCGCGGGATACACTGCAATACAAAACCCCGCAGGCAAGCGCCCCCGCCCCCGGTACACTGCGCCCATCCCACCCAGACAGGAACCCTCCGATGGAACACGTCGATCACATCCTGATCGTCGACGACGACCGGGAAATCCGCGAGTTGGTCGGCAACTACCTGAAGAAGAACGGCCTGCGCACCAGCATCGTCGCCGATGGCCGGCAGATGCGTACGTTCCTCGAGGCCAACAGCGTCGACCTGATCGTCCTCGACATCATGATGCCCGGCGACGACGGCCTACTGCTGTGCCGCGAACTGCGCGCCGGCAAGCATCGCAATACGCCGGTGCTGATGCTCACCGCCCGCAACGACGAAACCGACCGCATCATCGGCCTGGAGATGGGCGCCGACGACTACCTGACCAAGCCGTTCTCCGCCCGCGAGCTGCTGGCGCGGATCAACGCCGTGCTGCGCCGCACGCGGATGCTGCCGCCCAACCTGACCATCAGCGAAAGCAGCCGACTGATCGGCTTCGGCCACTGGCGCCTGGACACCACCGCCCGCCACCTGCTCGACACCCAAGGCACGCTGGTAGCCCTGAGCGGCGCCGAATACCGCCTGTTGCGGGTGTTTCTCGACCATCCGCAGCGGGTACTCAGCCGCGAGCAACTGCTCAACCTGACCCAGGGCCGCGAGGCGGACATCTTCGACCGCTCCATCGACCTGCTGGTCAGCCGCCTGCGCCAGCGCCTGGGCGACGATGCCCGCGAGCCGACCTGCATCAAGACCGTGCGCAGCGAGGGCTACGTGTTCTCCCTGCCGGTGCAGTTGCTCGAGTCGCCGTCATGAGGTGGCCACGTACCCTGGCCTCGCGCCTGGCCCTGATCTTCCTCACCGGGCTGGTACTGGCCTACGGGCTGTCGTTCAGCCTGCAGTTCTACGAGCGCTACATCAGCAGCCGCTCGATGATGCTGAGCAACCTGGAACTGGACGTGGCCACCTCGGTGGCCATCCTCGACCGCTTGCCGGCTGCCGAGCGCGCCACCTGGCTGCCGCGCCTGGCGCGCCACAGCTATCGCTACCGGCTGGACCAGGGCGAAGCCGGCCAAGCCATGCCCAGCGAGGCGCCCCCCATGGCTGCCGAGTCGATCGTCAAGGCGATCGGCCAGGACTATGCCCTGACCTTCCAGGAGATTCCCGGCCCGCATGCGCATTTCCAGGTACACCTGCGCCTGGCCGACGGCGCGCCGCTGACCATCGACGTCACCCCGGCGGGCGTGCCATTGGCGTCGTGGTTGCCGGTGGTGCTGCTGGTTCAACTGGTGCTGCTGTTGCTCTGCACCTGGCTAGCGGTACGCCTGGCGATCCGCCCGCTGACCCGCCTGGCCAGGGCGGTGGACGACCTCGACCCGGACCGGCCAGGCCCACAGCTGGACGAAAGCGGCCCTCGCGAGGTGCGCTACGCCGCCGTGGCCTTCAATGCCCTGCAGGCGCGTATCAGCGCCTACCTCAAGGAGCGCATGCAACTGCTGGCGGCCATCTCCCACGACCTGCAGACGCCGATCACGCGGATGAAGCTGCGGGTCGAGGTGATGGACGACGGCCTGGAGAAGGACAAGCTGTGGAGCGACCTGACGGCCATGGAGCATCTGGTGCGCGAAGGCGTGGCCTATGCCCGCAGCATGGACAGCAGTACCGAGGCGCCCTGCCGGGTCAACCTCGATGCCTTGCTCGACAGCCTGGTGTTCGACTACCAGGACAGCGGCGCGCAGGTCGAGCGCCTCGGCAGTACCGATGTCACCCTGCATACCCGCCCCCATGCCTTGCGCAGGGTGCTGGTGAACCTGGTGGACAATGCCCTGAAGTTCGCCGGGGCGGCGCAGCTGGAGGTCAGCCATCGAGATGGTGTCACGCGGATATGCGTACTCGACGACGGACCCGGTATTCCCGCCGACGAGCTGGACGAGGTGCTCAAGCCGTTCTACCGGGTCGAGGGTTCGCGCAACCGCAGTACCGGCGGTACCGGCCTGGGGCTGGCCATCGCCCAGCAACTGACCCAGGCCATGGGCGGGCAACTGACCCTGAGCAACCGGGCAGGTGGCGGGCTCTGTGCCCAGGTCGAGTTGAGGTGAAAGCGACCTTCCCCTTCGCGAGCAAAGCCACCGCTACAGCACCTGGGGCTGCTTTGCAGCCCCAATGCACGGCCACCTAGGCACCAACCTCTACACAACGATACACAACCCCCAGCCCACCGACACACTGCAGATACCCCGCCCCCGCACACTCCCGGACACATCAAGGCGACAGCCCCCGCCGTCGCCGGACACCCTGGGAGCCTCACGCATGAAACCTTCCGCCCTACCCTCCGGTTGGAGGCTGTTCGCCGCCCTGGCCGGCCTCACCCTGCTGATGACCGCCGTGGTACTGGCCGCCCACCCACTGGGCTCGGACGGCCTGCGCAGCGCCATCCGCGCCACGGCGCGCAGCTCCTTCGCGCTGTTCCTGCTGGCCTTCCTCGCCTCGTCGCTGGTCACCCTGCTGCCCGGGACCAGCAGCCGACGCCTGCTGCGTGAGCGGCGCTACCTGGGGCTGGCCTTCGCCTTCTCGCACAGCGTGCACGCCGTACTCATCTACCTCTATGCCCGGCAGTACCCCGAACTGTTCTGGGCAGGTCGCACGGTCACCTCCAGCCTGCCGGGCACGGTCGGCTACCTGTTCCTCCTGCTGCTGACCCTGACCTCGTTCAAGGCTCCCATGCGCCTGCTCGGCGCCGGCCCGTGGAAGGCCCTGCACAGCACCGGCAGCTGGGCCCTGGCGGCGGTGTTCTGCCTGTCGTTCTACAAGCGCATCCCCATGGGCGGCTGGTACCCGCTGGCCTTCGCCCTGATGTTCGCCGCCATCGCCCTCAAGCTCACCGCCAAGCTGGCTCAGCGCAAGCGCCGCGCCGTAGCCGTCCCTTCCTGCTGATTGCGAGATGCCCACCATGACCACCCTGACCCGCACCTTCACCACCCTCGAGCGTTTCGGCCAGTGGAGCGCCGACCTGCCGCTACGGCTGTTCCTGGCCTGGGAGTTCTTCGAATCCGGCTGGGAAAAACTCAACGGCAGCAACTGGTTCGCCGACCTGCAAGCGAGCTTTCCTTTCCCCTTCGACCTGTTGCCGGCAGGCCTGAACTGGCAACTGTCGTTGTGGGCCGAGCTGCTCTGCCCGCTGCTGCTGTTGCTCGGCCTGGGCACCCGCCTGGCCTCGGCGGTACTGATGGTGGTGACCCTGGTGGCGATCGCCGCCGTGCACTGGCCGGCACACTGGTCGAGCCTGGCGGAGCTGGCGCAAGGCTATGCGATCACCGACCAGGGCCACGGCAACTTCAAGCTGCCGCTGATCTACCTGGTGGCCTTGCTGCCGCTGTTGCTCAAGGGTGCCGGCCGCCTGAGCCTGGACCACTGGCTGTGGGCCAGGCGCCGGGGCGCAGCGCTGTAGCGCTGCTCGCCCCGGGCATGGCTGCACCCGCTCAGCGGTGCATTCCGGCGCCTGCCATACAGGTGTACTATCAGGCCGCCACGGCCCACGACAACAAACACCTCGAGGCTCGATTTTCTCTGCCCTGACGAACGACACCTCAGCCTGCACAGGAAGATCGGACATGCTCCAGCCCTCCCCAGCCGCCCCCAGGACCTACGGTTTCCTGGTGCTGCCCAACTTCACCACCATCGGCCTGGCCTCGGCGGTGGAGACCCTGCGCATGGCCAACCTGGCCGCCCGGCGCACCCTGTTTCGCAGTGTGCTCATCGCCGCCACCCCCGACCCGGTCACCGCCAGCAACGGCATGCGCATCCTGCCCGACCACGGCATCGCCGATGCCCCGGCGCTCGACGCCCTGTTCGTGGTGGGCGCCAACCCGATCAGCAACGACCGCAGCACCCGGCCACTGATCGACTGGCTGCGCCAACTGGCGCGCCAGCGCGTGCCGCTGGGCGGCATCTGCACCGGCAGCCATCTGCTGGCGCGGGCCGACCTGCTCAAGGGCTACCGTTGCACCATCCATTGGGAAGACATCGAGGCGCTGAAGGAGCGCTTTCCCGGCATCATCATCTCCAACCAGCTGTTCGAGCTGGACCGCGACCGCTACACCTGCTCCGGTGGCGTGGCTGCCATGGACATGATGCTGCAGCTGGTGGCGCGCCAAGATGACGGCCTGGCCATCGCCGCCAAGGCCGCCGAACTGCTGCTGTGCGATCGTGTACGTGGCGAGCGCGAGCGCCAGCGGGTACCCCTGCGTACCCTCCTGGGTACGGCCCAGCCCAAGCTCAGCCAGGTGGTGGCGATCATGGAGGCCAACCTGGAGGAGCCGCTGGGCCTGGAGGAGCTGGCCAGCCTCAACGACGTGACCGTGCGCCAGTTGGAGCGGCTGTTCCACAAGTACCTGCAGCGCACGCCCAGCCAGTACTACCTGGAGCTGCGCCTGTCACGGGCCCGGGAGCTGCTGCTGCGCAGCGATGCGCAGGTTCGCGAGATCGCCCTGGCCTGCGGCTTCACCTCGCCTGCGCATTTCTCCAAGAGCTACAGCCGCTTCTTCGGCCTGTCGCCGCTGGGTGAGCGGCGGCAGGCTTCGTTGCATTGAAGGGTATGAGGCTTGCCCTTCATCCCCAGGTTTCAGTCCTTCAACGCCCGGTGCGCCGTCTCCCGACAGGCCAGCATCGCCACCAGGGCCACCGCGGCCGCCGCCAGCAGGTACCCGGCCGGCGCCAGCTTGTTGCCCGTCAGCTGGATCAGCCAGGTAGCGATGAACGGCGCGGTCCCCCCGAACAACGCATTGGCGATGTTGAAGCTCAGGGCGAAGCCACTGAAGCGCACCCGGGTCGGGAAGATCTCGGCCAGCAGGCACGGCAAGGTGCCGTCGTTCATCGCCAGCATCGCGCCGAAGAGGATCTGGATCGCCAGGATCACCAACAGCGGCTGGTGGTCGAGCAGGCTGAACAGCGGCACGGTCAGGCCCAGGAACAGCAGCGAGGCGACCACCAGCATGGCCTTGCGGCCAAAGTGGTCGGACAGCCGGCCCATGAGGAAGATCAGGCCGATGTAGGTGGCCAGCGACACCGTCGAGGCGATGAACGAATCCCGCTCGCTCATGCCCATCTCGTTGGACAGGTAGGTGGGCATGTAGCTCAGCAGCAGGTAGAAGGCCACCGCGTTCAGGCAGGTCACGCCGATGCCGATGAGCACGGCACGCCAGTGCTGGGTCAGCAGTTCGCGGATCGGTGATGGCGTCGCGCAGGCCTTGCTTTCCAGACGCTGCTCCATCTCCAGGAACTTCGGCGTGTCCTGCAGGCTCATGCGGATGTAGCGGCCCACCAGGCCGAATGGCGCGGCCAGCAGGAATGGCAGGCGCCAGCCCCAGCTGTGCAGGTCCTCGGTGCTGAGCAGCGCGTGCAGGGTGGCGACGAAGGCCGCGCCGAACAGCAGGCCGGCCGCCGTGCTGGCGGGCACGATGCTGGTATAGAAACCTCGCCGGCCGGGCGGTGCGTACTCGGCGAGGAAGGCCGCGGCACCGGCGTACTCGCCCGAGGCGGAGAAACCCTGCACCAGGCGGATCAGCAACAGCAGGCACGGTGCCCACAGGCCGATCTGCGCATGCCCCGGCAGGATACCGATACAGAAGGTCGACACCGACATGATCAGGATCGACCAGGACAATGCGTTGCGCCGACCATGCCGGTCGCCGAAATGCCCCCATACGACACCGCCCAGGGGGCGCACGATGAACGACAGGGCGAATACCGCGAAGGTGGCCAGCAGGCCGGTGGTCTTGTCCGCCTCGGGGAAGAAGGTGACGGCGATGATGGTGGCCAGGTAACCGTAGGCGGCGTAGTCGAACCACTCGACGAAGTTACCCATGAAACTGGCCCGCGCGGCCTTGCGCAAGGCCTGGCGTTCGGCATCGCGGGCCTGGACGCCGAGATCTGGTGTGCTCATGGTGGTAGTGCCAGGGAGACTCATCGCGCACCTCCGCGGACGGCGTGCGAAATACGGCTCGAGACACAGCAATCGTGACGCTGGGACATGACGGGTACCCTCTGTTCTTGTAGTTGGTGGCAGGGTCTAACGGTCACACTGGAGGTGTTTTTTCTTGGAAGAACGCGGCCCACCTCCTGGCCGCAAGCGCCGCTGGCGCCAGTACCGCGCCCTTGGCGGGCAGGTCGGCAACCGACCGGTCCGCCAAGGGGCAACGCGATCACTTGCGGATGATGTTGTGCTCCGGGCCGTAGGGGAACTGGGTGATGTTCTCGGCGCCGCTCTCGTTGACGATCAGGATGTCGTGCTCACGATAGCCACCCGCGCCCGGCCGCCCCTCTGGCAGCATGATCATCGGCTCGATCGACACCACCATGCCCGGTTCCAGCACCGTATCGATGTCCTCGCGCAGCTCCAGGCCTGCCTCGCGGCCGTAGTAGTGGCTAAGGGTGCCGAAGGAGTGGCCGTAGCCGAAGGTGCGGTACTGCAGCAGGTCGTGGCGCAGGAAGATCTCGTTCAGCTCACGGGCGATGTCGCAGCAACGCATGCCGGGCTTGACCAGTTTCAGGCCCGCCTCGTGAACCTCGACATTGGCCTGCCACAGGCGCAGGTGCTCATCCGGGCAGTGGTCGAGGAACAGCGTGCGCTCCAGGGCGGTGTAGTAGCCAGCGATCATCGGGAAACAGTTGAGGCTGAGGATATCGCCCTTGTTCACCCGGCGGCTGGTGACCGGGTTGTGCGCGCCATCGGTGTTGATCCCGGACTGGAACCAGGTCCAGGTGTCCATCAGTTCGGCCTCGGGGAAGCTGCGGGCGATCTCGCGGACCATCGCCTGGGTGGCGTGCAGCGCCACTTCGTACTCGGGCACCTGGTCGCGCAGCGCCTCCACCACCGCCGCACCACCGATGTCGGCGATGCGTGCGCCATGACGGATCAGCGCCTGCTCCTCGCGCGACTTGATCATGCGCATGCGCATGCAGGGTGCAGCGATGTCCACCAGTTCGGCCTTGGGATAGCAGGCGGCGAGCTTGCCGTGGTTCTGCAGGTTGAGATGGTCGAACTCCACGCCGATGCGCGAGGCCAGCGGCAGGGCCTGCTGGATGGCGACGAAGAAGTTGTCGCGCTGCCAGTCGGTGTAGACGATGTTGTCGGTGCCGACCGTGCGCCGCCAGGGCTGGCCGCCGTCGATGTTGGCACTGATCGACACCACCTTGTCCTGGGTCACCACCAGCGCGTAGGGCCGACCGAAGGAACAGTAGAGGAAGTCGCTGTAGTAGTTGACGTTGTGGTACGAGGTGAAGATCGCCGCCTCGATGTCCTGCTCGGCCATGTAGGCACGCAGCCTGGCCTGGCGGGCGGCATATTCCTGCTCGGAAAAGGTCGGCTGGACCTTCTGGCCATTGCGGATGTTCAGGGTCTTGGGCATTTGCATGGTCGGGTATTCCTTGTCGTTGTGAGCACGCTGTTTCAGGCCGGTCGCCTGAGATGCATTGCAGCAGAACGCCCAAGGGAGCTTTTGTACCTATCCGACCTGGAATTGGCGAAATGGCCAGCGGCGCTGACGGATAAATTTCCCTACGCACGCCTCGTCTTCTGTTCAGAACAACCAACGAGAGAGCGTGCCGTGGACCTGCAGACCATTCTGGGCAAACTGTTTGCCAGCGCCGACAGCGTCGGCCTCAAGGGCCTCTTCCAGTTCGTCTTCGACGGCCATACCGCGCTCTGGTTCAAGGCCGGCGGCCAAGGGGGCAGCGGCCAGGGCCGACACCCGGCGGCGGATGTGACCATCGAGGTGGCCAGCGGCGACTTCATGAACATCATGGCCGGCAAGGCCAATGTCGAGGAGCTGTTCGCCAACGGCCGGCTGAAGATCGGGGGCAACCTGGGGCTGGCCACGCTGCTGCCCCAGGCGATTCACACGGCGCTACGCGGTACCCGTGCTCCTGCGGTCGAGGCCAATCGACGCTACCCGGCGCGGCCACGCGCCAGCGACCGGCTCTCGGCAAGCCAGGCGCCCCTGCTCGCCATACAACGCCGGCCACGCAGCGGCCTGTCGGTGGAGGAGTTCCGCGAGCGCTACATGCGCCATGGCATCCCCGTGGTGATCAGCGACGCCCTGCACGACTGGCCGTTGTTCAACATCGGCCGCCAGGCCTCGCTAGAGCTGTTCGCCAACCTGCAGGGCATCACGCGCCATGGCGACTACGTGAAGAAGACCTTCTCCACCGAGCGCGACTTCCGCTCCACCTCCATGGCCGAGTTCATCGCCAGCCTGGACGCGCCGGCACCCGCGACCCGCGACGGCCAACCGCCGGCCTACATGGGCAACAACATCTTGCCCACGCAGTTGCTCGAACATATCCGCTACCCCGCCTACTTCGAGCCCGACCAGTTCATCCCGCCGCGCATCTGGATCGGTCCGAAAGGCACCCTGACCCCGCTGCACCGGGACGACAGCGACAACCTGTTCGCCCAGGTGTGGGGAGAGAAGTCCTTCATCCTCGCCGCGCCCCATCACCGCGATGCCCTGGGCTGCTGGGCGACCTCGCCCGACGGCGGCCTGGAAGGCTGCGACGTCGACCCCAGAGCGCCGGACTTCGCGCGCTTCCCCGGGTGCAGGGCGGTGCATTTCATCGGGGTGATCCTGCAGGCTGGCGACCTGCTGTTCCTGCCGGAGGGGTGGTTCCACCAGGTGGAGTCACGCTCCACCTCGTTGTCGGTGAATTTCTGGGTGGATTCCGGGCGCGGCTGGCAGCGCTCGCCCCTGCCCGAGGTGCAGGCCGGCCATCTGCCGGCTTGATGTGCCTGTCGGCAGCGACTAACTGCTTGGGGGCGCGAAGCGCCCCCATGACAACGATTACGCCAGGTCGAACCGATCCAGCTCCATGACCTTGTTCCAGGCCGCGACGAAGTCTTTGACGAACTTGTCCTTGCCGTCACCGCTGCCATACACCTCGCACAGGGCCCGCAGCTGGGCATGGGAGCCGAACACCAAGTCGACGCGGGTACCGGTCCACTTCACCTGGCCGGTCTTGCGGTCGCGGCCTTCGAAGGTCTCGTTGTCCTCGGAGGTCGGTTTCCACTCCACGCCCATGTCCAGCAGGTTGGTGAAGAAGTCGTTGCTGAGCACGCCCGGCCGGTCGGTGAACACGCCATGCTTGCTGCCGCCGGTATTGGCCCCCAGCACCCGCAGGCCACCGACCAGCACGGTCATCTGCGGCGCGGTGAGGGTCAGCAGTTGGGCCTTGTCCACCAGCAGCCGCTCGGCCTTGACGCTGTAGCGGGCCTTGGAGAAGTTGCGGAACCCATCGGCCAACGGCTCCAGCACGCTGAACGACTCGACGTCGGTCTGCTCCTGGGAGGCGTCCATGCGCCCTGGCCTGAACGGGACGCGGACATCGTGCCCGGCATCCTTGGCAGCCTTTTCCACCGCTGCGTTGCCGGCCAGGACGATCAGGTCGGCCAGAGAGACCTTCTTGCCCGTGGCATTGAAGTCAGCCTGGATCTTCTCCAGCACCTTGAGCACCTTGTCCAACTGTTCGGGCTGGTTGGCCGCCCAGAAGCGTTGTGGCGCCAGGCGCAGGCGCGCACCATTGACGCCACCGCGCTTGTCCGAGCCGCGGAAGGTGGACGCCGCGGCCCAGGCCGTGGCCACCAGTTCCGACACGCTCAGGCCCGAGGCCAGCACCTTGGCCTTGAGCTCGGCGATGTCCTGCTCACCCACCAGCGGGTGGTCGACCGCCGGGATCGGGTCCTGCCAGAGCAGCTCTTCCTGGGGCATTTCCGGGCCCAGGTAGCGCGACAGCGGGCCCATGTCACGGTGGATCAGCTTGTACCAGGCGCGGGCGAAGGCGTCGGCCAATTGGTCCGGGTTGTCCTTGAAGCGGCGGGCGATCGGCTCGTAGATCGGGTCGAAACGCAGGGCCAGGTCGGAGGTCAGCATGGCCGGGGCATGGCGCTTGCTCGGGTCGTGGGCATCGGGGATCTGCCCTGCCCCTTCGCCATTCTTCGGCCGCCACTGGTGGGCACCGGCCGGGCTCTTGGTCAGTTCCCAGTCGAACTTGAACAGGTTCTCCAGGTACTCGTTGCTCCAGCGGGTCGGGGTGGACGTCCAGATCACCTCCAGGCCGCTGGTGATGGTATCGGCGCCTTTGCCGGTACCGTACTTGTTGTGCCAACCCAGGCCCTGCATCTCCAGGCCCGCAGCCTCAGGCTCAGGGCCGACGTTCTCGGCCGAGGCGGCGCCATGGGTCTTGCCGAAGGCGTGCCCACCGGCGATCAGCGCCACGGTTTCCTCGTCGTTCATGGCCATGCGGCCGAAGGTCTCACGGATGTCCTTGCCCGAGGCCACCGGGTCGGGGGTGCCGTCCGGGCCTTCCGGGTTGACGTAGATCAGGCCCATCTGCACGGCGGCCAGGGGGTTTTCCAGGTTGCGCCCAGGTGCCTCGTTGCGGCTCTCCTCGCTGCCGTGCAGTTGTGGCTGGGCTACCAGTGGGCCTTCGCCGCTGCTGGCGTAGCGCACGTCACCGCCGAGCCAGGTCGTTTCCGAGCCCCAGTAGACATCTTCGTCCGGCTCCCAGGCATCGACACGCCCGCCGGAGAAGCCAAAGGTCTTGAAGCCCATGGACTCGAGGGCGACGTTGCCGGTGAGGACGATCAGGTCGGCCCAGGAGATATTGCGACCGTACTTTTGCTTGATCGGCCAGAGCAAACGCCGGGCCTTGTCGAGGCTGACGTTGTCCGGCCAGCTGTTGAGCGGGGCGAAGCGCTGCTGGCCAGAACCCGCACCGCCACGGCCGTCACCGATGCGATAGGTACCGGCGCTGTGCCAGGCCATACGGATGAACAGTGGGCCATAGTGGCCGAAGTCGGCCGGCCACCAGTCCTGGGAGTCGGTCATCAAGGCGTGCAGGTCTTGCTTGAGGGCCTGGAAGTCGAGGCTCTTGAACGCCTTGGCATAGTCGAAATCCGGCTCCATCGGGTCGGACTTGGACGAATGCTGGTGAAGGATCCTGAGATTCAGGTAGTCAGGCCACCAGTCTTGGAGGGTGGGGCCGCCACCTGCGGTTTGATGGAACGGGCATTTCGATTCGTTCGCCATCTGCGTTTACCTTTGGGTCGGTTATCCAGATTTCCGGTCTATGCCAGGTATTCGATCAGCCGAGCACGGTGGCTCATGCCTACCCCTCATCAGGTCTGGTCGGTCTCGCGCCGACACGGGCTTGCGAAGCGCTGGCGGGCGTTGGACGGCAGGTACGGGCACGCCGCCTGCGCGTTTTTCGCGGGGCCAGGGGAAAGACTAGTCGAGCTTGCGCAGAGGTCTAATAGAGCCAGTATTCAGTGGCGATAGCGTCACTCTGTCAGCGCCCCGAAGCGGCACTGCGCAGCCACCCCAGGGCGTGAGCGACGCTACTTGCGGTGCATCCAGGCGGCGCCCAGGCCGCTGAGGCAGATGATGGCGATGCCCACCAGGCTGGTGTTGTCCGGCATCTGGCTGAAGATCAGCAGGCCCAGCAGCCCGGCGAAGACGATCTGGCAATAGCTGAACGGCGCCAGCAGCGCCGGCGCGGCATGACGGAAGGCCTGGGTGAGCAGCAAGTGCGCGGTCATGCCGCATCCGCCCAGGGCCAGCATCAGCAGCGCATGCTCCCACTGCGGCAGTTGCCAGAAGAACGGCACCAGCGCCGTCATCACCAGGGTGTTGCACAGGCCGGCGTAGAAGTTGCTGGTGGTCGGGCTGTCATGGGCGGCCAGCTTGCGCGTGAGCAACTGGTAGAAGCAAAAACCCAGGGCCGAGCCGAAGGGGAACAGGATCGCCGGGGTGAACATCGCCCCGCCCGGGTGCACCACCACCAGCACACCGATGAAGCCCATCACCACCGCCACCCACTGCCCCAGGCTGACCCGCTCCTTGAGCAGCGGCGCTGACAGGGCCGTGACCAGCACCGGGGCGAGGAAGTTGACCGCCGTCGCCTCGGCCAGCGGCAGGTACTGCAGGCCAGCGGTGAACAGCAGGCTGGTGCTCAGCAGGCTCAGGGCACGCAGGGTCTGCAGCATTGGCCGACGGGTACGCAGCACGCGCAGGCCGGCCTTGGGCAGGAAGATGCCGGCCATCAGCAAGGTATGCACCAGGTAGCGCGCCCAGACCACCATGATGATCGGGTACAGGCCCCCCAGGAACTTGGACAGGGCATCATGGCTGGCGAACAGGAAGGTCGCCATCACCACCAGGGCGATGCCACGTAGCGGATGGTTGACCCCGGACAACGGTGTGCTGGAACTCATGGTGTTCTCGACGACGGCGCGGCCCGATGCTGCGCCTGGGAGGCGCCCTGGCCTGTGCGGGCCTGGGGCATGGGACGGATTCTAGAAGAGATGGAGCGGGATGAGAAACCCGCCAGGCCGTGGGGCCTGGTCCGGGAGCGGTTTCCGTTCGCTGATCGACCAGATTCTGGGGGCCTTGGCAAATGTTGGGGCCGCTTCGCGCCCCCAATGGCGGCGACTGACTACATAGCCGCGACACTCTTCAACCGCTGGCTCGCCGGTGCCGGTCGGCCATACAGGTAGCCTTGGAAATGCGAGCAGCCTTCGGCGGCCAGGCGCGCCATCTGCTCCCGCGACTCCACGCCCTCGGCGGTGGTCTTGATCATCAGGCTGTTGGACAGCTCGGTGATGGCGCGGATGATCGACATGGCCTCGCGGCTCTCGCACATGTCATGGACGAACGACTTGTCGATCTTGATCCGGTCGAAGGGGAACGAACGCAGGTAGCCGAGCGACGAATAGCCCGTGCCGAAATCGTCCAAGGAAATCGACACCCCCAGGTCCTTGAGCGCACGCAAGGTACGCACGTTCTCCTCGCTGTTGCCCAGCAGCACCGACTCGGTGATCTCCAGCTCCAGCCGATGGGGCGCCAGGCCCGAGTCAGCCAAGGCCAGGGCCACGCTGTGCACCAGGTTGGCGCTCTTGAACTGCACCGGCGACAGGTTCACCGACACGGTCTGCTCGCTGTCCCAGGTGGCCGCCTCCTGGCACGCCAGGTTCAGGGCGCGGGCACCGATCTCGTGGATCAGCCCGGTTTCCTCGGCGATGGGGATGAAGTCCATGGGCATGACCATGCCCCGGGTCGGGTGCTCCCAGCGCAGCAGCGCCTCGTAGCCGGTGACGCTACGGCTCTGCTGGTCCACCACGGGTTGGTAGTGCAGTTGCAACTGCCCCATGTGCAGGGCGGTGCGCAGGTCGGTTTCCACCAGGCGACGCTGACGCGCGGCGACATCCAGCTCGACCTGGAAGCATTCGTAGCGGTTGCGGCCATTGCGCTTGGCCTCGTACAAGGCCATGTCGGCATAGCCGAGCAACTGTTCAGCCTGTTCGTGATCGTCCGGGGCGATGGCGATGCCGATGCTCACGCCGACCGAGAACTGGTGGCCCTCGATGTGGAACGGTGGGCAGACCGCATCGATCAGGCGCTGGGCAGTGCTGCAGGCGGACTCGCGGCTCTCCAGCCCGACCAGGACCACGGCGAATTCGTCGCCCCCCAGCCGTGCCAGGGTGTCGTGCTCACGCAGCTCACGGCGCAGGCGCTTGCCCAGGGCACGCAGCAGCTTGTCGCCGAAGGCATGGCCGAGGGAGTCGTTGATGTTCTTGAAGTTGTCCAGGTCCAGGCACAGCGCCGCGGTCAGCTTGCCGCTGTCGTCGCCACGCACCAAGGCTTGCTTGAGCCGCTCGTGGAAGAGGACACGGTTGGGCAGCCCGGTCAGGGCATCATGATGGGCCATGTGGTGGATCTGGGCATGGGCGGCCAGCTCTTCGGTGGCGTCCTCGGCGATGAACAGCACATAGTCGGCCTGGCCTTCGCGGTTCTGGCTGAGCAGCGCGCGGCTACGCAGGATCCGCAGGCCGCAAGCGGTGTCGACGCGGGTCTCGGCGGCGTACCCCTTGGTGCTGCGCGCACCGCGGGCCAGTTGCTGCTCCAGGTACTGAGCGATGGCCGGTGTCAGGCACTCGTCGGGGCGAAGGCCGACCATGCTTGTCTGCTGCCCGCCGAACAGGCGCTCGGCCTGCTGGTTGGCCAGCAGGATGCGCTGGCTGTCGAGGTCCTGGGCGATGACGCTGGCGGGAATGTTGGCGATCACCGAATCGAGGAAGCGCGACAGGGTGCCGGTCTCCTGGCTGCATCGCTCGGCCAGTTCCTTGGCCTGGACCAACGCCTCCTCGTAGCGGCGGCGCTCGGAGATGTCACGGGTGGTCTTGGCGAACCCCACCAGGCGCCCATCGTCGTCGTGCACCGCGTCGATCACCACATGGGCCTGGAAGGCCGAACCATCCTTGCGCAGGCGCCAGCCAGTGGCCTCGAAGCGACCGGTACGGCGCGCCTGGTCGAGGTTCTGCTCGGGCACCCCGGCGTCGCGCTCGGCCTGCGGGTAGAACAGCGAATAGTGCCGCCCGATGATTTCCTGCGCCTCGTAGCCCTTGGCCCGCTGCGCCCCCGGGTTCCAGTTGGCCACCACCCCCTCGGGGGTCAACAGGCAGATGGCGTAGTCCGCTACGCTCTGGATCAACAACCGGTACATGATGTCGGGACTTGCGACTAGCGACATAGGCTTTACCTGAACCTGCGGCACGCACGGAAACGGATCGCCAGCCCGACAGGGCCGGGCCTGGATGATGACGTGCTGGCATTATGCCGCTTGTCGGATTTTTTTGTGAAGCAGTTCACATAAATCCGTCGCCGCGGCACAACCCGAACCCTGACCGGCGCCGTCAATGACGCGAGGCGCTCACCAGGAAATTCAGCAGATCGGGCTCGTCTTCCAGCGCGATCGCCCTCGACGCGCGTGGCAGGCCGGTCAGCACGGCCTTGCAGAACGCCACGGCCACCGGGTCCTGGCGATAGCAGCGCAGCAACCAGTCGCCCTCCCCGCTGCACAGCAGCGACTGCGCCACAGTCTGGCCGATGCCCTGGCGGCGATATTTTTTCAGGATGAACAGGTCGGCCAGTTCGCTGGCCTCCAGGCCTGGCAGCTCACTGCGCTCGATCAGCACGAAGCCAGCGATGAAGCCGTCCACCAGCACCAGGCTGGCGCTCCAGCCGGGCGACTGCCAGTAGCGCTGCAGGTGTTCGTCGTGGATGTAGAAGCGGCCATCGGCCTCGACGTCCTCCTGTTCCCAGTCGGAGGACTCGTAGGCATAGAACTGGTAGAGGTTGCGGATCAGCTCGGCCTGGTCGGGGTGGGTCTGGAGCAGTTCGATGGGGGCAGGCATGAAGGGCTCGGGGTGGGCAAAGGGGTATTTTACGCCCGCATGCCCTGCGGGTGCCCAGGATTCTCATCCTGGGGCTGCTTTGCAGCCCAGATTCAGGCATGCACCCACCGACGATGCAGGCCCCGGGCCAAGGCATCGAGCATGAACCCCAACACACCGATCAACAGCACCATGGCCATCAGCTCCGAATAGGCCAGCCGGTCACGGGTATCGAGGATGAAGTAGCCCAGCCCCGCACTGACCCCGAGCATCTCGCACGGCACCAGCACGATCCACAGAATGCCGATGGCCAGGCGCACGCCGGTCAGCACATGACCGATCACCCCCGGGATTATCACCTTGCACAGGGTTTCCCAGCGCGTGGCGCTGAGGCTGCGCGAGAGCTGCAACCAACGCGGGTCGAGCTGGCGTACGCCAGCGGCGGTGTTGAGCAGGATCGGCCACAGCGCGGCGAAGGCCAGGAGGAAGTAGATCGGCTGGTCGCCCACGCCCATCAGCATGACCACCACAGGCATCCACGACAGCGGCGAGATCATCCGCAGGAACTGGAACGCTGGCGTGGTCGCCGCCTCCAGGTGCCGGTAGCTGCCCACCAGCAGCCCCAGGGGCACGCCGATCAGCAGCGCCAGCAGCAAGCCGACCAGGATGCGCTTGAGGCTCACCCAGACATGCCCGTAGACCTCACCCTGACCGAGCAGCTCGACCAAGCTGGCCAGGGTCGCCTCGGGCGAGAAGCGCGCCGACAGGCCATCGGCCTCGCCGAACACGCCGACCCCCGCCCACCACAGCAACAGCAGGGCCGCCAGGCCAGCCAGGCCCAGGGCACCTTGCACGACGTGCTTGCGCATCAGACCGAAAACTCCTCGCTACGCTCGAACCCCTCGGGCTGGCCGAAGGCCGACAGGCCGCCCGCCGCGGCGATGGCGTTGCGCACGAAGCGGTCGTCCACCAGGTCGCGGGCGGTCAGGGTCGGGTCCAGGCCGGCCAGGAAGCTGCTGTCGCCCTCAATCAGCGTGTGCTTCAGGCGCTTGACCAGTTCCTCGGTGTAGCTGGGGAACGGATAGGGCTGGAAATCGATGCGCCTCTCATCCCACTGCTGGTGGCGGATCGCACCGCTGGCGATGTAGCCGGCACGGTCCTCGGCGGCAGGCGCCAGCACCTTGCCGAGCACCTGCGGGGTGTGCGGGGTGTACTTGTTGGGGCCGGCCTTGGACAGCAACGCGGCCGCCTCGGCGCGGTGGTCGCGGGTCCACAGCTGGGCCTTGACGATGGCGTTGACCACCTTCTGCGACCACTCGGGGCGATTGGTCAGGTCGTGCTCGTGCATGAACACCACGCAGCAGGCATGGTTGCGCCAGACGTCGCCGGTGAAGCGCTGCACACGGCCGACTTTGAGGTCCTCGGCCAGCGCATTGAACGGCTCGGCGACGATATAGCCAGCGATGCGCTTGCTGGCCAGGGCCGGCGGCATGTCCGACGGCGGCAACACCAGCAGGTTGACTTCACTGCCCGCCAACTGCGCGCTGGCCGGCTTCGACACCGGCGTGAGGCCGTGGTCGCGCAACATCTGCTGCAGCACCACGTTGTGGATCGAGTACCAGAACGGAATGGCCACGGTCTTGCCGCCCAGCTGTTTCACGTCGGTAATGTCCGGCGCCACGGTCAGCCCCGAACCACCGACGTGGTTCCAGGCCACCACCTTGGCCGGCACCTTGCTGCCATAGCGCGCCCAGACCGTCATCGGCGACAGCAGGTGGATGACGTTGACCTGGCCGGAGATGAACGCCTCGATCACCTGCGCCCAGCTACGCAGCAGCACCGGGCGCTCGGCCTTGATGCCCTCGGCCTCGAACAGGCCATTGTTGTGCGCCACCAGCAACGGCGTGGCGTCGGTGATCGGCAGGTAGCCGATGCGCACCGGCGCGTCCGGCTCGACGGCGGCGCGCGCCTGCAGGCTCGTCAGCAATGGCAGCGCCCCGGCGGCACTGAGCATGGCGCCGAGCTTGATGAAATCGCGGCGGGAAGTAGAGGAACAGCAGTCATCCATGCACATGGGCAGCCTCCGACGGCAATGGCAAGGGGGAAGAAGAAGGTTCGCTGATGCGGCTTGCCCGCCGAAGGGTCTTGAGGATCTCGATACGCAGCGCGCCCAGTTCCTCGACCCACTGCCCACGCGGTTGCGGCAGGTCGATGTGCCATTGGCCAAGGGTGTGCGCCGGGTGGTTGCCCAGTAGCAGGACCCGGTCGGACAACAGTAGGGCTTCGTCGATATCGTGGGTGATCAGCACCGCCGCCGTCCCGTGGGTGGCGATCAGTTGCAGGAGCAATTGCTGCATGTCGGCGCGGGTCACCTCGTCGAGGGCACCGAAGGGTTCGTCGAGCAGCAGCACCTGCGGCTGGCGCGCCAGGCAGCGTGCCAGGGCGGTGCGCTGGGCCATGCCGCCAGACAGTTGCGCCGGGTACTGGTTGCGCGCATGGGCCAGGCCTACCGCCTCGATGGCATGGTCGATGCGCGCGCGCTGCTCGGCCGCCGCCAGCTTTGGCTGGCGCGCGAAGTCCAGGCCGAAGGCGACGTTCTTCTCCAGGCTCAACCAGGGCAGCAGGCTCGGGTCCTGGAAGGCCACCGCCAGGCGCGGGTGCGGGCCCAGCAAGGGCTCGCCGTGCAGGGCCACGCGGCCACCCTGGGGCTGCTGCAGGCCTGCCAGTACGCGCAACAGGCTGGACTTGCCGACCCCGCTAGGGCCGAGGATGCTCACCACCTCGCCCGGCGCCAGGCTCAGGTCGAACTGTTCCAGCACCGCTTGCCAGCCACCTTCACGCGGGTAGCCCAGGCAGATGTCACGGGCTTCGAGCACTGCCTGGCTCATGCCGCGGCCGCCTGGCGTTGCAGTTCGGCACGCAGTTGCACCAGGCTCGGGGTGACGATCGGCACGAACGCCGACTCGCGCCAGCGACGGGCGAAGCCGGCGCCATAGGCGTCCAGGTAGGCCTTGCCGCCGCTGGCCTGCAGCTCCAGTTGCACGGCGTCGGCGGCGCTTTCGGCCAGGATGATGCGCAGCTTGAACAGCGCCGCCGGCTGGCTGACGAAGCGGCCGTCGAGCAGGCCCTGCTTGAGTGCATCCACGGTATTCTCCAGGCGCTCGGCCAGCACCTGGCGGGCTTCCTCGAGGAACGAACCGCGCCCTTGCAGATGCCCGCTCACCTCTTCCAGGGCACGTCGGGCCAGGCCGATGGCCATGCCGCACTGCAACGCCAGGAAGGCCGGCCGCACCTTGGGCAGGAACTCGCGGGCGTTCTCGTGCAGCAGCCAGTCACGGCCCAGCTCGACCTGGTGGAAGGCCAGCGCGGCGGTGTTGCTCGATTGCAGCCCCATCAATCGCAGGTCCTCGGAGCGCTCCACGCCCACCTGAGTGGACGGGATCGCCAGGACGAACGGCGCAGCACCGGCATCCTCTTCGACCGCCGCGGCAACCACGAAACCGCTCTTGCGCAGGTTGGTCACCCAGTGCAGGCGGCCTTCCAGCGTCCAGCCGGCGGCTTGGGGGCGGGCTCGCACCTGCAGGGCCTCGATGCCAGACAGGTACTTCATGGCATTGGACAACCCGGTAGCGCCAGCCAGCTCGCCCTTGAGCAGGTCCGCCAGCAGGCGTTCGCGCAGGGCCAGGTTAGGGCTTTGCAGCAGGTATTCGATGAACGCGCGCTGGCCCCAGCAGACGAAGGCCGCCGCCAGCGAACGGCTGGCGATGGCGGCGATGGCTTCCACCGCGTCGGTGATCTGGCCGCCCGAACCGCCCAAGGCGGGGTCGATGCCCACGCGCAGCAGCTGCGACTCGGCGATATGCCCCAGGACCAGGTGCGGGTCGCACTGGCCCAGGTCGATAGCCTCGGCATTGGCGTCCAGCCATTGTCGAAATGCGGAATCAAGCATGTCCCTTCTCCTTTACGAAACGCGGCCCGAACGGCACCGCGCGCGGCTCACGCCGACGGCTGCCAGCGGTATTTGCCGAGTTCGTCGTTGAGCGGCGTCTGGGCGAACACATTAGCAAAGTTGCACAGGGTTGCGAGGCTCACCCCGAGAATCACTTCCAGGGCGTTGCCCTCGCTGTAGCCGGCCCCGCGAAACGCCGCGTAGGTGGCCTCGCCGACATTGCCACGGGTGGCGATCACTTCGCGGGCGAATTCGGCCAGGGCCTCGTACCTGGCATCGGGCAGCTCGCCACGGGCACGCAGGGCGTCGACCACGTCCTGAGGCAGCTTGGCCTTGTTCAGGGCCACGGCGGTGTGGCCGGCCACGCAGAAGTCGCACCCGTGGTGGGTGGCGGCGATCAGCTGTACCACCTCGCGCTCGGCCAAGGACAGCTGCGACTTGCCGTTGAGCGCCGAGACGGTGACGTAGGTTTCCAGCGCCGCTGGGGCGTTGGCCAGGATACCCAACAGGTTGGGGATGAAGCCGGAGTTCTTCAGGGCATTCTCGAGGAACGGACGCGCAGCTTCCGGGGCGCTCTGCAGAGTGTGTAGAGTAATGCGCGAGGACATGGCGTGGTCTCCTTTGGTGGGGGTTGCGTACAGTCTGTTGGTTATAAGAATTACCCTCCATATTCATCAGTCGCCTTTCCTTGCTCCTGAGTCTTTGCATTAGATGATTTCATCCTGCCACCCTGTCGATTGGTTATTAGAGAGCCTGGAGCTCGATGCCAGCCTGTTCCATGTCGGCCGCTACTGCGGCGGCTGGCACGCCAGCACCCAAGGCATGGGCCGGGCGAGCTTCCACCTGGTGGTGCAGGGGCACTGCTGGCTGCACATCGACGGGCAACCCGGGCCCATACGGCTGGAAAGCGGCGATGCGGTGTTCCTGCTGCGCGACCTGGCCTATCGGCTGTCTGGCGACGAAGACCCGGCCAGCGCCTGTGCCCAACCACGCCAGACGATGCAGCCACTGGACAGCGAAGCCGGCGACGGCGTTGGCCTGGTCTGCGGCTTTTTTCATTTTCGCTCGGGGTTGTCGTCGCTGATCGTCGAAGGCTTGGCCGACTGGATCCTGTTGCGCGCCGCAGAGCCTGCGGGGCATGCCGCACGCTCGCTGTTCGAGCTGATCCTCGAGGAGTGCCGGCGCACGCCCACGCCGTCGCAGGCGCTGCTGGAGCGCTTGACCCACCTGTTGTTCCTGTATGTATTGCGCCAGCAGGTACACGCTGGGCGATCCTTGGGTGGGTTGGTCGCCCTCGCCCGCCAGCCGGCCTTCGCGGCGTTGCTGGAGCAGTTGATCGCGCAGCCGGGTCAGGCCTGGCACCTGGAAAGCATGGCGGCCTGCACGGGGTTGTCGCGTTCAGCGTTCTTCAAGCGCTTCAACGAGCTGGCGGGGCAGTCGCCCGGCCGGGTGCTGCTGGCCTTGCGCATGCGCCATGCCTGCCAGTTGCTCAAGGCGGGGAATACCGTGGAACAGGTGGGGGCGCAGGTGGGGTATCAGTCGGTGGCGGCGTTTACCCGGGCGTTCGCCAAGGCGGTGGGGGTGCAGCCGGGAGCGTACCGCAAGCGGCATGAGGCCCGGGCGGGCTGAAGACATCTGGGGCCGCTTGACTGACTGACCTCGAGGCAACCCCACAGGGCCGGTACTGCCATTCCCCTTACACCTGGGTAACCGCGATCTCCCCTCCGCTCCCTTTGCCTTCCCGCCGCTCACTCATCCACTCATTGACCTTCACCCCGAACTCCGTCGGGGCCTTGCGCCCGAAACGCCGGGCCAGGTCGAGGATGGTCTGCTGCGCGAGCGCCTCTTCCATCCGCTTCTGCGCCCCCAGCATCACGGCATGGATGGCGCAGGTACCCTCGGTCGCCCAACCTGGCGCCGCGCCTTCGAACAGCGTGCAGCGCTCGCGGATTTCGCGGCAGTCGAAGATCTTCTTCGGCCCATCGATGGCGGTGACGATGTCGAGCACGGTGATCTCGTCGGACGGCCGCGCCAGACGAAAGCCCCCGCGCACGCCTTCGGTGGCGGCCACCAACCCCGCGCGCGCCAGCTTGGTGAAGACCTTGGCCAGGTACTCCTGGGGCACCCCCTGCAACTCGGCCAGGTCGCGCACGCTGGACTCGCGGGTATCGCCACGCTCGTCCACCAGGAACAGCAGGCAATGGAGGCCGTATTCGACGCCGGCACTGTATAGCGACATGTCAATCTCCGACTAATTTTGTCGTAAATACTACGCCTTCTCCTGCCGGCGAGCAAAGTGCCTTGGCGCCATCCGTCGTCTTTCTCGGCTCACGATACAGCCCTGTAAGCCAGGAAATACAGCATTATCGAAGGGGCCAGCGGGGCATGCAGGAAGACCTTCGGCGAAAAAAAGACTTGCCGCCACAAACTACGATCAATACAGTCGTAGTTATTCGGCGGGTACACGAATCCACGCCGTACACCTTTCACCCCCCATGCAATCCAGCGGAGCACCCTCATGAACCCACACATCCTGATCATCGGTGCCGGCTTCGCCGGTGTCTGGAGCGCCCTGAGCGCCGCACGCCTGCTCGACCAGGCCCAGCGCGGCGACGTCACGGTCAGCGTGCTCGCGCCCCAGCCTGAGCTGCGCATCCGCCCGCGCTTCTACGAAAGCGACGTACACGGCATGAAGGCACCGTTGGGCGCCCTGTTCGAGGCGGTGGGCGTGACCTTCATCCAGGGCCATGCCGACACCATCGACGTGGACGGCCGCAGCGTCGGCTACACCGACAATCACGGCCAGCGTCAGCGGATCGGCTACGACCGCCTGGTCCTGGCCGCCGGCAGCCAGGTGGCACGCCCGGCCGTGCCGGGCCTGGCCGAGCATGCCTTCGACGTCGACCAGATGGAGTCGGCCATGCGCCTGGAGCGGCATCTGGTCGACCTGGCCGCGCTGCCCGCCTCCCCTGCCCGCAATACCGTGGTGGTCTGCGGCGGCGGCTTCACTGGCATCGAGACCGCCACCGAGCTGCCCGCCCGCCTGCGCGCCATCCTCGGTAACGACGCAGCACCACGGGTGATCGTCGTCGACCGGGGCGCCAGCATCGGCGCAGCGCTGGGCGCGGGCATCACCCCGGCGATCGTCGCAGCCTGCGAGCAGGCCGGCGTGGAGTGGCTGGCAGGTACCTCGGTGATGGGCATCGACGCCGGCGGCGTGACGCTGGACAACGGCGACTACATCGCCAGCAAGACCGTGATCTGGACCGTGGGCGTCAAGGCCAGCCCGCTGACCGCCCAAGTGCCGGGCGAACGCGATGCCCTGGGCCGCCTGCGCGTCGACGAACACCTCAAAGTGATCGGCCAGGCGCACATCTATGCCACCGGCGACGTGGCCTGGGCCGTGGTGGACGAGCGAGGCAACCATGCCCTGATGACCTGCCAGCACGCCATTCCCATGGGCCGTCACAGCGGCAACAACGTGGCGGCCGACCTGCTGGGCGTGGCACCGGTGGTGTATCGCCAGCCCAAGTACGTGACCTGCCTCGACCTGGGCGACTGGGGCGCGGCGTTCAGCGAGGGCTGGGAGCGTGAGCTCAAGCTGCAGGGCCAGGAGGGCAAGGCCCTCAAGCGCCAGATCAACTCGGTGTGGATCTACCCGCCGGCCGCCGATCGCGCCCAGGCCCTGGCGGCAGCCGATCCACTGATTCCGATCGTGTAGACAGACCCGATCGTCACCGGGGCCGCTTCGCGTCTCCCCTGCGGCTCGATGCCGCGAGGGGGCGGGAGGCGGCCTTCTGTCTATTGTCTGTATACAATTTTATTGGATACCTGTTCAATCGATAGTGGCTATATGGCATCATTCAGCAAAAACACCATCAACTCTAGGGACTTAACCCACATTTGCAGCCCGTCGAGAGCCTGATCACCCTCCTGTGCCGTCTAGCGCTCTTGGGGCTGCCAACGCCAAGGAGCATTCAATGCAACTCCGGAACATGAAGATCGGCATACGGGCCGCCGCCGTATTCACCCTACTGGGCCTGTTGGTCCTGGCCATGGGGTTGTTCGCACTCTACGAAACCCGCCAGATGGACCGTGCCACCGACGAGATCCGCGTGACCTGGATGCCGGCAGTCATCGCGCTGGGCGATGTCAGCAACAACCTCGGCCGGGCGCGGGCGCTGACCCTGCGCAGCGTGCTGGAGGAACAGCCCAGCGCCAGGCAGGCGACACTGGCCTCGATCGTCCAGGTCAACCAGCAGTTGGAAAGCGACCTGAACGCCTACGAACGCACCATCATCGCCGATGACGATCGCGCCCTGTTCGACACCTTCATGAAGCTGAGCGAGCGTTACCACCGGTTGCAGAAGTCGATCCGCGACGCGGTCGCCACCGACCGTCTCGACGAGGCCCGGCGCCTGATCAACGGCCCCCTGGCCGAATACGCCGACACCATGCTCCAGTCCCTCAATGCGCTGATCCAGTACAACGCCGACGGCGCTGAAACGGCCTCCCGGCGCAGCAGCAGTGTGTTCGAGCAGGCCTTCTCGCTGATCATCACCTCCCTGGTGGTGATCATCCTGGCCTTGGCGGCCTTCGCCACCCTGCTCACCCGCAGCATCGTCATCCCCCTGGCCGACGCCGTGGCCGTGGCCGAGCGCGTGGCCACCGGCGACCTGACCCGCGACATCCAGGTCCACGGCCGCGACGAGCCGGCCCTGCTGCTGCGTGCCCTGGCCCGCATGCAGCAGAGCCTGCGCGAGACCATCCGCAAGATCGCCGCCTCCTCGGACCAGTTGGCCTCGGCCTCGGAAGA
This sequence comes from Pseudomonas guariconensis, assembly GCF_024127895.1. GTDB lineage: Bacteria > Pseudomonadota > Gammaproteobacteria > Pseudomonadales > Pseudomonadaceae > Aquipseudomonas > Aquipseudomonas guariconensis_B. The sequence goes on along the minus strand of NZ_JAMYBK010000013.1, from coordinate 38,842 downwards.
ACTGCACACAGTCACCGAAGACACCAGCCGCGGTCTGCACCAGCAAAGCGCGGAGATCGACCAGGCGGCCACGGCGGTCAACCAGATGACCGCCGCCGTCGAGGAAGTGGCCAACAACGCGGTGAACACCGCCGATGCCTCCAAAGGGGCCGATCAGACCACCCGTGATGGTCGCGACCAGGTCAACCAGGCCCTGGCTTCGATCCAGCACCTGGTCAACGATGTCACCGGCACATCCGAGGAAATCGAGCAACTGGCCAATAACGCCAACGAAATCAGCCGCGTGCTCGACGTGATCGGCGCGATCGCCGGGCAGACCAACCTGCTGGCGCTCAATGCCGCCATCGAAGCGGCCCGTGCCGGCGAGGCCGGACGCGGTTTCGCCGTGGTCGCCGACGAAGTACGCGCCCTGGCCCACCGTACCCAGCAGTCCACCGCCGAGATCGAGCAGATGATCGTCGGGATCCAGTCCGGCACCGAGCGCGCGGTCACGGCCATGCACACCAGCCAGGGGCGTGCCACCGGCACCCTGGAAGTGGCCCAGTCGGCCGGCCAGGCTCTGGAGGTGATCGCCGAGGCCATCGCCTCGATCAATCAACGCAACCTGGTGATCGCCAGCGCATCGGAGCAGCAGGCGCAGGTGGCCCGCGAGGTGGACCGCAACCTGGTCAACATCCGCGACCTGGCCATGCAGACCTCGGCCGGGGCCAACCAGACCAGCGCGGCGGCCCAGGACCTGTCGCGACTGGCGGTGGAGTTGAATGGCATGGTGGCGCAGTTCAAGGTCTGAGCCGCCTGAGGCAGGCGGGGCTGCTTTGCAGCCCCGGATGCGGAGTCACTGACAGCTCACTGCCCGGACAGGAACCCCACCAACTGACGCCCATGGGAGCTGAGGCTCTCCCAACCACGAAAACACACCCGCAACTCCAGCGTCGCCCAGCGCTCCTCCAGCGCCAGCCGGCGCACCGGCAGCTCCTGCTCGGCACGCAGGGCTGCCGTCTCGGGCAACATGGCGATGCCGGCGCGCTGGGCCACCAGTTGGGCGATGGCCTCGAAGCTCGGCGCACGCACCCGGACCTTCAGGGGCATGGCCAGGTTCATCGCCAGCTCCTCGACGAAGCGCTGCATGGCACGCTCGGCCGGCAGGCAGACGAAGGGAAACCCTAGGGCATCGACCAGCCGCAGTTGCCCGCGGGACGCCAACGGGTGGTCGGCGGGCGTCAGCAGGACCAGGCGCTCGGTACGAAACGGCAGCGACACCAGCCCCTCGTTGGCCAGGTTGCCGTCGTACACGCCGATCTCGCACTCACCGGCCAGCACCACGCGCAGCACGTCCAGGCTCTTGTGCTCGACCAGTTGCAGGTCCACCTCCGGATAGTCGGCCAGAAACGGCCCAAGCACCGCCGGCAGCAGGGTGCTGTTGGTCACGGTGGACGCGGCCAGGTGCAAGGTGATGCGCCGCTGGCCGGCCAGCTCCTGCAAGGTGTCCTGCAGCCTCTGCGCCTCGCCCAGCACACTGCGGGCGGCTTCGAGCACCAGGCGGCCGGCCGGGGTCAGTTGCATGCCGTCGACCCGACGTACGAACAGGGCAAGGCCGCAACGTTCCTCGAACAGCCGCAAGCGGGTACTGGCGGCCGACACCGCCACCGGGAAGGTCGCCGCCGCCTTGCTCAGGCTACCGGTGGCGGCGATGGCGGCGAGCAGGCGCAGGTCAGGCAGGTCGAAATGCATGGGGCTTCTCCAAATCAGAACGCCATGTTCGATAAAAAGCGATTCTAGCGCCAGCGCCTTCTGCCCAGAATAAGCCTCGCCACTCCCCTTTCTCGGACACGCCATGCTCGCCATCCGCGCCCACTTGCAACGCCAACTGCACAACGGTGCCTTGTATGCCGTGCTCGCGGCCTTGGGTTTCAGCTTCAAGGCCATCTTCGTCAAACTCGCCTACGCGGCAGGCCCCGTGGACGCTATCAGCCTGCTGGCCATGCGCATGGGCATCGCGCTGCCCTTGTTCGTCTGGCTGGTGTGGTTCAGCCGTGGCTCGTCCAGCGCTGCCCTTGGGCTGGGGGATGGCCTGCGCGTAGCGCTACTCGGCCTGTTCGGCTATTACCTGGCCAGCCTGTTCGACTTCTATGGCCTACAGTACATCAGTGCCGGGCTGGAGCGGCTGATCCTGTTCACCTACCCGACCCTGGTACTGGTGTTCCAGGCCGTCGCCCTGCGTGAACGGCCCAGCCTGCGCACCCTGTCGGCCATGGGCTTGTGCTACCTCGGCCTGGGCATCGCCTTCGTCCACGACCTCGGCATGTCGGGGGGCGGCCAGCAGGTGCTCGTCGGCGCGCTGTGGGTGTTCGCCAGCGCGGTGACCTATGCCCTGTACTACGCCGGCACCGGCATGATGCTCAAGCGCATGGGCTCCATGCGCCTGGCCGGGCTGTGTGGCACGGCCTCGTCGCTGATGGTGCTGGCGCACTACCTGCTGGTGGCGGACACGGCCCAGTTGTGGCAACTGCCGCCGGCGGTATGGACCCATGCGGCGATGATGGCGGTGTTCTCCACCGTGCTGCCGATCTACTGGGTAGCCCTGGCGATCCAGCGCATGGGCGTGACCCAGACCGCGGCGGTCGGCAACCTGGGGCCGATGCTGACGGTGCTGGCGTCGTGGGCGATCCTCGGCGAGTCGATCTCGGCCTACCAGATCGCGGGGCTGGCGCTGGTACTGTTCGGGGTGTCGCGGTTGAAGCCGGCCAAGCGTTGAGCCTCGCGCACAGCCGCTTTGGGACAACCTATCGCGTACCGACGATGATCCCCTGCCCGCGCAGAGCCTCGAGCAAAGCCAGCCCCTGACGCTGGATCTCTTCGCCTCCCAAGGCCTGCAACCGCTCGCGCCCGCTACCCTGGAGCCCTGCCAGCAACTGGTAGGCCAGCGGCGTCAGGCGGGCGAAGCGCACCTGCAGGTCGGCGTCGCGATACACCAGCAGCAAGGTGGGTGTATCGGGGGGCTCGGCAGGCTGGTAGCCGGGGCCGATGCGCTCCACCGGCCAGCGGTAGGCGAGCACCCGGGCCACGCAGGAGAGCAACGGCTCGCCTTCGAGCAGATCCCCCTCGGGCCGGTGCTCTGGGTCCTCGGCATCGCTCAGGTACAACTGCGCCTCCAACCATTCATAGTGGGCCAGTTCCAACTGCCAGGGTGCATCCGCCTCGATGCCGTGCAGGTAGTCGATGAACACCTCGGCGACCTCGGTGAACAGCGGCGTCTGGCTGCGATAGTGGGCATGGAAGTCACGCACCCGGGCATGCCAGCGGGCCTCGCCGAGGGTCTGGCGCATGACTGGGAAGCTGCCGGCCAGCAAACCCTCGATGGCGTTGTAGAACAGCTCCCGATAGACCTTCAGGCGCCGCGCCTCGATGCCCGGCGGTGGTGGATTGGCTGCGGGATCGCGCAGATGGCGGGCCAGGGTGAACTGCTGCTGACGCAAGGTTTCATTCATCGCGCACACTCCCTGCCGCCTGCTGCAACTGGCGGATGCGTGCCGTCTCGTCGAGCAGCGCGTCCAGGGGCGGGTAATTGAAGTCGCGCTCCAGCACCGTCGGTTGCACGCCGAAGCGCTGGCAGGCACTGGCGAACAATGACCAGACATCTTCTTTCACCGGCGCCCCATGGGTGTCGACCTTCAGGTCCGGTGCTTCGTCGTAATGCCCGGCCACGTGCATGCCGACCACACGCTCGACCGGCAGGCCCTGGAGGAACGCCAGCGCGTCATAACGGTGGTTGCAGGCGTTGACGACGATGTTGTTGACGTCCAGCAGCAGGTCGCAGTCGGCCTCCTCGAGCACGGCGCGAATGAACGCCAGCTCGCTCATGGCTTGGTAGGGCGCGGCGTAGTAGCTGATGTTCTCCACGGCGATGCGGCGGCCAAGCTGGTCCTGGGCCTGGCGGATGCGCGCCGCGACATGCACCACGGCCTCGTCGGTGAACGGGATCGGCATCAGGTCGTAGAGGTGACCATCGTCGCTGCAGTAGCTCAAGTGCTCGCTGTACAGGCGTACCTGGTAGCGCTCGAGAAACTGCCGGGTACGCGCGAGAAAGGCCTGGTCCAGCGGTGCACTGCCGCCCAGTGACAGTGACAGGCCGTGGCAGGCGATGGCGAAACGTTCGGCCAGGCGTTCCAGGCCCTGGCCATAGGCTCCGCCGACACCGATCCAGTTTTCCGGCGCGCATTCGAGAAAATCCACCGCGCCGTCCGCCATCGTCAGCAGCTCGGGCAGCAGGCCACGGCGCAAGCCGAGGCCGGTGCGCAAGGGGTGGTCGTTCATGTTCGGTTCTCCACAAGGCGCTGCGACAAGGCCCCCACATCACCGCCCGCAGGCAGTCCGTGGGAGCCCGCTCGATCAGGACTCGCCAGCCAGGTGGCTGAACAGCCCCTCGGGCATCGGCTTGCCGCTGGCCTGGTAGAGGGCCTTGAGGTGGTCGTAAGCCTCCTGCTCGGAGATCACGCCGTCGTGGTTGCTGTCGATCTTGTCGAAGTCGGCGGCGCGGTCCTTGGCCACGGCGAGGAACTCCTCGCGCGAGACCTTGCCGTCATGGTTGCTGTCGGTACGGGCGAAGGAGGCATCGCCACACTTGCCCTCCCCGCACTTGCCCTCGGCCTGGCCGACCTTGGCGCTACCGCCACACTTGCCTTCGCCACACTTGCCTTCGCCCTGGGTGGCCTTGCCGCTGCCCCCACACTTGCCTTCGCCGCATTTGCCTTCGCCTGGGGTCTTGGCTGCGGCCAGTTGGTAGCCCTGGGCCAGGGGCTCGACAGCGAACGCGCTGTTGCCCAGGGCCATGCCGCCGAGCAGTGCGACGCTGAGCAGGCCAAGGGTGTTCTTCGAATGTTTCATGCTGGTGCTCCACTGTGGTTGAGAGGTGGAGCCATTTCGCCGCAGTGGTGTATCGCAGGTGTATCAGGCAGGTGGGCTTTCTGTATGGAAGTGGGTCGACCAGGTGGCTGGATACAGTCAGATACAGACCACTGGAACATCGCCTCGCGGCTATCAGCGAAGGGTCGGGGACGAGGCGTCGCCGGCGCCCCACCCCGCGCGGCACATCCTCAGTCTTCCAGCGGTTTGGGCGGCGCCAGGGGCTTGGTCGGCTTGCCGGGCTTGCTGTCCTTGGCCTTCTCGGTGCTGCTGGCCACCGGCTCGGGCGCGGTCACCGCCTTCTCGCTGGCGGGAAGCTCGTCCACCGCCTTGAAGATCACCTGCGGGTCGAGCTGCTCGCCGCTGTCGTCATCCTTGAGCATGTGCCGCTCACCATCCTTGCCCACCAGGATCACCTTGGTGCCCTTGCTGGCACCAAGCTTGAGCTCGCGGATCAAGGCCATGGTGGTCTGCTGCTCGAGGTTCTTGTCCTCGCGCTTGCCCATCATGTTGGCGACGCTGTAGAGCACCAGGCTGCGCTCCTTGAACGCGGCCTGGGTGGCCGGGTCCTTGAGGGCCTCGTTCAGGCCGCGCAAGGTGGGGTCGGCGGTGCTGGGGGCGATGATGATCAGCGGCCTGGCCTTGCCCAGCTCCTTGGCCAACGGTGCATCGCTGTCCGCAGCGAGCAAGGGGCCGGCGACGGCGAGCAAGGTGGCGAGGGTCAGTGACCGGACGAGCATGCGCATCTCCTTATTGTCTCGATGAACCAAATGACTACAGATCGGGGAGAAAGATCCGGCCTGCGAGCCTAAACCACCTGCCTGGGCAGGTGGTCAGGTCAAAGGTAACTTCCGGTTTCCAGACCAGGCCTACGGCATCTCCGGAAAATGCCGACACCCGAACCTGAGCATAGCCGAAAGCCACCGGGGTCGCGGCAGGTGCTCGCCCTACCCCTCGCCTCAGGAGGCCCCCGGGGTGTCGTCACTGGCAGGCGGCGCCTCGGCCAGGGCGATGCGGGTCAGGGCCAGCATCCGCTCGCGCCGAGCCGCCTGGCGCTCGCTGCCGATGCTATTCATCCGCGCTAGGTATTGGCCCTCCGGCAACGCCGACGATCTCTCCATCAATGCCTCGACGCGGCGTTGGAACGGCGCATCGAGGGCCTCGAAGACCTCGGCGTGGGCGCGTAGCAGGTGTTCCTGCCAGAAGTCCCGCTCTACCAGCGACTGCGCCAGGCGTTCCGGCGTCTGCAGTGCCAGCACGCGCTCCCGGGCCTGGTCGATGCGCGACCGGTCCAGCCCGGCAACGTCGGCGTAGGCCATGTCGGCAGGTTGCCCCGGCAGGTCGAGCGCATCACGCAATGCCAGGCGGTAGGCCAGGCTTACCTCGATCTCGTCCGGATCGCTGCCTGCGGCCCGGCGCGCCTGGATGTCCTCCAGGGCGATACGTTCGACCTCGTCCAGCCGCCACAGCTGGCGGCCCAACCGTACCAGGGCCTGCTCCTGGCCACCGGCGGCCGCGTCGACCCGCGCCTGCCAGACCAGCATGCGCAGTTCCAGGGCGCTGAAGCTCAGGATCACGCTGTCCTGGCAGGTCAGGGGCATGCGCGCTTGGTTGAACAGCTCGCTGCGCAGCCCTTCGTAGCGGCACATGCTCTGCAGCAGGGTGAACACCCGGTTGGCCAGGGCCTGGCGATGATCGCGAAAATCCACGGTTTCCAGCAGCCGCGCGAGCATGGCGAAGAAATCGTCCGCACCATCCTCGGCTTCCAGCTCGTCCCACGTCGAGGACTGCACGGCCCGTTGGACACTGTCGGCGGCGTCGAGCCAGCGTCGGCGCAACGACATCGAGGAAGGGCCCGCCACCTGCGGCGCCGGCATGCCATGGGCCTGGGAAAAGGCCTCCAGGCGTTGCGCGGCCTGTTCGTCCAACGGGTTGCCCGTCAGCATCACGGTACGCCCCACCCAGATCGGTGCACGATAGAAACGCTCCGGCAGCGTCGTGATCTGGTTGTCGCGCAGGTCGGCGATGGTCAGTTCCAGGCGGTCCATCAGGGCGGGCGGGAGTTCGTTGATCCCGGTGGCGCGAAGGTACAGACGCCGCAAGCGGTCCAGCCGGTACAGCGGGAAGGTTCGCCCCAGCGGGTTGCGCGACAGGTTGATGAACTCCAGCATTTCGCCGTTGGCCAGGGTCATGGCCTGCTCGGTGTCGAGCACGACACGGTTGTCGTACAGGTCCAGCTCACGCAGCGATGTCAGCGCCTCCAGGCCCGGCGGCAGGCGGGTCAAGCGGTTGCTGGCCAGCTCCAGCACCTGCAGGTTCGGGAAAGCGCCCAGGAAACGCTGTGGCATTTCCCGCAGCCCCAAGCCCATCAGCGACAACTCATGGATGTGGGGGAAACTCACAGCCTCGGGCAGCTCGGGCAAGCGCTCCAGGCTGAGCGCCCAGATACTCAGGCGATACCCCGTCGCTTGCCCACGCTGGTCGAACAACTGCGGCCCCCGGCGCTGCCAGCAACTGAGCAGGACCTGGGCGAAATGCCGCCGCTCGCGGCGCTGCATGCCGCTGGCGGGCTGCTCGCTCCAGGCCCGCAGGTGGTCATCCAGTGCCTCGAACTCATGCCCCAGCCGGGCGAGTTCGCTCTCCACCTGCCGGCCCGAGCGCCCCACCTCCTGCAGCCAGGCATCGATCTGCGCATCGTCGAACGTCGGATACACCGCCCGCACCCGGGCGAACAGCGCCTGCGGCCTGCCCCGCGATGCGCCCCGGCCACTCAGCGGATAACCGACTCGGCCATCGTCCAGGCGCCGTGGAGGCCGGAACCAGCCGATGGGCTCGCCCTGCCCCAGTAGCCGTGCGACCGCCTCACGCTGGCGCGCCGCCAGCCGCCCCACCAGCACCCGCAGGTTATGGGCGAAGGGCTCGCCGATGCCCATGGCATCCCGCTGGCGGTCGCCGTAGGCGGCGGCGATGACCTCGAACAGCTCCCCCCAGCCGGCCAGCACCTGGCCCTGCTCGTCGAGCAACTGGAAGCGGCCATCGCGGTGGAGCAGGTCGAAGCCGCCGCCCTCCTCGCCCTGCTCCAGGACCAGCAGCAATGGCCCTTGCACGCTACCCTCGAACAAGCGCCAGCGCCCCGCCGGCGCGCCCGGCAGTTGCCTGGCCATGGCCAGGGCCACACGCGCCAGGTCGCCCGTCTGCAAGGTGTCCAGGTACAGCGCCTCGAATACCCTGGCCACACGTATCTGTCCCACGCTCGTCCTCGCCGACTCGGCCAGGCGCAGCGCAACCCGACCGGTGTCGAGCAAGCGGCGCCGGTCCGCGACCCGGGCCGCCTCCAACAACGCTTCGGCAGCCCGGCCATGCAGGCCGGGGAATGCTCGGCGCAGGGTCGCGACACCGGGCTTGTCGCTGCCCTGGGCGCTCTCGTACAGGCGCTGGAACAATGGCCTGCGCAGGTTCCAGGCCAGCTCTGCCACCCCCTGGTCGGGCAGCCCAGCCGCCCCGGGCAAGGCCTGGGCATGCTGCAGCACGAAGCGGTCGCTGACCGGCTCGCCGCCGCGCAGGCGGCCGACCAACTCACGGATACGCTGCTCGAGCAATACCCGCTCGACGCTGTCGACCAACTGCGCCTCGGGCGCCTGCCCCTGGACATGCAGCGCACGCAGGTGACTGGCCTCCAGGCCATGCGCCGTCATGAGCTGGTCGATCTGTTCGTCGTCGAGGCGCGCGAACGGGCCACCCAGGCGGCGGAACAGGCGATGAGGATCGTCCCAGCGGGCCGGCTGCTCCGACCACAGGCGCCAGGCACCGGCACCGTTGTGGCATAGCAGCGGCCCATGGCCGCCCTGTGGGCGCAATTGCCAGCGGCCATCACCGGCGCGCTGGACGATAGGGTAATGATGCCCGTCCATCTCGATCCAGGCCTGTGCCCCCAGGCGGTGGATACCCTGCGCATCGGGCACGGCTTGCGGCGGTGGCGCCTCGCTGCGAAAGGCCGCCAGGTCAAGCTTGTACAAGCGTGTGCTGCCGTCCTCCAACTGCGCCGGCAACAGGCTGTCGACAAGGCTGGAGCGGGACCAGGCGTTGCGCACCAGGGTGATGCCCGCAGCGGTAGCGGCGACTACGGCAACGTCGATGGCGACATTGAACAGGTGCTCGAGCGCTTCGGTGGTTTCCCCCTCGTGCCAGGCCTCGATACCGTGGTAGACCTCGCCAAGCAGCTCCCAGGCGCTCACCGCCAGCAGCGCCGCGCCGATCACCGGGACGAACAACCCGGCGAGGTTGAGCAGGGTCCAGCCTTCGGCTGCCAGGCGCTGGGCGTGCTCGCGCTGGACCTGGCGATCGACCTCGGCCTTCGGCACCGCGATCATGGCGGCATCGTCCTTGATCTGGCCGATGCGCGCCCGGGCCAGGCTATCGAACAGCGGCTCCGGGTAGGCATGCATGCGCGCCTCCAGGTCGATGTTGGCCAGCTCGGACACCCCCTGGTAGCCCTGGACCACGCTGGCAAAGAAGCGCTGGCTGTCGCGCCGCCGCACGAAGCGGCTGAAGAAGCGTTGGTACTGCGGGGTGCGCAGGCGCTTGCCCAAGGCATTGGCGAAATGACGCAAGTCCGGAAACGCCTGCCAGGGTGCCTGCGGATCGTCCGGGATATGCACCAGTACCCGGCGGCTGGTGCTGTACAGCGGGCTGAGGCTTTCATCGCGGACATCGAGCACGACGATCTGCTCCAGCGTGCAACCGAGCAGGCTCAAGCGCTTGGCGATGACCGGGCTGCCCTCGAGCGTGGGCGCGCGATGCAGGCCACACAGCCGCACCAACAGCTGCAGCTCGGCCTCGTTCAACGCACCCTTGATCCTGGCCACATGGGCATCGGCCAGCATGCCGTAGCGCCGTGCCCGCGCCAGCAACGACAGCACCTGGCGGCGCGCCTCGCCGTCGGCCGGTTCGAGGATACCCTGCAGATGGCGCTGGTAGCGCCCACCCAGGTCGAGTTCACGGCACAGGCTGGCGAACTGCTGCGCGCACGGCAGCTTGGCCTGGGCATCCAGCGGGTCCACCAGGCCGTTGCCGGGCAACTGCCCTCCTGCCTCGGCCTCTGCCGCAGTGAAATTGCGCAGCGCGGCCTCGAACAGGCCGATCTCGGCATAGACCGGCACCGTCACCGGATAGCCGATCGGCTGCGAGGTGATCACCGGTTCCCGGTGCCCCAGGCGAAAACGCAGGCGATGAATGTCCAGCGCTGCGCCGAAGCGCGCCCGCAACGCCTGGACCAGCAAGGGCTCGGCGAAGCGGTCGATGCCCTGCACGCCTGCAAGTAACTGCCGAACCCGCTGGCGAAAGTACAGGCTCAGGCCCATGGCATCCTGCAACGGTGCCAGTTGCTCGACGCTCGCCGAGCGCAGCCAGTACGGCAGACGCGCACCGATGAGCGCGTCCTGGGCGGCCGCGTATGCCGAAGGTGGGGTGTGGGTGACCATCGATTGCCTCTCCTGGGTGGCGGAAAAGGCAGCACCCTAGGCCGTGCGAGGCGGCGGACGGCGTTAGAGGGGTAATACCCGCGGGTCAGAAGAGCAGTAGCTGGCGATCGGTCAGGGCCGCGAAATCATCGCCCACGAACGGCAGTATGGCGTCCGCCACCGGTTGCAACTGGCGGCTCAGGTAATGCTCGTGGTCGATCGGCGACTGCAGGTTCTCGAGGGGTTCGGGGCCCGAGGTGGTGATGACGTAGCTGATCCAGCCACCGTTCTGGTACTGCCGGGGCCGGCCCAGGCGGCTGTTGAACGCATCGGCCAGCCGTGCGGCGCGCACGTGGGGCGGCACGTTGCGCTGGTAGTCGGCCAGCGGCCTGCGCAGGCGCTTGCGGTACACCAGCAACTCGTCCTGCTCACCGGCCAGGGTGCGGCGCACATAGTCACGGACATAGTCGCGGTAAGGCTGGCCACGGAAGATCCGCCCGTAGAGCTCCTGCTGGAACTGCCGGGCCAGGGGCGACCAGTCGGTGCGCACCGACTCCAAGCCCTTGAACACCAGTTCCTCGCGCCCCTCGCCGCGCTGTACCAGGCCGGCGTAGCGCTTCTTGCTGCCCTCGTCGGCACCACGGATGGTCGGCATGAGAAAGCGCCGGTAGTGGGTCTCGAACTGCAGCTCCAGGGCGCTGTCCAGGTCCATCGTCTCGCGCAGGTGTTGCCGCCACCACTGGTTGACCTCGGCGACCAGGGCCTGGCCGATGCGCGCGGCGGCCGCTTCGTCATGGGCCTCTTTGAGCCAGACGAAGGTCGAGTCGGTGTCGCCGTAGATCACGTCGAAGCCACGGGCTTCGATCAGGGCGCGGGTCTGGCGCATGATCTGGTGCCCGCGCAGGGTGATGGACGAGGCCAGGCGCGGGTCGAAGAAGCGGCAACCGCTGGAGCCGAGCACGCCGTAGAAGGCGTTCATGATGATTTTCAGCGCCTGGGACAGCGGCGCGTTACCGGCCCGCTTGGCCGCCTCGCGCCCCTGCCAGACCCGCTCGACGATGGCTGGCAGGCAATGTTGGCGGCGGGCGAAACGCGCCCCACGAAAGCCCTCCACGGAATCGGCGTGATCCGGCTGGCGCAGGCCCTCGACCAGGCCCACCGGGTCTATCAGGAAGGTACGGATGATCGAGGGGTACAGGCTCTTGTAGTCGAGCACCAACACCGAGTCGTACAGGCCAGGCCGCGAGTCCATGACGAAACCGCCGGGGCTGGCTTCGTCCGGGCGGCTGCCCAGGTTGGGGGCGACGAAGCCCAGGCGGTGCATGGACGGGATGTACAGGTGGCAGAACGCGGCCACCGAGCCGCCACTGCGGTCCACCGGCAAGCCGGTGACGGTGGAACGCTCGAGCAGGAACTCGAGCAGCCGGGTATGGGCGAAGATCCGCGTGACCAGCTCGCAGTCCTTGAGGTTGTAGCGGGCCAGGGCCGGCTTGTCCTCGGCGAACATGCGGTTGATCTCGTCCATGCGCTGGTACGGGGTGTCGATGGCCTTGCCTTCGCCGAGCAGGGCCTGGGCGACGCTTTCCAGGCTGAACGAAGGAAAGCTCCAGGTCGCCGCGCGCAGTGCCTCGATGCCATCGATCAGCAGGCGCCCCGGCGCATCGGCGAACACATGGTTGCGCCCGCTGTGGGCACGCAGGCCCAGGGGCGCGCCGTTGCGGCCGAGGGCCAGCGGTACCTGCAGGCGCGTGGCGTGCTCGTGCAGCAGGCGCAGGTCGAACTGCACCAGGTTCCAGCCGATGATCGCATCCGGGTCATGGCGGGCCAGCCACTGGTTCAGGCAGCCGAGCAACTGGGTACGGTCGTCGCAATACTGCAGGTCGAAATCCAGGTCATCGGCCTGGCCGTTGGCCGGCCCGAGCATGTAGACCTGGCGCTGGCCGCAGCCCTCCAGAGCGATGCTGTAGAGCTCGCCGCGCTCGCTGGTCTCGATGTCCAGCGATACCAGGCGCAACGCCGGGCGGTAATCCGGCAAGGGCTTGAGCTGGGCATCGCAGAGCACGCCCTGGGCATCCGGGCGACCGCTGAACAGCACCGGGGCGGTGATGAAGCGCTCCATCAGGTAGCGCTCCGGGGGACGGATATCGGCTTCGTAGACGTCGATGCCGGCACTGCGCAGGCGCTGTTCGAGCTGGATCAACTGACGGTGCTGGCGGCAGTACAGGCCCAGTACCGGCCGCTGCTCGAAATCGCGCAGGCGCAGGGGCCGCAGCTCGACGCCCCGCTCGTTGGCCAGCAAGGCACGGGCGCGCACGGCATGCGCCAGTGGCACGAACGCCACCGACTCCTGCGGTGCCAGGCGCAGTTGCCGTGGGCCTTGGTCGGTGGCGAGCCAGAACTCCACGCAGGTCCCCTCGGGCGTGTCATGCCAATGCCGGGTGAGGACAAAGCCCTGCTGCAACTCCACCGCGTCGACCTCGAATCGTTTTGCTCAAGCGAAGGAAGCATTCTACCGCTGAATGCCAGAGATGGGCTGCGCAGCAGCCAGCAGGAACCTCAGCCGTACAGGTAGTCGATGTCCTTGTGCGCCAATGGCGGCACCTGGCTGAGCAGGAAGTCGCGCAGCCGGTGCATCTGCCGCGCCTTGGGGCTGGCCTTGAGCCAGGTCATGTAGTAGCCGTCGCCGGTGGCCACCGCATGCTTGAACGGCATGACCAGCCGCCCTGCAGCCAGGTCGGCGCTGGCCAGCACCAGGTCGACCACCGAAATGCCCAGGCCCTGCTGGGCTGCCGAGATGCCCTGGTCGAGCGTATCGAACACCTGCCCCCTGTCGATGCTGATGTCCAGCGCATCCATGCGCGCCAGCCAGCGCCGCCAGTCGCGCCGGTCCGCGGAGGGGTGCAAAAGCTCGCAGCGCTCCAGCACCGCCAGGTCCGGCTTCGGCTGGTCCAGGTACTCGGGATGGCACACCGGGATCAGCCACTCGTCGAACAGCTTGAGGCTCTCGACGTCGGCCGGGAAACGCCCGCTGCCCAGCAGGATGGCGCAGTCGTAGGGTTCGGAATAGAAATCCACCGTGTCGATGTCCATCCACACGCTCGAGAGTTGCACGCTGCAGCTGTTGTCGACCTTCTTGAAGGCATCCAGCGCCTTGAGCAGCCAGCGCACGGTGAGGGTCGAGGGGGCCTTCAGGCGCAGGCCGTAGCGGTCCTGGCGCAACAGCGCGCAGGCGTTCTCGATGATCTTGAAGCCGACCTTGAGCTCCTGCGCCAGCAGCCGGCCGTGCTCGGTCAGGCGCAACTTGGGGCCGCGCCGCTCGAACAGGTCGCAGCCGAACAGGGTCTCGAGGGTCTTGATGTGGTGGCTGACCGCCCCCTGGGTCAGGGCCAGCTCCTGCGCCGCCCGGGTGAAAGAGCCGTAGCGTGATGCCACTTCAAAGGCACGCAGGGCATGCAGCGCCTGGATCCGTTCCGACATTCGCAGCGTCCGAAGCATGAGTGAAGCTAATAGTAGGTCATAGTTCCAGGCGTTTTACAACCTGGGGGTGTTCTCAGAAAATGCAGGTAAACAATAAACATATATAGCGAAACCGCTTGTATCTGGCGGGAAGTTCAAAAGAACTGCTGGGGTAATCATGTTTACGGGTTATGGGAACTGCTATCGCCTGGATGCGCTAGAGCTAGCCTCTGAACATATCCAGAACCAACGACACTGGGCGTACGAAACCATCGAACGCTTTCGCGCCATCCTCGCCAACCCCGACTTTCCGTGCCTGTTCGGCCGCAAGGCGGTGGCCGCCGGCACCTGCTCCATCGTCTTCGCCCGTGCCGGGCAACTGGCCGCGGACATTGCCCGGGGCCTGGCCGAATACGTACGCGCCCTCGAGCCCGTGCCGCTCAAGCAGCGCATCGGCAACCCACTGCTGGTGTTCCTCGAGACCCATGCCGGCAGCAGCCTGGCGCAGCAGCAGGCGCTGGCCTGGTCGGTGCTGCAAGAGCTGCATGAGCACGACCCGCTGCCCTGGCCGGAGGACATCCCCAAGGATCCCCACGACAGCGGCTGGTCGTTCTGCTTCGCCGGCATGCCCCTGTTCATCAACATGAACTTCCCGGCCCACCAGCAGATGAAGAGCCGCAACCTGGGCGAGCATATCGTCTTCGTCATCAACCCCCGGGAAAGCTTCGACGAAGTGGCCAGCGCCACCAGCGAAAGCGGCCAACGCATCCGGGCACGCATCCGCGAACGGGTGCGCCATTACAACGACGGGGTGATGCCCGATACCCTGGGCTTCTTCGGCCAGGCCGACAACTTCGAATGGCGCCAGTACCAACTCCAGGAACCGGGCTCGCTGAATCCTCCGCGCTGCCCGTTCCAGGCCCTTGCGACACCCGACACACTGATCGAGAACTGAACGTGAATACCGCACTGACCGCCACCTACGCCCTCACCGTCCTGCTGCTGATCGCCACGCCCGGCCCGGTGGTGGCACTGATCGTCAACACCGCCGCGGCCTCCGGCACGCGCAAGGCCCTGTTCACCGCCGTCGGCACCAACTGGGCCTCGCTGGTACTGATCGGCGCCGCGGCCTGGATCATCATGACCAGCGCGGCCGTCGACAAGGCCTGGCTCAGCGGCATGAGCCTGCTGGGTTGCCTGTTCATCGGCTACATCGCCATCGGCACCCTCAGGGAAGCGCTGCAGGCCCCCATCGCCGAGGCCGGGCCCGACACCGCCGGGCCCGGGCGCGGTGGGCTGCTGCAGGGGTTCATGGTGGGCATCTCCAACCCCAAGGACATCATCTTCTTCATTTCCTTCTTCCCGCAGTTCATCCAGATCACCGAATCCTTCGAAAAAAGCATGGTGGTGCTGTCGCTGCTGTGGATCGCCATCGATTTCGCCGTGCTCAGCCTGTACATCTTCGCCATCGGCAGGATCACCTCGCAGCGCAGCAATCGCCTGATCACCCTGGCATCGGGCGTCGCCCTGCTGCTGATCGCCGTCGGCGGGCTTGCCTACAACATCAAGGCGCTGGCCGGCTAAGCCGGCACGCCCCAGACCGTCGATTCGACAAGGAGCGCCCATGAGGCCGATCGATCACGCCACGCACGCCCAGGACAGCCTCCTTCCTCTGCCCCAGGACTACCAGCGCTTCCTGCTGCTGGGTAGCCGCCGGGCGCCGCATACCCTGTACATGCACGAGCGTGGCTATCGATCCGGCACCATCAATACCGACGCCCTCGGGATGCGCTACAGCCACGCGGGAGACAAGCGCTACTCGGTGGCCGAACACAAGGGCGCGAAGCGGGTCAATCTGCTGGTGGGCGGCTCGACCGCCCTGGGGATTGGCGCCAGTTCCGATGAACACACGGTGGCGTCCTACCTGTCGCGGCTCACCGGCGAGGTCTGGCTGAACCTGGCCGGCTGTGGGCTCAACGCCACCCAGGAACTGCTGACCTTCCTCAGTCATCAGCACCGTTTCGCGCAGATCGGCCACGTCGTGGTGCTGAGCGGCCTGAACACCCTGGCGCAAGAGGCACTGGGCGAGGTCCTGGCGAGCGAGCAGGCCACCGCCTACCAGGATGTGCTCAACAGTTTCAACGAAGGGGTACAGGCCTGCGACGCACCGCGCCGCGAATCGTTCTGGCAGCGCCTGGGCAAGGCCTTCGCGCCCCGCCACCAGCCCGCAGCGGTCGCCTGGACGCTGCCGGCCCCGGGCAAACGCCTGAACCAGGCGGCAGACTGCATCGGCCGCACCCTGCAACAGTGGGACCGGCTCCTGGCCAACGGCCATGCCACCCTCACCTTCATTCTCCAGCCCCTGCTGCCCTGGTGCCGGGAGAGCCTGCCGGCCGGCGAACAGGCCATGCTCACGGCGCTGCAACAGCAACCGACGAATTTCGACCGGCTCCTGGCCGACGTTTTCGACAGCCAGTTGCACACGGCATTTTTCCGGCGCATCAAGGACCAGGCCGGGCCAGTCCCGTGCTACGACATGAACAGCATGCTCAGCAGCTCGCCGGTGTTCGGCGAGCCCCTGTTCGTCGATCGCCTGCACTTCAACGACCTGGGCAACAATGCCCTGGCCAAGGTGATCACCGCCAAGCTGGGGCTGGCCCAGGAAAAGTACGAATTACAAGCTGCCTCCCGTCTGGCTCGTCCGACAGGTCGGGAAATGGGCTTCCGGCATGTACCGGTCGGTGGCTAGAATACGGGCTTGTCGTTCTGATTTGCCTGAGGCACATGTGTAACCGTGAACATCGAAGCCGCCCTGCCACATCTGGCCGCACGCCGTAAACGGTCCGCCACCGAGGTCTGCCCGTGAGTCGTGCCGCGCTCCTGCCGCCCTTGCTCATGGCCCTCGCACCGCTCGGCGCCCACGCGCTGGAGGTGCAGATCGATCCACATGCCGACCTGCTCTATCGCCAGGCCTTGCCCCTGCTCGAACAGGCCGACACCCAGGACGACAGCGCCAGCACCCTGCGTACCGCCGTCGACAGCGATCCGGAGCTCAGCCGCCAAGGCCAGGCCATGGCCAGGACCCTGCCTACGGCCGTGGCGCTGCTCAAGAAATCAGTAGCGCTTGGCCACCCGGTGGCTCAGTACCGCCTGGCCCTGTACTACATGACCTACCTGCCGGCCGCACAGATTCCCGATGCAGCCTGCCCATTGCTGCAGGCCAGTCTCAAGCAGGGCTTCGCGCCGCCGGCGCCGGCGATCGCCACCTGGTGCCCGCCCTACAACGCCAGCCCCGCCTATCGCGATGCCTTGGAGGCGATCCCCGGCATGGCCACCCTGTATGCGCCCTACTACCCGCAACCGGCGGTGCGCCTGGCCTGTAACCGCAGCCAACCGCAGGGGCTGGAGATGCAATGGGGGCGCCAGCGCGACTACCAGGCCGAAGTCTACCGCCTGCTCGGCGACCTCGATCCGCAGCATCGCCAGGTACTGCTGCAAAAAGCCGTGGAGATCAACGGCTGCGCCGCGGCCCAGCAGCGGCTGACCAGCAGCCACTAGGGGCTTCGCTTGCCCCCGACGTCAGTCGGTTGAGCTGCATTGGGGGCTGCTTTGCAGCCCATCGCCGGCAAGCCGGCTCCAGCCCCTGCAAACCGCATCAAGTATGGCCGACTCGAACCCTGTGGGAGTCGGCTTGCCGGCGATGGGGCGCGAAGCGGCCCAATAGCGTTGAACAGCATCGAAGCGAACAGCCCCCGCAAGCAGAGCAAGATCATTCAAGCCACGCCCCTTGCGCCTCTGGCATGCTGCCCTTCCCTGTCGACTCATCGCCGCCACCATGCCCAGCAGTCCGCCCATCGCTCGCCAAGCCTTCCTCCACGGCGCCGTCGCCATCCTTCCCCTGTCCCTGGCCGTCGCGCCCTGGGGCCTGCTCGCCGGCTCCATGGCCATCGAAGCCAAACTCAGCCCCTGGGAAGGCCAAGGGCTGTCCGCCATCGTCTTCGCCGGTGCAGCACAACTGGTGGCGATCGGTATGCTCAAGGGCGGCGCCAACCTGCTGTCGATCCTGCTGACTACCTTGCTGCTGACCTCCCAGCACCTGCTCTACGGCCTGTCCATGCGCCCGGTGCTGTCCGGCCAGCCGCTGCGCTGGCGGCTGGGGCTGGGCTTCCTGCTCACCGACGAATTCTTCGCCCTGACCAGCCAGTACGACCAGCAGCAATTCAACCGCTGGTACGCCCTGGGGGTCGGCCTGACGTTCTACGTCGCCTGGAACCTGTTCACCCTGGCCGGCATCGTCCTCGGCCAGAACATCCCGCACCTGGATCGGTTGGGCCTGGATTTTTCCATCGTCGCCACCTTCGTCGCGCTGATCGCCCCGCTGGTGCGCAACCTGCCGACGCTGGTCTGCGTGGCAGTGTCGCTGTTCTGTTCGGTGCTGTTCAGCTACTGGCACTGGGAAACCGCCCTGGTCGCCGCCGGCCTGCTGGGCATGGCGGCCGGCTTCGTCTGCCAGAAACTCTCGGGAGCCCGCCCATGACCTGGTTGCTGATCTTCGCCATGGGCGCTGTGGTGTTCCTCAATCGTTACGCCTTCCTCGAGCCACGCCTGCCGCTGCGCCTGAGCTCCAATGCCCGGCAGTTCCTCGGCTTTGCCGTGCCTGGCATGCTCACTGCGATCTGCGGGCCGATCATCTTCCTGCCCGGCCACCAACTCGACCTGAGCCCGGGCAACCCCTACCTGCTCGGCGCGCTGGTCGCTATCGGCCTGGTGCTGTTGACCCGCAGCGTATTGCTGAGCATGCTGGCGAGCATGCTGATCTTCTTTCTCCTGCGCAGTTGGCTGGCATGAGCACGTCCCTGCGCGAACAGACCCATCTCTGGCAGGCACCGGCCCTGGGCGACGTGGAAATGCTGCATGCGCGGTATTTCCAGCAGCGTTTCGCCCCGCACGTGCATGAAGGCTATGTGTTCACCGTGATCGAGTCCGGCGCCCAGCGCTTCTGGCACCGTGGCAGCGAGCACCTGGCACCGGTCGGCAGCATGGTGCTGATCAACCCCGATGAACTGCACACCGGGGCCACCGCCCATGAGGCGGGCTGGCGTTATCGCGGCTTCTATCCGGAGCATGAGCGGGTCACTGGCGTGCTGAAGGAGCTGGAACTGGGCCGCCACGGCATGCCCCACTTCAAGCAGAGCGTGATCCAGGACCCGGCCCTGGCCGCGGCCTTCAGCCACTTGCACCAGCTCTCCGAGTCTGGCGCCAGCGCCCTGGAGCAGCAGACGGCCTGGCGCCATGCCGTACTGGCGTTGGTGCAGCGCCACGGCCATTGCGCCGAGGCGCCCGCGCCGGGCAACGAGCCCTTGGCCGTGGCCCGCGCTCGGGAATTGCTGGAAAGCCAACTGGCCGACCCGCCCTCGCTGGAAGCCCTGGCCAGTGCCGTGAACCTCTCGCCCTTCCATTTCGCCCGGGTATTCCGCCAGGCCACCGGCCTGCCGCCGCATGCCTGGCTCAAGCAGCGACGCCTGGCCCGCGCCCGGGAGTTCCTCAAGAGCGGCCTGCCCGCCTCGGAGGTGGCCTTCGCCCTGGGATTCGCCGACCAGAGCCACCTGAACCGGCAGTTCAAGCAAGCCTATGGGGTGACGCCGGGGGACTATCGGCAAGCCTGCCTGCAGCCGTGACGGCAGTCGCCAGCGGCGCTGGCACCGTGCGGCAGTTGGCCCCAGGCAAGCTGCCCGGCCGCTGCTACACTGACAAGGCTGAATGGAGGATCCTGCCATGTCCGAAAGAGAGCTCACCACCCTCCTGACGCTGATGAACCAGCGCCAAGCCTGCCTGAGCAGCGCCTGCAAGGAGATCGCCGACTGGATCGACCGGCAGGGCGACGTGCCCGCCGCTGGCAAGATCCGCGCAAGCCTCAAGGCCCTGGAAGCCGACGAAGCCCAGCTGCGCAAGACCCTGACATCGCTGTCGATCGAACGACCGTTGCCGCGGTTTCGTAGCTGAATGGGGGCCGCTTTGCGGCCCTTTCGCAACGCAAGGCCGCTCCCACAGATAGCGCGCAAGTTTCGAGCTAGCGCGCTATCTGTGGGCTTGATCCTGCACCGAAGCCAGCTCCTCGCACAGCGCTAGCGCTTATCCAGTTTTCCCCTGATATTCCAGCGCAAGGGCGCGACAAACAGCATGAACGTCATCCAGATGAAGGTAGCTGGCCCTGCCAGTACGTAGACCAGGCTGGCAACCAGGCCTGATACGGCATCGCCGATGACAGCGGTGAAGTAGTACAACGAGAAGTTCCGACCGACCTCATGATCGTTGGACAGGCACTGGATATTGGTCACGATGGCGATATCGACGAAAGCGCCGATGAACCCGACGAAAAACAACAGCAGCAGAAACAATGCGCTATTGAGCTGAAGCGCCACCGCGGCGGCGAAGAACAATGCTCCGTACAAGGACCAATAGCGCAGCACTAGACGCGCGGTAGTTCGTTTATTGAAGCGGGTATAGAGCATCCCACCCAGCACAGTGCCCACTGCCAGCAAGGAAAATACATAGCCGACCGCAGCCTCCGAACCAAAGTGCTCGAGCACCGAGGCCGGGAGGATGAAACGAATCACCGAAGTGGCGAACATGGCGCAGAGCGTGGTGCAGCAGATAACCGCAAACAGCGGTGCATTGCTGCCCCTAAGCTGGCCCACGCTACGCGCCGCATCGCGGATCAAACCGGGGGCATCGAACGTGACGCCGGGCCCCTTCTTTCCAGCTGGCAGTGTGGCGATGCTGGCGGCCGACAGCGATAGGCAAAAAGCAAAGAACACGAATGTCGCATCGCTGGAAAGCGATAGGACAAGTACCGAAAACACCAGCGGTCCAAGAATCGAGGCAATATCTTCGACCACTTGTACGCCGCTGTTGACAAAAGACAGGTCGTCCTTCTCGACAATATCTGGAAAATAGGCGCGAAATGTTGGTACGAACAAACAGTCCAAGGCCGTCATCGACATTGCCAGAGCGATGACTACAACCAGCGTGGGTGCAGACCAGGCGAACATGAAATAGAACACCACGGCCACAATGCTCTTGGCCAACTCGACTGTTACGAGAGTGCGCTTCTTGTCGCAGTGGTCGGCCAGCCATCCACCCATGGGGGAGAACAGTGCGCTGGGCAAGAAACGGAAGAAATAGACCATTCCAATCAACAGCAAGTCTGCCTTGGCCATTGAGACTACCGAGACAGCGAAGGCAGTTTCGAAGGCGAACTCACCACATTTGGAAAAAAAGTAGCCTGTGGAAAGAGTCCTGGTTCCACGGTTCAGGTTCAATGCCCGCATATCGTCTCGCCTGCCCTAGCCTTCCGCATGGAGCGACTCATCCTGGTGACGCCACAGCCCGGCGTAACCAGGTGCACGTAGACCAATGAACGTTTCCTGGCGCATCACCCAATATATGCGCCTTCATCTTTAGTAAATTCTAAATTTAAAAACCCAATACCTGCGGCGTGGAAAACTACGCCCCCGACAACCGAGAAGCAACTTAAAACATGTAATAAGTTATTTTTAATCCCACCGGAAATATCTTAAGGAAAACACCTACACCAAAGCCAAATAATCTGCTGACTAAATAAACAGAATGTTTAATGCAGTTCTTAAGAGCGGGGCCGCTCCCACACGAACCTGCAGGCCGCATCATGTGTGGTCGACGTGGGCTTTGTAGGAGCGGGCTTGCCGGGCCGCCGCGAATGGGCTGCGCAGCAGCCCCGGGCGAGGTGGGAGGTCAGTGCATGTGCGCGTGGTCGTGACCGTGGCCGGCGCCTTCGGTCAGCGGGCGTACCGGGGCCTGCACTTGCAAGGTCTGCTTGGCGCCCTTGGCGTCCTCGATGGTCAGGGTCAGCGGCACCTGCTCGCCTTCCTTGACCTGCTTGTTCAAGCCCATCAGCATCACGTGGTACCCACTCGGGTCCAGGCTCACGGCCTTGCCGGCAGGCAGCTCGACGGCCTTGACTTCCCGCATGCCCATCACGTCGCCATCCATGGTCATTTCGTGGATCTGCACGGTCTTGGCGACCGTCGAGGCCACGCCCACCAGCTTGCTGTCGCTGCTCGCGGTCAGGGTCATGAACGCACCGGTGGACTGCTGGTGCGGCACGCTGGCGCGGACCCAGGCGTCGCTCACGGTGGTTTCGGCCAGGGCCGGCAGGGCCAGGCCCATCAAGGCCAGGGCGGCCAGGCCGCGCTTGATCGGTTGCATCGAAATTGCCATTAGCAGATCTCCATCAGGGTGAGCAGGTCTTCGCTGCATTCCTTGGCGTTCAGGGAATGACCCAGGCTCAGGCGCAGGGTGCCACGGGAATCGTAGACGTAGCTGGTGGACGAATGGGAGATGGTGTAGGTGTCGCCGGCCGGCACCTTCTCGTAGAACACCTTGAACTCCTTGGCCACCTCGGCGATTTCCTCCGGGGTGCCAGTCAGGGCGGTGAACGACGGGTCGAAGGCCTTGACGTAGGCATCGAGCACCTCGGGGGTGTCGCGCTCCGGGTCCAGGGTGATGAACACCACCTGCAGGAAGCCGGCATCGCGCCCCATCAGCTTCTTGATCTGCACCGCGCGCGCCAGGGCGGTCGGGCACACCGCCGGGCACTGGGTGAAACCGAAGAAGATCATCGGCATCGTGCCGTAGAAGCTCGACAGGGTGCGCTCGTTGCCTTGGGTGTCCTTCAGGCGGAACTTGCGCCCGAGGATCTCGTTGCTCATGTTCTTGCCATACTTGAACTCGAGCCCCCGGGCCGGGCTGCAGCCCGCCAGCAGGCCAAGCCCCAGAACGCCCATCCCGGCGACGACAGCACGCCGGGTCAGTAGATCAGTCATGGAACCATCCTTTACAGGGAAGGTGCCGGCCCTTGGGACAGGCCAGCGAAAAACCGGGGCATTCTGGCATGACACCCGCGGGTCTTCTACCCGAGGAAGGGGGCATCGGCCTGCAGGCCTTTGAATACGGGCTGCGGCCTGTTGTCGCAGGGGTTGAATCGGTAACAGTTTGTTGCTAGATGAAGACGCTGTCAGGTGCCAGACAGTCAAGCGGCGCTTGCCATCTTGGGGCACGAAGCGGCCCCACATGACAAACGCCTGTCGCCTGCCGATCAGTAGTAGGCGTTTTCCTTGTTGCTGTGGTCGGTCACGTCACGCACGCCCTTGAGCTCGGGAATACGCTCGAGCAGGGTGCGCTCGATGCCGTCCTTGAGGGTGACGTCGGCCTGGCCACAGCCCTGGCAACCGCCACCGAACTGCAGCACGGCGATGCCGTCTTCGACCACGTCGACCAGGCTCACGGCGCCGCCGTGGCTGGCCAGGCCCGGGTTGATCTCGGTCTGCAGGTAATAGTTGATCCGCTCGTTGAGTGGGCTGTCCTCGTTGACCATCGGCACCTTGGCGTTCGGCGCCTTGATGGTCAGCTGGCCGCCCATGCGGTCGGTGGCGTAGTCGACCAGCGCGTCCTCGAGGAAGGGCTCGCTGACCGCATCGATGTAGGCGGTGAAGCTCTTCAGGCCCACGGCGGTGTCGTCGGGTTTTTCCTCGCCCGGCTTGCAGTAGGCGATGCAGGTTTCGGCGTACTGGGTGCCCGGCTGGGTGATGAAGATACGGATGCCGATACCCGGGGTGTTCTGCTTGGACAGCAGATCGGCCAGGTAATCATGGGCGGCGTCGGTAATGGTTATAGCGCTCATGGAAGTTCCTCACAGACTTGCCGGCAAGTGTACGCCAAGCTGGCGCCTGAACAAAGTCCTAGCATTTGACTCGGGAAAGCGCCAGTGCCTGGCGTTGCCCAGGCCGCGCCGCGAACCAGGCCTGCAGTCGCCGGTACAGGCCGCGCTCGAGCCAGTGGTAGCTGAGCCACGACATCAGGCCAATGAGCGGCACGCAGAAAGCGAACGCCAGGTAGGGGTCCAACCCCAGGCGTCGGCTGGCGAACCACCCGCCATAGAGCACCAGCACATGGATCAGGTACACCGAGTAGGAACAGTCGCCCAGTGCCTTGAGCACCCGGTTGCCCCGGAACCAGGGCTCCAGGGCCACGAACGCGAACACCACCAGGGCACTGGGCAGGCCCCAGTGCAGCAGCCGCATCGAAGCGTCCAGGTGATAGAGCGCAAAGCCTGCCGCCGCCAGCACCGCCAGGGGCAGCCACAGCCCTTCGCGGATCATGCCGCGACGGTACAGCACGCCCAGGCCGATGCCGAGCAGGAACTCGTAGATGATGTCGTTGTTGTAGAAGCGACTGAGCACGCCCAGGCGCCCCAGTACCTCGCTGACCAGCAGCAACGCGGCGCTGACCAGCACCAGGTGATGGCGCTGGCGCACCAGGAAGGCCAGGCCGAACAGCAGGTAGAAGAACATCTCGAAGTTGAGCGTCCAGCCCACATTGAGGGTCGGGTACAGCCCGTAGCCTCCTGGGTTCTCGGCGGGGATGAACAGCAGCGACAGCAGCAGGTGCTGCCATTCGAACACCTGGTGCGGCATCCAACGGCTGGCGGCGAGCAACAGCAAGGCCATGAGCAAGGTGTAGAACCAGTAGGCCGGGACGATACGCAACACCCGGTTGAGCAGGAACTGCCCAGGGGCGACCGCTTTGTCGCGGGTCGAGAGGTAGATCACCATCCCGCTGATGACGAAGAAGATATCGACGCCTACCGCGCCGCGGTGGCTGAACAGTCGGCCGATGGGGCCGGTGGCATGGAAGTCGAAGAAGATCTGCATGAAATGGTGGCAGACCACCACCCAGGCGGCGAACGCCCGTAGTGCCTGAAGCGAATACAGCATGGATTGCCCTGCGTTTTCTGGTGCATTCAGGCCCCGCTTTCATCGCCTGGCGCGTGCCTCGCACGCGCTCGCGGGCAAGCTCGCCCCACAGGGGTAGCGCCGTTCCTCAGCGGGCGCTCCCACAGGCCAGGCAGCTCCAAGCGGGACCGCCCGTGCGTGGGACCGCAGGATGCCGGGAAAGGTCAGGCGCCCGTCCCGGCGACCGATCAAAGGTTCTCGTAGCGGTTCATGTCCAGCACGCCTGCCTCCACCGGGTCGGTCTCCTGGATGTAGCGGTTCAGGTCATGGAAGTAACGCCAGAACTGCGGATGGCTACGGCGCACGCCCCAGCGCTCGACGAGGGTCTCGAACTTGCCCTGGTCGTCACGGGCCGCCTCCATGTCTTCGACGAACTCCGGCACATCGCGGGTGGGAATGTTGAAGATGAAATTGGGGTAGCTGCTGAGCACGCCCGGGTACAGCGTCAGGGTGTCCAGGCCCGGCTGGTAGCGGTAGGCCTCGCCGAGCAGGAAGGCGACGTTGCTGTGCGCGCGGTTGCGCAGCAGGCTGTAGACCTGGCGCTGGCCGCCCTGCCCTTCGATGCGCAGCAGGGTCGCCTCGGGCAGTTGGCCGATCACCTTCAAGCCTGCGGCCGGGCGCGACACCAGGCGGCTGAGGCTCTGCTCGGCGTCACGGAACTCCGACGCCAACCCCGGCCGCGAGCAATAGGCGCCCTGGCAGCGGTTGATCGGGTCGGGCGCGGCATTGAGGCTGCCGGTACGCTGCAACAGTTTCAGGCCGAAGTCGCGCTTGGGGTCGTGCTCGTCCAGCTTGAGCGCGCTCGGGGTGCTGGTATCGATGTCCTCGTAGTCGAGCCACATCTTCACCTTGCCGCTGTTCTGGTACCAGTCGCCGAGGATCGCGCCGCGCTGGTCGGCGGGCATCAGGCGCAGGAAGTTGACCTCCGCGCCATTGCGGATCAGGTCGAAGTACAGGCGCGTCTGCAGCTGGTGCGAGACGTTGCCGAACACGTCGAAATTGACCGCCAACTGGTAGTAGGTGCGCTCGAACAACGGGTAGTCGAACAGCCAGACGGTCAAGGGTACGTCACCGATCAGGCCCTTGCTCACCGAGGCGCTGTCGAAGTGGCGGAAGATGGTCAGCAGCGCATTGTCGTTACCCGCCCACAGGGTCGACCAGCTCGGCGCCGGCATCTGCGCGTAGGCCTCGCGGCGCAGAGTCTCATAGGCGTTGCGCTTGTCGCGGTAGGCGTGCCAGAGCGTCAGCACGCTGCCGACGTCGTCGATCTGCCCCGGCATGGCCAGCAGTGGCGTGGCCTCGCCACGGTATCGGGCATCGGTGACATAGCGGTCGTAGGCCGGCTCCTGGAACAGTGCCCAGAAGTGGTCGCGGATCACGTCGGTGGCGATCTGGCCGCGGCACACCGGGCCTCGGATGAAGGTGCGCACGAAGTACTCGGCGTTGTCCAGCATGAACTGGTAGCGCGCCACCGCCGGGATCGCCTCGAAGGTTTCGAACGGGTTGGCGCGGTGACGCGGGCCATAGCCGGGCAACGAAGTGGCGTGCCAGTCGCCGCTGTAGAACAGCTGCTTGACCCGCTTGAGCTTCTGCGGCCCCATCGGGTAGGTGATGTGGGTCTTGTGCACGATCACGCCCTGCACCGGGACCAGGCGGTAGTAGAAGTCGGTCCCCGGCGGGTCATTGGGCCGGCGGGTGGCGATCACGTCGACCGGCTGGCCGCTCGGCGTGCGCGAGCGCACCCACTGGAAGAAGTGGCCCGGCTCGCCACCGACGAAATAGATGTGGGCAAGGAACAGGTGCTCGTACAGCCAGCGGCCGACCAGGGCCTCGGTAGAGCCCGGGCGGTTGAGCAACTCCTCCCACTCGGCGATCTGCCTGGCCTCGGCCGCACTGGGCTGGAGCGGCTGGTATTCGACCGGAGCACCGGCCGCCAGCCAGCGCTGCAAGGTCTGGTACTCGGCGTCGGTCAGGCCGGTGACCGCCAGGGGCATGCCCTCCTTGGGATGGGCGCCGGCATAGGCGTCGAACTCATGGGGCAATGGGCACATGTTGTTGCGGTTGAGCCCCAGGACGATCTCTTCGGGCAACTTGGCGTTGGGTGTGAGCGGGGTCTTGTGGCCGAGCTCGAGCATGCGCGCCATCAGCGCGGCCTGGCTGCCCTGGCCGTCGAGCACCGAGTAGAAGCCCTTCTTGCGCCACTGCTCCTCGCTGTGGGCATCGTAGAACAGGCGCGTGGTGGGCACCGCCTTGCTGCGGTCGCCCTGGTACACCGGGACCTTGGATGCCCCGCGCACCGCCCCTTCGGGGCTTTCCAGCTTGAGCTGGCAGGCGGCATCGTTGCAGGCGTGGCAGGCCACGCATTTCTCGGTGAAGATCGGTTGAATATCCCGGGTGTAGGAGATTGCCGGGCTCGATTGCGGGGCTTGCCCCGCCGCCACGCCGCTGATGAGCAGCGCGAAGGCGCCGGCAAGTAAGCGATGCACCATGTGCCGAATGTCCTGGTTCCTGTAAGCCATCACGATGTGCCTGGCGGGTAGTGGGTGCGCGAACATGAAGGAAATTCATGCAAACGGGCGATGCGTCTAAAAACCGCGCACCTTTGTTATCATGGCGCACCCTCTGTCATTTGCCCGACCAGGTAGTTCCTATGTCCGACCGCAGCGCTCGTTTCCAAGCACTTCAGCAAGCACTCAAGGAGCGCATACTGATCCTCGACGGCGGCATGGGTACTATGATCCAGAGTTACCGCCTCGAGGAACACGACTATCGTGGCACGCGCTTCGCCGATTGGCCAAGCGACGTGAAAGGCAACAACGACCTGCTGCTGCTGACCCAGCCCGATGTCATCGCCGCCATCGAGAAGGCCTACCTGGACGCCGGCGCCGATATCCTCGAGACCAACACCTTCAACGCCACGCAGATTTCCCAGGCCGACTACGGCATGGAGGCGTTGGTCTACGAACTGAACGTCGAGGGCGCACGCATCGCCCGCCAGGTGGCCGACGCCAAGACCCTCGAGACCCCGGACAAACCGCGTTTCGTCGCCGGCGTGCTCGGCCCGACCAGCCGTACCTGCTCGATCTCCCCGGACGTCAACGACCCGGGCTACCGCAACGTCACCTTCGACGAACTGGTGGAAAACTACACCGAGGCCACCCGTGGCCTGATCGAGGGCGGCGCCGACCTGATCCTGATCGAGACCATCTTCGACACCCTCAACGCCAAGGCGGCGATCTTCGCCGTGCAGCAGGTGTTCGAGGAAGACGGCGTCGAACTGCCGATCATGATTTCCGGCACCATCACCGATGCCTCCGGCCGCACCCTGTCCGGGCAAACTACCGAGGCGTTCTGGAACTCGGTGCGCCACGCCAAGCCGATCTCCGTGGGCCTGAACTGCGCCCTCGGCGCCAAGGACCTGCGCCCTTACCTGGAAGAGCTGGCGACCAAGGCCGACACCCATGTCTCGGCCCACCCCAATGCCGGCCTGCCCAACGCCTTCGGCGAATACGACGAAACCCCGGCGGAAATGGCCGCGGTGGTCGAGGAGTTCGCTGCCAGCGGCTTTCTCAACATCATCGGCGGTTGCTGCGGCACCACCCCGCCGCACATCCAGGCCATCGCCGAGGCCGTGGCCAAGTACAAGCCGCGTGAGATCCCGGAAATCCCCAGGGCTTGCCGCCTCTCGGGCCTGGAGCCGTTCACCATCGATCGCCAGTCGCTGTTCGTCAACGTCGGCGAGCGCACCAACATCACCGGTTCGGCCAAGTTCGCCCGGCTGATCCGCGAGGAGAACTACACCGAGGCCCTGGAGGTCGCCCTGCAGCAGGTCGAGGCCGGCGCCCAGGTGATCGACATCAACATGGACGAAGGCATGCTCGACTCCAAGGCTGCCATGGTCCGCTTCCTCAACCTGATCGCCGGCGAGCCGGACATCTCCCGCGTGCCGATCATGATCGACTCCTCCAAGTGGGACGTGATCGAGGCGGGCCTCAAGTGCATCCAGGGCAAGGGCATCGTCAACTCGATCTCCATGAAGGAAGGCGTCGAGCAGTTCAAGCACCATGCCCGCCTGTGCAAGCGCTACGGCGCCGCAGTGGTGGTGATGGCCTTCGACGAGGTCGGCCAGGCCGACACCGCCGCGCGCAAGAAGGAAATCTGTCAGCGCAGCTACGACATCCTGGTCAATGAAGTGGGCTTCCCGCCGGAAGACATCATCTTCGACCCGAACATCTTCGCCGTGGCCACCGGCATCGAAGAGCACAACAACTACGCCGTGGACTTCATCGAAGCCTGCGCCTACATCCGCGACCACCTGCCCTACGCGCTGTCGTCGGGTGGCGTGTCCAACGTGTCGTTCTCGTTCCGTGGCAACAACCCGGTGCGCGAGGCGATCCACTCGGTGTTCCTGTTCCATGCCATCGGCAACGGCCTGACCATGGGTATCGTCAACGCCGGCCAGCTGGAGATCTACGACGAGATCCCCGCGACCCTGCGCGACAGGGTCGAGGACGTGGTGCTCAACCGTACCCCGGAAGGCACCGATGCCCTGCTGGCCATCGCCGACGAATACAAGGGCGGCGGCGCCAGCAAGGAAGTCGAGGACGAGGCCTGGCGCGCCATGCCGGTCGACAAGCGCCTGGAGCACGCCCTGGTCAAGGGCATCACCGCGCACATCGTCGAGGACACCGAGGAGTGCCGCCAGCAGTGCGCGCGCCCCATCGAGGTCATCGAAGGGCCGCTGATGAGCGGCATGAACGTGGTCGGCGACCTGTTCGGCGCCGGCAAGATGTTCCTGCCCCAGGTGGTCAAGTCCGCCCGGGTGATGAAGCAGGCCGTGGCGCACCTGATCCCCTTCATCGAAGCGGAGAAAGGCGACACCCCGGAGGCCAAGGGCAAGATACTCATGGCCACGGTCAAGGGTGACGTGCACGACATCGGCAAGAACATCGTCGGCGTGGTGCTCGGTTGCAACGGCTACGACATCGTCGACCTGGGCGTGATGGTGCCGGCAGAGAAGATCCTGCAGACCGCCCGCGAGCAGAAGTGCGACATCATCGGCCTGTCCGGCCTGATCACCCCGTCGCTGGACGAGATGGTCCACGTCGCCCGCGAGATGCAGCGCCAGGGCTTCGAACTGCCGCTGATGATCGGTGGCGCCACCACCTCCAAGGCACACACCGCGGTGAAGATCGAGCCCAAGTACTCCAACGACGCCGTGGTCTACGTCACCGACGCCTCCCGCGCCGTGGGCGTGGCCACCCAGTTGCTGTCCAAGGAGCTCAAGGCCGGCTTCGTCGAGAAGACCCGCGAGGAATACCAGCAGGTGCGCGAGCGCACCGCCAACCGCAGCGCCCGCACCGAGCGCCTGGGCTACGACCAGGCCATCGCCGCCAAGCCCCAGTACGACTGGGCCGGCTACACCCCGGCGGTGCCCTCCTTCACCGGCGTCAAGGTGCTGGAGGACATCGACCTGCGAATGCTGGCCGAGTACATCGACTGGACGCCGTTCTTCATCTCCTGGGACCTGGCCGGCAAGTTCCCGCGCATCCTCACCGACGAAGTGGTCGGCGAGGCGGCCACGGCGCTGTACAAGGATGCCCGCGAGATGCTCGACAAGCTGATCGACGAGAAGCTGATCAGCGCCCGCGCGGTGCTCGGCTTCTGGCCGGCCAACCAGGTGGAGCACGACGACATCGAGGTCTATGGCGACGGCGGCGAGAAACTGGCCACCCTGCACCATCTGCGCCAGCAGACCATCAAGCCCGACGGCAAGCCCAACCTGTCGCTGGCCGACTTCGTCGCGCCGAAGGACAGCGGTGTCACCGACTACATCGGCGGCTTCATCACCACCGCCGGCATCGGTGCCGAGGAAGTGGCCAAGGCCTACCAGGACAAGGGCGACGACTACAGCTCGATCATGGTCAAGGCCCTCGCCGACCGTCTGGCCGAGGCCTGCGCCGAATGGCTGCACGAGCGGGTGCGCAAGGAATACTGGGGCTATGCCAAGGACGAACAGCTGGACAACGAGGCGCTGATCAAGGAGCAATACAGCGGCATCCGCCCGGCCCCCGGCTACCCGGCCTGCCCGGACCACACCGAGAAGGCCACCCTGTTCCGCCTGCTCGATGGCACCGCCATCGGCGAGAAAGGGCCGAGTGGTGTATTCCTCACCGAGCACTTCGCCATGTTCCCGGCGGCGGCGGTCAGCGGCTGGTACTTCGCCCATCCGCAGGCCCAGTACTTTGCCGTGGGCAAGGTCGACAAGGACCAGATCGAGCGCTACAGCGCGCGCAAGGGCCAGGACATCAGCGTCAGCGAGCGCTGGCTGGCGCCGAACCTGGGCTACGAGGGCTAGGTCCAGCTTCTTTACAAGCCATTCTGGCCTCTTCGCGGGCTTGCCCCGCGAAGAGGCCGGTACAGCCCACCCAAATCCCCGGGTTGCCTACACTATCCCTGATTGCCTCTGACATCAGGAGCCACTCATGGACGACCGCGACCAGGACAAACCACCCACCTTCTGGCAGATGCTGCACAGCGTCCTCGCCGCGGCCTTCGGCGTGCAAAGCGGCAAGAACCGTGCGCGCGACTTCACCCATGGCAAGGCCAGCCACTTCATCGTGCTGGGCACGCTGTTCACCCTGGTGTTCATCCTCGTGCTGATCGGCCTGGTGCAACTGGCGCTGCACCTGACTGCGCGCTAGGCCTGCGGCTTGTCCCACTGCCGGTCAGTCAGAGATTTGCGTGAATGCTGGAGCCAGAGCAACCCGCCTGCGGATATCCCTTCCGCAGGCGGCTCAGGCTTGGATCAAGGTCGTTGCGAATGAAAGCTACTGATGGCTGACCCAATACACAGCGGCCACGACTACCAGGACGATCAGGCAAAGGATCGCCCAGGCATCCACAGTGCTGTCAGTCTTGCGCAGCTTGGTCGAGTTTCCCATTGCATTGCCTCTTGTAGTGGTTATGGGAATGCACTTCACCTCCAGCAGTTAAGCCTAGCAATGCCCTTCTCTCAAGCAGGGGCTTTCGGTAATCGACGACCGACGACCAACCAGGGCACGGAAAACCCGCGCCACCAACCTTCGGCGCTGTAATGCTGAAAATCGCCCCACAGTCGGTAAAGATACCGCCACATCCCCGCACCGTATTCGCGCCATCATCGCCGGCAAATGCCAGTCAATCTCACTTAGTCCAATTGGTTCTTTTCATATGCAAAAACATCACTTTAGCGCATAAACACAAACTGCTATCGTTCCCCCGCTCCGAAGCGGAGTGCGCGGCCGTGCGCGCGATTAGCTGCATGCAGCCTGAGACAGGACTTATATGTACGTATACGACGAGTACGATCAGCGGATCATCGAGGACCGCGTCAAGCAGTTCCGTGATCAGACCCGCCGCTACCTGGCCGGTGAGCTGAGCGAAGAAGAATTCCGCCCTCTGCGCCTGCAGAATGGCCTCTATATCCAACGTTTTGCCCCGATGCTGCGCGTCGCCGTGCCTTATGGCCAGCTGAACTCGACCCAGGTGCGCATGCTGGCGAAGATCGCTCGCGACTACGACAAGGGCTACGCACACATCAGTACCCGGCAGAACGTGCAGTACAACTGGCCGGCGCTGGAAGACGTCCCAGAGATCCTCGCCGAACTGGCCACCGTGCAGATGCACGCGATCCAGACCAGCGGCAACTGCCTGCGCAACACCACCACCGACCAGTTCGCCGGTGTTGCCGCCGATGAAGTGATCGACCCGCGCCCCTGGTGCGAGATCGTCCGCCAGTGGACCACCTTCCACCCGGAATTCGCCTACCTACCGCGCAAGTTCAAGATCGCCATCAACGGCTCGAAGGAAGACCGCGCGGCCATCGAGGTGCACGACATCGGCCTGGAGCCGGTGTACAACGAGGCCGGCGAGCTGGGCTTCCGCGTGCTGGTCGGTGGTGGCTTGGGCCGTACCCCCGTGGTCGGTGCGTTCATCAACGAGTTCCTGCCCTGGCAGGACCTGATCAGCTACCTGGACGCCATCCTGCGCGTGTACAACCGTTACGGTCGCCGTGACAACAAGTACAAGGCGCGGATCAAGATCCTGGTCAAGGCCCTGACCCCGGAAGTCTTCGCCGAGAAGGTCGAGGCCGAGATGGCCCACTTGCGTGGCGGCAGCACGACCCTGACCGAAGCGGAAGTCGAGCGCGTCTCGCGCCACTTCGTCGACCCGGCCTACCTGACCCTGGACAACGTCGACTACAGCGCCCTCGACCAGGAATTCCCAGGCTTCGCCCGCTGGCGCTCGCGCAATACCCGCGCCCACAAGCGCCCGGGCTACGTTGCCGTGACCCTGTCGCTCAAGCCCACTGGCGTTGCCCCGGGCGACCTGACCGACAAGCAGCTCGACGCCGTCGCCGACCTGGCCGACCGCTACAGCTTCGGCTTCCTGCGTACCTCCCATGAGCAGAACATCATCCTCGCCGACGTCGAGCAGCGCCAACTGCATGCCCTGTGGCTGGAACTGCGCGAGCTGGGCTTCGCCACGCCGAACATCGGCCTGCTGACCGACATCATCTGCTGCCCGGGTGGCGACTACTGCTCCCTGGCCAACGCCAAGTCGATCCCGATCGCCGAATCCATCCAGCGTCGCTTCGACGACTTGGACTACCTGTTCGACATCGGCGAGATCGACCTGAACATCTCCGGCTGCATGAATGCCTGCGGCCACCACCACGTCGGCCACATCGGTATCCTTGGCGTCGACAAGAAGGGCGAGGAGTTCTACCAGGTTTCCCTGGGCGGCAACGCCGCACGCGATGCGAGCCTGGGCAAGATCCTCGGCCCGTCCTTCGCCCAGGATGAAATGGCCGATGTGATCGAGAAGCTGATCTCGGTGTACGTGGAACGACGTACCGAGGACGAGCGCTTCATCGACACCTACCAGCGTATCGGCATCGACCCTTTCAAGGAACGCGTCTATGCAGCGAATCATTAAGAACAACGAGATCGTCGACGAGACCTGGCACCTGCTGCCCAAGGACACGCCCCTCGACGAGCTGACCAACTGCGACGACTACATCGTCCCGCTGCAACTGTGGCGCGAGCATGCCCACGCCCTCAAGGCCCGCGACGGCGGCCTGGGCGTGTGGTTGGACAGCGATGAAGAGGCCGAGGAGATCGGCGACGACGTCGAGCACTTCCAGGTCATCGCCCTGAACTTCCCGGCCTTCACCGACGGGCGCAACTACTCCAACGCGCGCCTGCTGCGTGACCGCTACAAGTTCAAGGGCGAGCTGCGCGCCATCGGCGACGTGCTGCGCGACCAGTTGTTCTACATGGCCCGCTGCGGCTTCGATGCCTTCGCCATTCGTGCCGACAAAGACCCGGAAGATGCCCTGCAGGGACTGAAGGACTTCTCGGTCACCTACCAGGCCGCCACCGACGAACCGCTGCCGCTGTTCCGCCGCCGCTGATCGATGCCTCCCCCACCGGCCCGCCCTTTGGCGGGCCGGTTCGTTTCCAACCTGCAAACCCCGCCATTCCTGACTCCAAGTCAAAAGACCTTGCTCCCCGCAAGCCTTAATCCCATCCCGCCAAACGTCCACACTGGAGATAGCTGCAAGCCGCGAGCTGCAAGCTGCAACTCCCCCATCCAGGAGCACATCCCATGAGCATCCCATCCTTCGGCCTCGGCACCTTCCGCCTGACTGGCCAGGCTGTCATCGATTCGGTGAAGGCCGCACTGGCGCTGGGCTACCGCGCCATCGACACCGCACAGGTCTACGGCAACGAGGCCGATATCGGCCAGGCCATCGCCGAGAGCGGCATCGATCGTAGCGAATTGTTCATCACTACCAAGATCTGGGTCGACAACTATGCTGCCGACAAACTGATCCCCAGCCTGCGCGAAAGCCTGGCGAAACTGCGCACCGACCATGTCGACCTGACCCTGATCCACTGGCCGGCGCCTGGCAACGGCGTCGAGCTGGGCGAGTTCATGACCGCCCTGGCCGAAGCCAAGAAGCAGGGCCTGACCCGCCAGATCGGTATCTCCAACTTCAACATCGAGCTGACCCGCCAGGCCATCGACGTGGTGGGCAAGGGCGAGATCGCCACCAACCAGATCGAGCTCAGCCCCTACCTGCAGAACGCCAAGCTCGTGGCCTTCCTCAAGGAACAGGGCATCACCGTCACCTCGTACATGACCCTGGCCTACGGCAAGGTGCTCAAGGACCCGGTGCTGGCCAGCATCGCCGCCAAGCACAAGGCCACCGTGGCGCAGGTCGCGCTGGCCTGGGCGATGCAACTGGGCTACGCGGTGATCCCCTCCTCCACCAAGCACGAGAACCTGGCCAGCAACCTGCTCGCCCGCGACCTGCGCCTGGACGACGAGGACATGGCACGCATCGCCACGCTCGAACGCAACGGTCGCGAAGTCAGCCCTGACGGCCTGGCGCCGGCCTGGGACTGAGGCATTCCCTACCCTAGCTGCCTTGAGTAATGGAGCCTGAAGCTCGCTGGGCAGTTAGGACTTTGTGGGGCTGCAACGCAGCCCACGCCCCTGCTCGCCCCTCGCCAATGGACAGAAAACGAACGCCACGGACGAATCCCGCATTCATCCTCACGCCGCCGCCGAGCCGCTGACCACGCCACGCCTGAGCGGCATGGACAATGTCCGTGACATCGCCGGCACCACCACCGCCTATGGCACCGCCCACGACGGCACGATGCGCGCCGGGGTGTTCTACCGCTCCAGCGCCCTGACCCGACCGCTTCGGACCTGGTCACGCTGAACGGCCTGAACATCAGCGACGTCTACGACCTGCACACACCCAGCGAGATCGCGGCCACGCCCGACACCCTGCCGGCCGGCCCGCGCTACCAGAACATCGACATCATCGGCAGCACCACCTCGGGCGCGGACATCACCCATATCGCGTTCTCCAGCGCCGCCGAAGCCACCACCATGATGCAGGAGACCAATCGCGCCTTCGTCAGCGACGCCGGCATGCACAGCCAGTTCGCGGTGCTGTTCAACGAACTGGCCAGCGCCCATGCCGGTTTCGGCTACAGCCGGGCAATATCGGCAGGGCCGGCGGCGAAGCGAACACCGACCTGACGTTCCTCAAGGCGGGTGCCCGCTTCACCCCGGACGGCCTGGAGCGTGGCATGTTCATCGACGCCAACGCCAGCGCCGGCGCCGGCTGGCTATGCATTCTGACGGGGAGCGCCGGCCGCTCCCGCAGGGGCGGCCTGGCGCTCCACTACCCTCGCCCTCCGCGCTTCACATCGGCCGGGCACACCCCGTAGGCCTGCTGGAAATACAGTGAAAACCGGCCGGCATTGCTGACCCCATGTCGCAGCCCCACCTCCGCCACCGACACCTCCAGCACGGCATCCACCAGCATCTCCTGCAGGCGCAGCGGCATCAGGGCACCGCTAGCGCACCGAAGGCGTCGCTGGACATATCGGCGCAGCGGAGGATGATCCGCTTGCGGGGCATGCTGGGGTACACCG
The DNA here is from genome assembly GCF_024127895.1 of Pseudomonas guariconensis. GTDB lineage: Bacteria > Pseudomonadota > Gammaproteobacteria > Pseudomonadales > Pseudomonadaceae > Aquipseudomonas > Aquipseudomonas guariconensis_B. The sequence goes on along the minus strand of NZ_JAMYBK010000013.1, from coordinate 2,692 downwards.
TGCGTGTCACCTTGAGGCCAGGACTGGACGGAAAAATCGCCAACACCTTAGCAACCACGGATGACAGACACGTGACGGGCAGCCCCTTGCCCAATAATCCTCAGCGCAGCACTCAACAGGCGCTACCGCCGATGAGCATCGTCAGCACAGTGGCGGTTCGAGGAACGGGGCGCAAGGCAAGGCTGCCAGGCAACCTCTCGAGCCGGTCGCGGCACGGTTTCCTACAACGGCGTACCGGAACGGCCAAGCGCCCGACGCTGCGCCAGGCAGACGTAGCCCAACCCCAACACACCGATGAACAGGCACGCCAGCAACAGCATCAGTTCCCTGCTATACCTGCCTACCCAGGCCGGGAAGCCAACGAACTCCCGGTAGACCTGCACATCCGCCAGCCCATCGGCATGCCGGATGCTGATGCCACCTTGGCGGATCTGCGAGTAGTCCGAATCGAAATAGACCCAGACCTTGCAGTGACCTTCCCGGCCGATCGAGGCGATATCGATAAGGCCGGTCGGCTCCTGAAGGATGTTGTCGTTGCCGTTTTCGTCGCGGATCTGCACCAGCCCCTTGGCCGGCAAGCGGATCCGCACGTCGCGCACGGGCGCATCGCCCTTGTTGCGCAACTCGATGAGCAGCCCGGTACGGTGATCCACCAGGCCCGCCTCGAAGGGCTTGGCGAACAGTTGCAGGTAAGGCGCCTGGGCCAGGTCGACCAGCTTGTCGAGCTGCTGACGATTGAGCGCGCCCTTGCCGACCTCCCTGATCTGGGCGTGCAGTCTCTCGTACTTGAGCAGCTCGTTGGTCTTGCTGATGCGCTCGCTGAACTGGCTCGGGTAGGTCAGGTAGGAATAGGTCAGGCGCGCCTGCAGGCCGTCGTCGTCCTTGAACATCGCATAGAGCGCGGCGGCGGAAGCGGCGACGACCAGCAGGCCCACGAGGGATTTCCCGACTTTTTCCCAACTCACCTTGGCGGTTCCTTCTTTCGCTATGTGGGTAGCACGAAATGGCTGGCAAAGCGTGCCAAGTTCCTGGGGTGGGGGCAAGGGCTGGTGTCCAGATGAACGACATGGCGCAGAATTAGCGCCCTGAATATCGCGGTACCGGGCGCAGCAGCGGCACTGGGTTGAACCTGCGGTTGACAGGCTAGCCATTGGCCACTTAGCATTCCGCAATGCCTTGGGAGGCACCCTGCTGCATTGGGGAACACCCTATTTATCTCCTAACTTGATTTTCGCCAGAAAGGGCCAAGCAAGCAGCAATGCGGGTATCGGTTATTCCCGATATTGGCCTGTGGAGAAAGTCATGTCTGCATCCGCCGATTGCATCGAACATTTCAAGTACCTCGTTCGCCGCTCATCCGACCAAGGCCTGAGCTACTCCGAACGCCTTGATTTCCATGCCAGGGCAATAGGCTTCAACAACTATCACCACTTCCTTGCCTCGATTGCAAAGTTCAGCGACGACCGTATCGGTAAGATCAGTACCAAACTGATGCGCCTTGCTTGTGCCCGGGCGCAGCCCAAGCCAAGCAAACATTATTACGAGTTCATCGCCCACAAAGATCGCCGTATGCGTTTCTACAGCCACTGGATCGGCTGGGACATGCGTGGCCAGGAAGTACGCATGCCCAGCTTGATGAATGCTCCCTATCGTGTCCCGCATCTTCGCGAACGGCTGGCAGCCCCAGTCTATGTCATCGAGACCCGCACACAACTGATCGCCTGGCGCCACAAATGGCATGGCATGGCCTACATCGTGAGTCATGAGGCCGAACGTGAACTGTGTGAGGCCTTCGACCGACAGAGAGATGTGGTACCAGGGGCTCGCAGCAAAGACTTCGACCTGGAGGAAGACTACAGCCACAACTACGCCACCTGGTATCCATCGGGCAAGTGATACCTCCCATCGTTCGACACCTGGGGCGTCTGCGGCCCCAGGATCAGCAGTGTTGAATCGCAAAACGTGTTCTCGAATCGAAGAGCCACCAGATGCTTGGTCATCGCCCCTGGACGATCTTGCCCCACCTACGCTCAAGCATAGGCGGCACAGGAGCTGTTGAGGGCTTGCCTGCGAACAAAGGCGCAGCCCTTGGTGTACTGGGGAGCCAGGTGAACTGCCTATTCACGGCGGTTTGGCACCCCGACAAGCCCACTTCTACAGCAGAAGGGTTCGCCGCTCAACGCCAACCAGAGCCCCAAACCAACCTGCGCGAACCCTACGCAGGTTTCTACCCGTAGTCTGGCCTGCCCTCATCGGTGAAGAACGGCGAACCAGGCGAGACTAGAACGCCTTCCAGAGCACTACAACGGCCATACTAGGGAATCGGCACCTTTCGGAAATGGACTACAAGGAACGAAAGAAAAAATGCGCCAGCTTCCTACAAACACACCGAACTGAGTTTGCTTCGATGATGTAATCGTCCAGGCACTCCGACAGCAGTGTGGCCTGCGTCCGAGCCTCACCCCCGATGAATCGCTCACGATCGTCCCCGCCACGATCTCGACGATCAGAAGGTTAGACAATCGCAGGTGTTTCACACAGCCTGGGCCAAGAGCAGACATTCACATCGTCAAAAGAAACATTGAATCACCCCGGGTTTCGTGGAGGCCGTTTCGTTTAAGTCAGGCCGCCACGGCCTGATCTGTTTGCTGCTGGTGGAAGTTTGCCTCAGCCTCCGCAGGCGGGATATAGC
>NZ_JAMYBK010000012.1 GCF_024127895.1 Pseudomonas guariconensis | reverse complement strand
CCGCTCCCACAGGCCCCTGCAAACCACATTACTTGTGATCGACTCGACCGCCCTGTGGGAGCCGGCTTGCCGGCGATTGGGCCAGCCCTGACACCACCGACATATGGCAAGGGCCACGCCCTTGATCGCGGGCAAGCCCGCTCCCACGGGCCCCTGCAAACCACATTACTTGTGATCGACTCGACCGCCCTGTGGGAGCCGGCTTGCCGGCGATTGGGCCAGCCCTGACACCACCGACATATGGCAAGGGCTACGCCCTTGATCGCGGGCAAGCTGCTCCCACGGGCCCCTGCAAACCACATTACTTGTGATCGACTCGAGCACCCTGTGGGGGGCCGGCGATAGGCTGCAAAGCAGCCCCCGGGTCCCTCACCGATACCCCTGCCCAACCAGCCATCCCTTCACCATCGCCCGCTGCTGCATGGTCAATGGCTTCAGCAGCGCATCCAACGGCCCGCCCGCCTGCACCTGGCGCACCAGCGGCGCCAGCTCGATGCCCTGCAGGTGCCAGATCCCCAGTGGCTGGTCCTGGGTAACCACCACCTCTGCCTCGTCCACCCAGCCATCGCGCAGCACCGGCCGGCGCTCCACCCGCACGGCCTGCCAATCGGCCTCGGCGTGCACCGGCCGATCATCCGGCCAGGCGCGCCGCCGGGCCCAGAACGCATGCTCGCCGCGGGCCTGCTCCTGGGCATAGAAATCCCGCCCGATCCGGGCAAAACGCAGGAACAACTGCTCGATACGCTCCTGGTGAAAACGCCGCGCCAAGGCCTCCCGCCGTGGCTCGCGCAGCAGCGTGTTGATCACCGCCGGAGCCTGCAACGCCGAGGACAGCGACTGGAAAATCCCATTCCCCGACAGGGGGTCCACGGCCATGGCCGCATCCCCCACGCGCAACCAGTCGCCACCACTGCACTCGCCCGCCAGGATCGCCGTGCTGCTGCGCGCATGCACGGCAGCTGGCAACAGCGCGCGCTCGTCGAAGAACCCGGCCACCAGCGCCGAGCGCCGGCGCCGTTCGGCGCAGTACGCGGGCAGTGCCGCCTTGCCCGGCAATTGCGCCGTACCGGCATCCAGGGTGATCTGCCAGTAGCAGCGGCCATCGGCCAGGCGCGCCATCCATGCCCAGCCATCGTCCAGGCTCTCGACCGCCGAGGCCGGCGTGCCCGGCGTGGACTGCCAGAGGTTGAGCAGGCTGACGGTCTCCGGGCCGCGCAGCCGGTCGGCGGCCAGAGGTGCCTGGCGGCCACGGGCCTCGACCAGGAAATCGGCCTGCAGCAGTTGGCCATCATCCAGCCGCACCTGGTGGCCATCCTCGCGCATGACCTCGCGCACCCGGCCCTCGACCAACCTCACCCCGGCCAACTGCAAGTCATCGCGCAGGGCCTGGTCGAAGCGCTGGCGGTCGAGCAGGAACTCCTGGTTCAGTTGCAGGTGCTCGCCGTTCCAGCGTACCTGTCGCGTCGCCGCTATCGCCGCCTCGGCCAGCCCGCCGGCGAGCCCGGCATGGCGCAGCCCTTCGAGCACCCGCTGGGACACGCCCTCCACCGCGGAGAAACGACGCCAGTCGCAGACCACCGTGACCGGGTAACCCAACCGGCGCAAGCCAATGGCGGTGGCCGCACCAGCAGGGCCGGCGCCCAGCACCAGGATCCGCGCTTCAGCCATCGCGGCCACCTCGCCGCTCCGGGCCGATGAAGCAAGCGCCCGCCCGCAGCCGCTCCACGACCTGCTGGCGGTCCAGGCACGGGCACTCGCGCAGCCAGGCAGCGACCTGCCCACTCACTGCCGCGCAAGCCAGGCTCGCCCCGGCCAGCCCTTGGCCGCCGACATAGCCACCGACATCCGCCTGGGCACTGCCCAGCCACGACCATTGCCCTGGCGCGCAACGGGCATCGCCGGTGATGCGCAGCACGCCCGGGTAGCTCGCCGGGTACACCGGCCCGCCACGCGCCGGGCTGGAGGCGCACAACAGCGCACCGGTCGCCAGGGCTTCGTCGCAGGCCTGGCGCAGCACGGGCCGGTCCTGGTGCAAGCCCAGGCTGAGATTGATCACGCTTGCGCCCTGCTCCACCAACCACAGCAACGCCGCGGCCACCTGCAGGGCACTGGTGCTCCACTGCTGACCGAATACCTGGGCCAGCAGCACCGGCATGTCGCCGGCTTGCGTCTGCAAGCAGCCCAGCACGGCACTGCCATGCCCCAGTTGGTCGGGCAGCGCTGGGCCTTCGCGCAGCACGCCGTCGTCGAGCCAAAAGCGCCGCGCCGCACGCAGCGCCAGGGCCTGCCCGGGCGAACAGCCGCTGTCGATCATGCCGATGCAGGCTTGACCGGTCATTTGTCGGCCATCGCCTGGGGCAGCACGCGCAACTGGCCATCGCCCAGGTGCAGGTGCAGGTCGGCGTCGGCCAGGGTCGAGGCGCGGTGGCTGATGAGGATGCGCGTGCGCCCGGCGAACAGCTGGTCGATGGCGGCGATCACCTCGCGCTCGGTGGCTTCGTCCACCGCCGAGGTGGCTTCGTCGAGCACCAGGATCGCCGGATCCTGCAACAGCGCCCGGGCGATGGCGATGCGTTGCTTCTGGCCACCGGAAAGCTGCTGGCCACGTTCGCCCAGCAGGCCATCCAGGCCCAGCGGCAGACTGTCCACCAGGCTGTCCAGGCGGGTCAGGCGCACCACCCGCTCCAGTTCCGCGCGGCTGGCCTGTGGGCTGCTGTAGGCCAAGTTCTGCGCCAGGGTACCGCGAAACAGGACGATGTCCTGGCTGACCACGGCGATACGCCGGCGCAGGGCGGCCAGGTCCAGTTCGCGCAGGTCGGCGCCGTCGAGCAGGATACGCCCGGCGTCCGGGTCGTAGAAGCGTTGCAGCAGGTCGATCAAGGTCGACTTGCCCACCCCCGAGGCGCCGCTGATGGCGACCTTGAGGCCACCGGGGATGCGTACCTGCACGCCGCGCAGTACCGCGCCCTGGCGCCCGGCATGGGCGAAGTCCACGGCCTCCAGGCGCAGTTCGCCCGGCCCCTCCGGCATCGGCCGCGGCGCCTGCGCCTCGCGTACCGCCAGGGGCTCCTGCTTGAGCTCCATCACCCGCCCCAGGCTGACCGCCATGCGCTGCACCGCCACGTACAGCCCCAGCAGGCTCTGCACCGGCCCGACGGCCATGCCCAGGTAAGTGGAAAAGGCGATCAGCGCGCCCAACTGCCAGGTGCCCTGGATCACCCACCAGCCGCCAACCAGGAAAGCGCAGGCACGGCACAGGGAGGTCAGCGTGCCCGGCACGGCCTGGGTGAAGAATTCGGTGACCTGCACCTTGAGCAATTGCCCCATGTAGCCCTGGCCCAGTTGCTCCAGGCGCCCAGCCTCGCGCCGTTGCTGGCCGGCGGCCTGGATGAACTTCATCGCCGGCAGCGTCTCGACCAGGAACGACGACACGTCCGCCGAACGCTCGCGCAGGCTGCGCACCTCGCGCTCGACCTTGCGCCGCATCCAGCGCAGCCACAGCACCTCGATGGGGATCAACAGCGCCAGCAGCAGCGACAACTGCCAGGACAGCATCAGCATCAGGCCCACGGCGCCGAGCAGGCCGATCACGCTGGAGACCGCCGAGAACAGTGAATCCACGGCAAAACGCTGAATCTCGGCGACATCGCCATCGAGCCGTGACAGGATGTCGCCGGTACGCCGCCGGCCATAGAACGACGGCGACAGCTGCTGCAGGTGGCGATAGAGGTCATCACGCAGGGCGAACAGGATGCGCCCGGACAAGCGGGTGTGCAGGTAGCGGTTGACGCCCGCCAGCACGGTGCCGAGCAACCCGGCGCCGATCATCAGCGCCGCCATGTGCCAGAGGGTCTGGTAGTCCCGTGCCAGCAGGCCCTCGTCGATCAGGGTCTTGACCAGCCACGGCTGGGCCAGGGCCAGCAGCGAGGCGGACAGCGACAACCCCAGCAGCACGGCGATGGCCTGCCGCTGCGGGCGTACGAAGCCATACAGCCAGGCCAGGGCCTGGCGCATCAGCACGGGGTCGCTGGACTCCACCAGCCGCGCGAACAGGCCACCCATGGCTCAGCCGCGCAACTGCTTGAGCTTGCGGTACAGCGTCGCCCGGCTGATGCCCAGCGCCTCGGCGGCGGCCGAGACATTCCCCTGGTGGCGCGCCAGGGCGCCGCGGATCAGTTCCAGTTCGTTCTCGCGCAGGCTGCCGGAGGGCGCCGCGCCGCTGACCAACTCGTCCAGCAGGCAGTCAGTAAGATGATCCAGGCCCAGCACCTGCTCACCGTCCTCACGCATGGCCAGGGCGGTGCGCAGCACCATCTCCAGCTGGCGGATGTTGCCCGGCCAGTCGAAGCCATCGAGCAGCTCGGCCAGGGCTGGGTCGAGGGTCACGCCCTTGGCGCCGAACTTGTCCAGCAGGCCCTCGATGATGCCTGCCAGGTCGTCGCGCTCGCGCAGCGCCGGCAAACGCAGGGACACGCCGTTGACCCGGTAGTACAGGTCTTCGCGAAACGCCTGTTCGGCCACCTGGCGCTTGAGGTCGCGGTGGGTCGCGCAGATCAGCGCCACATCGATCGCCTGCTCGTCGGCAGCCCCCAGCGGCGCCACCCGGCGCTCCTGCAGTACCCGCAGCAGGCGGGCCTGCAGGGCCAGGGGCATGTCGCCGATCTCGTCGAGGAACAGGGTGCCGCCATGGGCCTGCATCAGGCGCCCGACCATGCCGCCCCGGCGCGAGCCGGTGAAGGCGCCTTCGCGGTAACCGAACAGCTCCGACTCGATCAGGCCTTCGGGGATGGCCGCGCAGTTGACCGCGACGAAGGCTTTGTCGGCACGCGGGCTGGCCTGGTGCAAGGCACGGGCGACCACCTCCTTGCCGGTCCCGGTCTCGCCCAGCAGCAGCACCGGCAGGCCATTGGCCAGCCCCTGGCGGGCCATACGCAGCCCACGGGCCAGGCGCGCATCGCCGCCGGCCAGGGCCTGCAGTGCCGGCGACTTCGCCGAGGCGGCCGGCTTGCCGACGCCCGCTGCGCCATTGAGGTTGCCATGGCGCGGCAGTTGCAGGACCCGGAAGAAGAACTCGCCCTTGGCGGTCTGCACGCTGCTCACCCCGCCCTGCCACAGGCGGGCGATGAAGGCCGACGAGCGCTCGCCGAGCAGGTCGCTGCTGCGCCGCCCGAGCAGCGCCTGGCGCGGCACCTGCAGCAACTGGCAGGCGTTGTCGTTGGCCGCCAGCACCTCGCCATCCAGGCTCAGGGCCAACAGCCCCTGCCAGGCGCTGGCCAGGTACTGGGGCCGGCTGTGGAAGGCCAGCACCCACTGCTCGGGGTGGCACAGGCCGAACAGCCGGCCTTCGATATTGCCGGCCGCCAGCATGAGGGTGCAGAGGCTGTCCTGGGGCTGGGTCATCATCCCCTCGCGGGTGATGTCCAGCACACCGATCACCTCCCCGCGCGGGTCGCGCAGGGGCACCGAGGTGCAGGAGAACGGGCTGAGCCGGTCGAGGTAGTGCTCGCCACAGTTGATCAGGGTCGGCCGCCCTTCGACCACCGCCGTGCCGATGGCGTTGGTGCCACGCAGCGACTCGCTCCAGCAACTGCCCGGGTGCAGGTCGCGCAGGCCATCGCGGTTGAGCACGTGCTTCTGCCCTTCGATGGCCAGGACGTTGGCCTGGGCGTCGCCGAGGATGACGATGCCGCTCTTGCCCTGGCGCTTGACCAGGTAGTCCAGCTCCGGGGTGACCGCATCGATCAGCAGCCGGTTGTGCTCCAGCAAGGCGCGCAGGTCATGGCCGTGGCGCATGCCCAGGCCCACCTGCTCGCCTTGCAGGCAATCCAGGCCATGGCCGAGGCTACGGCGCCAGGAGGCATCGATCTCGTCGCGCAGCATCCCGGAGGGCAGTTCGCCTTCGTTGGCCAGCTTGAGCCGGGCCTGGCGGGATTCGTGCAAGGGGTTGCGGGCGTTTGTTATGGGTATGTGTCGCGCCATCGTTCACTCCAGCGATGCCTCCGCGAGCGGGGCAACGGGCTTCGGGACTTGTTGCAGTGTGCTTCAGAATCCGCGAGCCGTCATCAGGCTGGGGTGGAGGGTGGCACAAAGCTTACGTTTACGTAAAGGCAGAGGAGATGCTGCCGCTGACAGTGGGGCCGCTTCGCGCCCCATCGCCGGCAAGCCCCCACACAGTCCTCTGCAGGGCACATGCTGGGTGAACACCGCCGACCCTGTGGGAGCCGGCTTGCCGGCGATGGGCTGCGAAGCAGCCCTGAGGTTCGGCGCAGTCCCCTATGGGTGCAAGCTTGCCCGCGAAAGCGCCAGCCCGCCCCACCACAAAAGCAGCCCCAATTCCCCAATGCTGGGGCCCCCAGCCCACCCGCCCAGCGCGCCAACCGACCCGACCAACATCACCGCAGCCCTTGCGCCACAAGGCCTGCAGGGCAAGATCCACAAACTGGCACGGCTGTTGCCGATCCCTCGTCAGACGCCCCAACCCCTTGGGCCCGTTTGCAGGAGGGATTGACTCATGCACCGACCGATACCCCACCCGCTGGCAGTGGCGATCCTTGCCAGCATGCTCCAGCTACCGGCCCAGGCTGCGCTGTATGCGGTCGACCCGGGCCCCTACCTACCCGAGAACGGCAGGTTCGCCGCCTGGTACCAGGACACCCACGGCCGGACCCTCGACCTGTGCCTGTCCAAGGCCGTCAGCTCACGTGTCGGCGGCGCCCCCGGCGCACCGTCCTACATGTGCCCACTGACGCCGGCGCCGGGCGTGTTCGACGATACCCAGCCGATCCAGTTCCCCGGCAACTTCCCCGACGAAGCCTTCTGGTTCACCGCCGATGCCGAGATCGTCGATGCCGCCCGTGGCATCGAGTTGAGCTATGGCACGGCACTCGAGGCGGCGTTCAGCGTCGAGGAACCCATCGATGGCGACCAGATCAGCTTCGCCCGGGTGCGGATCCGCGTGGACGTGCCCGTGGCCGGTACCTACGTGGTCACCCACCCCTATGGCGTCGATGTGTTCGACGTGGAGACTCCCGGCCGCCGGGCGATCAACATGACCCGCGACCTGGGCATCGGCACCCCGCTCACCTACGACGGCGCGCTCACCGGTGACGTCGGGCCGTTCCTGCGCAGCGTCAATGGCCCCTACACCGAGACCAACCCGGTCACCGGCGCCAGCGAACGCTACATCGGCGACCCGAACCTCGAGGAGGCTGTCACCGGCAGCCCGTTCAACACCAACTACGTGCGCATCGAGGGCCCCAACGGCCTGGACCTGCGCACCGAGCTGTTCGCCGTCTCCGGCAAGCTCTCCGAGGTGCACCGGCCGACCCCGTTGCTGCCGCTGCGCAGCACCTACTCGCGGCACAGCGAGAACGGCGACCTGCGCGCCCAGCAAGATGTCTTCGTCATGGCCCCACCCCAGCCGGCCAGCGTCACCCTCACCAGCCAGACACCCAACCTGACCCTGACCGAAGCCAACAGCACCGGTGCCTGGTACGCCCAGTCGGCGCTCAACCCGAGCCTGCCCACCACCCTGGTGGTCAACGCCGACAACAGCGTGGCCATCCCCACCAGCAGCGCCACCAGCGCCAACCTGCCACTGACCGACCTGGTGACCATCAGCCGCGCCGAATACAGCCTGGCCAGCGGCCAGCTGACCCTGGTGGCCAGCAGCAGCGACGAAACCAGCCCGCCCGCCCTCACCGCCCATACCGGCAACGGCGCCCTGATCGGCAGCCTCTCCGGCAACGGCGCGGTGAAGACCCTCACCACCGGGCTCTCGCCGATCCCCCCGGCCAAGGTGCAAGTCACCAGCGCCCACGGCGGCAGCGACAGCGAAGACGTGGTGCTGGTGCCATGAACAGACAAAGGCTCCGCCTTCAAGGAGGCAGCATGAACACTTGGCCACGCCGGGCGCTATGCGCCGCCGGGCTCTCCTTCACCCTCTCCGGCGTGGCCTGGGCCGCGCTCTCCGAGGTCGATCCAGGCCCTTACACCCTGGCCACCGGGCGCTACCCGATGTGGTACAAGGACTCCACCGACCTGTCCCTGGAACTGTGCCAGTCGCGGGCGATCAGCTCGCGGGCGCCCGGCACCCCGGCGGCGCCGAACTACATGTGCATGCTCGCCGCCGAGCCAGGCTACGACGACAGGCTGCCGATGGTGTTCCCGGACAACTGGCCGTCGGAGCTGTTCTGGTTCCTGGCCGAGACCGAGATCCCGCAGGTGGGCAACAGCGGCTACGAGCTGGAGGTCTACGTCGCAGGCCTGGAGGCGGCCTTCGCCTCCGAGGTGCCGGTCGATGGCGACCAGCAGAGCTTCGCCCGCATCCGCATCCGCGCCACGATCCCACGCACCGGCGTCTACACCATCACCCACCCCTACGGGGTCGAGACCATCAACGTCACCTCCACCGGCCGACGCGCGATCAACATGACCCGCGACATCGGCATCGGTGGCCCGGGCAACTTCACCGGCGCGCTCAACGGCAACCTCGGGCCATTCCTGCGCAGCGTCGACGGGCCCTACACCGAGGTCAACCCGGACACCGGCGCCACCGAGACCTTCGTCGGCGACCCGAACATCACCCAAGCCGTCACCGGCAGCCCGTTCAACACCAACTTCGTGCGTATCGAAGGCCCGGCCGGAACCATCCAGACCAACCTCTTCACCGTCTCCGGCAAGGTCCTCGACGCACGTGCCCAGACCCCGGTGGAGCTGCAGCGCGCCACCTACCAGCGCAATGCCGCCGGGACCCGCGTCGAGCTGTTCGCCAAGGCACCGAACAGCGCCAGCCTGTGCATGCGCAACGGCCTGGAGCTGATCGGTACGCCGCCCTCGCCCTGCCAGTTCAACCTGCTGACCGACAACAACGGGCTGTTCTTCAGCCAGCAACTGAGCCAGGCCGCACCGCCTGCGGTGGTGGTGATCACCGCCAGCAGCAGCACCGGCGCCACCCGCCCGACGTCGTTGTCGAGCACCCTCAGCGACGTGGTGAAGATCCGTACCGCGCGCTACGACTGGGCCAACAAGCGCCTGCTCATCGAGGCCAGCTCCAGCGATGAAGTGCAGGTCCCGGACCTGGTCGCCCAGGGCTATGGTCGCCTGTCCAAGGCCGGAACCCTGCAGAGCCTGACGGTCAATGACCTCGCCCAGCCACCTGCCAGCGTCACCGTCAAGTCCGCTGCCGGCGGCAGCGACGTCGAGCCGGTGGTGGTGCTCGGCAGCGCGCCGGTGGAAGCCGAGAACCAGCCGCCGCTGGCCCAGCCCGACAGCGGCAGCACCAGCGTCGGCGTCCCCGTGACGCTCAACCTGCTGGCCAACGACAGCGACCCGGACGGCAACCTGCCACTGAGCATCGCCGACCTGACCCAGCCCGGTACCGGCCTCGGCTCGGTGGTACTCAACGGCAGCACCGCGGTGACCTACACCCCGCCGCCTGGTGCCACCTCGTCGCTGGTGGCCACCTTCAGCTATCGCGCCCAGGACGCCAAGGGCCTGAAGTCGGAGCCGGCCACCGTGACCGTCAATGTCGCGCCCAACCAGCCGCCGACGGCGGTGCCGGACAGCGTCGCGACCCTGGGTGTGCCGCTGACCATCGACGTGCTGGCCAACGACAGCGACCCGGAAGGCAACTTGCCGCTGAGCGTGGCCAGCGTCACCCAGCCGCCGGCCGGCCGAGGCACGGTCAGCACCGATGGCAGCGTGGTCACCTACACACCGCCGGGCACCATCACCACCCCGTTCAGCACCAGCTTCACCTACGTGGCGCGCGATGCCCTGGGGGCGCTCTCCGGCAGTGGCACGGTCACCGTGCAGGTGTCGCCACGCCCGGCCCAGGAGACCTTCACGGTCACCGCGGCCAGCGTCACGGCGCGCTCCAACAACCGCTTCAACTGGGATATCAGCGGCACGTCGTCGGTGACCACCGGCAACACCGTCACAGTGCAGGTGACCACCCCGAACGGCCTGGTGACCCTGGGCAGCGTCGCAGTGCCGATCACCGGCCGCTGGCGCCTGGCGGTGAGCAACAGCACCACGGTGATCCCGACGGCCAACCCGACGGCGATCATCCGCAGCAGCCAGGGCAGCGAACGCACCGTGCCGGTGAACGTGCAGTAGCCAAGGCCAGGGAGAGACGCCATGCAACGCCTGTATCCACTGCTGCTCGGCCTGGCCCTGGTGGGCCAGGCCATCCCGCCCGGCTGGGCCGATGACCTGATGGACAACGCCGACCTTGCCGCCGGCAACGACCTCGGCGAGCCGTCGATCGTCCGCCTGCTGCCGGCCGGCGCCGGCCAGTTGGCGGTGATCGAGCAGCAGGGCACGGGCAACCGCGCCGCCCTCGACCAGAACGGCCAGGCCCTGCTGGGCCGCATCGTCCAGGCCGGGGGCGCGCAGGAGGCGTTCATCCTGCAGGAAGGCAGCGACCTGATGGCGTCGATCACCCAGCAGGGCCAAGGCAACAGCGCGTCGATCCAGCAGCGTGGCAGCCGCAACAGTGCGTCGATCGAACAGATCGGCAACTACAACACAGCCAACATCGAACAGCACGGCAGCGGGCTCACCAGCGCCGTGACCCAGGCCGGCAACGGCCAGCAGATTCACATCACCCAATACCGATAGACCTGGAGGCACCATCATGTTCAAGCTCGCTCCCCTAAGCGCCGCCATCGTGCTGGCCCTGGCCGGCCAGGTCATGGCCGACGACAGCACCTCGACCCAGACCCAGCAGGGCAACGAGAACATCGCCGAGGTCCTGCAGAGCCTCGCGCCCTTCGCCTCGGCCACCCAGCACCAGACCGGCCAGGGCCACAACCACATGGCCGTGCAGGACAACAGCACCAGCGACATCCAGCAGAGCGCCACCGGCTCGTACAACGCCGGCTACGGCGAACAGCTGTACGAGAACGGCAGCCAGATCACCCAGCAGTCCGGCGGCACCCTCAACGACAACTTCGCCAGCCAGTCGATCGGCGAGAACAACCAGTCCCTGCAGGCCCAGCAAGGCACCGGCAACGTCTCGCTGGTGTTCCAGGACACCCAGGTGGGCAGCCAGGCCACCACCCAGCAATGGGGCAGTGGCAACGAGGCGGTCGTCGAACAGTTGTTCGGCGGCACCAACAACCGCAGCCTGATCATGCAAGGCGGCAGCGGCAACTTCGCCGCCGCCGAGCACCTGAGCCACCAGAACGGCGACATCCAGATCTATCAGGACGGCTCGGCCAACTGGGCCTACGGCGACCAGCGCGACGGCCTGGGCGGCACCATCGGCATCCTGCAGTACGGCACCGGCAACTCCATGGAGGTCTGGCAAGACAACCAGAACGCCAGCCAGGCCACCGTGTACCAGCAAGGCCAGCTCAACGAAGGCTACATCGACCAGAGCTTCGGCCAGGCCAACACCGCCAGCCTGACCCAGAACGGCCAGCGTAACGCCAGCTGGTCGGATCAGTACGAGACCACCCAGTCGGTGACCAGCATTTCCCAGAACGGCAGCGACAACCTGCACTTCACCTACCAGACCGGTGACAACCACAGCCTGAGCATCACCACCACCGGCAATGGCAACAAGATCATGGCCAGCAACTGGAAGGGCGAGAAACCCGGCGGCCAGTTCGGCAGCGGCCAGCGTGCCGAGATCAACCAGACCGGCACCGGCAACGGCGTCAACCTGACCCAGGACGGCATGAACCAGCTGGCCCAGCTGAACCAGAAAGGCACCGGCAACCAGATGCAGACCAACCAGGTCGACAGCAACAACGAGCTGTACTTCGAGCAGAACGGCAGCGACAACCTGCTGATCGCCGACCAGCGCGGCAGCGACAACTACGCCACGGGCCTGAGCGCCGGCAGCGGCAACGCCATCACCCTCGAGCAGTCCGGCTATGGCAACCAGAGCTACACCTACCAGCTGTACGGCAGCGGCAACGAAGCCACCATCAAGCAGGCCGATGGTGTCAACGTCGCCTTCGTGACACAGGGAGGCAACGCCAACCTGGCCTTCGTCGACCAGAGCGGCGCCAACCAGACCGCCACCATCACCCAGTACGGCAACGCCAACCTGGCGACCGTGACCCAGCAATAACCCCCTCCCCCTTGGACCGCGGTGTGCTTCTCCCTGGCGCCGCGGTTCCTTTTTGTCCCTCTCCCCCCGTCGGCAAGCCCACCCAAGTCAGCACCGCAGTGAACCTTTGTGAGAAGGCTTATCCACGAAAAGCCCCACAACGCTACAATGGCCAGACCTCCGACCCGTGCCAGCACCATGATCCAGTCCGACCTCGACCTGTTCGGCCCCCAGCCGCAACGCCTGGCCAGCCAGACCGTGCTGCTGCCCGGCTTCGCCGTGCCCGAGGTCGAGGCGCTGCTCGACGCCTTGCGCCCGGTCCTGCGCGCCGCGCCCTTCCGGCACATGCGCACCCCGGGCGGCCTGCACATGGCAGTGGCCTTGACCAACTGCGGGTCGCTGGGCTGGGTGAGTGACGAAAAGGGCTATCGCTACAGCCCGACCGACCCGGTCAGCGGCCAACCCTGGCCCGCCCTGCCGCCGATACTGCTCGACCTGGCCGGCCGCGCTGCGACCACTGCCGGCTTCGACGGTTTCGTCCCGGACGCCTGCCTGGTCAACCACTACCTGCCCGGCACCCGCCTGAGCCTGCACCAGGACCGTGACGAAGCGGACTTCGGCCAACCGATAGTGTCGATCTCGCTAGGCTTGCCGGCGGTGTTCCTGTTCGGTGGGCTGCAACGGTCGGACCGGCCCCGGCACATACCGTTGGGCCACGGCGACGTGCTGGTCTGGGGCGGCGAAGATCGCCTGCGCTTTCACGGTGTGCTGCCAATCAAGCCCGGCGTGCATCCACGCCTGGGCGAGCGGCGGATCAACCTGACGTTGCGCAAGGCGGGTTGATCCCCTATCGACTCAGTCTCGTTGGCCACCAGGCTCGGAAACGCGCATGCCTCCCCGTGTTTTGCAGCACCGCTCGATTTTTGGCAGGAAGAACTTTGAAACTGAGCCTCCAGACCAAAAAAGTAAAAAAACCGGGTCGGACTTCTCCGACCCGGCGAGGTTACTCAGCTTGCCACGGCGCAGGTTTGCGCCTGTCCTACCGAGACGCTGATTTTCTGTCCATTCACATTCACTGGACTGGCTTACAGCCAGAAGCCACTTACTCCTGCTGATTCTGACTCAGGTACTTCTCCAACACCGCCTTGTCGCCCCCGCCGTCCCCCGCCACCTGCCACAGCCGCCGCTCGATACCTTGCGCCAAAAGGTGCCCCACCGCCGCCTCGATCGCCGAGAGCACGCACAGTTGGGCCGGTTCGTTGGTGGTGTAGCCCACCTCGGCCTCGAGCAGTTCCTTGAACTCGATGAACTTGAACACCCCGGCGCTGCGGCCGACCGAGTAGATGGTCTTGCTGGTCATGACGTTGGCCAGCACCTGCCCGGTGCGCACGTCGACCGCGCGCAGGTTGACGGTGACCTGGTCGACCCGGTACTCGCGGGAAGCGCCGATGCCCAGGTAGCGGGCGCCCTCCCCGCCGCTGCGCACATTGGTGTCGTAGGCGATGATGCCGCCCTCGAGCATCAGGTTGGCGGCCTGCAGCGGTGGCAGCTCGCTCTGGATGTTGGGCGCGACGTCGGGTTTTTTCTGCGAGGCACGGATGATCTTGCGCTCGGTCAGCAGGTTCTGCAGGCCTTCGCGTTCGAGCACCACGAACCAGCCGCTGGCATTGAGGGCATCCATCAGCATGCTCGCCGCGCCCTGGGTGACGCTGGTGGAGAACGAACTGGCCGGGGTCGGCTTGTACTGCCCGGTCTGGTCGCGAAAGCCATACACCACCGCCATCAGCCGTCCCTTGGGCCGTGGCATGTTCAACAGGTCGTAGTAGGTGGAAGCCCGAGGCGTCAGGGTCGGCGTCTCGGTGTCCTGTTCGGCGGGCATCGGCTCGCGCAGGCCGCAGCCTTGCAAGGTGGCGAGGATCAGCAGTGCGCTCAGCAGGCGTTTCATGGTCGTTCTCCCCTATTGACCCGTCCCTCTCAGGGGTTCAGGCCGCTGACCTCGATGATCGAGACTTCGCCTGTGGCACGGTCGGTGACCTTGATGCTCAAGGCGCCGGAATCGTCGATGACGTCGATCAGGAATGAGTCGGTGGACATGCTGCCGGTGGTGCCGTTGCTGATGTTGTCCAGCAACTGCGACAGCAGCCGCGACTCGAGCTGGTTGCTGAAGCGCTCCAGGGCCGAGGTGCCGCTGAACGAGGTACGCTTCTTCAGGTCTGGGTCGTCGTAGTCGTTCTGCGCCTGGGCGTTGTTCAACAGCCAGGTGCCGTTGAGCGGGTTGCCGCCGAACGCCGGGTTGACCGGCGTGTACACCAGCTCCGTGGCCTGGGCCAGGCCCGCGGCGGCGCCGGCCAGCAGGCAGGCGGCGATACAACGGGGAATGCGGTTGTTCATAGCTCGTCCCTCTCCAGATCGGTGGTGTCCTGTAGCAGGCGCTGCAGCTTGCGCTGGATGATCTGCTGCTTGACCAGGTCGGCGGCCGCGACGGCCTCGTCTTTGAGTTGCGTGGTGTTGGGCGGCAGGAAGCGCCGGTACAGCACCTCGCGTTCGTATTCCACCGTCACCAGGCTGCCCCAGCGGGCATCGGGGCGCTCGCGCACCACCAGGTTGAAATCCAGGCGGCTGGTGGCGCGCAGGCGGTCGGTGAAGGCGTTGTAGAAGTCGTGGCCGATGTGCGAGATGGTGTGGTCGACGATGAAACCCATCATCTCGTCCTCGGCACTGGCGCGGGCCGCACCGTTGGGCAAGGCGCCCAGCAACAGGCACAGCCAGCCGATCATGACCAGGCGTTTCATGGCGTATCTCCCGGGCCGGCATGACGGAACGTGGCGTTGCCACCCTCGGCGAAGGCCTGCTCGGCGACGAACTGCCAGTCGCTGTAGTGCTCCAGCCCTTCGAACGCGGACCACTGGGCGTCGAAGCCGGCGCGCTTGTGCGGCGTGGCATCCGAGCGGCTGTGCACGCCGGTGATGCGGCCATCGATCGAGCGCAGCAGGCCCCAGTCGTCGCTGCCCTCGATCGGGTCCGGGTAGAGCCTGCGGATGTGCCGTTTCGGCGAGGGAAAACGGTTGTCCTCCAGCAACTCGCGCAGTTCCTGGGGGTACTGGGCCAGGCCCGGTGAGGCCCGGTAGTAACTGCGCAGGGCCTGGGCGTACTGGCCGCCGACCCACAGCAACTGGCGCTCACGCTCGCGCTGGGCGGTCGCCGACCAGAGGCTGCCGCTGGCGGCCAGGGCCAGGCTGCCGACCGCGATCAGCAAGAGCACGCCCAGGTAGGTGAAGCCCGCGCAGGCCTTACCATTGGGTATAGAGGCTGCCATCACGCGCCCTCCCGGTTGCTCCGCTCTTGATATCGGCCACGCCGCCAGCCACGCCCTCGGGCGGCGGCACCAGTTGCCAGGCATCGCTGCGCTCGGTGATCGGGTCGACCGGCGTATTGCGCAGGTAGCGCGCCTCCACCAGTTGCTCCAACGACTCGGGGTAGCTGCCGGTGTCGCCGTAGTAGTGGTCCAGGGCCTCGCGCAGCACCGCCAGGCTCTGGCGCAGGGTCGCCTCGCGGGAGGCCTCCAGGCTGTCGAAGTAGCGCGGCATGGCGATGGTCATCAGGGTGGCGATGATCGCCATCACCACTAGCAGTTCGATCAAGGTGAAACCCAGGCTACGTTTCATCGCCGTCACCATTGCCCGTAGGGGATGCCGTTGAGGCCCTTGCCGCGGGCCCGGGAATACACGTCGAACACGTCCTCGCCCTGGCGCGGGTCGTCGGCGCTGCTGTCGTAGGCGCGCAGGCCCCAGCCGCCCTGGTCGTCGTCCTTGGCCGCGAGCAATGGGTCGCGGGGGATACGGCGCAGGAAGTAGAACTTGGCACCCTTGGCGCTGCGCACGTCACGCACGCCGTCCACCAGCACCTGCAGGTTCGGGGGGTAGCCGCTGGCATTGAGGCGCTTCTCGATGTAGCCGGCGTCGAAGGCGCGCTTGTAGGCATCGATGGCGTCGCGGATCTGGTACAGCGCCTCGCGCAGTTGCTGTTCCTTGTTGCGGCGCACCACGGTCTCGGTCAAGGGCGCGGCCATGCTGGCGAGCAGCCCGAGCAGCGCCAGGGTCAGCACCACCTCGATCAGGCTGAAACCACGCTGCGGGCGTTTCATGGCCGTGGGCTCCGGGTGGGCGGCACGACGGCCATCTGGCCTTCGGCCAACGGCGCGTCGGCGGGCGCATCGAGCGGAGCCTCGGCCGGCAGCCCGCCCGAGGGCAGCGGCTGGGCCAACTGGCGTACCTGCAGGCTGGACTCGGTACCGGTGGCGAACTCCATGTCCGACGGGCTCTGGTACGGCAGGTTGCGCACGATGCGCGGGGTGATCGCCAGCACCAGTTCGGACTTGCTCATGTCGTCGCGATGACTACCGAACAGCCGGCCCAACCCAGGGATGTCGCCCAGGCCTGGGATCTTGTTGCCGTTGGAGCTGTGATCGTTGCGTACCAGGCCGGCCAGCACCTGAGTCTCGCCATCGTGCAGGCGCAGGCTGGTCTGGGCATTGCGGGTGTCGACCTGGACCGGGATGGTGCCCTGGCGGGTCGGCTCCAGGGGCGTGGCATTGCTCACCTCCAGGGCCACCTTGATCGCCACCTCGTTGTTCAGGTGCACGGTGGGCTGCACTTCGAGCTTGAGGCCCACATCCAGGTAGGTGATGCTCTCGGTGATCACCGGGCCCTGGGTCGAAGGCACCGAGGTGGCGCTGACGATCGGCACCCGCTGGCCGATGTGGATGCGCGCCTGCTCGCGGTTGCTGACACGGATCACGGGGCTGGCCAGGGTGTTGATGCCCTTGTCCGCGGCATTGATCTTGGCCTGGGGTGCCGGGCCGATGCTGATGCGGCTGGAGTTGATGCCGCGCAACTGGTCGAGCACGCTGACCGGGTTGCCCTGGTCGTTGAGCACGCCGAAGGTGTTGGGCCATTGCAGGCCGAGGTCGAGGATGCGCGAGCGGGCCACCTCCATCACCTCGACTTCCAGTACCACCTCGGGGTTGGACTGGTCCTGCGACTGCAGCAGCTTCTCGGCCATGCGCACGGCGTCGGGGGTGTCGCGCATGGTCAGGGTGTTGAGGCGCTCGTCGACGAACACGTCGCGGGTCTTGAGCATGGTCTTGAGCATGTTCAGCGCGGTGTTGGCGTCGATGCTGGTCAGGTAGAAGGTGCGCATGACCAGTTCCTGGTAGTCCTTGGTCTTCTGCGGCGACGCGGGGTAGATCAGCAGGGTGTTGTCGTTGACGATCTTCTGGTGCAACTGGTTCTGCTCCAGCAGCAGGGCCACGGCGTCCTCGATGCGCACCTCGCGCACGAAAATGGTGGCCTTCATGTCGGGGCGCAGGTCCTTGTCGAAGATGAAGTTGATGCCGGCCACCTGGGCCAGCACCTCGAAGATGGTCTTGAGGTTGGCGTCGCGGAACTCCAGGGTCACCGGCCGCTCCAGCTTGCTGCGCAGTTGCGGGAACGGCTGGGCGGTACGCGCCTGGACGTTCTCGATGTCGCTGCGCAGGATGATGCCCTTCTGGTTCTGCGGGTCCAGGCGCAGCACTTCGCGCATGTGGCGCTCGGCACCGAACAGGTCGCCCTGACGCAGCGCCGCCTGGCCCAGGGCGACGCGCTCATCGAGGGTACGCATCAACTCCAGCTGGCGGATACCTTCCTGGGCGCGGCGGTTGTTCGGCTCGATGGTCAGCACTCGGCCATAGCCCATGCGCGCACCGCTGAAGTCATGGCGGCTACGGTCGCTGTCGGCCTGCGCCAGCAGGGCCTCGACCGCGCGCTGGCGGCCATGGGCCAGGGCGATGTTCAGCTCGGTGTCGCGCGGCTTGTCGCGCAGTGCCTCTTCCAGGCGGGCGATGCCGGCCTCGTACTGGCCTTCCTTGAACAGCGCGTCGCTGTCCTTGCGCACGGCGCTCGAGCCACAACCGGCCAGGGCCACGCACAGGGCCAGGAGCATGAACGGAGCAGGCTTGCACGACTTCGATGGCTTCATGGTGCGCTCCCGACAGACAGCGTCTGTGGCTGGTGCAGTGGCAGGTAGACCAGGCTCAGCTCGGTGGCCGAGACGTGGTCGAGGCGGTAGGTGTCGTCGATGACGTCGCCCTGGCGCACGACGTAGAGCTTCTCGCCGTTCTGCAGGAACACCTGCAGGTCATCGCGATCGCCCAGGCGGCCGACGAACTGGAACGGCAGCGTCGGCGCGGTGGGCGCGACGGCGGCCACCGGGGCGGCGATCACAGGGCGTTCGGTCACGCTGGCCAGGACCTTGGGCTGGCTCCATTGCTGCACCGGGAACAGGTTTCGTGGGGCCTGGGCCGGCCCTGTCACGGCGCCTCGACGCCCCGACGAGCGCTCGCCCACGGGTTCGGCGGTGCCCACGGCGCCTGTGGGAGCGGGCTTGCCCGCGAAGGGAACGACGCTGTCCGCCTGGCCGAACCAGTGCCCCGGCGCCCAGGCCAAGGCGGCGCTCAGGCCCAGAAAGCCCACCCACATCGTCACGCGCTGAGTGTTCATCACGACCTCGACAGGTAGAGGGTCATGCGCAGGCGGCCATTGAGCTCGCCGTCGCCGATGCGCTTGCGTTGCAGCTCCAGGTCCTCCAGCACCAGGGTCGGCAGCGCGCCGGGCAATGCCTGGAGAAAGCCACGGATCTGTGGGTAGCTGCCGCGCACCGGCAGGACGATCTGGTAGCGCGCCAGCCGGGTCTTGGGATCGATGCCCAGGGCGTATTCACCACGGGCCAGGCTGATGCGCTCGGCACTGGCCAGGCGGTACAAGCGCTCGATCAGTTCGCTGGCCTGGGGCTGGCCGGGCAGTTGCCGGCGCAAGCCATCCAGCACCTGTTGCTCGGGCTTGGCCGCCACCTTCAGTTCGCCACGCTGCAGGCGCTGGACCTGCACACGGGCATCCGCCTCGCTGGCGCGCAGCTCGCGCACGGCCTGCCACTGGGGCAGTACCCAGGCACAGGCGACGAACAGCGCCAGCAGCGCCACCAGCACCGCGCCGAGGCCGGCCCGGCCCAGGCGAGCCAGGTGTTCATGGACGATCAGGCTAGGGACGTGCATGGCCGGTCTCCCAGGTGGCGGTGAGGTTGAAGCGCACCGGACGCTCGGGCTGGCCAGACACCACCTCGTGGTTGAGCAGCGAGACATCGTGCAACTCGGCGCTGCGCTCCAGGCGCTGGTGGTACTGCAGCATGGCCTCCAGGTTGCGCGCCTCGGCGGCGATGCGGACCTGGCCCTTGCGTGCATCGGGGGTGAGGCTGAGCAAGGCGACGTCTTCCTGGGGCTGGGCTTCGAGCATGGCGAACAGTTGCTCCCAGGGCCGTTGCAACTGCTGCGAGACGTGGCGCATCTGCGCCAGTTGCTCGGCCTGCTCGCGGCTGGCGGCGCTGCTCTGCGACGCGGCGGTGGCCGGGCGGCGGCCGAGCTGCTGCTCAAGCTGGTGCACCCGGGCCTCCAGGTCCAGTTGCTCGCCTTGCAGCCGTTGCTGCACCAGCACCAGCAGTGCCAGGGCGCAGCAGCCCAGGGCCAGCAACGCCCAGGCCAGCGGGCTGCTGCGCCGGGGCTGGAATTCCAGGTCCAGGCGGCGCATGTCAGGCCACCGCCCGCCACATGGCGCACAGCGGGTCGCTGTCACCCGCCGGCGGGCACAGCTGCACCGCCGCCAGTTGTGGCACCTGCTCACGCCCCGGGGCGTGCAGGTAGATGCGCGGCAGGCGCTCGCCATACAGCTCGCAGGTGCGCTCGATCAAGGCCTGCAAGGCCTGGTCGTTGTCGGCGCAGCCCTGGGCCAACACTTGCTGCCAGGCGCCCCCGGCCGCCAGCAACAGCACGCTGCGGCGCGGCTCGGCGAGGACGAACAGGAAGTCGCCCTGCTCCAGCTGGGCCAGGCTGCGGTTGTAGGCGGCCATCAGGTACGGCTGCACCGAACGCAGGCGCAGCCGGCTCTCCTGGCCTAGCGCCTGCAGCCCCTGCAGCAGGCCCTCGGGCAACGCCGTGGCGATGCGCGCAACCCCCGCCGGCTCCGCCGACAACACGATGCGCCAGTCGTCCAGGGGCTGGCCGTAGAGGTGCTCGAAGCAGGCCCGGGCATAGGCATCCCGCTCCCGTGGATGGCCAATGGCGTCGCTCCAGGGGACCAGGCAAAAACGGCTGTAGCGGGCCGACAGCAAGACCCGCAACTGGGCACCGCGTACGCCCTGCTCGGCCAGCAGCGCGGCCAGCGCCTCCAAGGGCGCGACCCAAGCCGGCTGGCCGGCTGCGCAGGCGAAGCTGCGGCTGCCCAGCCACTGGTGTTGACGTGCGTGCCAGCGACCCAGGCCGACACCCTCGGCGCCGAGCACGGCGCAATAGCGATCAGGCGATAAAGGTGACACGGTTGATCTCCTCGAGTGTGGTGCGGCCTTCGCGGACCAGGTCCAGGGCCGAGGCGCGCAGCAGGCGCAGGCCGCGCTGGCAGGCCAGCGCCTTGATCTGCGACAGGGGGCGACGTTCGACGATCATCTGCCGCAGGTCGTCGTCCAGGTGCAGCAGCTCGGCGATGGCGCTGCGTCCGCGATAACCACTGCCACGGCACTGGCCGCAGCCCTGGGCACGGACGAAGATCCAGCCGCCGACGGCCGCCCGGGTGAGGCCCGAGGCGGCCAGGGTTTCGTCGCTCGGCGCACAGGCCTGCGCACAGTGCGGGCAGGCCAGCCGGATCAGGCGCTGGGCCAGCACGGCGTTGAGCGCGGAAACGAAGCTGTAGGGGTCGACCTGCATCTGGCTGAAGCGGCCGATCACGTCGAAGACGTTGTTGGCATGGATGGTGGTGAACACCAGGTGCCCGGTGAGCGCCGACTGCACGGCGATCTGCGCGGTGTCGGGGTCGCGGATCTCGCCGACCAGGATCTTGTCCGGGTCGTGGCGCAGGATCGAGCGCAGGCCACGGGCGAAGGTCAGGCCCTTCTTCTCGTTGACCGGGATCTGCAGCACCCCCGGCAGTTGGTATTCGACCGGGTCCTCGATGGTGATGATCTTGTCCACGCCGTGGTTGATCTCGCTGATCATGGCGTAGAGGGTGGTGGTCTTGCCGCTGCCGGTGGGGCCGGTGACCAGGATCATGCCGTAGGGTTCGGCGGCCAGGCGGCGCAAGGCGCACAGGGTCTCGTCGGCGAACCCCAGGGCCTGCAGCTGTACGCCGCTGACCTGATCGGACAGGTCCTGCTTGTCGAGCACCCGCAGCACCGCGTCTTCGCCGAAGATGCTCGGCATGATCGACACGCGAAAGTCGATCTGCCGCTCGCCCACGGCGACCTTGAAGCGGCCGTCCTGGGGCACGCGCTTCTCGCCGATGTCCAGCTCAGCCATGACTTTGATGCGCGAGATGACCTGTTCGGCGAAGGCGCTGCCGCTGGCCTTGCCAGCCCCATTGAGCACGCCGTCGATGCGGTACTTGATGGTCAGGCCCTGGCCAGTCATGCCCAGGTGGATATCGCTGGCGTGCTGCTTGAGGGCATCGTAGAGGGTCGAGTTGACCAGCTTGACCACCCGGCTCTGGTCTTCGCTGATGCTGGCCAGGGACAGGCGCTGCAGCGGGTCGGCCTCGGCGCCGGGCTCGGCGTCCTGGCCGAGGGCGTCGATGGCGTGGAAGCTCTCTTCCTGGCGCGCCAGGAAGGCGGCCAGGTCCGCGGCATGGGCCAGGTACAGCGGCGCGCCCTGCAGGCAATCGTCGATCCAGGCCAGGCGGGCGTTGTCGAACGGGTCGGCGAATACGCCGATGACCTCGCCGCCACGCAGCACCTGGGCGAACTCACGTTTCAGGCACTGGGCCAGGCTGACCTGTTCGAAGACCGGCGTGCTGGCCAGCAGCCCCTGGCTGTCGAGCACCGGGAAATGCAAGGTGGCGCCCAGGCGCTGGGTGAAGGTGGCAGGGGTGTCGCCGGCAAGGCGTTCGAGGCAACTCAGCAGGCGCTCGTCACCGGCCTCGAGACGGGCCTGGGCGAGCAGTTCGCGGGGGTAGGCGCAAGGTTGAGACGTCGGCAGCGGCCCTTGCACGGGCGAGCCTGCTTCTACAGGGTATGCGTCGACGGCTGGATCGGTGGCTTCGGGCATGACCTGCGACTCCGCTCAGGGGGCGCGTCGCAGGCTGGTTCGGGAGTTCCAAAGTGGCCGCGGGCGCCGCTATTCCCCGGTGAGCAGTTGGTCGTCGTCAGGTTCGGGGGGCTTGGCGCCGTTGCGGCGGCGATCGGCCAGGACCCAGCTGCCATCGTACAACTGCAGGGGGAACGTCTCGTTCCTGTTCTGGCGTCGTTCGACGAAACCCTCGGCCTGTGTGTCCGCTGCCGCGCGCTGGCGCTCCATGCCCATCAGGTCGAACACCGCGCGGGCCAGTTCCGCCAACGGGAACGGCTTGAACAGGACATGGGTGACGCCAAGCTCGGCGGCCCGCTCACGGACCTCGGCGGTCGGGTGGGCGGTGATCAGCACGAAATGGCACTGCCTGTTCCTGCGCACGGTCTCCAGGACCTCGAACCCCTCCATATCGGGCAAGCGGTAATCCAGCACGATCACATCCGGCGCCAGGGCTGTGGCCTGGCCGATACCCGTGGCACCGTCATGGGCGACATGGACTTCCAGGCCTTGCGCCTGCAGGTAGGCCTGCAGGTTCTGTGCAAGGGTCTGCTCGTCATCGACTACCAATACTCTGTTCACCAAGGTCGACTCCCAAGAACTGCCCGGTTTCCCGGTCTGCGAAGTGCGGCCTCATACAGGCTTGAGCAGGCTTCGTGCCAGGCGTGAATAGTCATGTCGCACCGTTGTAAGTCATTGATCTGCTGGGTTGCCTCCACACTGTCCGGCGCATGCCAGGCAGGCTCCCCCCAGATGCGGGGAAACCTGATGGCCTTTTGCCCTGCGTTATTCCCCAGAAGTGGGGAAAGCCAGCTCGGCGGTGGGTCAGCGCGCCCGCTCCACCTGCGCCCCTTCACGCAGGCGTTGGCGCACCGACTGCCACGCCTGGGCCTGCAACTGCCCGACCAGCGCGGCCCTGGCCATGGCCAGGCCCTGTTCCCCTTCGACCGAAGCGTTATCACTTTGGTTCTGCGTCCCCTGCAGTCTTTGCCGATTCGCCTGATAGAAGGCCTCGACCTCGGCCTCGCTGGGCGCATCGATGGCGGTCAGCTGGGCGAACACCTGCTGGGCGGCCATCTCGTGACGAGTGTAGTCGGCGAACCCTGCCCTATCGAAGCCGGCCTCGGCCAGGCGGCGCTCGAACGCCGCGGCGCTGCCGAAGGCCCGTTCCAGCTGGTCGAGCCGCGCGGCCACCTGTGCCTCATCGACGACGATACCCCGCCGACCGGCCTCCTGCCATAGCAGCTCCTTGTCGATCAGCTGGTCCAGGGCCTGGTCGCGCAGGCGCTTGTACAGGCTCGGGCTGCGAATGCTGGCGAGCGCCCGCCCCTGTTCCTGGAGGTATTCGCTGAAGTAGCGCTCCAGGCGCATGACGCTGATCTCCACGCCATTGACCCGCGCCGCCACCAAGTCGGCCCAGGCATTCGGCAGGCTACCGAGCAACAGGCACAGCAACAGGATTCGCATGGCGACCTCCATTCAAGGGGTATCAGGAATGGCCCGGTACGGGGCGACGGCGTGAAAGCGTGGCCCAGGCAGAGCCACCTGGACCACATGGGCGCCGGCCAGCCCCTGGCGCCGCCCCGGGCCGAAGCCCAGGGCCGGGGTCAGGCCGGTGTCCACGTCGTGCAGGCCTTCCAGGGTACGCACCAGTTGCTCGCGGCTGGCGTCGCGGCCCACCTGCTTCAGGGCCTCGGCCAGCAGGCGCAGGGCGCACCAGGTGCCCACCTGCAGCGACGCCTGGCGGCTGTCCAGGCCCTGGCGGCGTTGCAGGCCGGCCAGGGTGGCACGCCCCTGCTCGGTCCAGTCGCCGGGGAGGAACGGGTAGGCCAGGAACAGCCGCTGCGACCAGGGCTGCGCAAGGCCAGGCACGGCGCCAGCCACCTGGCTGGAGGCGGCGAACAGGTACGGCTGGCGCCCGGCGACGTGCAGCGCTCCGGCAAGTTCGGCGAAAGCCTGGGCACGGCCGAGAAAGACGATGCCCTGGCCGTCCGGCGCCTGGCCCTCGAACGCCTGCGCCGGCGGTGGGGCCCAGCCGGCGCCTTGCAGGCGCTGGCGCACGGTCTCGGCGAGCGCCGCCTGCTCTGCCCCGGCATACACCACCTGCAGCCCGTCGGAAGCCAGGCCCAGGCTGTCGCGGGCATGTCTGGCCAGGCTCAGCAGTTGCTCGGGCAGGCCAGGCAACGGGTCGAAGATCTGCGGGCTGGCGCCGCTGCGCGGGGTGCTGCCGACCAGCGGCACGCCACGCCGTTCGAGTTCGCCGGCCAGGTGCGCGTCGAGCATCGGGGCCAGCGGGGCGACCAGGGCGAACACCTGCTCGTCGTCCAGCAAGCGCGCCAAGGCCTGCTGGGCGCTGTCCCGGTCCGGCCCCGGGTCGAGCGCCACCAGTTGCAGGCGACGGCCATGGATGCCGCCCTGCTGGTTGAGCTGCGCCAGGCCATCCTCCAGGACCGCGCGCACCACCCTGCCCGCCTCGGCCAATGGCCCGTGCGTGGGCAACAGGGTGCCCAGGCGCAGCACGGCCTCCTCCACGCCGGGGTCGCGCTCTTCGGCCAGGCGCTTGAGGTAGGCGGTCAGGTTGCGCTGGTCGGCCAGGCTCAGGTCGAAGCGCGGCATGGCCGGGTCCAGGCGGTTGCCGGCCGGGTCCAGGCCATGCTGGATGGCCCGGGCCAGGCTAGCCTCGGTGTAGGCCGGGTAGCGCCGGTTGTTGACCTGGCGCGCCCCCTGACCCACGGCCAGGCGCTGCCAGTCCAGGCTCGGCGGGCGCACGCCGCCCTCGGCGCGGCCACGGCCATCGTTGCCATGGCAGCTGGCACAGGGCAATACGCTGGCAGGCACCTGCACGTCGCTGGCGCCGACCCGTGCCAGCACCTGGGCATCGCTGCTCGACACACCCTCGCGGTACAGGCGCCTGCCGGCCTGTTCCTGCTCGTTCAGGTCAAGGGCCACGGCCGCCCCGCACAGGGACAGGCCCAGCCACAGTGCCAGCAGCCGGCCCATGGCGTTCACCGACCTGCCAGTGGCTGGGCCAGCAACTGCATGCGCTGGGCGATCGCGACGGCGGGCGCATCCGGGCGGATCCTGCTCCAGCGCTTGCCGGCCACATCGCCAGCGATCAGTTGCGTCGAGTGCTGCTCGGGGCTGGGCAGGAACTGCCCGAGGCGTCCCAACACCTGTTCGACCTCGTCCTGCCCGCCGGTCAGGAACAGCCAGTTCGGCCCGTCCACCCCCTGCTTCTCGGCGAACGCCTTGAGCACCGCCGGCGTGTCATTGGCCGGGTCGCTGCTGATCGAGACGAAGGTGACCTGGCTGGCCAACTCCGGCCCCATGGCCTCGCGCACCTCGCGCAACTTGCGGGTGATCAGCGGGCAGGCGTCGGTGCAGTGGGTGAAGATGACATTGAGCATCACCACCTTGTCCTTGAGCACGTCGCTGTAGAAACGCAGCTCGCGTCCGTTCTGGTCCTTGAGCAGGGTATCGGTGAACCAGGCCTGGGCATCATGGGTGCCACCGCCGCTGGCCATCGGCGGGAGCGCCGGTTGCGGCGACGGCGTTGTCGGGCCATGGCCCTCGTGGGCGAGCGCCACCGAGGCGAGGATCCACAGGCAGCCGGCCAGGGCCAGCCAGTCGAGGCCGCGCATGCTGGCGCGGCGGGTGGCCGGGTTGCTCATGGGTGCACCTCCTGGTGGTCAGGCGTGGCGGCGATGGCGGTGCTCTTGGCGTGCACCCGTCGGGCGCTGAGGCGGTTGACCTCCTCGATCAGCACCTGCGGGTCGGTGAAGCCGTAGTAGCGTGTCCACTGGCCACTGCGCCCGTCGCCGACCATGATCAGCGGCGGGTGCTGAGCCAGGTCGGCGCTGAAGCTGCCCAGGCCCTTGAGGGTTTCGCTGATGGCATAGGGCGAGCCGGTCAGCCAGCGCCAGCCCGGCCCATGCTGGAAAGCCTTGGCGTAGCCCAGCAAGCGCTTGGGATCGTCACGCTGCGGATCGACGCTGATCGACACCAGCTGGACCTCCTCGCCAACCCGCCCGCCCAGTTGCTGCTGGACCTTGGACATGATCGACGAGACCACCGGGCATACCGTGGTGCAACTGGTGTAGATGAAGCCCATGACCACCAGGCGGTCGCCCACCAGGTCCTTTTCCAGGCGTACCGGCAGGCCGTCCTGGTCGAGCAAGGCAACGTCGGCGAAGCGCACGCTGGCCTTTTCCTGGTGAGCCGCCGGCACCTGCGCGGCATGGCCGGCATGCTCCTGGGCACTGTGGTCATGCCCGGCGTGGGCCAGGGCCAGGTTACTGGCCAGCAGCAGGCCGAGGGCGAGCAGCTTGGGACGATTGGCGTTCATCGCACACTCCTGGGTTCCCCTTGGGAAGCGGTGGATGCTGCGGCGGGCAAGACGCGCAGGCTGGTGTAGTTTTCTTCGGTGAATTTGCGTCCGAGCGAAGGCGACTGCAGGTGCAGGTACCAGGCACCCGCCTCGGCCAGTTGCAGCGACACCTGGTAGACCCCGTCGCCAATTTCTTCCAGCGGCAGGCTGCGCGGCATCGACGAGGGCGCCAGGAAGTAGCGCAGGCTCAGGTCACGCAGGCCCAGGCGCGGCTGGCCATCGCTGCCGAGGATGCGCACCCGGGCGACGAAGGGGCTGTGCTGTATCGCCGGCTGGTCGCTGCCGAGGAACTCGGCGTGCACACCCTTGCGCCGGGCCGCCGCGCCAGGCACCGCCGCCACGTCGGTGCTGAAGCAATGGATGATCTGCGGCTGGTTGAGCAGGAAAGCCACGTCGAAGGTCCCGGCCGCCGGCATCTTCACGGTCGAGCCGTACACGCCTGGGGCCAGCTCGCGCAGGCTGCGGTCGATGACGATCGCCGCGCGGGCCTGATGGCCACGGTTGTTGTAGCCGGACATCGGCGCGTTCATGCCCTCGGCATAGAAGTAGGTGGTATTGTCCACCGGGTTGACCACGAACACCGAGTTGTCATCGCGCGCCACCGACAGGCCCTGGGCCAACGGCAGGTCGCCGGCCTGGCGCGGTGCGGCGGCGCCGGCCTCGAAACCCTGGACGATCGGCTCGCGCCCCTCGCCCAGGCTGCCCAGGTTGATCATGCTGACCTTCGGCGAGGCCAGGCCACGCACGTAGGCATAGCCCTTGGTGAACACCAGTTGGTACGGCTCGGCCGCCACCGGGATACGGTGGATCAACCGGTCGTTGCTGGCATCGATCACCACGGCCTGGTTCTCCAGGGTATTGAGCACCACGCCGTAGCGCCCGTCGCCACTGAAGCGCATTGGCCCCAGGCCCTGGCTGGCCTTGACCGTATGGCGCAGTTGGTGACTGCGGGCGTCGATCACCTGCACCGTGCCTTCCTTGCCGTCGACCACGTAGACCGCCTGGGACAGCGCCGAGTAGGCCACCGACAGCGGGTGCGGGCCGACCTCCAGGGTCTTGACCAAGCGCATCTCGGCGGCATCGATGACGCTCAGGGTACCGGCATCGCGGTTGCTGACGAAGGCGTAGCGCGAGTCGGCGCTGAAGGCGATCTCGTGATGCCCGGAGCCGGTGGCGAAGAACTTCAGGGTGCCGCGGCTGGGCACGTCGATCACCGTCACCCCGCCCTTGGCCGGGTCGCTGCTGTTGTTGCCCACCCACAGCCGGCGCTGGTCCGGCTGCAGGGCCACGCGCAGCGGTTGTTCGCCGGCGTCCAGGCTGGTCACGTGGCGGAAGGTCTCGGTATCGATCACCGCCACCTGGCCACGCTCGGGCATCGACACGAACACCTGCTTGTCGTCGCCGGTGGCCACCCAGTCCATGGGCCGCCCCGGCAGGTCGATGCGGGCCAGGGTGCTGGTGACGCCCCCCACCGACACCGTGGGGTCGATCACCGTCAGGCTGGCGTCCCTGTTCAGCACCAGCAAGAAGTAGCTGTTGAGGTCGAGCAACGGCCGGGCGCCGATGCTGCTCTTGAGAAACAGCGCCACGCGGGCCTTGCAACTGCTGTCACGGTCCCCGGCGGGGGCCGCTTGCGCCGGGTCCAGCCAGGCCCCCGGGGCCATGCCCGACAAGGGCTGGCCGCTACTCTGGTCGCTGACCTTGAAACGGATGTTGGCGAAACTGCCTTCACGCAGCTCGCCGCCATCCAGTGGCCGGGCCTCGAACTCCACGGTCACGCCATCCCGGCTGAGCCGGTGCAGGGCCTGCGGATCGGCAGGTGCCTGCAGCAGCTCGCGGGGGTCGCACCAGAGTTTGTCGTAGGCCACCCCCAGGCCGATCAGCGCCACTCCCAGCAATACCCCCAGGTAGGCGGGGCGGGTCTTCTTGTCCATGCTCACGCTCCCCCTCTTCTGTCATTGCGCCGGTGCGGTGGCCGGCGGCGCTTCGTGGGTGACCCGCAGCAGGCCCCACAGCCCCGAGACGTTGCCGTAGGCGGCATAGTCGCGGAACAGGTAGTCCCCCGGCACGGCGTTGGCTCCCCCGGCGCTGGGCAGCATGAAGCTGAAGTGCGCCGCCGGCAGCACGCTTTCCTGGGCGCCGATGTAGACCGACATCGGGTTGTAGCCAAAGCGCACCGAGCCGATGCCCGGCAGGCCCATGGGGTAGCCATCGAGGTCGTTCTTCTCGGCCTGGTAGGCGTGCAGCGGCCACAGGTGCCCGTCCAGTTGGTAGGTGATGCCACGGCTGCCGCCACTGGGCATCAGCACGTGGCTGCGCAGTGGCTGCCCGGGCTTGGCCCAGAGCACCGGGGTCTGCGGGTCGCCGCCGACCAGGTCGTTGCTGTAGGCCATGTGGGCGTTGGGCACATCGGCGAAGCCATTGCCGTCGGCGTGGCCGAAGGGTGCGTCCGGCGCCAGGCCGAAGCGCAACCACAGGGGCTCGGTCTTGTAGTTCATGGCCATGTTGCCGTTGTCCTTCGGATCGCCCGGCACACCGTTGCCCTCGGTGTTGATGCCCTCCACCGGCCGGCCATCGGCCCAGCGCATGTTCATCGCGCGTTGCCACACCGTGACGAAGTCGCGGTAGTCGGGCTGGCCGGCGACCTTGACCGTGGCCTGGGCACGGCTGGCTGCGTCCTCGGTCCAGGTGGCGCCCTGCGCCAGGATGCTCATGGCGCCGACCAGGCCTTTCTGCGGCTGCTTGATGAAGTCCGCCGGGGTCAGGTTGAGGCCGCCGAACTCGATGGCCGTGGTGTTGATGTTGTCCACCGTGCGGCCCAGTTGCAGCACCGGCTTGCCTTCGCGCTCCAGATGCCCGGCGTAGTACTGGTACACCTTGCTCGGGTACGCGCCGCTGCTGCCTGCGCGCGGTGGCACGGTCTGCACCGGGTTCAGGCCCACGTTGGCGCCGTCGGACTTGGTGATGTCGTAGGCCAGCAACTGGGCGTGCAGGCCCACGTGGCTGGACGGGCGCATCAGGTTGTTGTTGAAGGCGGTGGAGCCCTCGCTGCCGTTGCGGTCACGCTTGACCACGTGCTGCATCACGGCCGTGCTGGGCAGGTCGGGCATGACCAGCGGCAGGCGGTTCTCCAGGGTGATGCTCAGGCAGTCGCCGGCGTTGGCCCGCAGCACCAGCGGCTCCACCGGGACCCCGGCCTTGAGCTTGCCGGTGGCCGGGTCCAGGTCGGCCTTGCGCACGTACAGCACCGCGGTCGGGTCGTGCAATGGGGCGCTGTGGCCGCCGATGGTGAAGGTGGTGCCCTCCTCCTCGTCGGTCACCGTCACCTGCGGGATGCTGGTCTTGCGGCTGTTAAACACCAAGGTGCCACCGTTGGCCTTCAGCGGGCCGCCGACGTGCTGGCCGACGCCGGCCGGGTCGTCGATGCTGACCCCGTGGTTGTTCTGCAGGATGTCGTTGGCCAGGGCGGCGACGATCTCGTAGCTGCGCTTGACCGTCGGCCGGCTGCCGATGCCGTTGGGGTTGGCGGTGGTTCGCGGGCAGATGCCATCGAACGCCACGGTGTTGCGCATGGCCACCGGCTGCGGGTTGTTCGGCAGCGCGATCAGGTCCGGGCGATGGGCGGTGTAGTTGCGCATGACGCCCCAGATGCCGTTCCAGTAGCCCTCCAGTGCCGCGTCCAGGGAGTACAGGTAGTCACCGTTGGTGGCCGCGGAGCTGGAGATCATCGACACCGGTGCCATGAAGCCCATCTGCTCGGAGATGCCGACCATCTGCGAGGATTTCCACCCCGAGTTGGAGCTGCTGCCATAGCCGGAGCCGTTCTGCAGCCACTTCACGCCGTGCAGGGTGATGTTGTGTTCCTCCTCGTGACCACCGGCATGGATGCGCAGGCGCACGTTGTCGCCGGAATAGGTGCGCAGCATCGGGGTGAATGGGTCGCCCGGCTCGCTGCCCTGGTTGATGTGCGGTGGGAACAGCGTGGTGCCGCCGGTAGGCCCGACCGCCGCGGTGATCGCCGACGGCGCCAGGTTCATTGCCGGGATGGCGCGGTCGGTACGGCTCTGCATGGCGTAGGCCAGGTCGCCGCCGAGGCCATCGGCCTGCATGCCGCGCTTGCCGTCCGGGCCGACCTTGTTGGGATCGAACACGCGCAGGGCCAGCGGCTCGTTGCGGTAGTTGACGACGAACATGCCCGGATCATCCACCGAGATCGCCTGCGGGCACGGCCGGGTCGGGCAACCCGGGGCCAGGCCGCCACGCGACTCGACCACCGCCTCCAGCAGGTTGGACGCCTTCTGCCGCACGGGCGGGTTGATGGCGTAACGGAAGCTGTCAGCCGTGGCCGGATAGGCCTGGCTGTCGGGGATGCCGTCCGGGCCCGCGCCCACGTACACACCCGCCTCGTAGGCATGCTGGAAGTCGCTGTATTCGAGGAAGAACTCGCGGTAGCTGTCGTTGCGGCCATCGCCATCATGGTCGCCGGTGTGGATCACCGCCTGCCACGAGGTCGGCCCGCCATCCTGGCGCACGGCCGGGTCGTACAGCTTCTCGCCGGTCTCGGCGTGGTACCAGGTGGAGCCGGCCGGCTCGGCCAGCACGGTGGCGTACAGGCCCAGTTGCTGGTGGGTCGACGGGCCGAAGTGGTCGTGGGTGAAGATGGTGCCCAGGCCACGGTCGACGTTGTGCACGTTGACCAGCGGGTCGGCGAACCAGCGCTGCATGGCCGTGCGTGCGCCCAGCCAGTCGGCCCTGCCGAAGCGGCCGAAGTACGGGTGCTGCTTGGCTTTCGGGCAGGCGGCGGTGCCCTCGCGTTCGTCACCCTCGGTGCAGCCGTTGAAGCTGCGGATGGCCTGCACGCGCTCCACCAAGCTGCCGGGCGAGAGAACGCCGTCTTCATAGTTCCAGCCGTTGGCCGAGCCGTCGGAGGCGGTCAGGTCCCACTTGGGCAGGTGGATATGCTGGCCGATCACGTCGGTCGGGGTGCGCACCTGATAGTCGTCCATCTCGTAGAACGCCGGGATCAGGTTGGTGTGCTGGTACAGGGTGCAGTCGAAGGTGTTCATGCGCATCACCAGCGGCTCCGGTGGGCGCTGCTTGGTGATGACTGGCCAGGCGTCTTCCCAGAGGGCGATGATGCGCGCCTGCGGAAAGTGGTAGCCGACCTTGTTGTACACCGCGTCGAACTGGATGTTGGCGCCCTTGTAGATGCGCGGGCGGTCGGCGGTGAAGCTGGAGCCGCCACGGAAGTTGAGGCCGGTCAGGCTCTCGCCGCTGAAGAACTCGCCAAGCCCCGAGGCCTGGGTCAGGCGCTTGCCGCGATCGTCCATGCACGGTTCATAGAAGGGCGCGCCGGCGCTGGGCAAGGCACCGTTGGTGCGGAAGTTGCCAGGCTGCAACTGGCCGCCTGGCAGCAGGGCGAAGCTGGCGTGCTCGGCCTTGGCATGGAACCGCATGGCCGCCTGCTCGACCTCGGTGCCCTCTTCCGGCAGGTAGATCGGCTTGGCCTTGTGCACCACCTTGGAGAAGTCCAGCCGGGTGGTGGTGGTCAGGGCCTGGCCACCGGAGGAGAGGCCGTCCAGGGTGTGCCGGCTCAGGCCGCCATCCCAACCGTCGACCTGGTTCGGGTCGAGGTCGGCCCACAGGGCATTGCCACTGTCCTTGAGCTGACGGGCCAGGGCCGGGTCGAGCATGTCCAGCGGCGGGGTCGGCGGGCGCTGGCCGACGCTGCTTTCCATGCCACCGATCCAGAATGGGTAGCCGGGGTTCTTCAGGCTGCCATCGGCGTTGCGGTTGCTCTCGCTGCGATCGACCAGGGCCAGGGAGCCCACTGCGCGGGGCCCTGAGGCGCCATGCCCTGAGTGGTCGTCGCCTTCCTCGTCGTCGTCTTCGTCATCGTCGTCATGGCCGGCGACCAGAGTCTGGGCGAGTTTCGGCACCACCGTCACCTTGCCCGGCATCGGCGCCATGGCCTTGCCGGGCAACGGCACGATCGCCGGGATCGGCGTGCCGGCGATGATCTCGCCGTCCGGCAGGGCCCGGGCACCGGCAGCGGGCTTGCCGCTGCGCAGGGCGAACGGGGTGCTGTGGAAGCCGTTCTCGCTTTCGCCGCTGACCGCCAGGCGGGTGCCCTCCTCGAACACATCGTGGACCCGCCACATGCCCCACATGCCCTGGGCGAAGTGCGGGTAG
Organism: Pseudomonas guariconensis; assembly: GCF_024127895.1. Lineage (GTDB taxonomy): Bacteria > Pseudomonadota > Gammaproteobacteria > Pseudomonadales > Pseudomonadaceae > Aquipseudomonas > Aquipseudomonas guariconensis_B. The sequence continues at coordinate 101,032 of NZ_JAMYBK010000012.1, read as the reverse complement.
AAGTGGCAGTGGTAGATGGCATCGCCCGCCACCCGGTTGCGGTTGCCCGAACCGCCGTTGGCGATCTCGTAGGTGTAGCCGACACCCGGGCCGATGCCTTGGGCATCGAGGTAGTCGGAGTTGTCGTCATTGGGGTTGAACAGCCACTGGTGGCCGTGCAGGTGGAAGATGTGCTGCTCGTGGCCATTGTGGGTATTGCGAAACTTGGTGAAGTCACCGATGTAGCTGTGGTGCACGTTGGCCGGCTCCGACGGGTACAGGGCCATGCTGGCCTTGACCCCGGTCGCGCTGGCCGGCGGTGTTTCGCCCGGGCGGATCTGCTCCAGGCCGACGTTGGCCGGTACGTCCACCAGGGTGCCGATGTCGCCCACGGTGTGGGCGCTGAGGAAGAACTCCTCGTAGGCGCACGACAAGCAGTCGTGCATCGGCCCCACGCCGAGGCGGTTGGCCACCACCTCGGCGCCCATGCCGCCAGAGCCGTAGTTGATCATGAAGGAGTCGCGGGTCGGCTCCAGGACGTGGCCCATCACAGGGTCGGCCCAATAGCCGGGAAAGGCCTGGGTGGCGGCCACTTCGTCAGCGAACTGCGAGGCGAAGTCGCGGAACGCCTCCAGGCGGTTGGGCAGTGCCGGGTTGCGCTTGCCGACGCTTTCCAGCGGATAGGTCGAGCGTGGGAAGCTGCCGTCGGGGTTGGGGCCCATGACGATGGCGTCGGTCTCGCTGCTGAGGATCTCGTTGCCGTCGACCATGGCGATGATCGGCTTGCCGGCCTTGCCTTCGGCGATCCACGGCTCGACCTGCGGATAGCGAGCCTCGTAGTCGATCACCGGCTGGCCAGTGGGCGCGCGACCCGTGGTGGCCAGGCGCATTTCCTCCTCGGTGAGGGTGTTGCGGTAGGTGCGGCCGCCCTTGGGCACCACCACCACCTGGCCGAACAGCCCGTTGGCCACGTTCCCGGCCCCGCCCTGGCCACCGAAGGTGGCGCCCAGGCTGGTGGCGGCGAAGGCGCCCTCGCGCTCGGCATAGAGGGTGTAGCTGCGGGTATTGCCGGGGGCGACCAGGAAGCTGCCGTTGCGGCCGGTGTTGGCGGCGATGTCGCTGATGCCGTTGACCGCCTGCATGCCGTTGACCTGGAAGCCCACGTGGCGGTCGGTCACCTGTTCGTCGGCGATGAAGTGTTCTCCGCCCGGGTGCCCGGCCTGGGCGTCGTCTTCTTCCTCGCCTTCGACGTCGTGCTCGTCGTGATCGAGGCCGTGCTTGTTGGGGTTGGCCTGGTAGGCCAGCAGGTTGGTCAGGTTGACCGTCAGGCAGTCACCGGCGGCGACCCGCAGCACGATCGGCCGCGGGCGCTTGTCCGGGCGCAGGGTGACCTTGCCGGGAACGGCGGCACCGCCCTTGGACAGCGGCACCAGGTGCTCGTCCACCACATCCTGGCGCAGGGCGAACATCATGCCGTTGGCGTTCTGCGCGCCAAGGCGGTTGAACATCAGCGGCTGGTCCAGCGCCACCACGTTGGCCACCAGCGTGCGCTGGCATTGCACCGCCGCCTCGCTGGTCGCCTGCCAGCCGAACAGGGCCAGCACGAGTGAAGTCAGGACGGAGCCTTTGAGCGGGGTCATCATGCTGCACCTCCGGGGGACACAGGGACTCTGCGAAGGGCCGGAGCAAGCGGCATGCCATAAATATTCGTGTGGTTTTTCAGTGGGTTGCGGTGACAACCGGAACGAGTTGGGGAGGATTCCCCAGTGGATTCCCCTGAATCGGGGGGCTGTGCAGGTCTTGCGGCTTGTCGCTGGGTTTGGCAGATGCTGGGGCCGCTATCGCCATAGTAAAAAGCCCTAGGACCGGGCTACACCTGCCGCCGTTTTTCTGCCAATGTCTGCCCCGCAGTGCGGACCAGCGCACCGCGCCTTGCCAGGACGTCGAATGAAAACACAAGAAAACGGCAACAAGCACAAAGGCTACCGGCGCATCATCCCGTCGATGACTGCGCTCCTCGAGTTCGAGGCGGTGGCCCGTCACAACAGCTTCACCCTCGCCGCCCGCGAGCTGGGCGTCACCCAGGCGGCAGTGAGCAAGCAGGTCAAGCAGCTCGAGGAGAACCTCGGCGCCCAGTTGTTCCAGCGCTTGCACCGGGGCATCCGCCTGACCAGCGAGGGCCAGGCGCTGTTCGCGGTGATCTCCGACTCCCTGCAGAAGATCGCCGCGGTCTTCGACCGCATCAGCGAAGGCAGTGGCGAACAGGAGCTGGTGCTCAGCACCACTGCGACCTTCTCCCAACTGCGTGTCATGCCGCGCCTGGGCAACCTGCGCGCTACCCTGCCGCAGATCCAGTTGCGCCTGGCCACGCAGATGTTCACCGGCGACCTGCGCAACCATGACGTCGACCTGCTGGTGCGCTACGGCAACGGCCGCTGGGAAGACGGCAGCGCGGTGCTGCTGTTCGAGGAAGAGATCTTCCCGGTCTGCTCGCCCGCCTGGCTGGCACGCAATACGCCACCGACCTCGCTGCACGACCTGTACACCAGCGACCTGCTCGACGCCGACGCCACCAGCGAAGGCTGGATGACCTGGCCCACTTGGTTCAGGGAGCAGGGCCATACGCCCCCCAAGCTGCGCTACAGCCTGCGCTGCCACCTGTACACCGACACCATCCAGGCCGCCCTGCACGGCCATGGCGTGGCCCTGGGCTGGGGGCGGATGATCGATCACCTGCTGGCCAGCGGCGAACTGGTACGCCTGACCGAGCTGACGGTCAGGCCACGCGAGGCGTACTACGTGGTGATCCCCCACGGGCGCAGCGCCACCCCGGCCATCCTGGCGCTGATCGACTGGCTGCGCGACGCCCTGCCAGAAGCCGCGCGGTAAAGCCGCCGCTCGCATAACCCTGGGTAATGCGAGCGGTAAAATTAGGCGCGTTGACGCTTTTTCGGGCCGTTCTGATACTGCGGGCACAGCCTCCGTAATGTCTGACAAAGTGCCTGAGGAAAACAATGAACATTGCGCCTGTCCAAAAGAGCCATCGTGAGCTCGTCGCCCTGCGTCAACCCGGCTTCGGCATGAACGGCGAACTGTTCGGCCGCCAGGATATCTTCGACACCGACGTGGATATCTTCTTCACCAAGCACTGGATCCTGGTCGGTGTCACCGCCGACATCGCCGAGCCCGGCGACGTCTCGACCCTCGACATCGGCAAGTCGTCGATCCTCCTGGTGCGCGATGACGACGAGCAAGTCCGGGCCTACCGCAACGTCTGCCGTCACCGCGGCGCGCGCCTGAAGGAGGCCGGCAAGTCCACCGTGGGCATGCTGGTGTGCCCCTACCACCAGTGGACCTATGACCTGGACGGCAGCCTCAAGCATGCCGCGCACATGGGCAAGGGCTTCGACCCCAAGTGCCGCAGCCTGATCCCGGTGCATTGCAAGGTGATCGGCACGCACATCTTCGTTTGCCTGGGCGACAACCCGCCCGAGGACATCGCGGTGCTGGAGCAGACCATGACCCCGCGCTTCGCGCCCTATGACCTGACCAACACCAGGATCGCCCACGAGCAGGAGATCATCGAGAACGGCAACTGGAAGCTGGTGATGGAGAACAACCGCGAGTGCTACCACTGCGCGGGTACCCACCCTGAATTGACCGCCTCCTTCCTGCCGGAGGACTTCGGCTTCTGCACCGACGGCATGGGCGAGGACTCGCTCAAGGCCCTCGACGAATACTACCAGCGCAACGCCGATGCCCAGCGGGACTGGGAGCGCGACGGGCATCTCTGCGCCGCCGTGGAATACCTCGACGAAGACGCCGTGACCCAGTTTCGCACCCAGCGCCTGGTGATCGCCGGACGCGGCGAGTCCCAAACCCTCAGCACCGCAGTGGCCTGCACCCGGCTGTTCGGCGAGCTGACCCGCCGCGACCTGGGCGATACCCACTTGTGGACCCACAACTCCTGGACCCACGTGATGAGCGATCATGCCGTGATCACCTACATCATCCCGCTGTCGCCGGACAGGACCCTGGTGCGCTCCAAGTGGCTGGTGCACAAGGACGCCGTGGAAGGCGTCGACTACGACCTGCAGACGCTGACCGAAGTGTGGATCGCCACCAACCAGCAGGACGCCAGCCTGGTCGGCATCACCCACAGCGGCACCCAGGACCCGGCCTACGCACCCGGCCCGTTCTCGGCCTTCACCGAGCGCTACGTCGATCAATTCTCCCGCTGGTATGCCGCGCGCCTGGCCGCGCATGGCGTGTGAGGCCAGACATGAACAGCATCCATGTGATCCCCAGCCTGATGGTCGAGGAACGTTTCAACGACCCTGCCCACTGGAGCACCTTCGGTGCCCAGTGGGGCAGCGCCGACAGCCAGCGCCTGGAATGCGTGAGCGTGGTGGACGAAACCCACGACGTGAAGACCTTCACCTTCCGCAGCCCGGTCCACCACGCCATCGCCTACGAGCCTGGGCAGTTCCTCACCGTGTCGCCGCTGATCGACGGGCAGACGGTATCGCGCTGCTATACCCTGTCGTCGACGCCGACCCGGCCGTTCACCGTCTCGATCACCGTCAAGCGGGTGCCCGGCGGTGTGGTGTCCAACTGGCTGCACGACAACCTGCGCAGCGGCCACACCCTGGCCGCGTCGGGGCCGGCGGGCAACTTCACGCCGGTGGCCGGGCCCGCGCGCAAGCTACTGTACCTTTCGGCCGGCTCCGGCGTGACGCCGCTGATGGCCATGACCCGCGCCGCCGCCGACCTGCATGCCGAGCTGGACATCGTCTTCGTGCACAGTGCGCGCACCCCGGCAGACATCATCTTCCGCGCCGAGCTGGAGCGCCTCGAGCGTACCCTGCCCCAGCTGCGCACGCTGTTCTTCTGCGAAGACGTCGGTGACGAGCCTGGCTGGAGCGGCCCCATCGGCCGCCTGTCGCTGCAGGCGCTGCGCCAGCAGGTGCCGGACTTTCTCGAGCGCGAGGTCTTCACCTGCGGCCCGAAGGGCTACATGGACGCAACCCGCGCACTGCTGGCCGAAGGCGGTCTCGACCTGTCCCGCTACCACCAGGAAAGCTTCGACATCAATGCCGAGCCGATCATGGAACCGGCCCCCGCCGAACCTGCCGCAGGCCAGGCCCAGGCCACCTTCAACGTGCGCCTGGCCCGCTCCGGCAAGACCTTCACCATGACCGCCGAGCAGACCGTGCTCGCCGCGGCGAAGAAGGCCGGCGCCATCGTGCCGTCCTCCTGCAGCCAGGGCGTATGCGGCACTTGCAAGACCGCCCTGCTCGAAGGCGACGTCGAGATGAAGCACAACGGCGGCATCCGCCAGCGCGAGATCGACAAGGGCCTGCGCCTGCTGTGCTGCAGCCGGCCGACTTCGGACCTGGTCATCGACCTCTGACCGGGCGCCTCGGCGCCCCTTCCCTTCACCCTGCCACCTCTGCAGCACCTGTGCCTTGCCGCGCAGAGGCTTGGCGCGAGCCCACAGGTTCACCCACGTCCATCCTGCCGCCAGCGGCCTGACACGCCGCGCCATGGACCCACTCGCTGAACAAAGGCCGCCTGACGGCCTGAAAACAACAAAAGCTCAGCTGTACCAGGAGAAACCATGACTCACCCCGCTCAATCGATCGAAGACGTCCCCCTGAACCACTTCCATCGACTGCTCACCCTGCGCTCGGCCGGCGGCTCGTTCGTCGACGGCTACGTCCTCAGCCTGATCGGCATCGCCCTGATACCCACCGCCGCCGCCCTCGGCCTGGACAGTTTCTGGGAAGGCATGATCGCCGCCTCGGCGCTGATCGGCATCTTCTTCGGCGGTTTCCTCGGCGGCTGGCTGACCCACCGCCTGGGCCGTCGCCGTGTGTATTTCATCGGTCCGCTGCTGTTCATCTTCGCCTCGCTCGCCCAGTACTGGGTGCAGGATGCCCAGACCCTGTTCATCCTCAGGTTGATCATCGGTGTGGCCGTGGGCATCGAGTACCCGGTGGCCACCTCGATGCTGGTGGAGTTCATGCCGAAGAACGCCCGCGGCCCGCGCCTGGCCGGCTTCATCGTCATCTGGTTCGCCGGTGCTGCAACGGCCTACGGGCTGGGCGAGATCATCCTGCGCCTGGGCGATGCCGAAGCCTGGCGCCTGGTGCTGGCCAGTGCCGCGGTATTCGGCGCGGTGCTGCTGCTCCTGCGCCTGGGCACGCCCGAGTCGCCGCGCTGGCTGCTGAGCAAGGGCCGGAATGCCGAGGCCGAGCGGATCATCAAGCAGGTCTACGGCCCGGCATTCTCCCTTGCACATCTGCCGGAGGAGCCACGCAGCAGCACGCTGTCGGCCTGGGACTTGATGCGCGCCGGCTATGGCCGACGTATGTTGTTCGTCAGCGCGTTCTGGAGCTGCTCGGTGATTCCGCTGTTCGCCGTATACGCCTTCGCCCCGAAAGTGATGGACGCGCTCAATCTCAAGGGCGATTGGGCCTCCCTCGGTTCGATGGCGATCACCCTGCTGTTCGTGGTTGGCTGCATCCTCGCCGCGCGGTTGATCAACAGCATCGGCCGGCGCAACCTGCTGATCAGCAGTTTCCTGTTCTCGGGACTGGCGCTGTTCGGGCTGGGGCTGTTCCACGACAGCAACGCCCTGCTCATCCTCATCCTGTTCGGCGCCTATGCCGTGGCCATCGGCGGTGCCCAGGTACTGGCACTGGTCTACCCCAACGAGATCTTCCCCACCGAAATCCGCGCCCAGGCGGTCGGCGTCGGCACCTCGCTGTCGCGCATCGGCGCGGCGGTGGGCACCTACCTGGTGCCCATCTCCCTGCAGGACTATGGCATCGCCCATACGATGTACGCCGCCGCGGCGGTGACCCTGGTGGGGTTGCTGGTCAGCTGGGCGCTGGCGCCGGAAACCCGCTCGCTGAACCTGCAGCAGGCGGCGGCCTTGAGCTGAGCCGTTGGCGGCGCTTCGCCCCCCGGCAAGCCTGCTTGCGCAGGGACAGCGCCAAACTTCAGGATTGCGCTGTACCCTGTGGGCTTGCCAGCGATGGGCAGCAAAGCAGCCCCGCGATGGCATGGCAACACGAGCACCGGGCGTCTTTACTTGCAGGTAACTGCCCACAGGAAGGATGCATTGCCTATGAAGATCGTCGTCACCAGCATTCTCGTCGACGACCAGGCCAAGGCCCTGGCGTTCTACCACCATGTACTGGGCTTCGAGCCCAAGCACGACATTCCCATGGGCCAGCACCGCTGGCTGACCCTCACCTCGCCCAACGACCCCGACGGCGTCGAGCTGCTGCTCGAGCCCGACGTGCACCCGGCCGCCAAGGCCTTCAAGGCGGCGATCAAGCAGGACGGGATTCCCGCCACCTCCTTCGGCGTCAAGGACATCCAGGCCGAGTACGCACGCCTGTGCGCCGCGGGCGTTCATTTCACCCAACCGCCGACGGCCATGGGGCCGGTCACCGTGGCCGTGTTCGACGACACCTGCGGTAACCTGATCCAGATCGCCCAGCGACATTGAGCGACCACGCCAGGCGGTTCTTCCGCTACAGTGCCCTTTCCCGCCAAGAAGCGCAGCCACAATAAGGAAACCCAATGCGCTACGAATTCAGCGAAGTCCTCAACGACCTGGTCGATTACTTCCTCGTCGGCGACATCCAGTTGCTCGAACGCTTCAAGGAAGAGAACGACCTGCCCGACGACCTGGCCTACGAGTTCACCCACAACGACAGTGGCGACCAGGCGGTGCTCGCGGGCGTCGTCTTGCCCCTGGCCGGCATCGAGAACCTGCCCTACCGGATCATCTTCAGCCTGAACGAAGCCACCCCCGTCCTGCGCGAGGCCGGCAGCCGGCTGCAGCACCGCCGGGCTGGCTACCTGCTGCGGGTGGAGCATCGCACGCTGATGCTGTTCACCTGGCGCATCCTGCAGCACTTCACCAACAAGACCCTCGGCGACCTGCTGGCGCGCTACCAGCAGCCTGGGCGGCCGATCATCGAGCTGGACAACGGCTGGTACGAGGTCGAGGTGCTCGCCGGCGCGGTGTTGCGCGATGGCCTGTACGAACCGGCCTTCGAGTTCATGCTCAAGCGAACCGGCGGCCCTGGGGCCACCCGTGAGATCGACATCGGCTACCGCTTCAGCCTGCAGGACTGTTTCGACTGAACCGGTGTCTGGCAAGGGCTTGCCCTATGCCAGTCGGTTAACCAGGGTTTTGTCATTCTTGGGGCTGCCTTGCAGCCCATCGCCGGCAAGCCGGCTCCCACAGGGTGGCCGAGTCGACCACACATGATGCGGTTTGCAGGACCGTGTGGGAGCCGGCTTGCCGGCGATGGGGCGCGAAGCGGCCCCAAATGACAGATGACTACGAGGCCCCGCCGACCACATCACCTGTGATCGACGCAGCCCCTGTGGGAGCGGCGCCGAAGCGCCGCGGACAGCCCTGTTCAGGCGTGATGGATATCCCGGTCCTTGGTCTCCGGCAGGAAGAAGATGCCGAGGATCGCCGTCATCACCGCGATGACGATCGGGTACCACAGCCCGTAGTAGATATCACCGGTGGCCGCCACCATGGCGAACGCCACGGTCGGCAGGAAGCCGCCGAACCAGCCGTTGCCGATGTGGTACGGCAGCGACATGGAGGTGTAGCGGATGCGCGCCGGGAACAGCTCCACCAGCCAGGCGGCGATCGGACCGTAGACCATAGTCACGTAGATCACCAGGATGGTCAGCAGCAACAGCACCATCGGGTAGTGGACCTTGTCCGGATCGGCCTTCTCCGGATAACCCGCCTCCTTGAGGGCGTTGCCGAGGGTCGCGGTGAAGGCATCGTTCTGGGCCTTGAACGCCTCCGGCGCCAGGCCACTGCCTTCGAAACTCGGGATCACCTGCTCGCCGATGCGGACCTGCGCCACGCTGCCAGGTTCGGCACGTTCGTTCTCGTAGGGGATGGCACGCTTGGCCAGCAGGCTCTTGGCCAGGTCGCAGGAGCTGGTGAAACGGGCCTTGCCCACCGGGTCGAACTGGAACGCGCACTGGCTGGGGTCGGCGATCACTACCACCGGGTTGCGCTCCTGGGCGACGAACACGTCCGGGTTGCCGTACTCAGTCAGCCCCTTGAAGATCGGGAAGTAGGTCAGCGCGGCGAGGATACAGCCGGCCATGATGATCTTCTTGCGGCCGATGCGGTCCGACAGGCTGCCGAACAGGATGAAGAACGGCGTGCCGATCAGCAAGGAACCCGCGATCAGCAGGTTGGCCGCCTGCGGGTCGATCTTGAGCGTCTGCAGGAGGAAGAACAGCGCATAGAACTGCCCGGTGTACCAGACCACCGCCTGGCCGGCGGTGCCGCCGAGCAGCGACATGATCACCACCTTGAGGTTGTCCCAGCGGGCGAAGGACTCGGTCAGCGGCGCCTTGGACGCCTTGCCCTCGGCCTTCATCTTCAGGAACACCGGTGACTCGTTGAGCTGCAGGCGGATGTACACCGAGATCGCCAGCAGCAGGATCGACAGCAGGAACGGAATGCGCCAGCCCCAGGCTTCGAAGGCCTCGGTGCCCAGCAAGGTCCGGCAGGCCAGGATCACCAGCAACGAGAGGAACAGCCCCAGGGTGGCGGTGGTCTGGATCCACGAGGTGAAGAACCCACGCTTGCCCTTGGGTGCGTGCTCGGCCACGTAGGTCGCGGCGCCGCCGTACTCACCGCCCAGCGCCAGGCCCTGGAGCAGGCGCAGGGTGATGAGGACGATGGGTGCGACCACACCGATGCTCGCGTAGCTGGGCAGCAGGCCGACCAGCGCGGTGGACAGGCCCATGATCACGATGGTGATGAGAAAGGTGTGCTTGCGCCCGATCATGTCACCCAGGCGACCGAACACGATCGCGCCGAACGGTCGTACGGCAAAGCCTGCCGCGAAGGCCAGCAAGGCGAAGATGAAGGATGTGGTTTCGTTGACGCCGGCGAAGAAATGCTTGGCGATGATCGCAGCCAGCGAGCCATAGAGGTAGAAGTCATACCACTCGAATACGGTGCCCAGGGATGAAGCGAAGATGACCTTGCGCTCCTCCCGGGTGATGCCGCGTTGGGGCGCACTGCCCGTGGATGTGCTGTCGATTGCCGCCATGGGTTGCCTCCGTCTTGTTGTTTTCAGGCCGGAGTACCTTGCACGCAGTTGATCATCGCACCCTGGCCCTGGATTGACACTCGGTTGCGCGAAGCACGACGAGGCGTACCGCCCCGCATCGCAAAGCCTGTTGAAGCATAATCAGCTTTGCCGGGATATCCACCGCCCCCGGCCTGCGGCCTCCTTCAGGAACGTGACTGGCGCAGCAGCGCGACGACCTCCGTGTCGGTGGTCTGCTCGAACGTTTCGTAATGCAGGCCCACCGCGCGAAACGGCTCGGGCATCTGCAGGCACACCAACTCATCCACCAGGGGCCTGAGCCGCGCCACCGACTCCCAGGCACCGACCGGCGCGGCGAACAGCAATCGGGAAGGCCCAGCGGCGGCCAGCGCCATCAGCGCAGCGCGGGCGGTGTTGCCAGTGGCGATGCCGTCGTCCACCAGGATCACCTCCCGGCCAGCCACCTCAGGCAATGGCCGGTCACCGCAATAGACGGCGCGCCGCCGGGCGATCTCCGCCAGTTGCCGGTCGCGCTCGGCATCGAACCAAGCCTGGCTGGCACCGAACATGTCCATCACAGCCTGGTCGGCCACGCAGAATGGCGGGTTGCCTTCGGCCACCGCGCCGATGGCGAACTCCGCATTGCCCGGTGCACCGATCTTGCGCACCAGCACCACGTCCAGCGGTGCCTGCAAGGCCTCGGCGACCTCGAAGGCCACCGGCACCCCGCCCCGTGGCAGCGCCAGTACCAACGGCTCGCCCTGGACCTTGGCGCGCAACACCGCCGCCAGGGCTCGCCCGGCCTGGCGGCGGTCGCGGAAGGCGGGTCCATCCGGGAACGCGCGATTCATGGTTTCAGGCTCTCGCTGGCAAGGTGTGTTTTCGCATGGCCGGCACCTGTGGGGCGGTTTGCCGGTAATGGGCCGGCCCTGATATCCGGCAGACACCAGCACAACCCAGGATGTTCCTCCCGACAGTCAACGCCGTCGTCGCCCCGCAACGCCCAAATGCAGGGGAACCGCACCACGGCAAAGCCCTGAGCCGGCCTGAACGCCTGGTTTAGAGGGCCACGCCAAGGGAAAGGTCATCGCAGCCCATGGCCGTGTCAGGCCAGGAACCGGCCGATCGCCTCGAGCACCGCCGCTGGTTGCTCGCGGTGCGGCACATGCCCGCAGCCGGGCAGCAGTTGCATGACACTCGGCCCACCGGCCAGGGCGGTGATGCGCCGGGGGTGTGCGGGCGAGCCGAATTCATCCTGGTCGCCGTGCAGGCTGAGCAGCGGGCAGTGCACCCTGGGCAGCAGTGCATCCAGGCTCCAGCCGGCGAAGGCCTCGCTCAGCCAGGTGTCCACCCAGGCCCGCAGCACCCATTCGGCCTTGTCGCCATGGTACTTGCCCAGCCGCTGCAACTGCCCGGGCTCGGCGAACTGCCGTTGCGCGGCACGAATGCCGTCGAGGGTAAGGGGCTCGACGAAGGCCTGGGCCGACTCGCTGACCAGGCCCCGGCACTGCCCAGCGAAAGCCGCTGCGCAGCCAACGGCCATGCCACCGCCCACGCTGTGACCAAGGACGAGGAAGCCGTCGATGCCGAAATGACCACGCACGGCCGCGAAACCCTCGTGCGCCTCGGCCTCGACGAAGCCCGGGCGCAGATGGCCGGGATGGGCATCGGAACGGCCGAAGCCCAGCCGGTCGTAGGCGACGACCCGGCGCCCGGTGGCCTGCGCCAGTTGCGCGGGGAAGTCGCGCCACAACGCCACGCAGCCGAGCGAGTCATGCAGCAGGACGAAGGGCTCGCCCCGCGCCTGAGTGGGAGTCCAGACTTGGGCGAACAGCCTGCCCTGGGGGGTGCCTATCATGTGCTGGCTGACGATGAGGTCCTTCATGCAGTCTCCTGATCCCGGCGCCGCCGGGGTACTGGGCTTTCCCTATGGGCCGGCGGAGGGCCCCTTGAGCTCGACCTGGTTGCCATCGGGGTCGAAGCAGTACAGCGACAACCCCTCGCCCTCGGCACCGTAGCGTTTCTCGGCGGGCTCCACGACCACGCCCGCCGCGTTCAGGTAGCCGACCAGGGCTGCCTCGTCGAACGGCTCGATGCGCAGGCAGAAGTGATCGACATTGCGCCCCTCACGGGCTGCGGCTCGCCCACCTCGACGCCCCAGCGGGCCGTCGAGCGCCACCAGGTCGATCATCGCCGTGCCGGCGGCGAGGTGGATCATGCCCAGGTCGTCCCGCTGACGGCTCACCTGGCAGCCGAGCAGGTCACGATAGAAAGCGACGCTGCGCGCCAGGTCACTGACCCGCAGCACCACATGGTCGATGCGCTGGATGGTGAAAGGCCGCATGCGCAGTTCCTCCTTGCAAGGCACAGGGAAAGGCTTGGCAGCACCATAGCCTATCGGGCGCCGGCTCGACCAGCGCCCGGTCGCGCTCATTCGTTGACCAGGCGCTGCAACTGGCCCAGGTCGTGGCTGGCCAGCACCCGCAGGATCTGGTCCACCAGCGCCCTGTCCGGCGCCTCCAGGTGGAAATGATGCCCTCCGGGGTGCCAGGACACCCGGGCATGTCCAGGCAAGGCCGCGCGGCGCTGCTCGAAACCACTGCCCGCGAAGGCCCCCTGGCGGCCGAGCATCAGGTACAGCGGGCAGTTTATTTGCCTGAGCAGGTCGCAGGCTTCGCGCTCGGTCAGCGGCATGGGCTCGGGCAATACCAGGCGCGGGTCGTGCCGCCAGCAATAGCCCTCGCCCACCTGCAGCAGGTCACGCAGTGCCAGCAAACGTGCGGCCTCGTCCGACAGGTTGCCGTCGAGGCGGTTACGGCGTTGCTGCAGCGCGGTTTCCAGGCTGTCGAACTGGCTGCCGTCCGGCTCGGCGAAACCTTGCAGGCGGCTGCGCCGCACCAGACGCTTGAGGCGGTAGGCCCGGGCCAGGTGCTGCACCCGGTCATCCTCGGCAACGGTGAAGGGTACCCCCATGCCATCGAGGAAAATCATGCTGGCAATCGAACTGGACAACGCCGCCAGCACCGAGGCGATCCCCGTGCCCATGCCGTGGGCCAGCACATGGACGTGCGAAAGGCCCAGGCTGTCGAGCACCGCCAGCATGTCTTCGGCGTGCTCCCACAGGTAATAGCCGCTGTCGTCGCGGCGGTGATCGGAACGGCCGTGACCGACGAGGTCCGGGGCCACCACGAAGCAACCGTCGAGCAGTGGCGCCAGGCGCTCGAAGGAGGCCGCGTTGTCCAGCCAGCCGTGCAAGGCCAGCACCGGAACGCCATCCTCCGGCCCCCAGGTACGGACGGCGATCTCGATGCCATTGAGGTCAAGCAGGTGATCCTTGGGTGTCGCGGTCGAGCGCATGGGCATTCTCCTGGCCAGGGCCCGGCGCCTGCGCGCCAGGCCGGACATGCCGCCGCCCTCATGCCGGCGGCTACTACGCAGCGGACGTCCGCACGGCGTCCGGCATCCCACCTTCGCGCATGCGGCGGCGCGATGCTGGCCCCTCAACGACCGTCGCATGCGCGACACCGACCCCTGGCCACGACACGGCTACTGGCCGCGCAGGTCCTCGAAGAACACGTGCCGGCCATCGACCTGGGCCGAGGCGCGAAGCTGCCCCGCCTCGCCGCTGGCCGGCTCCACGTGCCAATAACAGTGCCTGGCCGCCCGGGTCACGGCCACGTAGGCCAGGCGTTGCACCTCTTCCTTCTGCGCCGTGTCGAACGGCTGGGCATCCCCGGCACGGCCAAGGCCTGCCTGGCGATAGACCTGGTTCTTGTACGGCGAACTGGTCAGGTACTGGCAGTCGCCGAGCATGAATACCGCGTCGGCCTGCAGGCCCTTGGCGCTGTGGTAGGTGAGCTGGCGCAGCCGGCGCTGATCCGGCGGCAAGCTGGACTCAGCTTGAAGAACCGAAACCAAATGCTCGTTTATCAACGATTTATCGCTTGTTTTTCGAAACAACATCATCACCGTCTCACCCTGCTGGTAATGCTCCATCAGGGTCTGGGCCAGCGCCGCCTCATCGCGCTCGCAAACCTTCACCGGCGACAAGGGCAGCTCGGCCGCCGGGCCGCTGGCCCTGGCCTTCTTGCCGGCGATGGCCGGCGCGCCCTTCACCAGGTGCTCGGCGGCCGCGATGATGTGCTGCTGGCTGCGGTAATTCTCCACCAGCATCACCCGGGTATTGGCCGGCGACGGAAAGGTCTTGGCGAATTCCATGAAGTACTTCGGCGAGCTGCCCCGCCAGCCGTAGATCGACTGCCAGTCATCACCCACGCACATCAACGAGGAATGCCCGGCGTTGCGCCCGACGTGCATAGCCGGGCCGCGTCGGCGGATCTCTGCCAGGCTCGCGCGCAACCAGCTGACGATCTGCGGCGAGACATCCTGGAATTCATCGATCATCAGATGCGCCATCGGGCGCAGCAGCGGGTCGGGCAACAGGCGCAGGTTCTCCGGGTTGTTCTCACCGAACAGGGCGAACATGCGGTTGTAGGTCATCACCGGTGGCGACTGGGCCAGCAGGTGCGCCTCCAGCGCCTGCCAGTACAAGGCCAGGGCCTCGAAGAACAGCCCGTCGCTGTCGCCTGGGGCAAAGCGCATCCCGGCCACGGCGGTGCCTACGTCCAGGCCCAGGTTCTCGATGAAGCTGGCCGCACTGACGAAGGCATCGAGCAAGGGCGCCGGCGCCAGTTCGCCCTTGACCTTGTACTCGAACCCCGGCCCGGCCACGGCATCGCCGGCCAGGGACGCGGCCAGGCGTTTTGCCGATGCGTAGTTTTCCAGCCATATCAAAGGCTTGTCGCAGAAAGCTTGAAACAGGGTGCGTTTCACCGCCCACTCCGCACGCACTCCAAGCCTGGCCCCTGGGCGCTGGTACTGCGCGCTCTCGGACGGGTCGAAGCCCAGCACCACCCAGGCGTCCAGGCCTTCCAGGCGGCCATGCACGTGAAAACGACTGCCGCGGATCTGCACGGTGTCGCGGCATGGCTCGATCCCCTTGATCGGCCAGGCGCCGGCGGCGAACCAGAGGTCCTCGATCAGGTCGCACAGCTCCTCGTCGCGTTGTGCGGCCAGCTGGGTCACCTGCACGCGCTTCTGCACGTCGGGGTGGTCCGGGTCCAGCGGCTTGAGCTGCAGGGCCTCACGGCGCATCGCCGCCACCAGTTCGGCGAAACGTGGGTTGCCTTGCAGCAGGTCGCGGTAGCAGAGGTTGAGCTGCTGACGCTGGGCGTCGTTCAGGCGCAGGTCGAAGGGGTTGCCCTCGGCGTTGGCCTCGTTGCCCGCGGGCAGTTCCTGGCCGAGGGTCTCGAACGCGCGCAACTGGCCGAAGCCCGGCAGGCTGCGCACCAGCGGCAGGATGCGCGAGTGGAAGGTGCGCACCAGCTCACGGGCCTGGGCTGGCGGCAGTTCGACTTGCCAGAGGGCGAAGACCTGTACCAGGCGCTTGATGAAGTCCTTGCGCGATTCGCGAGTGAAGGTCACCACGGTCATGGCGTCCAGCTCGAAGCCCAGGTAATGGCGCAGCAGCAGCAGGCGCAGCACCAGCGAGGTGGACTTGCCCGCCCCCGCGCCAGCGACCACGCAGGTGGACGGCGTATCGCTGAAGATCAGCTTCCATTGCGCCGCGCTGGGCTGTGCCTGGGCGGGCAGGCGCTGGGCGACGTCGGCCTTGAAGCGTTTCTTCAGCTCGGCACTCAGCGGCAGGCGCCAGTCGTCGAACAGCGCGTCGTCCTGACCGGGGACTGCGGCGCTGTCGGGCCGCACGTCGCGGATCACCAGCACCTGGCGCCCGGCCTCGTAGCCTTCCGCCCGGCCACGCTCGTAACCTTCGCGCAGGCCGTCGGCATGGCCACTGCGCTGGCCGGTGGCATGGCCGAGGAACCAGGAGTCGCGGTGCTGTGCCCGCAGGCGGGTCAGGCCACGGCCCAGCAGGCGCGCGGCCAGGCGGCGGAACCAAGGCAGTTGGGCCGGTGGCGTCAACTCAGCCGAGGCTGGGGGAAGCTCGTGGGGCACGGTCACTCCATTGCAGGTCGAATCAGCAGGCCATGTTCGCCGCATCTGCAAAAAATCGCCAGCGAATGCTTGAGGATCAGGGGATTAGGCGATGAATCGCAGGGAGTATCGCACCTTTATTTATCTATTAAATAGATAATATAAAGCCGATATTTACGCTTATTTTCGATCTTTCATTAGCGCATCATGGCGTCATTCCACCCATTCAAGGAGCACGATCATGCTGCAACTGCGACCGTTCGAAAGCCTCGGCCACGCCAACCATGGCTGGCTCGACGCCCATCACCACTTCTCCTTCGCCGAGTACTACGACCCGGCTCGCATGCACTGGGGCAACCTGCGCGTGTGGAACGACGACCTGATCGCCGCCGGCAGCGGCTTCCCACCGCATCCGCACCGGGACATGGAGATCGTCACCTATGTCCGCGAAGGGGCCATCACCCACCAGGACAGCCTGGGCAACAAGGGCCGTACCGAGGCTGGCGATGTGCAGGTGATGAGCGCTGGTACCGGCATCGTCCACAGCGAGTACAACCTGGAGAAGGTCGACACGCGCATCTTCCAGATCTGGATCGTCCCCGAGCGGGTCGGCGAAGCACCGTCGTGGGGCACCCGGCCGTTTCCCAAGGGCGAGCGTGGCGAGGGTTTCGTGACCTTGGCCAGCGGCCGGGCCGGGGATGAAGACAGCCTGCGTATCCGTACCGACGCACGCTTGGTGGCGGCCACCCTGCGGGCCGGGGAAAGCGCCGAGTACCGCTTCGATGCCGAACGCCGGGGATATCTGGTGCCGGCCAAGGGGCTGGTGGAGGTGAACGGGGTGCGGGTCAAGGCGCGGGATGGCTTGGCCATCGAGCAGGAGCCGGTGTTGAAGGTCACGGCCGTGGAGGATAGCGAGATCGTCCTGGTGGATGTGGCCTGATCCGGGGGCGACAGGGCTTGCCTTTGGCGGGCAAGCCCGACCCTACAGGGTACCCGTTGGGCTTTCGGGCGCTTGTTCTCTGCAAGACAACGCAGCCCTGTCCTTGCCGCCCACCGCCCGAAGCCTGTAACGTGCCGCCACCCCACCCCGGAGGCCGTTCGCATGTCCCTCAAAGCCCTGCGCACCCTGGTGACCATCGCCCGCCACGGCACCTTCGCCCGGGCTGCCGACCTGCTCAGCCTGACCCCTTCGGCGGTAAGCCTGCACATCAAGACCCTGGAAGACGAACTACAGGTCACCCTGTTCGACCGCAGCCGCCGCCAGGTGGCGCTGACCGAGGCCGGGCAGTTGGCGGTGGCTCGCGCCGAAAGCATCCTGGCGGCCTACGACGAACTCGCCGACGCCCTGGCCAGCGGCCCGAGCCTGCGCGGGCGGCTGCGCATCGGCGCGATCCATACGGTACTGGCGCGGCGCCTGCCCAAGGCCCTGGTATGGATCAAGGCCCATCACCCACAGCTGCACATCAGCGTCGCCTCGGGGATGTCGGCGGAGCTGGCGCGGCGGGTCGAGGACGGCGAGTTGGATGCCGCGATCACCACCGAGCCGGTCAGCCCCTACCCCCAGTGCCTGCAGTACACCACCTTGTTCGAGGACCGCTTCTGGGCGGTGGCCAGCACCGAGCTCGCCGGCCAGAGTCTGCCGCAGTTGCTGGCCAGCCAGCCGTTCCTGCGCTTCGACAAGCGCGCCTGGGCCGGCCGGCAGATCGAGCAGGAACTGCGCCGCCAACACCTGCAGGTCAGCGAACAGATGGAGCTGGACAGCCAGGAAGCCCTGGCGCGCATGGCCGCCATGGGCCTGGGCGTGGCCATCATTCCCATGGCCGACGATGACCTGGAACGCCTGCCGCCGGCGATCCGCCTGCCCTTCGGCGAACCGCAGCTGACCCGTCGGGTGGTGCTGCTGGAACATGAAAAGAGCCAGCGCCGGCACCTCAGTGCCGTGCTCGGGGCAGCCCTGGCGAGCTGATCCCCCTCGCGACCATGCAGTTTTCCTCAATAGTCACTGCAGAAAACACCGTTTTTTCCCATCGTTGCTCAGCGGTAGTCTGTGCCAGACCCGACAACGGAATGCCGCCATGCTCCACCTGCTGCTGACCACCCTGGTGCCCATCATCCTGCTCATCGCCCTGGGCGCTTTCCTGCGCACCCGCCATTTCCTCGCCGACACCTTCTGGCCCGGCGCCGAGCGTCTGAGCTACTACGTGCTGCTACCGTCGCTGTTCCTCCACGGCCTGGCCACCGCCAACCTCGACGGTGTGCCGGTGCTGGGCATGGTCGGCGTGCTGATGCTCTCGACCGTGCTCGGTGCCGCCCTGCTGGTGCTCTACCAAGGCGTGGTGCACCACGATGGCGCCGACTTCACCTCGGTATTCCAGGGCGGTGTGCGTTTCAACAACTACATCGGCGCCACCCTTGCCGCCGGGATCTACGGCAGCGCGGGCATCGCCCTGGCGGCAGTGGCCAACGCCGCTATCGTGCCGCTGGTCAACCTGCTCTGCGTGCTGGTGTTCGCCCGCTTCAGCGCACGCCACAGCTCACCGCTCACGGTGCTGCGGGCGATCTTCGCCAACCCGTTGATCGTCGGTTGCGCCGGCGGCCTGTTGTTGCGGGTGAGCGGGCTGGGCCTGCCGGCGGGGCTGGAACCGACGGTCAAGGCATTGGGCCAGGCCGCCCTGCCCCTGGGCCTGCTGTGCGTCGGCGCGGCGCTGGGCGGTGCGCGCCTGGGCCATCAGGTGCGGCCGCTGGCGGCGGCCTCGGCGTTCAAGTTCCTGGTCCTGCCAATGACAACCTGGGGCCTGTGCCGCCTGCTCGGGCTGGGAGGCCAAGCAGCCGTGGTGGCGGTGCTGTTCCAGGCGTTGCCCACGGCGTCGTCATCCTACGTCATGGCCCGGCAGATGGGCGGCAACGCCCCGCTGATGGCCACCATCATCGCCTTGCAGACCATGGCCGCGGCCATCACCCTGCCACTGGTGCTGGGCCTCATGCTCGATTGAAGCCATGCGGGGCACTAGACTGAGATTCACTTCACACTTCGGAGCATGGCCATGCGCCTCTCGTGGATGCTGTCCGGTCTGACCCTGGCCCTGCTCGCAGGCCCGTTGCACGCCGCCGACAGCCCCCAGGCCGCGGTCGCCGAGGACAAGGCCGAGGTGCTGGAGGAAAGGGTCGTCGAGGACGCCACGCCGCCGAAGCCACGCGAAACCCTCAGCCCTGGCGAGGTGCAGGCGGTCGACCCGGCTGGCCAGTCGCCCATGGACGACAGCATCACCTGCCTGGCCCGTACCCTCTACTGGGAAGCCAAGGGCACCGATGCCCGGGACATGGCCGCGGTGGCCAGCGTGGTGCTCAACCGCCTGGGCCACGACGGCTTCCCCGACAGTATCTGCGGCGTGGTCAAGCAGGGTGTGGAGCGCGGGAGCTGCCAGTTTTCCTGGTGGTGCGACGGGCGTCCCGACCAGGTGGAGGAAGCGCAGCGCTACGCGATGGCCAAGGAGATCGCCCGCAAGGCGCTCAACCAGCAGCTCGAGGACTCCACCGG
Source organism: Pseudomonas guariconensis (assembly GCF_024127895.1). Taxonomy (GTDB): domain Bacteria; phylum Pseudomonadota; class Gammaproteobacteria; order Pseudomonadales; family Pseudomonadaceae; genus Aquipseudomonas; species Aquipseudomonas guariconensis_B. The sequence continues at coordinate 81,397 of NZ_JAMYBK010000012.1, read as the reverse complement.
CGGTGCCCTGTACTTCCACGACCGCCACGTACTACCCGACTGGGCCAAGGCCTACCGCAAGACGGCCGAGACCAGCCACTTCATTTTCTATCGGCCGAACCAGGCGCTGGCGCACTGAGGATGGGCGGGGCGTGTCGGTTGCAACCCGTTCGCGACGATTCGACGCCCGACAAGCCCGCTCTCGCAAAGTGAACTTTTCCTTACAGCGACCCCACGCCGGGCACCGGGCGTTAATCTGGACAGGCATCCCTGCCAACCCGCCGCCCGAGGTGCCGAGCCATGAACCCACGACTGCGCGTACTGTTCGTCTGCATTCACAACGACGCCCGTTCACTGATCGCCGAGGCCGTGCTGCGCCATGCCGATCCCGAGCACTTCGAGGCCTTCAGCGCCGGCGTGCGGCCTACCGAGGTGGATCCACGTGTACGGGCAGTGCTCGAGCATGCCGGGATATCCGGCCAAGGATTGCAGAGCAAGCCGCTGGAGACCTTCGCCGGTGAAGCGTTCGACTACCTGATCGACTTGTGCGACAGGCGCACCGACGAACTGGCGGAGCTGCCCCAGTCCAATGCGACGATCACCTGGAGCTTCGTCGACCCGGTGGGGCAGGATGGCGAGGAAGGCTTCCGTCACCTGCTGCAAGAGGTGAGCGACCGGGTGAAGCTGTTCGTGATGGTGAAGAACCGGCCGCATGGGCGGGAGGAGTAGGCTCAATATCCAAGTAGTCCTGGAGCCGCTTCGCGCCCCCAAATGGCGGCTGTAAAACCGTTTGCCGGCAAAACCTTCCATGAGCCGTCCCGCACGTTATATCCCCCCTGCCCCCTCGGTGCGATATTGGAGAAAACAACACGGATAAAAAACATGTACAGAAACACCTCTACCCCCGCGGACGACAACGGTTGCGGCTGGTTCGACCTCAGCCCCAGGCGCCAGCCTCGTCCCGCTCACCGGGGGCGGAGCGAAGCGCGCTGGGTCGTGCTCGGCGCGGGCTTCACCGGCCTTGCCGCCGCCCGGCAACTGGCCCTGCGTCACCCCGGCGACCAAGTGATCCTGGTCGAGGCGCAGCAGGTAGGCTTCGGCGCCTCGGGGCGCAACTCCGGCTTTGCCATCGACCTGCCCCACGACATTGGCGCTGCCGACTACATTGGCGATTTGCCCACGGCCAGGATGAACCTCAAGCTCAACCTGCGCGCCCAAACGATCCTCAGGCAACTGATCGCCGAGCATGGCATCGACTGCCAACTGCGCCCGGACGGCAAGTACCAGGCGGCGGTGGAGGACAAGGGCCTGGCGGTGCTGGATGCCTACCGCAGCGGCCTGGACAAGCTCGGCCAGCCCTACGAGATGATCGACGCCCGTGACCTGCCCGCGCACCTGGGCACTGCCTTCTACCGCAAGGCGCTGTACACCCCCGGCACCCAGCTGCTGCAACCGGCGAGCCTGGTCAAGGGCCTGGCCGATAGCCTGCCGGGCAATGTCACGCTGTACGAGAACACGCCGATCAGCCACCTCGAGCAAGGCCGGCGCACCACCCTCAGGCATCCGGATGGCGAGATCGTCGCCGACCAGTTGCTGCTGACCAACAATGCCTTCGCCAGCCACTTCGGCTTCTTGCCCGGGCGCCTGCTGCCGATATTCACCTACGCCAGCATGACCCGCCCACTGAGCGAGGAGGAACAGGCGCGCCTGGGCGGCAAGCCGACCTGGGGCATCATCCCCGCCGACCCGTTCGGCAGCACCTTGCGCCGCACCCCCGACCAGCGCCTGCTGGTGCGCAACAGCTTCAGCTTCAACGCCGACGGCCGTGCCCAGCAGCGCTACCTGGACCGCGCCGGGCGCCAGCACCGCGAATCGTTCGAACGGCGCTTCCCGATGCTCTCGGGCATGCCGTTCGAATACACCTGGGGCGGTTCCATGTGCCTGTCGCGCAACCACCTGTCGTTCTTCGGCAGCCTGGCGCCGAACATCCATGGGGCACTGTGCTGCAATGGCCTGGGCATCACCCGCGGCACCGCCACCGGCACCCTGCTGGCCGACTGGCTGGCGGGCGAGCGCGACGAACTGATCGATTTCCTGCTCGGCGGCGCTGGGCCGAACCGCAACCCACCAGAGCCGTTCCTCAGCCTGGGGGTCAACATGAACCTGTTCTGGGGCCAGCGTCGCGCCGGCCTGGAAAGCTGAAGGAGGCGGCATGCACAGCCTGGGCATCCTAGGGGTCGGCGAGCTGACCGAAAAAGTGGTACATGGCCTGCGCCGCAGCGGCTTCACCGGCGCCATCCTGCTCTCTCCACGCAATGCCCAGCGGGCCGCGGCCCTGGCCCGGGAATACGGTTGCCAGGTGCTGCCCGACAACCAGGCGGTGGTCGAGCAGGCCGAGCTGCTGGTGCTCGGCGTGCGCCCCGGGTCGCTCGGCGAACTGGCGGCGCAGGTGCAGGTGCGGCCTGGGCAGCGCCTGGTGTCGCTGGCGGCCGGGGTGAGCCTGGAGCAGTTGGCGACGGCCTTTCCTGGCGCCCGTTGCGTCCGCGCGATGCTGTCGTACGCGGCGCAGTACAACCAGTCCACCGTGGTGGTCTGCCCGGCGGATGGGCCCACCGAACAATGCCTGGGCCCACTCGGCAACCTGGTGGTGGTCGCTGACGAGTCGGCGTTCGAACTGGCCACCGTCGCGGCGTGCATGAACGGCTGGTTCTACTTCCTGCTGCACGACCTGCAGCAGTGGCTGAGCGACAAGGGCCTGCCGCCGGAGCAGGCGCGGGCCCTGGTGCTGGGCAACCTGCAGGACTGTGTGGCCAGTGCCCAGCGTCAGCCCGAACAGCCCCTCAAGGCCCTGGGCCAGGCGATCGCCACGCCGGGCACCTTCACTGCCGACGGCCTGGCGGTGCTCATGCACCAGCCTTCCAGCACGAGCTGGGGAGCGGCCTGCGAAGTGGTGCTCGATGGCCTGTTGACACGGTCGCGGTAGCGGTATTCGCGGGCACACCCCGAGGCCGGTTCAGCGGTCATGGGCTGCAAAGCAGCCCACGCGAGCCGCTGCGGTCCTCACAACTGCCGGTACACCCGCGCCGTATCCTCCTCGAAATACCGCAGCTCTTCCTGCCGCCGCACCTCGGACCAGCCCAACGCCGCCGCCATACCCTGCGATAGCTGCTCCACGCGCTGGCGCCCCAGGTCCGGGTCCAGCCCCCAAGGCAGGCGCCGGCGCACCAGGTCCACCAGGCGTACCACATGCTCGCGGGCAACGAGGCGGGCAATGTCGTCCGCCGCCACCCGCTCCCGCTCGAGCATGCCCTTCGGCGCGGCGCCACGCTTGCCCAGCCGCCGCTCCACCGCCCGGGCGATTACCCGCGCCGCGTGGCGGTGGAGCATGATGGTCGAGCCGGTCAGGGTGAGCAGGTCCGGCTTGTCCGCCGCTTCGCTGAGGCGCACCGGCAGGTAGGCGGTGCGGCCGTCGAGGGTCGAGGTAGGACGCACGCCGCACCAGCAGTGCTGCACGTCGGCGCGGGTCAGCCCGAGCTCGGGGAACAGGTGGTTGGCCTCGCCGAGGATGTAGTCGATCTCGCTGTCCTGCACACGCACCTGGTCCGGGTTGTCGGTGAACGTCGACTCGGTGGGGCCGATGAAGTGGAAGTCGCGCCAGGGGAAGACATAGAACGGCTCGCCTTTGCTGGAGAACGCCTCCAACCCCTGGCCACGGTAGGACTCGGGCAGGCGCACCATGACGTTGACGCCCTTGATGCCCAGCACGCGCGTATCGCTGTCGCCACCAGCGCCCGGTACCCGGTCGACCCAAGGCCCGGCGGCGTTGATCACCACCCGGGCCTTGACCCGGGCCTGACCCAGGCATTCCGGGGCCTGCTCATCCAGGGTGACCCACCAGTGGCCATCGGCGCGCTCGAGCTGGCTGACGCGGGTGTAGGTGCGCAGCGTGGCGCCACGCCATTCGGCGTCCAGCGCCGTGTCCACGCAGATGCGCTCGGGCCAGGCGTACATGTACTCCTCGAACACCCCGACTCCGCGCAATGGCCCGCCCAGGTCGGCGGCCATGGCACTCTCGCCTGCGGCCTTGTCCCGCGACAGGCGCCGGTAGGCCAGCGGCACCTTCCAGCCGCCCAGGGCCTCGACCAGGCGAAAGCCCATGTCCACCAGCCATGGCGGATAACGGTCGCCCTGGCGGAACGGATAATGGAAGCGGTGCTTGGTCAGGTGCCCGGGCATTTCCTTGACCAGCTCGGCACGACAGCGCATCACCTCGCGGGTGTAGCGCAGGCGCTGCCACATGTCGAGCGGGCGCAGCGGGATCTGCCACAAGGGGTAGCGCGCAGCCAGGTAGCCCAACCCGGAATACAGCATGCGGCTGGAGCGGGATGAGGTGCCGGCGCCGATATCGCCACGGTCCACCAGCAGGGTGCGGAAATTGCGCGCGGCCAGTTGCCGGGCGGCGGCGCAACCTACCGCGCCAGCGCCGACGACCAGCACGTCGAAGCATTCGCCGTCGAGGCGCTCCAGTGCCGAGCGGGTCATGCGGCGTGCTCCATTGGGATGGCCTGGGTGTTTTTCATGTCGAGGGTCTCCGGTTTCTTGTGATTGTCCCGACACGATAGAAAGCCTCCTGCCTTGCCCCCTAGAACATCCATGACAACTTGCATAAGCCGGCGGCCACCTTCCATGACTCGTCCCAGGCGTTATATGGCCGGCCAGCGCCCCGGTGCGATAGTCCCTGCATGACCACCCCTGCTCGCAACACCTCAAGGAGCCTGTTTTCATGAGCCAAGTACTGACTGTCGTGCGCAATGCCGCCGAATCGCCCCTGGGCGAGCTGGCACCTGCCAAGTTGCCGATCGGCGAGCCGATCGCCCAGGCCGCCACCGGGCAACACCAGACCGATGAGGCGGTGAACGCCAGCATCGGCGTCTGGGAAAGCAGCCCGGGCGTGTTCCGCCGGCACCTGAAGAACCGTGAGTTCAGCCATATCGTCAGCGGCTGGTGCACCTTCACCCCGGACGGTGGCGAACCGGTGGAACTGCGCGCCGGCGATGCCGTGCTGTTTCCGGAGAACTGCGAGGGCGTGTGGGATATCCGCGAGCCCCTGCGCAAGACTTATGTGCTGTTCTGAAGGAGCGCCAGGATGATCGAACGTATCAACCCCGGAGCGCGCGCCAGCCAATTGGTAATCGTCGATGGGCGCATCGAGACGTCGGGGATCGTGGCCCTGGCGCCTGGGGATATCGCGTCGCAGACCCGCTGCGTGCTGGCCCAGCTCGACGACTGGCTGGCCCAGGTCGGCGCCACCAAGAGCAACCTCACCCGCATGCAGATCTGGCTGGCCGACATGGGCGAGTTCAAGGCGATGAACGAGGTGTACGACGCTTGGGTTGGCGACCAACCACCGGTGCGGGCGTGCGTGGGCGCGGCGTTGGCAACGCCTGAGTACCGGATCGAGATCCAGGCCTTCGGGCAGCGTTGAGAACGCCGGGGCTGCTGTGCAGCCCCTACAATCCTCCTGCTACAACTCCGGGTCCAGCCCCACCTTGTCCCCATGCCAGTCGAAGCGTTCCACCTCATGCCGCCGCTTGCGGAAGCTGTACGGCGTCTCGCCATACTGCTTGCGAAACCACAGGATGAAGTGCGAAGCATCGGAAAACCCGCAAGCCAGGGCGATGGTGGTGATGTTCTGGCTGGTATTGACCAGCAGCCGCCGCGCATGGTCCAGGCGCAGCTTGCGCCAGTAATTGGCAGGCGGCTCCTGAGTGTTGGCGACGAACTCCCGGTGCAGTTGCCGGGGGTGGGTGCCGACCGCCTCGGCCACGGCCTTGAGGGTCATCGAGGCATCCAGGTTGGCGCGCATGAAGGCAATGGCGCGCTGGACACGATCGTTCTGGTAGACGCTGGCCGCTTCCTCCCGCGCCTCCTCCGCCCGCTCGTCCACCAGCAGGTACTCCAGGCCCTTCTGCGCCCGCACCGCGCCGCAGTGTCGGCGGATCAGGCTGGCCGCCAGGTCGATGGCGGTGCCGCCGGGGCAGGTGATGATGCCGCGATCGTCCACGTAGCTCTTGTCGATCACCATGGTGGCCAGGGGAAAGCGCTCCTTGAACTCATCGCGCAAGGTGAAGTGCACCGCGCAGCGCCGGCCATCGAGCAGGCCGGCCTTGCCCAGCACGAACGAGCCGGAACACAGGGCGATGATCGGTACGTTCGCCGCATGCAGGTCGCGCAGCGCCTCCAGCAACCAGGCCGGCGGATTGCGGGTCTCGCCCAGCAAGCCGCCGGCGAGGACGATGTAGTCGTACTGCGCCCACAGGTTCAAGGGCTTGGTCGGCGAGACGGGCATGCCGCAACTGGCGCTGATCGGCTGGTCGTCGAGGGTCATCCAGTCCCACTGGCAGTACACCTGCTGGCTGCGGAACGACTTGTCGGCGGCAAAGCGCAGCGAGTCCACCAGGCCGGCCACCGGCACCAGGGTGAACTGGTTCATCAGCACGAAGCCGACGCGCAGTTCCGGCTTGACCGATGTGGCGATCTGCGGGGCTTGCAGGGGTTCTACTCGTTCTTGGGAAACCATGGACGCGGGCCTTGCGACATCCGGGATAACGCCATTCTAAGGGGCGGTTTCGGTCCGGCATATCATATCGATCCCAAGAAATAGTAGATCCAGGACAAAAGGTGAGCTGGGTTGGCTGAACTGCCGGTCAGTCAAGACGTTCTGTTGCCATTTGGGGCCGCTTCGCAGCCCCCTGCACACTCAATGCCCCCTGAGATACGCCAGCAACCGCCCAAGCATCGCATCGCACCCTTGCAACTGCTCGACACTGAGGTACTCATCCGGCTTGTGCCCCTGGTCCATGCTGCCAGGCCCGCACACCACGGTGGGAATGCCCGCCTGGTCGAACAGCCCGCCTTCGGTGCCGAAGGCCACGGTGGTGAACTCGCTCGAACCACTGAGCAGAGCGACCCACTGCGCCGCCTCGCTGTCAGCCGGGGTGGCCAGCCCCGGGTAGGCGCTCAGCGGCTGCAGGCGGATATCGCTGCCGGCATCCACCGCACGCATGCGCGGCAGCAGCTCGGCCTCGGCGTAGGTCTGCAACTGGTCGACCACGGCCTGCGCCTCGAAACCGGGCAAGGCACGTACCTCGAAGTCGAACTCGCACTCGGCCGGGACGATGTTCAGCGCCCTGCCCCCTTTGATCACGCCGGTCTGCACCGTGGAGAACGGCGGGTCGAAGCGGGTGTCGTGCTGCTCCGGGCGGGCCAGGCCGTCGCCGATCTCACCGAGCCTGCCGATCAACCGCGCCGCGTATTCGATGGCATTGACCCCATAGGGCGCGTAGGCCGAATGGCAGGCCGCACCGTGCACCTGGCAACGCATCGCAAGCTTGCCCTTGTGGCCGAGCACTGGCTTGAGTTCGGTCGGTTCGCCGATCAGGCACAGGCGCGGCTTGTGCGGGCGCTGCTCGAGGGCCGCGAGCATGGAGCGCACACCCAGGCAGCCCACTTCCTCGTCATAGGAAAACGCCAGGTGCACCGGCACCTTCAAGGGTTCGGCGAGCATCGCCGGTACCGCCGCCAGCACCGAGGCGATGAAGCCTTTCATGTCGGCGGTGCCGCGCCCGTACAGGCGGCCATCCTGTTCGCTCAGGCGAAACGGCTCGACACTCCAGGCCTGGCCATCCACCGGTACCACGTCGGTATGCCCGGACAACACCACGCCGCCGCGGTCCGTGGGGCCGATGGTGGCGAACAGGTTGGCCTTGGTGCCTTCGGCGTTGTGGAACAACTCGCTGTGCACGCCCAGGCCCGCCAGGTAGTCGCGGACGAAGGCGATCAACTCGAGGTTGGAGTCGCGGCTGACCGTGGCGAAACCGACCAGCCTGGCCAGCAGCTCACGGCTGGTGAACTCACTCATCGCCAGGCACCCCGTAGCTCGGCGCGGCGGTGGGGTTCAGGGCGCGGGTCACGTAGTCCTGCATCTGCGGCCGGTAGGCCTGCCAGAGCTGGTCGAGGGCCGCGATGGGGTCTTCGTCCGTCCAGTCCACGCGCAGGTCGATCAGCGGCCAGGTCAGCTCGCCGGCGATCTTCAGCGCCGCCGAATGCACAGGCCCCGCCTCGCCGCCGGCGGCGATCGCGGCGTGCATGGCGGCCAGCAGGCGGTCAGCCAGGTGCCCGTCGGCCTGTTCGAACGCCTCGACCATGGCTTCGATGACCTGGGTGGAGGTCAGCAGGTTGCCCGCCGCCGCGCATTGCTCGCCCGCCACGGCGTTGTGCACGCCCAGGGCCTCCTTGCCGGTGAACAGCGCCACCTGGCCTTGGCTGTCGATCACCGTGACCTGGCGATACTCGCTCCAGCCGTTGGCGCTGAGTACCCGGTCCAGGGCGGCGGCAGGTGGCAGTTGGGCCTGCTCCAGGACATCGAGGATCTGCGGGCCGAGGGCCGGCAAGGTGATGTTCTGGGTGGCCACGGCACCCACACCGGCGCGTACCCAGGGGCAGCGGGCGCCCACGGCGATGCTCGACGAGCTGATGGCGATGCCCAACTGGCCGGTTTCCTGGCAGCGGCCAATGATGGAAAAGGTCATGTCTGCGACTCCTGATCGTGTCTGTCCCATGCACTGCGAAAAGCGAACTTTCGCGTAATCGAAGGCATTCTGGGCAGAAGCGGCCGGCCCACGAAACCACCTTTTTCCTGGGTCTTGGGCAGGAAAAAACTAAGCCGGGCCAAGGGCCAGGAAATTGCCCGCGCCAATGGCCTCCAGCATGGTTCAAAGCCCCGTATCACAAGGCCTTCGTCAATTTATGGGCAAGCATTAGCTAAATAATAATTTCGCGATCCAAAGCGCATCCCTAGTCTGGCCCCAGGCAAAGACGGTCTCCCAACCGACCTGAATAAAACCGCCTTTCAAGAAGGGATCGGACATGACAATGAACACAATCGAAATCGACACCCTCGTGGTGGGTGCCGGCCAGGCCGGCGTGGCCATGAGCGAGCACCTGAGCAAACTCGGCGTGCCCCACCTGGTGCTGGAGCGCAAGCGCATCGCCGAAGCCTGGCGTACCGGCCGCTGGGATTCCCTGGTGGCCAACGGGCCGGTCTGGCACGACCGCTTCCCAGGGCTGGAATTCGACCTCGACCCCGATGCCTTCGCTGGCAAGGACCAGGTCGCCGACTACTTCGAGACCTACGTGCGCAAGTACAACCTGCCGGTGCGCACCGGCGTCGAGGTGAAGAAAGTGGTGCGCAACGCCGACCGCCCGGGCTTCACCATCGAAACCAACGAGGGCATGATCCACGCCAACCGTGTGGTGGCCGCCACCGGCCCGTTCCAGCGCCCGGTGATCCCGGCCATCGCGCCGAAGGACGAACGCCTGCACCAGATCCACTCGGCCGCCTACTACAACCCCCAGCAACTGCCCGAAGGCGCGGTGCTGGTCGTCGGTGCCGGCTCCTCGGGCGTGCAGATCGCCGAGGAACTGATGCGTGCCGGGCGCAAGGTCTACCTGTCGGTAGGCGCCCATGACCGCCCGCCACGCAGCTACCGTAACCGTGACTTCTGCTGGTGGCTGGGCGTGCTCGGCGAATGGGACGCGGAAATCGCCAAGCCTGGCCGCGAGCACGTGACCATCGCCGTCAGCGGCGCCCGTGGCGGCCATACCGTGGACTTCCGCGCCCTGGCCCACCAAGGCATGACCCTGGTCGGCCTGACCAAGGCCTTCGCCGACGGCGTGGTCACCTTCCAGCCCGACCTGGCCGACAACATCCGCCGTGGCGACGAAAACTACCTGGCCCTGCTCGATGCCGCCGATGCCTACGTCGAGCGCAACGGCCTGGACCTGCCGGAAGAGCCCGAGGCCCGCAAGCGTCTGCCGGACCCTGCGTGCATCAGCGAGCCGCTGCTGCAACTGGACCTGGCCGAGGCTGGCGTCAGCACGATCATCTGGGCCACCGGCTATGGCGTGGACTTCAGCTGGCTGCAGGTCGATGCCTTCGACGCCAATGGCAAGCCGCAGCACCAGCGCGGCGTGTCCAAGGAGCCTGGCGTGTACTTCCTCGGCCTGCCCTGGCTGTCGCGCCGTGGCTCGTCGTTCATCTGGGGCGTGTGGCACGACGCCAAGCACGTGGCCGGCCATATCGCCACCCAGCGCACCTACCTGGCCTACCGCGACCGCGAGCAGCGCGCGGCGGATGCCGAGCACACCCCTTCCCCGATCAAGAAAGTCAGCACCCTCGGAGTTCACTGATGCCTACCCATACCCGTATCCGCATGTTCAACACCAAGGCGACCTACCCCAACCAGTCGCTGGACAACGACCTCTGCCAGGCCGTGCGCGCCGGCAACACCATCTATGTGCGCGGCCAGGTCGGCACCGACTTCGAAGGCCGCCTGGTGGGCCTGGGCGATCCTCGCGCCCAGGCCGAGCAGGCGATGAAGAACGTCAAGCAACTGCTCGAGGAGGCCGGCTCGGACCTGTCGCACATCGTCAAGACCACCACCTACATCACCGACCCTCGCTTCCGCGAGCCGGTGTATCAGGAGGTCGGCAAGTGGCTCAAGGGTGTGTTCCCGATTTCCACCGGGTTGGTGGTGGCGGGGTTGGCCCAGCCTGAGTGGCTGATGGAGATCGATGTGATCGCGGTGGTGCCTGAGCAGGTGTAGGCCCTTTACCCATTTTGGGGGCGCTTCGCGCCCCTTTCCGACCGGCCCGGCCGGAAAGGGCTGCAAAGCAGCCCCAGGACTACGGCTCAGAACCGCGCCAGCTCCTCCCGGCAGAACTCGACGAACAGCTGCGCCGGCTTGGTCAACTGCACCCGCTTCAAGCGCGCCGCCGCAAGCCCCGACAGGGCCACCGGCTCGGCGATGTCCACGGTCACCAACCGCTGCCCGTCATAGGTGCACTCCGAATGCGGCCGGGTCACCAGCAGCGAGAACCCGAACCCCTGCCCCACCATCCCCCGCACCATCTCGATCGACGGCGAACTGAAGACGATGTTCGGCGTCAGCCCCAGCTCGTTGAACAGGCTGACGAAGTAGGTACGGCTGGGCGCCACGTCGAGCAGGATCATCGGCTCCGGGCACAGGTCGCGCAGCGACACCTGGGCCTGTCCGGCGAAGCGGTGCTTTTCCGGCAGCAATACATAAGGTTTCTGCGGCGGCATCAGGGGTTCGGCCTCGATGGTGCCGTCCAGGTCATGGTCGTAAAGGAAGGCCAGGTCGAAGGTACCGGCGGTCAGCCCCTGGATCAGGTCCTGTTGCTCGCCGTCGCGCAGGCGGATGTCCACGCCGGGGTAGCGCTCGCGAAAGCCGGCGATCAGCCTGGGCAGGTACAAGGGCGCCACGGTCTCGAAGCAGCCGATGTCGATCTGTCCGGCCACCGTGTCGTTGTCGGCCAAGGCATTCTGCTCGAACTCGTGGGTCATCTGCAGCAGGGCCTTGGTCTTGGCGTAGAAACGCTTACCGCTGGGGGTCAGCGACACGCCCTGGGCATGGTGGCGGATGAACAGCTGGACGCCGAAGCTCTCCTCCAGGCTCTTGATCGCCGTCGAGATCGACGGCTGGGCGATGTACAGCTGGCGGGAGGCCTCGGCCACGCTGCCGGCCTCCACGGTGGTGACGAAGTACTTGAGTTGTCGCAAGGTATAGGAAGCCACAGGCACCTCTCTGGCGCCTAAGGGCGGCGCGCGGGGATCTTTCCTGCCACCTTACCCCAGCGCCGGCCTGGCGGGCGCAGGAAAGACGCAAGGATTTGCCTAAGGCCTGGGCATATTTGCGCTATCCAGGCCGGCCCCGCGCAGGGGTGGCGCTACTGCACCACCCCGCAGGCCACCCGATCCCCGCCACCACCGAGCTTCTCGGGGTGGTCGCTGTGGTTGTCACCACCGGCGTGCACCATCAAGGCATGCCCCTTGAAGTCACCGGCCTTCAGGCGTGGTGCCAGCACCGGGTAGGTCGCCGTGCCATCGGCCGCGACATACAAAGCCGGCAGGTCGCCACGATGGCCACTGTCGTCGTAAGGGCCCTTGTGGGCATTGGTGGCGTCCGGGTCCCAGTGGCCGCCGGCGGCACCGGCCGGCACCGGCTTGCCGTTTTCCTCGGCCGGCTCGCACGAGGGCCGCTGGTGCAGGTGGAAACCGTGCACGCCCGGTGGCAGGTCCTTCAGGTCTGGCGTGAGCACGGCGCCGTACTGGCTCTGCTCGATGCTCACGGTACCGATCGGCTTGCCGGGCCCGTCGGGCGCCGCGAGCGTCAGCTCCACGGTCTGGGCGGCCTGGGCGAGGCCAGCGGCGGCCAGCAATGCGGTCATTAGCACTGTTTTCATGACGATTCTCCATGGCTTGGATGCGTCGGGCGTCGTACCCGCCTGGGCAGGCACGCAACGCGCCCGCATAACAGGTGGGACTGCCCAGCCTGGCGACGATTCCATCCAATCACGGCCGGATACACGTCCATCCTGTGGAAGGAACCTCCTGGCCCCTGGGCTTTCTACCCAGCATCCCAGCGAAGGAGGCCCGTCCCATGCTCGACCCTGCAACCGGCATGCAACCTGGCGAACGCTATACCCTCGACAACGAGGAGCGTACCTGGCAGTTCTCCGGTTTTTTCCTCGACGGCAAGTACTACCTCGGCCCCGACCTGCAGACCGCCCTCGGCTGGCTGGAGGGCACGCGCTTCTACTACGACGATGTCGACCCGGACGGCCAGCCGATCTTTCCCGATCGCCTGGCCGGCACCATCGAGGACTTGGTCCTGACCCTGGCCGACGGCACGACGCTCAAGCTGCTAGGTTCGCTGCAAGGCCACCCGAGCGACCGCCGCAAGGGCCTGTGAGGCACACGCCGCCGATCGGCGAAACGGCCGGGCCGCCCGGCGATTCTTGACGAAGCGGCCATACTTGGACTCCGTCGCCCCTGCGCCGAAGGCCCCGCATGCCCAGCCGCCGCCCATTCTTCGACTTGCGTACCCTCGTGCTCGGCATGATAGTGCTGGCCTGCCTGGCCACCTTGTGCAACAGCCTCTACGTGGCCTACCGGGTGCAACGCGACGCCCTGGTGCAGGTCGCCCTGCAGGCCAACCAGGCCTACGCCAGCAAAGTGGCGTCGAGCATCGGCGAATTCCTCCGCTCGGCGCACAGTCACCTGCGCTACAGCGCCGGCCTGCTGGCCGCGGGTCTCGACGATCCAGCCCTGCTGCGTGCCGAAGCCGTGCGCTTGCAGGCCCAGGACGAGGACTTCAATTCCATCGTCATCGCCAATGCCGAGGGCCACGTGCTCACGGCCTACCCGGACATCCGCCAGATCGCCAGCCTCCCGTACCGCTCGCCCGAGATCCAGCAAGCGGTGAGCGAACGCCGCCCCCTGGTCAGCCGGGCCTACACCTCCCAGGGCGGCGACCTGGTGGTGTTCATCTGCGAGCCGATCTTCGCCGACGATGGCCGCTTCCTCGGCATCGTCGGCGGCTCGGTGTTCCTCAAGAAAGAAAGCGCGCTGCATACGGTGATTGGCGCTCACTACCACCACGATGGCACCTACGCCTTCGTCGCCGATGCCAACGCGCGCCTGCTCTATCACCCGGACTACCAACGCATCGGCGAAGCGATCAGCGGCAGCCCGACCCTCAGCGCAGCGCTGCGCGGCGAGAGCGGCACCCTGCAAGCCCCCAACTACATCGGCATCCCCATGCTCGCCGGCTTCGCCCCGGTACCCGCCGCCCATTGGGCCGTGGTGGCCCAGCAACCCGAAGCGCGTGCCCTCGCCCCGCTCACCGAACTGATGCGCAAGATGCTGCTGCATATCCTGCCGGCCAGCGTGGTCGGCCTGCTGCTGGTGCTGTGGATGACCCACCGGCTGACCCGGCCACTGCGCCAGTTGGCCCGCCGCGCGACCCACCTGACGGCCAACGAGGCCGGCGAGGAGCAGCCGCGAATCGATGCCTGGTATGCCGAGGCCGCCGCCATCCGCAGCGCCCTGCTCACCGGCAAGCGGCTGCTGCAGGACAAGCTCGGCCTCCTGCGCCTGGAAGCCCAGAGCGACGCCCTGACCGGGCTGGCCAACCGCCGGGCACTGCAGGCCGCCCTAGACACGCTCATGGCCAGCGGCCGCGACTTCGCCGTACTGGCCCTGGACATCGATCATTTCAAGCGGGTCAACGACACCCACGGCCACGATGCCGGCGACGAGGTGCTCAAGCACCTGGCCAACCTGCTGCGCCATGGCTCGCGTAGCCACGACCTGGCCTGCCGGGTCGGCGGCGAGGAGTTCACCATGCTACTGCCGGACACTGGCCCGGCCGATGCCCGGCAAATCGCCGAACGTATCCGCCAGGCCGTCGAGCAGGCCGAGACGCCCTACGTCGGCCGGCTGACCCTGTCCATCGGCGTGGCCTGCCGCCAGCCCGATACCCTGCTGGCCGAGACGGTACTCAAGCAGGCCGACGAACAGTTGTACAAGGCCAAGCAGAATGGGCGGAACCGGGTCGAGGCGCTCACATCCTGATGCCGATGATGTGCGACGTTGAAACGGAGGGTGCGCTGCTGGGTTTTCCAAGCGAAGCGCGCAAAGGGCTGTCGCTACCTACGTATGCCGGATACCACCGCAACCTCTCCCGGTAGTATCCAGCCATTCACGTCATTCAAACTCAACGTCGGCAAGTACGCAGTCATCCCCAATAGGCTTGTAGCCCGACTCGCAGGGTATAGGTAGCACCGGCCCGATCGACCTGGGTGTTCTGCGCAGTGGCACCTGCTCCGGATTGGCAGCCTCGCCATCCCCCCGACTGTTTTCGGCCACGTTCTGCCCGATGCCGACGGGGCTGGTCGTCTTCGGCATCACTGCCGTCGCCTCCTGCGCCTGTGCGACCTGGACCGGCCCTGCGATCGCCAGCAAGGCAACCATCACCGTTACTTTCATGATTAGCGCTCCTCGGTTTGCGTTAGTCGGCCTTATGCCAACAACCGGCAAACGCTACGCAGTACCCGAGCAGAGATACATCTGGAAAGGGTGCGCGCTCCAGCCTTTGGCAGCCGCTAGGCGCAGGCCCGATCACCTGACGCCCAGCATCCCCCGCTCGACGATGAAGTCGATCACCGCCTGCAGCCCCTCGCCCTTTTTCAGGTTGCTGAAGGTCCACGGCCGCTCCGGGCGCATGCGCTGGGTGTCGCGCGCCATCACCTCCAGCGAGGCGCCGACGTACGGCGCCAGGTCCGTCTTGTTGATCACCAGGAAATCCGACTTGGTGATGCCCGGCCCGCCCTTGCGCGGGATCTTCTCGCCTTCGGCGACATCGATCACGTAGAGGGTCAGGTCGGCGAGCTCCGGGCTGAAGGTAGCGCTCAGGTTGTCGCCGCCGCTTTCCACGAAGATCACCTCGAGGTTGCCGAAGCGGCGCGCCAGCGCTTCCACCGCGGCCAGGTTCATCGAGGCGTCCTCGCGGATGGCGGTGTGCGGGCAGCCGCCGGTTTCCACGCCGACGATGCGCTCAGGCTCCAGGGCGCCGGCCTCGGTGAGGATGCGCTGGTCTTCCTTGGTATAGATGTCGTTGGTCACCACGGCGATCTGGTAATGATCGCGCATGGCCTTGCACAGCGCTTCGAGCAGCGCGGTCTTGCCGGAGCCGACCGGGCCGCCGACACCGACGCGCAGGGGTTGCTGGTAGCTTTGCATGGAGGCAGTCCTCAGGAACGGAACAAACGGGTGTATTGGGTTTCATGACGTGACGAGGCGATCGCCAGCAGCGGCAGGCCGCCACCGAGCTGGTCGTCCTCCAGCGCCAGGGCCTGGTCGAGCGCCGTCGGCAGCGCCTCGCCCAAGTCGCGCAGCAGAGTCTGGGCAGCCTGCTGGCCGAACGGCACCAGCTTGACGCCAGCCATCACCGCGCCTTCCAGCCAGGCATAGCCATGGCCCAGGGCCAACTGGCGTAGCGGGATCGACCAATGTGCACCCAACCAGGCCATACCGCCCAGTTGGCTGAGTTCGAGGCTAGCCCGCCAGGCCGGTGCCTGGGCCAGTTGCCAACCGTCCAGCAGGCGCGCCAGGGCGCTGCCGCGCTGGCGCTCCTCCAGGCGCAGCTCGGCGGTCTCGCGGTTGGCCAGCAGGAAGCGACTCCACTGGCCGAAGGCCTCGGCATCGCCGGCCTGGCAGGCGCGGTACAGGCGCGCCAGCACCGGCCAATCGAGATAGCCCAGGGTGTCGTGCAACTGCTCGCGCTGCCACGCGCCGAAACTCGCGACGTCGCCCACCCAGCCCACCTCGACGGCCCACTCCAGGCCCTGCGAGTAGGTGAAGCCACCCACCGGCAGGCCCGGGCTCGCCAGTTGCAGCAGGCGCAGCAGCGCCAGGTCGCTGTCCATCAGCCGGCCAGTACCATGGCGGCGCCGGCCAGCAGGCCGCCACCGAAGGCCTTCTGCAGGCCGCTGTGCCGACGCAGCAGGCAACCTACGGCGAAACCGGCCAGCAACAGCAGGCCGCTGACCGTGACGAAACCTGCGCTGAACAGCCAGAACGCGCTCGGCGTGGCCTCCACGCCATGGGCCCAGCCATGGAACAGGGCGAACACCGGCATGGCCAGGGCCAGCAGCAGTTGTCGGTCGGGCACCAACAGCGCGGCGGCGGCCACCAGCAGGGAACCGATGATCATCGTCTCCATGCCCAGCACGTCACCGAACAGGTGCCCGCATACGGCACCGGCGAACATCGCGCCCAAGGTCGCCAGAGGCAGTGCCAGGTTGCGTCGGGTCAGTGCCGCCAGCACACCGGTGCCCAGCAGCATCAACAGGTGGTCGAGGCCGGTCAGCGGATGCAGCAGGCCATCGTGCAGCGGGTTGCTGTCATGGCCCGGGTGAGCGAACGCAGGTACCGCTACCAGCAGCAGGACAAGGGCGAGGGTCTTTTTCATCGAGGGCTCCAACGGCAGTTCAGGAATGGGCGTGCAGACGCACGAAGGGGTGGTCGTGGCCATGGTTGTGCGGGGCGCTCTGGTAGGCGCCGGCTTCCGGCTCGAACGGCGCCTGCTCGGCCTCCACGGCCAGGCCGAGGCCGCGCAGCATGTCGTCCAGCACGTGGTCGTGCTGGTAGCGCAACAGGCCGGGTTCGATCTGCAGCGGGACATGGCGGTTGCCCAGGTGATAGGCAGCGCGGGCCAGCAGGTGCGGGTCGGCGCAGCGCACCGTGGACACCGCCTCCGGCGCGGCCAGCACGCGCACCACTTGCGTGCCGTCGGCGTCGGCGAGCAGCTCGCCGCCGCGCAGCAGGTGACCGCGCTCGAGCATCAGGCCCGCCTCGCGGCCATCGTCGAGGGTCACGCGCAGACGGCTCTTGATGCGGCTGTCCACATCCAGGGTGACGGTGCCGGTGACCGTGGCGGCCTCGGCGATCCGGCGGGTCAGGACAATCATGTTCGCTCCTTCAGAACAGGAAATAACGCTGGGCCAGCGGCAGTTCGCGGGCCGGCTCGCACACCAGCAGCTCGCCATCGGCGCGCACCTGGTAGGTCTGGGCATCGACTTCGATCACCGGCTGCAGGCCGTTGTGCAGCATGTCGGCCTTGCGCACCCGGCGGCAGCCCCGGGCCACGCCGATCAAGCTGTGCAGGCCGAGCGCATCGGGCAGGCCACGGTCCAGGGCGGCCTGGGACAGGAAGGTCATGCGCGTGGCATGCCGTGCCGCGCCCAGGGCGCCGAACATCGGCCGGTAGTGCACCGGTTGTGGGGTCGGGATCGAGCCGTTGATATCGCCCATCGGCGCCGTGACGATCATCCCGCCCTTGAGTACCAGGGCCGGCTTGACCGCGAAGAACGCCGGCGACCAGAGCACCAGGTCGGCCAGCTTGCCGACTTCCACCGAGCCCACCTCGTGGGCGATACCGTGGGTCAGCGCCGGGTTGATGGTGTACTTGGCGATGTAGCGCTTGACCCGGAAGTTATCGCTGTACGCGCCATCCGGCGCCAGCGGCCCGCGGCGCAGCTTCATCTGGTGCGCCACCTGCCAGGTACGTAGCACCACCTCGCCGACCCGGCCCATGGCCTGGGAGTCGGACGAGGTCATGGCGAAGGCGCCCAGGTCGTGGAGGATGTCTTCGGCGGCGATGGTCTCGCGGCGGATGCGCGACTCGGCGAAGGCCACGTCCTCGGCGATGCTCGGGTCCAGGTGGTGACAGACCATGAGCATGTCCAGGTGCTCATCGACCGTGTTGACCGTGTACGGCAGGGTCGGGTTGGTCGAGGACGGCAGCACGTTGGCCTGCCCCGCTGCGCGGATGATGTCCGGGGCATGGCCGCCGCCGGCGCCTTCGGTATGGAAGGTGTGGATGGTGCGATCGCCGATGGCGGCCAGGGTGTCCTCGATGCAGCCGGACTCGTTGAGGGTGTCGGTGTGGATGGCCACCTGGATGTCCATCTCTTCGGCCACGCCCAGGCAACAATCGATGGCGGCGGGCGTGGAGCCCCAGTCCTCGTGCAGCTTCAGGCCCACCGCGCCGGCGGCGATCTGCTCGCGCAGCGCCTCAGGCCGCGAGGCGTTGCCCTTGCCCAGCAGGCCGATGTTGATCGGCAGGCTGTCGGCGGCCTGGAGCATGCGCGCCAGGTACCAGGGGCCTGGGGTGCAGGTGGTGGCGTTGGTCCCGGTCGCCGGCCCGGTGCCGCCGCCGATGAAGGTGGTGACGCCACTGGTCAGCGCCTCCTCCACCTGCTGCGGGCAGATGAAATGGATGTGCGAGTCGATACCGCCGGCAGTGACGATCTTGCCCTCGGCGGCGATCACCTCGGTGCCCGGCCCGACCGGCACGGTGACACCGGGCTGCACGTCGGGGTTGCCGGCCTTGCCGATCGCGGCGATACGCCCCTGGCGCACACCGATGTCGGCCTTGACGATGCCCCAGTGGTCGATGATCAGGGCGTTGGTCAACACCAGGTCCATGGCCTCGGCGGCGAGCATCTGGCCTTGGCCCATGCCATCGCGAATGACCTTGCCGCCGCCGAACTTGACCTCTTCGCCGTAGATCGTGAAGTCCTGCTCCACCTCCACCCACAGCGCGGTGTCGGCCAGGCGCACGCGGTCGCCGACGGTGGGGCCGAACATGTCGGCATAGGCCTGGCGGGAGATACGGCTCATGCCCTGCCCTCCAACGGCCCCATCACCTTGCCTTGGAAGCCGTATACCTCACGGTTGCCGGCGTAGGCCACCAACTGCACGGTACGCGCCTGGCCCGGTTCGAAGCGCACGGCGGTACCGGCCGGGATGTCCAGGCGAAAGCCTCGGGTCGGCTCGCGGTCGAACACCAGGGCGTCGTTGACCTCGAAGAAATGGTAGTGCGAGCCGACCTGCACCGGCCGGTCGCCGTGGTTGGCGACGCTGACGCTGACGGTCGCGCGGCCGGCGTTGAGCTCGATGTCGCCAGCGGCGACCTGGACTTCTCCGGGAATCATGCGGGGCTCCTCAGACAATGGGGTCGTGCACGGTCACCAGCTTGGTGCCGTCGGGAAAGGTCGCCTCGACCTGGACGTCGTGGAGCATCTCGGCGACGCCCTCCATCACCTGGTCGCGGCTGAGCACTTCGCGGCCCAGGCTCATCAGTTCGGCGACACTGCGCCCATCGCGGGCGCCTTCGAGCACCGCCGCACTGATCAGCGCCACCGCCTCCGGGTAGTTGAGCTTCAGGCCACGGCCCAGACGCCGCTCGGCCAGCAGCGCGGCGGTGAACAGCAGCAGTTTGTCTTTCTCTCTCGGGGTCAGCTCCATGGCGTTTCTCTCAGGTGGCCCAGATACGCGGCGGGCACGGCGCCAGGCCGAGGACGGCCGGGCGCAGCAGGTGCCAGAGGCGCTGCAGGGTGTGTTGCAGGTGTTGGTTGTCATGGTCGAGCAGGCGAATCACCAACAGTTGCCCGAGCAAGGTCGCGCCGGCGGGAATCTTTAGCTCATCGAGCAGTAGCCGTACCTGTTCGAGCACAGCCTGGCCGGCGGGCGCCGCGCAGAACGTGGCGACCAAGGGGTGGTCGCCGAGCTTCTCCAGGCGCCCGCCGACGATGCGCAGGCGCTCGTGCAGACCCGGGTCGTCGGGCAGGTCGATACGCAGCCGGCTGTCCAGGCTGCCGTGGTCGAAACGCTCGTTCATCACCGGGCGTCCCAGGCACAGGGTTTCCCAGGCCAGCAGGCGGGCACCGGGCTCGAGGGTGAAGTGGCTGTCGAGGCTGGCGCGTGCGCCGGCGAAGAAAATGCTGTCCTGGGGCAGCCACTCCAGGGTGCTGCCAGCGGCCAGGTGAAAGCGCTGCGCTAGCCGGGCGGTGGGGCCGATGCTGCGGTAGAACTTGCTGGCGCCGGGCATGGTGAGCAGCGCATGGCTGCCCGCTTCCAGGTGAATGTCCAGGTCCAGGCGGTCGCCTGCGACGATGCCGCCCGGGGGGTGGAGGATGTATACATGGCACGGCGCGCCTTCGGGATGGAACGGCCGCTGCACCAAAAGAGGTCCGAAGTGTCGGCGCGCACCAAGACGGGTCACACCATCGCGCTGGACGAAGCGCAACTGCAGGTGGGCACTCCAGCCCTCCTGGTCATCCTGGTGTTCGATCTGTTCCGCCAACGACATTCTGGAGCCCCTGAAATCCCTGGCCTGACGGCCAGCTGCATGGCATTGCACGGCACCCATTGGCACCTGCCCTGACCAGTCGATCAAAATTCTCAGGCTGGATATTGCAGATAACGGGCCAGGCCCGCAGATGAAGGCTCATGAAGTCCTTGCCATGGCGCGCGCCAGCGCCGATCACAGGGGCTTGCCAGCGCACAACGCAGGGGCGAGACGGGCGCCCTGTTCCAGTGCCTGCCGCATACAAGGGCGAAGGATCGGGGACCTGCCCTGGTCCAATTCGTGACTGGACGTTTCCGATCCGCGGCGGATGTATTATCGTGGCGAGGTGCGCAAATAACAGCAGCCTGAGCGATCAGGCCTCTGCAAGACAATCGAGGGTGTCATGAGTAACGAGAGCATTAACTGGGACAAGCTGGGCTTCGACTATATCAAGACCGACAAGCGCTACCTGTCCTACTGGCGCAACGGCGAATGGGACAAGGGCACCCTGACCGAAGACAACCAGCTGCACATCAGCGAAGGCTCGACCGCCCTGCACTACGGCCAGCAATGCTTCGAGGGCCTGAAGGCCTACCGTTGCAAGGATGGCTCGATCAACCTGTTCCGCCCCGACCAGAACGCCGCGCGCATGCAGCGCAGCTGCGCCCGCCTGCTGATGCCGCAGGTGCCGACCGACGTGTTCGTCGAGGCGTGCAAGCAGGTGGTCAAGGCCAACGAGCGCTTCGTCCCGCCGCACGGCAAGGGTGCCTTGTACCTGCGTCCGTTCGTCATCGGCGTGGGTGACAACATCGGCGTGCGCACCGCTCCCGAATTCATCTTCTCGATCTTCGCCATCCCGGTCGGCTCGTACTTCAAGGGCGGCATGAAGCCGCACAACTTCGTGATCTCCAGCTACGACCGTGCCGCGCCCCAGGGCACCGGCGCGGCCAAGGTCGGAGGCAACTACGCGGCCAGCCTGTTGCCAGGCGCCGAGGCCAAGAAGGCCCACTTCGCCGACGCCATCTACCTGGACCCGCTGACCCACAGCAAGATCGAGGAAGTCGGTTCGGCCAACTTCTTCGGCATCACCGCCAACAACGAGTTCATCACGCCGAAATCGGCCTCGGTGCTGCCGGGCATCACCCGCCTGTCGCTGATGGAGCTGGCGGCCTCGCGCCTGGGCCTGAAGGTGATCGAGGGCGACGTGGAGATCGACAAGCTCGACCGTTTCGTCGAGGCCGGCGCCTGCGGTACCGCAGCGGTGATCACGCCGATCGGTGGTATCGAGTACAACGGCAAGCTGCACGTGTTCCACGACCTGGAGAAGGTCGGGCCGGTCACCCAGAAGCTCTACAACGAGCTGACCGGTATCCAGAGCGGTGACGTCGAGGCGCCGGCGGGCTGGATCGTCAAGGTCGCCTGACGGCTCGCCTTGCACTGACCACGGGGCATGCCAGCGATGGCATGCCCCGTTTTTTCTGGCCTGCCAGAAGCGGCCCCGTGTTTCCAGATGAATTTTTCTTAAATCCCCACTTGGCTATTCTTTGGCACAATCAGGTTTCCATTCGCTGCCCAGGAACCCGCATGCCCCGCGTACTGACCATCGAAGACGACGCCGTCACCGCCCAGGAAATCGTCGCCGAACTGTCCAGCCATGGCCTGGAGGTGGACTGGGCCGACAATGGCCGCGAGGGGTTGTCCAAGGCCATCGCCGGCGGCTACGACCTGATCACCCTGGACCGCATGCTCCCAGAGGTCGACGGCCTGACCATCGTCACCACCCTGCGCAACCTGAAGATCGCCACGCCCATCCTGATGATCAGCGCTCTGTCCGACGTCGACGAGCGGGTACGCGGGCTGCGTGCCGGTGGCGACGACTACCTGACCAAGCCGTTCGCCTCCGACGAGATGGCCGCGCGGGTCGAGGTGCTGCTACGGCGCAACAGCGTGCCCATGACCCAGACCCGCCTGCAGGTCGCCGACCTCGAGCTGGACCTGATCAGCCATGAAGCACGCCGCGGCGAGCAGACCCTCAACCTGCTGCCCACCGAGTACAAGCTGCTCGAATACCTCATGCGCCATGCCGGCCAGGTGATCACCCGGATGATGATCTTCGAAGAGGTCTGGGGCTATCACTTCGACCCGGGCACCAACCTGATCGACGTGCACATCGGCCGCCTGCGCAAGAAGATCGACCCGCCCGGCCAAACACCGCTCATCCGTACCGTGCGGGGCTCCGGCTATGCCATTGCCGAACCCGTCTAAGGGCTGGAGCTCCTCGACCAGCCGCCTGCTCGCGCTGTACAGCTTCCTCTTCGTGGCCTGGAGCTGCATCCTCATGGGGGTGCTGTACTTCGAGGTCTCCAGCTACCTGAACAAACTGACCCGCCATTCCATGCTGCAACGCCAGCACCTGTTCGCCCACATGAGCGGCAAGCAACTGGACGACGCGCTGATCGCCAGCCAGGCGTTCGAGGAGCGCAGCTTCGACGCCTACGGCCTGTTCGATGCCCAGCTCAACCCCATCGGCGGGCGGATCCGCGCCATTCCGCCGGAGCTCGGCCTGGACGGCCAGGTCCATGAACTGAAACGCTGCCTGGACGCCGATGACCCGCACATGCCACGCGACAGTTGCGACGCGGTGGCGATCAAAGTGCAGGATGGCCGCTGGCTGATACTGGTACGCGACAACGGCTCGTTGTTCGTGGTCACCCGCATCATCCTGCATGCGCTGCTGTGGGGCATCTCCCTGACCCTGATCCCTGGTTTCGCCGGCTGGTACCTGCTGCGTCGCCGGCCACTCAAACGTATCCGCGCCATCCAGGCCCAGGCCGAGCTGATCGTCGCTGGCGACCTCACCCACCGCCTGCCGCTGTCGGCACGGCGTGACGAGTTGGACATGCTGGCCGCCATCGTCAATGCCATGCTCGACCGTATCGAGCGGCTGATGCACGAGGTCAAGGGCGTGTGCGACAACATCGCCCACGACCTGCGCACTCCGCTGACCCGCCTGCGCGCCCAGCTCTACCGGATTCGCCAGCAAAGCGGTGACGACTCGCCCGAGGCCGAGGCACTGGACCAGGCCATCGGCGAAACCGATACGCTGATGGCGCGCTTTCGCGGGTTGCTGCGTATCAGCGAGCTGGAGGATCGCCAGCGGCGTGCCGGCTTCGTCCAGCTCGATCCGCATGAGCTGCTGGTGGAACTGCACGATTTCTACCTGCCCCTGGCCGAGGACGGCCGCATTCATCTGTCCCTGGAGCAACCGGCGCAGTTGCCGGCACTGTACGGCGATCGCGAGCTGCTGTTCGAAGCACTGGCCAACCTGGTGGGCAATGGCATCAAGTTCACGCCCGAGGGTGGGCGGGTGTCCATCACGGCGACGCATGACGAGACGGGTGTGCATATCGCCATCGAGGACAGTGGGCCGGGGATTCCCGAAGAGGAGCGTGCCGCGGTGTTGAAGCGCTTCTACCGTAGCGAGGAAGGTCACCGGCACCCTGGGTTCGGGCTCGGGTTGTCGATCGTCGCGGCGATCGTCGACTTGCACGGGTTCAGGCTGGAGGTAGGGGCTGGTGGGCTGGGTGGGGCCAGGTTGGTCCTGCATTGCCCGCTGGTGGGGTGAGTCGGGGCTTCGCGGTGCAACCTCTGCATGGCTGGGGCCGCTGCACGCCCCTTTCCGAGCAGTCCGGCGCCCCGGCAAGGCCGCTCCAGGTTCAGCATTGTGCCTGTGGAGCGGCCTGGTGTCGCGAAAGGGGCGCGCAGCGGCCCAACGGGTCTTGCCCGGTCAGTCAGCCAGGCGCCAGGTGGTGCCACCCTTGCCGTCTTCCAGCACCACGCCCATGGCGGTCAGCTGGTCGCGGATACGGTCGGACTCGGCCCAGTTCTTGTCCGCACGCGCCTGCAGCCGCGCCTGGATCAGTGCCTCAACTTGCGCGGCATCGACCTTGCCTTCGGCGCCCGCACGCAGGAATTCGTCGGCATCCAGCTGCAACACCCCCAGCACGTCGCCCAGCTCGCGCAGGCGACCAGCCAGGCCGGCGGCGGCTTGCGGATCGCTGTCGCGCAGGCGGTTGATCTCACGCACCAGGTCGAACAGCACGGCGCAAGCTTCCGGGGTACCGAAGTCGTCGTTCATCGCTACGCTGAAGCGCTCGACGAACGCCTCGCCCCCCTTGGCCTCGACACGCGGCAGGCCGCGCAGCGCATGGTAGAAGCGCTCCAGGGCGCCCTTGGCCTCGCGCAGGCTGTCCTCGGAGTAGTTGATGGCGCTGCGGTAGTGGCTGGCCACCAGCAGGTAGCGCACCACCTCCGGGTGGTACTTGTCGAGCACGTCGCGGATGGTGAAGAAGTTGTTCAACGACTTGGACATCTTCTCGCCATTGATGCGGATCATGCCGCAGTGCATCCAGGCATTGGCATACGGCTTGCCGGTGGCCGCCTCGCTCTGGGCGATCTCGTTCTCGTGGTGTGGGAACTCCAGGTCGCTGCCACCGCCGTGGATGTCGAAGCTCTCGCCCAGGCAGCAGGTGGACATCACCGAGCACTCGATGTGCCAGCCCGGACGGCCCGGGCCCCACGGCGAATCCCAGCTCGGCTCGCCCGGTTTGGCGGCCTTCCACAGGACGAAGTCCAGCGGGTCCTGCTTGGCTTCGCCGACCTCGATCCGCGCACCGATGCGCAGGTCTTCGATCTTGCGCCGCGACAGCTTGCCGTAGCCGACGAACTTGCCGACCCGGTAGTACACGTCGCCGTTGCCCGGCGCGTAGGCATAGCCCTTGTCGATCAGGGTCTGGATCATCGCGTGCATGCCGGCGATATGATCGGTGGCACGCGGCTCCTGGTCCGGCGGCAGGATGTTCAGCCGGCGCTCGTCCTCGTGCATGGCATCGATCATGCGTGCGGTCAGCGCGTCGAAGCGCTCGCCGTTCTCGTTGGCGCGGTTGATGATCTTGTCGTCGATGTCGGTGATGTTGCGCACGTAGGTCAGCTCGTAGCCGCTCTTGCGCAACCAGCGGGTGACCAGGTCGAAGGCCACCATGCTGCGGCCGTGGCCCAGGTGGCAGTAGTCATACACGGTCATCCCGCACACGTACATGCGCACTTTGTTGCCGTCCAGGGGCTTGAAGGCTTCCTTGGTCTTGCTCAGGGTGTTGTAGATGGTAAGCACGGCGGTTCCTCAGCTGCCCCAGGAGTCACGCAGGGTGACGGTGCGGTTGAACACCGGACGACCCGGCTGGCTGTCCTTGAGGTCGGCGCAGAAATAGCCTTCGCGCTCGAACTGGAAACGGTCCTCGGGCTGCGCCTGGGCCAGCGACGGCTCGGCACGGCAACCGGTCAGCACCTGCAGCGAATCGGGGTTGATGTTGTCCAGGAAGCTGCCGCCCTCCTCGGTCTTGTCCGGGTTCGCCGAGCGGAACAGGCGGTCGTACAGGCGCACCTCGCATTCCACGCTGCCTTCGGCCGGGACCCAGTGGATCACGCCCTTGACCTTGCGGCCCTCGGGGTTCTTGCCCAGGGTGTCCGGGTCGTAGGAGCAGCGCAGCTCGACGACGTTGCCGTCGGCGTCCTTGATCGCCTCGTCGGCGCGGATCACGTAGCTGCCGCGCAGGCGTACCTCGCCATTGGGCTCCAGGCGCTTGTAGCCCTTGGGCGGCGTTTCCATGAAGTCGTCGCGGTCGATGTACAGCTCACGGGCGAACGGCAGCACGCGCACGCCCATGTCTTCCTTGGGATGGCGCGGCAGTTCGAGCTGCTCGACCTGGCCCTCGGGGTAGTTGGTGATGACCACCTTCAGCGGGCGCAGCACGCACATGGCGCGCGGAGCGGTGCGGTCGAGGTCGTCACGGATGCTGAACTCGAGCATGGACATGTCGACCACCCCGTCGGAGCGGTTGGTGCCGATCATCTCGCAGAAGTTGCGGATCGACGCCGGGGTGTAGCCGCGGCGACGGAAGCCCGAGAGCGTGGACATGCGCGGGTCGTCCCAGCCGTCGACGTGCTGCTCGTCCACCAGTTGCTTGAGCTTGCGCTTGGAGGTGATGGTGTAGTTCAGGTTCAGGCGGCTGAACTCGTACTGGCGCGGATGGGCCGGCACCGGCAGGTTGTCCAGGAACCAGTCGTACAGCGGGCGATGGCCTTCGAACTCGAGGGTGCAGATCGAGTGGGTGATGCCCTCGATGGCGTCGGACTGGCCATGGGTGAAGTCGTAGTTGGGGTAGATGCACCACTTGTCACCGGTCTGGTGATGGTGGGCATGACGGATGCGGTAGAGGATCGGGTCGCGCATGTTCATGTTCGGCGACGCCATGTCGATCTTCGCGCGCAGCACGCGCTCGCCATCCTTGAACTCGCCGGCCTTCATGCGCGCGAACAGGTCCAGGTTCTGCTCGACGCTGCGCGTACGGAACGGGCTGTCCTTGCCTGGCTCGGTCAGGCTGCCGCGGTATGCGCGGGCCTGCTCCGGGGTCAGGTCGCAGACATAGGCCTTGCCGGCCTTGATCAAGTCCACCGCCCAGTCGTGCAACTGGTCGAAGTAGTCCGAGGCATAGCGCACCGGGCCTGCCCACTCGAAGCCCAGCCACTTGATGTCGCGCTGGATGGCGTCGATGTATTCCTGGTCTTCCTTGGCCGGGTTGGTGTCGTCGAAACGCAGGTGACAGACGCCACCGAACTCCTGGGCCAGGCCGAAGTTGACGCAGATCGACTTGGCATGGCCGATGTGCAGGTAGCCGTTGGGCTCGGGCGGGAAGCGGGTGACGATGCTGCTGTGCTTGCCCGAGTCCAGGTCGGCCTGGATGATCGGCCGCAGGAAGTTCGCAGGGACGGCGGGAGCGCCTTTGGCAGCGGCGTTGGGCGCGTTGTCGGCAGTGGGCTTGCTCATAGGTTCCTTGAATGCAGGTGTTCGGCCCGGGTAGGCCGATTGAATCAAAGGGCCTATCATAGCCGAAGCAGTCAAGCTGCCGACAGCCGGGCGCCGACAAACTGGCGCGATTTATCGCAGGCCGGGCAAAATGGCCGGCGCACGCCCTGTGTCGCGGTCGCCCGATCCTGCGTCAGGTGACAGTACGCGCCCTGCGCACCCTATTCATGAATGCCTTGAAAGAGCGAATTCCAGTATGTCCAAAGTCAAACTGAGCACCAACCACGGCGACATCGTCCTGCAACTGGACGCCGAGAAGGCACCGAAAACCGTCGAGAACTTCGTTCAGTACGTCAAGGACGGCCACTACAATGGCACCGTGTTCCACCGCGTGATCAACAACTTCATGATCCAAGGCGGCGGTTTCGAACCGGGCATGAAGCAGAAGTCCACCCGCGCACCGATCCAGAACGAAGCCGACAACGGCCTGCCGAACAAGCGCTACAGCATCGCCATGGCCCGTACCATGGAGCCGCACTCCGCGTCGGCGCAGTTCTTCATCAACGTCGCCGACAACGACTTCCTCAACCACAGCGGCAAGAACGTGCAGGGCTGGGGCTATGCGGTGTTCGGCGAGGTGATCGAAGGCCGCGAGATCGTCGACGCGATCAAGGGTGTGTCCACCGGCTCCAAGGCCGGCCACCAGGACGTGCCGAAAGATGACGTGATCATCGAGAAAGCCGAGATCGTTGAGTGATCCTGCTGATCTCCGACCTGCACCTGCAAGAAGAACGCCCGGACATCACCCGGGCGTTTCTTGATCTGCTCGATGGCCGTGCGCGCCATGCCAGGGCCTTGTACATCCTGGGCGATTTCTTCGAAGTGTGGATCGGCGACGACGCCATGACGCCCTTCCAGCAGTCGATCTGCCAGGCCTTGCGCCGGCTCTCCGACAGTGGCACGGCCATCTACGTGATGCACGGCAACCGCGACTTCCTGATCGGCCAGCGCTTCTGCCAGGCGGCCGGCTGTACCCTGCTGGACGACCCGTGCGTGGTGGAACTGGGCGGGGAGCCGGTGCTGCTGATGCATGGCGACACCCTGTGCACCCGCGACCTGGGCTACATGAAACTACGCCGCTACCTGCGCAACCCGCTGAGCCTGTGGCTCCTGCGGCACCTGCCGCTGGCCACCCGGCAGAAGCTGGCCCGCAAGCTGCGCAGCGAGAGCCGCACGCAGACACGCATGAAGAACACCGAGATCGTCGACGTCACCCCCGAGGAAGTGCCGAAGGTAATGGCTGCCCATGGCGTGCGCACCCTGGTCCATGGCCACACCCACCGGCCAGCGATTCACAAGCTGGTGGTCGATGGCGAGCCGGCACGGCGTATCGTGCTGGGGGACTGGGACCGTCGCGGCTGGGCCTTGCAGGTGGATGAACAGGGTTTCCAGCTGGCGCCGTTCGAGTTTCCCTGAGACCAGGCCCTGCCCCATTCGCAGGCTTGCTCCAATGCCGGGGCCGCTAAGCGGCCCCAAATGGGCGGCACAGTGGATAGATTCCAGCCTGACCGCCCTCGCCTCCCTGGTTACTGACCGCTGCTGGCCACTGCGCTGTGGTCGCGCTCGCTGATCACATACTGCCGATACTGCGGATCCGCCTTGATCTGCGCCTCGGTGAACGGGATCGGCGCCAGTTGCTTGGCCGAGAAGGCGCGGGTCTGGTCACCGGCATGCGGCGAAGCGGACTCGCTGGACTGGGAGAACGCCAGCAGGCCCTGGGCTTGCGGTCCCTGGTCGGTGAAGCTGACCAGTTGCAGGTAGCTGGTACCGCTGACCACCAATCGCTTGCCCGCCCCGCGCGGGACGCTGTAGATGGCGTTGTACACCCCCAGGCCCTGTGGCCCGCCCGGCACGGGCGTGCCGTCGGCCGCCTGCTGGATCTGGCCCCAGCGGCTGTCGGCGCTCACGCCAGCCTCGGCCACCTGCTGCTGGGAGGCCAGCGCCGCCTCGCGCAGCAGCTTGCGTACCGCCGCCTGCTCGACGGCCAGGCCGCGCGGGGTATGCTGCGGGTCGGCCGGGTCGAAGGCCACGCGCCAGCTCTGCGGGTGCTGCGCCAGGGCGCCGAGGATGTTCTCGAAATGCACCAGGCCGATGCCGCTGTCCAGGTCGGCCTTGCCGTTCCAGTCCGCCAGGCTGCTGCACACGGCTTGCAGGTCGGCCCCGGTGGATTTGCACCATTCCAGCAAGTCCGGCAGCAGCAGGCTGGCCAGGTAGACCTCGTCGTCCAGCACCATGCGCTGCAGGTCAGCGACACCCAGCTTGCCATGGCCTTGCAGACGCTGCAGGGCAAAGCGGCCACGCATGCCCAGGGGCTGGTCGTCACGGCTGACCAGCGGCGAGAACCCGGTCAGCGGCTGCGCCGGGTTGGTCATTCGCGCCGGGTCGTTGGAGTTCTGCACGAAATCTCGACGCTCCAGGCTCGGCAACAGCCGCGCCGGGAAGATCCCGGGTTGGGCGGCTTCGTCGTCGACCTTCCACTGGCAGGCGCTGCGCGAACCGTCCAGCACCACCAGCGGCCCGGGCGCGGCGGGGTCGCTGCAGTGGGCGAGCAGCGCCTGGTCGACGTACGGCACCACCGACTGGTTCAGGTACAACGCCTGACCATCGGCATCGACGGCCAGGGTGTTGACCCAGGGAATGCCCTGCACCTGCCCTACGGCCGTCTTCAAGGACGCCAGGCTGTCGGCTCGGTTGATCCGGTACCACTGCTGCAATACCCGGGTGTTGTCCAGGTTGGCATCGCGCAGGCTGTAGGCGTAGCGGTTGTCCCAGTCCAGCCGGCCGGGCCACTGCACCACCGGGCCGAAGGCCGAGGCATAGACTTGGCGCGCGACCTGGCTCAGTTGGCCATCGTCGCCCTTGACCGTCACGCTCAGGGTCTGACGGGCCAGCGGTAGCGACTTGCCGTCGAGCAGGTAGCGGGTCGGGTCCTTGGGGTCGAGCTGCAGGCGGTAAAGGGTGAAGTGCTTGGACGTATCGACCGTATGGGTCCAGGCCAGATGCTGGTTGAAGCCGATGTTCACCACCGGCAGGCCGGGCAGCGCGGCCCCCATGACATCCAGCTGACCGGGAATGGTCAGTTGCATCTGGTAGAAGCGCAGCCCACCCATCCACGGGAAATGCGGGTTGGCCAGCAACAGGCCGCGACCGTTGGCCGAGCGTTGCGAGCCGACCGCCACCGCGTTGCTGCCACGTTCCGAGGCGAATTGCGCCTGACGCGCCAGCGCCACGCTGAAATCCTCACCCGCTCGCTGCGCCGCCAGCTTCGGCGGGGCCGCCGCCACCAGCGCCTCGGCGAACTGGCCGACGCCTCCCTCCACCAGCAGGCGGCGGGTCAGCTTGACAAGGTCGAGGCTGGTGATCGGCCGCAGCCAGTCGCCTTGCCCACACTCACCGGGCAACCCCTGGGCCCGGCGTTCGGCCAGGGCCCGGTTGTAGCCGCTGGCATAACCTTCGAGCAGGTCACGCACCTGGGCCGGCTGGGCCTGGAGGAAGTCTTCCGTCGCCGCCTGGGTGTTGAGCCAGGTGAAGAACAGGTCGCTATCGAGGTTGTCGCGCTGTTCGACGGTCTTGCCCTTGGCGCCGAAATAGCGGGAGCGCTCACCGTTGACCGTCAGCACCTCGTTGGCCAGCAGGCAAAGGTTGTCCTGGGCGTAGGCATAGCCGATGCCATAGCCCAGGCCGCGTTCGTCCTTGGCCAGGATGTGCGGCACACCGAAGCTGGTACGGCGGATCTGCGCCGAGGCATCGCCGGCGGTTTCCCGGGCCTGTGCGGCCAGGCTGGCGGCAACCAGCGCGGCCACCAGGCCAAGACGGGTCATGGGACGCGAAAGTGTGGTCACGGGCACTCCTGGAGTTGTAAGGGTGATCCCGATCAGACGAATGGCTGGATGAAAATTTTACGCCTGGCGGGGCTTTGCAACGTCTTGAAAAGGACGCGGCAAATTTTTTCAGGCAAAGGTTGCAGTTTTGCCGATCTCATTCGTCTTAGTAAGTGAGGCACCCATGATTTCGGGACAGATCACGAAAAGGAGCATTCACATGTACAACCCACAACCCTCGCCACAGAGCGCTCGAAGCCCGGGCAAGGCGAGTGCCGGGCAGCTCGCCGGCACGGCGGAACGCGTCGGCAACGAGCAGATCCGCGAACTGCTGCGCACCTACGGCCTGCGCACCAGCCTGATCCGCCTCAAGGTCATCGACGCCCTGCACAACGCCGATCGCAATGGCCGCAGCATTGGCGTGCGCGGCGTTCATGCGCAACTCGAGCAACTGGACATCCCGCTGTCGTTCCTGAGCGTGCGCGAAGTGCTCAAACGGCTGTGCGCCGAAGGCGTGATCAGCCTCGGCAGCGACAAGTGCTACAGCCTCAACCCCCAGGCCAGGGCCGTGCTGGAACAACCCGCCGCGCGCTGAGCGCATGGCCGGCCAAGGCAGGCCAGCCCGTGCAGGTCAACGCTTGACCTTGCGCCGCAGGATCCCGTTGAGCACCACCACGACGACCGCGATGGCGATGGCGATGTACTGGAACGTCTGCTCGCTGATCGTCCCCTGCCGCTGCAGGTAGCTCAGGCCCACCATCAGGCCCATCATCACCAGGATGATCAGGATCGAGTACTTCAAGCGTTGCATGTGTGTCATCAATGGTTCCTTGCGACATCAGGGACATAGGGCTCGCGACGAGCCGCGCCCATGATACAACGATGCAAGGCGCAGGCGGGGCATTTCCTGCTGAGCCCACCTGCCCGCACCTGAAAGCATGAAGCCCCCACCACCACTCCCTGATGGAGGCCCCATGCTCAACGCCATGCTGATCGCAGGCCTGCTCCTGCTTGCTCCCTCTCCTGCCCACGCACTGGAGACCACCCACCTTCCCCCTGAACGACTGCATGCCCTTGGCAGCGCACTGGCCAACAAGGCCGGCTCCAGCCAATGGCAACTGCTGTGGCAGAACGTACGCACCGCCGGCTACCTGACAAACCACCCCACCCGCCTGCACTTCAGCGTGCCGCACCGGGAGTTGCCGACCCTGGCCCGCGAGACCCTGGCCCAGTCCGACCAGGTCGAGGCCCTCGAACGGACTCGGGCGCGCTATCGCCGTGACTTTCATCCGCGGGTCATCGGCCGACGCGATGGCCAGGCACTCAATGCTCTGTGCCTGGTCGTGGACTGGCGGGCCGTGCCCCACGGCATGCGCGACAGGCCCGAGGCCTACCTGCGCCTGGCCAGGTTGCTGGACAGCTATCCCTGTGACTGAGGGTGGTACTACCCAATGAGCCACCTGGAAATCGCTACCACGGAAAACCAAGGCCTGCCGGGCAAAGCTGAAGCGATGTCCTACGCGAGCAGCCATCGCTGCCTGCGAGACATGCTCACTGGGGCTACAGGCCTTGGCCCGCATGGCGCCTAGCGACGTTGTCAGGCCCTGCTCGACAATCCAGTCACACCACCACAGCACCGGTGGCGTACCCGACAGCCATCCCGGATGTCCATGCATTGCGCCACCCCACACGCCCGAGGGAGCCCATATGGAATTGCCAGACCTCAGCCACATCGAAATCACCCAGTTGCCGCATTCGCTGCAATCGCTGATCGAGTGCATCGGCATCGAGAACGCCTACCGCCTGACCTGCGCCTACGGCGGGCGGCCGAAATACATCCCCAAGCACCGCGAGCGCACCCGACTCGCCGATGTCCTACCAGCCGAAGCGTTGGAAGCGTTGATCAAGCGCTTCGCCGGCGTGGCACTGGAGATCCCCAAGGCGGATCACTTCCTGCGCCAGCTGCGCAACCAACAGATCCAGAAGGAAAGCGCCGACGGCCTGTCCCGCAGCCTCTTGGCCAACAAGTACGGCCTGAGCCTGCGCCAGATCGGCAACATCCGCCGCCTGGAGAGCCATGCCCGCTGATGGGCATGACACCCACCCACCCTCACCTCAATCTCCCTTGACGAAAAGGAATGCCACCCATGGCCACGATCGACAACAACCTCATCGGCTCCGTGCTCAATGCCCTGCCGATGGACAGCATGATTGCCGCCCCGCTGCAGGCGATGATCGACGCGCAAGTGACAGCCAGCAAGTCCTACGCCGAGTTCCTCATGCAGGTCTGCGTGGAAAACGGCAAGGCCCGCGCCGTCGAATTCAACTACGAAGAAACGGTGGTCGACGAGCAGGGCCAGGCCCAGGGCACCATTGCCCGGAAAATGCAGATCCCGCTGATGGCGGCCATCACCCACCCCAACATCTGCATCGAGCAAGGCACGGTCGAGTTCGAGCTGACCATCAGCCAGATGGCCGAGAGCAGCAAGTCCACCGAGGCCAATGCCGAACTCGAGGCCTCGCTTGGCTGGGGCCCGTTCAAGCTCAACGTCAAAGGCAGTGTCAGCCACAAGTCGGCGCAGACGCGCAAGACCGACACCCGCGCACGCTATGCCTTCAACACCACGGTGCGCCGCCAGGAACCACCCGAAGCACTGCAGCGCGTCATGGACTTCCTCACCGAAGCCGCCATCAAGCCCGTACCGGTGAGCAACGCGGACAAGGCGCCGAACCTGCCGCCGGCGCAGGCGTAGCAAGCCACCCTCCACCCATCCCCTGCCCCCGCTGCCCGCGGGGGTAGCCCCTTAGCGCTTGAGGAGCCTACCGCGTGGAATCCAGCATCCCCAGCCAAGCCCCGATGACTTCGAGCGACCTGAGCGACATCACCCGCGGCCTGCAAGAAGCCGCTGCGGCCACCAACACCTTGGTCGCCCAGCAGTACATCAGGCTGTTCGACCAGTTCTTCGACTACGACCCGAACGCATTGGGCAGCCCGATGAAGGCCAAGATGGTCGAAGTGGCCATGGACGGCCAACACAGTTTGCAGATCCCGCTGATCACCCTGGTATCTCCCCGTGGCCTGGCCCTGGAGCGCATGCAGGTCGACCTGTCGGTGCGGGTCAACGGCCTCGACGCCGGTGCCGCCGTCGAATCGGGCGCCGTTGGCGGCACTCGCTTCCAGGTGACGGTCGGCGCCGGTGGCAGGCGTACCGACCAGCGCGACCCGGACGAAGTGCAGATCCGCATGCAGTTCCAGGCCTGCGAGCCTCCCGAGGCGATCAATCGCCTGATCGAGGAATACACCAACCTCATCCTGCCCCGGCGCCAACCCGCCCCAGCCGCCACGGACGAGCAGCGCAACGAGTTCATCGACGCCGCCACGGTCCGTTAGAAATCCCGCTTGTAGAAAATGTCCAGCGAGCTGGCCAGCCCGCTGGCTGCCTCCAGGTACACCTTCTTGCTCAGCTTGTAGCGCAGGGCGATGGTATTGGCCGGCTCGAACACCCCGACGCCGTAACGCAGGCTCAGCCGCTCGGTCAGGTTGCCGCTGGCCACCACGCTGGTGCTGGTCCCCGAACCCTCGGTGTCGAGTTGGAAATCATCGATACCCAGGCTCGAGGCCAGGCTGCCGGTGAGCCCGGCGCTACCGGCCAGGCCCAGGCCGAGGGCCGCCTCGGCGAGCATGTTGCTGTCTTCGCCGGAGGCGCCCAGTGGCCGGCCGAGTACCAGGTACGACAGGGCCTGCTCCTGGCTCATGGCCGGCTCGGAGAACACCTGGCTGGTGGGTTGCTCGGCGCTGCCGCTCAGGCGGATGCCGGCGATCACATCGTCGACCCGGCGGATCGCTTCGATGTCCAGGTAGGGTTGGTCGATGGGGCCGGCGAACAGCAGGCGTGCGCGGCGAATGGTCAGGCGCTGGCCATAGGCCCGGTAGCGGCCGTCGGCCAGGCGCAGCTCGCCCCGGGTATCGAGGTTGTCGCCAATGTGCACGTGGCCCAGCAGGTTGGCCGTCAGGCCGAAGCCTGTGAACGACAGCTTGTCCTGGCCGACCTCGACATCGATATCCATGGCCACCGCCATGGGCGGCTTGCCCTCTTCGGTCTGGCGACCGACGATCACCGCGTCGTCGGACACCTTGACCGTCGACGGCGGTAACTCGCGCACAGTGATCTCGCCCTTGGGCACGTGCACCTTGCCAGTCACTGCCAGCCTTTCGTCGACCAGGCGGATGGTCAGGTCCGGCGCCACTTCCAGCGCCGCATAGGGCTCGACGTTGACCGGCAACTGCTGGCCTTGCAGGCGCAGGTCCACGCCCAGGGCCTGCCCCCAGGTCAGGTTGCCGTCGAGCTGGCCACGCCCGGCCTGGCCGCTGCGCCAGTTGCCTTTCAACTGCACCTGCTCGCCGGCGATCAACGCCTGTAGCGACAGGTCCTGCAGGCTGACCGGCAGCTGCGCGCCGCTCACCTCGCCCCCGGTCAAGGCCAGGCTGCCATTGACCTGGGGCGCCAGCAAGGTACCGGACAACCGACCACTGCCATTGAGCTGGCCGACCAGGCGCTCGACCATCGGCACGAACGGCCGGGCGATCGACAAGTCCAGCCCGGTGAGACGGAAGTCGCCGGACAGCGGCTTGTCCTTGCCCAGTGGATCGAGCCGGGTCGTCAGGTTCAGCTCGCCCAGGCGCTCGCCACGAAAATCCAGGCGGGTATCGATGCGCCGCGGATCGAGCGTGCTGTCCAGGCGCAGCACCTGGTACGGGAAATCGATCCAGCGCCCGTTGTCGCGTACCCGCAGGGTGCCGCCGCTGGCGTCGACGTGGACGCTGCCCTTGGGCCCGCTGGCGGGTATGTCCAGATTGATGTCGGCGCCGAGCAGGCCCTGCCAGGCGAAATCCTTCGGCAACCACTGGGCCAGGCTGTCCAGCGGGAACTGCTTGAGGTGAAAGCGCAGGCGCGGCTCCGGCGCCAGGCGCTGGTCTTCGCCGCACAGGCTGGCTTGGCCGGCGCGCCAGCAATGGGCACCCAGGTCCAACTGGCCGTTGGCCAGGCGCTGCACCCGCGCCGGGGCCTGCAAGCGCCAGTCCTGGCCGCCGGCCTGGATTCGCCCGCTGGCCAGGCGGCCGTGCCAGTCCCCTTTGGCCAACTGGCCGTCCGCGGCCAGGTCGAGCTTGAGTTGTGGCCCATCGAGGCCCACGGTGGCCGCCTGCTGACGGATGTCGCCCTTGCCTTCGACGTCCAGGTTGCCCAGCGCCGTGTCACCCAGGCGGATGTCGCCTGCCTTGAGCGTGACCAGCCCACGCTGGGCATTGTCCAGGCGGGCGTCCAGGGCCAGGCGCTGGATGCGGTTGTCGGCCTGGCCCAGCCGCTGACCCTGCAGGGTCAGGCTGCCTTGTGGCGCCGCCAGGGTACCGGCCAGGTCCAGCCGCCCCTTGACCTGGCCGTGCAACTGCGGCCACAGCTGGCCCAGGCGCGGCAGGTCGAGATCGATGCGCCCGGCCAGACGCTGCTGCAGGCTGCCGCTGCCATTGATGCGGTTATCGCCCAGTTGCACCGCCAGGCTGCCCAGGGTCCAGTGCTCACCGGCGCCCTCGGCCTCGACCTTGAGCAGTGCCGGCTGGCCACGCAGGCGCCCCTTGAGGTCGAGTTGCGCCTGCAACTGCAAGCGCTCGTTCTTCATTTCCCCCTGGCTGCGCAATGGGCCGGCCAGGGTGCCCGGCAGCTCCGCGACCCAGTAGGCCGGGTCGAGGGCCGACAACTGCAAGTCGACATCCCAGGCCAGGGTATCGGCGAAGCGCAGCGCGAGCATGCCGGTGGCCTTGCCCTGCCCGGCATTCAGGGCCAGCTGCGGCAGGCGCACTTGGGTCAAGTCACCCTCGAAGGGGCTGGCCAGGCTGAAGGCGCCCGCCGGACCATCGAGGTCGCCGGCGAAGGTGCCCTGGTAGTTGCCGTCGCGGTACTGCACCTGGGCGTTGAAGCGCTTGAGGGTGACCTGCGGCGCCTCCTCCAGGGGGTAGAGGCGCAACCAGGGGAAGTCCAGCCAGTCGACCTTCGCGTCGGCCGCCAGCCCCTGCTGCCAATCGGCACTGGCCTGCAGCTTGACCCGCTGCTGGTCGTCGGCATTGAGGTCGAGGGCATCGAGCCTGGCGCCCTTGGCATCCACCCGCCCCGCCAGGACCAGGCCGATCGGCCCCTGCTCGGCCGGCAAGCTGGCCGAACCGGACAGCTGGTAGCCCTCGAGCAAGTCGCCCTTGGCATCGAGGCGAAGCTGGTTCAACTGCAAGGTGTCGGGCAGCGACGCGGAGGGTTTGAAGGCATCGGCACGAATGCTCAACATCGCGGGCAAGTGCTCGGCCAGTGGCTGCAGCGCGCCGCTCAGGTGCGCGTCGAGATAACCGCTGCTGGTGGCCTCGAGGTCGAGGGTCTTCTGCAAGTCGCCCTTGGCGTTCAGCCCCAGTTGCCAGGGCTGGCCATCCACGGCAGGCAACTGCAGCGTGCCGCCCAGTTGCAGCGGCCAGTCGCCTTGCGGTTGGAGGTTGCCTTGCAGGCTCAGGTGCAACTCGTCGCGCTGCAGTTGCAGGGTGTCGATGCGCAGGCCTTCGGCCGTCCAGTGCGCGGCCAGTTGCAGGTCGCCCAGCAGATCGCTGCCATCGAGGCGCAGTTGGCCGACCTTGACTTCGCCCAGCTCGATGGCCAGCGGCAGACGCAGCGCTGGCAACTGCAACGGGCCGCTGTCCGGCGCTGGCTCAGCGGGGGCGAAACCCATGTCGACCCGCTCGGCTTGCAGCCGCTCGATGCACAGCCTGGCCCCCAACAGGCACCCCGGCGACCAGGCCATGTGCGGCGCCAGCACCTCGACCCGATTGCCAGCGTCGGCCCAGAGCAGCCGCTCGGCCTGCCAGCCACCGCCCAGGCGCCCCTGGAAGCCCGTGACCTCCAGCCCCGGCACCTGCTTCAGGGCCCAGCCGCTGCCGGCCTGGGTACCGAGCACCAGGCCAAGCGCCAGCGCGACCAGGGCCAGCAGGCCCAGCACGGTCAGCAGGAGGTATTTGAAAACACGCGTCACAGCTCAGGCCCCATGGAAAAGTGCAGACGCAAACCTCCGTCGTCGTCCAGCGCCCGGGCCAGGTCCAGGCGCAACGGCCCGACCGGAGAGACCCAGCGCACGCCGATACCGACGCCGGTCTTGAGGCTGGGCAGCTCCAGCGTATTGAACGAGTTGCCCTGGTCGATGAACGTCGCCACGCGCCATTTTTCGGTCAGCGAGTACTGGTACTCGGCGCTGCCGGCCACCAGGTAGCGGCCGCCGATACGGTCGCCATCGCTGTTCTTCGGCGACAGGCTCTGGTAGTCGTAACCCCGTACGCTCTGGTCGCCGCCGGCGAAGAAGCGCAGCGATGGCGGGATGTTGTGCTTGTAGCCGTTGGTGGCACTGCCGCCGAACTGCACACGACCCAGCAGGCGGTGGCGCTGGCCGAGCGTGGTCAGGCCCTTGAGCAGGACGTTGCCATGCAGCAGGTTGGTGTCCGAGACCAGCCCTTCCTTGGCGGCCTGCAGGTCGAACTGCAGGCGGTAGCCATTGTGCGGGTCGATACGGTTGTCGCTGCGCAGGTAGGCGAAGCTCACCCCAGGCATCAGCAGGTTGCTCAAGCCCGAGTCGTCGCCCAGGCGGTATTCCTCGCGCTGGTACTTGAGCGAGATCACCCGTTGCCAGCCGCTGGGCAGCTTGCTGTGCCACTCCGGGCCGACCGTCAGCAGCTTGCTCAGGGTATCGGTGCCGGCGATCTCTTCGTTCTGGTAGCCACCGGCGAAACGCAGCTTGTCGGTCAGGGGTGGGTCGAGGGGGATGTCGTACCACAGGCCGACGTTCTGCCGTGGCGCCGACAGTTCGGTTTCCCAGCCGTAGCTATGGCCCTGGGGGTTGACCCAGTGCCGGGTCCAGTTGGCCTTGCCGCGCGGGCCGACGTCGGTCGAGAAACCCAGGCCCAGCCCCATGGTGCGGGGCTTGCGGGTCTCAAGCAGGACATCCACCGGCACCACCTCGTCGACCGCGGCGGTCGGCGCCGCGTCGACACGCACGCCCTCGAAGTAGCCACTGGACTGCAGGTCATTGTTGAGTTCGGCGATCAGCTCCGAGTCGTAGGGCGTGCCAGGCTTGAAGGCAACCATGCGCTGCAGCAGGTCGTCGTCCAGCGGGGTGTCACCGCCGAAGGTGACCGCGCCCAGGCGGTAGCGAGGACCGCTCTGGTAGACCAGTTCGATGTCGGCGACCCCGGCCCGTGGGTCGACGGCCAGGCGTTGCCGGCTGAAGCGGCCCTCGAAGAAGCCATAGCGCGAAGCCTGGTTCTGGATCAGCCGCTTGGCGTCCTCGTAGACACCATGGTTGAGCTGTTCGCCCGGGCGCAGGGCCTTGGCGTCGGGAATGCGGAACGCTTTCATCTCGCTGGCCGGCCCTTCGATGCGCACGGTCACGTTGCGCAGGCGCACCGGCTCACCCAGCTCGATGTGGATGATCAATTGCGCTGGGTGGTCCTTTTCGCTCGGCGGCTTGACCTCGCTGGCGATCCGCACCTGATAGTAACCCAGGGCCTGGGCGGCTTTGCGCGCCTGCTCCTGGGCGCCGCGGCTAAAGCGCAGCAAGGCCTCTTCGTCGCGGTCCCCGAGGCTGCCGATATAGCCTTCCACATTGGCCTTCAGGGCCTTGTTGGCCGGTTTCACCCGCACCAGCAATTCGCTCTGGGCCCACA
Organism: Pseudomonas guariconensis; assembly: GCF_024127895.1. GTDB lineage: Bacteria > Pseudomonadota > Gammaproteobacteria > Pseudomonadales > Pseudomonadaceae > Aquipseudomonas > Aquipseudomonas guariconensis_B. The sequence goes on along the minus strand of NZ_JAMYBK010000012.1, from coordinate 41,371 downwards.
CTACGCTGCTGGCGGCCCAAAGGATCAGGCCCCAGGTAAGTCTTCCTGAATACGTCATGCGGCGCATGCTACCAGAGGCGCGCCACGAGTGCGCCGCTTGTCGGCTTCGTCACGCCGTCGCCGGCCTCGACGACGACGGATTGGGGTGGAAGAACACCCGCTCGCGGATCGGCCCCACGGCGATCTCACCGATCTCCTGGTAGCCCTGGCGCTGGTAGAACGCCAGGTAGTGGGCGTTGCCGGTATCCAGGATCACGCCTTGGGTGTCAGGGTCTTCGGCGCACCAGTCGTGCACCGCCTGGAGCAACTGCTCGCCATAGTGCTGCCCCTGGAACTGCGGGTGCACGCCCAGCAAGGGCAGCACATGCACCTGGTCCGTGGGCAGGCAGGCGGCCAGCGCGGCCTGGTAGTCGAGGTAGCGCCGGGTGCAGCGCAGGCCCGTACCGAGGATCATGCGCAGGCGCCAGCTCCAGCTGTCGGCCACGCCCAGGCGGCGGTACGGCGGCACGATCAGCGCCAGGCCCACCAGGCGATCGTCCAGCAACAGGCCGATGGCCGGCAGTTGCATGTAGAAATGCTGGCGCACCCACTCGCGCACCATCGCCCGTAGGCGCCGCTCGTAGCCCGGGCGCTGGGCCTCGAACACATAGGCGAAGGTGGGCTCGTGGCGATAGGCATGGAACAGCAGCGAGCGCGCCTCGCTGCTGTAGCCATCGTCGAGCATGCAGATCCGGGCCGGGGCGGCAGTGGCGTCGGGCATCGTCGGCAGTCCTCCTGGAATGGTCATGCAGTGTCTTGGAGGTGATCCTCCACGCATCGTTCAGCCCCCCAGCACGTTAGCAGTGCCAGCGCTTGGGTGCCATGCTGGTGGTGACGGCCGATGTCGGCTAGCATCCGAGGCTTTTACCAGGATTGTCTTTCCATGAAGATCGTCTCGTTCAACATCAATGGCCTGCGCGCCCGCCCTCACCAGTTGGCGGCGGTGATCGAGAAACACCAGCCGGACGTGATCGGCCTGCAGGAAACCAAGGTCAGCGACGATCAGTTCCCGCTGGCCGACATCCAGGCGCTCGGCTACCACGTGCATTTCCATGGCCAGAAGGGCCACTACGGGGTCGCCCTGCTCTCGCGCCGGGAGCCGCTTTCGCTGTTCAAGGGCTTCGCGGACGATGAAGAAGATGCCCAGCGGCGTTTCATCTGGGGCACCTTCGTCGACGCCAACGGCACGCCCATCACCGTCATGAATGGCTACTTCCCCCAGGGCGAAAGCCGCGACCACCCCACCAAGTTCCCGGCCAAGCAGCGCTTCTACCGCGACCTGCAGAGCCTGCTGGAAGGTCAGTTCCGCAGTGACCAACCGTTGCTGGTGATGGGCGACATGAACATCTCGCCCCAGGACTGCGACATCGGCATCGGCCCGGACAATGCCAAGCGCTGGCTCAGGACCGGCAAGTGCAGCTTCTTGCCCGAGGAGCGGGAGTGGATGGAGCGCCTCAAGAACTGGGGCCTGGTCGACAGTTTCCGCCACCTGCACCCGGAGGTGGACGACCGCTTCAGCTGGTTCGACTACCGCAGCCGCGGCTTCGAGGACGAGCCCAAGCGCGGCCTGCGCATCGACCTGATCATGGCCTCCCATGGCCTGGTGCCGCGACTCAAGGCAGCGGGCGTGGACTACGACCTGCGGGGCATGGAAAAGCCCTCCGACCATGCGCCTATCTGGCTGGAATTGCACTGACTCAAGCGGCAAGCTGCAAGCTACAAGCGGCAAGAGAACGTGAGCACCGCACCGCTTTACTTGCGGCTTGGCGCTTGCCGCTCCCCCCATCGCACCGGACTCCCCCCATGAATGCTGCAAAGGACACTGCACCCCCGCCCGCCACCTCGACCCTGGACATGCGGCCGTTGTTGTTGGTCAACATGGCTTGCACCATGTCGATGATGGCGTTCGTCTCGCTGATCGGCCCGATCGCCCGGCTGCTGGGCATGGCCACCTGGCAGGCCGGTGCGGCGGTGACCGTGGCCGGCGTGGTCTGGGTCGTGCTGGCACGGCCGTGGGGGCGCGCCGCCGACCGTCATGGGCGGCGACGGGTGTTGCTGCTGGGCAGCGCAGGCTTCGCCCTGGCCTACTGGGGGCTGTGCCTGTTCATCGATGGCGCGCTGCGCTGGTTGCCGGGTGCCACCCTGGCCTTTCTCGGCCTGATGCTGGCACGCGGGCTGATCGGCGCGTTCTACGCGGCCCTGCCGGTGGGCTGCAACGCACTGATCGCCGATCATGTCGAGCCGCAACGGCGTGCCGGGGCCATGGCGTCGCTGGGCGCGGCCAACGCCGTCGGCCTGGTGATGGGGCCGGCCCTGGCGGCGCTGCTGGCACGCCATAGCCTGAGCCTGCCGTTCTATATCATGTCGCTGCTGCCGGCGACTGCCTTCCTCGTGCTGCTGTTCAAGCTCAAGCCGCAACCCCTGCCCCAGCGCCATGCCCCCAGCCCGGTGCGCCTGGCCGACCCGCGCCTGCGCCGCCCGCTGCTGGTGGCCTTCAGCGCCATGCTCAGCGTGACGGTGGTGCAGATCACCGTGGGGTTCTTCGCTCTCGACCGCCTGCAACTGGGCTCGGCCGAGGCGGCCCAGGTCGCCGGCATCGCCCTGACCACGGTCGGCGTGGCGCTGATCCTGGCGCAGGTGCTGCTGCGTCGGTTGCAGTGGCCACCGCTGAAGATGATCCGGGTTGGCGCCAGCGTGTCGGCCCTGGGCTTCGCCTGCGCCGCCCTGGCCCTCAGCGCCCCCTGGCTGTGGGCCTCGTTCTTCGTCGCCGCGGCCGGCATGGGCTTCGTCTTCCCGGCCTTCTCGGCGTTGGCGGCCAATGCCATGCAGGCCTCGGAACAGGGCGCTACCGCAGGTTCGGTCGGCGCCGCCCAGGGCATGGGCGCGGTAGTCGGGCCCCTGGCCGGTACCCTGGTCTATGCGCTCGACCCGCGCCTGCCGTTCCTGGCGGTGGCGGCCCTGTTGCTGCTGGTCGGCCTGTGGCCGATGCCCGGCGCGCAACGCCGCTGACAAGCACAGCGCGTTGCCGCCCAGAGTGTGTTTTAATGCGTCGCCCATTATTTTTGACACCTCTTACTACAAGGCGGCTATGGACACGGGGACACGACTCAAACTGGTGCGTGAACGCAACAACCTCTCCCAACGGGAACTGGCCCGCCGCAGCGGCCTGACCAACTCGACGATCTCGCAGATCGAGCAGAACCGCGTCAGCCCCTCGGTCAGTTCCCTGAAGAAACTGCTCGAAGGGATCCCCATGACCCTGGCCGAGTTCTTCGCCTTCGACGAGCCGGTGCGGGAAGAGCGCTACGTGTTCCGTGCGGGCGAGCAGCCCGACCTGGGCCGCAACGGCCTGCGCATGCTGCTGGTCGGCGCCAGCGTCGAAGGCCGGCAGATGCGCATGCTGCGCGAGCTCTATGCGCCCGGCGCCGACTCCGGCGAGCCGATCGTGCATTCCGAAGGCGAAGAATGCGGCCTGGTCACCCGGGGCACCATCGAACTGTGGGTCGATGGCCAGGTGAGCGTCCTCAACTCCGGCGATGGTTACTACATCCCCACCACGCTGCCGCACAGCTTCAAGAACATCGGCCCGGACGAAGCGGAAATCATCAGCGCCAACACCCCGGCCAACTTCTGACCGGCGCCCAGGTCAGGCGCGCGCCAGGGCCTCCTCGACGAAATCCAGGCGGTCCTGGCCGAAGAACATCCGCTCGCCGACGAAGCAGGTCGGCGCGCCGAACACACCCCGTGCCACCGCCTCCTCCGTCGCCCGCTTGAGCGCCTCCTTGACCTCGGCCTGGGCAACCAGTGCATGGAACACCGCGGGGTCGAAGCCACCCTGCTCCAGGGTTTCGTCCAGCACCGCCGCCTCGCCAAGATTGCGCCGGTGCACCCAGAGCCCGTTGAACAATACCTCGAGCAGCGCCTCGAAGCGCTCCGGTGCCCGCAACTGGATGCCGATGGCGCCGCGCATCAGGGTCAACGTGTTCACCGGAAAGCCCGGCGGCAAGCCGAATGGCACGCCGTAGCGGTCGGCGAAACGCTTGAGGTCATCGAACATGTAGTGGCCCTTGGCCGGGACCATCACCGGCGACGCATTGCCCGTGGCCTGGAACACCCCGCCCAGCAACATCGGCCGGTAGCGCAACGTAGCGCCGTGGCGGGTACAGAGGGTGGGCAGTTGGGTCCAGGCCAGGTAGCTGGCCGGGCTGCCCAAGTCAAAGAAGAATTCGACGTGCTTGCTCATGACGTAGTCCTTTTTCTCGGCAACGGTGGCTACCAGCGCTCCATCCACGGGCGCAGGTCCAGTTCGAAGGTCCAGGCATCCCGTGGCTGGGCATGCAGGAACCAGTAGCTGTCGGCGATGTGCGCCGGATCGAGGATACCGTCCTGGTCCTTGAGTGCGTAGCGCTCGGGGAAGCTGTCACGGATGAACGCCGTATCGATGGCGCCATCCACCACCACGTGGGCCACATGGATGTTCCGTGGCCCCAGCTCGCGCGCCATGCTCTGGGCCAACGCACGCAGGCCATGCTTGGCCCCAGCGAAGGCAGCGAACCCGGCGGCGCCCCGGGTACCGGCCGTGGCGCCGGTGAACAGTAGCGTGCCGCGCGCGCGGGTGACCATGCGCCGGGCCACCGCCTGGGCGGTGAGAAAGCCGGCGAAGCAAGCCATTTCCCAGATCTTGAAGTACTTGCGCGGCGTCTCGTCGAGGATGCTGCAAGGCACGTTGGCGCCGATATTGAAGACGAAGACCTCGATCGGGCCGATGTCACGCTCGATGGTCTCGACCAGCGCCGCCACTTCATCCTCCTTGCGTGCGTCGGAGCCGAAGCCATGGGCCTGGCCACCGGCGGCACGGATCTCGTCCAGCAGCGGTTGCAGCTTGTCGACCTGGCGCCGGGTGACGCAGGCGATGTAGCCCTCGCGGGCGAAGCGCTTGGCGATCGCCCCACCAGTGGCATCGCCCGCCCCGATCACCAGGGCCACTTTGGGTTGTGCGGACATCGGCGCCTCCTTTTGATGAATGATCGTTTAGTAAACGAACGCTATGTTATGATCGCGACCATCGTCAAGCCCGCGCCCAGAGGTTCCTCGATGCGCTACTCCACCGAGCACAAGCAACAGACCCGCGAGAAACTGCTGGCCAGCAGCGGCGCGCTGGCCAAGCGCGGCGGTTTCGCCACCACCGGCGTGGCCGGGCTGATGAAGGCCATCGGCCTGACCGGCGGTGCGTTCTACAACCACTTCCCGTCCAAGGACGACCTGTTCACCGAGGTGGTGCGGCGCGAGCTGTCCAACAGCCCACTGGCTCGCCTGGCCGAACAAGGCGCCAGCCGCGAGCGCCTGCAACGCTGCCTGGAGCAGTACCTGAGCCTGGCGCACCTGCACAATGCCGAGGGCGGCTGCCCGTTGCCGCCGCTGGGCGTGGAGATCGCCCGCGCCGGGCGCGAGGTCCGTGAGGAGGCCGAGCACTGGCTGGTGGCCTTGCACACGGCCTGGAGCGCGACCCTGGAGGATGGTGAACTGGCCTGGGCATTGATCAGCCAATGCGTCGGTGCCCTGGTGGTCGCCCGCATGCTCGCCAGCGAAGCGGTGCAGGCCCGGGTACTGGAGGCCAGCCGGCAGGTCGTCGCGAGGGCACTGGATGAAACTCGCTAGCGCCTTTCTCGGCCTGGTCCTGGCGCTCCCGGCGGCGGCCGAGAACGCGTGCCCGCCAGGGCAATACCAGGTGTGCCTGATGGGCTGCTTCTGCGCCCCGATCGATCCCGGGCAGGCCGGCAAGGTACTGGAGGACGTCGAGCGCATGGCCTCCTCGAGCCTCGCCTTCGCCCTGCGCCAGGCCCGCGACGAGGCCACGGCCAGCGGTACCCAGCCGATCCCTCTGCATATCCGCGCCCAGCTCGAGCCCTGGTACGACTTCGCCGTGCTCGACGCGGTGCGCTACCGGGTCGGCGACGAACAGCAGGTCAGCGCGGCCAATGCGCTGTTGCACAATCCGGATGTGAATGCGGTGACACTGATCGATACCATCATCTTCCGCCATGCCCGGGATGCCGAGGACAACGTCGCGCTCTGGGCCCATGAACTCATGCATGTGCAGCAGTACCAGACGCTAGGGGTGGAGGGATTCGCCCAGCGCTACACCCGCGACTACCAGGCGCTCGAGGGGCCGGCCTACGCGATCGAGGCCGAGGTGGCCAAGGTGCTGCGCGAGCGTGCGGCGGGGCGGCGGCGCTGAGTTGCAAGCAGGCTGCGAGAGGGGGTGCTGGCCCGTCAGGAACAGCGCTGCGCCTCTGCCGCCCCCGCCTCCTCTCGGCTGGCGTACCGCTGCGCCAGTACCGCACAGACCATCAGCTGGATCTGGTGGAACAGCATCAGCGGCAAAATCATCGCCCCGATACCGCCGCCAACGAACAACACCTGGGCCATGGGCACACCGGTGGCCAGGCTCTTCTTCGACCCGGCGAAGAGGATGGTGATGCGATCCTCCAGGTCGAACCCAAGCAGGCGCCCGAGCAGCCGCGTGCCGAACAGCACCACGGCCAGGAGAATGCCGCACACCGCGAACAACCCGGCCAGGTGCTCTGGCGAGACGGTGTGCCACAGCCCGGTGACCACCGCTTCGCTGAACGCCGTGAAGACCACCAACAGGATCGAACCCTGGTCCACCAGCTTCAGCCAGCGTGCATTGCGCTTGACCCACGCCCCGATCCAGCGCCGGGCGACTTGCCCGGCCACGAAAGGCACCAGCAGTTGCAGGGTGATCTTGAGCACCGCATCCAGCCCCGAGCCGGTGTCGCCGCTGGCACCGAGCAGCAACATCACCAGCAAAGGCGTCAGGAAGATGCCCAGCAGGCTGGACGCCGCGGCACTGCAGATCGCCGCTGGCACGTTGCCGCGCGCCAGCGAAGTGAAGGCGATCGCCGACTGCACAGTGGCCGGCAGCGCGCACAAGTAGAGCACGCCCAGGTACAGCTCGTTGCCCACCAGCGGCACGAACAGCGGCTTGAATGCCAGGCCCAGCAGCGGGAAGAGCACGAAGGTGCAGGCGAACACCAGCAAGTGCAGACGCCAGTGGCTGGCCCCGGCGATGACCGCCTCGCGCGACAGCTTGGCGCCATGCAGGAAGAACAGCAGGCCGATGGCCAGGTTGGTCAGCCAGCCGAAGAACACCGCGCCGTCGCCCGAGCAGGGCAGCACGGTGGCGACGAGGACCACCCCGAGCAGGGCCAGGGTGAAATTGTCGAAAAGCATGCGCAGGTACTTCATGGCAGGGTCCATCTTGTCATTGTCCAAGGCCAGACGATAAGGTCTGCCGTCTCCCGCCGCTAACGCCGGAACCCCCAGCCGTATCGCCGAACGGACACCTCGAGGCCCGCCTCGCCCCATCAGCCCCTTCCAACCTGGAGCCATGACATGCTGAAAATCCTCGGCAAGGCCTCATCGATCAACGTGCGCAAGGTCCTGTGGACCTGCGACGAACTGGGCCTGCCCTACCAACGGGAGGACTGGGGCAGTGGCTTCCAGCCCACCGACGCCCCGCAGTTCCTGGCGCTCAACCCCAACGCCACGGTGCCGGTGATCGTCGATGGCGACTTCGTGCTGTGGGAGTCCAACAGCATCCTGCGCTACCTGGCCAACCAGCACGCTGGCGAACACCTCTACCCTGCCACGCCCCGTGCCCGCGCCAGCGTCGACCAGTGGCTGGACTGGCAGGCCACCGACCTCAACGACGCCTGGCGCTATGCCTTCATGGCCTTGGTACGCCAGTCCCCGGCCCATCGCGACCCGTCTCTGCTGGAAGCGTCGTGCGCGCAGTGGACGGCGAAGATGCAGTTGCTCGAGCGGCGCTTGCAGGACACCGCGGCCTATGTCGCCGGCGACGACTTCAGCCTGGCCGACGTGGTGATCGGCCTGTCGCTGAACCGCTGGCGGCGCACCCCCCTGGCGCACCCGCCCCTGCCCGCGCTGGATGCCTACCACGCCCGCCTGAGCCAACGCGCAGGCTTTCTCCGGCACGGCGACAACGGCGTCGCCTGAGCCGTGCACGCAGGATTGTCCGACAAGATGTAGTGCGGAAAAATTTTCACTACAAAACGGTTGACGCCGTTCATCGCCCTTGGGCATGATGAAGCCGTCTCCCCGATCGGGAGCGGTGGCAAGGGTGTTCCAGACGGCCTGCGCGGTAACGCAGGCCGTCCGTGGAGAGGGAAACTGTCCAAAAGGCAGCGTGAGAAAGCCCCTGTTGCGATGCTGCTGTAGCAGCCTTGGTAGTGCGCTACACGTTGTGGCGCCGAGTGCGAAATCACTAACTGACGGGTAATGGGGGCTTTATGATGAACTTGAACAACAATCCCACGATCGACCAATTGGCCCAGCTGTTCGCCGCGCGCAAGGACAGCCTCGACGACCATCTGCTGTGGGTCAGCCAGACCGGCGAGGTACGCCTCGACCGCCTGCCGCCCAACACGGTCGAAGATGAATTCGAATCGCACATGCCCAGCATGCGCGCCCGCTTCAAGGTCTACCGCCGTGGCCAGGGCTACGTCGGCAAGAAGGCCGCCGCCGACACCGAGTTCGTCGGTCGCGTCCTGCAGACCCTGCAACAAGAATGGCCCGCCGCCCGTGAGCGGCAGGCAGTCAAGGTGATCGACCCACTGAACTGAGTCGTACCGCCATCTCTTGAGCCCGGCCCACAACGCCGGGCTTTTTCATGCCTGCTACAATGCCCGCCCCTGTTTCCCGGAGCCCCCGATGAACACTCCCGCCTACGGCACCGGCGATGCCTCCTACCAGGCCGCCGGTGGTATCGACGGCCTGCGCCGGCTGGTCGACGACTTCTATCGGCTGATGGATGAAAACCCCGAGGCTGCGAGCGTACGGCGTATGCACCCGGACGACCTGGCAAGCTCGCGGGACAAGCTGGCCTGCTTTCTCAGCGGCTGGCTCGGCGGGCCTCGCCTGTACAGCGAACGCTATGGCTCGATCGCCATCCCGTCGTTCCATGCCCAGTGGCCGATCGATCAGGCGCAGGCCGACATCTGGCTGACCTGCATGGCCAAGGCCATCGCCCTGCAACCTTGGCCTGCGGATTTCGCCGAGTACCTGTTGCGCCAGCTGCGGGTGCCGGCCCAGCGCATCGTCCAGGCCAGCCGCAACCGGCATCCTCAAGCCTGACGCCGCCGACGCTCCGGCAATGCCACGGCACCGATCGCCAGAGCCCGCGCCCGCTCCACGCCCCACACCAGCGCACGGGTCATGGTCTCGCCGGGGCGCGATGGGTAGTACTCCTCCACCAGGGCCTTGCCACCCCGGGCGTACAGGCCGAGGAACAGTTGCGTCGCCCCCAGCCGCGACAGCCGCACCTGTACATCGAGGGTGGTGCCGTCGCTCAATACCTCATCGTGGCAACGGCTATGCAGGTGGGCATCGGCCCACTCCCAATACGTCTCTTCCCTGACTCGCATGGCAACCATCCTCCCTTTCTGACAATGCCGCGCAAGAAAAGCACAGCCGTGGCCATCCGGCGAGGGCAACCCGCCGATGCCATGAGCAGGATCAAGGAATGCGAAAAAAACCCGCCGTCGGGCGGGGTAACCGTCGAGACTGCAGGTGGCCTCCCGATGGATCGGCAACGAACAACCCAGCGCCCCTGAACGGGGCGCTGGCGGGATTCACTTCTTCTGTGGCACCCGCGGCGTGAAGCGGCCTTTCTTGCTGCGCTGCAGATGTGCAGGCTGCAGTTGCTCCGATTCGTCCAGCGTCATGTTGGCAAAACCCAGGCGAAACGCCGACTGGCCGCAGCGCACCTGGCTGTTGATGGGAAATGCATCGTTCATGTCTTCGAAAAAGGATTCGCTCATGCCCTGTCTCCCTCCAATGACGACCGCGCCGACAAGCAGCGTGCTTGCCTAGATAAACGACGGTCCGTTGAAGTGAGACTAGCCGGTCATTTGCGGACTGCCTGGCCAGCCCTCCCGTCCCCGACCAGCGGCATCCCAAGCTCCAATGCCAGGACCGTGCCCGGCTCGCATAGGCGCCGCCTGCTTCTTCTTGCCGCTTGCAGCGTGTTTCAGTGCGCGCTGGCCGCCCGCAGGCGCTGGCCCAGACGCGGGCCGAAGACATTGATCAGCAGCCCCAGCATCACCAGCAACGCGCCCCAGCCTTGTACCGCAGTCAGGCGCTCGCCCAACAGCCAGGCCGAGGAACTCAGCCCGATCACCGGCACCAGCAGCGAGAATGGCGCCACCTTGCCCGCCGGGTGGCGCGACAGCAACGTGCTCCACAGGCTGTAGCCGAGCATGGTAGCGACGAAAGCCAGGTAGGCCAGGGCCAGCACCGAACTCCAGCCGATATGGGCCAGCGCATGGCCGATGCGCTCAGGCCCTTCCAGCCACCAGGACAAGGCGAAAAATGGCAGCGGCGGAATCAACCCACCCCAGATCACCAGCGCCACCAGGTCCACCGAACCGAAACGGCGAGTGATGATGTTGCCCATGCCCCACATGGCACCGGCACAGAGGGTCAGCAACAGCGCCAGCAACGGCACGTGCCCACTGTCTTCGCTACCGATCAGAGCCAGCCCGCCAGCGGCCACCAGCAACCCCAGCAGGCTGGCCAGACGCAGGCGCTCGCCCAGAAACAGCGCGGCGAAACCGAGGGTGAAGAAGGCCTGGGATTGCAGCACCAGCGACGCCAGCCCCGGTGGCATGCCGCTGTACATGGCCTGGAAGAGGAACGCGAACTGGCCCAGGGAGATGGTCGCGCCATAGGCGCACAGCCAGCGCCAGGGCAGCTTCGGCCGCTTGACCAGAAGGATCGCCGGGAAGGCCACCAGGGCGAAGCGCAAGGCGCCGAGCAACATGGGCGGCAGGCCATCGAGGCCGATCTTGATGACCACGAAGTTGACTCCCCATGCAATGATCACGACCAGGGCGATCAGCAAGTCCTTGAGCGGCATTGGCCTTTCCTTCTTCGGCGTTCTAGACATATTTCGTTACAGCATAAGGCCATTCCTTCCACGCGGACCAGCACAGTTGAGGGCCAGCCTTGCGCAACAGTCCCCTGTAAAGCCCTCTATCCACGGGGGCTCCGTTCGCACGGAACACCCCTGCCGGTAGTTGGCCAATCTTGTATATACATGCTCATATAAGCCAAGGTCATCCACCCCGCGTCCTGACGATGGCCGTCGCCCCCACAACAACAACGAAGCGGAGCCACCCGATGTCCAGCAACCCCGTGATCGAACGGCGTTCGATCGACTACATCCCCGAAGCTGAACGCCATGGACGCGTCTACAGCCAGTTCACCCTGTGGCTGGGAGCCAACCTGCAGATCACCGCCATCGTCACCGGCGCCCTGGCCGTGGTGCTCGGCGGCGATGTGTTCTGGTCGTTGATCGGGCTGCTGCTCGGCCAACTGGTCGGCGGCACGGTGATGGCGCTGCACGCCGCCCAGGGGCCGCGCCTGGGCCTGCCGCAGATGATCTCCAGCCGGGTGCAGTTCGGCGTGTACGGCGCCGCCATCCCCATGGTCCTGGTGTGCCTGATGTACCTGGGCTTCACCGCCACCGGCACGGTGCTGTCCGGGCAGGCCATCGGCCAGTTGCTCGACGTCAGCGACAGCACCGGCATCCTGGTCTTCGCCGGGGTCATCGTACTGGCCACCCTGGCTGGCTACCGAGTGATCCACTGGATCGGCCGGCTGGCCAGCGTGCTGGGGATCATCGCCTTCGTCTACCTGTTCAGTCGCATCCTGATGCTGGCCGACATCGGCCAGTTGCTTGATAACCGCCACTTCAGCTGGGCGACCTTCCTGCTCGCGGTGTCGTTGGCCGCGTCCTGGCAGATCGCCTTCGGGCCCTACGTCGCCGACTATTCGCGCTACCTGCCCAGCGGCACTTCGCCGCTGAAGACCTTCCTCGCCGCCGGCCTCGGCTCGGTGATCGGCGCCCAGGCGTCGATGATCCTCGGGGTCTTCGCCGCCGCCATCGCCGGGGGCCAGTTCTCCGGGCGCGAAGTGGCCTACATCGTCGGCCTGGGTGGCGCTGGCACCACCGCGGCGCTGCTGTACTTCAGCATCGCCTTCGGCAAGGTGACCATCTCGACGCTGAACTCCTATGGCAGCTTCATGTGCATCGCCACCATCATCAGCGGTTTTCGCGGCCACCTGCAGATCAGCCGCCTCCAGCGCCTGCTCTTCGTCCTGGCCATCGTCGGCGCGGCGACCCTGGTGGCCCTGCTCGGGCAGCATTCGTTCCTCACGGCGTTCAAGTCGTTCATCCTGTTCCTGCTGACCTTCTTCGTGCCCTGGAGCGCGGTCAACCTGGTGGACTACTACTTCATCACCCGCGAGCGCTACGACATCCCCGCCCTGGCCGACCCCAATGGCCGCTACGGGCGCTGGAACTGGCCGGGCATCATCGTCTACACCGTTGGCGTGCTGGTGCAGATGCCGTTCATCGACACCAAGCTGTACACCGGCCCCATGGTCGCCCACCTAGGGGGTGTCGACGTGTCATGGCTGATCGGCCTGGTAGTGCCCAGCGTGCTGTACTACTGGGTGGCCCGGCGCCGGGCCGCCGAGGCGCCGGCGCAGCTCATCGTCCCCGACGCACGCTGATGCCTGTCCCTGCCATAGGCGCCCAAGCTCGTTGAAGGCTGCTGCTCGGCGGGCCGGTTGGTGATAACCAGCGCGGCCCGCCTGTATGATACGGTCCAGCCCAACCGAGACCTGACGATGGCCAAAGACAACGAAACCGAAGGCGGCGCACGCCGCCACAGCGGTCGCTACATCTACGAGGAACTGCGCAAGCAGATCCTCACCCTCAAGCTCAAGCCCGGCGTGCAATTGGACGAAGTGTCCCTGGCCGCCCAGTTCGGCCTGTCCCGCTCGCCGGTGCGCGATGCCCTGGCGCGGCTGATCACCGAGGGGCTGGTGACCATCCTGCCCAACCGCACCACCCTGGTGACGCCGTTCGAGATCGCGGAATTCCCCAACTACATCAGCGCCCTAGACCTGATCCAGCGCGCGGTCACCCGGCTGGCGGCGACCCAGCATCGCGACGAGGACCTGGCGCATATCCGCCAGGCCGATGCCGCCTACCTCCAGGCCGTGACCACAGGCGACTTCCAGGCCATGTCCGAGCTGAACAAGGCCTTCCACATGGCCGTCGCCCAGGCCGGGCGCAACCCCTACTTCATCACCTACTACGAGCGCCTGCTCGGCGAGGGCCAGCGGCTGTTGCACCTGCACTTCGACCATATCGTCAGCTCGGCCGGTACGCAGCAACTGGGGCGTGACCATGAAGACATGATCGAGGCCATCGCCGCCCGCGACGCCGACGCGGCGGAAAGGGCCGCGCATGAACACACGATGCTGTTCCAGCGGCGCTTTCTCGACTACATGCGGCAGAACCTGACGGCGCGCATGCCGGTGTCCTGAGCGATAGGCCGCAGGATCCTGGGGCCGCTACGCGCCCCCAAGGGCTCACCTAAGGCGCGGCGACCTGCGTCTCGCCTGTCGGTGGCGGCGCCAGTTGCAACGCCTCGTTGGTATAGGTCCACACCTGCTGGACCTTGTCCGGGTGATCGTTCAGGCGGATCCCGTAGGACGGGATGATCTGGTGCAGCTTTTCCTGCCAAGGGGCGGAGGCCATCTTGTCCTTGAACACCTTCTGCATCAGGTCGAGCATGATCGGCGGCGCGGTCGAGGCACCTGGCGAAGCGCCCAGCAGTCCGGCGATGCTGCCATCCTTGGAGGCGACCACTTCGGTACCGAGCTTGAGTACCCCACCCAGTTCCTCGTCCTTCTTGATGATCTGCACCCGCTGGCCGGCCTGCCACAAGCGCCAGTCCTGCTGCTTCGCTTCGGGGAAGTAGGTGCGCAGCGCCTCGAAACGGTCGTCGTCCGACTGCAGGAGCTGGCCGATCAGGTACTGCACCAAGTCGAACTCACGTACGCCGACACGCACCATCGGCCAGGTGTTGTGCACCGACATGCTGTCGAACAGGTCGAGCAGCGAACCCTCCTTGAGGAAACGGGTGGAGAAGGTGGCGAACGGCCCGAACAGGATCATGCGCTTGCCATCGAGCACTCGGGTGTCCAGGTGCGGTACCGACATCGGTGGCGCACCCGTCGCCGCGATGCCATAGGCCTTGGCCATGTGCCGCTGGGCGATGGCCGGGTTGTCGGTCACCAGGAACGACCCACCCACCGGGAAGCCCGCGTAGTCCTTGGCCTCGTCGATGCCGGATTTCTGCAGCAACGGCAACGCGGCGCCCCCGGCGCCGATGAACAGGAACTTGGCATCGGTGGCGGCCTTGCTGCCGTCCTTGAGGTTCTTGTACTCGACGTGCCAGGAGCCATCGTCGTTGCGGGTGATGTCCTGGACCTCGGTCGACAGCTTCAGGTCGAAGTTCGGCTGGCCTTGCAGGTAGGACACGTACTGCCGGGTGATCTCGCCGAAGTTGACGTCGGTGCCGATGGGCGTCCAGGTGACAGCCAGCTTTTGGTTCGGATCACGCCCTTCCATCATCAACGGCACCCATTTGCGGATCTGCTCCGGGTCCTCGGAATACTGCATGGGCTTGAACAGCGGGCTGGCCTGCAGCGCCTCGTAGCGCTTCTTCAGGAAGCGGATGTTGTCGTCCCCCCAGACGAAGCTCATGTGCGGCGTGGTGTTGATGAACGAGCGCGGGTTCTTCAGCACCCCTTGCTTGACCTGCCAGGCAAGGAACTGCCGGGTGACCTGGAACGATTCGTTGATCTCGATGGCCTTGCTGATGTCGATCTTGCCGTCCTTCTCCGGCGTGTAGTTCAGCTCCGCCAGGGCGGAGTGGCCGGTCCCGGCGTTGTTCCAGCCGTTGGAGCTTTCCTCGGCCACCTTGTCCAAGCGTTCGACCATCTCCATGGACCAGCCCGGCTCCAGCTCGTTGAGCCAGATGGCCAGGGTCGAACTCATGATGCCGCCGCCCACCAGCATGACGTCGACCTGCCGGGTCTCGGCCGCCTGGGCATTGAGCATCCCGCACGTCAGGCCCACCAGGACCCACCTCAACTTGATCATGTTTTCCTCCTGCAAGGCGCTGTGCCTCGATATGGTCTCCATGGCTCTTACTGCCGGGTCTTGCCGACCAGCTCACGCGCCGCCCCCTGTGTCTGGCATCAGCCTCACAAGCGAAGTCAACCCACTAGATTGTTAGCGCATTTTTCTGAATGCCTCCACTCTGGCGCCAGGGGGGCATCGAGGCCGATGCCCCCCTGGCGCATACCTGCCCCCTCCCCGCGCCCCAGGCAAATGTGAAAATTTCATTGAATTTCTACCGCACCTGACTTTTTCGCCGCGACAAAACCTGACACACTTATTGCTAATAGTTCTCATAAATACCTTTATTAACAATAAGCGCCACCAGGAACCCTTCGCCATGTCGCGTCTCACCCCACGACCTTGCTTCACCCCCACCCGCAACCTGCTGGCCATGGCCATCTGCATGGCGACCCTCGCCCCTGCACTGGCCGACGAGCGCAGCGAGCCCCAGGACCAGGCCCCGCCAGTGACCCTGGAGCTGGGTGCCACCGAGATCAACTCCCAACAACTGGGCAGCATCACCGAGGGTTCGGGCTCCTACACCAGCGGCGCCATGTCCACCGCCACCAAGCTGCCGCTGAGCATGCGCGAGACCCCACAAGCGGTGACCGTGATCACCCGCCAGCGCATGGACGACCAGGCCATGACCAGCATCAACGACGTGGTCCAGGCCACGCCTGGGTTGTTCCTCGACTTCTCCAACGGCCCGGGCCGCCAGACGTACTCGGCCCGCGGCTTCGACATCGACAACCTCATGTATGACGGCATCCCGAGTGGCTACCAGGGTTGGATCGTCGGTGCCCAGCCGAACCTGGCGATGTTCGACCGGGTCGAGATCGTCCGTGGCGCCACCGGCCTGGTCACCGGTGCCGGCAACCCGTCGGCGGCGGTCAACCTGGTGCGCAAGCGCCCATTGGCCGAACAGAAGGTCACCCTGACCGGCGCAGCCGGCAGTTGGGACAACTACCGTGGCGAGATCGACGCCTCCAGCCCGCTCAACGACAGCGGCACCCTGCGTGGCCGGGTGGTGGCCTCGTACCAGGACGCCAACAGCTTCCGCGACGGGGTGGAGGAAGATCACGGCCTGTTCTACGCGATCACCGAGGCCGACCTGGGCGAGGACACCACCCTGACCCTCGGTTTCTCCCACCAGAAGGACAAGACCAATTTCTTCTGGGGCGCCATCCCCGTCGGCCTGGACGGGCATCACCTGGACCTGCCGCGCTCGTACAACCCAGGCACCGACTGGGAAAACAAGGACCAGGAGATCAACACGGTCTTCGCCGAAGTGCAGCAGCGCCTGGCCAACGACTGGAAGCTGCAGGTCAATGCCAACTACTCCGAGCAGGACGCCCTGTTCTCCGGCTCCTACCAGTCGCGCTGGCTCGGTCCACTGACCCGGACCGTCTACCAGGCCGGCCACCAGGAGAACCAGGCGGGCCTGGACGCCTTCGCCAGCGGCCCCTTCCAAGCGCTGGGCCGCACCCATGAACTGGTGGTGGGCGCCAGCAAGCGCATCTACGACATGACCACCCGCAACTACAGCCCTTATGACATGAACTGGCCGCTCAACGGCGCCAAGCCGAACTTCGTCCATACCGACAACCGCCGGGAAGTCACCAACCAGGAAGGCGTGTACCTGACCACCCGCCTGAGCCTGGCCGACCCGCTCAAGCTGATCCTCGGCGGGCGCCTGGACTGGTACGACTACGACGACCGCGAGAGCGACAACGACTACAAGGTCACCCGCAACGTCACCCGCTACGCCGGCCTGATCTACGACCTCGACGATCACCACTCGGTCTACGTGAGCTACAGCGACATCTTCACCCCGCAGAGCTCCAAGGGCATCTCCGGCAGCCCGGTCAAGCCGATCGAGGGCAAGAACTACGAGATCGGCATCAAGGGCGAGTACTTCGACGGTGCGCTGAACGCGAGCCTGGCCCTGTTCCAGGTCGACCAGGAAAACCGTGCCGTGCAGATCTTCGTGCCCAACTGCCCGCAAGCGTCCTGCTACGAAGCCTCGGGCAAGGTGCGCAGCCAGGGTATCGACATGGAGCTGCAAGGTGCGCTCACCGAAAACTGGCAGGTCGGCGCCGGCTACACCTACGCCCGCGTCCACACCATCAAGGATGACGCCAACCCCCAGACCGAGAACCAGCGCTTCGACACCGACACCCCGGAACACCTGTTCAAGCTGTCGAGCACCTACCGCTTCCAAGGCCCGCTGGAGAAACTGCGCGTCGGTGGCAACGTCTACTGGCAGAGCCGCATGTACAACGACATCGCCCTGGGCGATGGCGGTAGCTACCGACTGGAGCAAGGCGGCTACGCCATCACCGACCTGATGGCCGGCTACCAGGTCAACCAGCACCTGGACCTGCAGCTCAACGCCAACAACATTTTCGACCGCAAGTACTACTCCTCCATCTCCAACTCCGTGGACTATGGCGGCGACACCTACGGCAACCCACGCAACCTGATGTTGACGGCCAAGTACAGTTTCTAAGGTCGCCCACGCTATGCGAGCGCGCGCAAGGACGCGCCCCTTCGTGGTGCTCGGGAAATTGGCGCTCCAAACGATTGCCATCTAGCCTGTAGCCCCATAAGCAGCACCTATAACGAGAACGTGCAGTACACACCGTGATTCGGCTGGCGGGTGGCGTTTGCAGGCGACTGGTTCGGCCAGCCCCGTGTACGCCCCTGGCTGACGCACATCCGTCGCTTTCGCACTCCAGGAGGAAGTGCTTGCATGGCCACGAATGTCCCAGCCAAAGATCAGTACCGCGCCCTTGTCCTGTCTACCCTGGCCTTCACCCTGTGCTTCGCCGTCTGGACGTTGTTTTCCATCCTGGGCCTGCAGATCAAGGATGAATTCACCCTCAGCGACACCCAGCTCGGCCTGCTGATGGCCACGCCGGTGCTGACCGGCTCGATCTCGCGGATCTTCCTCGGCCTGTGGACCGACCGCTACGGCGGCCGTTGGGTCTTCGGCCTGCTCATGCTCGCGTCGGCGCTGTGCGTCTACCTGCTGACCTTCGCCACCAGCTTCGCCTTGCTGTTGCTGGCGGCCCTGGGCGTGGGCCTGGCCGGCGGCGCCTTCATCGTCGGCACCGCCTACACCGCCACCTGGTTCGAACCCGAGCGCCAGGGCACCGCCTTGGGGATCTTCGGCGCTGGCAACGTCGGCGCCGGCCTGACCAACTTCGCCGCCCCCTTCCTGCTGCTGGCCCTGGGCTGGCGCGGGGCGGCGCTGGTGTACGCCAGCGTACTGGCGATCATGGGCGTGCTGTTCATCCTGCTGGCCAAGAGCGATCCGCAGAGCGCTTCGCGCCGGGCCCATCCGCTGCCCCTGGCCGAGCAACTGGCGCCGCTGGCCGAGCTGCGCGTCTGGCGTTTCTCGCTGTACTACTTCTTCGTCTTCGGGGCCTTCGTCGCCCTGGCCCTGTGGCTGCCGCACTACCTGATGGAGGTCTACGGCCTGAGCCTGGCCGCCGCCGGCATGGTCGCCGCGCTGTACACGGTGCCGGCCTCGCTGTTCCGCATCCTCGGCGGCTGGCTGTCGGACCGCCATGGCGCGCGCAAGGTCATGTACTGGACCCTGGGCATGTCGACGCTGTGCACCTTCCTGCTCAGCTACCCGCCGACGCGCTACAGCATCACCGGCGTGCAGGGCCAGATCGACTTCGCCATGCACCTGGGCCTGGCTGGTTTTGCCGTGATCATCATCGTGCTGGGCTTCTTCATGTCGCTGGGCAAGGCGGCGGTGTTCAAGCACATCCCCACCTACTACCCCGGGCACGTCGGCGTGGTCGGCGGCCTGGTGGGCATGATGGGCGGCCTGGGCGGTTTCCTGCTGCCATTGACCTTCGGCATGCTCAACGACGTGATCGGCATCTGGCAGAGCTGCTTCATGCTGCTGTTCGTGATCGCCGCTGCCGCCCTGGCCTGGATGCACTACGCGATCCGCATGGCCGAACGGGTGGAATGGGCCGAACGCAGCGAAAGCCGCGACCTGCCGGAGCTGTCCACGCCCAGCGGCTTCGTGCTGCGCGAATGGCACCCGGAGGACCCGACCTTCTGGGCCGATACCGGCAAACGCATCGCCACGCGCAACCTGTGGATCTCCATCCCCAACCTGCTGCTGGGCTTCGCCATCTGGATGGTCTGGTCGGTGGTGGTGGCCAAGCTGCCACTGGCCGGCTTCGACTACAGCGCCAACCAGCTGTTCTGGCTCGCCGCCCTGCCCGGCTTGTCCGGCGCCACCCTGCGCATCTTCTACAGCTTCATGGTGCCGATTTTCGGCGGGCGACGCTGGACGGCGCTGTCCACCGCCTCGCTGCTGCTGCCAGCACTGTGGATCGGCTTCGCGGTACAGAACCCGCAGACACCCTACCTGGTGATGCTCATCCTGGCCTTGCTGTGTGGCCTGGGCGGTGGCAACTTTTCCTCGAGCATGGCCAACATCTCGTTCTTCTTCCCCCGCCAGGCCAAGGGTGGTGCCATGGGCCTGAACGCAGGGCTGGGCAACCTGGGCGTGAGCGTCATGCAGTTCCTGGTGCCGCTGGCGATCACCGCCGCGGTGTTCGGCAGCCTGGGCGGCGAGCCGCAGGTCACTGCGCAAGGCACGCCCTTGTGGTTGCAGAACGCCGGCTTCATCTGGGTGCCGTTCATCATCGCCGCGGCCCTGGCCGCCTGGTTCGGCATGAACGACATCGCCAGCGCCAAGTCGTCGTTCAGGGACCAGATGGCGATCTTCAAGCGCAAGCACACCTGGCTGATGAGCGTGCTCTACACCGGCACCTTCGGCAGCTTCATCGGCTTCTCGGCCGGCTTCCCGCTGCTGGCCGGGCACCTGTTCCCGGCGGTGGACGTGCTCAAGTTCGCCTTTCTAGGCCCGCTGATCGGCGCCCTGTCACGCGCCTTCTCCGGCGGGCTGGCCGACCGCTTCGGCGGCGCGCGCATCAGCCTGTGGGTCTACGTGGCGATGGCCGCGTGCGTGGCCGGCGTGCTGTTCTTCATCGCCGGCAAGGACCAGCCGGGAGCCTTCTGGGGCTTTCTGGCGATGTTCCTGCTGCTGTTCTTCTTCTCTGGCGTGGGCAATGCCAGCACCACGCAGATGATCCCGGCGATCTTCCGCATCCAGACGCCCCGCCTGTTCCCCGACCTGCCCACCGCCGAGCAGGCCCTGCTCGGCGAGAAGGAGTCCGCCGCTGCGGTGGGCTTCATCTCGGCGGTGGCGGCCTACGGCGGTTTCTTCATTCCCAAGTCGTTCGGCAGCTCGTTCGACCTCAGTGGCGGGCCGGAATGGGCGCTCTACGGTTTCATCCTGTTCTACCTGCTGTGCATCGTCCTGACCTGGTTCTACTACACCCGTCGCAACGCCGAGGTTCGCTGCTAGCCGATCCCATCGCCAAGGAGGAAGACCATGAGTTTCTTCATCGACCGCCTGCGCTACCTGGTCAAGCGGCCGCCGCAGTTCGCCGCAGGCCACGGCGAGACCCGCGACGAGAGCCGCGCCTGGGAGGACGGCTATCGCCAGCGCTGGCAGTTCGACAAGATCGCCCGCTCCACCCACGGGGTGAACTGCACCGGCTCCTGCAGCTGGAAGGTGTACGTGAAGAACGGCCTGGTCACCTGGGAGACCCAGCAGACCGACTATCCGCGCACCCGCCCGGACCTGCCCAACCACGAACCCCGCGGCTGCCCGCGCGGCGCCAGCTATTCCTGGTACCTGTACAGCGCCAACCGGCTCAAGTACCCCATGGTGCGCAAGGCGCTGATCCAGCTCTGGCGCGAAGCGCTGGCCGCCCAGCCCGACCCGGTGCTGGCCTGGGCCAGCATCGTCGAAGACCCCGACAAGGCCCGGCGCTACAAGTCGATCCGTGGCCGTGGCGGCTTCGTGCGCAGCGACTGGGACGAGCTGCAGACGCTGATCGCCGCCGCCAACGTCCATACCGTCAAGCGATACGGCCCCGACCGGGTCGCCGGCTTCTCGCCGATCCCGGCCATGTCGATGGTCAGCTATGCCGCCGGCACCCGCTACCTGTCGCTGATCGGCGGGGTGTGCCTGTCGTTCTACGACTGGTACTGCGACCTGCCGCCGGCCTCGCCGCAGGTGTGGGGCGAGCAGACCGACGTGCCGGAGTCGGCCGACTGGTACAACGCCGGCTACCTCATCGCCTGGGGCTCCAACGTCCCGCAGACCCGCACCCCCGACGCGCACTTCTTCACCGAGGTGCGCTACAAGGGCACCAAGACCGTGGCCATCACCCCCGACTACGCCGAGATCGCCAAGCTCTGCGACGAGTGGATGAGCGCCAAGCAAGGCACCGATGCCGCCCTGGCGATCGCCATGGGCCATGTGATCTTCAAGGAATTCCACCTGGAGAAACCCAGTGCCTATTTCACCGACTACATCCGCCGCTACACCGACATGCCGATCCTGGTCGAACTGGAGCCGCGCGAGGACGGCAGCCTGGTGCCGGGTAAACAACTGCGCGCCAGCGACTTCGCCGGCAACCTGGAACAGGCCAACAACCCCGAGTGGAAGACCCTGGCCTGGGACGAGGCCCATGAGCGCCTGGTGGTGCCGCGCGGCTCCATCGGTTTTCGCTGGGGCGAGAGCGGGCGCTGGAACCTGGAGACGGTCGAGGCCCAAGGCAGCGAGGTGAAGCTGTGCCTGTCGCTGCTCGGCCGCCACGACGAGGTGGCGCGGGTGGCCTTCCCCTACTTCGGCGGTATCGAGCGCCAGCACTTCGCCCATGTCCCGCTGCGCGAGGTGATCCACCACCATGTGCCGGCCAAGCGCCTGCGCCTGGCCGATGGCCGCGAGGTACTGGCCGTCACGGTGTTCGACCTGACCGCCGCCAACTACGGCATCGACCGCGGCCTGGGCGCCACGGTCGGCGGCAGCGGCGAGGACGACGGTGCCACCGCGTACGACCAGCTCAAGCCCTATACCCCGGCCTGGCAGGAAGCGATCACCGGCGTGCCGGCGGCGCAGATGATCCGCATCGCCCGCGAGTTCGCCGAAAACGCCGACAAGACCCATGGCCGCTCGATGATCATCGTCGGTGCCGGGATGAACCACTGGTACCACATGGACATGAACTACCGTGGGCTGATCAACATGCTCATCCTCTGCGGTTGCGTGGGCAAGAGCGGCGGCGGTTGGTCGCACTACGTCGGCCAGGAGAAGCTGCGCCCGCAGACCGGCTGGACACCGCTGGCCTTCGCCCTGGACTGGCACCGTCCGCCTCGGCACATGAACAGCACCTCGTTCTTCTACAACCACTCCAGCCAGTGGCGCTATGAAAAGCTGCAGGTCAGCGAGCTGCTTTCGCCCCTGGCCCGCCCGCAGGACTTCAGCGGCAGCCTGGTGGACTTCAACGTGCGCGCCGAGCGCATGGGCTGGCTGCCTTCGGCGCCGCAACTGGCGACCAACCCGCTGCGCCTGGCCGCCGCGGCGAAGGCCAACGGGCAGAGCACGGTCGACTACACCGTCGCCCAGCTCAAGAGCGGCCAACTGCGCTTTGCCAGCGAAGACCCGGACAACCCGCAGAACCACCCGCGCAACCTGTTCGTCTGGCGCTCCAACCTGCTCGGCTCCTCGGGCAAGGGCCACGAGTACATGCTCAAGTACCTGCTCGGTACCCGCAACGGCGTGCTCGGCAAGGACTTGGGCGAGGCCGGCGGGCAGAAGCCCGAAGAGGTGCTGTGGAGCGACACCCCCATCGAGGGCAAGCTCGACCTGGTGGTGACCCTGGACTTTCGCATGTCCACCACCTGCCTGTACTCGGACGTGGTGCTGCCCACCGCCACCTGGTACGAAAAGGACGACCTCAACACCTCCGACATGCACCCGTTCATCCACCCGCTCACCGCCGCCACCGACCCTGCCTGGGAAGCGCGCAGCGACTGGCAGATCTACGACGGCATCGCCCAGGCCTTCGCCCGCGTGTGCGTCGGCCACCTGGGCGAGGAGACCGACCTGGTCACCCTGCCCCTGCAGCACGACAGCCCCGGCGAGCTGGCCCAGCCCGAGGTGCGCGACTGGAAGAAAGGCGAATGCGAGCCGATCCCCGGCAAGACCATGCCATCGCTGATCGAGGTCCACCGTAACTACCCCGAGACCTATGAGCGCTTCAGCTCGATCGGCCCGCTGCTGGACGACATCGGCAACGGCGGCAAGGGCATCGCCTGGCAGACGCGCGAGGAAGTCGAGCTGCTCGGCCAGCTCAACTACCGCAAGCAGACCGGCGCCGCGGCCGGCCGGCCCTGCCTGGCCTCGGCGCTGGACGCCGCCGAGATGATCCTCACCCTGGCGCCGGAGACCAACGGCCAGGTGGCGGTCAAGGCCTGGGAAGCGCTGTCGAAGGTCACCGGTCGCGACCACAGCCACCTGGCCAGGCGCAAGGAGGAAGAGAAGATCCGCTTCCGCGACCTGGTGGCGCAACCGCGCAAGATCATCTCCAGCCCCACCTGGTCGGGCCTGGAGGACGAACACGTGAGCTACAACGCCTGCTACACCAACGTCCACGAACTGATCCCCTGGCGCACCCTCACCGGCCGCCAGCAGTTCTACCAGGATCACCCGTGGATGCGCGCCTTCGGCGAGAGCCTGATGGTCTATCGCCCACCGATCGACACCAAGGCCGCCGCCAGCGTGGCCGCGCCGCGCAGCAACGGCAACCCGGAAATCGCCCTGAACTGGCTCACCCCGCACCAGAAGTGGGGCATCCACTCCACCTACAGCGACAACCTGTTGATGCAGACCCTGTCCCGGGGCGGGCCGATCGTCTGGATCAGCGAGGATGACGCGCGCGCCATCGGCGTCGCCGACAACGACTGGATCGAGCTGTACAACGCCAACGGCGCCATCGCCGCCCGTGCCGTGGTCAGCCAGCGGGTACGCCCGGGCATGGCGATGATGTACCACGCCCAGGAACGCATCCTCAACATGCCCGGCTCCGAACTCACCGGCACCCGCGGTGGCATCCACAACTCGGTGACCCGGGTATGCCCCAAGCCGACCCACATGATCGGTGGCTACGCCCAGCTGTCCTACGGTTTCAACTACTACGGCACGGTGGGTTCGAACCGCGACGAGTTCGTCATCGCCCGCAAGATGCGCAACATCGACTGGCTCGACGACGAAGGCAACGACTACCAGCAGGAGGCCGTGAAATGAAGATCCGTTCCCAGGTCGGCATGGTCCTGAACCTCGACAAGTGCATCGGTTGCCACACCTGCTCGGTGACCTGCAAGAACGTCTGGACCAGCCGCGAAGGCATCGAGTACGCCTGGTACAACAACGTCGAGACCAAGCCCGGCATCGGCTACCCCAAGGAGTGGGAGAACCAGAAGAAGTGGAACGGCGGCTGGGTGCGCAACGCCGACGGCTCGATCAACCCACGCATCGGTGGCAAGTGGCGGGTGCTGGCGAACATCTTCGCCAACCCTGACCTGCCGGAGATCGACGACTACTACGAGCCATTCACCTTCGACTACCAGCACCTGCACAGCGCCAAGGAGGGCGATCACCAACCCACCGCGCGGCCGCGCTCGCTGATTTCCGGCCAGCGCATGAAGAAGATCGAATGGGGCCCGAACTGGGAGGAACTGCTGGGCAGCGAGTTCGCCAAGCGGCGCAAGGACGTGAACTTCGACCAGGTCCAGGCCGACATCTACGGCCAGTTCGAAAACACCTTCATGATGTACCTGCCGCGCCTGTGCGAGCACTGCCTGAACCCGGCCTGCGTGGCCGCCTGCCCCAGCGGGGCGATCTACAAGCGCGAGGAGGACGGCATCGTCCTGATCGACCAGGACAAGTGCCGTGGCTGGCGCATGTGCGTCAGCGGCTGTCCGTACAAGAAGATCTACTACAACTGGAAGAGCGGCAAGTCCGAGAAGTGCATCTTCTGCTACCCACGCATCGAGACCGGCCAGCCCACCGTCTGCTCCGAGACCTGCGTGGGGCGCATCCGCTCCCTTGGGGTATTGCTGTACGACGCCGACCGCATCGAGGAAGTGGCCGCCTCGCCCGATGACCGCGACCTGTACCATCGCCAGTGCGAGATCTTCCTCGACCCGCACGACCCCGAGGTGATCGCCCAGGCACGTCGCGACGGCGTGCCCGACAGCGTGATCGCCGCAGCCCAGGCCTCGCCGGTGTACAAGCTGGCCATCGACTGGCGCCTGGCCCTGCCGCTGCACCCGGAATACCGCACCCTGCCGATGGTCTGGTACGTGCCGCCGCTGTCGCCGATCCAGTCCGCCGCCGAGGCCGGCCATGTGGCATTCGACGGCATCCTGCCGAAGATCGAGTCGCTGCGTATTCCCGTGCGCTACCTGGCCAACATGCTCACCGCCGGCGAGGAAGCGCCGGTGGTGCTGGCGCTCAAGCGGCTGATGGCCATGCGGGTGTACATGCGCGCCCGGCATGTGGACGGCCGCGACGACGATGCCGTGCTCGCCGAAGTCGGCCTGACCCAGGCCCAGTGCGAGGACATGTACCGCTACCTGGCGATCGCCAACTACGAGGACCGCTTCGTCATCCCCACCGGCCACCGCGAACAGATCCCCGACGTGTTCGCCGAACGCAGCGGTTGCGGCTTCTCCTTCGGCGACGGCTGCAACGGTGGGCGCAACGAGGTGAGCCTGTTCGGCGGGCGCAAGCAGACCACCACGCTGGTCAAGCCGGTGCAGACGTTCGACCCGGTGGAGGACAGCCGCCATGGGTGACTATCACGCCAGCCAGGCGCCACAGGTGGGCCTGCTCAGCCTGCGCGTGCTGGCACGGCTGCTCGACTACCCCAGCCGCGAACTGCAGGCCGCCAGTGCCGAGGCGATCGCCATCCTCGATGCCGAGCAGCGCCTGCCCGCACCGCTGCGCGCCCAGCTGGCGCAGTGGTGCCAGGCACTGGCCCAGGGCGACTTGCTGGACCTGGAGGAAGCCTACGTCGAGCTGTTCGACCGTGGTCGCGCCACCTCGCTGCTGCTGTTCGAGCACGTGCACGGCGAGTCCCGCGATCGAGGCCAGGCCATGGTCGACCTGCTGGCCGAGTACGAGGCCGCAGGGTTCGCCCTCGACGCCCGGGAGCTGCCAGACCACCTGCCGTTGTTCCTCGAGTACCTCTCCACCCGGCCCCACGACGAAATCGGCCAGTGGCTGGGCGAGATCCAACCGATCCTCGCCATGCTCGGCGCACGCCTGGAAGAGCGCGGCAGCCGCTACGCCCTGGTGCCTCGCGCCCTGCTCGCGTTGATCGGCGCCAGCGACAGCATCGATGCCCAACGCCCGGCTGCCAGCGTCGAGCCACCGGACAACACGCCCCAGGCGCTGGACGCGGTGTGGGAAGAAGAAGCGGTGCGCTTCGAGGCCCAGTCCGACCAGGACTGCAGCCTGCAGTCCGCCACAGGCCGGCGCCTGGCCGAGCGCAAGCACGAGGCGATCCCCCAGGTCATCCAGGTCATGCCGTCCGCCGCCGCGGACCGGCGCTGAAAAGGAGGTGCATCATGCATGAGGGCTACCTGCTCCACCTGATCTACGGCTTCTACCCCTACCTGGCCGGCACCGTGTTCTTGCTCGGCAGCCTGCTGCGCTACGACCATGGCCAGTACACGTGGAAGACCGGTTCCAGCCAGATGCTTTCGAGCAAGCACATGCGCCTGGCCAGCAACCTGTTCCACATCGGCATCCTGGCGATCTTCTTCGGCCACCTGGTCGGCCTGCTGACGCCGCACTGGGTCTACGCGCCCTTCCTCTCCGCCGGGCACAAGCAACTGATGGCCATCGTCTTCGGCGGCATCGCCGGGGTGCTGTGCGTCATCGGCGGCGCCATGCTGCTCTGGCGTCGGTTGTTCAACCCGCGGGTACGCGCCTCCTCCAGCCTGATGGACAACCTGATCATCGCCCTGCTCCTGCTGCAGGCGATCCTGGGCCTGGTGACCATCGTCTTCTCCCTGCACCACCTGGATGGCGGCATGATGGTGGCGTTGGCCAACTGGGCCCAGGCGATCGTCTTCCTGCGCGGCGACGCGGCAAGCTTCCTGGTCGGCACGCCGCTGATCTTCAAGCTGCACATCTTCCTCGGCCTGACCATCATCCTGCTATTCCCCTTCACCCGCCTGGTGCACGTGTGGAGCATTCCGCTGGGCTATTTCGGGCGCAGCTACCAGATCGTCCGCCGACGCGGCTGAGGAGCAACAAGCATGGAGATGATCGCCGTCGAGAACCTGCCGGACAGCCCGACGCCGGTGATCCGGGTGGGCGACACACGGCTCAGCGAGGCCGATATCGCCCGGGAAACCCCCTTCCACCCCGCGCCATCGCTGGCCGAGGCGCAGCGCTGCGCGGCACGGGCGCTGGTGGTGCGCGAGCTGCTGGCCCAGCGCGCGGCCATGCTTGGCCTGGCGCCGGGCGACGAGGCCGTGGCCAGCTTGCTGGAGCGTGAGCTGCAGGTGCCGCAGGCCGACGAGGACGCTTGCCGGCGCTACTTCGACAGCCACCGCGAGCGCTTCTGCGCACCGGCGCGGCTGCGGGTGCGGCACATCCTGTTGCCCGCGGCGCCGGAGGATGCACGGGCGCGCGATGGGCAGTACCGGCTCGCCGAACGGTTGCTGGGGGAGCTGGTGCAACATCCCAAGCGCTTCACGGAACTGGCGCTGCGGCATTCCGCCTGCCCGTCCAGGGACCAGGGTGGCGAGCTTGGCTGGCTGACCGCCGGGCAGACCGTCGCCGAGCTGGACCAGGCGCTGCTGCGCCTGCCGCCGGGCCTGCACGACCGGCCGCTGGCCTCGCGCTATGGCTGGCACCTGGTGTGCATCGACGAGCGTGTCGAGCGCCGCCCCCTGCCCTATGCCCAGGTCGCCGAGCGGGTGCGCCACAGCCTGCGCGAAGCGTCCACCCGGCATGCCCTGCGCCAGTACCTCCTGGCACTGGAGAGTGAGTTCGGGGTCGAGGGGTTCAGCCTGGAGGAGGACGGTGGGTAGCTGTCCATTCGGCCCCAGGATTACCAGGCAGCGCTTATCGACCGGCCAGCCGCCGTCTCAGCGCTCGGCCCCATGCTGGATGACGATCGAATCGGTCCCCAGGCGCCCCATGACATCGGCCTTGCGGGCCTCGGCCTCGGCCTTGGTGGGGAACGGCCCCATCAGCACCACCGGCTTGCCGTCGCGGTACTCCACCGAGGACGGGATCCCCTTCTCGATCAGGCGCGCCGTCATGTCGCTCAGGGCCCCCATGTTCGGGCCCTGGATCACTTCCACATCCCAGCCTTGGGGCGCCGGCTGGTCGGCCAGGGCATCGGCGCGACGCTGCAGGTCGGCGCCACCGCAGATTTCACGGATGCGCAGGTTGTTGCCGGTTTCATCGACGAGCACCTCGTACTGGCCATCGTGCTTGATCGCCACGTAGCTGCGGTACGGCTCGTACTGGCCGGCATCGTCCTTGCCACGGACCTGGCCGCAGATGGAGCCCTGGGTGTCGATCCGCACGTTGGCGAACTTGGCCGTCTTGGGGTTGTGCAGGTGTTCGGCCACCTGCTTGTGCACGCCCTCGACCTCGTTCTCACAGCCGGCCAGGGCCAGCACTGCCATTACCACTGCCAGTTTGCGCACGCGTCTACCTCCTGATTCGAAGGGGCGGATTCTAGCATGATGCAAGCAGCAGATCGCTGGGACGTAGCCACCCGCCAGCGTTGCCGGGATCAGATCTCACAGCGGACCTCCCGCGAAGGCGGGTGGCCGAAGAAGGCGCTGTAGCATCGGCTGAAATGGCTGCTCGACACGAAACCGCAAGCGAGCGCGACATCCACCACCGACAGGCCGGAGTTCTGCAGCAGGCAACGGGCCTCGGCCGGTACCGGCCCGGGGCGCGCGCAGGCGGCCACATTCGCTACACCGCGTCTACTTGCAGCTTGAAGCTTGCTGCTCGCCGCTGAAAAAAACCGCCCCCCTAGTCCCGCAGAAAGCGCTCCTCGAACGGATAGTGGGTCAACAGCTCATACCCGTTCTCCGTCACCAGCAGCTGGTTCTCCAGTTTGATCCCGTCACGCCCCCCGACCTCCCCCACATAGGCCTCCACGCAAAGCGCCATGCCAGCCTGCAGCTCGCCTTCATAGCCATGGGACTGCAAATCCTCCGGGTAGCGGATGCTGGGGTATTCGTCGCACAGCCCCACCCCGTGGAACATCACGCCATAGCGCTGGGCGCGGCAGCTCTCGGGCAGGCGGTGGCCCTTGGCGGTCAGCTCGGTGAAGCGCACACCGGGCCTGACCAGCTCGATGTTGGTGGTGATGTGCTCATGGGCAATGCGGTACAGGCGCTTCTGCTCCGCGGTCGGCTCCCCGCCACCACAGATCCAGCTGCGCGACATGTCCACGCAGAAGCCGTAGACCCCGATCAAGTCGGTGTCGAATGACAACAGGTCGCCATCACTCAGGACCCTCGGGCCGGACTCCTGGTACCACGGGTTGGTGCGAGGACCGGAACTGAGGATGCGCGTCTCGATCCACTCGCCGCCACGGCGGATGTTGCCAGCGTGCAGTACCGCCCAGACGTCGTTCTCGGTCATTCCGGCACGCATGGCCTGGTGCATCTCGGCCACCGCCGCTTCGCAGGAGGCGACGGCGCAGCGCATGGCGAGGATCTCGTCCGGCCCCTTGACCATGCGGGCGAACTCGGTCACCTCCTGGCCGTTGTGCACCTCCACGCCCAGGGCATCGAGGGCGCGCAACCCGGCCACCTCGATGCGGTCGACCGCCAGGCGGCGGTTGTTGCCTGCATGGGTGCGTAACAGCTCATCCACCTGCGCGCAGAAATGGCGCGCATGCTCGTCGGTACGGTCACCGGACTCGAAGTAGAAGAACGACGCCCCGCTACGCAGCTCACTGATCAGCGGCAAGTGCGCAGACAGGTGGTCGCAACCGTGAAAGTCCCACAGCACCACATGGCCACTGGCGGCGACGAAACAGGCACGAGCCGGGTTGTGGGTGGTCCACAGCTGCATGTTGGTGGTGTCGGTGGCGTAGCGGATGTTCAGCGGGTCGAACAGCAAGATACCGCCCAGGTCACGGGCTACCAGCTGTTCGCAGATGCGCCGCAGGCGGTACTCGCGCATGCTCGGCAGGTGCGGCGCCTGCAGCCCGAGGCGCTGCCACTCGGCAAAGGCCAGGGGCGTCGGGCCGATCTCGACGCGGTCGTTGTCGTCGACCGAGCCGTCTGCCTTGAGCGCAGCGGCGCGTTGCCGGGAGGGGTCGATACGTCGGGCATGGCTGGGGATCGAGAATGGCGATGTCATCACGGCGTTCCTGTGTTGTTGTTCTTGAATACCACGGCAGAGGGCCGGTGAAGGCCCCTGCCCCACCGGCCACCCCACCCAAATGCCTCTTGCGTGACTCAGGCGATCCGCGCCGAGGCCTCGCCCAGACGGCGGATCATCAGCTCGCAATACCAGTCGACGAACTGGCACACGCCATTTTCCACCAGGCCCGAATACGGCCCTGGCGCGTAGGCCGGCGAGGTCACGCCGACCTGGGTGCCCTCCACCAGGCGGCGGTCCTGGTCGTTGGTCGCCATCCACACCTTGGTCAGGCGCTCGAGGTCGTAGTCCACGCCTTCCTGGGCATCCTTGGGAACCAGCCACTTGGTGGTCACCACGGTCTCCCCCGGCCCCATCGGCAGCACACGGAAACTCAAGGCGTGGTCGCCAAGGAAGTGGTTCCAGGTCGAGGGGTAGTTGAAATAGAGCAAGGCACCGATATTGCCCACGCCGCTGCGGTCCAGGCGACGGGACACCGCTGGCTTGCCGTCCATGGTGTAGCTGCTGGCGCCATTGTTGAGCGGGATGCGGGTCATGCGGTACTGGCCGCCTGGGTCCATGACCAGCCGGCTAGCCAGGCCACCGGCCTCGCAGGTGTTCCAGTGGGTGGCCAGCTCCGGGTCTTCCTCGCCGCCGATCCCCTGCACCGAGACGTTCTCGACGAAGGAGTTGAGCAGCTCCGGGTGCGTGCCGTCGCAGTGGTAGCACTCGCGGTTGTTCTCGAAGACCAGCTTCCAGTTGCCCTGCTCGACCAGGTTGGACTCGAAGGCGACCTTGCAGTCTTCCAGGTAATGGGGGCCGATGAACGGCGAGACCGCGCTGCGGAACTTCTCGAAGTCCGGCGCCACCTTGGCTACGCAAACGTAGATGTAGCTGTGGACCACCTCGCAGTGGGCGGGCAGCAGGCCGTGGTCGGCGGTATTGAAGTCCGGGCCCATGTTACCGGCGAACAGCAAGCGACCATCCAGTTCGAAGGTCCACTTGTGATAAGGGCAGACCAGCTTGGCCACCTTGCCCTTGGCCTCGGTGCAGACCTTGGAGCCGCGATGACGGCAGGCATTGTGGAAGGCACGGACCTGGCCATCGCCACCGCGCACCACGGCTACCGGATAGTCGCCAATCTGCAACGTTATATATTGGCCGGGCTTTTCGATCTCGAACGTATGCCCGGCGAAGATCCATTCGCGGTGCCAGATCTGTTCGAGGTCCTGGCGATAGACTTCCGGGTCCCTGTACGCGATACCCGGCAGCCCATGCTGCGGCTTGCGTTGTTTTATCAGGTCCAATACATCGGTACTTTTGTACATTATTATGGATGCTCCCAAGTAAGTGCAGGAGGGCCGCGGCATGCCGTATGCGTCAGGGCTCATCAGCCCGATACAACCTGTACGATTAAGGCTTCAATGTTTCAATCGACTCGGATAGCCTGCCGATTGAAATAATCGAGCAGTCATCGCTGCTGCTTGACAAACAGTCTAGGGCGAGGCTCTCAGTCTCAAGAATCGACTTTTTATACGGTCTATTGATTACCTGATGTTATGGTCAAGCACACCGAACCCGATCACACATTGATGAAGATGCCGTCCCTGCGCGCCGTCAAGGCCTTCGTCGCGGCGGCCCGCTCGATCTTCTTCGATGCCGTGCAGCTTTCGTTCACCAATATCGCCCAGACGGCGCAACGCATCCGCAACACCGGCAAACCCAAGCAACGGGTGACGCTATGCTGCTCGCCGGCCTTCGCCAACTTCTGGCTCAGCACCAGGTTGCCCGCCTTTTTCGACACCTATCCAGAAATAGACCTGAACCATCGCGTTCGAGTGGTCATCCTCCCAAGACCTGGATGGATAACCTCAGCTCATCAGATGACCCGTGTAAATGTCGCTGTATTCCACTTTCCCGCAACACTAACCTTCACCTTGATGCTGTGCAGCGCTTCGAGGTGAAGGTGGCCTGAATGCGATAGGTCTGGATAAATGAATAATTCATTCGCCCATCCGGATATCAATCGTCCGGCAAAAGTTCTCTTTCAGCGGACCCCGTGAAAACTTTCATGATGCGTGAAGAACAACGCCATACCGACTGAAATTTTCATTCACAAAAGAAGCGCGCCAAAAAATATACAGCCAAAACAAGAAGAGGTTATTCCATATGTCCGCATTCCCGTTTTCCGGTATCAACCTGGCTATCACTACGCCCTTCGATACCCAAGGCAATATCGACTATGCCCGCTTCGAAACCCTGATCGAGGGTTATATCGCCGCTGGCGTGCATGGCTTCGTGCTCAGTTCCGGCACTGGCATGCACGTCTACCTGAGCAAGGAAGAATCCAAGGAGTTGGTCGCCTTCGGCGCCAAGGTCATCGCTGGCCGTGCCCGGGTGATCGCCCAGACCTCCGCGCTGCTGGTCGAGGACGTGCTGGAACGCACCCGGCATGCCACCGATTGCGGGGCCGACGGGGTCATGGTGCTGCCGCCGTTCTTCGAAGGCCCGACCGACGACCAGGGCATCGTCGACTTCTACACCACGGTCTGCCAGGCGGGCCTGCCGGTCATCGGCTACAACGTGCCCCAGGCCGTAGGCGTGGAAGTGACTCCGGCATTGTTTGGCAAGCTCAGCGAAATCCCCAACTTCGTGTCGGTCAAGGACAGCAGCGGCGACCTCGCTGCCCAGGCCTCGCTGATCCGCACGGGCCTGCCCACCATGAACGGCGCCGATCCGCTGGCGCCCTATGCCCTGTATGCTGGCGCCGCGGGCCTGATCTGGGGCGGCGCCAACATGGCGCCACGCACCTGCGTCGCCTTCGTCAATGCGGCCATGGAGCGCCAGTGGGAGCGTGCCCGCGAGATCTGGCGCGAACTGGAGCCGGTCATGTCGTTGATCTGGCAAGGCGACTACGTGCAGTCGGTCTACGCAGGCGCGCAACTGAGCGGCTATGGCGCCGGCAACCCACGCCGCCCGCTGGCCCGTCTGTCGGCGGAAAAGCTCGAGGTGCTCAAGGCCGCCCTGGGCCCGCTGGCCTCGCGCGAAGCCAGCCTGGCCTGACACCTGGGGAGATCACGACATGTACGTGGCCAAGAAGTTTCCCAAGCACGCCAGCCTGTCCGGCTGGGTGGGCCTGCTGCCACCGCGCACGCCCAGGCCGCCCCTCGACAGCGCCGTCACGGCCGACGTCGCCATCAATGACGCCCGGGCGTGCTCAGAAGCACAACCTGAGCATGTCCGCCAAGCGTCGGTCATCCGCGCTGCGTGACCGGCAGCAGGCCTTCAGCGCTTGCTGCAGGCAGCGCACGAAACAGCGCGCGGCCGGGTCCAGCACCTGGTCGCGCAGCTGAATCACGCTGATATCCCCTTCCTCCAGCGGCTCGTCCAGCGCCAGGGCGCGTGCCTTGTCGCGCAGCGGCTCGCACAGCAGCATCGGCGCGGGCGAATAGCCGAGCATGCCGGCATCGATGATCAGGCTGCTGAGCATGGCGCTGGACTGGGCGCAGACGATGCGCCCCGGCTCGAGGTCCAGGCCATGTCGGCCGAACAGCTGCTGCATCAGCGAGTGCTGGCCTGTCTGGGTGAAGTTCATGACCCAGTCGTGCTCCAGCAACTGGCCGAGCGAGCGCGCCTCCTGCAACGGGTGGCCGATGCGTGCCAGCACCTGCATGGGGTAGTGCGCCAACACCTGGTGGCTGAACTCCTGGGCCGGCAGCCCCCCGGCCGGGCCCAGGGCGAACTGCATCTGGCCGCTGCGCAGCAGCGACAGGCTGACCGCCTGCAGGCCTTCGTAGAGCTCCAGTTGCACCGCCGGCATCGCCTGGCGAAAGGCTTGCAGCGCCGCGCCCAGCAGGGTCTGCCCGAACCAGGGCGTGATCCCCACGCACAAGCGGCTCGGCGTTTCCCCCCGCAGACTGGCCAGGTCACGCTGGGCCTTTTCCAGCTGGCTGGCGATCTGCCGGGCATGCGGCAGCAGGGTCAGGCCCGCCGTGGTCAGGCGCGCGCCGCCGGCATGCCGGGCCAGTAACGCCAGCCCCTGCTCTTGCTCCAATTCACGCAAGGCACGGGTGATCGCCGCCTGGGACAACGCCAGGGCCCGGGCGGCGGAACGGATGCCACCGTGGTCGGCCACGGCGATCAGGGCCTGTAGCTGGTGCAGCTTCACGAAGAGTCTCCTGCCTGAACACCAAGGGTCGTCATGACAACATTTTTGCGGCTTATGCCCGGCCGGCGGGGGCGCTAGGTTAAAGCACGAGGCCAGGGCCGCCAACGGGCCCTGCAGTGTCGCCTCGCTGACCAGGAAAGAACAATATGCATAACACCTGCATCGCCCCCGGCATCGCCGCCATCACCCCGGCCATGGTCGAGCTGCGCCGGGCCATCCACCGCCAGCCCGAACTGGGCTTCGAAGAGTTCGCCACCCGTGCGCGGGTGATCGACCACCTGCAGCAGTGGGGCTACGAGGTCCACCAGGGCCTGGCCGGCACCGCCGTGGTCGGCACCCTGCGCAATGGCGCAGGCCCCACGCTGGGCCTGCGCGCCGAGCTCGATGCCCTGCCGATCGCCGAACAG
Organism: Pseudomonas guariconensis; assembly: GCF_024127895.1. GTDB lineage: Bacteria > Pseudomonadota > Gammaproteobacteria > Pseudomonadales > Pseudomonadaceae > Aquipseudomonas > Aquipseudomonas guariconensis_B. The sequence goes on along the minus strand of NZ_JAMYBK010000012.1, from coordinate 6,365 downwards.
AGCGGCCGCCCCTGGGCCAGCACGGTACCGGGCAAGATGCACGCCTGCGGCCATGACGGGCACACCGCCATGCTCCTGGCGGCAGCTTGCGAACTGGCCCGCGAGCGCCACTGGCGCGGCACCCTGCACCTGTTCTTCCAGCCCGCCGAGGAAGGCCACGGCGGCTCCGGCGCCAAGCGCATGCTCGACGAAGGCGTGTTCGAACGCTTCCCCTGCGACGCCCTGTTCGCCCTGCACAACTCCCCCGGCATGCCGGTCGGCCAGTTCGGCGTGCTCGCCGGGCCGCGCATGGCCTCTACCGACAGCGTGACCATCGTCATCCACGGCCAGGGCGGCCACGGCGCGATGCCCGACAAGACAGTCGACCCGGTGGTGGTCGGCGCTTCGCTGGTCCTGGCGTTGCAGACCATCGTGTCGCGCAACGTGCCGCCGAGCGAGACCGCGATCATCACCGTGGGCGCCTTGCTCGCCGGCGATGCCGCCAACGTCATTCCCGACCGGGCCGAACTGCGCCTGAGCGTGCGCACGCTCGACCCCGAGGTCCGCCACCTGCTGCGCCAGCGGATCGCCACCCTCGCCGAGCTGCACGCCCAGGGCTATGGCGCCACGGCCGACGTGAGCTTCGGCGAAGGCTACCCGGTGCTGGTCAACGACCCAGAGGCCAGCCAACTGGCCGAACAGGTGATACGCGACTGGCTCGGCGACGAGGGCCTGGCGCCACGGCAGCAGCCGATCTGCGCCAGCGACGACTTCGCCTTCTGGCTGGAGCAGGTCCCCGGTTGCTACCTGCTGATCGGCAATGGCCACGGCAGCGGCACCTGCGAGGTCCACAACCCTGGCTACGACTTCAACGACCTGGCACTGCCCCTGGGCGCCACCTTCTGGGTGCGGCTGGCGCAACGTTTCCTGGCCTGACGGCCATCGCAAGAGAGCACAGACGATGACAACAAAAACAACAGACTTCGCCATCGACACCCACAGCCGGCCACCCAGCAAGCGCCGGGCGATCGCCGCGATCTGCGTGGGCAATGCCCTGGAGTTCTACGATTTTCTGGTCTACAGCCTGCTGGCCACGCTCATGGCACGGCTGTTCTTTCCCTTCAGCGACCATCCGTTGATTCCGCTGATGCTGTCGCTGGCGGTGTTCGGCACCGGCTTCGTCATGCGCCCCCTGGGCGGCTTGGTGATCGGCCTGTACGCCGACCGTGCCGGGCGCAAGGCGGCCATGCGCCTGACCCTGTGGCTGATGGCGATCGGCTCGCTGCTGTTCACCGTCGCGCCCACCTATGCCCAGGCCGGCCTGCTCGGCCCAGCGGTGGTGATCGTCGCGCGGCTCTTGCAGGGCTTCGCAGTGGGCGGGCAGATCGGCACCTCGACCACCATGCTCATGGAGTATGCCGACAAGCATTCGCGCGGCTACTACTGCAGCTGGCAGACCTTCAGTCAGAGCCTGGGCATCTGCCTGGGCGGGCTGATGGTCACCCTGTTGAGCACCCTGCTCAGCCCCGAGGCCATGGACAGCTGGGGCTGGCGCCTGATCTTCGCCCTGGGCATCCTGGCCATCCCGGTCAGCGAGTACATCCGCCATCGCCTGGAAGAAACCCAGGCCCACCGCCAGATCGTGCGCAGCGGCGCGGCGGTGTCCCAGGGCAGGCAACTGGCCGTGCTGCTGCAGCACCCACGGCAGATGCTGGCGGGCGTGCTGCTGGTGATCGGCGCCACCGTGCCGATCTACACCATCCAGTTCTACCTGGCCAACCATGCCATCGGCGTACTCGGCATGCCCCTGGCCAGCGGCACCTGGGCGGCGATCGTCGCCTGCCTGCCGCCCCTGCTGCTCTCGGCCCATGCCGGTCGACTGAGCGACCGCATCGGCCGGCGCAAGGCGATCTTCTGGCCCTTGCCGATCCTGCTGCTGGCGATCTACCCGGCCTTCCTGCTGCTCAACCAGCACCCCAACCTGGGCGTGCTGCTCGGCGTGGTGACCCTGCTGAGCATCCCGCTGACCTACACCATCGTGCCCAACCTGGCGATCCTGCCGGAGCTGTTTCCCACCCACATCCGTGCCAGCGGCATGTCTTTGGCCTATTGCATCGGCGTGGCCCTGTTCGGCGGTTTCGCCCAGTTCTTCGCCGCTGGCCTGGTCAGCCTCACCGGCAACAGCAATGCACCGGCGTTCTACATCATCGCGGCGATCCTGCTGTCGCTGGTGGGCCTGAAGCTGGTGCCGGAAACCGCTGGCAAGGACCTCGACTGACCCCTCGGCTCACGGACGAGCCCTCCCCTTCACTGCCCTGGGCCTCCCGCCTACGGCACCCGGATGCGCCGAAAACAAGAACAACAGGTGAAACCTCATGCTCCATCGCCCTGCCACGCTGCTCTGCAGTGCCCTGCTGGCCTCCGATGTGCTGGCCGCTCCCCACGGCCTTGTCGAAGACAGCCAACTGGAGTTGCGCAACCGCAACTTCTACTTCAACCGCGACCTGCGCAACGGCGCCAGCAACGGCCAGGGCGACAATGCCGCCCGGCCTGCGGACGAACGCAAGGGTTACCGCGAGGAATGGGCCCATGGCCTGATGCTTGGCCTCGACTCCGGGTTCACCCAGGGCACCCTGGGCCTGGGGCTCGATGCCCATGCCCACCTCGGCCTCAAGCTCGACAGCGGCGCGGGGCGCACCGGCACCCTGCTGCTGCCGGTGCGCCATGACCGCCAGCGCGACGCCGAAGTGGCGGACGACTACAGCCATGCCGGTGCCGCGCTCAAGGCGCGCTGGCGCGGCAACGAACTGAAATGGGGCGAAATGCGCACCTCGACGCCGGTGTTCACCACCGCCGACAGCCGCCTGCTACCCGAACTGGCCACCGGCCTGTACCTGCGCAACGACACCCTGCCCGGCCTGCTGGTCGAGGCAGGCCACTTCACCGCCTACCACGGCTTCGCCTCCAGCAATGACGACGATAGCCTGCGCACCCGCTATTCCGACGTGGCGGTACGCAGCCTGGATTTTCTCGGGGCCAGCTATTCGTTCAGCGATACCCTGCGCGCGAAACTGTTCCATGCCCGCGCCGAGGACAACTGGCTGCAGTACTACCTGAACCTCAACCAGGACCTGCCGTTCACGCCGTCCAGCGGCCTGAACCTCGATCTGCAGCTGTACCGCAGCGACGCCACCGGGCGGGAACTGTCCGGCCCCGTCGCCAACACCAGCTGGAGCCTGGCCGGAGCCTGGCGCCACGGTCCGCACCGCATCACCCTGGCCTACCAGCAGATCGACGGCGATACACCGTTCGACTATGTCGGTGGCCTGTCCATCGACCTGGCCAACTCGGTGCAGCTATCGGACTTCAACGCCCCCGGCATGAAATCCCGCCAGGCACGCTACGACCTCAACCTGGCCGGCTATGGCGTCCCTGGCCTGAGCTTCATGACCCGCTACGTCACCGGCTCCGGCGCCAGCGACCGGCACTGGCGCCCCGGCCAGCGCTATGCGGGCGGGGCATTGTCCACCTATGGCCAGTATGACGGCGCGAAATGGCACGAACTGGACATGGAGGTGCGCTACGTGGTGCAGGCAGGACCGGCCCGCGACCTCTCCCTGCGCACCCGCGTGGCCAGCTACCGAGGCAACCGACAGGCCCAGGCCGACCTGCCGGACATCAATGAAGTGCGGCTGATCGTCGAATATCCGCTGAGCCTGTAGAACGGGCGGTGCCAACCCTTTGGAGAAAAACGAAAACACCCAGGATATGCACTACGCTAAAGCAGCGCGGATACTTGCGCAGCGCAGGTGTCGGCCAGTTCTCAGACGACGTCAATACCGGAGATTTTCATGGGCGGTTACTACGAATTGAAACGCAGCGGCGATCAGTACATGTTCAACCTGAAAGCCGGGAACAACGAAATCATTCTCACCAGCGAACGCTATACCACCAAAGCCAGCGCACAGGACGGCATCGCTTCGGTCCGCCAGAATTCGTCGAGCGATGCCAGGTATCAACGCAAGACGGCAGCCGACGGTTCGCCCTATTTCACCTTGACCGCGGCAAACGGCCAGGTCATCGGGCGCAGTGAAATGTACTCCAGCACGTCGGCCCGGGATAACGGCATCGCCTCCGTCAAAACCAACGGGGCCACGACCACGGTGAAGGACAACACCTGACCCCTCCGCCGGGCAGCCCTACAGCGCTGCCCGGCAATCGGCACTGTTGCTGCAGAAAACATCATTGCCTCCAGGCAGGCGCAAGCACGACACCCTTGCGGTGAGCATCGAGGAGCACAGGTTCACAGAAGCGCCACAGTTGCTCGAGAACGGAGCTCACCCGGCCGGCGAGTTGCAGGGGGCCAATGACACTTTCCTCGGGCACGGAGCGTTCGAGGACAAGATGCAACATCTGCCGCCGCATTTCAGTGGGCGGATGGGTGGTAGACAGCGGTATGTCGGCCTCGCCCGTCCTGATGACACTGACTGCCCGCTCGACGATTTCGATGCAACCGAAGAAAAACTCAGCGCCCCAGAAACTCAATGAAAGATCGAACCCTCTTTTCCCCATGACGGCGAGCATGAATTCGAGCCCACGGACATCCGCCTCGAACTCTTCGTTCCAGTTCGTGGTTATTTCGTCGATATCTTCACCAGCGATGACGGCCCGCTTCGTCTCATCGCCATTCAGGTGCCCGCTGACCAGATGCCCGTACTCATGCCCCAGGACGAACAACTCGAGGGCATCGCGCAATGCGCTGGCAATCCCATCGTAATTGGGCTCTGGCAAGTAAGACGTGGCCAGGTGCGGGTGCCCGCCCACGATGTACGCCAGCAGCACCTCCAGGAACTTCTCGGGAAGTTCCGGCCTGGCTGCCAGTTCCTGTTGCCAGTCTGCCGGGTCGACAGAAAACATCAGGCGCCCCTCGCTGTCGCCTTTGAACGGGAATGTTCTGGAAACCGCCTTGGCCGCGAGGTTGGCGAAACCAAAGAGCCCGTCTTCGATGAGGATGATGACGTGGTCGAGCCCGGGTGCCTTGAGCGCCATGCCATTGACTCGCCCTGTGGGGAGCGTTCCGAACAGGGGCGCAGGATCCAGCTTCATGTTCTGCCCGCTCAGCACCTCCTCTATTTCCTTGGTCATCCTGACCAAGAGCGAATACCACGCGGGGTCCTGATAGGTGCTGATCGCGGTGTCGGGGCCACCGCGCAGTTCTTGCAGCGCCATTTCCCGGAACACCTCGAACGGCGTTCCTCGATGGCGAACCTGGGACTCGTAGTACCTGCGGATGAATGCTTCCTGGAATTCGAGGTAGTCGGCTGTCGCCCAGTCTGGCTCGATGCCCAGGTGTTCATACGTATGCCGCTGGAGTTGTTCGAGATAAGCAAGTGCCTCTTGCGTGTCGGTCGTCATGTCTGCACCTGCGATCGGATGGCATTCATTTCTTCCTTATCGTGAACTCCAGCCCCGTGCTGCCCTTGAGCGAGCCCTTTGCCAGGGAGACGACTGAAACTTCGCCTGACGCATCGAAGGCCAGGCTGAATGAAATCTCGGTAACCACATGCGTTGCGCTTTCGTCCGTGACCTCGGACAGCAGTTCGAAAATACCCTGCAGCGTCCCGTCGATGCTTTTCTTGAGCACGTCACTGCCAAGTTCCACGACCCGCTGACCCAGCGCATCGAACCCGGGCACAGGTAAGGCGCTCTTCGTTCTGGGCGGCTCTTCATTAACCAATAATCGAATTTTCCTGGCCATGCGAATCACTCTTGTTGGGTGAGAACTGCTCTGGCATTCCTGGCGAACGATGCTCGGTTCAGTGTAGCTGTCTCGATGGGCTTGTGTGCTGTGAGGGCCTAGGGCCGCTGCGCGCCCCAGTATGGGCGACACATCCAACTGTGCAGACAGCACCGCACTACGTAGTACTACGTAGTCTTCCCGCGTATTACTGCGAATTTTCTCCCAAGCCCAGTGCGCGGACAGTGTGCAGCGCCCTACCCGGGCCCAAACAACAACAAAGACCGCCGCAGGTAACCCACCCGTGGCAGGAGAAAACTCGATGACCAATCTGGCTACCCGAATTGCCTGGTTCGCCGTTGCCCTGCTTGGCGCATTCGCGCTCGGCACCCTGGCCTTGCGCAGGGGCGAAGCCATCAATGCCTTGTGGATCGTAACCGCCGCCGTGGCCATCTACCTGGTCGCCTACCGCTACTACAGCCTATTCATCGCCACCAAGGTGATGCAGCTCGACCCTACACGTGCAACCCCCGCCGTACTCAACAACGATGGCCTGGACTACGTCCCGACCAACAAGCACATCCTCTTCGGCCACCACTTCGCCGCCATCGCCGGCGCCGGCCCCCTGGTCGGTCCGGTGCTCGCCGCG
>NZ_JAMYBK010000011.1 GCF_024127895.1 Pseudomonas guariconensis | reverse complement strand
CCACCAACGCCTGCTGAGCTCAATCGGCTATATCCCGCCTGCGGAGGCTGAGGCAAACTTCCACCAGCAGCAAACAGATCAGGCCGTGGCGGCCTGACTTAAACGAAACGGCCTCCACGAAACCCGGGGTGATTCAAAAATGACAAACCAGAAGAAATTCTAAAAATTGTAAAGGAGTGGCGACTAAGAAATGGGAAAGATGGCTTCAAGCCTTCATAACAACCATTGAACAGCGACCTTGCCTAGTGGAGGTCGCTTTTTCCCAATCGTTACGAATTTTCCTACAGAAATACTGAAATCTCCCTCCCGAACCATAGGCAAGCAGGAAGTACTCCCCGGTGTTGATCGAGTCTAAGAGTAGGCCCTTGCAGTGGATAGGCAGCTTTCTTGAGGTCGTGCCGTTATCGTTCACTGGGCTGCTGGGTGTGCTGGTTTCGTTTGCCTACAACCATGGTGAAATCCTAGGGTATGTATCGATACTTCTGTATTTATTATCAATTTTCCTGATGACGATCGGATGGCGGCGTTCCAGAACGATATAAAGTCCGCGTTAGTAAATGACGCTGCTCACTTCGGATCCCAGGACTGCTTCGCGCCCCAAACGACAGTTGAGCATCGAGATTGGTGCAGACTTCCGTCAGCCAATGGACGATGAGGATGCAGAAATAGAAAGCCCTGCCGAAGCAGGGCTTTCTCGTTCAGGTCAAGCGCACTTGACTGTCTGAACGCATGGCACAGTGTAATGCACGCAACGCCTGCAAACGCTGAAATAGCCAGGGCCGCTCTGCAACACCCATCACGCCAAATCAGCGTTCCTCATGCAGCCTCAGAGCGCACCACGCTGACGCAGTACCTCCAGCACCTGCTTCACGCCTTCCTCCACGCTGGTGGTCTGGGTGTCGATCACCAGGTCCGCATCCAGCGGTACATCGTATGGGAAGCTCTCGCCCGGGATGTTATCGCCAGCGGCGGCGTACAGGCCCTGCGGGTCGCGTTCGCGGCAAGCCTGTGGCGAGGCCTGGACGTAGACGGTCACCAGGCGCTCCTTGCCGATCAGTGCCTTGGCCTGTTCGCGGCCTTCGGCATCCGGAGCGACGAACGCGGCCAGGGTCAGCAGGCCAGCTTCGTTGAACTGGCGCGCCACATGGGCGGCGCGGCGCCAGTTCTCGGTGCGACCGGCACGGTCCTGTGGCAGGCCCTTGTTCAGGTCATGGCGCAGGTTCTGGCCGTCGAGCACGTAGACCGCACGGCCCATGTCGAACAGCTTGCGCTCCACGGCATAGGCCAGGGTGCTCTTGCCGGCGCCGGACAGGCCGCTGAACAGCACGGTCGCCGGCTGCTGGCCAAAGCGCAGGGCACGTTCCTCGGTGGAAACGTGGGCCAGCTTGCCATGGTGGCCGGTGCTGCCGTGCGGCAGTACCGGCGGGGCGATGATCATGCCGGCGCCGACGGTGCCGTTGGTCAGGCGATCGATGACGATGAACGCACCGGTGGTGCGGTTGCTGTCATAGCCGTCCAGGGCGATGGCGGCGTCCAGGCTGACCTTGACCCGGCCGATCTCGTTCAGCTGCAGGGCACTGGCCGCGCCCTGCTCCAGGGTGTTCACATCGACCTTGTGGGTGATGCTGGCGATAGAACCCGGCACGTAGCTGGTGGCACGCTTGATGTCGTACTTCTTGCCCGGGAGCATCGGCTCCTCGGCCATCCACACCAGCATGGCGTCGAACTGGTCGGTCACCGGCGGCACGTTGTCGGCATGCACCAGCAGGTCGCCACGGGAGATGTCGATCTCGTCTTCCATGGTCAGGGTCACGGCCTGGCCGGGGCCGGCGTGCTCCAGCTCGCCCTCGAAGGTGACGATGGACTTGACTCGGCTGCTCTTGCCCGACGGCAGCACGACGATGTCGTCGCCCTTGTGCACGACGCCACTGGCGATGGTGCCGGCGAAGCCACGGAAGTTCAGGTTCGGGCGGTTGACGTACTGCACCGGGAAGCGCAGGTCGGTGAAGTTACGGTCGGCCGCCACTTCCACGGTCTCGAGGATCTCCATCAGCGCAGGGCCGGTGTACCACGGCGAACGCTCGCTGCGATTGACCACGTTGTCGCCCTTGAGCGCCGACATCGGCACGAAGTGCAGGCTCGATGGCTTGAGGTTGATGCCTTCGGCGAACGTCAGGTAGTCGGCCTTGATCGACTCGAACACTTGCTGGTCGAAGTCCTTGAGGTCCATCTTGTTGACCGCGACGACGATATGCTTGATGCCCAGCAGGGAGGCGATGAAGCTGTGCCGGCGAGTCTGGGTCTGCACGCCGTAGCGGGCATCGACCAGGATGATCGCCAGGTCGCACGTCGAGGCACCGGTGGCCATGTTGCGGGTGTACTGCTCGTGGCCCGGGGTGTCGGCGATGATGAACTTTCGCTTGGCGGTGGAGAAGTAGCGGTAGGCGACATCGATGGTGATGCCCTGCTCGCGCTCGGCCTGCAGGCCGTCGACCAGCAGCGCCAGGTCCACGTCTTCGCCGGTGGTGCCGACTTTCTTCGAGTCGCGGGTGATGGCCTCGAGGTGGTCCTCGTAGATCATCTTCGAGTCGTGCAGCAGGCGCCCGATCAGGGTGCTCTTGCCGTCATCCACGTTACCGCAGGTGAGGAAACGCAGCAGTTCTTTGCGCTCGTGTTGAGCGAGATAAGCGAGGATATCTTCGCTGATCAAATCGGATTGGTGCGACATGGAGTAACCCTGAAAATTAGAAGTAGCCCTGACGTTTCTTGTCTTCCATGGAACCGGCGCCATCGTGGTCGATGACTCGGCCCTGGCGCTCGGAAGTGCGCGTCAGGAGCATTTCCTGAATGATGTCGGTGAGCGTTTCGGCCTCCGACTCGACAGCGCCCGTCAACGGGTAGCAGCCGAGGGTACGGAAACGCACCTTCTTCTTGACGATGCGCGCCTTCTCCTCGTCGCTGAGGTGTTCGAGGATGCGCTCGTCATCGATCATGATCAGGGTGCCGTTCTTCTCGATGACGTCACGCTCGGCGGCGAAGTACAGCGGCACGATCGGGATGCCTTCGAGGTAGATGTACTGCCAGATGTCCAGCTCGGTCCAGTTCGACAGCGGGAAGACGCGAATCGACTCGCCCTTGTTGACCTTGCCGTTGTAGATGTTCCACAGCTCCGGACGCTGGTTCTTCGGGTCCCAGCGATGCTTGCTGTCGCGGAACGAGTAGACGCGCTCCTTGGCCCGCGACTTCTCCTCGTCGCGGCGCGCGCCACCGAATGCGGCGTCGAAGCCGTACTTGTCCAGCGCCTGCTTCAGGCCCTGGGTCTTCATGATGTCGGTGTGCTTGGAGCTGCCATGGGTGAACGGGTTGATACCCTGCGCCACGCCCTCGGGGTTGACGTGGGTGATCAACTCCAGTCCCATTTCCTCGACCATCTTGTCGCGGAAGCGATACATCTCCTGGAACTTCCACTGGGTGTCGACATGCATCACCGGAAACGGCAGCTTGCCCGGGAAGAAGGCCTTGCGCGCCAGGTGCAGCATCACGGCGGAATCCTTGCCGATCGAGTACAGCATCACCGGGTTGTCGAACTCGGCGGCCACCTCGCGGATGATGTGGATGCTTTCCGCCTCCAGCTGTTTCAAGTGCGTCAGTTTGTCGACCATGGCTACTCACGAAAAACGATCTTATGGACGGCCAGCGGGCCGTGTTCGAGCGAGCCACTTTATCACAGCGCCTGATTCTATTTAGGAGGGCTGCTAGATCGAAACAATCTAACCATATGACTGGGGGTTTGGGATGAAATCGGGGCTGTGGCACGCCGCAACAGCCCCGCTCAAGCCATCAGATCGGATTCGGGCAATCGATGAACAGATGCTCCACGGCGAACCGCCGGGCCAGGTAGTCGCCCAGCGCCTGCACCCCATAGCGCTCAGTGGCATGGTGCCCGGCGGCGATGAAGCTGACGCCGTTCTCACGGGCGCTGTGGAAGGTCTGCTCGGAGGCCTCGCCGCTGAGGAACAGGTCGACCCCGGCGGCGATGGCATCGTCGATGTAGCCCTGGCCACCGCCGGTGCACCAGCCGACCCGACGGATCACCCCGTCGCCTTCCACCAACAGCGGCTCGCGGTCCATGGCCTCCTGCACGCGGCGAGCGAAATCCCGCGCCGACATCGGCTCGGCCAGCGAGCCCACCAACCCGACCACCCGGGGGTTCTCCGGGTCCAGCGGGCCTTCGACGGTGATGTCCAGCTGGCGCGCCAGCTGCACGTTGTTGCCCACCTCGGGGTGCACGTCCAGCGGCAGGTGGAAGGCCAACAGGCTGATGTCGTGCTTGAGCAGGGTCTTGATCCGGCGCTGCTTCATGCCGGTGATGCACGGGCTCTCGCCCTTCCAGAAATAACCATGGTGCACCAGCACCAGGTCGGCCTCGGCCTCTACCGCCGCATCCAGCAGCGCCTGGCTGGCGGTGACCCCGCTGACGATACGGCTGACCTGCGGGCGCCCCTCGACCTGCAGGCCGTTGGGGCAGTAATCCTGGATCTTGGCGCTGGCCAGGTAGCGCTCGGCTTCCTCGACCAAGGTGCTCAGGGCGACGGCCATGAAAATCTCCTCGAAATCTGCACATTCATCGGGAACAACGCCCGTATAATGGCCGCCATTATGGGCCGTCGCAGGCCTCGGGGAAACCGGTGGCAGACGCCTGGGGGCAAGGTAGCGAGGCCGTTTTGCGCACAGGCCCGCGAAGGCCGCTGCCGCAGCGTCGCAGATCGACCCGTTCAGGTGTATGATCGCGCGCGCTCGCGCCCTCGGGCCGCGCTGACGCCGCTCCCGCCCTACTCCCAGGATTCATTCGATGCTCAAGGCTCTGCGTTACTTTGGCTGGCCCCTGCTTACCGGTGTGCTGATCGCCCTGCTGATCATCCAGCGCTTTCCCCAGTGGGTCGGCCTGCCCAGCCAGGACGTCAACCTGCAACAGGCGCCGCAGACCACCCGAATCATGCAAGGCCCGGTGTCCTATGCCGACGCCGTGACCCTGGCCGCCCCCGCGGTCGCCAACCTGTACACCACCAAGGTGGTGAACAAGGGCGCCCATCCGCTGTTCGAGGATCCGCAGTTCCGCCGCTTCTTCGGCGACAACCTGCCCAAGCAGCGGCGCTGGGAGTCGAGCCTGGGTTCGGCGGTGATCATGAGCCCCGAGGGCTACCTGCTGACCAACAACCACGTGACCAGCGGTGCCGACCAGATCGTGGTGGCGCTCAAGGACGGCCGCGAGACCCTGGCGCGGGTGATCGGCAGCGATCCGGAGACGGACCTGGCGGTGCTCAAGATCGACCTGAAGAAATTGCCGGCCATCACCATCGGCCGCTCGGACAACATCCACATCGGCGACGTGTCCCTGGCCATCGGCAACCCTTTCGGCGTCGGCCAGACCGTGACCATGGGCATCATCAGCGCCACCGGCCGCAACCAGCTGGGGCTGAACAACTACGAGGACTTCATCCAGACCGACGCTGCGATCAACCCGGGCAACTCCGGCGGCGCGCTGGTCGATGCCAACGGCAACCTGATCGGCATCAACACGGCGATCTTCTCCAAGTCCGGCGGCTCCCAGGGCATCGGCTTCGCCATCCCGGTCAAGCTGGCCCTGGAGGTGATGAAGTCGATCATCGAGCATGGCCAGGTGATCCGTGGCTGGCTTGGCATCGAGGTACAACCCCTGAGCCAGGAACTGGCCGAGTCGTTCGGCATGGAGGGCCGCCCAGGCATCGTCGTGGCGGGGATTTTCCGCGATGGCCCGGCGCAACGGGCAGGGCTGCAGCTGGGCGACGTGATCCTCAGCATCAACGGCGAGCCGGCCGGCGACGGGCGCAAGTCGATGAACCAGGTGGCGCGGATCAAACCCAACGAGAAAGTCGCGATCGAGGTCATCCGCAATGGTCAGCAGCTCAAGCTGATCGCCGAGGTGGGGCTGCGACCACCGCCCGCACCGATCACGGCCAAGGAAGAGAAGTAAACCGATTCCGGGGGCTGTCTTGCAGCCCATTCGCAGGGCGAGCCCGCTCTCCAGTCAGGACCTTCAACTGACATCTGGGGCCGCTTCGCGGCCCATCGCTGGCAAGCCAGCTCCCACACCTGCAAGCCGCATCATTTGTGATCGACTCGAACACCCTGTGGGAGCCGGCTTGCCGGCGATGGGCCGCAGAGCGGCCCCAAACTGCCTCAATGCAGGATCTGGCTGAGGAACAACTTGGTCCGATCGCTGCGCGGCCGATCGAAGAAGTCATCCGGCGTGGCCTGCTCGACGATCTCGCCCTTGTCCATGAAGATCACCCGGTTCGCCACGGTGCGGGCAAACCCCATCTCGTGGGTCACGCAGAGCATGGTCATGCCATCCTCGGCCAGCCCCACCATGGTATCGAGCACTTCCTTGACCATCTCCGGATCGAGCGCCGAGGTCGGCTCGTCGAACAGCATGATCTTCGGCTTCATGCACAGCGCCCGAGCGATCGCCACCCGCTGCTGCTGACCACCGGACAACTGCCCCGGGTACTTGTGCGCCTGCTCGGGAATGCGCACCCGCTCCAGGTAGTGCATGGCAATTTCCTCGGCCTTGCGCCGGGGCATCTTGCGCACCCACATCGGCGCCAGGGTGCAGTTCTCCAGGATGCTCAGGTGCGGGAACAGGTTGAAGTGCTGGAACACCATGCCCACCTCGCGGCGGATCGCCTCGATCTGCTTGAGGTCGTTGGTCAGCTCCACGCCATCGACCACGATGCGCCCTTGCTGGTGTTCCTCCAGGCGGTTGAGGCAGCGGATGGTGGTGGACTTGCCCGAGCCGGACGGCCCGCACAGCACGATGCGCTCGCCCTGTCGCACATTGAGGTTGATGTCCTTGAGCACGTGGAACTGGCCGTACCACTTGTTCACGCCCTGCATCTGGATGATGCCTTCCGGGCCTGCAGGCTGCTTGATCGCTTCACTCATTTCGAAACTCCTAACGCTTGTGGCCCGTGTCCAGCCTGCGCTCCAAGTGCATGGAGTAGCGGGACATACCGAAACAGAAAATCCAGAACACCAGGGCGGCGAACACATAGCCCTCGGTGGCCATGCCCAGCCAGGCCGGGTCCGCAGCCGCCTGCTTGACGCTGTTGAGCAGGTCGAACAGGCCGATGATGATCACCAGGCTGGTGTCCTTGAACAGTGCGATGAAGGTGTTGACGATGCCAGGGATCACCAGCTTCAGCGCCTGGGGCAGGATCACCAGGCCCATGGCGCGCCAGTAGCCCAGGCCCATGGCCGCGGCCGCTTCGTACTGGCCCTTGGGGATGGCCTGCAGGCCACCGCGCACCACCTCGGCGATATAGGCCGACTGGAACAGGATCACCCCGATCATCGCCCGCAACAGCTTGTCGAAGCTCATGCCTTCGGGCAGGAACAGCGGCAGCATCACCGAAGACATGAACAGCACGGTGATCAGCGGCACGCCACGCCAGAACTCGATGAAGGTGACGCAGACCACCTTCACCGCCGGCAGGTTCGAGCGCCGTCCCAGCGCCAGCAGGATGCCCAGGGGCAAGGCGCCGACGATGCCGACGGTGGCGATCACCAGGGTCAGCATCAGGCCGCCCCACTGGCTGGTGGGCACCGTCTCCAGGCCCAGGTGGCCGCCATGCAACAGGGTGTAGGCAAGGATCGGGTACAGCACCAGAAAGCCCAGGCCGTAGGCCACCTTGCGCGGGAAGCGCCGGATGAACAGCGGCGCGGCGCCGAGCACGGCGAGCCACACGGTCAGGTCGACGCGCCAGCGCAACTCCACCGGGTAGTAGCCGTACATGAACTGGCCGAAGCGCTGCTGGATGAACACCCAGCAGGCGCCCTCCTTGGTGCAGTCGGCGCGGGTGGTGCCGATCCAGTTGGCATCGATGAACGCCCACTGCACCAGCGGCGGTACGATCAGCCATACCAGGTACAGGGCGAATAGGGTCAGGAGGGTGTTGAGCCAGTTGGAAAACAGGTTGCTCCGCATCCAGGCGAGCACGCCGACGGTCTTGACCGGTGGCGGCATGTCAGGTTTGAAAACATGGGCAGTCACGGGCGTATCCTCACCGCTCGATCAGCGCGATGCGCTTGTTGTACCAGTTCATCAGCAGGGAAATGCTGATGCTGATGGCGAGATAGACACTCATGGTGATGGCGATCACCTCGATGGCCTGGCCGGTCTGGTTGAGCACGGTACCGGCGAACAGCGAGACCATCTCCGGGTAGCCGATACCGGCGGCCAGGGACGAGTTCTTCGCCAGGTTCAGGTACTGGCTGGTCAGCGGCGGCACGATCACCCGCAGGGCCTGGGGGATGATCACCTTGCGCAGGGTCGGCCCCTCGCGTAGGCCGAGGGAACGCGCAGCCTCGGTCTGGCCATGGCTGACCGAACGGATACCCGAGCGCACGATCTCGGCGATGAACGCCGCGGTGTAGATGGTCAGCGCCAGGGTCAGGGCCAGCAGTTCCGGGATCAGCACCCAGCCACCGACGAAGTTGAAGCCCTTGAGCTGCGGCACTTCCCAGTGCACCGGGCTGCCGAACAGCAGCACGCACACGCCGGGGATGCCGAAGAACAGCAACAGGCCGACCCAGAACTTGTGGAACGGCTCGCCGGTTTCGTCGAAACGCTTGTTGGCATGCCGCACCATCAGCACGATGGCGACGATCGCCGCCACCAGGGCGATGACGAACGGCCAGAAGCCCTCGGCCATGGACGCGCCCGGCATGTTCAGGCCACGGTTGCTGATGAAGAACATGTCGTCGATGTTGATGCTGCCCCGCGGCCCCGGCAGGGTGAGGAACACGGCGAAGTACCAGAACAGGATCTGCAGCAAGGGCGGGATGTTGCGGAAGGTCTCCACGTACACGGTCGCCAGCTTGTTGATCATCCAGTTCGGCGACAGCCGCGCCACGCCGATGACGAAGCCCAGAAAGGTGGCCAGGACGATGCCGATGAAGGTCACCAGCAAGGTGTTGAGCAGGCCGATGACGAACACGCGCGCATAGCTGTCCGACTCCACGTAGGGAATCAGGTGCTGGGCGATGCCGAAGCCGGCGCTGCGTTCGAGGAAGTCGAAGCCCGAGGTGATGCCCCGGTGCTGCAGGTTGGTCTGGGTGTTATGGAACAGGTACCAGCCCAGGCCGACCACGAGAACCACCGTGATGACCTGGAACAGCCACGCGCGCACACGTGGATCGCTCAGGGAAAACCCCTTGGGTGCGCCGATTTGATTGTGCATGAAATGCCCCGCAAAGAAGGGATCGAACAGCCTGCGGCGGCAGGATGCCGCCGCAGGAGGCAACCATCAGCGCACAGGTGGCGCGTACTGGATGCCGCCGTTGTTCCACAGGGCGTTCATGCCGCGGTCGATCTTCAGGTCAGTGCTCTGGCCCAGGTTCTTCTCGAACACTTCGCCATAGTTGCCGACCTGCTTGACGATCTGTACCACCCAGTCCTTGGGCAGCTTGAGGTCCTTGCCGTACTCGCCGTCGGTGCCGAGCAGGCGGGCGACGTCGGGGTTCTTGGTGGACTTGGCCTCGGCCTCGACGTTCTTCGAGGTCACGCCGGCTTCCTCGGCGTTGAGCATGGCGAACAGGGTCCACTTGACGATGTTGAACCACTCCTCGTCACCCTTGCGCACCACCGGGCCCAGGGGCTCCTTGGAGATGGTTTCCGGCAGCACCACGTAGTCGGCCGGGGCGGCCAGCTTGGAACGCTGCGCGTAGAGCTGCGACTTGTCCGAGGTCAGCACGTCGCAACGCCCGGACTCCAGCGACTTGGCGCTCTCGTCGGAGGTGTCGAAGGTGATGGGGGTGTACTTCAGGCCATTGGCGCGGAAGTAGTCGGAGACGTTCAGCTCGGTGGTGGTACCGGCCTGGATGCAGATGGTCGCACCATCGAGCTCCTTGGCGCTGGAGACGCCGAGCTTCTTGTTGACCAGAAAGCCCACGCCATCGTAGTAGGTGACGCCGGTGAACAGCAGGCCCATGCCGGCATCGCGCGAGCTGGTCCAGGTGGTGTTGCGCGACAGCACGTCGACCTCGCCGGACTGCAGCGCGGTGAAGCGCTCCTTGGCATTGAGCTGGCTGAACTTGACCTTGGTGGCGTCACCGAACACAGCGGCGGCCACGGCGCGGCAGACATCGGCATCGATGCCGACGATCTTGCCGGTGTTGTCCGGCACCGAGAAACCTGGCAAGCCATCGCTCACGCCACACTGGACGAAGCCCTTCTTGGTCACCGCATCGAGAGTAGCGCCGGCCTGGGCGACACCGACGCTGCCCAGTGCGGTGGCAGCGGTCAGGACTGCCAGGGTGGATTTCAACCTCTTCATCAACAACCTCCAAATCGCTCTTGTTGTACCGAGCCGGAATTGCACCGCACCCTTGTGAGGTGCATCCGACCCTTGTTGGCTTGTTATTGGGTCAATTGGCGCAATGAGCTGTTCTATGACAGCCTTTCTATCCACACGGGGGTGTTACCGTCGCCGGCCCATCCCCTCGCATCGCTTGGGACATAGCAAAGTGCGTACCAGAGCTGAAGGCTGGAGCGTTTAAGCGGTCGTCAAGTAGGAAAAGTTGTAGAGTTGCGACATCTTCTTGTGGCATTACCCACCCTTGCCTTTTTTTAACGCACTCAATAAGTACGCACGCACGTTTTTGGAGCCGTCATGAGTAACCCCCTGATTCTCGAACCGCAGAACACCACCGATGCCTGTGTGATCTGGTTGCACGGTCTTGGTGCAGACCGTTACGACTTCCTACCAGTGGCCGAAGCCCTGCAGGAGCACCTGCTCAGCACCCGTTTCGTCATGCCCCAGGCGCCCACTCGTCCGGTAACGATCAATGGCGGCTACGCCATGCCCAGTTGGTACGACATCAAGGCCATGACCCCGGCCCGGGCCATCGACGAAGCCCAGCTCGAGGAGTCCGCCGAGCAGGTGGTGGGCCTGATCGAGGCCGAGCGGGCCAAGGGCATCGACCTGGCGCGGATCTTCCTGGCGGGCTTTTCCCAGGGTGGCGCGGTGGTCCTGCACACAGCCTATATAAAGTGGCAGGAAGCCCTGGGCGGCGTGCTGGCGTTGTCCACCTACGCCCCGACCTTCACCGAGGGCCACCAGCTCAGCGCTTGCCAGCAACGTACCCCGGCCCTGTGCCTGCATGGCGTGCACGATCCGGTGGTGATCCCGTCCATGGGCCGCACCGCCTTCGAGTACCTCAAGCACTGGGGTGTCGAAGCGACCTGGGAGGAATATCCGATGGAGCACGAAGTGGTGCCCCAGGAGATCAACGACATCTACAACTGGCTGGTCCGCCGTTTGCGCTAGCGGTGTATTTCGCTGTAGTTGTCGGACCGCTCCACTACGCCGCGCCTGAATCTTGCATTACACTGCCCGGCGTACATTCCTTAACCAGTTGATGAGACGATCGTGCTCAAGGCACTCAAAAAAATATTCGGCAAGGGAGACGCCACACCTCAGGCCGTCGAACCCGCAGCCCACGTGATCACGCCCCCGACGGCGGCCGAGCCGCCGGCCGCCAAGGCCAAGCCCACTTCCCCTCCCCAGGCCGAGGCGCCAGTCGCGCCCCGTGGCGACAAGCCTGGCAAGGACAAACCGCGTCGCGAACGCAAGCCCAAGCCCCAGGCCAGCCTGTGGAAGCCAGAGGATTTCGTGGTCGAGCCCCAGGAGGGCAAGACCCGCTTCCACGACTTCAAGCTCTCCAACGAGTTGATGCACGCCATCCATGACCTGGGCTTCCCCTACTGCACGCCAATCCAGGCCCAGGTACTGGGCCACACCCTGCGTGGCCAGGACGCCATCGGCCGGGCCCAGACCGGCACCGGCAAGACCGCGGCGTTCCTGATCTCGATCATTTCCCAGTTGCAGCAGGTGCCGCCGCCCAAGGAGCGCTACATGGGCGAGCCACGAGCCCTGGTGATCGCGCCCACCCGCGAACTGGTGGTGCAGATCGCCAAGGACGCCATGGCCCTGACCAAGTACAGCGGCCTGAACGTCATGACCTTCGTTGGCGGCATGGACTTCGACAAGCAGCTCAAGGCCCTGGAATCGCGTCACTGCGACATCCTGGTGGCCACCCCGGGGCGCTTGCTGGACTTCCACCAGCGCGGCGAGGTGCACCTGGACATGGTCGAGGTGCTGGTGCTGGACGAAGCCGACCGCATGCTCGACATGGGCTTCATCCCCCAGGTGCGGCAGATCATCCGCCAGACCCCGCCCAAGAGCGAACGCCAGACCCTGCTGTTCTCCGCCACCTTCACCGACGACGTGATGAACCTGGCCAAGCAGTGGACCACCAACCCGGCCATCGTCGAGATCGAGCCGGAGAACGTGGCCAGCGAAACCGTCGAGCAGCACGTCTATGCGGTGGCCAGCAGCGACAAGTACAAGCTGTTGTACAACCTGGTGACCCAGAACAAGTGGGAGCGGGTGATGGTCTTCGCCAACCGCAAGGACGAGGTGCGGCGCATCGAGGAGCGCCTGGTGCGCGACGGCATCAACGCCGCACAGTTGTCGGGCGATGTGCCGCAGCACAAGCGCATTCGCACCCTGGAGAGCTTCCGCGAGGGGCGTATCGCGGTACTGGTGGCCACCGACGTGGCTGGCCGTGGCATCCATATCGATGGCATCAGCCACGTGATCAACTTCACCCTGCCGGAGGATCCGGACGACTACGTGCACCGCATCGGCCGAACCGGCCGGGCAGGGACCAGCGGCGTGTCGATCAGCTTCGCCGGCGAGGACGATGCCTACCAGTTGCCAGCCATCGAAGAGCTGCTGGGGCGCAAGATCAAGTGCGAGATGCCGCCGGATGAGTTGCTCAAGCCGGTGCCGCGCAAGCACCACTGAGCCGTGCGCAGGGGCCGCTTCGCGGCCCCAGGATTACAAGGTGTCACTCAGTTGGCCGGCAGGGGCAAATCCCAGCCGGCTACCAACGCCCGGCCGCGTCCTGGTCGCTCTGCTTGCCTTCCACCCAGCGCGGCCCCTCTTGGGTGTTCTCCTTCTTCCAGAACGGTGCCCGGGTCTTCAGGTAATCCATGATGAAGTTGCAGGCATCGAAGGCCGCCTGCCGGTGTGCGCTGGCCACACCGACGAAGACGATCGGCTCGCCCGGCTCCAGCGCACCGATGCGGTGCAGCACCTCGACCTTGAGCAACGGCCAACGCTGCTCGGCTTCGACGACGATCTTGGCCAGGGCCTTCTCGGTCATCCCCGGGTAATGCTCGAGAAACATCCCGGCCACGTCACGGCCATCGTTGAAATCCCGCACATAGCCGACGAAACCGACCACCGCCCCCACGCCGACATTGGCCGCATGCATGGCATTGAGCTCGTGGCCCGGGTCGAACGCCTGCGCCTGTACCCGCACGCCCATGCTCAACCTCCCGTCACCGGTGGGAAGAACGCCACTTCGTCGCCCTCCTCCACAGGCTCGTCGAGCTTGCACAGGTCCTGGTTGCGCGCGCACATCAGGTTCTGCTCGGCCAGCACCTCATGCTGCCCGCCCTTGGCTACCAGCGCCTGGCGCACATCGTCGAGGGTCACGAAGGCGCCTTCGAGCGGCTCGCCATCGCGGCCCAGCAGTTCACGGTAACGGGCGAAATACACCACCTGGACTTTCATCACGCCTCCACCTGGTAATGGCCGCTCTTGCCGCCGATCTTCTCCAGCAGGCGCACCTGCTCGATGACCATGCCCTTGTCCACGGCCTTGCACATGTCGTAGATCGTCAGCGCGGCGACGCTGGCGGCAGTCAGCGCCTCCATTTCCACGCCGGTCTGCCCGGCCAGCTTGCAGCGGGCGACGATGTGCACGACATCCTGCCCCTCGGCGGCCAGTTCGACCTTGACGCTGGTGAGCATCAAGGGATGGCACAGCGGGATCAGGTCACTGGTCTTCTTCGCCGCCTGGATCCCGGCGATCCGCGCCACGGCGAACACGTCGCCCTTGGGGTGCTCGCCATCGACGATCATCTGCAAGGTCTGCGGCAACATGCGCACCCGCGCCTCGGCCACCGC
The DNA here is from genome assembly GCF_024127895.1 of Pseudomonas guariconensis. Classification (GTDB taxonomy): domain Bacteria; phylum Pseudomonadota; class Gammaproteobacteria; order Pseudomonadales; family Pseudomonadaceae; genus Aquipseudomonas; species Aquipseudomonas guariconensis_B. Next base: position 119,938 of record NZ_JAMYBK010000011.1, on the reverse strand, counting down.
CTCGCGTGCGGTCACGGCTTTTTCGGTGACGTCGACCATATTGGCGCGCCCCTGAGAATCGAGATGAGTCAGCACAGCTTTCCTCCTGTTAGGGAGCAAAGAGTGTAAACCCGCAGGTCAGAATCACGCAGAAAAAAAAGCCGGGCGCAAAGCCGCCCGGCTCGAAAAAGACTACAGGTGGGACTCGGCGTACTCGGCCAGCACCGAGCGCGGCACGCCCTGCAGGGTGATGTGAACGCCGTGGGGGAAGTCCTTGAAGCGTTCGGTGAGGTAGGTCAGGCCAGAACTGGTGGCCGACAGGTACGGCGTATCGATCTGCGCCAGGTTGCCCAGGCAGACCACCTTGGACCCGGCTCCGGCACGGGTGATGATGGTCTTCATCTGGTGCGGGGTGAGGTTCTGGCATTCGTCGATGAGGATCAGACTCTGCTGGAAGCTGCGACCGCGAATGTAGTTCAGCGACTTGAACTGCAGCGGCACCCTTTCGAGGATGTACTCGACGCTGCCATGGGTGCTCTCGTCGTCCATGTGCAAGGCTTCGAGGTTGTCGGTGATCGCCCCCAGCCACGGCTCCATCTTCTCCGCCTCGGTGCCTGGCAGGAAGCCGATCTCCTGGTCCAGCCCCTGCACGCTGCGGGTGGCGATGATGCGCCGGTAGCGCTTGCTGACCATGGTCTGCTCGATGGCCGCGGCGAGCGCGAGGATGGTCTTGCCGGAGCCAGCGGCGCCGGTCAGGTTGACCAGGTGGATGTCTGGGTCCAGCAGGGCGAACAGCGCCAGGCTCTGGTGGATGTCACGCGGTTTCAGGCCCCAGGCTTCCTGGTGCAGCAAGGGCTCCTGGTGCAGGTCGAGCAGCAGCAGCTCGTCCTCACGGATGCCCTTGATCCAGCCGACGAAGCCTTGTTCGTCGATGATGAACTCGTTGACGTGCACCGCCGGCAGGTTGTCGGTCAGTTGCACCCGGTGCCAGGTGCGGCCACGCTCCTGGCGGGTCTCGACCTTGCTGACGCGGTCCCAGAACGAGCCGGTCACCGAGTGGTAGCCCTTGGACAGCAGCGAAACGTCGTCGACCAACTGGTCGGTGCTGTAGTCCTCGGCGGCGATGCCGCAGGCACGCGCCTTCAGGCGCATGTTGATGTCCTTGGTCACCAGTACCACGTCCAGGTCGGGGCGTCTGGTGCGCAGCTCGAGGAGCTGGTTGATGATGATGTTGTCGTTGAGGGTGTCCGGCAGTAGCCGGTTGGGTTCGTTGCGCGGGCTCATCAGGATCGACAGGAAGCCCTTGGGGCCGCTCTTGCCACGCTGGATCGGCACGCCCTGCTCGACGTCGCTGGGCGAGGCATCGCCCAGGGTCTGGTCGATCAGGCGGATGGCCTGGCGGCATTCGGCGGCGATGGTGTGCTTGCCGGTCTTGAGCTTGTCGAGTTCCTCCAGCACCGTCATCGGGATAGCGACGTGGTGCTCCTCGAAGTTGAGCAAGGCATTGGGGTCGTGAATCAGGACATTGGTATCGAGCACATACAGGATTGGCTTGTTGGAGGAAGGGTTGCGTCCTTGGTCATCCATACTCGGTCACCTTGTGTGAAAGCCACGCGACGCGTACCGCTGCGCCGCAGAGTGACCGCCGTTCTCCCCGTATCCGCGTCGTTACGGGCGGGGAGCGCACCTGGCAAGGAGGGCCTGGATGACGCCACCTGTGCTGCAGGTTTCGGCTGTCTGATTCCTACATACCGCATAATCCATGACCAAAAAAAGTCTTTTTACGTTCCGTTGAAGTTTATTTTTCCGATTGACGAACAGGGCTTGGCTTGGGGCTGGGGCGGTACTAAAGTCAAAGATCAGGCCTATGCAAGCTGCAAGCTCTAAAGCTCCCCCCGCCTCCCGTACGCCAGGCAATCCTCCCAACCGATCCCGCCCTGCGCCGTATTGCGCAGCAGCCATTCCACCGCCGGCCGTGCCTTGGGCAGGTCGTCGTGGAACTGGATCACGCCCTTGCGCCACAGCAGCATCAGGGTCAGCACACGCTGGGCCGACGCCTCGGCGCTCAACGTGCTGTCGTCGTGGGCGTCGATGTCCCACAGCGAGACCTGCAGCTGCTGGGCAGTCATGAAGGCCTCGCCATCGGCCCGGCGCTGCCCGTAGGGCGGTCGGAACAGCGGCACGTACTGCTCCGGCAGGTCGGACTGGACCCGCGCCTGGCTGCGTCGTAACGAATCCTGCCAGTCCTGCCACTGGGCGTGGGACCGGTACTCCCAACCCTGGATCCCCACGCATTGGCCGGCATACAGCGCCGCCAGGGCATTGGCCGGCCCTGCGTCGCGGCGCTGCTGCAGGCGGTTGCCGAGGACGAAGAACGTAGCGCCCAGTTTCTGACGGCGCAGGTAATCGGCCAGCGCGTCGGTGTGACCGCCCTGCAGGCCAGGTCCACCGACGAAGGTCAGCAGGAACATCCGGTCATTGAGTTCGTCGCCATTGCGCTCGCGGCTGGACAAGCGCTCCACCTCGCTGCTGGTCTGTGGGAACAGCGCGGCCTTGCGCAACTGCTCGTCCAGGTAGCGGGTGTGGAACTGCCGGCTCGGCTCGATCCAGCCGCTATAGAAGCTGCCTACCCCGTCGGCGAAGCTGGCGGCCCGGGTACGCAGCTCGGCCATGGACTCGACCGGGTAACAGAACGAGGCGTCCAGCCCGCAACTGCGTTGCGCTTGTTGGTAGTTCTGCCACAGCCGTTGCCACATCCGCGCCCGCACCGCACGAATCACCGGCAGGTTGATCTGCCTGAGCCGCAGGCGCGCCGCCAGGGCCTTTTCATCGAGCATCTCGCTCTCCTGAAGGGCCTGGGCGAACGACAGGATTTCGGCCCGCGATGCGACATCGAACAGCGCCGGGCTGTCCAGTCGCTCGGGCCACAAGCTGCGATCCAGGCTGGCCGGGGCTGGTGGTGCCGCCTGGGCGGCCAGGCTCAACAGGCCGGCCAGCAGGACGAAGGCAATGCGCACGATCGAACTCTCCACGAGAACACCGGGCGCACTATAGCTCGCGCCCCGGTGATGGTCTGCGACTATCGTCACCATAGTTTGGCCTTGCCCGCCCCAGCCCGTAGAATCCGCAGCGACGATTCCAGGAGCCGACCCGATGCTGACGGTGATTTCCCCCGCCAAGACCCTCGACTACGACACCCCGCCGGTGACCCAGCGCTTCACCCTGCCTCAGTACCTGGACGACTCCCAGGCACTGATCACCCAGTTGCGCGAGCTGTCGCCAGCGCAGATCAGCGAACTGATGCACCTGTCCGACAAGCTCGCCGGCCTCAACGCCGCCCGCTTCGGCAGTTGGACCCCAGACTTCACCCCGGCCAACGCCAAGCAGGCGCTGCTGGCCTTCAAGGGCGACGTCTATACCGGCCTGGACGCCGAAAGCCTCGACGAGGATGACTTCAGTTACGCCCAGGACCACCTGCGCATGCTCTCAGGCCTGTACGGCCTGCTGCGTCCGCTGGACCTGATGCAGCCCTATCGCCTGGAGATGGGCACCAAGCTGGCCAACGCCCGCGGCAAAGACCTCTATGCCTTCTGGGGCACGCGCATCAGCGAGTGGCTGAACCAGGCCCTGGCCGACCAGGGCGACGATGTGCTGCTCAACCTGGCCAGCAATGAATACTTCAGCGCGGTCAAGCGCAGCGCCTTGAATGCACGCGTCATCAACGTCGATTTCAAGGACTTCAAGAACGGGCAGTACAAGATCATCAGCTTCTATGCCAAGAAAGCGCGCGGGATGATGAGCCGGTTCGTGATCCAGGAACGCATCGACGATCCCGAGCGGCTCAAGCAGTTCGATGTGCAGGGGTACTACTACAGTGCCGAGCAGTCCAAGCCGGATCACCTGGTGTTCCTGCGCGACCACCCTGCCGAATAAGCAGGGCTACCCTGCAATGCCCAACAACTAGCTATGGGGCTGCTTCGCAGCCCCCAAATGGCCGACCGGTCATCGGATTACCGACGGTGTATTAATGGCCACTCCCTATCATCCGCCCTGCAATAGGGCAGGCTTCAAATTGCCACCTCGCCACAATCTCGACGTCAAAAAAACAACGCCCCTATCGTTATCGCAAAACGCCATAAGACCGTTCGTAGTTTTTTGACGATTCTTGAAAATTTTTTTCGCGTGCTGGCATAAAACTATCCCACCCCTATCTCGCCCTTTATATACAAGGGTTGAACTGCGCCGTGCCATCAGATTGAAAGTATTTAGCCCTGAAAAAATATTTAGAAATCTTTCACCGGTGCGGAACCCACCTTGGAACTTCTGCTACCGGCAATCGCTCATAGGACCCGTAACGATTCTTCAACGCGTGGCGTGAGAGATGACTTACAGATGACAAGCGGCAGGTATCCACTACCGGCTCCAACAACTCGACAGGCGCAACGGATAACACACCGAACGCCCTGTCCATGCAGGAGAGACGCGCCCCTACTAATCGTCCTAGTGGTTGATTTCAAAGGATTTATCCACTTGAAAAAACAAGCACAGCAGCGCGCCAGGTAGCGCACTGCAATAAAGACGGCTGCATTTCAGGGCACGCCTTTTAATTACTGGCCTTTGACTGCCAACTTTGAGTGCATAACTTTGTGCGCTCCAGATTTATTCATGCCTGCGCTCGGCGAAGTGTGCATTCGCCATGAAACCGTGCGCCCGAAAACTGCTGGTTAATCAACCCGGTCCGGTTCTTTTGCAAGGAACCGGCGTGATAAACACACGAGGTGAATGCGATGCGTATCAGCATCTTTGGTTTGGGTTATGTGGGTGCGGTCTGTGCAGGTTGCCTGTCGGCACGGGGCCATGAAGTGATTGGTGTGGACGTGTCCAGCACCAAGATCGACCTGATCAACCAGGGCAAGTCGCCCATCGTCGAGCCGGGCCTGGAACAGCTGCTGCAACAGGGCATCGCCACGGGCCGCCTGCGCGGCACCACCGACTTCGCCGAGGCCATCCGCGCCAGCGACGTGTCGATGATCTGCGTCGGTACCCCGAGCAAGAAGAACGGCGACCTGGGCCTGGAGTACATCGAATCGGTGTGCCGCGAAATCGGCCATGTGCTGCGCGACAAAACCAGCCGCCACACCATCGTGGTGCGTAGCACCGTACTGCCAGGCACCGTCAAGAACGTGGTGATCCCGATCCTCGAAGACTGCTCCGGCAAGCGAGCCGGTGTCGACTTCGGCGTCGCGGTCAACCCCGAGTTCCTGCGCGAGAGCACCGCGATCAAGGACTACGACCACCCACCGATGACCGTCATCGGCGAGCTGGACAGCGCCAGCGGCGACGTACTCCAGGCCCTGTACGAGGAACTGGACGCGCCGATCATCCGCAAGCCGGTCGAGGTGGCCGAGATGATCAAGTACACCTGCAACGTCTGGCACGCCACCAAGGTCACCTTCGCCAACGAGATCGGCAACATCGCCAAGGCGGTGGGCGTCGATGGCCGCGAGGTGATGGACGTGGTCTGCCAGGACAAGGCGCTGAACCTGTCCCAGTACTACATGCGCCCAGGCTTCGCCTTCGGCGGCTCGTGCCTGCCCAAGGACGTGCGCGCCCTCACCTACCGCGCCGCCAGCCTCGACGTGAAGGCCCCGCTGCTCGACTCGCTGATGCGCAGCAACGAGTCCCAGGTGCAGAACGCCTTCGACATCATCGAAAGCCACGACAAGCGCAAGGTCGCCCTGCTTGGCCTGTCCTTCAAGGCCGGCACCGACGACCTGCGCGAAAGCCCGCTGGTGGAACTGGCCGAGCGCCTGATCGGCAAAGGCTACGAGCTGAACATCTACGACCAGAACGTGCAGTACGCCCGTGTCCACGGCGCCAACAAGGACTACATCGAGTCGAAGATCCCCCATGTCTCGTCGCTGCTCAACGCCGACCTCGAGCAGGTGATCGACAACGCCGAGATCATCGTCCTGGGCAACCGCGACGAGAAGTTCCGCGCCCTCGCCCAGCAGGCCCCGGCAGGCAAGCAGGTCATCGACCTGGTCGGCTTCATGAGCAAGCCCACCTGTCCGGGCAGCCGCACCGAAGGCATCTGCTGGTAACCCTCGGCCGGGCAGCGCTGCGTCGCTGCCCTTCCCCCTGATTTCGCGACGGATGCTGAACATGCAAAGGCTCCAGACAGTGCTGTTGCAGTGCGCCGGGTGGCTGCTCTACATGAGCCTGCTCATGCTGATCGCCCTGGCCCTGCCCAGCGATATCTTCGACTCGCAGTCGAAGCACTTCATCTTCCTGGTCGGCGCTGTCGGCATCTGGCGCTACTCCATGGGCGCCACCCATTTCATCCGCGGCATGATCTTCCTCTACGGCGTCTACCCCTACCTGCGCCACAAGGTGCGCAAGCTGGGCAAAGCGGCCGACCCGTCGCACGTCTACCTGATGGTCACCAGCTTTCGCATCGACGCCCACACCACCGCCCAGGTGTACAGCTCGGTGATCCGCGAGGCGATCGCCTGCGGCTACCCGACCACCGTGGTCTGCTCGCTGGTGGAGATGTCCGACGAGCTGCTGGTGAAGAGCCTGTGGGCCAAGTACAACCCACCCGAGCACGTCACCCTGGACTTCGTGCGCATCGCCGGCACCGGCAAGCGCGACGGTCTGGCCTACGGCTTTCGCGCCATCTCGCGGATGATGCCGGACGAACATGCGGTGGTGGCGGTGATCGACGGCGACACCGTGCTCGGCGAAGGCGTGGTACGCAAGACCGTGCCCTGGTTCAAGCTGTTTCCCAGCGTCGGTGGCCTGACCACCAACGAGTTCTGCGAAGTGCGTGGCGGCTACATCATGAGCGAGTGGCACAAGCTGCGCTTCGCCCAGCGCCACATCAACATGTGCTCGATGGCCCTGTCCAAGCGCGTGCTGACCATGACCGGGCGCATGTCGATGTTCCGCGCCAGCGTCGTGACCAACCCCGAGTTCATCGCCGATGTCGAGAGCGACTCGCTGCAGCACTGGCGCCTGGGCCGTTTCAAGTTCCTCACCGGCGACGACAAGTCCAGCTGGTTCAGCCTGATGCGCCTGGGCTACGACACCTTCTACGTGCCGGACGCGGCGATCAACACCGTCGAGCATCCGCCGGAGAAGAGCTTCGTCAAGGCCAGCCGCAAGCTGATGTACCGCTGGTACGGCAACAACCTGCGGCAGAACTCCCGCGCCCTGGGCCTTGGCCTGCAGCGCCTGGGGCTGTTCACCAGCATCGTCCTGCTCGACCAGCGCGTGTCCATGTGGACCAGCCTGCTGGGCCTGACCGTGGCGGTGATCGCCAGCCTCAAGTTCGGCCTGGGCTTTTTGCTGGTGTACCTGCTGTGGATCGGCATCACCCGCCTGATCCTCACCATCATGCTGCTGTGCTCGGGCCACAGCGTGGGGCCGGCCTACCCGCTGATCCTCTATTACAACCAGATCGTCGGCGCGCTGATGAAGATCTACGTGTTCTTCCGGCTCGACAAGCAGTCCTGGACCCGCCAGCCCACTGCCCTCAAGCGTGACCTCGCAAGCTTTCAACAATGGTTCAACACCTGGTCCTCGCGAACCATGACCTTCTCGGCAGCCAGCATCTTCGTCGCCGTGCTGTTCATGGTCGTGTGAGCCCCTCGGATCGGATCTAACAGGAACGAAATCGCCATGAATACCGCCGTGAACGCCAATGTCGTGCATGAGTCCGAAGCCCAGCGCCAGCACGTCCGGGTACGCATCCCCGCCAAGCTGCGCTACCTGGACCGCAACCGCGAGCCACGCGATGTGAAGGTGGACGATCTTTCCGCCGGGGGCCTGTCCTTCCATGCCAAGCAGCCGCTGAACGTCGGCGACGTGCTGCGTGGCCGCCTGCAGTTCGTGGTCGACAACCTCGGCCTGTCCATGGACATCGAGTTCCAGGTGCGCTCCTACCTGAGCGACAGCGGCCGGGTCGGCGTGCAGTTCCAGAACCTGGAGCAGCGTGACGTGGCGACCCTGCGCCATATCATCACCACCTTCCTGTCGGGCGAGCTGATCAACGTCGGCGACGTGCTCAGCACCCTGCAGCGCGACAACTTCACCAAGGCGCGCAAGCAGAAGGACAGCGGCTCCGGCCTCTCGGCCTTCGGCCGCCTGCGCGCGGTGACCGTGAGCCTCGGCGTGTTCGTGGTCGGCGTGGCCGCCTTCGGCTTCATCGCCAAGTCGCTGTACGGCCTGTACTTCGTCAGCCATGCCGAGGCCGGTGTGGTCGCGGTGCCCACCACCAACGTCACCATGCCCCGCGACGGCACCGTGCAGAGCCTGGTCGAAAGCGGTGGCCAGGTGGTCAAGGGCGCGCCGCTGGCCAGCTTCAGCACCAGCATGCTCGACCTGCTCAAGGGCCACCTGGACGACTCGCAGCTCGAACCGGCCAAGGTCGAGGAGCTGTTCGGCAAGCAGCTCGCCGGCACCCTCACCAGCCCCTGCGATTGCGTGGTCGCCCGCCAGCTGGTGGATGACGGTCAGTACGCCAGCAAGGGCCAGCCAATCTTCCAGCTGGTCCCGCGCACCAGCAACCCGATGATCGAGGCACGCTTCAGCTACCGCCAGTTCGACGAGGTCAAGCCGGGTACCCGGGTCAACTTCCAGATCGCCGGCGAGGACGAGGTGCGCACCGGCCAGATCGTCGGCAGCAGCAGCCTCAACAGCGAAGACCTGGCCGCCGACATCCGCGTGCAGATCAAGCCCGATGGCGCCCTGCCCGCCGAGCTGGCCGGCCGCCCCGCCGCGGTCAGCAGCGACCGTGGCCCGTCGCTCAACTGGCTGATCGACAAGGCCGTGGCCCGTGGGCTGTAAGAGGACCGAGCGATGACCCGCAGACACCACTTTTCCTGTGCGCCCCTTGGGTTCTGTGCCTTGGCTGCAGCCATTGCGTTGGCCGGCTGCGCCGGCCTGCCCGACCAGCGCCTGGCCAACGAGGCCATGAAACGCGGCGACACCGCCCTGGCCGAACGCAACTACAAGGCCCTGGCCGACCTCGGCTACAGCGACGCCCAGGTGGGCCTGGCCGACATCAAGGTCGCCTCGCGCGACCCCGCCCAGCTCGAGCAGGCCGAGGCCACCTACCGCGCCGCTGCCGCCACCTCGCCCCGCGCCCAGGCACGCCTCGGTCGCCTGCTGGTGGCCAAGCCCGACAGCACCCAGGCCGAGCGCGAGGAGGCCGAGGCCCTGCTCAAGCTGGCCGCGCAGCAAGGCGAAGGCAACACCCTGATCCCGTTGGCGATGCTCTACCTGCAGCACCCGCAGAGCTTCCCGAACGTGAACGCCCAGCAGCAGATCGACCAGTGGCGCGCCGCCGGCAACCCGGAAGCGGGCCTGGCCCAGGTGCTGCTGTACCGCACCCAGGGCACCTACGACCAGAACCTGACCGAGGTGGAACGGATCTGCAAGGCCGCGCTCACTACCACCGACATCTGCTACGTGGAACTGGCCACCGTCTACCAGAAGCGCGGCCAGGCCGAACAGCAGGCCGCACTCGTCCAGCAGCTCAAGGCCGCCCATGCCCGTGGCCAGGTGCCGGCCAGCCGAGTCGACGGTGTGGCCCGGGTGCTGGCCGACCGCAGCCTCGGCCAGACCGACGAGAACACCGCCAAGGACCTGCTCGAACACATCGCCCCGGCCAACCCGGCATCCTGGGTCAGCCTGGCGCAACTGCTCTACGACTTCCCCGAGCTCGGCGACACCGAGCAGTTGCTCGGCTACATCGACAAGGGCCGTGCCGCCGAACAACCGCGCGCCGAGCTGCTGCTCGGCCGCCTGTACTACGAGGGCAAGACGCTGCCAGCCGATGCCGAGAAGGCCGAGCAGCACCTGCAGGCCGCCGCCGATGCCGGCGAGATCAGCGCCCACTACTACCTCGGCCAGCTGTACCGCCGTGGCTACCTGGGCCAGGTCGAGCCGCAGAAGGCCGTCGACCACCTGCTCAGCGCCGCCCGTGGTGGCCAGCTCAGCGCCGACTACGCCCTGGCCCAGCTCTACAGCGAAGGCCATGGCATTCGCCCGGTGCCGGCCAACGCCTGGGTATTCGCGCAACTGGCCCAGGCCAACCCGACGCAGCAGTCGGCCGAACTGCTGCAGCAACTCGACCAGCAATTGACGCCTGACCAGCGCAGCCAGGCCCAGCGCCTGCTCGCGCAAGAGAAGCAGGCGCGCGGCAGCATGGTCCAGGGCGCCCCCAGCGCCCTGGCCCTCGACGCCCTGCAAGAAGAAGACGACGACGCCGAGGATTCCTCCCTATGACGCTCAACCCATTCGTGAAAGCCGGCATTGGCCTGAGCTTCGCACTGCTGTGGTCCTGCCCGACCCTGGCCGACATGACCGCCGAGAAGAACTTCGGCATGGACGTGAAGATCACCGGCCAGTCCGAGGACGACCGCGACCTGGGCACCCGCTCCGGCGGCGACGTCAACGGCCTGGGCCTTGACCTGCGCCCATGGGTCTACGGCGAGCGCGGCAACTGGAGTGCCTTCGCCATGGGCCAGGCCGTGGCCGCCACCGACATCATCGAGACCGATACCCTGCGCCAGTCCGACGACGGCAGCGCCATCCAGGCCGACGACGACAGCCGCGAACCGGACAAGAGCTACCTGGCCCTGCGTGAGTTCTGGATCGGCTACAGCGGCTTCACGCCCTACCCGGGCGAGCAACTGCGCCTCGGTCGCCAGCGCCTGCGCAGCGATGACGGCATGTGGCGCGACACCAACATCGAAGCGCTGAACTGGACCTTCGACACCACCCTGCTCAAGGCCGACCTGGGCATCGCCCAACGCTTCAGCGAATACCGCACCGACCTCACCGAGCTGGCGCCGCAGGACAAGGACCGCACCCACGTCTACGGCAACATCGCCACCCAGTGGACGCCTGGGCACTGGGTCGGCCTGCGTGCCCACCACACCCATGACGGCGGCAGCCTGAAGGCCCCGGGCGAAACCGTCGATGCCCTGGACAAGACCCGCACCGGCGACCTCACCTGGTTGGGCCTTGAGGCCAACAGCGACGCCTACAACTGGCGCAACGACCATACCCTCAACTACTGGGGCAGCGTCACCTGGCTGACTGGCGACCGCGACACCTTGAGCAGCGAGCCGGTAGGGGGCGAGCAAGTCGCCACTGGCAAGCAGAGCGGCGACGTCAACGCCTGGGCCACCGACCTCGGCGTACGCCTGCGCCTGAACCCCAACTGGCAGGTCGGCGCCGCCTATGCCCGTGGCAGTGGCGGCGGCGGCCGCGATGGTTCGAGCAACTACGAACAGACCGGCCTGGAGAGCAACCGCTCCAACTTCACCGGCACCCGCTCGCGCGTGCACCGCTTCGGCGAAGCCTTCCGCGGCGAACTGGGCAACCTGCAGGCGGCCACGTTGTTCGCCTCCTGGCAGCTGCGCGAGGACTACGACGCCAGCTTCATCTACCACAAGTTCTGGCGTGTCGATGGCGAACAGAACATCGGCTCCAGCGGCATCAACGCGGTGGTCGAGGACAACGGCGTCAGCCGCCCGCTGGTCAACGGCGAGAAGGACCTGGGCCAGGAGATGGACGTGGTCGTCACCAAGTACTTCAAGCAAGGCTTGCTGCCCGCCGCGCTGAGCCAGTCGATCGACGAACCCTCGGCCCTGGTGCGCCTGCGCGCCGGCGTGTTCAAGCCGGGCGATGCCTACGGCAGCGAGGCCGACTCGTACATGCACCGCGCCTTCGTCGACGTGATCTGGCGCTTCTGAGCCCGGGCCCCAGAGGACAGAGAGAACCGACATGAACCTGAACCCGCAATTGCGCCACGGCCTGCTGGCCAGCGCCCTGCTCCTGGCGGGCAGCGGCATGGCCCTGGCCGAGCCGGTCAAGCCGGTGGCCAAGGAGCTGCAGCAGGCCAAGACCTACACGGTCTCCAGCGCGCCGGTCGAACCGCTGCACATGGCGCCGCCGAGGCTGCCCGACCTCTCTGGCTATACCGCCGAGGCGGTGCAGAAGAAGCTCGACCGCAGCCGCAAGGGCAAGGTCAGCGTGCGCCGTATGCTCCAGGAGGACACCCTCAAGGAGTTCATCGGCGGCGACAACAAGGGCGCCGAATGGGTCAGGCGCCAGCATGGCATTCCCCAGGCGATCTTCATCGACGACGGCCATGTCGACCTGCAGCAACTGAGCCGTCAGGTGCCCAGGCAGTACCTGCGCGAGACCGCCCCGGGCGTGTACCTGGCGCGCCTGCCGATCGTGGTCGGGCGCAAGGGCATCCTCGAGATCGACGGCAAGGTCAAGGAGTTGCGCCTGTCCCAGGAGGCCGGTTCGTTCCTGGTCAACGACGGCAAGCTGTTCGTCACCGACACCCAGGTCACCGCCTGGCGCGAGCAGGACAACGGCCCGGCCACCTTCCGCAAGCCCGACGAGTTCCGCCCCTTCCTACTGTCGTGGGGCGGCACCGAGACCTACATCGTCAACAGCAAGATGGCCAGCTTCGGCTACGCCAAGAGCAAGTCGTACGGCGTGAGCATCTCCCAGTACACGCCGAACATGGCCAAGCGCATGGGCCGCGCGGAACCCACCGGCTGGATCATCGGCTCGCAGTTCAGCGACATGTGGTACGGCTTCTACTGCTACGAAACCCAGGACTTCGTGATCAAGGACAGCACCTACCGCGACAACATCGTCTACGGCATCGACCCGCACGACCGCTCGCACCGCCTGATCATCGCCGGCAACACCGTGTACGGGACCAAGAAGAAGCACGGGATCATCGTCTCGCGCGAGGTCAACGACAGCTGGATCATCAACAACAAGAGCTACGACAACAAGCTCTCGGGCGTGGTGATCGACCGTAACAGCGTCAACAACCTGATCGCCTACAACGAGGTCTACCGCAACCACACCGACGGCATCACCCTGTACGAGAGCGGCGACAACCTGATCTGGGGCAACAAGCTGATCAACAACCGCCGCCACGGTATCCGCGTGCGCAACAGCGTGAACATCCGCCTGTACGAGAACATCGCCATGGCCAACGGCCTGGTGGGTGTGTACGGGCACATCAAGGACCTCTCCGACACCGATCGCGACATCGCCCTCGACCCGTTCGACACCAAAGTCTCGCTGATCATCGTCGGTGGCGAGCTGGCAGCCAATGGCTCCGGCCCCCTGTCGATCGACTCGCCCCTGTCGGTGGAGCTGTACAAGGTCTCCATGCTCGCCCCGCGCAAGGCCAGTGGCATCAGCCTCAATGGCGTGCTGGGCGAGCGCCAGGACGAAATCCTCGACCTGCTGGTACGCCAGCAGAAGGCCGTGCTGATCGACCCGGTCGAACGCCAGACCGAAATGATCGATTAAGGAAGCCCCGACCATGACCCCACACCTGATGAAACTACTCGGCCTGTCCGCCGCCCTCCTGGCCATCAGCCAGGGCGTGCGCGCCGATGAGGTACAGGCCCCTGCCTTCACCGCCGAACCCTGCTGCCAGCTGTGCCCCGAGGCCCATGACGCCAGCCGCTACGTGACCCGTTACCAGCAGAACTTCACCACCCTGGTGCAGGCCCAGGGCGACTGGCTGTTCCGTACCCGCGAGGACCTGCGTACCGAGTTCGACACCACCCCGGCCGGCTACAAGCGCCTGCAGCAGGTACACGACGCCTTCGCCAAGCGCGGCATCGAGCTGGTGCTGGTGTACCAGCCGACCCGCGGCCTGGTGAACCGAAACATGCTCAACCCCCAGGAAAAGGCCGCCTTCGACTACCAGAAGGCCCTGCGCAACTACCAGGCCATGCTCCAGCGCTTCAGCAAGATGGGCTACAACGTCCCCGACCTGTCGCCGCTGACCAACGAGCAACTGGCCGCCGCCGACCAGGGCAAGGACTTCTACTTCCGTGGCGACCAGCACTGGACGCCCTACGGCGCCGAGCGCGCGGCGAAGATCGTGGCCGAGACCGTGCACAAGATGCCGGCCTTCGAAGGCATCCCGCGCAAGGAATTCGAGACCCACAAGTCCGGGCGCATGGGCAAGACCGGCACCCTGCACAATGTCGCCGGCCAACTGTGCGGCACCAGCTATGCGGTGCAGTACATGGACCAGTTCGCCACCGAGCCCAAGGGCGAGGCCGGCGGCGACGACCTGTTCGGCGATGGCGGCAATGCCCGGATCACCCTGGTCGGCACCAGCCACAGTGGCAAGAACTACAACTTCTCGGGCTTCCTGCAGCAGTACATCGGCGCCGACGTGCTCAACGTCGCCTTCCCCGGTGGCGGCCTGGAAGGCTCGATGATCCAGTACCTAGGCAGCGAGGAATTCAAGAGCAACCCGCCGAAGATCCTGATCTGGGAATTCTCCCCGCTCTACCGCCTGGACCAGGAAACCATCTGGCGGCAGATCCTCGCCCTGCTCGACGACGGCTGCGAAGGACGCCCGGCGCAGATGAGCGCCAGCACCTCGCTCAAGCCGGGCAAGAACGAGCTGATGGTCAATGGCAAGGGCGGCGTGATCAAGGACCTGGTCAACCGCAACCTGCAGATGGACATCCGCTTCGAGGACACCTCGGTCAAGACCCTGCAAGCCACCCTCTGGTACCTCAACGGCCGCCACGAGGACATCAAGATCGAAAAACCCGAGACCTCCGAGACCGACGGGCGCTTCGTCTTCCAGATGCGTGAGGACGAGGACTGGGCCAGCCAGAACCTGCTGGCCGTGGAAATCCAGGGCCCGGAAAGCGGCACGCAGAAGGTCGAGGCCAAGCTGTGCAAACGCAACGACTTCGCCGGCGCCGCGCAACACACTGCGCAGACCGGCCAGTGAGGCGACCATGACCCTTATCCCCAGAAAGACCGCCCCCGCCCTGCTCGCCCTGGCCCTGTTCGGCGGCGCCGCGCAGGCCGCGCTGGTGCCACCGCAGGGCTACTACGCCGGGATCGAGAAGCTCAAGACCGGCGACGGCAACTTCCGCTGCCAGGCGGCCCCCAAGCCGTATACCGGCGCCCTGCAATTTCGCAGCAAATACGAAGGCTCCGACAGCGCCCGGGCGACCCTCAACGTCGCCTCGGAGAAAGCCTTCCGCAAATCCACCGAGGACATCACCACCCTCGAGCGCGGCATCAGCAAGATGGTCGGCCAGTACATGCGCGACGGCCGCCCGGCCCAGCTCGACTGCACCCTGACCTGGCTCGGCACCTGGGCGCGCGCCAATGCGCTGATGTCGACCGACTACAACCACACCGGCAAGTCCATGCGCAAATGGGCCCTGGGCAGCATCAGCGGCGCCTGGCTGCGCCTGAAGTTCTCCAACTCCCAGCCACTGGCCGCGCACCAGGCCGAAGCCGAGCTGATCGACAAGTGGCTGGGCCGCCTGGCCGAACAGACCGTGCGCGACTGGAGCGACCTGCCGCTGGAGAAGATCAACAACCACAGCTACTGGGCCGCCTGGTCGGTGATGGCCACCGCCGTGGCCACCGACCGCCGCGACCTGTTCGACTGGGCGGTGCAGGAATACAAGGTCGGCGCCAACCAGGTCGATGCCCAGGGCTTCCTGCCCAACGAGCTCAAGCGCCGCCAGCGCGCCCTGGCCTACCACAACTATGCCCTGCCGCCGCTGGCGATGATCGCCAGCTTCGCCCAGGCCAACGGCGTCGACCTGCGTGGCGAGAACGACAACGCCCTGCAGCGCCTGGCGCAGAAAGTCCTGGCCGGTGCGAAGGACCCGAGCGCCTTCGCCTCGCGCAATGGCCAGAAGCAGGACATGAAGGACCTCAAGGTCGACAGCAAGTACGCCTGGCTCGAGCCGTACTGCAGCCTTTACCCATGCAGTGGCGACACCTTGCAGCGCAAGCGCGGAATGCAGCCGTTCAACAGCTTCCGGCTGGGGGGCGATGTGACACGGGTCTACGACCCGGGTGCGCAGTTGAAAAAGTAACACGACCCCTGTGGGAGCCGGCTTGCCGGCGATGGGCCGCAAAGCGGTCCCGACCAACGCTAGTTGCGTCGCCGGCAAGCCGGCTCCCACAGAGGTACCAGGTTGCCTTCCGGTCTTGCACCGGGGGGTTTGGGGGGCGCTTTGCCCTGGATGCTGTGAACAAATTAGGAGAACCGGGATGGTCTTCTCGTCAAACGTGTTCCTGTTCCTGTTCTTGCCGATCTTCCTCGGCCTGTACTACCTGAGCGGGCAACGCTATCGCAACCTGCTGCTGCTGGTCGCCAGCTATATCTTCTACGCCTGGTGGCGGGTGGACTTCCTCGCCCTGTTCGCCGGGGTCACCCTGTGGAACTACTGGATCGGCCTGAAGGTCGGCGCCGCCGGCGTGCGCACCAAGCCGGCACAGCGCTGGCTGCTGCTGGGCGTGGGCGTGGACCTGGCGATCCTCGGCTACTTCAAGTACGCCAATTTCGGCGTCGACAGCCTCAACGCCATCATCACCTCGTTTGGCCTGGAGCCGTTCATCCTCACCCACGTGCTGCTGCCGATCGGTATCTCGTTCTACATCTTCGAGTCGATCAGCTACATCATCGACGTGTACCGCGGCGACACCCCGGCCACGCGCAACCTGATCGACTTCGCAGCGTTCGTGGCGATCTTCCCGCACCTGATCGCCGGCCCCGTGCTGCGCTTCAAGGACCTGGTCGATCAGTTCAACAATCGCACCCACACCCTCGACAAGTTCTCCGAAGGCTGCACCCGCTTCATGCAGGGCTTCATCAAGAAGGTGTTCATCGCCGACACCCTGGCGGTGGTCGCCGACCACTGCTTCGCCCTGCAGAACCCCACCACCGGCGATGCCTGGCTCGGCGCCCTGGCCTACACCGCGCAGCTGTACTTCGACTTCTCCGGCTACAGCGACATGGCCATCGGCCTGGGTCTGATGATGGGCTTTCGCTTCATGGAGAACTTCAAGCAGCCCTACATCAGCCAGTCGATCACCGAGTTCTGGCGGCGCTGGCACATCAGCCTGTCGACCTGGCTGCGCGACTACCTGTACATCACCCTGGGCGGCAACCGCAAAGGCACCTTCAACACCTACCGCAACCTGTTCTTGACCATGCTGTTGGGCGGTTTGTGGCATGGCGCCAACTTCACCTACATCATCTGGGGCGCCTGGCACGGCATGTGGCTGGCCATCGAACGTGCGCTGGGCCTGGACACCAACCCGCAGCGCTTCAACCCGGTCAAGTGGGCCTTCACCTTCCTGCTGGTGGTGACCGGCTGGGTGATCTTCCGCGCCGAGAACCTGGACGTGGCCGCGCGCATGTACGGCGCCATGTTCAGCTTCGGCGACTGGCAGTTGTCGGAGCTCAACCGCGCCCAGCTCACCGGGCTGCAAGTGGCGACCCTGGTGCTGGCCTACGCCACCCTGGCCTTCTTCGGCCTGCGCGACTTCTACCGCAATGCCGCACCGACGCCCAAGGCCACCCCGGTGCAGGTCAACGCCGACGGCTCGCTGGGCCTGGACTGGACCCGGGTCATGACCCGCGCCCTGGTCCTGCTGCTGTTCGTCGCCTCGGTGCTCAAGCTCTCGGCGCAGAGCTACTCGCCGTTCCTCTACTTCCAGTTCTGAGGTCATGATCATGAACCGGACACTGCGCATCACCTATTCCCTGTCGTTCCTCGGCCTGCTGGTCGGGCTCGGCGCCTGGTCCGTCGGTGGCCTGGAGAGCTTCAACCGCACCGGGCAGATGACCCTGCTCGACGGCAAGCTGGCCAAGGCCGCCGAGACCCACTACGACGAACAGTTCCCGATCAAACGCATCGGCACCAACCTGTGGGCGGCCCTGGACTTCAAGCTGTTCAACGAAGGCCGCCCGGGCGTGGTGCTGGGCCGTGAGCAGTGGCTGTTCACCGACGAGGAATTCAAGCCCAGCGCCGACGCCGAGCAACTGATGCAGGACAACCTGGCGCTGATCCGCGGCGTACGCGACACCCTGCAACGCCACGGCAGCCAACTGGTGCTGGCGATCGTGCCGGCCAAGGCGCGGATCTATGCCGAGTACCTGGGCAAGGAATTGCCGACCAGCCTGCACGATGACCTGTACAACCGCTTCCATGCCCAGGCCCGCCAGGCCGGCGTGTTCGCCCCCGACCTGCTGACCCCGATGGAACAGGCCAAGGCCCGCGGCCAGGTGTTCCTGCGCACCGACACCCACTGGACACCCATGGGCGCCGAGGTCGCCGCGCAAACCCTGGCCGAGGCGGTGGCACGCCAACACCTGCTCGATGGCGAGCCCCAGGCGTTCGTCACCCAGGCCGGCGACAGCGGCCCGTACAAGGGCGACCTGACCAACTTCCTACCCCTGGACCCGCTGTTCAGCGAGCTGCTGCCAGCCCCGGACAACCTGCAGCAACGCAGCACCCAGCCTGTCCAGGCCGAAGGCGAAAGCGGCGACGCCTTGTTCGCCGACACCCAGATCCCGGTGGCGCTGGTCGGTACCAGCTACAGCGCCAACCCGCACTGGAACTTCCTCGGCGCCCTGCAGCAAGCCTTGCGCAGCGACGTGGCCAACTACGCCGAAGACGGCCATGGCCCGCTGCTGCCGATGCTCAAGTACCTGCAGAGCGACGCCTTCAAGGACGCTGCCCCGCAAGTGGTGGTGTGGGAGTTCCCGGAACGCTATCTGCCAATGAAGAACGACCTCAGCGCCTTCGATCCGCAGTGGATCGCGCAGTTGAAGAACACCCGCAATACCGACGCAAACCTGGCCCTGTCGTCCAATCGGACGGACCACTGAAGAGGAAACGCACATGACCAACAAGCCTTCCATCGCCAAAGCACTCACCCTCGCGGCCGGCCTGTCCCTGGCCTCCCTGCAGGCCTTCGCCGGCGCCGACGCCGCGCTCTACGGCCCGAGCGCACCGAAAGGCTCGACCTTCGTGCGCCTGTACAACGCCAGCAGCGCACCGGTCGCCGCCAGCGTGGGCAACACCCAGATCAAGCAGGTCGGCGCCCAGGCCAGCAGCGACTTCAGCTTCCTGCCTGGTGGTGACTACACCGCCCAGGTCGGCGGCAAGAGCGTCCCGGTCAAGCTGGCCTCGGACAAGTACTACACCCTGGTCAACAGCGCCAGCGGCAGCCCGCAGTTGATCGAGGAGCCGCCGTTCAAGAACAAGCAGAAGGCCCTGGTACGGGTACAGAACCTCAGCGACCAGTCGCTGACCCTCAAGACCGCCGACGGCAAGACCGAAGTGGTCAAGCCGGTGGCGGCCAAGGGCCGTGGCGAGCGCGAGATCAACCCGGTCAAGGTCAACCTCGCCCTCTACGAAGGTGACAAGAAAGTCAGCGACGTCAAGCCCGTCGCCCTCGAACGCGGCGAAGCGGCCGTGCTCTACGTCACCGGCTCCGGCAGCAGCCTGTCGCCGGTGTGGGTCACCCGTCCCGTGGCCAGCAACTGATCCCCTGCCTCTATCGACCTTTGGAGAAACATCATGATCCCGGTAATTCTTTCTGGTGGTAGCGGTTCCCGTCTGTGGCCCCTGTCGCGCAAGCAGTTCCCCAAGCAGTTCCTGGCGCTGACCGGTGAGCACACCCTGTTCCAGCAAACCCTCCAACGCCTGGTGTTCGAAGGCATGGACGCCCCCATCGTGGTGTGCAACAAGGACCACAAGTTCATCGTCCAGGAGCAACTGTCCGGGCTGAACCTGCAGACCCAGGCCATCCTGATGGAGCCCTTCGGCCGCAACACCGCGCCGGCGGTGGCGATGACCGCGATGAAGCTGGTCAACGAAGGCCGCGACGAGCTCATGCTGGTGCTGCCAGCCGACCACGTGATCGAAGACCAGAAGGCCCTGCAACGCGCCCTGGCCCTGGCCACCGTGGCCGCCGAGCGCGGCGAGATGGTGCTGTTCGGCGTGCCGGCGACCAAGCCCGAGACCGGCTACGGCTACATCCGCTCCAGCCAGGACGCCCTGCTGCCCGAAGGCGTGGCGCGGGTCGCGCAGTTCGTCGAGAAGCCCGATGAGAAGCGCGCCAACGAATTCGTCCGCGCCGGTGGCTACTTCTGGAACAGCGGCATGTTCCTGTTCCGCGCCAGCCGCTTCCTCGAGGAGCTGAAGAAGCATGACCCAGACATCTACGACACCTGCCTGCTGGCCCTGGAGCGCAGCGTCGATGACGGCGACGTGCTGGCCATCGACGAGGCCACCTTCGCCTGCTGCCCGGACAACTCCATCGACTACGCCGTGATGGAGAAGACCCAGCGCGCCTGCGTGGTGCCGCTGACCGCCGGCTGGAGCGACGTGGGCTGCTGGTCGTCGCTGTGGGACGTGCACGAGAAGGACGCCAACGGCAACGTCACCAAGGGCGACGTGGTGGTGCAGGACAGCCGCAACTGCATGATCCACGGCAACGGCAAGCTGGTGTCGGTGATCGGCCTCGAGAACATCGTAGTGGTCGAGACCAAGGACGCCATGATGATCGCCCACAAGGACAAGGTCCAAGGCGTCAAGCAACTGGTCAACACCCTCGACCAGCAGGGCCGCAGCGAAACCCAGAACCACCTGGAGGTGTACCGCCCGTGGGGCTCGTACGATTCGGTGGACATGGGCGGGCGCTTCCAGGTCAAGCACATCACCGTCAAGCCAGGCGCCAGCCTGTCGCTGCAGATGCACCATCACCGCGCCGAGCACTGGATCGTGGTGTCCGGCACCGCCGAGGTGACCTGCGACGAGAACGTGTTCCTGCTCACCGAGAACCAGTCGACCTACATCCCCATCGCCTCGATCCACCGCCTGCGCAACCCGGGCAAGATCCCGCTGGAGATCATCGAGGTGCAGTCCGGCAGCTACCTGGGCGAGGATGACATCGAGCGCTTCGAGGATGTGTATGGGCGGACTTCGACGCCTGACGAGCGGGGCGTTTCCGTGAAGACCATCGCCCAATAGCAGCTGCAAGCTACAAGAAAAAGCAGGGCAGCGGTGTGCCGACGATACTGGCCCTACCGCTGTCCTGCTTTTGCTTTTGCTTGAAGCTTGAAGCTTGCCGTTCCAAGATGTCCGAACCCAAGCACTCAAGGCCCCTATCCCAATGATCATCGGCGCCCTGCTCATTCTCACCTGGCTGGTCTTGCTGCTGCGCTACCCGGCCAAGGCCCTGCCGATTTCGCTGGCCGCCGTGTTCG
Organism: Pseudomonas guariconensis; assembly: GCF_024127895.1. Lineage (GTDB taxonomy): Bacteria > Pseudomonadota > Gammaproteobacteria > Pseudomonadales > Pseudomonadaceae > Aquipseudomonas > Aquipseudomonas guariconensis_B. The sequence goes on along the minus strand of NZ_JAMYBK010000011.1, from coordinate 98,841 downwards.
GCCTGGGATTGGTGGCGTTGTGGGTGGTGTGGGAGGACAACCGTGAAGCCTCGCGACTGGCCCGACTGGACCTGCGACTGACCTACGCACCGGACAAATGTCCCGCCGACCGTGCCTTGCAGGTACGCATGAAGAACGGCAACGACGTCCCCCTGACCGAACTGCGCTGGCGTGTGGCCGCCTATGCCCCGGGCGATACCGTCAACCTCGCCGAAAACACCTACAACGCGCCCCGCTACCGCGGCCCCGGTGAGCTGCAGCCCGGTGCCGAATGGAGCGACTGCCTGCCCCTGCCACCGCTACGCTCCGGTTACCGGCCACAGACGCTGGAGTTCCGTGCCGAGCACCTGCAAGGTACATTCGCCAACTGAACAGGTTGTCGGTACCGCCGCGAATGGGCCGGCACTGACACACCACGGATCCACACGCCCACCACAAAGGCCTCCCCATGCCCACCGTCCTGATCACCGGTTGTTCCAGCGGCATCGGCCGCGCCCTGGCTGACACCTTTCGCGATGCCGGCCACGAAGTCTGGGCCACCGCCCGCAAGCCCGAAGACGTCGAACAATTGGCCGCCGCCGGCTTCGCCGCGCGGCAACTGGATGTCAACGACAGCGACGACCTGGCTCGCCTGGCCGAGGAGCTGGAAGACCGCTACGGCGGCCTGGACATCCTGATCAACAATGCCGGCTACGGCGCCATGGGGCCGCTGCTCGACGGCGGCGTCGATGCCATTCGCCAGCAGTTCGAGACCAACGTCTTCGCCCTGGTCGGCGTGACCCGTGCCCTGTTCCCGCTGTTGCGCCGCGCCCGTGGCCTGGTGGTGAACATCGGCAGCGTCTCCGGCGTGCTGGTCACCCCGTTCGCTGGTGCCTACTGTGCGTCCAAGGCTGCCGTGCATGCCTTGAGCGACACCCTGCGCCTGGAACTGGCACCGTTCGGCATCCGTGTGATGGAGGTGCAGCCGGGGGCGATCGCCTCGCAGTTCGCCAGCAATGCCCAGCGCCAGGCCGAGCAGGTGCTCGCCGCCGATTCGCCCTGGTGGCCGCTGCGCGAGCATGTCCAGGCGCGGGCCCGGGCATCCCAGGACAAGCCGACCTCGGCGGCAGCGTTCGCCAAGGGGTTGCTGGATGCGACCCGCAAGGTGCCGACACCGGCCCTGGTGCGGCTGGGCAACGGCAGTACGGCGTTGCCACTGATGGCCCGCTGGCTGCCGCAGCGGCTACTGGACAAGGTGCTGCGCAAGCGGTTCGGATTGCTGCGACCGCTTTGAGACCGCGTCGCCCCATTGGCGAACCTGTGGAAGAACCCGTCAAGACGTTCAGCTCTGGGGCTGCTTCGCAGCCCTACACCTTCGGAGGTTGCTCGTCGAACGCCTGCCAGCCACCACCCAGAGCCTTGTACAACCCCACCAAGGCCTGGGACACTGCCGCCGAGCTGTCGATCCACTGCTCCTCGCTGGCCAGCAGCGCCCCCTGCACGCTCAGCACATTGAGAAAATCCACAGCCCCTTCCACATACTGCCGCTGGGCCGTCTCCAGGGCGACGCGGTTCTGCCGCACCGCCTCGGCCAGGTGGTCGCGGCGCAACTGGCTGGCGTTGTACAGGCGCAGCACATCGTCGATCTCATGCCAGGCGCCCAGCACCACCTTGCGGTAGTTCAGCGCCGCCTCCTGCTGCTGGGCCTCGCGCAACTCGAGGGTGCCCTTCAACCGTCCGCCCTCGAAGATCGGCAACGACAGCTGCGGGCCGAAGGCGAAGCGCCGCGAGTCCCAGGCGCCGAAATCAGACAGCTGCATGGCCTGCAAGCCCACGCTGCCAGACAGGCGAATGCTCGGGTAGAAGTCGGCCTTGGCCACACCGATGCTCGCGGTGGCGGCATGTAGCCGCGCCTCGGCCTGGCGGATGTCCGGGCGCCGTTCGGCCAGCTCGGACGGCAAGCCGATGGCGAAGGCCTGCTGCGGCGCCGGCAACTCGCCCACGGCCAGCAATTCATCCTGCAGGCTGCGTGGCGGCTCAGCGACGAGCAGGCTGAGGGCGTTGATCAGATCATCGCGCCGCGCCTCCAGGGTCGGCAGGCGCGCCTCGATCGAGGCCACCTGGGCACTGGCCTGGGCCACGTCCAGGCGCGTGGCGACACCCTCGGTCTGGCGGTCCTGGGACAGCTTCAGGCTGTGCTGGGCGACCTTGAGGTTGTCGCGGGTGACCTCCAGGGTGTGCTGCACCGCGCGCAACTGGATGTAGTCACCGGCGGTTTCAGCCAACAGCGCCAGAAGCACACCCCGACGGTCGTTCTCGGCCACTTCCACCGTGGCGTCGGCGGCCTCGACCTGGCGCCGTACACGGCCCCACAGGTCCAGTTCCCAACCGGCGATCAGGTCGCCCTGCCAGAGGTTGAAGGCCGACTTGCCGGCCTTGCCGGACGGGTCGTTCAGGCCTTCGGCGCTATTGCGGGCGCGGCTGTAGTTGCCGTCGAGGTCCACCGACGGCGCCTCGTCGGCGGCCACGGTACTGCGCAGGGCGCGGCTCTGCAGCAGGCGCGCACTGGCCATCTGCAGGTCCAGGTTGCGCTCGGCGACGCGCTGGATCAGCGCGCTCAGGCGCGCATCGTGAAAGTTGTCCCACCAGCGCAACTCCACAGGTTCTGCCGTCGGCTGGCTGGCCGCCGCCTCGCCTTGCAAGGGCGCCCAGGCTTGCGGCGCCTGGCTGTCGGGGCGCTGGAAGTCCGGCCCGAGGGTGCAACCGGCCAGCAGCAGGGTCAGTAGCAGCGGGCTCAAGCGTGATGCCGGTTTCATCGCGCGGTGACCTCCTTGCCAGCGAGCCTGTCGCCGTGGGTGTCGATAGTCGCCTCCACCGACATGCCCACGCGCAGGCGCTCCAGCAGAGGCTGGCCGTCATCGAAGACGATCTTCACCGGGATGCGCTGGACCACCTTGGTGAAGTTGCCAGTGGCGTTGTCTGGCTTGACGGCGGCGAAGGTCACACCAGTGGCCGGGGCGATGCTCTCGACATGGCCGTGCAGTTGCTCGCCGGAGAAGGTATCGACGCTGATGCTGACCGGCTGGCCGGGTTGCACGTGGGTCAGCTGGGTCTCCTGGAAGTTGCCGACCACGTAGGCCCGCTGCAGCGGCACCACCGACAACAGGCGCGCCCCCGGGTTGACGTAGGCACCGACCCGCAGGGCGCGCTCGCCGACCATACCGTCCACCGGCGCGGTGATGCGGGTGTAGGACAGGTCCAGTTGGGCCTTCTCCAGGCCTGCCTCGGCGCGCTTGAGCTGGCCGTCGGCGCTGGCCACCTGGGCGCTGAGGATATCCACCTGCTTGCGCGCCGCTACCCGCGCCGCCTGGGCGTTGGCCAGGCGGGCACGGGCCTGGTCGACCCGGCTGCGCGCCTGCTGGGCGTTCTGCACGGTGCCGGCGCCCTGCTCGGCCAGGCGGCTGTAACGCTTGACCTCATGCTCGGCGAAGGCCATCTCGGCCTGGGCCGCCTTGACCGCCGCCTCGGCCTGGGCGATCAGCGCGGCCTGGCGCTCCAGGGTGGCGCGGGCATCGGCGCTCTGCGCCCTGGCCACCAGCAACTGGGCCTGGGCGGCGTCGAGGGCGGCCTGGTAGTCACGGGCATCGATGGTCGCCAGCAACTGGCCGGCCTTGACCTGCTGGTTGTCTTCCACCAGCACGTCCTTGATGAAGCCTGCGACCTTGGGTGCGACCACGGTGTAGTCGGCGGTCACGTAGGCATCGTTGGTGGTCTGCCGGTGGTCGCTACCCAGCAGCCAGGGCCCGACCAGGGCGGCCAGCACGGCCACGGCGAGCACCGAGCCGATCACGATAGTCTTGCGGTTGTTGGTCATTTCAGCAGTCTCGGATTCATCCCGGGATCAAGCCACCGCGCGCGGTGGATAGACCCGGGTAGGCACGAAAGGAATCAGGCAAATCAAGGCCACGGCGACGCCGGCCATCACCAGGTACAGGTCGGCCGAGGTCAGTACCAGGGCCTGTTCGTGGATGCGCTGGGCCAAGCCCGGAGCACGGTCGTCGAGCAGCGGTGCATTGCCCAGGCTGTCGACCAGGTGGTTGGAATGGAAATGCCGGCGCAGGGTGCCGAGGGCGTCCAGCAGGCCGGTGGCGATCACCGCGGCCAGGCCCTTGACGGTGTTGAACCAAGCCGAGGCGAACGGGCCTTCCTGCGGGGTCATGCCATTGGTGGAAAGCATCAGCAACGGCAGTACCGCCATCGGCTGGCCGAATACCTGCAGCAGGTAGAACACGTAGAAGTCGTCGCGGATCCACTCGCTGGTCAGCAGGCTGCTGCCCAGGCACGACAGCGCCAGCATGCCCAGGCCCGCCGCCAGTACCCAGCGGCAATCCACCGCGCGGATGTTGCACAGCGCCGCCGTGAGCGGCAGGGCGAGCAACTGCGGCATGGCCACCAGCATCATCAGCGGGCTGGTCTGCGCCGGACGATAGCCCTGGATCTGCGCCAGGTACGCCGACGGGATGCTCCCCACGCCCGACAGCACGACCAGCACCCCGGCCAGGGTCAGCAGGGCGAAGCTCAGGTTGCGTCGCGACAGCATGCGCAACTGGAAGAACGGCAGCGGCTCGGACCATTCGTTGAACAGGAACAGCACCAACAGCAGCACGCCACCGCCGAGCAGCCAGCAGATCAGCGGCGAGTCGAACCAGCCCCAGCGATCCCCCAGCGACAGGCCAAGGACGATGCTGCTGATCGCTGGCAAGCCGAGCATCACGCCGCGCCAGTCGAACTGCTTGAAGCGCTCCAGACGCAGCGGGTCCTGGGGCAGGCCCCAGCCGACGCAGAACATGGCCAGGGCCGAGGGCAGGATGATCTGCCAGAACGCCCACTGCCAGCCGACATATTCGGTCCACAAGCCTGCCAGCGGCGTACCCAGGTTGGGGCCGAAGGTCGCGGTCAGGGCGTAGCAGGCCAGGCCATAGACCTTGATACCCGGCGGCAGGAAACGCAGCGCCACGCTCATCAGCATCGGCGGCAATGCTCCCGACGCCAGGCCCTGGACGATACGCAGCAGCATCAGGCTATGCAGGTTCGGGGCGAAGGGTTGGAGCAGGCCGAGCACGGCGAACAGGCCGATGGCAGCCAGGGTGAAGCGGCGCAGGGAGAAGGTGGTGGCCAGCCACGGCGCAAAGGCCATGGCCGATACCGAGGCGGCGCTGTAGACCGCCAGCAGCCAGGCGCCCTCGTCGGCGCCGATGCCCATGGCGCCACGGATATCGGCCAGGGAAATCTTCGTCACCGACTCGTTGAGGCCGGCGCAGAGTACCGCCAGCAGCACACCGAACAGCCCGGCCACCACCCGCAGACCGAACGCGGCTTGCACCGGCGCAGCCGGCGCGGGGGCGGCGAGCGCGGCGGAAGGCGCGGACAGGGAACTCATGGGCAGACATCTCCAGCAACAATTTCAGGGGCTGGGAAAGTCTAAGAAGGTCGAATGCTGACGAAAACTGACTTATTGGCAGTTTTAAGTTGCGTCAGACGCAATCCATGGATCGTGTGTGCCTGCGAATGCGCCGGTACATCCATCGCAAGCCGTCAGGGATCGGCGCTGCAGCAGGCCTTCAGCATCTGCCGCAACCAGCGATGCGCCGGATCGTTGTGAAACCGCGGGTGCCACGCCTGCACCACCGTCACCCGCTCCAGCGGCAACGGAATCTCGAACGAACGCAAGGGCAACCCAAGCTTGTTCACACTGCTCAGGATGTTGGCCGGCATCGGCAGGATCAGGTTCGACTCCGGCAGGGAGAACATCGCCGAATGAAAGCTCGGCGTGATCAGTGCGACCCGCCGTTGCACCTTGAAATTGGCCAGCTCCACATCGATCGGGCCATTGGCCCGGCCGCGTCGCGACACGCTGATCTGCGGGTAGGCGGCGAAGCGCTCGGGAGTGATCTCGTCGTCGAAGATCGGGTGATCGCGGCGGGCCAGGCCCACGTAGACAGTATGGAACAGGCTCTGCACCTTGATCTCTGGCCCCAGGTCGATGGTCGAGCTGATGATCAGGTCGGTGCGCCCGTCGCGCAGCACCGCATCGTCGTCGCCCCCGCTTTCCGGCACGAAGCGCAGCACCGTGCGTGGTGCCTGCTCGTGCATCATGCGCAGCAACTGGGCGCCATAGAGCGCGATGAACAGGTCGTTGGTGCGGATGTTGAAGGCCCGTTCGAGGTTGGGCAGGTCCACGTCGTCGCCGCTGCGAAACACCTGCCCGGCCTGCTCCACCAGCGTCGCCACCTGCTCGCGCAGCGCCAGCGCCCGTGGCGTCGGTACCAGGCCACGGCCGGCGCGCACCAGGATCGGGTCGCCGAGGGCATCGCGGATCCGCCCCAGGGTCCGGCTCATGGCCGCCGGGCTCAGGTTCATGCGCTGGGCCGCGCCAACCACGCTGCCCTCGTCGAGCAGGGCATCGAGGGCGACGAGCAGGTTCATGTCTGGCAGTTGCATGGCCGTTATCCGTGACAGCTGTGGGAAAGTGATCTTATCAGGTCGGATGATTGCGTCTGGTGCAATGTCCCCGTGCACGGTGGGCTATTTATCAGACAGGTGAAAGGGTCAAGAATGGGGCCGGTACAGCCGCCGTCGCCCCCAGCCTCTCCAAGGAACCTCCATGCCCCACCCGGTCCTGATCGCCATCGACGCCTCTCCTGCCGCCAGTGCCCTGCTCGCCCTCGCTCACCGCTACTGCCGTCCTGGCGAGCATGAACTGCACGTACTGCTGGCCATCGACTCGACCTTCGCCGTGCACGAGCGCCCGACGGCCTACACCGAGGAAGAACAGGAAGAATACCCCGCCGCCTGCGAGGAACAGCGCCTGGCCGACCATGCCGTGGCCACGGCGGTGCGTGCCCTGCGCGATGCAGGGTTCGACAGCCACGGCTACGTGGTCGCCGACGAGCCCGTCGAGGCCATCGTCGACAAAGCCCGCGAACTGGACTGCGAACTGATCATCATGGGCCACCGCCACCTGTCGCGGCTGGGACGCTTGCTAGACCCTTCGATCAGCACGAAGGTGATCGACAGGGTAGAGATTCCGGTGTTGGTGGGGGCGGCTTGAGCCTGTTGCAATCAATGGCCTGCCAATTCCCTCTCAATCTGTTCGATGCTCGGTAAGCTTGTCTGCAACTCTTCCGGCAAGGACTCGATCAATTGATATTCCGCAACGCCAATCGGTTGGGCCTTGTCGCGTAATGCATATTCGGCAACGACCTTGTTCTTGCCTTTGCAAAGCAGTAAACCGATGGTGGGACTGTCCTGCTCTGTCTTCACTTGGAGATCGACAGCCGTGAGATAGAAGCTCAACTGCCCTAGATGCTCAGGTTTGAATTTGTCAGTTTTCAATTCAATGACGACATAGCAACGTAGTTTGAGGTGGTAGAACAGAAGGTCAATGTAGAAATCATCACCGCCAACCTCCAGATGAACTTGCCGTCCAACGAAAGCGAACCCTGCCCCCAGCTCCAGCAGAAATTGAGTAATGTGCTCGACCAACGCTGCTTCGATCTCTCGCTCACTGGCCTCTTGGGCAATATTCAAAAAATCGAATAAATAGGGATCCTTGAGGGTCTGACGAGCAAGGTCGGTTCCTGATGATGGCAAGCGTGTCGAGAAATTAGTGATGGCATTGCCCTCACGCTCCAACAATCTAGATTCGATGTGTAACTGCAAGGTCGCTCTCGACCAAGCGTGCTGTCGTGCTCGCTGAGCATAGGCGAGCCTTTGTTCCGGGCTTTTTAACTTGCTCAGGAGCACGAGGTTATGCCCCCAGGGCAATTGTCCAACAACCTGTTGGACAATTGCTTCGTCTGGCCAAGCGTCAGCGAAAGCACGCATGTACATCAAATTGGCACGTGAGAATCCTTTCATGCTCGGAAACGCCGTTTTCAGGTCGTATGCAAGACGCTCGATGACCTTGGCCCCCCAGCGCTGGGCCTTTTGGCGCTCAATGATGCCACGCCCCAGATGCCAGTAGAGGCTGATCAGCTCGTGGTTGACTGCAAGGCTCGCCCGCTGCTGGGCATTGTGGATACGAGTTTTCAGATCGGCTAGCCAGTCAGAGTAGCCTTCTGGCGGGGAAGTGAGTGATATGGGCGTGTCAGGCATTAGATAGAATCTGCATGATCGAAGGGAAGTGGTAATCCCAGACTGCCTCCATTGGAAATCATGGCCAATACTGGCAACTCTCAGATTTTCCTCACTGCCTGTAGTCCATTTCCCAAAAATAAATATTCAAAACATTGCGTGCTATCAGCACAAAATGCAGGCTCCTGTCCCATCATATGGACAAGCCCACGCCAGTGAACGAGGACGGTACCAAGCGGGCCTACGAAAACAACGACGATGCGTACAGGGTTTTCCAGAAGACTTGCTCAGCGGCCACGCTCCTGATGACTGGGATGAAATGTTGAAAGAGGCTACTGACGCAATGGAGCGGCTCAATACCTAGCGGTTGTCAGGCAAGACTTTCTGCCGCCTTTTCGGGCCGCTTCACCGGCAAGCCGGCTCCCAGTGGGCAGCGGTGCAAGCACACCATGTGTCATACAGAGGACCCTGTGGAAGCCGGCCGGCGATGGGCTGCAAAGCAGCCCCTGCATCGATGCCCAATCAGGATCACCCCTCCCCCGGCGTGACCACCACCGTACAGGTCGTCCCCGCCGCCAGCAAAAATCCTTCCGGCACTTCATCGATATGAATCCGCACCGGCACCCGCTGGGCCAGCCTCACCCAGTTGAAGGTCGGGTTCACATCGGCGATCAGCTCCCGGCTCTGCGGATTGTCACGGTCGTAGATGCCGCGTGCGATGCTCTCCACATGCCCTTTGATGCGCTCGCCGCTCATCATCTGCAACTCGGCCTCATCGCCCACCTTCACATGGGGCAACTTGGTCTCCTCGAAGAAGCCGTACACCCAGAACGAGTGCTCGTCGACCACCGCCATCACCGGCTCCCCGGTGCGGGCGTAATCCCCCCTGTGGATATTCAGGTTGGTCACGTAGCCATCGACCGTGGCGACGATCCGCGTGCGCTTGAGGTTCAGCTCGGCGGCGGCGAGCTGGGCCTGGGCCTGCTGGTAGTCGGCCAGGGCAGCAGTGGCGATGTTGCTGGCGTCGTCGCGGTTCTCCCTGGAGATCACCAGGTTGTCCAGGTCGGCACGGCGCCTGGCATTGACCTTGCGCATCTCCCAGGTGGCCTTGCGCGAGGCGACCTGTGCCCGGGCCTGCTCGACCGCCAGCTGGTAATGCTCGGGGTCGATCTGGATCAGCACATCGCCCTTCTTCACCCGCTGGTTGTCGCGCACCGGCACGTCCACCACGTAGCCGGGCACGTCGGCGGCGACATTGACGATGTCGGCGCGCACCCGGCCATCGCGGGTCCAGGGCGTGGTCATGTAGTGCAGCCACAACTGGCGGCCGATCACCACGGCGGCGGCCAGCACCAGCAGGGTGGCGACCAGGCTGAAGAACTTTTTCATCGAAGGATTCTCACCAGTAGAGCGACAGCGCCAGGGCGCCGAACAGGCAGACGAACAGGCTCAGGCGCAGCAGCGCCGGATGCCAGAAAAAACGGTAGCCATCCACGCTCGCGATGAAGCGGTCCAGGCCCCAGGCCAGGCCCGCGGCGAACAGGAACATCAAGGTCATGGTGGGCATGTACACGCCATGGAAGGCGATCTCACGGGGCATGGTGCAATCCTTTCGCCGGCGCCAGCGGCGATCGTGGGTCGAGCAGGGAAGTACGGATGAAATGCAGGTAGCTCTGCACCCGGCGCAAAACCGAGGTGTCGAAGTGCCGGGCGAAGGGTTCGTCGGTGGCCCGCACGCGGCTGATGGCATGGTCCACCGCCACCAGGGCGCGTTCGTGGTTGCTGGCGTTGGGCAGCAGGAACAGCCGCGCCAGGGCCCGGCCCATGACACGGATGGCCTGGCGCCAGGGCTGCGATTCGGCGTAGGCCGGGTGCACCGGGGCACCGGCCTGCTCCTTGCGCAGCTCGATGATGGCGTGGCCGATCTCCGACACCACGAACATCCAGCGCATCAGCTCGCTCTGCACCTGCGGCTTGCCGGCGGCCAGGCCATAGGCCTGGTGCAGCAGGTCGCGGGTACGGCTTTCGAAGGCCGAGCCCAGCCCGCGCAGGCGCCCGCTGATGGCGAACAGCACCTGTTCGCGCAGGTCCTGCTCCAGGCGGCTCCACAGCCAGCGGCTATTGGGCGGCAGGATGATCGCCCCGGCAGCCGCGCAGACCAGCATGCCGATGACCATGCCGAGGTAATCGTTGATGAAGGTGTAGGGGTCGTAGACCGTCAGGTTGTTGGGCACCGAGCCGATGGCGAAGAACACCAGCAGGCCGATCCCATAGCCGGCATAGGCCGGACGCGAGGAAAGGAAGGCGCCGAGCACGAACACCGGCGCCAGCACCATGCACAACAGCGCAAAGCCATCGATCCAGGGGAAGACGAAGAAGGTCTCGAAGAAGCCGACGAAGGCGCCGAGCAAGGTCCCGCAGGCCATCTGGAACGACATGCGCCGAGGGTTCGGCGAGGCGGCCGACAAGCCCACGGTGACGCAGGCGATCAGGGTCATCATGCCGCCGCTCGGCCAGTCGCTGAGCAGCCAGTAGCTGCCCAGCAGCAACAGCACCGCCGAGGCGCGCATGCCCGCCGCCAACGACACCAGCCAGTTGGTCCGCGACACGTAGGGCTCGTCCCACTGCTCGCGCTCATGCTTGTGCACGGCCAGCGAGGCGTGGGTCTGGGCGTAGCTGTACAGGTCGTCGACGAAGCGGTACAGCAGCTCGTAGGCAGTGTGGAAATCCAGCAGGTCGGCCTCGCTGGGCTGGGTCTGCAGGTAGGCCGCCCGCAGGCCGCGCACCTGGGCCTGCAGGCCGTCCTTGTAGGCGGCCAGCTCGAGCGTCAGGCGCAGCGCGTCGGCGTCGGTCAGGGCCCGGTCGACGTAGGGTTCGAGCAACTCGGCGAGGGTCGCAAGGCCCGGTTCGATGGCGCCGACGATCTGCAGCGGGCCACGGGCGCGCAGGCGCTCGAGCAGCCGGTGCAGGGCGTTGAAGCGCGTGGTGATGGCCATGAACTCGCTGTTCATGCGCACCAGCCGGCCGCTGCGCCGACGCATGTGCGGGTCTTCGAAGGCGGTGACGTTGCGCAGGCTCTCAAGGCCCACCGCCTCGGCGATGAAGCGCACGTTGCTGCTCTCGTAGCGGTCGCGCTGGCTATCGCCGTGCAAGGCCTCGACCACCACCCTGGCGAACACGCCAAAACGCTGGTACAGGGCGTTGCGCATGGCAGCGCTGGCCGACTGGGGCAGGATCGCCGCACTGACCAGGGTGGACACGAGAATGCCCAGGGAGATCTCCAGCACCCGCCAGACCGCCGCCATGAACGCCCGGTCGGGGTGCTCCAGCACCGGCAGGCCGATCATCGCCGCGGTGTAGCCGGCCAGGACGAAGCCATAGGCGCGGAAGGTGCGGTAGCGCATGGCACCAGCCGAGCACAAGCCGACCCACAGCGCCAGGCTGGGCAGGAACAGCTCGGTGTTCTGCGGAAAGAGGGCGATCAGCGCGACCATCATCGCCGAGCCGGCCAGGGTGCCAAGCACCCGGTAGAAGCTCTTGGCGAACACATGGCCACTCTGCGGCTGCATGACGATGAACACGGTGATCATCGCCGTGCGCGGCTGCGGCAGCTCCAGGCGCATGGCCAGCCACAAGGTGATGAAGGCCGCCGCGAGGATCTTGAAGATGTAGACCCAGGTCACCCCGTCGGTACGCGCCCAGGCAAAGAAGCCCCGGCGCCATTCCAGGCTGTGCAGCCAGCGCAGGGCCAGGCTCGGTACGCTCATTCGGCGTGGCCCGGTCGGTCGAAGATGGCCAGGGTCGCCGGTGTCCTGGGCGCCGCCTGGCGCTCCTGCTCCGGCACATCCTGGCCCGCCTGCAAACCACCACCGAGGGCGGTGACCAGTTCGGCATGGGCGGTCAGGCGCGCGGCCTGGACCTGCTGCTGCACCTGCTGCTGGCGAAACAGCAGCGTCTGGGCGTTGAGCACCTCGAGGTAGCCGGTCAGGCCGCGCTGGAAGGCGACCATGGCGATGTCATAGGTCTTCTGCGCGGCCGCCACGGACTCGGCGGCAAAGTGCGCCTGCTCCTTCATCGACTCGCGCCGGATCAGCTGGTCGGAGATGTTCTTCAGCGCCCCCACCACCGTCTGGTTGTAACGTGCCACGGCCACGTCGTAGCCAGCGGACGCCACGCCCAGTTGTGAGCGCAGGCGACCACCGTCGAAGATCGGCAGGCTGATGGCCGGCCCCACGTTGTAGTTGAACTTGCGTCCGGTGATGAATTCCAGCGGGCCACCACCGGTGGCCATGAAGCCGAGGCCGCCGACCAGATCGACGTTGGGGAAGAAACCAGCATGGGCAACGTCGATGCCACGGGCCTGGGCCGCCACCTGCCAGCGGCTGGCGACCACGTCGGGGCGCTGGCCGACCAGTTCGGCAGGCAGGTTCGACGGCAGCTTCAGCGGCGCGCCGAGGGTCAGGCTCGGGCGCTGGATCTGCGCGCCCTCCCCCGGCCCCTGCCCGGCCAGTGCCGCCAACTGGTTGCGCGCCAGGGCGATCTCTTCACCGAGCGCATCGAGCTGGCGATGGGTCTCCGGCAACGGCGCCTCGGCCTGGCTGACCTCGAAGTGGGTGCCGATGCCGCCGGCAAGACGACGCTTGGCCAGGGCGAGGATCTGTTCCTGTTGCTCCAGTTCGGCCTTGACGATGTCGCGCTGGGCGAAGTGCAAGGCCAGTTGGATATACACCTTGACCAGGTTGTTCACCAGCTCCAGCTGGGCCTGACGCGCCTCGGCGACGCTCATGTGAGCCAGGTCCACCGCCTGCTCGCTGGCATTGCGCTCGCGGCCCCAGAGGTCGAGGGCGTAGCTCAGGCCGATGGCGGCATTGTTGTCCCAGGTGTTGGCGCCGGACAGCGCGCCGGGGCCGTAGAACTGATCCTCTGGCCAGTTGTGACGCTTGAGGGTCGCCTCGCCGTTGGCCTGCAGCTTCTCGGCCGACTCGACCACGCCGGCCATGGCCTTGGCCTCGCGCACCCGCGCCGCGGCCAAGGCCAGGGTCGGGCTGCCAGCCAGGGCCAGCGCCACCCAGTGGTCCAGTTGCGCATCGCCATAGGCACGCCACCACTGCTGCTCGGGCCAGTGGGCGTCGTGAGCGGCTTCGCGGATCGCGTCGTCGGTGGTCAGGGTGTTGGCTTGCAGCGTCTTGCTTTGCGGGGCGATGCCCCAGGTTCCGATACAGCCGCTCAAGGTGAGGCTGAGGGCACAGGCACTGAGCGCATTCAGCGCTCTGATGATGCGACGCGGCACAGCTGCGATTTCCCGGATGAGGTGGATGAGGCCGGGCAATTCTAGGGGGCGCTCGCACTGGCGATAAGCGCATATTCCTGCGAATCTTTGTTACCAAAACAGCGATAATCCGGCTTTAGTCGGAAGACCGTTTAGGTTACTTCATGTCACAATTTTGTCCTCTACCTTGAGAGTGACCCATGGACACCCTGCAAAACATGCGTGCTTTCAGTTGCGTGGCCCAGCTCGGCAGCTTCACCGCTGCCGCCGCGCAACTGGATACGACCACCGCGAACGTCTCGCGGGCGGTCTCCAACCTGGAAGCCCATCTGCAAACCCGGCTGCTCAACCGCACCACCCGGCGCATCGCCCTCACCGAGGCCGGCAAGCGTTACCTGATGCGCTGCGAGCAGATCCTGACCTTCGTCGAGGAGGCCGAAGCCGAGGCCAGCGACGCCCACGCCCGCCCGGCCGGGCAGTTGAAGGTGCACTCGATGACCGGGGTCGGCCAGCATTTCGTGGTCGATGCCATCGCCCGCTACCGCGAGTCGCACCCGGACGTGACCTTCGACCTGACCATGGCCAACCGCGTACCGGACCTGCTCGACGAGGGCTACGACGTATCCATCGTGCTGGCCAGCGAGCTGCCGGACTCCGGTTTCGTTTCGCAGCGCCTGGGGATCACCTACAGCATCGTCTGCGCCTCCCCGGAATACGTGGCCAGGCACGGCATCGCCCACAAGCCGGCCGACCTGCTCCAGCATGCCTGCCTGCGCATGGTCAGCCCCGTGATCCCCCTGGAGAAGTGGCTGTTCAACGGCCCGGAAGGCCAGGAGATGGTCAACATCACCACCTCGCCGTTCCAGGTGAACTCCGCCGACGCCATGAAGACCGCGATCCGCAGCGGCATGGGCGTGGGCGTGCTGCCGATCTACTCGGCCATAGACGGCCTGCGCGACGGCAGCCTGGTGCGGATCATGCCCGACTACCGGCTGCAGGAGCTGAACCTGTACGCGATCTACCCTTCGCGCCAGTACCTGGATGCCAAGATCAAGACCTGGGTCGAGTACCTGCGCAATTCCCTGCCCGAGATCCTCGCGGCGCACGAGGCCGACCTGAAGACCCACGAGCTTTTGATCGCCAACTGACGGGGGCCGCAAGCTGCAAGCTTGCAGCCCGAAGTCCGAAGTCCGAAACTGCCCTCCCCGCCTTGCAGAGAAGTAGCCCGATGAAAAAGACCGTCCTGGCCTTCAGCCGCATCACCCCGGCCATGGCCGAGCGCCTGCAGCAAGACTTCAACGTGATCGTGCCCAACCCCAAGCTCGGCGACATCGCCGCCCAGTTCAACGAAGCCCTGCCCGAGGCCCACGGCCTGATCGGCGTCGGCCGCAAGCTGGGCCGTGCGCAGCTCGAAGGAGCGGCGAAGCTCGAGGTGGTCTCCAGCATCTCGGTGGGCTACGACAACTACGACCTGGCCTATTTCAATGAACGCGGCATCGCCCTGACCAACACCCCCGACGTGCTCACCGAAAGCACCGCCGACCTGGGCTTTGCCCTGATCATGGGGTGCGCCCGCCGGGTCGCCGAGCTGGACGCCTGGACCAAGGCCGGCCAGTGGCGAGCCACCGTGGGCCCAGCCCAGTTCGGCAGCGACGTGCACGGCAAGACCTTGGGCATCGTCGGCCTGGGCAACATCGGCGCGGCCATCGCCCGCCGTGGCCGCTTCGGCTTCGGCATGCAGGTGCTGTACAGCGGCAACAGCCGCAAGCCGGCCCTGGAACAGGAGCTCGGTGCCCAGTACCGCAGCCTGGAGCAACTGCTCGGCGAAGCCGATTTCGTCTGCCTGGTGGTGCCGCTGTCCGATGCCACGCGCAAGCTGATCGGCGCGCGCGAGCTGAAGCTGATGAAGCCCAGCGCCTTCCTGGTCAACATCTCCCGCGGGCCGGTGGTGGACGAAGCAGCGCTGGTCGAGGCCCTGCGAGACGGCACCCTCCGTGGCGCCGGGCTGGATGTGTACGAGCGCGAACCGCTGGCCGAGTCGCCGCTGTTCAGCCTACCCAACGCCCTGACCCTGCCGCACGTCGGCTCGGCCACCGCCGAGACCCGCGACGCCATGGCCAACCGGGCGATGGACAACCTGCGTGCGGCGCTGCTGGGCAGGCGGCCACAGGACCTGGTGAACCCGCAGGTGTGGAAACACTGATCGATGGGTTGACCACTCAGGCCCTATCGCTGGCAAGCCGGCGATAGGGCCGCACAGGCAACGCAGCACTACTTGACCGTAACCACCGCTGCAGGCGCCTTGGCCCTTGGCTTGCGAAACACCAGCACGTTGCCCGCCATCACCGCCACCAACCCCAGCAGTGCCGGCGGCGTCCACTGATAGCCCTCGGCAAAGGCCGACACGTTCAGCGCCACCAGCGGGAACAGCACCGTGCAATAGGCCGCCCGCTCCGGCCCCATGCGGCCCACCAGGGTCAGGTAGGCGGTGAAGCCGATCACCGAACCCGGGATCACCAGGTACAGCAACGAACCGATGTAGCGTGCATTCCACTCCATGGCGAACGGAATGCCACTGAACAGGCAATACACCGACAGCATCGCCGCCCCATAGACCATGCCCCAGGCATTGGTGGTCATGGGCTTGAGGCCGGCCTTCTGCTGCAGGCTGGAAAGCAGGTTGCCCGCCGAGAAGCACAAGGTGCCGAACAACGCCAGGCCCAGGCCGTACAGGGTCTGGCGGCTGGCCGCATGGCCGGACAGCTCCGGCCAGAACAGCAGCCCCAGGCCGAGCAGCCCCAGGGCGCCGCCGCCGAGCACATTGGTCGCGATGCGCTGGCCGAAGAAAACCCGCGCATTCAATGCGTTCCACAAGGTCGCGGTGGAGAACACCACGGCGATCAGGCCGCTGGCGATCCACTGGCTGGCGGTGAGAAAGCACATGAAATTGACGCAGAACAGGCACAGGCCCTGGGCCAGGCAGACCAGGTGGCCACGTCGATCCATCGGTTGCAGGCGGCGGGTCAGCAGGAGGATGGCGAATAGGATCAACCCGGCCAGGGCGAAGCGGTAGACGATCGACACCGGGATGGCGACCACGCCCAGTTGCAGCTTCAAGGCGATCCAGGTGGTGCCCCAGATCAAGACGGTGAGCAGGTACAGCGATAGGTTCATGGCAGCAATTCCTCGGGCATAGCGAAGTCGGTGCCCGGCACACCGCAAGACACGCCGCCCCCACGCCGTCGAGAGCGACGCGTTCCCTGTGGGAGCGGGCTTGCCCGCGATCGAGGGCACAGCCCTCGCCAGGACTTACAGTCTCCCCTCCCCCTCCGTCGCCACGCTTGCACAAACTTGCGCTTTTGCAGCGTCAGGGGCTGCCAGCCCGAGGTCGTCGCAGTAGGATGGCATCGAGAGGAAGCGCCGATGACCCCACTGACCCAGCTGCACGTCTTCAATGCCATGCACGCCTCGCCCCATGCCCGCCTGGAACTGAGCGCGCAACTGGGCGACGGGCTGGCTGCAGCCCTGTGGCGCAACCGCGACGACGCCCGCGACTACCTGGCCCCCAGCCACCATACCCTGTCGTGCTACATCGCCGACGGCACCGGCACCTTTCGCCGCCAGCGCCCGGCCGACAAGGGCGCGCCGGACAAACTGTGCATCATGCCTGCCGGCCACGAGTCGAACTGGGTGGTCAATGGCCCGATCCGCCTGGCGCACCTGTACATCAGCGAAGAACAGTTCGCCCTCGGCTGCATCCGCCTGCTCGATCGCGAACCACGCGAGATGCAGTTGCAAGAGGCGACCTTCCTCGACGATCCGCAGCAAGCCCGGCGCTTCCGCCAACTGATCGCCCTGGACTGGAGCGAACCCGGCGAGCGCCTGCTGGCCAGCAGCCTGGCCCACGAGGTCATCGACCACGCGGTGCTCTGCCAGGCCGGCCTGCGCCAGGGCGTGCGCCTGAAAGGCGGGCTGGCGCCACACCAGCGCCGGCAACTGGTCGATTACATCGAGGCGCACCTGGACCAGCCCATCACCCTCGGCGAGCTGGCCCTGCGCTGCAATCTCTCCGAGTACCACTTCGCCCGCATGTTCCGCAGCAGCTTCGGCCTGCCGCCACACCAGTACCTGCTGGCCCGCCGCCTGCACCACGCCTGCCAGTTGCTGCGCCTGGGCCAGTTGCCGCTGGGCCAGGTCGCCCTGCTCTGCGGCTTCGCCAGCGCCAGCCACTTCAGCAACCGCTTCCGCCAGGTGCTGGGGGCGACGCCCGGCGAATACCGGGCCGCTTTCTCGAATTAGTCAGCATTGGGGCCGCTACCCAAATGGCAGTTGAACAGCTTAGACAGCCAGGACAGCCAGCAGCGGCCCCAGCACCAGGCTCGCCGCAGCCAGCCCCAGCAGCAGGCGTGGCTGGTACGGCAGGCCGAAGACCCACAGGGTCACCCCGGCCATCAGCACCGCGATCCATTCCACCAGGCCCAGCGCCCAGCCGCGCAGGTGCACCGCGAGCACCAGCGACAGCGCCAGCAGCACCCAACCGCCGATGCGTAGAGCACGCACCAGCTGGGCACCGGGCTTGCGCCCCAGCAGGTCGTTGAAGTGCTTTTCCATGGCCAGGCAAAGGGCGGCAAAACCGGCGAAACCGATCAAGGCAATACTCAACATCAATTCACCTGCGCCGTATCGCCGGCGGACTTGGCCGCGCGCGGCGCACGCTTGGCAGTGGGTTTGGGCGTGCGCAGCATCTTGCTGGCAGCCCAGGCGAGGAACAGGCCGGTGGCCAGCGCGGTGAGGTCGAAGCCGGCCATGGCCCAGTCGCCCACGGCGATCGAATGATCCAGGCCCTGGCCAGTGCTCAGGCCATTGAGCAGCGGCAACAAAGCAAACGCCAACGCCCCCAGCCCCAACTGCTCGCCCCAGGCCCGGCGCCCCGGGCGCAGCAGCGCGTGGACCAGCGACAGCGTCCAGGCCAGGAAGAAGGCATTGACCTCCCAGTCGGCACGCCCCTGCAGGGCCACCGGCAGCAGGCGGTTGGCCCAGAAGAACGCTGCCACGCCAAGCATCAGGCCACTCATGCTGGCGATGTTGAGCACTTCGACCAGGCGCAGCTCAGCCGGCATGTGCGCGCTCTTGGCATGCTTGAGCTGGCGTTTGCCCAGCCACATCACCAGCCCGGTACCGATCACCGCCGTACCGGCCACGCCGAAGACGAAGTACAACCAGCGCAACCAGGGCCCAGCGAAGTTGCCCATGTGCAGCCCGACCAGGGTGAAGGAGGTCATCATCGCCGCGCTTTCCGGCGCACCCTGGCTCAGCAGCTCGCCGCTGGCGCCGTCGAAGGTCCAGTTGGCGCTGCGCTTGTAGGCCACGTTATCTGCCGAGGCCTGGGTGAAGGTCACGCGGGCATTGGCGTCGCCGGGGTTCTGCACTTGGATGTAACCGATGCGCCCGCCCGGTACCCGCTCCTGGACCTTGGCATACAGACTCGGCAGCGGCACCAGCGGCGCCGCGACACCGGCCAGCTTCGGCGGCTCGTCGCGCCCGAAGAGGTCGTTGAAATAGCCGTTGGGGCTGCCATAGCTGGCCAGGATGCCGGCCGGCATCACCAGGTACATGAAAAGCACCAGGCTGCTGTAGCTGATCATCAGGTGGAACGGCAGCACCAGCACGCCGATGGCGTTGTGGCCATCGAGCCATGAGCGCTGCCCCTTGCCCGGGCGGAAGGTGAAGAACTCCTTGAAGATCTTCTTGTGGGTGATGATGCCGGTGACCAGGCCCAGCAGCATGATGAAGGCGCAGAAGGTCGACAACCAGCGGCCCCAGGGATAGGGCATCTCCAGTTGGAAGTGAAAGCGGTAGAAGAATTCGCCGCCGCGGCTGTCGCGGGCCTCGACCTCCTGGCCGCTTTGGGCGTCCAGCGACTTGCCGGTGAAGCCACGGCGCCCGCCGGCGTCCCTGTCGCGCCAATTGACGCTCAGCGCCGCCTCGCGCGCGTTGGGCAGGCGGATGAACCAGCTGCCGGCATTGCCGGCGTTGGTTTCCAGGTAGCGCTGGGCCAGGCCCAGGCTCGCCATCGAATCGAGCGGATGGCTGTGGACTTCCGGCTGGCTCCAGTGATTGATCTCCTCCTTGAAGTACGACAGCGTCCCGGTGAGGAAGATGGCGAACAACAGCCAGCCGAAGATCAGGCCGGTCCAGGTGTGCAGCCAGGCCATGGCCTGGCGGAAGCCCTCTTTCATGGGTTTTTCATCCAGTAGGCCAGCCCGTTGATCGCCCCCAGCACCAGGCTCGGCAGCAGTACGCCCAGCCAGGCACGTGCGGCGCTACGGCAGGCGAAGCACCAGATGAAGGCCAGCAGGTAGAACAGGAACGACAGCATCATGCCGGTCAAGGCCGCATCGACCTGGCGCATCGGCGCCAGCAGCGAGATGCACACGCTCGCCATGGAGGCCAGCAGGTAGCCGCCCAGCAAGGCGGCCAGGCTGCGCGAGGTCACGGCCAGTCGATAGGCCAGGGGCAGGCCGGCTTTGCTTTTCATGGCGGCGGTCCGGGAAGCATCGGGGGCTCAATAGTAATGATTTCAATTCTCATAGGCAAAGCCTGGGCGATGCCTTGGGTTTGCGGGGGCTTTGCCCCGCATGGCATCGGCAGCGATTGCCCTGCACCGCCCTGCCCGAATACAATGCGAACAATTCTTACTTGCAGATGCGTCGAAAGGCGCCGGAGTCGCATCGGTGCCCAGCGCCCTCTCTTCCACGGTCGAAGGCCTCTACCACGCCCATCACAACTGGCTGACCGGTTGGCTGCGCCGCCGCCTGGGCTGCCCGCAGAGCGCCGCGGACCTCGCCCAGGACACCTACGTGCGCCTGCTACAGGCCCGCGAAGCGCCCCAGTTGGTCGAGCCGCGCGCCTTCCTCGTCACCGTGGCCAAGCGCGTGCTGTGCAACCACTTTCGCCGCCAGGAGCTGGAGCGTGCCTATCTCCAGGCCTTGGCCGAGGTTCCCGAAGAGGTGGCGCCGAGCGAGGAGCAGAAGGCACTCATCTTCGAGACCCTGCTGGAACTCGATCGCCTGCTCGACGGCCTGCCACCGCTGGTCAAACGGGCCTTCCTGCTGGCCCAGATCGACGGCCTGGGCCAGGCCGACATCGCCCGTGAGCTGGGCATCTCGCTGGCCACGGTCAAGCGCTACCTGAACAAGGCAGCCCTGCGCTGCTACTTCGCGCTATGAACACCAGCTTCTCCCCGCAGGTGGCCGAGCAGGCCGTGCACTGGCTGATCGAGTCCCAGGGCGAGGACTTCGACCTGGCCCAGCAGCAGGCCCTGGAGCGCTGGCTGCAGGCCGACCACGAGCACCAGCGCGCCTGGGCGCATATCCAGCAGGTCAACCAACGCTTGCGCGGGGTGGCCTCGCCGGTGGTGCACGCCACGCTGCAGGCGCCCCCCTCTCCTGCGCGGCGGCGAGCGCTCAAGGCGCTGTTGCTGGTCGGCGTGGCCAGTGCCACGGGGCTGGGCTTGCGACAGCACAATCCCCTGCCAGGGCTGATGGCCGACTACCGTAGCCCGGTCGGCCAGCGCCGGCGGATGCACCTGGACGACGGCAGCCTGTTGCAGCTCAACACTCGCAGTGCCGCCGACGTACGTTTCGATGGCCAGCAACGGCAGGTGCGCCTGCTCGAAGGTGAAGTGCAATTGCAGGTGGCCAAGGACCCGCGCCCCTTGCTGCTACGCACTGGCGGGGGTGCGCTGCAACTGACGCAGGGGCGTTTCAACGTACGGCAGTTCGCCGACTTCAGCCTGGTCTCGGTGTTCAGTGGCTCGGCGAGCCTGGCCGGGCAAGCGTTGCTGGCCGGTCAACAGGCCAGGTTCGCCAACGGTGGTTGGCATGACATTGCACCGCTGAACCGCAATATCGGAGCCTGGGTCGACGGCATGCTGGTGGCCTCGCACATGCGTCTGGCGGACTTTCTCGCCGAGCTCGGGCGCTATCGGCACGGGCAACTGGGGTGCAGCGACCAGGTGGCCGAGCTGCGGATCTCCGGGTCGTATCCGTTGGACGACAGTGAACGGATCCTGGAGATGCTGGAAGTGGCGTTGCCGGTACGGGTCAAGCGGTTTACCCGCTACTGGGTGAAGGTGGAGCCGCGAATCGGTTGACCCGCCGCCAAGCGAAACCCGGAAAAAAATTGCAATTCCCCTGAGCCATTTTCAAAGGCTCGCGTGACAGAGAAGGCAGAACCCCCTTCTCAAGGACCACTCGCATGCTGTTTCGTCCCAGCCCCCTCGTCCAGGCCTTGTTGCTCGCCACCGCCCTGGGCCTCACCGTACCTACCATCCAGGCCGCCGATGCCCGCGCCTATCACATCGCCGCCGGCGCCCTGGAAGATGCCCTCAACCAGTTCGGCCGCGAGAGCGGCGCGCTGATCAGCTTCGGTTCGCACCTGACCCAAGGCCTGCAGAGCCCAGGCCTGGAGGGCGAATACGATGTACGCCAGGGCCTCGATACGTTGCTGCGCGGCAGTGGCCTGCAGGCACGCCAGGAAGCCGACAACGCCTACAGCCTGCAACCGGCCGCCGCCGGTGCGCCCGTGGAGTTGAGCGCCTCGACCGTGGTCGGTGACTGGCTGGCCGAAGCGCGCCAGGACAACGTCTTCGAACACCCCGGCGCCCGCGACGTGGTGCGCCGCGAAGACTTCGAGCGCAACGGCGCCAGCACCGCCCGTGAAGTGCTCAACCGCATCCCGGGGGTGAACGCACCGGAAAACAACGGCACGGGCAGCCACGACCTGGCGCTGAACTTCGGCATCCGCGGCCTCAACCCACGCCTGGCCTCGCGCTCGACCGTGCTGATGGATGGCATCCCGGTCCCCTTCGCCCCCTACGGCCAGCCACAGCTGTCGCTGGCACCGATCAGCCTGGGCAACATGGACGCGGTGGATGTGGTACGCGGCGGCGGCGCGGTGCGCTACGGGCCGCAGAACGTCGGTGGCATCGTCAACTTCGTGACCCGGGCGATCCCGGAGCAAGCGACCTTCAAGGCCG
Organism: Pseudomonas guariconensis; assembly: GCF_024127895.1. Classification (GTDB taxonomy): domain Bacteria; phylum Pseudomonadota; class Gammaproteobacteria; order Pseudomonadales; family Pseudomonadaceae; genus Aquipseudomonas; species Aquipseudomonas guariconensis_B. The sequence continues at coordinate 76,417 of NZ_JAMYBK010000011.1, read as the reverse complement.
CCATGCAGAACCAGATCAGCCCCTCGTCGAGCCACGACGGCTTCAAGAACAGCGCCAACCTGCTGGTCGGCGGCACCCACGACAACGGCCTGGGCGGCGCCCTGCTGTACTCCGGCACCCGCGGCGGCGACTGGCGCGAGCACAGCGACACGCAGATCGACGACCTGATCCTCAAGGGCAAGCTGCAGCTCGACGAGGCCAACAGCCTGCACGCCATGGCCCAGTACTACGAGGGCGAGGCCGACATGCCCGGCGGCCTGAGCACGGCCGACTTCGACGCCGACCCGTACCAGTCGACACGCCTGCAGGACAAGTTCTGGGGCCGCCGTACGCTGGTCAATGTCGGCTACGACTACAAGCAGGACGAGCGCCAGTTCAGCGTCAACAGCTTCTTCACCAAGACCCTGCGCAGCGGCTACCTCGACCAGGGCAGCTTCGTTTCGCTGTCGCCACGCGAATACTGGGTGCGCGGCATCGAGACCCGTTTCTCGCAAGGCCTGGCCCTGGGCGACAGCTGGCACGAGCTGGGCATCGGCTACCGCTACGTCAACGAAGCCGGCCACGAGCTGCGCTTCCGCGAGCCGATCAACGGTGATCTGCCGACCACCGCCAGCCGCAACGACCGCGATACCCGTGGCGGCACCGAGGCCCACGCGATCTACCTGGACGATCGCATCGACATCGGCCGCTGGACCATCACCCCAGGCATCCGCTACGAGATGATCGACTCCGAGCAGAGCAACAAGCTTACCGGCGAGCGTTACCAAGGCAGCTACAACACCGCCCTGCCAGCGCTGAACGTGATGTACCACCTGACCGACACCTGGAACCTCTACGCCAACACCGAAGGCTCCTTCGGCAGCGTGCAGTACAGCCAGATGCCCAACCGGGTCAGCAGCGGCGAGGTCAAGCCGGAAAAAGCGCGCACCTGGGAAGTCGGCACCCGCTACGACAACGGTGACCTGCAGGCAGAGATCGGCGCCTTCCTGATCAACTTCGACAACCAGTACGAAAGCAACCAGACCAACGACTCGGTGATCGCCCGCGGCGAAACCCGCCACCAGGGCATCGAGACCAGCGTGCGCTATGCCCTCGACGGCCTGAACCCGGCACTGGCCGGCTTCGATGTGCACGCCAGCTACGCCTTCGTCGACGCCACGATCCGCGAGGACGGGCCGAACAAGGGCAACCAGGTGCCGTTCTCCTCGCGGCACAAGGGCACCCTGGGTATCGGCTACACCGAGGGCCCATGGCAGTTGAACCTGGACAGCAGCTTCCAGAGCAGCCAGTACGCCGACAACGCCAACACCGGCAGCGAAAGCGCCGACGGCAGCACCGGGCGCATCCCCGGCTACATGCTGGTCAGCACCCGCGCCGGGTATGACTTCGGGCCGCAGTTGTCGAACCTGAAGGTGGCGGTGGGGGTGAAGAACCTGTTCAACCGCGAGTACTACACCCGCTCGTTCGATGACAACAACAAGGGCAAGTACGTGGGGGAACCGCGGACGGTGTATGTGCAAACGTCCGTGGCGTTCTGAAGACGACGGGTCAGTTGAATAGTGCTTCGAGTCTTGGGGCTGCTTTGCAGCCCCAAGTGGCAATGGAAAGTCCCGACCGACCAGCCCAGAGCGAACCCACCCCCTCCACCCGAATTTGCAACAGGAAATTTATTTTGCAGAAGGGCTTGAATTCGTTTCGCCATTGCCTGACTTTACAGTCAAGAGGCGAAGAAATTCCAAGGGCCTCAGTGGCCTAGGCACGCCTCCACGCGAGCAAGCTGAATAAGGATTGAATCATGCAAATCCAGGTCAACAGCAGCAATCACCTCCAAGGCAACATCCGGCTCAACGAGTGGGTCCGCAGCACGCTGGAAAGCACGCTCGAACGCTACGAGGACGACCTCACCCGCATCGAGGTCCACCTGCGCGACGAGAACGGCGCCAAGCCCGGCCCCCAGGACAAACGCTGCCAGATGGAGGCTCGCCCGAAAGGCCATCAACCGATTTCCGTGACCCACACCGCCGCCTCGCTGGACCAGGCGGTCGATGGTGCCGCCAGCAAGCTGAACAATGCGCTGGAGCACTTCTACGGCAAGCTGCGCAGCCGCCGCTCGGTGATCCAGCCCGAGTAACCCTGTAGCCCTCGACGCCCGGTGCCCGCACCGGGCGTTTTCGTTCCCGCCGATCGAAGGCCCTGAACCAACCTCCCGCTCACCCGGTCAATTCCTGCAGACATTCATTCGCAGACACCGACCATGAACAACCCCTTCGACCAGATCAGCGACGCCTTCGCCCCCCGATACCGAGTCAACCTGAGCATCGAACGCCTGGACGGCAGCATCATGCTGACCCTCTCCGACGACAGCGGCGTGGTCGCCAAGCGGCTGATCACCGAGGCCCAGCGCAACGACCCGGTACGCCTGCAGCGGCTCATCGACAGCATCCGCCTGGGCCTGGCCATCGAGCAGGGCCATAGCGTCATGGAAGTCCTCGCCGCGCTGACCGAAGGCGGCACCCGCCGTGGTATCGCCTGGCAGCCCAGCAATATCGCCCGCTAGCGCTGCCAGCCGAAGCGCCTGCGCACATTGTGCTTCGAACCCCCGCCGGTACATCCACCGCTCCTGGACAGAAACTCAGACCTTGCCGTCGTCCAGGTCCTTGCCACTGGCATCGATCACCCGGGTGGAGGGGTAGCGGTACGAGGCATAGCGCACCACCAGGATGGAAAACGCCAGCAGCAGGATGCCCCCGCACAGGTACAACAGGCCCGCATCCGGCGCCTTGTGGTGCGAGACATCGCCGATCAGCAGGCGGGTCAGCGCGGTGATCGCCACGTAGAGCAGGAAGCGGATCGGCATGTGGTTGGTCTTGAAGTAGATCCCCACCATGGCGCCGAGCTCCAGGTAGATGAACAGCAGCAGGATGTCGTCCACGCTCACCCCGCCCTTGCCCAGCATGTCCAGGAAGGTCATCAGCGCCGCGTAGGCGGTGATACCACCGATACCGAACAACGCCAGGTAGTGGAACGACTCGACGCACAGGTTGCCCAGCGAGTCGGCGGAGCCATGCAGGCCCTTGCGCAGCTTTTCAGCCCATTTGATGTTCACGATGTTCGATTCCCCGATACGACCTGAAGGATGATGCGCCACGCCTGTGACGCTTGTGCCATGCAGTTAAAGGGCCAGGCCCTCGTCTTGGAAGGCGACCGATTGCCGCAAGGCACCTGTGGGCTACGCTTTTGCCGAATGCCTTGGAGATGAAAAGCCATCATCGTGGTTGCAACGAGGCGGTTGAAACGGATACTGTATATAAATACAGTTAACCAGTAACCCCAACAGCAAAAGGCACAGAGGTGATGAATGGCCGTCGAAGTGGTGTACCGCAGCAGCCGAGACCCGGAGCGCTTGTTCATGGATAAGGCTGAAGCAGATCGTCACGACAAGATGCTCGAGCTGGCCGAACGCCTGGCCGAGGTGTTGCACAAGGCGGTGCCTTCGCTGAGCGAGCAGCAGGTCGAGGAAGCCGGTATCTACATGGCCAGGCATCGTGATGTGTTCGCCCGGGCGTTCAAGAACCAGCCGGATGCGCTGGGGGAGTTGCTCGAAGGTAGTGGGGGCGAGTAAGCCTCACCGTCGCTTGGGGCCGCTTCGCGCTCCATCGCCGGCAAGCCCCCACAGGGCCAGCGCTGTTCACCAATAATGTGCCCTGCAAAGGACTTGTGGGGCTTGCCGGCGATGGGCTGCCGTGGGGCAGCCCCGGAACTCACCCGTAAAGCAACCGCTCCGCCAGCATCTGCGCCACCCGCGCCGGCGAGCGCTTTTCCGCCTGGGCATGGGCGAACACTTCGGTCAGCCGGGTGGGGATGCGCGCCAGGTGCGCGGTGATGGTGCCCAGGTCTTCGCCACAGTGGGTCAGCGCTACGTAGATCAGGCCACCGGCATTGATCACATAGTCAGGCGCATAGAGGATGCCGCGCTTCTCCAACTGGTCGGCCACCTGCAACGTGGTCAACTGATTGTTCGCCGCACCCGCCACCGCCGCGCAACGCAGCTGCATCACGCTCTGGCCATTGAGCACCGGCCCTACGCCACAAGGCGCGAAGATGTCGCAAGGCGTGCTGATCAGCGCATCGTTGGTCACCGGATGCGCATCCAGTTGCTCCACGGCCAAACGCACCCGCCCCGGGTCGAGATCGCTGACCAGCAGCTCCGCTCCCGCCGCATGCAGTTGCTCGGCCAGGGCGTAGCCGACGTTACCCAGCCCTTGCACCGCCACCCGCAAGCCTTCGAGGTTGTCGCTGCCCAGCCGGGCCACGGACGTGGCGCGGATACCGGCGAACACCCCCATGGCCGCGTGGGGCGAAGGATCGCCCGAGGCGGTGGTGCTGGTGACATGGGGGGTGACCTGGGCGATGCAGTCCATGTCCAGGGTCGAGGTGCCGCTGTCCACCGCAGTGATGAACCGCCCTTGCAGGGTATCGACGAAACGGCCGAAGGCCTCGAACAATGCCGCGCGGTTTTCCACATGCGGATTGCGCATGATCACCGCCTTGCCGCCGCCCAGCGGCAAGCCAGCGAGGGCCGCCTTGTAGCTCATGCCCTGGGCCAGGCGGATGGCATCGGTCATGGCGCTTTCGTCATCGGCATAGGGCAGGTAGCGGCAACCGCCCATGGCCGGCCCCAATTGCTCGCTGTGGATCGCCACCACGGCCTTGAGGCCTGTGGGCGGGTCGATGCACAGGTGCAGCGACTGGGTGCGGGTGCTTTGCATGAGCGCGAACATCAACGGGCTCCCCGAAGAGGTGCTCTTTCCAGTATAGGCAGCTCTTTGACGCTCAATCCCCTGACGGACCACTGGACGAATCACGGCGCCAGGGCTAAAAGATAAGCGTGTGTGGAGATGCCCATGAACCCACGTCAAGCCTGCCTGGCCTGCCTGGAACGCGAACCTGTCGCCCTGTTGGAGGCGACCCTGTGGATCGCCGCCGAACATGACCGGACGGTAGAGCCGGCGGCAGGCCTTGCCCAGTTGCACGAGCTGCAACGCCAGGTCAGCGCCAACCTGCCGATGCTGCCGCTCGGCGAACTGGCCCAGCCACTGCTGCGCCAACTCAACGCCCTGGGTTTCCAGCAGGACGAGTACCATCCCCTGCGCCCCCAGGCCGCCTTGATGGACAAGGTCTTGCAGCGTCGACGCGGGCAACCGCTGCCGTTGGCCATCCTCGCCCTGGAGCTGGCCCGGCGCCTGTCGATTCCCCTGGAAGGCGTGAACTTCCCCGGCCACTTCCTGCTGCGCGTGCCGGGCGCCGATCACCTGCTCGACCCGTGCGGCGGACGGCGCCTGTATCCGACCGACTGCCGCGAACTGCTCGCCCGCCAGTTCGGCCCGCACCTGCCGCTGAGCGCCGAGCACCTGCGCACGGCCAGCCCCCTGCAGATGCTCCAGCGCCTGTCACGCAACCTGCGCCAGTTGCACACCAGCAACGACAACGACCTGGCCGCGCTGATCGACGCCGAGCGGGTCATGCAACTGGGGCCGGTGACGGTCAACGACTACCTGGCCCGCGCCACCCTCTACCAGCATCTGGACTGCCCCCAGGCCGAACGCTTCGACCTGGAGCATGCCCTGCTGCTGACTGACGACCCGGTGCAGCGCCTCAAGCTGAGCGAACGCCTCGCCCAGCTACCCTCGGCGAAGCGCTCGATTCACTGAGCCGGTGTGTCCACCTGGCAGGAAGGGTGGGCCTTGAGAAAGGCGGGATGCGCCTCGGCCAGGGCGGCGACGCGGCGGATCCTCGGGAAGCTGCCGAGGTCGACGTTGAAGCGCTCGGCCGCATACAGCTGCGGGATCAGGTAGACATCCGCCAGCCCAGGCTCGTCGCCGAAGCAGAAGCCCTCGTCGCCGATCAACTGCTCGACAGCTGCCAGACCCTGGCCAATCCAATGGGCGATCCACTGGTTGACCTGGGCCTCGTCATGGCCCAACTGGCGCAATTGCTTGAGCACGCTGACGTTGTGCAGCGGGTGGATGTCGCAGCCGATGATCGCCGCCACGCCACGTACCTTGGCGCGCACCTCGGCATCGGCTGGCAACAGCGCCGGCTGTGGATGAACCTCTTCCAGGTACTCGATGATCGCCGGCGACTGCACCAGCAGTGCGCCGCCGTCGGTACGCAGGGCCGGCACGCGGCCCTGGGGATTGAGCGCCAGGTAGCCCGCCGTGTGCTGCTCGCCCTGCAGCAGGTTCACCGGCAGGGCCTGGTAATCCAGGCCCTTGAGCGCCAGGGCGATGCGCACCCGATACGAGGAGGTGGAACGGTAGTAGGTAAACAGCTCCATCGCCCTGCCCCTCAGTTGGCCGCCAGGATCTTGCCGCGGCATTCGCCGAAGCCGATGCTGGCCACGCCGTCGCGGGTGCAGCGGGCGCGCAGGATGATCTCGTCGCCGTCCTCGAGGAACTTGCGCACCTCGCCGCTGGCCAGCTCCACCGGGTGCTTGCCGCCCTCGGTGATCTCCAGCAGGCTGCCGAAGGAGCCAGGCACCGCGCCAGACAGGGTACCCGAACCGAACAGGTCGCCCGGCTGCAACTGGCAGCCGTTGACGCTGTGGTGGGCGACCATCTGCGCCACGGTCCAGTACATGCTGCGGGTATTGCTCAGGGTCAGGCGATGGGCCGGCAAGCCCTCCTCGCGCATGCGCTCGGTGAGCAGCAGCACTTCCAGTTCGATGTCGAAGGCGCCGTTGGCCTGGTCACGGGTGTCCAGCAGGTACGACAGTGGCTGCGGGTCGCCTTGCGGGCGGGCCGGCTGGGCGCAGCGGAACGGCTCCAAGGCCTCGGCGGTGACCACCCAGGGCGAGACGGTGGTGATGAAGCTCTTGGACAGGAATGGGCCCAGCGGCTGGTATTCCCAGGCCTGGATGTCACGCGCCGACCAGTCGTTGAGCAGGCAGAAGCCGGCCACGTGCTCGGCGGCGTCGCCTACCGGGATGGGCTGGCCCATGGCGTTGCCCTGGCCGATCCAGATACCCAGCTCCAGCTCGTAGTCCAGGCGCGCGCAAGGGCCGAAGCTCGGCTCGGCCTGTCCGGCCGGCAGCGTCTGGCCCTTGGGCCGGCGCACGTCGGTGCCGGAGGGGCGGATGGTCGAAGCGCGGCCATGGTAGCCGATGGGCACGTACTTGTAGTTGGGCAGCAGCGGGTTGTCTGGGCGGAACAGCTTGCCGACGTTCTTGGCGTGCTCGATGCCCACGTAGAAGTCGGTGTAGTCGCCGACCTTGGCCGGCAGGTGCATCTGGCACTCGCTGGCCGGGTACAGCGCCGCTTTCAGCGCCGCCTGGTGCTCGCTGTGCTCGCCGAGCAGCGCCAGCAGGCGCTCGCGCAGGGCGACACGGGCCGGGCGGCCGAGGGCGAAGAAGGCGTTCAGCGCGCCGCCACGGGTGGCTTGCACCGCGGCCTTGGCCTCGCCGTCGAACAGCCCGGCGGCCAGTACCGCCTCCAGGTCGAGGATGGCGTCGCCGATGGCCACGCCGCAACGCAGCGCTTCGCCCGGGCGGCTGAAGATGCCCAGGGGCAGGTTCTGCAACGGGAAGTCGCGGTGGCCGTTGGCGTGCTCGACCCAACTGCGGGCGATGGCGGTCTGGTTCATGGGTTATCTCCGGTTCGGGTTGAAGGTGCTCGGCAAGGTGGCCCAGCAACTATCGTAGTCGGCCTGCAGTTGCGGGCACTCCAGGGCATGGCGGCTCGGACGCAGCACCTGGCTGGTCTCGAACATGAACGCCATGGTGTCGTCGATCTTGTGCGGCGCCAGGTCGGCGGCGATGGCCTTGGCGCAGGTCTCGGCATCCGGGCCGTGGGCGCTCATCACGCCATGCAGCGAAGCGCCGCCGGGCAGGAAGCCTTCGGCCTTGGCATCGTAGGCGCCGTGGATCAGGCCCATGAACTCGTTCATCAGGTTGCGGTGGAACCATGGCGGACGGAAGGTGTTCTCGGCCACCATCCAGCGCGGCGGGAAGATCACGAAATCCATGTTGGCCAGGCCGTGGACGCTGGTCGGCGAGGTCAGCACAGTGAAGATCGACGGGTCCGGGTGGTCGAAGCTGACCGTGCCGATGGTGTTGAAACGGCGCAGGTCGTACTTGTAGGGCACGTTGCTACCATGCCATGCCACCACGTCCAGCGGCGAGTGCTGGAGCTCGCAGGCCCAGTGTTCGCCGAGGAACTTCTGCACCAGTTGCACAGGCCCCTCGGCCTCCTCGTAGTGGGCGACCGGGGTGAGGAAGTCACGCGGGTTGGCCAGGCCATTGCTGCCGATCGGCCCCAGATCCGGGATGCGCAGCGGCGCGCCATGGTTCTCGGCGATGTAGCCACGGGCCTGGCCGTCGAGCAGTTCGACGCGGAACTTCATGCCGCGCGGGATCACGGCGATCTCCAGCGGCTCGACCTCCATCACGCCCAGCTCGGTGGCGATGCGCAGGCGGCCCTGCTCCGGCACCAGCAGCAGCTCACCGTCGGCGTTGAAGAACACCCGCTCCATGGAGCGGTTGGCGCGGTAGATGTAGATGCTCACGCCAGCCGGCTTCTGCGCCGCCGAGTTGGCCACCATGGGCACCCAGCCCTCGATGAAGTCGGTGGACTCGGACGGGATCGGCTGTGGGCTCCAGCGCAGGCGGTTGGGGGTGACGTCGCCCAGCGGGCTGCCCAGTGGCTGGCGCTCCAGGCGCTCGAAGCGCGGGTGCAGGGCCGAGGGGCGGATGCGGTACAGCCAGGTGCGGCGCAGTTCGCTGCGCGGCATGGTGAACGCGGTGCCCGAGAGCAGCTCGGCGTACAGGCCATAAGGGGCTTTCTGCGGCGAGTTCTGCCCCACAGGCAGGGCGCCGGGCAACGCCTCGCTGGCGAATTCGTTGCCGAACCCGCTCAGGTATTCAAGAACAGGGGAATGGTCGCGATTCATCGGTGCCTCCGGGCTCCCAGGGAGCCGTTGCTGGCAGCTGGCTGCTGGCCCGTTCCGGCTCTTTCCGGCGATCGACCCAGGCGTGGCAGCGCGTCTGCATTGTTTTTATCGTAATCAGATTACGAATAACGTAATTTGATTGCCACATGGCGTCAAGCTATAAAGACGCCCATCTGTCTCCCTGGATGCCCAAGCCCATGGCCAAAGCCAGCTCCCCCGCCGACAACGGCAAGCAGAAGGTTCGCTCGGCGGAAGTCGGCACCGATATTCTCAAGGCCCTTGCCGAACTCTCGCCGTCCACCTCCCTGTCGCGCCTGGCCGAGCATGTGGACATGCCCGCCAGCAAGGTGCACCGCTACCTGCAGGCGCTGATCGCCAGCGGCTTCGCCGAGCAGGACCCGGCCACCAACCACTACGGGCTGGGGCGCGAGGCCCTGCGGGTGGGGATGGCTGCGCTGGGGAGCATCGATGTGCTGAAGGTGTCGGCCCTGCCGCTGTCGCAACTGCGCGACGCGCTCAACGAGAGCTGTTTCGTGGCCGTGTGGGGCAACCAGGGCGCCACGGTGGTGAGCATCGAACCGGCGGTACGCGCGGTGACGGTGGTGACGCAGATCGGCTCGGTCCTGCCGCTGCTCAGCTCCTCCACGGGGCTGGTGTTCGCCGCCTACCTGCCGGAGCGCGAAACTGTCGAGTTGCGCGAGCGGGAGCTGGCCACGCTGAACCAGCCGTTCAGCGACTATGCGCCGTTGCTGACGCAGATCCGCGAGCGCGGCCTGCACCATGTGCATGGTCTGCTGATGCCGGGCGTGGATGCCCTGTCGGCACCGGTGTTCAATGCCATGGGCCAGATCGCTGCGGTGATGACCGTGGTCGGCCCGACGTCGATCTTCCATGCCGACGAACATGGCCCGGCGGCCCAGCGCTTGCTGGCGGCGACGCAGGCTGCCAGTTGGCGGATGGGCTACGCGCCAGCGCACTGACACGGCGTATCGCGTGAGGGGCACGGTTCGTGCCAGGACTTTTACCCTAAACGTAAAGGTGAATGTCGGAAGTCGCTATTTTTCCTACGGGATCAAGCGCTTATTCTGACCTCACTGGCTGGCACGAAGGGCTCTCCCCCTGTTCTTCGGGCCTGCAAGGTTCACCGACGTTGATTTTGAAGCTCCTTGATCTAACGTCTCGATTGGCCGCTGCGTTTGCAGCGGCCTTTTTTATGTCTGCAGGAATATCGGGGCCGCTGCGCGGCCCATCGCCGGCAAGCCAGCTCCCACAGGTCCAGCGGCGTTCACAAATCATGTGCCCTGCCGGGAACATCTGTGGAGGATTACCCTGCACGCGGAGAACAGAGGCCGAAAGGGCAACGGGGCCCCTGTGGGAGCCGGCTTGCCGGCGATGGGCTGCGCAGCCCCAATGGCCTCAACCCAGCGGATACTTCTGCAGGTTCGCCATCATTTGCTGCAACGCTTGCAGGCTGTCCTCGGGATGCACCGCGCCGTCGAAATCGCAGATCCGTCCCCAGTTGTCCGCCACCTGCTCCGGGGTAAAGCCTTCCCGAGGATCGAAGCCGACACCCAGGCTACGCTCCCAGCGCACCTTGCCGACCCAACCGCCGCCCACTTCGAACAGTTGCCCGCTGTCCTCGCAGCGCTCGCTGCCCAGGTACACCACCAGCGGGCTGACCAGCTCGGGCTTGAGCCGCTCGAACACCTGGGGCGGAATCAACCCTTCGGTCATGCGCGTCCCGCCGGTGGGGGCGATGGCGTTGACCAGGATGCCGTGCCTGCGTCCTTCGATGGCCAGGGTACGGGTCAGGCCATACAGACCCAGCTTGGCCATGCCGTAGTTGGCCTGGCCGAAGTTGCCGTAGATGCCGGAGGTCGACGCGGTGAAGATCACCCGCCCCCAGTTCTGCTCGCGCAAGTGTGGCCAGGCGGCGTGGGTGACCTTGTAGGCCCCCTCCACATGGACCCGGTAGACCAGGTCCCAATCGCCGTCCTCCATCTTGTGGAAGGTCTTGTCGCGCAGGATGCCGGCATTGTTCACCAGCACATCGACCCGGCCGAAGCAATCCAGGGCCTGCTCGACGATGCGTGCGCCGTCGGTGACCGAGTCATGGTTGGCCACCGCCATGCCACCCGCTGCGCGGATCTCCTCCACCACTCGGTCGGCCGCCGAGGCGCTGGCGCCTTCGCCGTGGGTCGAGCCCCCCAGGTCGTTGACCACCACCTTGGCCCCACGCGCGGCGAACAGCAACGCATGGGCCCTGCCCAGGCCGCCACCGGCCCCCGTGACGATCACCACACGATCTTGCAGTCGTACCGCTTCGCTCATGTCCAAGGCTCCAGGCAGGGATTGGGGTCCGGGCAGTGTCCGCCAGCCGCGGACGGCGGACAATCAAGCGCACGGGGGCTGAATGGCGGGCGATAAGACAGGCCGATGATCGCCCACCGCCTAATCTGTGCGACCCGCCTTCAGGACCAGGCGACTTTCTGCGTGAAGCACGTCAGGGGCTGCTCGCGAAAGGCCAGGTAATGCCGCAGCACCTGCAGCGGCGCCTCGGTGTGCGGGTAGTGGCCGATACCCTGCAGCGACACGGTGTCCGGCTCCGGCACCAGTTGTCGGTAGCGCTCGACCATCCGCGCGCCGGAGACCGGGTCGACCACGCCATTGATGAAGCGCAGCGGCACGCCCCGGCGCTGCAGCGCACCGACCCAGCGCTCGCGATGCACCCGGCGTTCGGGCAGGTAGCTGATCAGCTTGTGCAGGATGCGCGTGCCACGGTTGGAGACGATCAGGCTCCAGTAGTCATCCAGGGCACTTTCGCTGGGATGGGTGCAGGGGCCGTAGATATGGCTGACGTTGCGCACCAGGTCGTCCCGCCCGAAACTGCGGCCCACCAACCAGCCCAAGGGGCTGAGCAAGAGCTTCTGGAGCAGCAGCACCTGGTAGCACTCGGGGAACAGGCCGCTGTTGAGGAACGCGCAGCTGGCGACTTCCAGGCGTCGCTCGTGGTGCCGGGCCAGCAGCTCCTGGGCCACGCTGCCACCGTAGTCGTGGGCCAGCAGGTGGACTGGCTGATCGATGCGCAGGTGCGCGAGCAGGGCCTGTTGCAGGTCGGCCTGCTCCATCAGGCTGTAGTCGTGGTCAAGCGGCTTGGCCGAATCGCCAAAGCCGAGCATGTCGCAGGCCAGCACACAGAAGCGCTGGGTCAGGGGTGCCCACAGGTAGTGCCAATCCCAGCTGGCGGTGGGGAAACCGTGAAGCAGTAGCAGTGGCTCTCCTTGCCCTGCTGTCCAGTAACGGATGCTCTGGCCCCGGAAGGAAAAACTTTGGCCTCGGGTACGCCAGACGCACAATGGTATTTCAGCCAGTGGCATCAGAGTTGTCCCGGTGGATAAGTGTTGGCGATATAGGGCAGGGTTGCGCTCATTGCGTGTCACCTCGGCACTTACATGTGCTCTCTATGTCGAGGCTCAGTCTAGTCAGCGCATGGGGCGGCGAAACTTGCATTGGCAGCCAGCTTGCTGGCTTTGCGGGTCAGCGGTATGAACGGTCAGAGCAGCCACGTCAGCAGGGGTGCGGCGAACAGGTTGAGCAGGCCGGTCAGGACCATGACCAGGCCGGCCACGGAGCCTTCCTCGCCCCCTACCTCCTGGGCCCGGCTGACACCCGCGCCATGGGCGCCGACACCGAACAGCGCACCGCGGGCCAAGGGCGTGCGCAGGGGCAGCCAGCGCAGCAGGATGCCGCCGAACACTGCACCGAGCACGCCGGTGAACATGACGAACACGGCGGTCAGCTCCGGCACGCCACCGAGGTCACGGGCCAACGGCATGGCGAATGGCGTGGTGATCGAGCGCGGCAGCAGCGACAGGCTGACCGAATCGTCCAGCGCCAGCAGGTGCGCCAGGCCCCAGGAACTGGCGATCGAAGCGCCGCTACCGGCCAGCATGCCCACCAGCAGCGCCGGCCAGTGCCGCGCCAGCAAAGCCCGCTGTTGCCAGATCGGCACGGCGAAGGCCACCGTCACCGGGCCCAGCACGCTCATCAGCCAGTGGGTGTTGCGCGCGTATTCGGCGTAGGCGGTGTGCAGCGGTACGGCCACCGCCAGCAACAGGGCCGGCACCAGGATCAGCGGCGACAGCAGGTAGCGCCCGCTGCGCCGGTACAGCCAACGGCTGCCCAGGTAGGCCAGCAGGGTCAGCGCCAGCCAGAACAGCGGCATGGGTTCAAGGCTCATGGCGCAGCCTCCAGCGGCACACCAGCTCGACGGTCACGGCCGTGACCACCATCACCAGCAAGGTACTCACGGCGATCACCAGCAGGATGCGCCAGCCCTCGTTGCGCAGCAGGTTGCCGTAGTCGAGCAGGCTCATCAGCGCCGGGATGAAGAACAGCAGCATCTCTGCCATCAGCCAGCCGGCCCCCAACTGCAGCATGGCCGGCTTCACCACACCGCAGGCGAACAGCAGCAACAGCAGCGCCAGCCCCATCACCCCACCGGGAATCGGCCACCCCAGCCAGACGGCGAGCTGGCCGCCAAGCAGGAACAGGGCAAGCAGGATCGCCAGCTCGGCTAGCAGGCGCAGGCATTTCTTCAACGACAGGGGTTTCATGGTACGGAGTCCTCGACAGGCGTTCATTTTAAGATTTCACCTGCCTAGGCCAGAAGCGAATTGTTAGACTGATCGCCATTCCATAATGGAATTCAACGCATGGAATTCAAACAGCTGCGCAGTTTCATCGAAGTGGTGCACCGAGGGGGCTTCACCCAGGCCGCCCAGACCCTGCACATCAGCCAATCGGCGGTGAGCAAGCAGGTTGCCCAGCTCGAGCAGGACCTCGGCCAGCCGCTCTTGGAGCGCCAGGGCTCGCAGTTGCACCTGACAGCTGCCGGGCGCATCGTCCTCGAACGTGGCGAAGCCCTGCTGCGCCAGCGCCAGGCGTTGCTGGGCGAGCTCGACGACCTCGACCAGATGGCCCGGGGCGAGCTGCGCCTGGGGCTGCCGCTGCTGGGCAGCGACGCGCTGTTCGCGGGGTTGTTCGCCGAGTACCGGCGGCGTCATCCGAACATCGACATCCAGTTGCTCGAAGGGGGTAGCCGCACCGTGGAGCAAGCGGTCGCCAGCGGCGAGCTGGAGCTGGGCGGCAGCCTGACGCCGAGCGATCCGGCCTTCGAGTACCAGCCCTTTTGCAACGAACCGCTGGATGCCCTGTTGCCGGCCGGGCATGCCCTGGCGGGCTTGCCACAGGTCGAGCTGCGCCAGCTGGCGGACACGCCGTTTCTCTTGTACCAGCGCAGCTTCGTGCTCAATGACCGCCTGCTGGGCGCCTGCCAGCAGATGGGATTCACCCCGAAGGAAGGTGGACGCAGCGGCCAGGCGGACTTCCTCGCCGCACTGGTCGCGGCGGGCCAGGGCGTGGTGTTGCTGCCCAGGGTGGTGGCGCGGGCGCTGGAGCGGCCCGGCGTGGTGCGCTTGCCGCTGCTGGCGCCGGCGGCTTTGCGTTGGGACATAGCCTTCATCTGGCGGCGCGGGGCCTACCTGTCACGGGCAGCGCAGGCCTGGTTGCAACTGCTGCGCGAGCGGCCGGCGCCTGGTGGGTGATACGGGGGCCAGTACCAGCCCCCAAAAAGGCTCAGCCTTGCAGCGCCGCCACGAACTCGGCGATCCACGGCTCGGCATCGGTCTCCGGGGTCACGGTCTCGCTGGCATCCAGGCGCAGCATCGGCAGCACTTCACGCAACCCCAGCTCGGCGAACAGCTCGCGCAGCTGCTCGCCACCGCCACAGTAGGTATCGCCATAGCTCGAATCGCCCAACCCGATCACCGCGCCCGGCAGCCCACGCCACTCGGCAGGCAGGGTGTCGCGAATGCTGCTGAACAACGGGATGATGCTGTCCGGCAGCTCACCCATGCCCGTGGTCGAGGTCACGGCCAGGAAGGCGTCGGGGGCGAAACCCTGCAGGTCCTGCAAGGTGGCGCGGGCAGCGTGCCAGGCCTGCAGGCCGGCAGCCTTGAGCAGGGACTCGGCGTGACGGGCGACTTCATCGGCGGTGCCGTACACCGAACCAGAAATAATGGCGACTTTCATCGGGCAGAGGATTCCGAAACTGAGTGAAAACGTAGGATACTAGCATCCGACAGTGGCAAAAGGCCGCCTCCCACCAAAGTCTCCTTCCCACCCAAGGGCCCGGGCATGCATCAGCACCGGCCCAGGTTGGCCGTCGGAAATCTGACCAACGCTTCTGAACGAAGCGCCTTGCGTGCTGTCCATGACGTTGAAGAAACAGCCACCTTCGAGTTCGACCATGCAAGCAGACGCCCTCCTGACCCAGGACGAACTGGACTTCATCCAGAACATGCAGCATTCGCCCCAGTTGAACCTGGCCGACCCCATGTCGGGCCTGCTGGTCAATGGCGACCATCGGCTCCAGCAGTTGCTCACCCGCCTGGTGGCCAACGAGCAGGTCACGCTCCAGGCGCAGTTCAACAACCAGCAGATCAGCTTTCCCCTGCAACTGGTGGAAGACGAATTCCACGCCCTGCACCTGCAGTTGGGCTCACCGGAGATCTACGAGGACGGCCCCATGCTGCGCCCCTGGCGCCTGTCGCTGGAAGAGCCGGCCGCGCTGCTCGACGCGCACGGCGCAGGCAGCGGCCTGTGGGTCCGGGAGATTTCCTTCAAAGGTGTACTGGTGCAAGTGCGCGACTTGCCAGAAGCGCCTGCGCGCTTCGACCTGCACTTCGCTCCCGAAGGCATCCCAGCCATCGGCCTGCATGGCGTACTGCGCCGCCGCATCGGCCCGGACTTGGCCGCCTACGACCTCAGCCGCAGCCCAGCGCAAGAGATCGAGCGCCTGCGCGAATACATCCTCCAGGCCCATCGCCAGGCCCACCCGGAGCTGCACGCTCAGGTCGCCGGCTGACCGCCCAGGTACTACCGCAAGCGCCTGCGCATCAGGCCACCCTCGGCGCCCAGGCAGGCCATGGCGCTCCCCGCCAGGTTGCCCTGGGCAAGCTCCGCCGTCTCCCCCGCCAACAACAACGGGCAGCCCAGCCCTGGCGCCAGACGCGCCAGACGCTTGCCCAACTCCACGGTCGGCTGGTGGTTGGCGAACAGTACCAGCGCATCGGGCGCCAAGCGTTCGCAGACCAGCGCCAGTTCCTCCAGTGGCTGCCCCAGGGGCAGCAGCGTCACGCTCACTTCGTCGTAGCCCAACAGCAAGCCTGCCACCAGCAGCTCTAGTTCATGGCATTGCCCCGGCAAAGGCGCCAGCACCACGCGGCTGCCACGCGGCTCGCGAGCCAGTTGCAGGCGCAGCAGCACCCGGCCACGCAGGAACTGGTCGAGAAACAACCAGGCGCTGGCCTGGCCGAAACTCCCATGGCCCGCGCGCAGTGACTGCCATACCGGCATGAACACCTCGCCGAAGACCTGGTCCAGGGCAAGGCCGGCGAATACCTGGTCGAACAGCCGGTCCAGGCCGCCACCGTCGAAGCGCTGCGCCGCCGCGTGCACCTGCACCCGCCAGCGCGCCAGGTCGTCGGCATGGGCGGCGGCACACGCATCCTGGGCCAGCGCCTGGTCGCGGGCCAGGATGCTGCCGACCTTGCTCACCGCCACACCACGCGCCAGCCAGCCCAGGATGCTGCGGATGGTGTCGATGTCGTCCTGGGAATAAAGGCGGTGCCCACTACGGGTCCGCGTCGGCCGAATCAGCCCATAGCGGCGCTCCCACGCCCGCAGGGTCACCGGGTTGACGCCGGTCTGCCGGGAAACTTCGCGAATCGGCACCCGCGCCTGGGGTTCCAGGCCCGCGCCATTGGCCAAGGCCGCTACCTCTTCGTTCATCTGCGCTGGCAACCCTGTCATGTGTGTCTGAGGGGCATTCTACGACGGGAGGCCACGCAGGGTCAGCGCGACCGCCTGCCAGCCGGCACTGACCGGTCACGAAAAATCCGCGATAATCCGTGCCCGATTCTTGCATCACGCCTGTGTCGCCCATCACCCCGGGCCACGCAAGCCAAGGGGCCAGCTACCCGCCAGCCCCGTCGCCAGGAGATACACGATGTCTACCCCACCCGTCACCCTGATGGTGTCGCGCCGCGCCGCCCATGGCCGTTACCAGGAGCTGCTGGCCTGGCTCCACGAAGGCGAACAACTGGCCACCGACTTTCCCGGCTACCTGGGCTCGGGCATCCTCGCCCCACCCGCCGACGGCGACGAGTTCCAGATCGTCTTCCGCTTCACCGACGAACAGACCCTGCATGCCTGGGAGCACTCCGCCTCCCGTCGCGCCTGGCTGCAGCGTGGCAACGGCCTGTTCGAGCGCCCCGAAGAGCGGCGCGTGACCGGCCTGGACGACTGGTTCGGCACCCATCTGGTGCACAAACCGCCACGCTGGAAGCAGACCGTGGCCATCTGGCTGGCGTTCTTCCCGGTCTCGCTGCTGTTCAACGTGCTGTTCGGGCACTGGCTGGCGCCGCTGGACCTGGTGCCACGGGTCCTGCTCAGTACCCTGGGCCTGACGCCGGTGATGGTGTACCTGTTCATCCCACTCTCGACCCGCCTGCTGGCCGGCTGGCTGAACGCAGCCCCGGCATCCGCCGCACAGGCGGCGCGCGGACTGCGCAGCCGCTGAGGCCAGGTCATACAAAGGGAAACAGTTCGGGTATGCTGGGGCATCCATGCAAGGACAGACAAGTTGATTGCCCCGAACATGAACAGCCCAATCCTCGTCACCGGAGCCAGCCAGCGCGTCGGGCTGGCCCTGGCCCTCGAACTGGCACAGGCCGGCCATACGGTGGTCAGTGCCAGCCGTAGCCTCCAGCCGCAGTCCCCGCACCCGAACATCCTCCAGTTCCAGGCCGACCTCTGCCGGGAAGCCGACCGCCAGGCGCTGATCGACCACCTGCACGGCCACTATGACGGCCTGCGCGCAATCATCCACAACGCCTCGCTGTGGCTGGACGACGGCCTGGACAACCTCGAGACCATGTTCCGCCTGCACGTCGAGGCGCCCTACCATCTCAACCTGGCCCTGGGCGAGTTGCTGGCCAAGGTGGACAAGGCCGACATCATCCACATCTGCGACGAAACCTCCTCGCGCGGCAGCAAGAGCCATATCGGCTATGCCGCGACCAAGGCCGCCCTGCAGAACATGGTGCTGTCGTTCGCCGAAAAATACGCGCCGAAGGTGCGCGTGAACGGTATCCTGCCAGGCCTGCTGATCCTCAAGGAGGGCGGCGACGAGGCCTACCGCCAGCAGACCCTGAAGAAGGCCCTGCTGGAATTCGAGCCCGGTGCACGCCCCTTGATCGAGGCGGTGATGTTCCTGCTCCAGAGCCAGTACAGCACCGGCAGCCAGGTGGTCATCAATGGTGGCCGCCACCTGAAGAACCGCATGACCTGAGAGAAGCCCATGACGCCCCAACAACAGCTCGAACTCGAAGCCGCCGCCTTCCGGCGCCTGGTCGAACACCTGCGCCAACGCACCGACGTGCAGAACATCGACCTGATGAACCTTTCCGGCTTCTGCCGCAACTGCCTGTCCAAGTGGTACAAGGCCGCCGCCGACGAGCGGCAGATCGACCTGAGCCTGGATGATGCCCGGGAAGTGGTCTACGGCATGCCCTATGCCGAGTGGAAAGCCCAGTACCAGAAAGAAGCCAGCGCCGAACAACAGGCGGCGTTCGAAAAAGGAAAGCCACGTGACTGATCTGAACACCCTGCGCGACAGCCTCGCCAGCGGCGAACACGCCTTCGCCGACACCCTGGCGTTCATTGCCGCGAACTACAGCTACCAGCCCCAGGCCTTCGTCAACGGTGGCGTCGAGAACGCCGCCGGGCAGAACGAAGGCTCGTGCAAGACCCTGGGCCTGGCCCTGCTCGAAGGCCTGAGCGACCAGGAAGCGCTGCTGGCCTTCGGCGAGCACTACCGCAGCGTGCTGGCCACCCCCGAGGGCAGCGACCATGCCAACATCCGCGCGCTGATGGCGCATGGGCTGGCAGGCGTGAAGTTCGCGCAGCAGCCGCTCACGCGGCTGGCCTGACGACTGCGAGCGGAGGGTATGGCCCAATGCCGGCCGGCCGCTTCGCGCCCCATCGCCAGCAAGCCCCACATGGCCTCGCAAGCCACATCATTTATGGTCGACTCGTACCCTGTGGGAGCTGGCTTGCCAGCGATGGGCTGCAAGGCAGCCCCAAAAATGAAAAAACGCCGCTTAACTGACTGACATTGGCGCATAGCCCTCCTTTGCCCCAGGGACCGCCCCACATGCCGATCGAGCACCCCGTCCCCTTCCGCCAGGCCATGCTGTTCTGGCTCAAGCTGGGCTTCATCGGCTTCGGCGGCCCCGCCGGGCAGATCGCCCTGATGCACCGGGAAATCGTCGAGCGCCGTCGCTGGCTCAGCGAATCCCGTTTTCTCCATGCACTCAACTACTGCATGCTCCTGCCCGGCCCCGAGGCCCAGCAACTGGCCACCTACCTGGGCTGGCTGATGCACCGTACCTGGGGTGGCATCGTTGCCGGGGCGCTGTTCGTCCTGCCTTCGCTGTTCATTCTCATCGGCCTGTCATGGGTCTATGTCGCCCACGGCCAGCAACCGGTGGTCGCCGGGCTGTTCTACGGCCTGAAGCCGGCGATCACCGCCATTGTCCTGCAAGCGGCCTGGCGCATCGGCTCACGCGTCCTGCACAACGCCGCGCTGTGGGCAGTTGCCCTGGCAGCGTTCGTCGCCTTGTTCGGCCTGGGCCTGCCGTTCCCGCTGATCATCCTTGGCGCCGCCTTGCTCGGCTACCTGGGCGGGCGTTGGCAGCCCCGGCTGTTCCAGGCCGCGCATGAGCCCTTGCCGGACGCATCGCCGGCACAACCCGGGCATACCCGCTGGCGTTGGCCACACCTGCTGCGGCTGTTGGCCTGTGGCGCAGCCCTGTGGTGCCTGCCGATGGGCCTGTTGCTCCTGCTGTTCGGCTGGCAAGGCACGTTCACCCAGATGGCCTGGTTCTTCACCAAGGCAGCCTTGCTGACCTTCGGCGGCGCCTACGCGGTGCTGCCCTATGTCTACCAGGGCGCGGTGAGCCATTTCGGCTGGCTGACACCGACGCAGATGATCGACGGCCTGGCCCTGGGTGAAAGCACGCCGGGGCCGTTGATCATGCTGGTGGTCTTCGTCGCCTTCGTCGGTGCCTACGCCCAGGCCCCGCTCGGGGCCGACCAGGCCTTCCTCGCCGGGGCACTGGCAGCCTGCCTGGTCACCTGGTTCACCTTCCTACCGTCGTTCCTGTTCATCCTGATCGGCGCACCGCTGGTGGAGAGCACCCGGCGCCAACTGCGTTTCAGCGCACCCTTGACGGCGATCAGCGCCGCCGTGGTCGGGGTGATCATCAACCTGGCCTTGTTCTTTGGCTATCACGTGTTCTGGCCGCATGGGTTCGCCCAAGGGATCGACTGGCTGGCACTGTTGGTCGCGGTGCTGGCGGCCGTGGGGTTGCTGCTGTTCCGGCGGGGCGTGCTGGAAGTGTTGCTCGCCTGTGCGCTGGCAGGGTTGCTGGCGGTGTTGTATGGGTATCAGGCTTGAGTGCTGGGCCTTTTGCCCGCGAATGGGCCGGCGGCTTTCACAAACGCTGCCCCGGGGTACCAGGTGGCAAGTTGCCCTGCTGCAGCCACTGCAGTGCGATCGGCCACAGGCTGTCGCGGAAGCGATCATGGAAGAAGGCGAAGTGGCCGATCTCGCCGACCGAGATATCCACAGGCGCCACCCGCAGGTGCAGGCGCTCGGCGTCATTGAGGTAACCCAGCAAGCGTTCGGTGGCGGCAATGGTGCCGAACGGATCGTCGGCCAGGCTGATCGCCAGGGTCGTCGCCCGCACCTTGGCGAACGGCGGCTCCGCCAGCGTGCGTCCGCTGGGGCGGTGCTCGTAGCGGGGCGTGCGGGTGGTCCAGTCGTGTACCACCCCCGCCGGCGTGTCTTCCAGCCAGCCCAGGCGCTTGCCTGGGAAGTAACCGAACAACCGCGTCAGCAGCGGCATCACCACATGCCACTTGCCGAACAGCCGCCAGCGCTGCTGCGCCGCATAGTCACGCCAATAGGCGAACTGCGCCCCCACCATCACCAGCCGCCGTACTTGGCCCGCAGACGGCGCCAGGCCCACCGCGCAGCCACCGAAGCTATGCCCCACCACGTCCACCGGCTGGCCGGGAAACTCATTGGCCGCCAGTTGCAGCATGGCCTCGAAATCGAGCCGTCCCCAGTCGCTCCAGGACGCCTGGAAGCCACGCAGCGACGCCGGACGCGATTCGCCGATGCCACGGTAGTCGTAGGTCAGCACGTCGAAGCCCTGGGCGAACAAGTAGTCGGCGAAGCGCGCGTAATAGCGGCAGCGCACCGAGGTGGCGGCATTGATGATCACCAGCGGGCGCTGGGGGTCGGCTTGGGCATGACGCCAACGAAAGCCGCCGAGGCTATAGCCATCGGCGGCGTCCTGGCGAAAAGCGCTGGCGGGCTGGATGAGGCTGCTCATGGCGCACTCCCTGCGGCGTCTCGCACCGACAGGGCGCGGGCACGGGCGATTGTTCGTCCGCCAACGCTAGTATTGAGCGCGCGTCATTTCAACTATTTGGCCCCAGCATTTGCCCACCCCAACGGCATAGCCCGCTCCCGGCCAACCTCTCAGGCAGTCGGCAAGGCCCGGGCCACGCCCGGCTTGCGCAGCACCTCCAGCCGCGAGCCCTGGTAGCGGGTTTCGCGGAACAGCTTGAAGCGCCCGAACAGGCCATAGACATGCATCACCCGCCCTTGCTCGTGATACCCCATGCGCAAATGCAGCTTCATGGCTGGGACGTTGTGGGTCTCGACCACGTCCACCACCTTGTTGCAGCCCTTCTCGCGCATGGCGTTCCACAGCTCCACCTGGGCGGTGACCGACAGCTCGCTGCCGAAATAGCGGCGCGTCATCTCGCCGCCGAACTCGAAGAACTCGCCCGGCTTCACCGGGAAGGTGCAGCCGTAGTAGTGCTTGTCGTGGTAGTCCACCACGCTGCCCCAGATGAACGCCACCGCATCGCCCTGCTCGTCCAGGTACATGTGCCCGGTGTGGCCTTCGGCGGCCAGCTCGCGCATGGTCTCGACGCGGTCGCCGAAGTAGCGGGCGAAAGCGTCGGCGTTCTCGGGGGTGATCTGTACCAGGGTTACCGGTGGGTGTTCCTTGAGGTTGTACGGCGGTACGGGGCTGACCAGGTCACGCTCCATCCACAACAACTCCCAATGGAAAAACACATAGCGCTCGAACAAGGTCTTGAGGGTGCGTTTAAGACCTTTTTGGCGGATTCGTTCTTGTATTTTTTGCAATGTGCTCATACTGCTGCCTCCCCAGCCCAGGCGGAATTACCTGGTCATTAGCAGCGGTATAGATCAGCCGGAGCGCCCTCATAGCAAAGGGCCAGCGAAGGAATTGTTTCAGATTATGTGCAGGCCCCGGAGGGAACCGTGCAGCCGTCCATGAACGGCTGCACGGTCAAGGGCTTGCTTACAGCTCGACGCAGTCGAACCGTACGTCGGTGGCTACGTCTTCGTCGTAGTTGACGTCGGCGCGCTCGAAACCGAACAGCTTGAGGAACTCTTTCTTGTAACCGGCATAGTCGGTCAGCTGGAACAGGTTCTCGGTGGTCACCTGCGGCCACAGGGCCTTGCAGGCGTCCTGGACGTCGTCACGCAGTTCCCAGTCGTCCAGGCGCAGGCGGCCCTTCTCGTCGACTTCAGCGGCCTGGCCGTCGGCACGGTACAGGCGGTCGCGGAACATACGGTCCAGCTGGTCCTGGGTACCTTCGTGAACACCCTTCTCCTGCATGATCTTGAAGACCATCGACAGGTACAGCGGCATCACCGGGATGGCCGAGCTGGCCTGGGTGACGACCGACTTCAGTACGGCCACGTTGGCGCCGCCCTTGATCTCGGTTGCCAGTTTACGGTCCAGGCGCAGGGCAGTTTCGTCCAGGTCCTGCTTGGCCTTGCCCAGGGCGCCGTGCCAGTAGATCGGCCAGGTGATCTCGGTGCCGATGTAGCTGAAGGCGACGGTGCGCGCACCTTCGGCCAGCACGCCGGCGCCGGCCAGGGCGTCGATCCACAGCTGCCAGTCCTGGCCGCCCATGACGGTGACGGTGTCCTGGATTTCCTGCTCGGTGGCCGGCTCGATGCTGGCCTCGATGATGGTGTCCTTGTTGGTGTCGATGGCGGTCGACTTGTACGGCTGGCCGATCGGCTTGAGCGCCGAGCGCACCAGTTCACCGGTCTGCGGCAGCTTGCGTACAGGAGAGGCCAGGGAATAGACCACCAGGTCGACCTTGCCACCCATCTCGTGCTTGATCAGCTCGATGACCTTGGCACGGGCTTCATCGGAGAAGGCATCGCCATTGATCGACTTGCTGTACAGGCCCTCGGCCTTGGCGAACTTGTCGAAGGCCGCGGCGTTGTACCAGCCGGCGGTACCGGCCTTGGTCTCGGTGCCGGGCTTTTCGAAGAACACGCCCAGGGTGTCGGCCTTGAAGCCGAAAGCCGCGGTGATGCGCGCCGCCAGGCCATAGCCGCTGGATGCACCGATCACCAGGACCTTCTTCGGCCCATCCTCGCGCACGCCCAGCTTGCGGGTGGCTTCGATCTGGTCACGGACGTTGAGCTCGCAGCCCTTCGGGTGGGTCGTGGTGCAGATGAAACCGCGGACCTTAGGATGAATGATGGCCAATGTCTGTACCTCATCAGGTGTTTAGGCATGGGACAGCCGCCAACCATGGCGACGACCCGTTTATTGGAGGGTGAGACTACACCCGGAAGCGATCCGACACATCTTAAGGACTGATCGTGGTGTTTCAAGAGAACATTGCGCTCGCCCATGCCGGCCAGATCGTTGATGAGTGCCTGCCGGATATGAGCGGCATTGCAGCGGAATCGTATAGGCTCACGCCTGCCACTCATTTGTTTTTCACATCAATGAGAAAGAAAAACAAATTTAACAAATGAGCGATTCCCACCGATGCTGACAGGAATGCGCCGAGCTGGCGTCCACCCTTCACGGAGAACAACAACATGAACGACGTCGTCATCGTCGCCGCGACCCGCACCGCCATCGGCAGTTTCCAGGGTGCCCTGGCCAACGTACCGGCCGTGGACCTGGGCGCCGCGGTGATCAAGCGCCTGCTGGAGCAGACCCAACTGGACCCGGCCCAGGTCGACGAGGTGATCCTCGGCCAGGTGCTCACCGCCGCTGCCGGCCAGAACCCGGCGCGCCAGGCGGCGATCAAGGCCGGCCTGCCCTATGGCGTGCCCGCGCTGACCCTGAACAAGGTCTGCGGCTCGGGCCTCAAGGCCCTGCACCTGGCGGCCCAGGCGATCCGCTGCGGTGACGCCGAGGTGGTGATCGCTGGCGGCCAGGAGAGCATGAGCCTGGCGCCCTACGTGCTGCCGTCCGCCCGTACCGGCCAGCGCATGGGCCACGGCCAGCTGGTCGACAGCATGATCACCGACGGCCTGTGGGACGCCTTCAACGACTACCACATGGGCATTACCGCCGAGAACCTGGTCGAGCAATACGGCATCAGCCGCGAGCAGCAGGATGCCTTCGCCGCCGAGTCCCAGCGCAAGGCCGTGGCCGCCATCGAGGCTGGCCGCTTCAAGGACGAGATCACCCCCATCGTCCTGCCGCAGAAGAAGGGCGACCCCAAGGTCTTCGACACCGACGAGCAACCGCGCCCCGGCACCACCGCCGAGTCCCTGGCCAAGCTGCGCCCGGCCTTCAAGAAGGACGGCAGCGTGACCGCCGGCAACGCCTCCAGCCTCAACGACGGCGCCGCCGCGGTGCTGCTGATGAGCGCCAGCAAGGCCCAGGCCCTGGGCTTGCCGGTGCTGGCCAAGGTCACCGCCTACGCCAGTGCTGGCGTGGACCCGGCAGTCATGGGCATCGGCCCGGTGTCCGCCACCCAGCGCTGCCTGGACAAGGCCGGCTGGCAGCTGGGCGACCTGGACCTGATCGAAGCCAACGAAGCCTTCGCCGCCCAGGCCCTGGCCGTTGGCAAGCGCCTGGAATGGGATGCCTCGCGAGTCAACGTCAACGGCGGCGCGATCGCCCTCGGCCACCCCATTGGCGCCTCCGGCTGCCGCGTGCTGGTGACCCTGCTGCACGAGATGATCAAGCGCGATGCCAAGAAAGGCCTGGCCACCCTGTGCATCGGGGGTGGGCAGGGCGTGGCGTTGGCGATCGAGCGCTGAGCCGTTCGCTGCGAGTGTGTTCCGGGGCTGCTTTGCAGCCCATCGCCGGCAAGCCCCCACAGGCCCCTGCAAACTGCATCATGTGTAGTCGACTCAGCACCCTGTGAGAGCGGGCTTGTCGGGCGCCGAACCGCCGCGACAGGCCAGCCCTGCCCCCCTGAGCATGGCCAGGGCTACGCCTTCATCTACGGCTAAAGCCACCTCGCTATATACTTTTGCAATAGCGTTATGGCACTGTAGCGAGCATCCGCTTTCCCTTTTGCCGTAGCCATGCCGATCCGCCATCCCCGCCCTGCCCCACAGCAGCACCGCCATGCCTAGTATCCGCGAGCGCAACCGCCGCCTGATCGTCGAGGCCGCCAGCGCGGAGTTCGCCGACAAGGGCTTCGAAGCGTCCACGGTCGAAGACATCGCGGCCCGTGCCGGCCTGCCGAAAGCCAACGTCCACTATTACTTCGAAACCAAACGCAACCTCTATGCCTGTGTGCTCGACCGGGTCATGGAGCCGCTCCTGCGCGCAGCGCGCAGCCTCGATCCCGAAGCGCTGCCGAAAGACGCGCTGGAACGCTATATCCAGGCCAAGATAGGGGTGATCCGGCAATATCCACATGCCTGCAAGGTCCTGGTGCGGGAGATGCTGCACGGTGCCCATCACCTCTCCGGCAGCCGCGCCGAGGCCATGCGCGAGATCGCCCGGCAGAACCTGGGCTGCCTCAACACCTGGATGGACCGGGGCCTGATCGCCCGCACCGCGCCGGAACACCTGCTGCTGTTCCTCTGGTCGATGCCCATGGCGCATATCCGCTTCGCCCCACAGGGGAGCCGGCTGGCGCAATCGCGCACGCACGACGGCCACGACCTGCAACCCTCGGCCTCGGCACTCACCAGGATGCTGCTGCGGGGCTTGCAGCCAGAACGGCCTGAACAACGCATCGCTATATATAAAAATAAATATCGATAACCCAATACGCAAAACGGGACGCCAAGGCGTCCCGTTCGTCGATCCAGGGTAATCAGGCCCCCTGGCTACGCAGCTCGCGGGCAGCGGCAACCATGTTGACCAATGCCGCCTCGGTCTCCGGCCAGGCGCGGGTCTTCAGGCCGCAGTCCGGGTTGACCCACAGGCGCTCGGCGGGAATGCGCCGGGCGGCCTTGCGCAGCAACTTGACCATCTCGTCCTTGCTCGGCACTCGCGGCGAGTGGATGTCGTACACGCCTGGGCCGATCTCGTTCGGGTAGTCGAACCGCTCGAAGGCCTCCAGCAGTTCCATGTCCGAACGCGAGGTCTCGATGGTGATCACGTCGGCGTCCATGGCGGCGATCGACTCGATCACGTCGTTGAACTCGCTGTAGCACATGTGGGTGTGGATCTGGGTTTCATCCCGCACGCCCGAGGCGCACAGGCGGAAGGCTTCGGTGGCCCATTCCAGGTAATGAGCCCAGGCGCCCCTGCGCAGCGGCAGGCCCTCGCGGAAGGCCGCTTCGTCGATCTGCACGATCTTGATGCCGGCCGCCTCCAGGTCGAGCACCTCGTCGCGAATCGCCAGCGCCAGCTGACGGGCCTGGACCTCGCGGCTCACGTCCTCGCGTGGGAACGACCACATCAGCATGGTCACAGGGCCGGTCAGCATGCCCTTCATCACCTTGCCGGTCAGGCCTTGGGCGTACTCGATCCACGCCACGGTCATGGCTTTCGGACGGCTCAAGTCACCGAAGATCACCGCCGGCTTGACGCAGCGCGAGCCGTAGCTCTGCACCCAGCCGAAGCGGGTGAACACGTAGCCGTCGAGCTGCTCGGCGAAGTACTCGACCATGTCGTTACGCTCGGCCTCGCCGTGCACCAGCACGTCCAGGCCCAGGTTTTCCTGGATCTGCACCGCATGGCGGATCTCGCTCTGCATGGCCTCGACGTACTCGGCCTCGGTCAGCTTGCCTTGCTTGAACGACTGCCGCGCCAGGCGGATCGCCGACGTCTGTGGGAAGGAGCCGATGGTGGTGGTCGGGAAAGCCGGCAGGTCGAGCCCGGCGCGCTGCTTGGCGATGCGCTGCTCGAACGCCGACTGGCGCTGGCTGTCGGCCGGCTTGATCGCCGCCAGACGGGCCTGCACGGCAGGCTTGTGAATGCGTGGCGACGCAGCGCGGCTGGCCTGGATGGCCCGGCTGCGCGCCAGGGCAGCGGCGACGTCGGCCACGCCGGGTTCGTTGACGGCCTTGGTCAGCACCGCGACCTCCTGGCACTTCTGCACGGCGAAGGCCAGCCAGCTTTTCAGTTCAGCATCCAGCTTGTCTTCACGGGCCAGGTCGACCGGGCTGTGCAGCAACGAGCAGGAGGGCGCCACCCACAGGCGATCGCCCAGGCGTTCGGCGGCGTGGCGCAGCACATCCAGTGCTTTTTCCAGATCGCAGGCCCAGACGTTGCGGCCGTTGACCAGGCCCAGCGACAGCACCTTGTAGGCCGGCAGGCGGTCGAGGATGGTCGGGTACTGCTCAGGGGCGCGCACCAGGTCGATGTGCAGGCCATCGACCGGCAGGTTGGCGGCCAGGCCCAGGTTGTCTTCCAGGCCGCCGAAATAGGTGGCGATCAGCTTCTTCAGCGGTGCGCGCTGCAGGATGTTGTAGACACGCTCGTAGGCGTTCTTCCAGTCCTGCGGCAGATCGAGGACCAGGATCGGCTCGTCGATCTGCACCCACTCCACACCCTGGGCGGCCAGGCGGTTGAAGATCTGATCGTACAACGGTAGCAGGCGGTCGACCAACTCCAGCTTGTCGAAGTCGGCGCCCTTGGTCTTGCCCAGCCACAGGTAGGTCAGCGGGCCGATCACCACCGGTTTGACTGCATGGCCCAGGGCCTTGGCCTCGTCCACTTCCTCGAACAACTGCTCCCAGCTCAGGGCGAACTGCTGGTCGGCGGTGAACTCGGGGACCAGGTAGTGGTAGTTGGTGTCGAACCACTTGGTCATTTCCTGGGCGTGGGCACCGCCGCAGCAGCTGTCGCTGCGGTCCGTCGCCACGGCGCCTCGCGCCATGGCGAACAGGGTCTGCAGGGTCGGCGTGGCACCCTCATGGCCCCGGAAGCGCTCCGGGATCACGCCGAAGGTCAGCGAGTGGGTCAGGACCTGGTCGTACCAGGCGAAGTCGCCGACCGGCAACAGCTCGATGCCGGCGTCTTTCTGCACCTGCCAATGGGCTGCGCGCAGCTCACGGCCCACGGTGCGCAGGCCGGCTTCGTCCAGTTCGCCCTTCCAGAAGGCTTCCTGGGCTTTCTTCAATTCACGGTCGCGCCCGATGCGCGGAAAACCCAGGTTGTGCGCCAGTGCCATGTTCTTGTCCCTCAGCATGCAGAAATGAATGAGAGGATTGTCGGCGCGCAGCCATCGTGAGACAAACTCATTTAATTTAAGATGATCACAAGATTTACTCATGATCCTATTGAAGCATGCCTGGTTCGCAGGGATAGTGCGGCGCTGCTTGAGAGCGGCGCCGAACCGCCGCGAATGGCCAGCCCAGGCACCCAGGATGTCTCTTTCAAAGCAATTCCCTACGCCCCCGGACATGACCCCTCCCCCACCCTCCTTCACAATGCCACCGTGCCCCAACCCAATAGCCAACCGCCCATGAGCCAGTTGAAAAAGGCGCTGCACGAAAAATCCTTCGTCTGCGTCATGGAGTTCGTCCCCAAGTCCTCCAGCCCGCACTTCGCCAGCATCGAGGCCCTGATGGCCCGCTCGCACCTGTGCGGCTGGCCCATGACCGTGGCTATCGCCGACCGCGTCGGCAGCCCTTTCGAAATGTCTCCCCTGGAGGCCTTCGCCAGCCTCGAGCAGCCCCACCCCGCCCTGCTGCATTTCTCCGGCAAGGACCGCGAACGCCAGCATCTGCTGGAGCAACTGCAACGTATGGACGCCGCAGGCCTCGACCAACTCCTGCTGCTCACCGGCGACCGCCTGCCCGGCCATGAACCCGGCCAGCGCCCGGTGCGCTACCTGGAGTCGGTGGCGGCCTTGCAGATCGTCCGCCAGGCCCGACCGGGCTGGCTGCTGGGCGCCGGCATGCACCCGTTCAAATACCGCGAGGAAGAAGGCGGCGCGCAGTACTTCAAGGCCGAGAAGAAGCTCGCCGCCGGCGCGGACTTCCTCACCCTGCAACTAGGCTACGATGCCAGCAAGCACCGTGAAGCCATCCAGTGGATGAGCCGCCAACCCTCACCCAAGCCGCTACTGGCCTGCGTCATGGGCCTGACCCTGGGGCGCGCGCGGATCTTCGAGCAGGTGGCCGGCATCGTGGTCACCCCCTCCATGCGCGACCTGCTCGAAGCCGAGGCGGCCCTCTCCAAGGCCCATGCCCAGGCACGCAGCCTCGAACGCCTGGCCTTGCAGATCATCGGCCTGCGCCTGATGGGGTACGCCGGGATTCACCTGTCCGGCATCCATGACGTCGAGCAATTGCTGACGCTGGAGCAGACGATCAACCGCTGGCAATCGCGCATTCATTCGCTGGAGCAATGGGCACCGGCATGGGCGGCCTGCTGGCAGATGCCCGGGCTGCCTGCGGTGACCTTCCATCCGCCTGAGGCGAACTGGCGGCTGGGCGAATCCCGCGTTACCGCCTCGCGCAAGGAAACAGCGCGTTATCACCTGCTGTCTGGCTTTCATTCGCTGCTGTTCAGCCGCAGTTCGTGGCTGAGCCAGGCGTTCGGCTGGGCCGTGCAACGACCGGTCTGGGCCACGCCTACCGGCGCCCGCGTGCTCCATCGCCTGGAGCGCAGCGTGAAAAGGCCGCTGGTGGGGTGCGACACCTGTGGGCGCTGCCGCCTGGAAGATACCCTCTACGTCTGCCCCGAGACCTGCCCGAAGGGCTTGGCGAATGGGCCCTGCGGCGGGACCTCGCTCAACCGCTGCGAGTTTGGGGACAGGGAATGCATACATAGCGTCAAGTACCGGATGGCCAAGGCTGTGGGGCAGACCGAAGTGCTGGTCGAGCGGCTGATTCCTTGCGTCGAGGAAAACAGCCGGCACCGGAGTTCCTGGCCGGGGTGGTTCGAGGCGCGGGGGTGTGCTTCTGCATCACCCTGTGGGGGCGGGGTGGCGTCGCGATTGGGACAACGGGCCGAACAAAAAGCGGCGCTACGAATATCCCAACCAGGTGTCATTACCGAACTGGATAACTGATCCGCATCAGGGCTTATCCACAGGGCGAACCACGAGCCGCGTCCCACTAAAACGCAATGGGACGCGGCTTCAATCATGTCGGCTCATTACTCAGCAACTTGCCGCATTGCTCGCTGGCCAAACGGCTGATGATCTTGATCGCCTGGTGAATACCCGCCGTGGTGCGGAAGCTCAGTTGTGGTGGGTGTTCACATTCCAGATGCTCGTCATGCTGCACCAGCGCCTCGCCGAGTAATTCGAGGGTCCAGATGTAGCTCTGGATGGAGGTTATGCGCTCGTGGTCAGTCATGGCGCACCTGCCTCAGGTTGCCCTGGCTGTGGATGGGGTAGAAACGGTGGGGTCGAGTCACCGGCGGGATTGGACGGTGGGGAACGGATGCGAGGATCCTGAATGGACTTACGATGGTCATGCATGAGGTCCTTTTCAGTTGAAGCACCACACCAATCGTCGCCAAACGATTAGGGTGGCAGCTGTACGCAGGTTGGCGAACCGAGGAAAAGGAACTCGGCAGACCCGAAGGGTCTCCCACGCACAGCCGCCATTACACGAAACTGCGGACACAAAAAAAGCGCCTGCAATCGTGATCTGGGCGCCTTTGCGCCTTTTCGTTCGGGTCGCCAAACCCGGTCGCGGAATTGGCCGCGACCAGGGCAATCTATCCCCGTGAGCCGGCCAACGCAAGCATCACTCGAATACGAAGTCTCGCTCGTTTCTGTAAGAACTGTCGATCGTGTCCCGGGAAGTGGTGTAACTGAATCAGCCGAAGGCGCCGCTTCCGACCTCAATCAGGACTGTGTACTATCGACGAAGGCCGATGCTGCCCGCCGCTCGCTCCGGAAGGAAAGGTGAAAGCATCTCTGCTCCAGCCCCTATCGCATCTCTCTTGATAGTCGAGGTTTGGCAACGCGAGCACCAGAATGCCTCGACTCCAGGAGGAATGATGCTGTCAATCGAGAAAGCCAAACGGATGGCCAAGAGCCTGCGCGCCTCTCCAGACGCCCGCAGTCACGAAGTTTCCCATGCAGTTGCGCTTGAAATGGTAGCGCAGCAATTGGGATACAAGGATTGGAACACCGCCTCGGCGCTACTTCCCCACGAGGCTCCCCGCCCCGCCATTACCTTCGACAAGGCCATACCGATACTGCGGATGTTCGACGAAACCAAGGCGAGGGAGTTCTACGTTGATTTTCTGGGTTTCAGTATCGAATTCGAGCATCGATTCGAGGCTGACTTGCCCCTCTATCTTGGGCTCAACCGAGGCGGTCTACAGATACACCTGTCTGAACATCATGGCGATGCGAGCCCTGGAGCGACGATATTCGTTCCGATGCAAAACATAGAGAAGCTTCGTGACGAGTTACTGGCTAAGCGCTATGGCTATGGGCGGCCGGATATCGTTCAACAGGACTGGGGGCAGCTTTTGGAGGTGTACGATCCTTTTGGTAATCGTATTCGGTTCTGTCAAAGCTGATTACCAGGTCTAGGTGGAGACCATCGCCCTCAACACTGGGATTCTGAGGCGATGGTTTCCGCATATTTTCAAGCGGACGCGATCGCCTTTATCGCCAGGATGTCCATAAGCCAACGAAGCTCTACCCAAAACCATTCAAGACGAGATAACTCAGGAATGCCTGCAACTTGGCGCTAGCGCTTCCAGTGTTACCATGCCTAACTTTAAAAGCGGTGAAGTCGACGTACGCCCGCCTCTTCCGGTGCGTGGCCATTTGAGGTCTATCACGTTAAACGAAAAAGCCCCGCATCCAATGAGGTATGCAGGGATTTTTTTTGCTGGCCCCTGCTGTCACGAGGGCCATCATGATTACAGAAAAAACATCTGCAACCCGTGTATTTACTGGTGCCGGAGACAGGAATCGAACCTGCGACCTTCGCGTTACGAGTGCGCTGCTCTACCGACTGAGCTACACCGGCGTGAGCGCAACGCTACCACTGCCGTGACAGATACGCAAACCCCTGTTTCGCCTCGGTTATTCCCCACCCCCAGCCCCAACCTCAAGACGCCTTGCAACCATTCGGCGCGAGGTCTGCCTCCACCGTCGTGGTACAGCTCCACCCCGTCGCGGAGCGGGTCAGCGTGAGCGTCTTACCGAGCACCGTGGCAGGTGCATCGGCGAGGGTGCAGACGATGCTGGCACTACCATCGGAAGCCGTCCCGCTGGCAGTGATGGCGCAATGCGCTGTGCTCGCCTGGCCCCCCAGCGCAGCGACATCCGCCACATCCTTGCCCTCGTTCAAGCGCAGGTCCATGGCGGTCTTGAGCGCGGAGATTTCCAGCAACCCAGCTGCCGCCTTGGTCCGCGCCTGGTGGTTGGTGTACATGGGGACGGCGATGGTCGCCAGGATGCCGATGATCGCCACGACGATCATCAGTTCGATCAGGGTAATGCCTCGTTGCCCTTTCATGAGCGTGTTTCCTTGTTGATACGGCTATGCCTTGGTTCCTGTCTCGGACACCAGGCCGACAGGCGCGCAGTAGAGCCGAACGGACACCTTTTGTCACCCCTGCCCGCCTGGACGTCCTGTTCGCTGAACTACTCTAGTGACCATCAGAGCAACCCGCCTGGTCATGGGCACGGCAAGCTGTTACGGGGCTTGTCGCGACAGCAGCAAGGACTTTCGCATGAGCCATTCGACACGCCTCTATGCCTGGGAAGGCACCGACCCCAGCGGCCAGCGCATCAGTGGGCAAACCCAGGGGCGTAGCCCGGCGTACGTGCGCGCCGGGTTGCAGCGCCAGGGCATCCAGGTCGCCAGCCTGCGGCCGGCCAGCCGCCTGGGGTGGCGCTGGCCCCGTGGCCGGGACAAGGCCGACCCGGCGGGTTTCAGCCGGCAGTTGGCGACGCTGCTCAAGGCCGGGGTACCGCTGTTGCAGGCATTCGAGGTGATGGGGCGCAGCGGTGGGGACGAGAGCCTGGCCAGGCTGCTGGCGCGGTTGCAGCAGGATGTCGCCGGAGGCCTGGGCCTGGCCGATGCGCTGCAGCGCCATCCGCGTTGGTTCGATCGGCTGTACTGCAACCTGGTGCGGGTGGGCGAGCAGTCCGGCACGCTCGATGGCCAGCTCGAACAGCTGGCCACCCTGCTGGAACAGCGCCAGGCCCTGCGGCGGCGGGTGCGCAAGGCGATGCTCTACCCGCTTCTGCTGTTGCTGACCGGGCTGGGCGTGTCGGCGCTTCTGCTGCTGGAGGTGGTGCCGCGCTTTCAGGCGCTGTTCGCCAGCTTCGACAGGGCGCTGCCGCCGCTCACCCAGTGGGTCATCGACTTGTCCACAGGGCTGGGGCGCCATGCGCCGTGGCTGCTGGTCACCAGCATCATGCTGGGCGCGGGCCTGGTGCAGCTGTATCGACGTCATGAATACGCACGCCTGTGGATATCCCGGCAGGTACTGCACCTGCCGGTGCTCGGCGGGCTGCTGGGCCGGGCGGCGCTGGCGCGTTTTGCACGTAGCCTGTCCACGGCCTATGCCGCCGGGGTTCCGCTGCTCGATGCGCTGGGCACGGTGGCGGCGGTGAGTGGCTCGGGAGTGCATGAACAGGCGATCCTGCGCTTGCGCCAGGGCATGGCCAACGGCCAGGGGCTGCACCAGGCGATGGCACTGGAACCGCTGTTTCCGCCATTGCTGGTACAGCTCACGGCCATCGGTGAATCCAGTGGCACCCTCGACCAGATGCTGGGCAAGGCCGCCAGCCACTACGAGGAACAGGTCAGCCAGGCGCTCGACCAGCTGACAGGCCTGCTGGAGCCTGCCATCGTGCTGATTCTCGGCGTGGTGGTGGGTGGTTTGGTGGTGGCCATGTACTTGCCGATCTTCCAGTTGGGTAGCTTGATCTGACATGAACCTGTGGACTGTTCTGGCCGGCGAGCCGGCTCTTTTCGTGACGTTGGCGGGGCTGCTGGGTCTGTTGGCCGGCAGTTTTCTCAATGTCGTGGCGCACCGCCTGCCGGTCATGCTCGAGCGCCAGTGGCAACGGGAGGCGCAGGAGGCGCTTGGCCTGCCGACGGTGGCGCACGAGCGCTTCGACCTGTGCCTGCCTGCCTCGCATTGCCCCCATTGCGGCCATCGCCTGCGCGCGTGGGAGAACGTTCCGCTGCTGAGCTACCTGGCGCTACGGGGGCGCTGCTCTGCGTGCAAGGCCTCCATCAGCCCGCGCTACCCGCTGGTGGAGTTGGGCTGCGCGGCGTTTTCCGTGGCTGTCGCCTGGCATTCGGGGCCGACCCTCGAACTGCTTTTCGCCCTGCTGCTGACCTGGGGGCTGCTGGCCCTGAGCCTGATCGACAGCGAACATCAGCTACTTCCGGACGTGCTGGTGCTGCCGCTACTCTGGCTGGGCCTGGTCGGCAATGCACTGGGGTTGTTCGTACCGCTGCACGACGCGCTCTGGGGAGCGATCTTCGGCTACCTGAGCCTGTGGCTGGTGTATTGGCTGTTCAAGCTGGTGACCGGCAAGGAGGGGCTGGGCTATGGCGACTTCAAGCTGCTGGCGATGATCGGCGCCTGGGGGGGCTGGCAGGTGCTGCCGTTGACGCTGCTGTTGTCTTCGGTGCTAGGCGCGCTGATCGGGCTGTGCCTGCTGCGCCTGCGCAAGGCGTCGATGGGCTCGGCCATGCCCTTTGGCCCCTATCTGGCCATTGCGGGCTGGATCGCCGTGCTCTGGGGTGATGAAATATACACCTCCTACATGCAACTGCTTGGAATCTGATGACCACCGCGGCTTTTACCCCTTGGATTCTTGGCCTGACCGGCGGCATCGGCAGTGGCAAGAGCGCTGCGGCGCAGCGCTTCGTCGAGTTGGGCGTGCACCTGGTCGATGCCGACCAGGCGGCGCGCTGGGTCGTCGAGCCTGGCCGCCCTGCCCTGGCCAGCATCGTCGAGCGCTTCGGTGCTGGCGTGCTGCTGGATGACGGCCAGCTCGACCGTGCGGCCTTGCGCCAGCTGATCTTCGCCGACCCGACCCAGCGCCGCTGGCTGGAGGAGCTGCTGCATCCGCTGATCGGCCAGGAGATCTTCAGCTACCTGGCCAAGGCCGAATCGCCCTATGCGGTGTACGTCTCGCCGTTGCTGATCGAGTCTGGGCAGCACCAGAAGACCCAGCGGGTGCTGGTGATCGATGCCCCGCCTGCGCTGCAGGTACAGCGCACCCTGCTGCGCGACAACACCAGCCCCGAGCAGGTGCAGGCCATCCTCCAGGCCCAGCTGGAGCGCGAAGCGCGGTTGCGTCATGCCGATGACGTGGTGGTCAATGACCGCGACCTGGGCTGGCTGCACGAGCAGGTCGATCGCCTGCATCATTTTTACCTGACTTTACGAGGAGGCCAGCCATGAGCCAGCCATTGACCGTTGACTGCCCGACCTGTGGTGCACCTGTGGAATGGAGCGAGAAAAGCCCGTTCCGGCCGTTCTGCTCCGATCGTTGCAAGCTGATCGACCTGGGCGCCTGGGCGGCGGAGGAGCACAAGATTCCTGGCTCGAGCGAGGCCGAGGATGAGCTGTACTCCGGGGATCTGGAGCCACGGCACTGAGTCTGCTTGTGGGGCCTGGGAGATTGCTGGGCTGCGCTGCAGCCCCAAGACGCCCCTACTTAGAAGCAGAAGTGCCTCAGCGTTCATCATCCTTCCAGGGCGCCTGTAAGTAGCGGGTACGGTTGAAGGTCTCCAGCCATTCGGGGCAGAACACCACCAGGGCGCTGATCACCGTGCCGTTGATGAAGGCCTCGGGGAAGATGATCAACCACAGGTAGCCGACGAAATCCTCCAACCATTCCGGCATGGCGAAGCGCCCATCCAGCCACAACAGGCCAAGCCCGGCCAACAGGCAGAGCAAGGCAGCCAGCGCTGCGGCGAAAAACCCTGAACAGAAGATATAGACGAACAGGTTGCGCGGCTGCGCCCGCTCGACCAGGATCGCACACACCTCGGTGACCAGCACCGGCAACCCGATCAGCAACAGGCCGTTGATGCCCAGGGCCGCCAGGTCCTGGCGCCCGAGCAGGAGCAGGCCGAGTTGGGCGAGGAAACCGCCGAGGATCGCCAGCGGCCAGTCCAGCAGCAGGGTCACGGCGGTCATGCCGATGAAGTGGTACGACACGCCGGTATCGAAATCGCGCCGCACCAACCACAGGGCGAACAGGCCGAACACCGTGCCGAACAACAGGTGCTGGCGGCGGCTGTCGCTGAACAGCTCGACCCAGCGGGTACGGCTCGCCGCCCAGATCAATAGCGGTACATAGGCCAGCCAGCCCAGGGTCAGGCTGGTGGTGGACAGGACCTGTGCGCTGATCACCTCGAACTCGCTCCCGTGTCGAACAATCACGAGTCTACACCCATTCAACCCGGCCCCCGACCGAATCCTGCGCACAAACAGCATCTTACCGTCATGGATTAGCGGCTAAGCTTGTTCCCATGGATGACTCAGACTACCTGCGCCTGCTCACCATCCAGGCCGAACAAGCCAATGCCTTTCTCTCCAATGCACGCAAGTGGGAGCGTGAGCGTTGGGTGTGCCAGCGCCTGCTGCAAGGGCTGAACATCCCTTATCGCAGCGAAGACTTCATGCCGGCCGGCCAGGAACCGCCGGACGTGCTGTTTCGCGATGCTGCCTTCGAGGTGTTCTTCGTCCTCGACGAGGGGCGTCGGCTCAACGACGAGTGGCGTGAGGAGCTGCAGCGCAGGCGCAGTGCGTTCTCCCTGAGCCAGCTGGTGCGCCGCGAAGCACGGCCACGACGGATCAGTGCCCAGGAGCTGCTCGCGCGCCTGGCGCCAACGCTGCGCAAGAAGGCGCACAACTACCGGGAGCGTGGGCTCGACCTGGGCGAGTTGGACATCATCGCCTTCGCCAGCCTCAAGCGCGAAGTGCTGGACCTCAACAGCCACTTCCCGCCCCCCACCGAATACCTGCGCCAGGGCTGGCGCTCGCTGTCGCTGGTCGGGCCGACCTTCGCCCGGGTGCTGTTCGCCCACCCTGACGCGCCGGATTTTTTACGCGGCAACCTGGGGCGCAGCATCGTCTTCGATGTAGGTATCAGTCTTTGATCCAGTGCCGAGAGTCTTTGCGATGGCGTACACTCGGCGCCGGAGATAGAAAGCATTATCATTTGTTTCAAGCGCTTGCGTGATCGTTGTAGCGTTCATGCAATCACAAACGTCTATCTGACGAGGCCCACCATGACCAGCCGCCTGAATCCAGAAGATCAGCGTCGTGTCGATGAATACCTGCGAGCCCCCCAGCACCAGGTCGAGCGCAAGCCTTTCCGGCCCTTGCTGCTCCTTGCGCTGGTGGTGATCGTGACCATCGGTCTGGGCCTGCTTAGCCGCCTGTTGAGTGGACTGGTGCTATGAGCTGCCTCGCGCTCGCCCTCCCCTCCTGCAGTGTGCGGCCGGCCCCCGGGGCCAAGGATTCCGTAAAACTTGTGAGATATCCCCATGACTCATCGCATCGTGATTGTCGGCGGCGGCGCCGGCGGCCTGGAACTGGCGACCCGCCTGGGTAAAAGCCTGGGCAAGCGCAAGAAGGCCGAGATCACCCTGGTCGACGCCAACCTGACGCACATCTGGAAGCCGCTGCTGCACGAGGTGGCCGCAGGTTCGCTCAACTCCTCGGAAGACGAACTGAACTACGTGGCCCAAGCCAAGTGGAACCACTTCAACTTCCAGTTGGGGCGCATGAGCGGGCTGGACCGGGAGAACAAGCAGATCCAGCTGGCCGCGACCCTCGACGAAGAGGGCCGCGAACTGCTGCCTGCGCGGACCCTGGGCTACGACACCCTGGTCATTTCCGTGGGCAGCAACACCAACGACTTCGGCACCCTTGGCGCAGCCCAGCACTGCCTGTTCCTCGACACCCGCAAGCAGGCCGAGCGCTTCCACCAGCAGTTGCTCAACCACTACCTGCGCGCCCATGCGGGCGATACGGCCAGCGAGAAGATCAGCGTGGCGATCGTCGGCGCCGGCGCCACCGGCGTGGAGCTGGCCGCCGAGCTGCACCATGCCGCCCATGAGCTGGCCGCCTATGGCCTGGACCGCATCCGGCCCAAGGACATGCACATCACCGTGATCGAGGCCGGGCCACGGGTATTGCCGGCCCTGCCCGAGCGCATCAGCGTGCCGGTGCACAAGACCCTGGAGAAGCTGGGAGTGACGGTGATGACCAATGCAGCCGTCAGCGAAGTGACCGAGGATGGCCTGAAGACCGCCAGCGGCGAGGTCATCCAGGCCAGCCTCAAGGTCTGGGCGGCGGGTATCCGCGCACCGGGCTTCCTCAAGGATATCGATGGGC
Source organism: Pseudomonas guariconensis (assembly GCF_024127895.1). GTDB lineage: Bacteria > Pseudomonadota > Gammaproteobacteria > Pseudomonadales > Pseudomonadaceae > Aquipseudomonas > Aquipseudomonas guariconensis_B. Next base: position 37,751 of record NZ_JAMYBK010000011.1, on the reverse strand, counting down.
TGGAGACCAACCGTATCAACCAGTTGGTGGTGCGCCCGACCCTGCAGACCACCCGCGACGACGACATCTTCGCCTTCGGCGATTGCGCCGCCTGCCCGCAACCGGGCAGCGACCGCAACGTGCCGCCACGGGCCCAGGCCGCGCACCAGCAGGCCTCGATGCTGGCCAAGAGCCTCAAGGCGCGCCTGGAAGGCAAGCCGCTGCCGAGCTATGAATACCGTGACTACGGCTCGCTGGTGTCGCTGTCGCGCTTCTCGGCGGTGGGCAACCTGATGGGCAACCTCACCGGCAGCGTGATGCTGGAGGGGTGGCTGGCGCGGATGTTCTATGTGTCGCTGTACCGGATGCACCAGATGGCGCTGTATGGGACCTTCCGCACGTTGATGCTGATGCTGGGCAGCAAGATCGGGCGTGGGACCGAACCGCGCTTGAAGCTGCACTGATCCATATGGAATTGAAACTGAAGGGCCGCGATGCGGCCCTTTTTGTCGCTGGGATGCGACTGGACAGGTTCTGGGGCTGCTGCGCAGCCCATCGCCGGTACCGTTGCCCTCGGTAGCCTGTGGGGAAGCGGCACGAAGCAATTTGCCAAGTGCCGAATGCTCTCTGTGCAACAAGCTGCACGAGAAAAATTCGACAGACAAAAGAAAAAGGGCATCTCATGCGAGATGCCCTTTTTACATGGTGGGTCGTGAAGGACTCGAACCTTCGACCAATTGGTTAAAAGCCAACTGCTCTACCAACTGAGCTAACGACCCGGAAAATGGTCGGGGTGAGGGGATTCGAACTCCTGACATCCTGCTCCCAAAGCAGGCGCGCTACCGGACTGCGCTACACCCCGAATTTGGCTCCGCGACCTGGACTCGAACCAGGGACCCAATGATTAACAGTCATTTGCTCTACCGACTGAGCTATCGCGGAACTACAACTTCGTACTACTTCGAAGGCTGTTCAGCTTCGAACTCTTCGACATTCGCGTTTGCGTTCATGTCTCCGAGGCGCGCTATTCTACATCCTCCGAATCGCTTGTCAACCCCCAATTTGCTTTCAACTTACTGATTTGCAAATTGTTTTCAGATCGCCTCTACCGCCGGTGATCTGTGTAGTGCCTGACAGCGGGGCGCATATTAAGCGCACCCGAAGCAAAATGCAAAGAAAATTTTCAACATTCTCAAAGAGTTATTCAGAATCCAACGTTACGGCCGCTGGAAGCCTGTGGAGCAATGCCGGTCGGTCAAGGCTTTCAGCGGCCATTTGGGGCTGCAAGGCAGCCCCAAATGGCTTGTAGGCGTTCAAAAAAGGGCCGGTGTCAAGTCCTTCGTACCAATGACGGACGGCATGAAACGGTAAGTGGGACAATAGGTTATCTATTGCGCAGGCGGCTATAGGAGGTCTCAGTATTGTGAGCTAGGTGCCACATAGGAGCGTCGGGAGAGTAAGGGGCATCGTGCTTCGTAGGGCTCGATTGCCTACATAGTGACGCTTATCGGTTCATCGTAGCCCAATACGTCGTCACTTTTCAGAACAATGAATGCGCAGCTTCGGGCTACGCGCCCGAGGAATCATCCGTTTAGTCAGCGACCAGCAGCAGCTCGATTTCGGGTGTGTGGTTTTGCTGCAAAGGGATCGGGCGACTCATGCCAGCTGATGAACGCAATGCGCATCAGCCGGCCAGTCGATTTTTCGGATCCACGCTTGGCGTTGGAAAGCGCCACGCTCGGCTTGTTCCCTGATGGAGGACGCGCACAGTCTCATGCAAGCGACCGGGTCAGGCTTCCAACAGGTGCTGCAGGTAATGCGCGACATCGACTGTTTCAATGCCGTGTTTCGCATTGAAGGTGTTGGCCTTGTCCCACCACATCCCATCACCAAGCGCGAAGGCAGCCCGGTAGCGCGTCATGACATCATCAGGCATCTGCGCCAGATCGGCGCGCAACTTGTCCAGCGACCACAGCGTCTTCTCGAACGCATATCCGGTGACGCGCTCGACAACCTCGGCCAACTCGCCATAGGAAATCGTATCGCCGGCCACATACACCACCTCGTTGGCGATGCGCGGCTCGGCCAACAGTATCTCCGTGGTGAGCCTGCCAATGTCTTCCGGCGTCGTGACCGTGACCCTGGTGTCCCAGGTGCCCAGGCCATGGACAGTCCTGGCGGCAAGGTTCACCACGTCGAACGCCGGCTCGAACAGGAAGCTGGTGAACATGCCGGTGGAGATGATCACCCACTCGGTCTGCTGCTGGGCGCGCAGCAGTTGGCGTACTTCATATTGCTCGTCGAACACCGGTTGGCCACTGCCCTGTCCGACCACATCGTAGTCAACGCCGAACTGCCACGGGAAATAGCGCTCGACCTTGGCGTCTAGCGCGGCGCGGGTGATTTTCAACTGCGTGCCGGGGCCAGCGACGAAGCCGGTGCAATTGACCACCGTGCGATAGCGCTCAAACAAGGCTTGCAGGGCGGCGGCATCGCCAGCCAGATCGAAGCCGATGACCTCCACGCCCGACGCCTGCAAGATACCGAGACTTTCGATATCCCCGGGGCGGGTGCTGGAGACAGTCTGCGGTGAGACAACAACCGTGACCGATTGGCGGCGCTCGGCCGCGCGCGGAGCGAGCGCACGCAGCACCGCCATGCCCAGTTGACCGGCGCCAAGGACCAACAGGTCACGGCGATAGGATTCGTTTGCTGACATAGACATAATTTCTCATACTCAAATAAATGAAATATTTCGCACCAGCCCGCGAGAACGGCCAACGAGCGACTCCGTGACGAGAATCACGCAAAATTGTGCTTACATCCTTGTCACATGCATGGAAGTTTAGTTTCATGGAAGTAGATGAAAAAGCGGACAGAGCAATTTTCACTATTTGAATAAATGCAATAATTAGTCGTTTCAGCCCTCATGCGATGAGGGCCCCAACGCTGGCGCCTTAGCGCGCCCATCCTCACAAGGAGATGTTCACCATGGATAGACTGCAAGCCATGGAGACTTTCGTGCGCGTGATCGAGGCCGGCAGTTTCAAACAGGCCGCCAATACGTTGAACGTGCTTCCCTCAACCGTCACGCGCAACATCAAGGAACTGGAATCGCACCTGGGCACGCGGCTGCTCAATCGCACGACGCGCGCTGTCAGCGCCACCGATGCGGGTCTGCGCTTCTACGACAGTTGCAAGGCGATCCTGCGTGAACTGCAGGAGGCAGAGGCCCAAGCCTCTCAACAAGCCGAAGCGCTGCACGGCACGATCAAGATCGGCACCACCTCGTCGCTGGCGAGGCATTGCCTGATTGCAGCCTTGCCGGCGTTCATGCGCCGCCACCCCCGAGTCGAACTGGAACTGCATCTGTCTGACACCACGGCAGATGTCGTTCGACAGGGACTGGACTGTGTCATCCGCACCGGCACCCTACGCAGCTCACAGTTGGTGGCCCGGCGCATCGGCCGCTTTCACTGGATCGTCTGCGGCGCCCCGGATTACCTTTCGCAGCACGGAACGCCTGACAGCCTGCAGGCCTTGCAACAGCATGTCGCGGTAGGCTACCTCGGCGGCCACGCTGGCCGCCTGGCACATTGGAATTTCCAGGACGGCGCGCAGACCACTGCCATTACCATGCGGGAATGCATACGCGTCGATGACACCGACGCCTACGTGGAAGCCGGTATCGCCGGCCTGGGCTTGATCCGCGTGGCCAGCTACATGGTGCGAGATCACTTGGCTGCAGGCCGACTGGTCCGTGTGCTGGAGGCGGCGCATGCCGAACCGGAGCCAATTTCCGTTCTTTACCCACACAGCCGGCACCTTTCCCCGGTCGTGCGGGCTTTCGTCGACTGGGGCAGCGAAGTGGTGGCGCGGGCATCGAGCCAGTGGTGATGCAAGTGGCCATTGAAGACCTGCGGCTCCACCCTGATTCTGCGCTCTTACAAGTTTTCGACCCTGTACGATGAAGGCTCCCAGCACGCGAATGACTACGACTGCCTCAGTCCGTCGGCTGTTCTCGCAAGAATCTCGGCCAGAGAACACGGCGCGCATCCGGTCAAACGCTCGATGTCACCGCTGACGAGGTCATAAGCGCCGCGCGCCTGCCGCGCCTTCATGGATATCACTGCGTCGATAATGACCTCAGGTAGCCCCGCCTTGATCAGCCCGGCTCGCAGTCCTTCGGCGGGCATCACGTTCAAGACGAAAGGACGCTGCACAAGCTGCTCAATCAGCCTGCAGACCGTTTCACCGCGCAGGACGTCAGATCCCGTCAGCTGATAAATGGCGCCCTCGTGGCCCTCACTGGTTAGTGCAGCGGCTGCCGCTTTGGCCACATCACTGCGCGAAACGAAACTGACGCGACTGTCCGCGAGCGCGGAAAGCCCGCCTGCCGTCAACGACATCCGCACCTCTTCGGCCAGCGTCTCGGAAAAATAGCTCATGCGCAGCATCGTCCAAGCGGGGATCGTGCTCTTGATCAACGCCTGCTCACTGTGCCAGTACGCCGCGCCAACGGCTGGCTCCTCCTCACGTTGCGTCCCGGTTGCCGACAACAGGAAGACGTGACCGACCTGGGCGCGTGCCGCCGCATCCAGGGCCGCCAGCATCTGACGTGAGCGAATCCCCGGCTGCAGGTCAGGCCCAGGAATCAAGAGCAGGCGATCCAGGCCCTGATAGGCCGCCGCCAGTGTCTCGGGTTGGTCGTAGTCGCCCAAGCGGCCTTCGTAGGCTCGATCGGTCTTGGGCGTGCGCGAAATCGCCACCACATCTTCGGCTGCGACCGTTTCTACAAGTGCTTGGACAACTGCACTGCCAAGCTGACCACTGGCACCGCTGACACCTATTTTCATCATCACACGCCATAGTTATTTATTGTTCGTTACGATAAATTGGTTCCTATAATCCAACAAGAACGCACTAAGGATTCTCCGATCAAGTCACCACAGGCCGTCTGACCTGTGGTGACTTGATCGGAGAATCCCAAGCACCTGGGAGCGCTTGCAGTACCCGTCGCCTTTGCCGATCGATGCACTGCCGTGCTGATCGCAGGTCAAGTGCCATACACAAGAAGGGACTTGTAGCACTTTGGCAGAATGCCACATTGATTATCGCTGGCGCCACTCTTGCGCTGATTGTTGCAAGTGTTTTGTGTATATGATTTGAGGCTCTGAGTCTGCGCTTACCGTTTTCCGTCCTTGAGGGACAGCGTTCCGCGAGATTCAAGCAGACGCCGTGTGTTCTCCAGCTCTTTTTGCAGCAATTCGGCATCCGGCAGCACGGTGCGATAGTTGGCCGCCATCACCTTGGTCGGCAAGCCATCCAGTGCATACCTCGCCAAGGCATGGCCCTTGTCGGCGCACAGGATCAGGCCCACCGGCGGATTCTCGTCCGGGTAGGCCCAATGCTCCTTGGCATAGTTGCAGTACATGTGCATCTGCCCCACATCAGCATGGGTCAGGCTGCCCAGCTTCAGGTCGATGATGACCAGGCAGCGCAGCTTGCGATGGAAGAACAGCAGATCCACCCGATACCACGTCTGGTCGATACGCAACCGGCGTTGCCGCCCGACGAAGGTGAAGCCTTCACCCAACTCCAGCAGGAAGTCTTCCAGACGCTGGATCAAGGTGGCTTCCAGGTCAGATTCCGAATACTCATCCTTGAGGTCGAGGAACTCCAGCACATACGGGTCTTTGATCGCATCATTGGGCGTGACGGCATCCTCGGGCTTGGCCACCGCGCCCTTGACCAGCATCGCCGCCTTGTCCCTGGACAAGGCTGTGCGTTCATAGAACTGGCTGCCTATCTGTCGATCGAGCTGGCGCACGCTCCAGCCACCGCGCAGCGCCTCGGCCTCGTAAAACCGACGGGCATAGTCATCCTTGACCGACAGCAGCCGGACATAGGCTGACCACGGCAGAGTGAAGACCTGAGCCAGCTCGGACAGGCTCAATTTCCCAGACACTGTCTGGGATTTCTCAGGGGGCGACTCGTTTCCCAATTTCCCAGACAGTGTCTGGGAAATCTCGGGTTGGGGGTACGCGAGGTAGAAACGCCGCATGCTCTCCAGGTTGTTGACGCCGAACCCGCGCCCGAATCGGGCCGTCAGGTCGGTGGACAAACGCTCCATCAACTGCTCGCCGTAACCAGCCCGCCGCCTGCCTTTCTGCTCGGCTTCGACGATCCGGCGGCCGATTTCCCAATAGCTGGCGGTCATCAACGCATTGACACTGCGCGCCGCTGCCTGGCGCGCCGCATCCAGCAGTTCCACGATGCCGCCGTGGATGCCTGCATAGCCAGCCGGTAAGGCGGCAGGTTTCCGCGCTGTCACAGGCACCTTCCTTGTCATGCTGTCACCTCCATGGAACGGGATGCCCCAGTAATCGCCAGCCGCCGGCTCGCCACCAGTTCGGCCGCATCCCGCACCGGCTTGTCCTCGGTATGAACATAGTGCATAAACATCGCCACGGTCTTGTGACCTGTGAGCTTCATGCCCACCTTGGTTGGCACGCCCGAGTTGGCAATATCGGTGGTCGCCCGGTGGCGGATGCCATGCGTGCCGACGTGCGGCACACCAGCGGCCTTGAGCGCGCGCGTCCAGCCGCCGTAGTGTTCACCGTGAGTCATGTGCCGAGTCGGATCGTTGGGCGACGGCAGGACATAGGGGCAGCCGTCCCGGCGCGGCGCTGTGGACAGCAGCCGATAGGCTTCCTCGCTCATGGGCTTGGAGATACCGCCGGTCTTGCTGTCGGGCCAGACGACGCGGCGGTTTTCCAGATCAACCCATGCCCATTCGAGCGGGCAGATTTCTGAGCGGCGGGCAGCGAACTCGAATTGCAGGCGGATCGCCAGCGGGATGACGTAGTTCTCCAGCCCTTCCGTCTCCAGATGCTCCAGGTGGCGGAAGATCCGCACCAGCTCGTCATCGACGATGAGCCGGGTTTCTTTGCCGGGCGGGTACATAGGGACGTGGCGGCACGGATTCGTGCCGTCTGGGCGTAGCCCCCACACTTCGGCCAGGTTGAACATCTTGCGCAACACGCCGAAGGTGCGGTTGGCCTCGGCCTGCTTGTAGGCCAGCGTCTTCATCAGCGCAGCCACGTCCGGGCGCTTCACGTCCTGCACCTTCATCCGGCCCATGATCGGGATGATGCAGCGGTCAATCACGCCCTGATAGCCGCGCTGCGTGCTGGGCTTGTTGCGCTGCTTGGAGTAGTCCTCCATGAAGGTGTGGCAGAACTCCTTCATGGTCGGTGCCTTGCGGGCGGCGTTCTTGGCCGCGCTGGGGTCGCCGCCCTTGCGCACCTCGGCCAGCCACTCCTGTGCCATCGTGCGCGCCTGATCGACCGTCAGTTCCCCGTACTGACCCAGGGCAGGCTTGCGGCGCTCGCCGGCGTTCGTGCGGTACTGGAGCATGAACACCTTGCGGCCCGCCGGGGTGATCTTGCACAGGAAGCCGGGCACCACGGTATCCCGCAGTTCGATGGCCTTGTCTTGAGGCTGCGCCGCATCGACTGCGGACTTGGTGAGCTTGATCTTCGCCATGATGACTCCTCGGAAAGCCCGGTTTCCAAGAGCCGCATGGGAGCCACGCGAGGGGAAGCCGGGTCAAGTTTCGGAAAGCACCGGCATATGTTGAACTCACCTAAGTGATTGATAAACCTGCTGTATCGAGCCTTGGCGTAGTCCAGCGAATTACGGTACTGGAGTCATCGTGAAACAAAAAAAGCCCCGCGAATGCGGGGCTCGTCGGGAGCAAGGCTCAGGCAAAGACGATCTCGTCGCCCTCGACTTTGGCCGTGATCGCCGCGCCAGGCAGGAACTGCCCGCCGAGGATCAACTGCGCCAGCGGGTTCTCGATCCAGCGCTGTATCGCACGCTTGAGCGGCCGTGCGCCATACACCGGGTCGTAGCCGACAGCGATCAGCTTGTCCAGCGCCTCCGGGCTCAGGGTCAGCGACAGCTCGCGCTCGGCCAGGCGGCTGCGCAGGCGGCCAAGCTGGATCTCGGTGATACCGGCGATCTGCTCGCGGCCCAGCGGCTCGAACACCACCACTTCGTCGATCCGGTTGATGAACTCCGGACGGAAGTGCGAACTCACCGCATCCATCACCGCTGCACGCTGCGCTTCGCGGTCACCCGCCAGTTCCTGGATCTGCGCCGAGCCCAGGTTGGAGGTCATCACGATCACGGTGTTGCGAAAATCCACGGTGCGCCCATGGCTGTCGGTCAGGCGGCCATCCTCGAGCACCTGCAACAGCACGTTGAACACGTCCGGGTGGGCCTTCTCCACTTCGTCGAGCAGCACCACCGAGTAAGGCTTACGCCGCACGGCCTCGGTCAGGTAGCCACCCTCCTCGTAGCCCACGTATCCGGGTGGGGCGCCGATCAGGCGAGCGACGGAGTGTTTCTCCATGAACTCGGACATGTCGATACGCACCATCGCCTCTTCAGTGTCGAACAGGAACTCGGCCAGCGCCTTGCACAGCTCGGTCTTGCCCACGCCGGTCGGGCCAAGGAACAGGAACGAGCCGCTCGGCCGGTTGGGGTCGGCAAGGCCGGCGCGGGAACGGCGCACGGCGTTGGCCACGGCGGTCACCGCCTCGTCCTGGCCGATGACACGCTGGTGCAGCAGCGCTTCCATCTTCAGCAGCTTCTCGCGCTCGCCTTCGAGCATCTTGGCCACCGGGATGCCGGTCCACTTGGACACCACTTCGGCGATCTCTTCCTCGGTGACCTTGTTGCGCAGCAGCTGGTTCTCGGTCTTGCCGTGCTGGTCGACCATCTGCAGGCTGCGCTCAAGGTCCGGGATCACCCCGTACTGCAGCTCGGCCATGCGGCTGAGGTCGCCCTTGCGGCGGGCAGCTTCCAGCTCCTGGCGGGCTTGCTCGATCTTCTGCTGGATCTGCGCCGAACCCTGCACTTCCGCTTTTTCGGACGCCCAGATCTCTTCGAGGTCAGAGTACTCACGCTCCAGACGCTCGATTTCCTCGGTCAGTTTCTCCAGGCGCTTCTTGGCGGCCTCGTCTTCTTCCTTCTTCAGTGCCTGGGATTCGACCTTCAGCTGGATCAGGCGACGGTCGAGGCGGTCGAGCACTTCCGGCTTGGAGTCGATCTCCATGCGGATGCGGCTGGCCGCTTCGTCGATCAGGTCGATGGCCTTGTCTGGCAACTGGCGGTCGGTGATGTAGCGGTGGCTGAGCTTGGCCGCGGCGATGATCGCGCCGTCGGTGATGGCCACCTTGTGGTGCACCTCGTAGCGCTCCTTCAGGCCACGCAGGATGGCGATGGTGTCTTCCTCGCTCGGCTCTTCCACCAGCACCTTCTGGAAGCGCCGCTCCAGCGCCGCGTCCTTCTCGATGAACTGGCGGTACTCGTTGAGCGTGGTGGCACCGACGCAGTGCAGCTCGCCACGGGCCAGGGCCGGCTTGAGCATGTTGCCGGCATCCATGGCGCCCTCGCCCTTGCCGGCACCGACCATGGTATGCAACTCGTCGATGAACAGGATGATCTGGCCTTCCTGCTTGGACAGCTCGTTGAGCAGGGCCTTGAGGCGCTCCTCGAACTCGCCGCGGTACTTGGCGCCGGCGATCAGCGCGCCCATGTCCAGGGCGAGCAGGCGCTTGCCTTTGAGGCCATCGGGCACTTCGCCGTTGATGATGCGCTGGGCCAGGCCCTCGGCGATGGCGGTCTTGCCCACGCCCGGCTCGCCAATCAGCACCGGGTTGTTCTTGGTGCGCCGCTGCAGCACCTGCACGGTGCGGCGGATCTCGTCGTCACGGCCGATCACCGGGTCGAGCTTGCCTTCCTCGGCACGCTTGGTCAGGTCGACGGTGTACTTGTCCAGGGCCTGGCGCGATTCCTCGGCATTGGCGTCATTGACCGCCGCGCCGCCACGCAGGTTGTTGATGGCGTTCTCCAGGGCCTTCTTGCTCACGCCCTGGCTGAGCAGCAGCTTGCCGAGCTTGCTGTTCTCGTCCATGGCGGCGAGCAGCACCAGTTCGCTGGAGATGAACTGGTCGCCCTTCTGCTGGGCCAGGCGGTCGGCCTGGTTGAGCATGCGCGCCAGGTCCTGGGACATGTTCACGTCGCCGGTGGGGTTCTGGATCTTCGGCAATTGGTCCAGCTCTTTCACCAGGGCCTGGCGCAGGCTGTTGATGTCGAAGCCGACCTGCATCAGCAGCGGCTTGATGGAGCCGCCCTGCTGGTCGATCAGCGCCTGCATCAGGTGCAGGGGCTCGATGGCCGGGTGGTCCATGCCCACCGCCAGGGATTGGGAATCGGATAACGCCAGTTGCAACTTGCTGGTCAAACGGTCTATTCGCATGGGGATACCTTCCTATAAGGGCAGGTCGGAGCGATGGACACACCTGATGAAGAAACCTGCCAGAGATAACCTGTAGATAAGGTTGATTCTGGAAGTTTCAAGCTTAGCGGGCTTGACCTGGGTCAGCTCGGCTGGAGCCAGACCAGCGATGCAAAGCGCCCGCCTTGCGGGGTTTGCCGATAGGAAAAGAAGCGCGGGTCGCTGACCGTGCAGAAGCCACCGCCATGAATGGCCGTCACGCCACGGGCAGCCAGGCGGATACGCGCGAGCGTGTAGATGTCGGCCATCAGCTTGCCGGGCCGCTCGCCTGGGACAAAGGCCTCGGCAGCCTCGGGGTGCACGGCGGTGAAGGCATCGCGCACTTCCAGCCCGACCTCGAAGGCCTGCGGGCCGATGGCCGGGCTGAGCCAGACCAACACGTCCTCGGCAGGCACGGCCAGCGTGTCGAGGGTGGCTTCCAGCACCCCGCCGGCCAACCCGCGCCAGCCGGCATGGGCGGCCGCCACGCGCGTACCGGCGCGGTCGCAGAACAGCACCGGCAGGCAGTCGGCGGTCATCACCGCGCAGGCGATGCCGGGACGGGCGGTCCAACTGGCGTCGGCTTCGGCCACCACGGTCGGGTCGGCCTCGACCACGGCCAGGCCATGTACCTGCTTGAGCCAGGCCGGCTGGATGTGCAGCGCATCGCTCAGGCGCCGGCGGTTCTCGGCGACCGCTGCCGGGTCGTCGCCAACGTGGTCGCCGAGGTTGAAGGTGTCGTAGGGCGGCAGGCTGCTGCCGCCCCCGCGCGTGGTGACACAGGCGTGTACCGACGCCGGGGCCGGCCAGTCGGGGAACAGCAGCGCCTGCGTCAGGTCGTTCATCCGATGAAGCTCTCGCGGTCCTGCTTGAGCAGCGACAGCAGCCAGACGAAATCGTCCGGCAGCGGCGACTCCCAGCCGATGCGCTTGCCGGTGGTCGGGTGGTCCAGCTCCAGGAAACGCGCGTGCAGGGCCTGGCGCGGGAAGGTCTTGAGCGCCTCGACCATGGTCGGGTTGGCCGCCGGCGGGATGCGGAAGCGCCCGCCGTACACCGGGTCGCCGACCAACGGGAAGTTGACGTGGGCCATGTGTACGCGGATCTGGTGGGTCCGCCCGGTTTCCAGCTTGACCCGCACATGGGTGTGCGAGCGGAAGCGCTCCAGCACGCGGTAGTGGCTGACCGCCGGCTTGCCGCCTTCGGTGACCGCCATGCGCTGGCGCTGGGTGCCATGCCGGCCGATCGGTGCATCGACCTTGCCGCCAGCGGTGACCACGCCGACGACGATGCATTCATAGATGCGGCTGACGCTGCGGCGCTGCAGTTGCTCGACCAGGTTGGTCTGCGCCTGCAGGGTCTTGGCCACCACCATCAGGCCGGTGGTGTCCTTGTCCAGGCGGTGGACGATGCCAGCGCGCGGTACGTTGACGATGTCCGGCACATGGTGCAGCAGGGCATTGAGCAGGGTGCCATCGGCATGCCCGGCAGCGGGGTGGACCACCAGCCCGGCGGGCTTGTTGATCACCAGGATCTGGTCGTCTTCGTAGACGATGTCCAGTTCGATGGCCTGGGCCTCCCATTCGCCCTGGGCTTCGTGCTCGGCCTCCAGGGCCAGCAGGGAGCCGCCATGGACGATGTCGCGCGGGCGCAGCACCGCGCCGTCGACCGTCAGGCGGCCTTCCTTGATCCACGCGGCAAGACGCGAGCGTGAATACTCGGCGAACAGTTGGGCAGCGACCTGGTCGAGGCGTTGACCGCCCAGTTCGGACGGTACCTCTGCGCTAAGTTGAATGATCTCGGACATGCTCGATTCGGCGGGCGTACAGCCTTTGGTTTCGGCTGCGCGCTTGTGGTTAAATACGGCTTCTTTTGCCCCGGGATTGGCCGGGGGCGCTCATCATAACAGGACGGCACCGCCCAAGACAGCGGCCGTCAAAGGGACGCAAGCCGCCATGCAAGTGAAACACCTGCTGCTGATCGCCATCCTCGGGCTTACCGCTGCCTGTTCCTCGAACAAGGAAGTCATCGACGAGAATCTCAGCGAAGCCGAGCTGTACCAGCAGGCGCAGGCCGACCTGGACAACCACAGCTACACCAGCGCCGTGAGCAAGCTCAAGGCCCTGGAGTCGCGCTATCCGTTCGGCCGCTACGCCGACCAGGCCCAGTTGGAGCTGATCTACGCCAACTACAAGAATGCCGAGCCGGAGGCTGCCAAATCCGCCGCCGAGCGTTTCATCCGCCTGCACCCGCAGCACCCCAACGTCGACTACGCCTACTACCTCAAGGGCCTGACCTCGTTCGACCAGGACCGCGGCCTGCTGGCGCGCTTCCTGCCGCTGGACATGACCAAGCGTGACCCGGGTGCCGCCCGCGACTCCTACAACGAGTTCGCCCAGCTCACCAGCCGCTTCCCCAACAGCCGCTACGCCCCGGACGCCAAGCAGCGCATGATCTACCTGCGCAACCTGCTGGCCTCCTACGAGATCCACGTGGCCGACTACTACCTGGGCCGCCAGGCCTATGTGGCCGCCGCCAACCGTGGCCGCTACGTGGTGGAGAACTTCCAGGAGACGCCGTCGGTCGGCGACGGCCTGGCCGTGATGGTCGAGGCCTACCAGCGCCTGCACCTGGACGATCTGGCCGCCACCAGCCTGGAAACCCTCAAGCTCAACTACCCCGACCACCCGAGCCTGGTCGATGGCGAGTTCCGCCCCAAGCGGGACGAGGCCGACAACCGCTCCTGGCTGTCCAAGGCCACCCTGGGCCTGATCGAGACCGAAACCCCGCTGCCGCCGGGCGAGACCCGCGCCAACCAGGACGTGGTCAAGCAGTTCCAGGATGCCCGCGCCGAGATGCCGGAAGAGCTGCTGCCCAAGGACGAGAACGGCGACCCGATCCTGCCGGAAGGTCCGAAGGAAGCCGAGAAGGAGCGTTCCTGGTTCAGCTACATGACCTTCGGTCTGTTCGACTGATCTGCAACGCATGAGAAAGGGAGGTCCAGACCTCCCTTTTTTCATGCCTGCGCCCTAGACTGTCTGCTCTATTTACCGACAAGCTGGACACCATGGTTCGCCTACTCTTCTGGATCGCCCTGATCGCCGCCGCGTTCTGGCTGTGGCGCAAGTTCAAGACCAGTCAGCAAGGCCGTCACGAGCCTACGCTCGACGACCCGCTGAAGATGGTGCGCTGCGCCCACTGCGGCGTGCACCTGCCCAACGACCGGGCCCTGAAACTGGGTAACGACTGGTATTGCAGCCAGGCGCACCTGGAGCAGGGGCCTGGCCAGAAAGACTGATCGATTGCCCTACCGACCCGTCGAATAGCGCCTTGTGATCCTGGGGCTGCCGTGCAGCCCCAAAACCGGCATTAGGCCAAGCCCTCCCACTTATCCCTCCCCGACCCTTTCGCACCATTTACGACCCCTTCCCTGACGCCACCATTGACCGAACCCGGCAAAGTTCGCTAAATCCTATTTATCCGCATAAATATGAAAAACAGTACAAATGCTCAAACCCAAGCGTAAGCGCCAGAAGCTCTCCGACGTGATCGTCGAATCGGTCAAGCGCTCGATCGTCACCGAGGCCCTGCACCCCGGCGATCGCCTGCCCACCGAGCGCGAGCTGATGGAGCACTTCGAATGTTCCAAGGGCACCGCCCGCGAGGCACTCAAGGCCCTGGAGGTCGAGGGCCTGGTCAGCACCCGCACCGGCCCGGCCGGCGGCGCCTACCTCAACGAGGTGGGCACCGAGCCGGCCAGCCGCGCCCTGCGCAACTACCTGCACTTCCAGCACCTGGACGGCGAGCAGGTGTACCAACTGCGCAAGGTCATCGAAGTGGAACTGGCGGTATCGGTGATGGGCCAGTTGAGCGAAGCCGACTACGCCGCGCTACAGGCCAACATCGACTTCTGCAGCGCCCCGGAAGACAGCGAACAGGGCCAGCGCGAGCAGCGCCTGGCGGAGCTGGAGTTCCACACCCTGCTGGCGCACCGCTGCCCCAACCCGCTGCTGCGCTTCATGGCGGTGTTCCTCAACGACCTGCTGCGCGACCTGGTGGTGCTGAAGAAGGCCTACCTGCCCAAGCGCCAGCAGTTCGCCGCCGCCAACATCGACTACCACAAGCAGCTCCTGCTGGCCCTGCGCGCCAGCGACGAACAGGCCGTGCGCCGGCTGATGCATGCACACATGTGCGACGCCGAGCACCACATGACCGCGCTGGAGGGCGAGGTCGCACGCAACTTCCTGCTGGAGTTCGAACACCACCACTGATCAGCCTGGAAAGAGGCCTGCACACAGGCCCGCCGTACCCGCTTTGCCATTGCCACTCCTGCCTAATAACCACAACCAAGGAGTTACCCATGCAAAGACGTACCCTGCTCAAGGCAGGCCTTGCCCTGGGTGCCCTCGGTAGCCTCCCCCTCGGGGCGCACCGGGCATTCGCCGACGAACCGCTGACCTTCTACGGGCTCAAGTCCATGTCCGGTGCCTTCGCCAGCTATGGCAAGTACGCCGACATGGGCTCGCGCCTGGCCATCGCCGAGCATCCCCAACTGCTCGGGCGGCCCCTGAAGTACAAGGTGATCGACACCGAGGGCAACGCCGGCAAGGCAGTGCGCAAGGTACAGGAAGCCATCGGCCAGGATGGCGCCCGCTTCTTCCAGGGCTGCACCCTGTCGTCCTCGGCCCTGGCGGTGTCGAAGGAGATCCATAAGGCCGGTGGCGTGTTCATGACCCCAGTCGGCGCCGACGAGATCACCGGCAAGGACTGCAACGCCTCGACCTTCCGCTGGTCGGTGCCGACCTACGGGGCCATCCGCGAGACCCTGGTGCCGATGATCCGCCAACTGCCGCAGGCCAGGCGCTGGTACACCATCACCCCGCAGTACGTGTTCGGCGATGCCCTGCTGGACAACGCACGCAAGGTGTTCGCCGAGTTCGGCGTCGAGCACATCGGCAACAGTTACCACTCCCTGCAGGAACAGGAATTCTCCGGCTACCTGACCAACGCCATCGCTGCCAAGCCCGATGTGCTGGTACTGCTCAACTTCGGCAGCCAGTCGTCCAACGCCCTGCGCCAGGCGGTCAACTTCGGCATCAAGGAGCGCATGAAAGTACTGCTGGTGTGGTCGGCCGGCCTCGACCAGTTCCAGGAACTGGGCAGCGACGTGCTGGAGGGCGTGTACCTGGGCGCACAGTACTGGCACCAGGTCGACACGCCGCTGAACAGGCACCTGGTCGAAGCCACGCGCAAGGCCTATGGCGTCAACCCCAACTACCCGCTGGCGGCCGACTACATCGGCACCAAGGTCATGCTCGAGGCCATCGCCAAGGCCGGCACCTTCGATGGCCCGAGCGTGGCCCGCACCCTCCAAGGCATGCGTTTCCAGGGCCCGACCGGCGACGAGCTGATCCGCCCGGGCGACCACCAGGTGCTCAAGGACTATTACCTGCTGCGCGGCAAACCCCAGGGCCAGATGCGCGACGAGGACGACCTGGCCGAGGTACTCAGTGCCGGCCGCTCGTTCATCGAGGTCGACCACACCGGTTGCGCCCTGGCCTGAGCCGCGGCGTTCGTCCCAACCATCCAGACATGCAGCCGCCCGGCGCGCTGCAGAGGGCACGTCCATGCTCGACTTGTACCTGTTCCAGCTGCTCAACGGCCTGGGCCTGGGGATGATCTACTTCCTCATCGCCGTGGGCCTGACGATCATTTTCGGCCTGCTCAACTTCGTCAATTTCGCCCATGGCGCGTTCTTCCTGCTCGGCGCCTACCTGTGCTACACCGCCGTGGCCCTGACCGGCAATTTCTGGCTGGCCCTGCTGCTGGCGCCACTGGCCGTCGCTGCGCTGGCGTGGGCCGTGGAGCGCATGCTGATCAAGCGCATCTACCACCTGCCGCATACCTTCCAGATCCTCGTCACCCTGGGGATAGCCCTGATCATCCAGGAAGCCTCGGTGCTGATCTGGGGCCCGGTCGGCAAACATATCGCGGTGCCGCCGGAGCTGCGCGGGGTGCTGATCGTCGGCGATTTCATCTACCCCTACTACCGCCTGTTCCTCATCGGCTTCGCCGCGCTGATCGGCCTGGGCCTGTGGCTGCTGTTGGAGCGCACGCGCTTCGGGGCGCTGGTGCGCGCCGGCAGTGAAAGCACCGAAACGGTCTCGCTGCTGGGCACCAACATCTTCCGCCTGTTCTCCCTGACCTTCGCCCTCGGCGTGGGCCTGGCCGGGGTCGCCGGGGTGCTGTTCGCTCCCTTGCGCGGCGCCCAGCCGTTCGTCGGCCCGGAGATCCTCGGCATCGCCTTCGTGGTGGTGGTGATCGGCGGCATGGGCTCGTTCGGCGGCGCCCTGGTGGGAGGCCTGCTGGTGGGCGTGGTGCAGAGCATGATGACCAGCCTCTGGCCGCAAGGCGCCAGCCTGATGATCTATGGCGCCATGGCGGCGGTGATCCTGGTACGTCCCTACGGCCTGTTCGGGAGAGCATGAAGATGAGCGAGAAAAATCCTTTGCCCGTGGCCAAGGGCCGCGCGCCGGCCCTGCTGGGCCTGGTGATCGTCACCCTGGTCGGCCTGCCACTGCTGCTGCCGTCGGCGACCCTGGCCACCGAGATCCTGATCTTTGCCCTGGCGGCGCTGGCCTGCAACCTGCTGCTGGGCTACACGGGCCTGCTGTCGTTCGGCCAGGGCATCTTCTTCGGCGTCGGGGCCTATGGTGCCTCGCTGCTGATGATCCACCTCAAGTGGGGGCTGTTCAGCGCCCTGCTCGGCGCGGCGGTGTTCGGCGCCTTCCTGGCGCTGCTGGTAGGCGCCCTGGCGATCCGCCGCAAGGGCATCTACTTCGTCATGCTGACCCTGGCCTTCAGCCAGATGGCCTACTTCCTGGCCTATACCCTGAGTGACTGGACCGGTGGCGACAACGGCCTGCTCGACGTACCGCGGCCGAACATCCAGGTCGCCGGCCAGGTGCTGGTGGACCTGGCCGACCCACGGCACTTCTATGCCTTCGTCGCGGTGCTGTTCCTGCTGATCTTCGCCGGCGCCCTGCGGGTGATCCGCTCGCCGTTCGGCAGCACCCTGCTGGCGATCCGCGAGAACGAGACCCGCGCCGCGGCCATCGGCTACGACACCCGCCATTTCAAGATCCTGGTGTTCATGCTGTCCGGCGCCATCACCGGTATCGCCGGGGCGTTGTACGCGATGCTGCTGCACTTCGCGCCGCTGTCGAACATCGACCTGATGATGAGCGAGAACATCCTGATCATGACCATCGTCGGCGGCACCGGCTCGCTGTTCGGCTCCTTGCTGGGCGCCGGCGCCATCGTCGTGCTGGGCGACGTGTTGTCGGAACTGTGGCCGCGCTGGCTGATGCTGCTGGGGGCGATCCTGATCCTGGTGGTGGTGTTCATGCGCGGCGGGTTGTGGGGCGGCCTCGCCGAACTGGGCAAGCGCCTGTGCCCGAGCCGCCCGTTCAGCGCCAAGACCAAGGAGACCCTGTGATGAGCGACTACCTCCTGGAAACCCGTGGCCTGGAACTGGCCTACGGGCCGTTTCGCGCGGTCGACGGCGTCGACCTGAACGTGCGTGCCGGCACCATCCATACCGTCATCGGCCCCAATGGCGCCGGCAAGACCAGCCTGTTCCATTGCCTGACCGGCGAGCGCCAGGCCACTGGTGGCAAGATCCTGTTCAATGGCCAGGACATCCTGCGCAAGCCGTCCCATGGCCGGGTAGCGCTGGGCATGGCGCGCTCGTTCCAGCTCACCAGCCTGTTCCAGAACCTGTCGGTGCGCGAGAACCTGCGCCTGGCGGCCCAGGGCCGCGATGGCCTCGGTGCGCTGAACTTCTGGCGCAGCGTCGAGCACAAGCGCAGCCACTGGGACACCGCCGACCAGGTGCTCGAACGCCTCAAGCTCACCGCCCGCGCCGACACCCTGGCCGGCGAGTTGTCCCACGGCCAGCAGCGGGTGCTGGAGGTGGGCATGTCGATCTGCGCCCGCCCAACCCTGCTGATGCTCGATGAGCCCACCTCCGGGATGGGCATCGACGACATCCCGGTGATGACCGAGTTGATCAGCGACCTGGGCCGCGACCACACCGTGCTGCTGATCGAGCACAACATGAGCATCGTCATGTCGATCAGCCAGCGCATCACCGTCATGAGCCATGGCCAGATCCTGGTCGAAGGCACCCCGGACTTGGTGCGCAACGACGAGCGCGTGCGCACCGCCTACCTAGGAGAGGCCGCCTGATGCTCAACGTCGATTCGATCCATTCCTACTACGACAAGAGCCATGTGCTCGAAGGGGTCTCGCTGAAGGTCGAGGCCGGCGAACTGGTGACCCTGCTCGGGCGCAACGGCGCCGGCAAGACCACCACCCTGCGCAGCATCCTCGGCATCGTGCGGCCGCGCCAGGGGCAGATCACCTTCAATGGCCAGCCCCTGGTCGGCCGCGAGATCTTCGACATCGCCCGGCAAGGTATCGCGCTGGTGCCGGAGCATCGCGGGATCTTCCGCCAGCTCAGTGTCGAGGAAAACCTGAAGATCGCCGTGCGCAAGGACAGTCGTTGGCAATTGCAGGACGTATACGCCATGTTCCCGCGGCTAAAGGAACGGCGGCGCAATGGCGGTTTTGCCCTGTCGGGCGGCGAACAGCAGATGCTCGCCATCGCCCGCGCCCTGCTCAACGACCCCAGGCTGCTGGTCCTCGACGAACCCACCGAAGGCCTGGCACCGGTGATCGTCGACGAACTGGTGAGGATCCTGCGGCGGATCAAGGACGAAGGGCTGTCGATCCTGCTGGTGGAACAGAACCTGATGGTCTGCGACGCCCTCGCCGACCGTCACTACGTGCTCGAACAAGGCCGGGTGGCCTACCAGGGCAGCGCTGCACAGTTTCGCGCCGACCCGAGCATCAAGAATCGCTATCTGGCCCTGAGTGCCTGAAAGGAGACGGCCCATGAATACCCGTATCGATCCCTCGCGGCACCTGCTCGGCCAGGGCACGCTGGTCAACCGTGAACGCCTGTGGCAATCGCTGATGGACCTGGCCCGGCTCGGCGCCACGCCCAAGGGAGGCGTCTGCCGCCTGGCCCTGACCGACCTCGACCGCCAGGCCCGCGACCTGTTCGTGCACTGGTGCACCGAGGCGGGCTGCACTGTCAGCATCGATGCCATCGGCAATATCTTCGCCCGCCGCCCCGGACGCAATCCCGACCTGGCGCCAGTGATGACCGGCAGCCACATCGACACCCAGCCCACCGGCGGCAAGTTCGACGGTTGCTATGGGGTCATGGCCGGGTTGGAAGTGGTGCGTACCCTCAACGACCTGGGCCTTGCCACCGAGGCGCCGCTGGAGGTGGTGGTATGGACCAACGAGGAAGGCTCGCGCTTTCCGCCGTGCATGATGGGCTCGGGGGTGTTCGCCGGGAAGTTCGACCTGCAGGAGACCCTGGAGAAGATCGACGACCAGGGCCTGTCGGTGGGCGCGGAGCTTACCCGCATCGGCTATGCCGGCCCCCGTGTGCCCACCGGCCATGCGGTCGGCGCCTACTTCGAGGCGCACATAGAGCAGGGCCCGGTGCTGGAAGACCTGCGCACCACCATCGGCGTGGTCCAGGGCTGCCTGGGACAGAAGTGGTTCGACCTGGTACTGACCGGCGTCGAGGCCCATGCCGGCCCTACCCCGATGCGCCTGCGCAAGGATGCCCTGGTCGGTGCCGCCGAGGTGGTCACCGCGGTCAACCGCATCGCCCACGCTCATCAGCCCCATGCCTGCGGTACCGTCGGCTGCCTGAACGTGCACCCAGCCTCGCGCAACGTGATCCCGGGCCAGGTGCAGATGACGATCGACCTGCGCCATCTCGACCCCGGCCACCTGGATGCCATGGTCGGCGAGGTACGCCAAACGATCGAGGCCTGCGCGGCCAAGCACGGCCTGCGCTTCGAGCTCACGCCCACCGCGGACTTCCCACCGTTGTACTTCGCCGAAGCGTGCGTCGATGCCGTGCGCCAGGGTGCCCGCGAGCTGGGCCTGAGCCACATGGACATCGTCAGTGGCGCCGGCCACGACGCGATCTTCCTCGCCGAGTTGGGCCCTGCAGGGATGATCTTCGTGCCCTGCGAAGGTGGCATCAGCCACAACGAGATCGAGAACGCTGCGCCGCAGGACCTGGCCGACGGCTGCGACGTGCTGCTGCGCGCCATGTTCCAGGCCGCCAACAAGGGAGCCCAATGAGATGACCGGCAAAACCTGCATCGGCGAACTGACCGCCCTCGAGTTGCTCGACCTGTACCAGCGCCGCCAGCTGTCTCCCGTGGAAGTGATCGACGATGTACTGGCGCGCATCGACCGCTACAACCCGGTGGTGAATGCCTACTGCCATGTGGATGGCGAAGGCGCCCGCGCCTCTGCCCGCGCCAGCGAGCAGCGCTGGCGGCGTGGCGAGCCCTGTGGCAGGCTGGATGGCCTGCCGACCTCGATCAAGGACCTTACCCTGACCCGCGGCATGCCGACCCGCAAGGGCTCACGGACCACGTCGGCGGCCGGGCCGTGGGAGGTGGATGCGCCATTCAGCGCGTTCATGCGCGAGGCCGGCGCAGTGCTGGTGGGCAAGACCACCACCCCGGAGTTCGGCTGGAAGGGCGTCACCGACAACCCGTTGTACGGCATCACCCGCAACCCCTGGGACACTCGCCTGACCGCCGGCGGCTCCTCGGGTGGCGCGGCCGCCGCGGCGGCGCTCAACCTCGGCGTGCTGCACCAGGGCAGCGACGCAGGCGGCTCGATCCGCATTCCCTGTGCCTTCACCGGCACCTTCGGCATCAAACCGACCTTTGGCTATGTGCCGCAGTGGCCGGCCAGTGCCATGACCCTGCTGTCGCACTTGGGGCCAATGACCCGCACGGTCGACGATGCCGTGCTGATGCTCGATTGCGTAGCCCAGCCGGATCCACGCGACGGCTTGGCCGGCGCGCCACGGCGAACGCCCTGGCTGGGCGACGAACAAAACCTGAGCGGTCTGCGCATCGCCTACAGTGCCGATTTCGGCTACGTGCAGGTCGATCCACAGATACAGGCGCTGGTGGCCCAGGCGGTGCAACGCCTGGCGCGGCTGGGCGCGCAGGTGGAGGAAGTTGACCCAGGGTTCGCCGACCCGCTGCAGGCGTTCAATACCTTGTGGTTCGCCGGTGCTGCCCGGCTGGCTGGCCAGCTCTCGGATGAACAGCGGGCGCTGCTCGACCCAGGGTTGCGGTGGATCGCCGAACAAGGGGCGCGGATCGGCCTAGACGAGTACACCCTGGCCCTTGAGGCACGGGCGGAACTGGTGGCGCGGATGAACGCCTTCCACCAGCGTTACGACGTGCTGGTGTCACCGATGCTGCCACTGGTGGCTTTCGAAGCGGGGCACAACGTACCGCCTGGGTCGGCGATGGCGCAGTGGATGGAATGGACGCCGTTCAGTTACCCCTTCAACCTGACCCAGCAGCCAGCGGCTTCGGTGCCTTGCGGTTTTACTCGGGAAGGGCTGCCGGTGGGATTGCAGGTAGTGGCCGGGCGGTTTGCCGATGAGCAGGTGCTGAGGGTGTGCAAGGTCTATGAACAGCACTATCCGAGCCGGCATTTGCAGGAACCGGTCGTTGGTTGAGGGGCTGTGCGTTGAACCCTGTTCGCGGCGGTTCGGCGCCCCGGGATCGAGTCAGCCACAGAGTGTGTGATTTGCGGGAGGGCTTGATCTCTCGAGTGGCGTTGGGGGCTGCTTTGCAGCCCCAGTCTTCAGCCCAGGCGCCCTGCCGGGGCATAGGGCACCGGATCGATGATCGGCTGGCTGCCGGTCAACAGGTCGGTGAACAACTGGCACGACGCCGGCGCCAGCACCAGCCCGTTGCGGTAATGCCCGCAGTTCAGCCATAACCCCTCATGCCCCGGCACCGGGCCGATGTAGGGAATACCTTCGGGCGACCCCGGACGCAGCCCGGCCCAGTGCGCCACCGGGGTGGCATCGGCCAACGCCGGCAGGAGTTCGACCGCCGAGGCCTTGAGGCTTTCCAGCGCGTCCACGGTCGGGGTCTTGTCGTAGCCAGCATGTTCCAAGGTACTGCCGACCAGGATGTGCCCGTCGCGCCGTGGGATGGCATAGCGTCCCTTGGCCAGGACCATGCTCGGCAGGAAGTCCTCGGCACACTTGAACAGGATCATCTGGCCCTTCACCGGCTCCACCGGCAGCGCCAGGCCGAGGGTGAGCAACAGCTCGCCACTCCAGGCACCCGCGCTGAGCACCACGTCATCGGCCGCCAGCATGCCTTCGGCGGTGTGCACACCGGTGACCCGCCCGCCTTCCTGGCGGAACCCGGTGACCTGGCAGTGCTCGCGCAAGGTCACGTTAGGCAGGGCCTGCAGGGCTGCCTTCAACGATTTCACCAGGCGTGGATTACGCACGTTGGCTACACCCGCCATGTAGATGGCGCGCGTGAAGCCTGGGCCGAGCACCGGCACCGCATCGTAGGCCGCCGAGATATCCACGGCGCTCAGTGGCCGCTGCTCGCGCCTGGCCCAGGCCAGGGCCTCGGCCTCGTCGTCCAGGTCCAACCAGTACAGGCCGGTGGTGTGCACCTCGGGGTCGATCCCCGTGCTCGCGTACAGGCGCTCGCCCAGCTGTGGATAGAAATCCTGCGACCAGTGCGCCAGTGCCGTCACCGCCGGGCTGTAGCGCCAGGGGTACAGGGGCGAGACGATACCGCCACCGGCCCAGGACGACTCGCGCCCCACTTCACCCTGGTCGCACACCACCACCTGGCCGACCTTGGGCGCCAGGTTGAACGCTGTCAGCAGGCCAATGACCCCGCCACCGACAATCACTACTTGCTTGCTCATCCGTCGATCCACTACCTGAAATAAACGCGACCTTCAGCTACCCCAACAGCCCTCGGCGGGCTCGACAGCCCCCGGATTGCTCCGCACACCGGCCTGGTCGAGCTGGTAGTCACCACAACCATCGTCCGCCATCAGAGCGCCGGGCAGGCGCCTGGCGAGCAGGCGGAAACTGTCGTCGCCACGCTCTGCCTGCAGGCTGTAGTAGCGGCTGCCGGCGGGCAATGGCGTCTGCTGCTGGTCACTGTCGGCATACTGGCCGGTACGTGCATGGTGGCGCTCCAGGCGCAGGGCGGCATCGTGCAGCAGGCCGACCACTTCGCTTCGCGCGGCACGTCTCAACGGGTCGTGGTAACTGGGGTAGGCAATGGCTGCCAGAATGCCGGTCACGGCCACGACAATCAACAATTCGATCAGGCTCAGGCCTTGCTGCATGTCATTGTCCTCTCAATCGCTGGCGCCACAGAAGCCGCCGTGGCGCTACAGCCTGGTCGGCCTGCAGGGCGTACACAGCCTCCAGCACATGCCGCGCCTGGCGCTCGCGGCTGACGGCGGTGACCCTGTAGAGGGTCACCTGCACACCTTCAGGGACCTGTGCCGCCAGGGCGCTTTCGCCCAGGTTCTGTAACAGGAAGAATCCGTTTTCCGTACGCTGCCATGACAGGTCCCCGCCCTGCACATCATGGGCGTCAGGAGGCGGCAGGCAGGCCTGGCAAGGTGCTGGAGGCGCCAGCAGCAACCGGGCCGCCCCCTCGAGCAAGGCTGCTTCGGCCTGCTCCAGGGCTCGTGCGTTCGCCAGCAGCAGGCCGCCCAGGCGCGCCTGGATCAGGGCATCGTGCAGGGCCGAAGCACTGAGCAGCCCCAGCAACAGGCTGAGCAGAAGCCCCACCAGCAGGACCATGCCGCGCTGGCGCCTCATGGTTCGGGCAACCGGTTGCGCAGGGCCACGCTCAGCTCGTGCTGCAACTCGATCCGCTGTTGCGGCTCGAACAGCGTCAGTTGCAGGTCCACGCGCCCGCCCTCCGCCGTCGGCACCAAGGTCGCACGCAGGTCGCGAACGTGGTCGATCAACGCCTCGGCCTGACTGCCGCTCATCCGCCTCAAGTTGCCCGCACGCAGTTGATAGCTGATCCGGGCGATGGGGAATGCCAATGTCCGCTCGTTGCCGGGGTGGCGCCCTTCCTTGACCTGCGCCCAACTGCGGCAATCGGTCAGCAAGGTCCAGGCTGGCTGCCTGGCGCTGCCCGGCAGTTGCTCCAGCACCAGGCTCAGGCTGTCCAGGCGCCCATCGCCGGCCAGGGTGATCCGTAGCGGTTGGGCAAACGCCTGGGCGGCAGCGGCCGTATCGAACGTGATCGCCTGTTGGCGCAGGCACCCGGACATGCCTGTCATGCGGATGTCCTGGGCCATTCTGTGCAGCGCCAGCCGGGCATCGTCCTGCAGGCGTGCCGCCGCGCCTTGCAGGCGCCAGGCCTGGTAGGCGGCGACGAACACCTGGCTCGCTGCCGCCAGCAGCATCAGGCCCAGCGCCAACGCCAACAATGCTTCCAGCAGGCCAAAACCGGCCTGGGCCCTGCTCATGGCAGTACCCTGCCCTGCAGGCTGACGGACTGTTGCGTCCCCTCCCGGGCCTCCAGCCAATGGATTTCCAGCACGACGTTCGCCCCGCTACGCCGCACCCGCCCCTCGGCTGCCCCACCGAGCACCTGCCGGATTCGTGCCTGCCAGCCGGCCTGCTCGCCCGCCTCCAACCGGCCCGCCGCCCTCGCCCGCTCGAGCAGCCCCTGCGCCAGGTGGATCGCCTGGCTATCGCGCCGCGTGTTGTCGAGCACCTGCAAGGCACGCACTTGCAAGGCGGCGGTGGCGAACAGCCCGAGCGCCAGTACTCCCATCGCCAGCAACACCTCCAGCAACGTCATGCCGCATTCCTTTGTCCGCATCCTGCGCCTCCTGCGAATTTTCCCTGCCGCCCTCTCCTACCTGGCCGACTGGACCTTCTGCCCATCGGCCTCGAAGCTACAGCGAAGCACTTCCAGGGAGGAATGCACGGTGAAGCAACAGGGAGTAACACTGATACAAACCCTGTGCGCGCTGGCGCTGGTCAGCCTGCTGACACAGGTGGGCATACCGGCCTACAACCATCTCAGCGAAGGCCTGCACCAGGCCGCTGCGGCCCGCGAGCTGGCACATGCACTGCGCAATGCACGCGGCCATGCCTTGCTGCGACAGCAAACGGTGCTGGTTCGGGCACTGCAAAACGACTGGGGGATCGGCTGGCGTACGCTGCTGGCGCACGATGGGCAATTGCTGCACGAGCGACGCCTGGGCCGCAGGCTCAAGGTCGTCGGTAACCTGGGCAATGAAGTGAAATTCAGTGGCTTGGGGGTTCCGCTGCGTGGCAACGGCGCGTTTCTGGGGGGCACCTTCGAGATCTGCCAGGGCACCACGCAAGCGAGTCATTTGCAGGTGGTGCTCGCCCCCAGCGGCAGGATCAGCCTGCGCACCGGGACGGCTGATCCGCCACTGTGCGCAGGCCGCTGATCAGATCAGCGAGCGAACCCGCAGCTCCTTGGGCATGGAGAAGGTGATGTTCTCCTCGCGGCCATCGAGCTCTTCGGCGCCGCTGGCGCCCCAGGCCCTGAGCTGGTCGATCACGCCACGCACCAGCACCTCGGGGGCCGAGGCGCCAGCGGTGATGCCGATACGCGCGACGCCCTCGAACCAGCCTTGCTGCAAGTCCTCGGCACCGTCGATCAGGTAGGCCGGGGTACCCATGCGCTCGGCCAGTTCGCGCAGGCGGTTGGAGTTGGAGCTGTTGGGGCTGCCGACCACCAGGACCACATCGCACTCGCCGGCCAGTTGCTTGACCGCATCCTGGCGGTTCTGGGTGGCATAGCAGATATCGTCCTTGCGTGGCCCGCCGATGTTCGGAAAGCGCGCGCGCAGGGCATCGATGACCCGGCTGGTGTCGTCCATCGACAGGGTGGTCTGGGTGACGAAGGCCAGGTGATCCGGGTCGCGCACCTGCAGGTTGGCGACATCCTGCTCGTCCTCGACCAGGTAGATCGAGCCGCCATTGCTGGCGTCGTACTGGCCCATGGTGCCCTCGACCTCCGGATGCCCGGCATGGCCGATGAGGATACATTCCCGGCCGTCGCGGCTGTACTTGGCCACCTCGATGTGCACCTTGGTGACCAGCGGGCAGGTGGCATCGAACACCTTGAGGCCGCGGCCGGCCGCTTCCTGGCGCACGGCCTGGGAAACACCGTGGGCGCTGAAGATGACGATGACATCGTCCGGCACCTGGTCGAGTTCTTCGACGAAAATAGCACCGCGATTGCGCAGGTCTTCGACCACGAACTTGTTGTGCACCACTTCGTGGCGCACGTAGATCGGCGGGCCGAAGACTTCCAGGGCCCGGTTGACGATCTCGATCGCCCGGTCGACCCCCGCGCAGAAGCCGCGAGGGTTGGCGAGTTTGATTTGCATGCTCGGCTCCAGGCTTACAGCGCCTTCACCTCGAGGATCTCCACCTCGAAGTTCAGGGTCTTGCCAGCCAGTGGGTGATTGAAGTCGATGGTCACCTGGTTGTCGTCGAAAGCCTTGACCACGCCCGGCAACTCGGCGTTGGCGGCATCGTTGAAGATCACCAGCAGGCCTTCGGAAAGCGCCATGTCGGTGAACTGCGAGCGCGGCATCACCTGCACGTTCTGCGGGTTCGGCTGGCCGAAGGCGTTCTCCGGAGCGATGGTCAGGGTGCGCTTGTCACCGGCCTTGAAGCCGAACAGGGCGGCTTCGAAGCCGGGCAGCAGGTTACCATCACCGACCTTGAAGCAGGCCGGTGCCTTGTCGAAGGTGCTGTCGACGGTGTCGCCGTTTTCCAGGTGCAACGCGAAGTGCAGGGTGACTTCGGTGTTCTGGCCGATACGGGTCTCAGTCATGGACAGGTTCTCCGGACTTCTTGCTCTTGAACATATCCAGCGCCAGCATCACCGCGCCAACGGTAATGGCACTGTCGGCCAGGTTGAAGGCCGGGAAATACCAGCGGTTCTGCCAGTGCACCAGGATGAAGTCGACCACGTGCCCCAGCACGATGCGGTCGTACAGGTTGCCCAGCGCGCCCCCCAGCACCAGGGCCAGGGCGATGGCCAGCCAGGTCTCGTTGCGCCCCAGGCGCTTGAGCCAGACCACCAGCACCGCGCTGACCACCAGGGCGATCAGGGCGAACAGCCAGCGCTGCCAGCCGGAGCTGTCGGCGAGGAAGCTGAAGGCGGCGCCGGTGTTGTAGGCCAGGGTCCAGCTGAAGTAGTCGGGGATGACCACGATCTGCTGATACAGGCTCAGGGCCCCCTCGAAATAGACCTTGGTGGCCTGGTCGAGGACCAGGACCACCAGGCTCAGCCAGAGCCAGGCAAGGCGCCCGAAGCGCCCCGCAGCAGGGTTAGGCATAGTGACGCACCTCGCCGGAACCGCTGATGTTGTCTACGCAACGGCCACAGATCTCCGGGTACTCCGGATGGCTGCCGACGTCGGCGCGGAAGTGCCAGCAGCGGCCGCACTTGGCATGGCCGGACTTGACGACTTTCAGCTTGAGGCCTTCGACCTCGGTTGTCACGGCATCGGCCGGCGCCTGGACGAACGGCACCACGCTGGCGGCGGAGGTGATCAGCACGAAGCGCAGCTCGTCGCCCAGCTTGGCCAGGTCAGCGCTGAGCCCTTGCTCGGCGAACAGGGTCACCTCGGCCTGCAGGTTGCCGCCGATGGCCTTGGCCGCGCGCTGGTTCTCCAGCTCCTTGTTGACCGCCGCCTTGACCGCCATGACGCGATCCCAGTAGGTGCGATCCAGCTCGAAGCCTTCGGGCAGCTCGGCCAGGCCTTCGTACCAGGTGTTGAGCATGACCGACTCGTTGCGCTCGCCTGGCAGGTACTGCCAGATCTCGTCGGCGGTGAACGCCAGGATCGGCGCGATCCAGCGCACCAGGGCCTCGCTGATGTGGTACAGCGCGGTCTGGCAGGAGCGGCGGGCGACGCTGTTGGCACCAGTGGTGTACTGACGGTCCTTGATGATGTCGAGGTAGAAGCCGCCCAGCTCCTGGACGCAGAAGTTGTGCACCTTGGAATAGACGTTCCAGAAGCGGTACTCGCCGTAGTGCTCTTGCAGCTCGCGCTGCAGCAGCAGGGTACGGTCGACCGCCCAACGGTCCAGCGCCAGCATCTCTTCGGCCGGCAGCAGGTCACGGGCCGGGTCGAAGCCGGTCAGGTTGGAGAGCAAGAAGCGCGCGGTGTTGCGGATACGGCGGTAGGCGTCGGCACTGCGCTGCAGGATCTGCTCGGACACGGCCATCTCGCCGGAATAGTCGGTGGCGGCGACCCACAGGCGCAGGATGTCGGCACCCAGGGTGTCGTTGACCTTCTGCGGCTCGATGGTGTTGCCCAGCGACTTGGACATCTTGCGGCCGCTCTCGTCCACGGTGAAGCCGTGGGTCAGCAGTTCGCGGTACGGCGCGTGGTTGTCGATGGCGCAGCCGGTCAACAGCGAGGAATGGAACCAGCCACGGTGCTGGTCGGAACCTTCCAGGTACAGATCGGCGCGCGGTCCGGTGGCGTGGCCGATGTCATGGGAGCCGCGCAGCACATGCCAGTGGGTGGTGCCGGAGTCAAACCAGACGTCCAGGGTATCGGTGATCTTGTCGTACTGGGCGGCTTCATCACCGAGCAGCTCGGCGGCGTCCAGCTTGAACCAGGCCTCGATGCCTTCCTGCTCGACGCGCTTGGCCACTTCCTCCATCAGCTCGACGGTGCGTGGGTGCAGCTCGCCGGTCTGCTTGTCGAGGAAGAACGGGATCGGCACGCCCCAGTTGCGCTGACGCGAGATGCACCAGTCGGGACGGTTGGCGATCATCGCGTGCAGACGCGCCTGGCCCCAGGACGGCACGAACTTGGTTTCTTCGATGGCCTTGAGGGCGCGCTCGCGCAGGGTATCGCCGCTGTTGGGCTGGCGGTCCATGCCGACGAACCACTGGGCGGTGGCACGGTAGATCAGTGGGGTCTTGTGGCGCCAGCAATGCATGTAGCTGTGGCTGATGGTCTCGGTGTGCATCAGCGCGCCGACTTCGCGCAGCTTCTCGACGATGGCCGGGTTGGCCTTCCAGATGAACTGGCCGCCGAAGAATTCCAGCGACGGCACGTACACGCCGTTGCTCTGCACCGGGGTGAGGATGTCGTCGTTGAGCATGCCGTAGCGCTTGCAGGTGACGAAGTCATCCTCGCCGTAGGCTGGCGACGAGTGCACCACGCCGGTACCGGCGCCCAGCTCGACGTAGTCGGCCAGGTAGATCGGCGACAGGCGGTCGTAGAACGGGTGGCGGAAGTTGATCAGCTCCAGCGCCGAGCCCGGCGCGGTGGCGATCACCGAACCTTCCAGGCCATAGCGCCCGAGGCACGACTCGACCAGTTCCTCGGCCAGCACCAGCAGGCGCTCGCCGGTATCGACCAGGGCGTAGTTGAACTCCGGATGGATGTTCAGCGCCTGGTTGGCCGGGATGGTCCAAGGGGTGGTGGTCCAGATCACGATGGCGGCCGGCTTGGCCAGGCTCGCCAGGCCGAAGGCAGCGGCCAGCTTGTCGGCATCGACGACCTCGAAGGCCACGTCGATGGTCTGGGATTTCTTGTCGGCGTACTCGACCTCGGCCTCGGCCAGGGCCGAGCCGCAGTCGAAGCACCAGTTCACGGGCTTGAGGCCCTTGAACACGAAGCCTTGCTTGACCATTTCGGCCAGGGCGCGGATCTCGCCGGCCTCGTTGGCGAAGTTCATGGTCTTGTAGGGGTTGTCCCAGTCACCCAGCACGCCCAGGCGGATGAACTCGGTCTTCTGCCCTTCGATCTGCTCGGCGGCGTAGGCGCGGCACAGCTCGCGGGTCTGGTCCGGGGACAGGTGCTTGCCGTGGGTGACCTCGACCTTGTGCTCGATCGGCAGGCCGTGGCAGTCCCAACCCGGCACGTAGGGCGCGTCGAAGCCCGACAAGGTCTTGGAGCGGACGATCATGTCCTTGAGGATCTTGTTCAGCGCATGACCGATGTGGATCTTGCCGTTGGCATAGGGCGGGCCGTCGTGCAGGACGAACTTCGGACGGTCCTTGCCAATCTCGCGCAGCTTCTGGTACAGGCCAATGCTGTCCCAGCGCTGCAGGATCTGCGGTTCGCGCTGAGGCAGGCCGGCCTTCATCGGGAAGGCGGTGTCCGGAAGGTTTAGCGTGGCTTTGTAGTCGGTCATTTCAGGCTCTTCGTTAGCGGTTGAGCGTGCCAGTGGGCACGTGCGGCGGCGATGTCCGCGTCGATCGCCGACTTCAGCGCCTCCAGGGAGGCGAATCGCTGCTCCTCGCGCAGCTTGTGGTGGAACTCCACCGTCAGGCGCCGGCCATACAGGTCGCCGGCGAAATCCAGGAGGTGAATCTCCAGATGGGGGCGCCCGTCACCGGCGACGGTGGGCCGTACCCCGATGTTGGCGACACCTGGCCAGACCTGGCCATCGATCTCGGCGCTGGTCAGGTAGACCCCGCTCAGCGGCACGCGGCGGCGCTTGAGCTGGATATTGGCGGTCGGCGTGCCGAGCTGGCGGGCCAGCTTCTGGCCGTGCAGCACCCGGCCGCTGATGCAATAGGGGCGGCCCAGCAGGTGCTCGGCCAGCACGAAGTCGGCGTTGGCCAGGGCATTGCGCACTTCGGTGCTGCTGACCCGCAGGCCGTCCCGCTCGACGGTATTGGCGGCCTCGACGGTGAAGCCATGCTGGCGCCCGGCCTCGACCAGGAAGGCGAAGTCGCCAGAGCGGTCGCAGCCGAAGCGGAAATCGTCGCCGACCTCCAGGTGACGCACGCCCAGGCCGTCGACCAGGATGGTCTCGACGAATTCATCGGCGCCGAGCTTGCTCAGGCGCTGGTTGAAGGCCAGGCACAGCACCCGGTCGATGCCCTCGGCGGCGAGCAGCTCGATCTTGTCGCGCAGGCGGGCCAGGCGGGCGGGGGCGGTATCGGGGGCGAAGTACTCGCGCGGCTGCGGCTCGAAGATCACCACGCAGGTCGGCAGGCCAAGTTCCTGCCCACGTTCGCGCAGGCGCCCCAGGATCGCCTGGTGGCCCCGGTGAACCCCGTCGAAGTTGCCAATGGTGGCGACACAGCCCCGGTGCTCGGGGCGCAGGTTGTGAAGTCCTCGAACCAGCTGCATAACGCGCTTCTTGCTCATAAAGTGGCCGATTATAACCACACCCGGGCGCCGGTGACAGGCAGCAGCGCCACAGTGGGGCGTGGAATGCGAAAAACCGACGCCTGGCCCGCTCCTCGCCTCAGTGCAAGGCCTTGCGGGCGAAGTGCCGCGGGCGGAAACCGCACAGGAACAGGCAGCCGAAATAGGTCAGCACGCCTGCCAGGATCAACCCGCCCAGGCGCAGGAAGCGCTCGGGCATGTTGCCCTGCGCCCAGGCGGGCATGTAGTGCATCCCCACCAGCAGCACCGCCGACATCAGCAACACCGCCAGGACCAGCTTGGCCAGGAACAGGGGCCAGCCCGGCTGTGGCTGGAACAACTGCTGGCTGCGCAGTTTCCAGTACAACAGGCCTGCGTTGAGGCAGGCGCCGAGGCTGATCGCCAGGGCAAGGCCGGCATGCTTGAGCGGGCCGATCAAGGCCAGGTTGAACAGCTGGGTGCAGACCAAGGTGAAGATCGCGATCTTCACCGGCGTGCGGATATTCTGCTGCGCATAGAAGCCGGGGGCCAGCACCTTGACCAGGATGATCGCCAGCAGGCCGACGGAATAGGCGATCAGCGCCCGCTGGGTCATGGCGGCGTCGAAGGCGGTGAACTTGCCGTACTGGAACAGCGCCACGGTCAGCGGCTCGGCGAGGATCGCCAGGGCCAGGGTGCAGGGCAGCACCAGCAGGAAGCACAGGCGCAGGCCCCAGTCGAGGATCCGCGAGTACTCCTGGCGGTCACGGTTGGCGTAGGTCTTGGCCAGGGTCGGCAGCAGTATCGTGCCCAGGGCCACGCCCAGCACGCCCGAAGGCAGCTCCATCAGGCGATCGGCGTAGTACATCCAGGAGACCGACCCGGCTACCAGGAACGAGGCGAAGACGGTGTTGATGATCAGCGAGATCTGGCTGACGGATACCCCGAGGATCGCCGGCAGCATCTGCTTGAGTACCCGCCAGACGCCGGTGTCGCGCAGGTTCAGGCGCGGCAGCACGAGCATGCCGATCTTCTTCAGCGCGGGCAGTTGGTACAGCAGTTGCGCCAGGCCGCCGGCCAGCACGCCCCAGGCCAGGGCCATGATCGGCGGGTCGAAGTACGGGGTCAGCAGCACGGCGAAGGCGATCATCGCCACGTTCAGCAGGGTCGGCGTGAACGCCGGAACCGAGAAGCGGTTCCAGGTATTGAGGATTGCCCCGACCAGCGAGGACAGCGAGATCAGCAATATATAAGGAAAGGTCACCCGCAGCAGCGCGGTGGTCAGCTCGTATTTCTCGGCGCTGTCGACGAAACCGGGCGCGGTGACCCAGACCACCCAGGGCGCGGCGAGGATACCCAGGGCGGTGACCAAGGCCAGGGACAGGGTCAGCAAGCCGCTGACATAGGCGATGAAGGTTCGGGTCGCCTCCTCGCCCTGCTGGGTCTTGTATTCGGCCAGGATCGGCACGAAGGCCTGGGAAAAGGCGCCTTCGGCGAAGATCCGGCGCAGCAGGTTGGGCAGTTTGAAGGCGATGAAGAAGGCGTCGGTGGCGATGCCGGCACCGAACACCCGCGCCAGGATGGTATCGCGGACGAACCCCAGCACCCGGGAAATCATGGTGATGGAGCTGACCGCGGCCAGGGATTTGAGCAGGTTCATCGAAAAGTTTCACGCCTGGGACGGAGAGCGCTGCCAGAAGGCGCGCGAATATGCGATACTTGCGCGTCTATGCAGGGCAAGCCAAAACTCCCGAGTTTACAGGTCGCTGCGCAGAAAGGAATCATTCCTTCGCGCTTGCGCTCCACTCGGCGGAACCCTGCAAGTGGCCTTGACATCCGCTCGACTGATCGGCATGATTCGCGGCCTATTTTGTTTGCTATTTACCTAAAGTCTTTCGAGGAGCTCGACGGTGGCCAACACACCTTCCGCCAAGAAACGTGCAAAACAGGCTGAGAAGCGTCGCAGCCACAACGCCAGCCTGCGTTCCATGGTCCGTACCTACATCAAGAATGTAGTCAAGGCCATCGACGCAAAAGACGCCGAAAAAGCGCAAGCCGCCTACATTCTGGCTGTGCCTGTAATCGACCGTATGGCCGACAAGGGCATCATCCACAAGAACAAGGCTGCTCGCCACAAAGGCCGTCTGAATGGCCACATCAAGGCGCTGAAAGAAGCTGCAGCTGCCTAAGCGACACGCTTGTCGAAAAACCGACCCTAGGGTCGGTTTTTTGTTGCCTGTGATTTGTGTTCATTGCCATCGATAACGGGTGCCTAAGCTGGCCTGTTCGCCGGCAAGCCTACGCACACAGGGCCCCTGTAAACCGCGTCATTTGCGGTCGACTCGCACCCTGCGGGAGCCGGCGATGGGCTGCAAAGCAGCCCCAGGCTTACAACCCCTACCTGACCGGCCAGCCTCACTTCGCGATCTGGATCTTCGGTGCCCACTGCAGCCACTCATCCTCCGGCTTGTCGAACAAGGCAAAGGTCTGCTGCGGGCGTGCCGGGTTACCCATCTTCTCGCCATCGGGCGTTGCGAAAGCAATGCCGCCGTCGATCAAGGTCTCCAGGGACTCGGTGCGCACCGTGGCGCCCTTGAACAACCCCCAGTCGAAGCCGAAGCCGCTGCTGTTCCAGAACCGGCTGCCACCCCGGACCAACGCCGCATAGCGAGGCTCGATGAGGATGTGGATCAGCACCCGGTCGGCGGTCTGCCCCAGCTCGAAGCCGGTGACCTTGCCCACCGTGACCTCGCGATAGGTCACCGGTACGCCCGGCTTGATCGAGCCACGGCGCGGTGCGCTGAGCGTCAGCGGCAGGCCGGCTTGCTGCGCGACCGCTTCCGGGGCCTCGGGCAGAGCGATGAAATCACGCTGCGGCCCCCTGTCCTGCACTGCCGGCTGGACTTCCAGGTACTGGCCACCCACCAAGGTATCGAGGTTCTCGGTACGCACCAGGCCGAAGGCCGGCTTGACCACCCAGAAGCGCGTACCGGCCCGGGCGATGCGCTCCTGCGCGGCGGTGATGCGTGCCCTGAGCAGGACTGCCTGCAGGTCCGCGGTCAGGTCGACGCTCTCGATGCTGCCCACGTCCAGGCCGCGGAAGCGAATCGGGGTGCCCGGCTTCAGGCCATCGGCGCGATCGACACGGATGGTGATGAGGGTACCGGCGCGATCGGCGGCCTCCTGGCTCTCGTGCAGGCGAAAGCGTGGAATGCGCCGCTTCAGGGGCACGTCGGCCCTGGGCGTGTCGAAGGCGATGCCACCGGCCATGAGGGTCTGCAGCGACTCGCTCTTGATCTTGATCCCCGACAACCCGCCGGAGAGGGTGATGCCGCTGGCGTTCCAGAAGCGTGTGGAGCCGTTGACCAGGTTCGCATACTCCTTCTCGATGTGCACCCCGATCAGGATACGCTTGCTGTCGCGGGCGAACTGGTAGCTCTGCACACTGCCGACCTTGACCTGGCGATAGGTCACCGGGCTGCCGACTTCGAGGGAGCCGAGGGTGTCGGCGAACAGCACCATGTGCAGACCCGGGGCCTTGAGGTCCAGCGGCGGCGCCTTTGCCCGCGCCTCGAACTCACGCTGCGGCCTGGCCCCCTTCTCGCCCGGACGAATGGCGATGTAGTTGCCCTTCACCAAGGCTTCCAGGCCGGTGATGCCGGCCAGGGAGATGGAGGGCTTGACCACCCAGAACTGGGTGCCATCGACCAGGTAGTCTTCGGCCAGCGGATCCAAGGTCAGCTCGGCCGAGGCGCTGGACAGGTCTTCCTCGATCTTCAGGGTCTTCAGCGAACCGACCTGGATCCCCTTGTACATGACCGGCGTACGACCGGCCTGCAGGCCCTCGTAGTCGCTCAGCTTGACCTTGACGCGGATCCCCGCCTGGGCGGCGTCGAAATCCTCGTACAGGCGGAACGGTAGGCTCGGGTCGGTGGGCGGGCTGTCCTTGCGGTGCTCGGGCGTGGCGAAGGCGATGCCGCCGGCGACGATGCTGGCAAGGGATTCGCTGCGCAGCTTCACACCAGACAGGTCGGCGTCGATACTGATGCCGCTGGCGTTCCAGAACCGCGTGTGCTTGCGCACCAGGTTGGCGTAGGCCGGCTCGATGAAGACCTTGACCTCTACTGTGTCCTGGTCCTCGGAGAGGCGGTAGCTCTTCACCCGACCGACTTGGATTTGCTTGTAGAACACAGGGCTGTCGCGGTTGAGCGAACCGAGGCGATCAGCCTTGAGGGTCAGGTGCAGGCCCGGCTCGCTGTCGGACAACGGCGGCGCCTCCGACAAGGCGGTGAACTGCTTGGTCTTCTCGCCTTCGCCTGGGCTCACGGCGATGTAGTTACCCGATACCAGGGTTTCCAGGCCGGAGATGCCAGCCAGGCTGACGCTCGGCTTGACCAGCCAGAAGCGCGTCCCGGTGGTCAGGTGCGGCTCCGCAGCCTTGTTCATCTCGACGGTGGCGATAACCCCGGTGCCGTCGCCTTCGACATCGAGCACCAGGCTCTTCACCTTGCCGACCGACATGCCCTTGTAGATGACTTCGGTCTTGTTGGCGACGATGCCCTCGCCGGTGAGGAAGCGGACCTGGATCTCCACACCGGCGTCACGGTAGGCCTGCCAGGCCAGCCAGCCACCGATCACCAAAGCGATCAGCGGCAGGATCCAGATGGCCGACCAATTCGAAGCTGGGCGGGTTTTAGCCGTAGGCATGTCACTCATGGTCGTCATCCGACTCCGTATTGTCCCAGATCAGTCGGGGATCGAAAGTTAAGGCTGCGAGCATCGTCAAGATCACCACGGAGGCGAAGGCGACGGCGCCCAGGTTGGCTTCGACACTGGCGATGCGGCCAAAATTCACCACCGCCACGAGGATGGCGATGACGAAAATATCCAGCATGGACCAGCGTCCGATGAATTCGATGAAGCGGTACATCAGGATCCTCTGCCGCGCCGACAAGGGCTGGTGACGCTGCACCGAGTAGAGCAGCAGGCCGATGCCGACCAGCTTGAAGGTCGGCACCAGGATGCTGGCGATGAACACCACCGCGGCGATCGGCAACATGCCGTGCTTGAGCAAGGTGATGACGCCGGACATGATGGTGTCCGGGCTGCCCTGGCCCAAGGCGCTCACCGTCATGATCGGCAGCACGTTGGCGGGGATGTAGAGGATCGAGGCCGTGATGAGCAGGGCCCAGGTGCGCACGATGCTGTTGGGGCGGCGCGCATGGACCACGGCGCCGCAGCGGGTGCAGGTCTGAGAGTCGCCGCCAGGCACCTGCCGGTTCAGCTCATGGCATTCATTGCAGACCAGGATGCCTGCATCAATCGCCCGCATGGATATCCTCCCCTGACAGGGCGATCCAGATCTGGTGTGGCGACATCACCACTTCCAGCCATACCTGGACCAGCAGCAGGCTG
Organism: Pseudomonas guariconensis; assembly: GCF_024127895.1. Classification (GTDB taxonomy): domain Bacteria; phylum Pseudomonadota; class Gammaproteobacteria; order Pseudomonadales; family Pseudomonadaceae; genus Aquipseudomonas; species Aquipseudomonas guariconensis_B. The sequence goes on along the minus strand of NZ_JAMYBK010000011.1, from coordinate 925 downwards.
ATGAAACAGAAAAGGCCAAGGCCTATGGTCAGCTCCGCCAGGTCGACCAACTTGACGATGGCCACCAGGACGCCCATGAAGTACACCTCGAGCATGCCCCAGTCACGCAGGTGGTGATAGATGCGGTAGAACAGCAGGCCATGGCTGCGTCCGATGTTCAGGCGAATGCTCAGCAACACGACCAGTTGGCACAGCAGCTTGAGCAAGGGGATGGCCATGCTGCACAGGAACACCACCACGGCGACGCCGCGCATCTGCGAGTTGTACAGGCCGACGACGCCACTCCAGACGGTGTCGTCGGAGGTCTGGCCGAGCAGGTGCAACTGCATGATGGGCAGGAAGTTGGCAGGCACATAGAGCAGCAGGGCCGTCAACACCAGCGCCAGGCTGCGATTGACCACGTTATGGCGGTGGGCGTAGAGCTCGTAGCCGCAGCGGGGGCAATGGGCCTTTTCGTCATTCTGCAGCACTGGCTTGCGCATCAGCAGGTCGCATTCGTGACAGGCCACGAGTTCGTCCAGCGGTAATTGGGGCAGCGCTTCGGGATCGACAGGATTGGGCATATCGAAGGTCTGAATGGATACGTGGGCCCTATTCTAGTGTTCTGGCTCGAAGAAAGGGACACCTGGCGGGTTGAACGAAAGGCTTGCATAGGCAAAGTTGGAGGGGTGGCGGCTGAGCTGGCCTTTGGGGCCGCTTCGCGCCCCATCGCCGGCAAGCCGGCTCCCACAGGGATGGCGCTGGCTTGCAGGTCTGCGCTGTACCTGTGGGAGCTGGCTTGCCAGCGATGGGGCCACCGCCAATCCCCAGCCCAGCGCCAGAAAGACAAAACCCCTACCTGCTCGCGCAGATAGGGGTTTTGCGAAATGAATCTTGACGATGACCTACTCTCACATGGGGAAACCCCACACTACCATCGGCGATG
>NZ_JAMYBK010000010.1 GCF_024127895.1 Pseudomonas guariconensis | reverse complement strand
AACGATGCATCGCCGATGGTAGTGTGGGGTTTCCCCATGTGAGAGTAGGTCATCGTCAAGATTCATTTCGCAAAACCCCTATCTGCGCGAGCAGGTAGGGGTTTTGTCTTTCTGGCGCCTGGCTGGGGTTGGCGGCGCCATCCCTATGGCGATATTCCGGCTGACAAAAGGGCACTCACCCCCGAGCCAGCTCCGCCAGGTGTGCGCTCGCCTCTTCACTCTTGAGGACCAGTACATCCCCTTCCAGAGAGTCGAGCACCACCTCCGACGTATTGCCGATCAAGGCACCGGAAATGCCTGTCCGGCCCACGGTACCGATGATGGTCACCACCGCATCCAGTGCCTTCTCGCTATAGGGAATCAGCACGTCCGCTGGCCCTTCGGCGATATGCAGGTGTTCATCGTCAATGCCATATTCGGCCTGGAAGGCCGTGCAGGCTTCGCGGTAACGCTGCTCGATGGTTTCCGAGAGTTGGTAGGTCGGGTCTGACGCCGACAGCATGGGAGAAGGATGAGCAGTGGCCACGTGCAGCTCACCCTTGGCCAGGGTGGCGATGGCATGACCGTGGTCGATGATGCTGGCATGCAAGCGGCGGTGGTCTTCATCGTTGTTGCCCACATCCACTGCCGCCAGGATCACGCCACCGGTCCAGGGGCGCTCGCTCTTGACCATCAGCACCGCACACGGGCAATAGCGCAGCAGTTTCCAGTCGCCGGGCGTCAGCAGGGCCTTGCGCAACGGATTGTCCGGACGATGCTCCTTGATCACCAGTTCGCAACCTTCGGCCTGCTGTACGGCGATGATCGATTCGTACAGGCTGTCATGCCACGCCTGTTCCTGGGTGACGTTATCGTAACCGTCGTCATGCAACTGGCTGGCGAGCAGGCTGAGCAGGGCACTGTGGTCCTGTTTCTTGTCGCACATCAGCAGGTGCAGACGTGCACCGGTCACACCCGCAATGAGCTTGGCCCGGGTCAGGGCCCGGCTATGGGCATGCTCGGGATCGAGAACGACGAGGATGCTGCGGACGGCTTGCATGGGCAGGGCTCCCTTGGGAAAAGACGGCCAATGTCTGACTATAGTCGGCGTCCCGCACGGTGCTGCTTGACATGCATCAAGCATAGCTGCTGGCGATCGGCGCCGCCCCCGGTATAATCGCCGGTTCTGCCGTTGGCCTGTGTAGCTGTGAGTTTATGTCCCTGATTCCCGAAATCGACGCCTTCCTGGGCTGCCGTACCCCTGATGCCTGGATCGAGGCAGCGCTCGCCGACCAGGAAACCCTGTTGATCGATCACAAGAACTGCGAATTCAAGGCGGCCAGCACGGCCTTGAGCCTGATCGCCAAGTACAACACCCACCTTGACCTGATCAACATGATGTCGCGCCTGGCCCGTGAGGAACTGGTGCACCACGAGCAGGTGCTGCGCCTGATGAAGCGTCGTGGCATCACCCTACGACCGGTCTCGGCGGGGCGCTACGCTTCCGGCCTGCGGCGTCTGGTGCGCGCCCATGAACCGGTCAAGCTGATCGATACCCTGGTGGTCGGTGCCTTCATCGAGGCCCGCAGTTGCGAGCGCTTCGCCGCCCTGGTGCCGCACCTGGACGAGGAGTTGGGTACCTTCTACCACGGTCTGTTGAAAAGCGAAGCCCGTCACTACCAGGGCTACCTGAAGCTCGCCCACCAGTATGGAGACGCGGCAGACATCGCCCGTGTCGTGGAGCAGGTGCGTGAAGCGGAAGCCGAACTGATCCGCTCCCCTGACCAGGAGTTCCGCTTTCACAGCGGTGTTCCACTGCAGGCAGCCTGACCCCTAGGACATCAGTGACGCCGTCCCAGCAGCAGGCCCACCACCAGGCCGAGCCCGGCACTGATCGCGACGGTCTGCCACGGATGGCCGCCGATATAGTCCTCGGTGGCCTCCACCACCGGTTGCGCCTTGTCGCGCAGCTTGCTCGTCGCCTGCTGGGCCTGGCGCAGCTTCAGGCTGATCTGGGCACGCAGGGTGTCGGCTTCCTCGCCCACCAGCGAGGCGCTGTCGTTGAGCAGCCGCTCGGACTCCTCGATCAGTGCCTGCAGTTCGCTGAACACCTGGTCCTTGATCTGTTCGCTGTCGGCTTGCGCAGTGGTTTTCCTGGCCATAACACGTCCTCGTCGCTGGGTTGTCAGAGCAATGGATAACGGTGCCTCGGGAAAGTTGCAGCGGCGTACCGGCCACCGGCCGCTACGGTGTAAGATAGCGTCCATTTTCACGTTGCAGGTAATCCCATGAGTTTCAATCTGGCCAACAGAAGCTTCGAGGAACGGGCGCAGATCGAGGCGGAGAAAGCTCGGCTGTTCGAGCTCTGGCAAAACAATCTCGGCAAGGCCAAGGGCGAGGCCGGCCGCTTGATCGCCGAGAAGCCCCGGCGCAAAGGCAAGTGGGCCGAATGGGTGCGCGCCGAACTGGACGCCCTGTCGCCACCCGAATACGCCAACATGGTGCGTAGCGAAGTCAACAAGATGATGGCGGCTGCCAGCGCCAATCGTTGATAGCGGCCGATAGGCAGGGCAGGAGCGCGGACGCAAGGTCGCCGCAACGCTTTCCCGCCGTAGCCTTACCTGGCCAAGCCAGCCTCCGGCAGGTCGAGCTTGCCTTTGTCGGTGAAGCGCACGGTGCCCAGCGGGCCGCCGGCCAGCTTGCCGCGCAATACGTAAGGTAGCCCCTGCAACGAATCCAGTCGGCTCAGGCCATAGGCCTGGCGCAGCACGGCGAATGCGGTGATGCTAACCGGCACCACGATCACGGCCTCGTCGTAGCGGCCGATGTGCCCTTGCTGGTCGCTGACACCAGCGGCCAGGGGTTGGCCATTGACCTCCAGGTTGAGGGCGATGCCGTTGAAGTCGACGGGCGTTTCGTTGGGGTTCTGCACGCGAATCTTCACCGCCATGCGCATTTCCAGCTCCTGCCCCGGCAGCGGCTCGATGCCGATCACGCTGATGTTCAGCGGGTCGCGGGGCTGGAACAGGGCGCAGGCATTGAGGGCGCAGGCAAGCAGCAGGATCAGCCAGAAACGGGCAGGGCGAGCAGTCATGGAGGCGGGCCTTGGCGTTGAAAGCGAGTTGGCAGTGTGGCAAATGCACGGCGGCGTTGAAAGTACCGGGCCTTATGAAAGATACTGTTTCTCATTAACGCCCGATAATCTCTCTTACTGGCCCATCCATCTTCCATGCTGACGTCTCCCGCGTCTGGTCTGCTGGCGAGTTTCCAGGAGCACTACGACGACCTGTTGCAGTTTCTCACCCGGCGCATGAGCGACCGGCAGCGTGCCGCCGACGTGGCCCAGGAGACCTACCTCAAGCTGGTGAAGATCGAGGCGCAGGCCGTCCCCGTGCTGCATGCGCGCAGCTTCATCTTCCGGGTCGCCGGCAACCTGGCGATCGATGCTCTGCGACGCGAACAGCGCCTGGCGGCCAATCATGAGGGCTGCGACGACGCAGGTGAGGTGCCGTGCCCAGCACCGGCACCGGAGGCCGTGCTGCTGGCCAGCGAGCGCCTGCAGATGCTCGACGAAGCCCTGCTGCAGTTGTCCAGCAATGCCCGCCAGGCCTTGCTGCTCAATCGCGTCGAGGGCCTGACCCAGGCGCAGATCGCACAACGGCTGGGCGTTTCCGAGAGCATGGTGGCAAAATACATCGGCCAGGCGTTGCGCCATTGCCGCGACTGGCTCAAACACAACCATGACTGACGCCCTCACCATGCCCACGCCGCAACCGCTCAGCGACCTGTCCGACGATGCCCTCGACTGGCAGGTATTGCTGCATTCGGGCAACGCCAGCGCCGCCGACCGCTCGCGCTACCAGCGCTGGTGCCGACTGAGCCCGGCCCATGCCGAAGCGGCCAGGGAGGCCGAGGCGCTGTGGCTGGATATCGGTCACACGGTGAGTGCGCAGGTTTTCGAAGCCGCCCCGGCACCACGCAAGCGCCGCTGGCTTGCCGGTATCGCCGCTTCGGTGGTGCTGGCCTTGGCCGGCTACACCGGGTGGCAGCAGGCGCCGGTGTGGCTGGCCGACTACCATACCGGCATTGGCCAGCGGCAGAGCATCACCCTGGCCGATGGTTCGCGAGTGACCCTCAACAGCGCCAGCGCGCTGTCCGTGGCGTTCAACGAGCGTGAACGCCGGGTGCTGCTGGAAGCGGGCGAGGCGTTGTTCGAAACGGCGCCTGACCCTCGCCCGTTCGTGGTCGAGACGGCAGGTGCGCCCGTACAGGGTGGCGAAGCGGTGTTCAGCGTGCGGCGCGAGGCCAGCGGCAGCCGCGTGGTGCTCGCTCAGGGCGAGGCTACGGTAGGCGGCAGGACGCTGCCGGTGTCGCCGGATGCCCAGGCCCAGACCGCCTGGCAGCGTGGCAAGCTGATCTTCAATGGCAAGCCCTTGGGGCAGGTGCTTGCCGAACTGGAGCGCTACCAGCACGGGCGGATCCTGCTGCCCGACACCCAACTGGCAGCGCTCGAGGTCAGCGGCGTGTTCGACCTGGACGACCCGCAGGCCTTGCTGCGCACCCTGGAGCAGCGCTATGCGCTGAAGGTCACCTACCTGCCGTGGTTGGCAGTGGTTCACTGAGCGAAAAAAAGTTTGAGTTTTTTTGCCTTTCGGACTGCAAGTTCGTGAGCGCTGGAACGTCGTAGTGGGACTGATCAGCAACCCATTCTCATTTACGACTTGTCTGGAAGCTCATTCGTGAAGGCTACGCTCAAGCTCCTGCACCGCCGCGGCGGCCGCTTCAACCCTGTCCTGTTGTCCTGCAGCGCACTGGCCATCCTGGCTGGGCCCATGCAGGCGTTGGCCGCGACGGCGCCCGCCGATGCCCAGGTGCAGGCTCGCCAGGTCCAGTTGAACCTGCCAGCGCAATCCCTGGACCAGGCGCTCACCCGCTTCGCCGACCAGGCGGGCCTGCACCTGCTGTACACCACCAGCGACGTGGCCGGCCTGCGCAGCCCGGCGCTGCGGGGTAGCTACAGCATCGAGCAGGCGTTGCAGCAGTTGCTCGCCGGCAGTGGCATGAGCTGGCAGTTCAGCGACGCCCGTACGGTAACCCTGCGCAAGGCCGAGGCCGCTCCGCAGAGCGTCAGCCTCAAGCCCATCGAAGTCAGCGTGGCCTCGCGCACCAGCACGGCGATCAGCGAGATCCCCGGTACCGTCTGGGTGGTCGACCAGCAGCAGCTGCGCGAGCAGATCGACAGCGGCGTGAGCCTCAAGGAGGCCATCGGCAAGCTGGTGCCGGGCCTAGACCTGGCACCGGAAGGGCGCACCAACTATGGCCAGAACATGCGCGGACGCAACGTGCTGGTGATGATCGACGGGGTCAGCCAGAACAGCTCCCGTGGCCTGTCGCGCCAGTTCGACAGCATTTCGCCGTTCAACGTCGAGCGCGTCGAGGTGCTCTCCGGCGCCAGCGCCATCTATGGCGGCGGCGCCACCGGCGGCATCATCAACATCGTCACCAAGAAGGGCGAACCGGGTCCGCTGCGTTTCGAGACCCAGCTCGGTGCCAGCAGCGGTTTCAACAACAGTGACGACCTGGCCACCCGCGTCGCACAGTCCATCAGTGGTGGCAACGACCGAGTCAACGCCCGCCTGGGGATTTCCGGGGAGCAGAACGAGGCCTTCTACGATGGCGGCGGCGACCAGATCTTCATCGACAACACCCAGACCGACCTGCAGTACAACCGCACCATCGACGTGCTCGGCACCCTGGGCCTGACCTTCACCGAGGAACAGAGCCTGGACCTGTTGGCCCAGTACTACGATTCCGGCAACCACGGCAGCACGGGCATCTATTTCCCGCACCTGAACCACAACGCGCCGTCGGACCTGGAGGATGCCGAACTGCGCAGCGGCTATTCCTCGGACCTCGAGCCGCGCACCCGGCGCCTGCTGCTCAACGCCAACTACCACCACACCGATGTGCTGGGCCAGGACTTCTACCTGCAGGCCTCGTATCGCAAGGAAGACGACAACTTCTACCCGTTCCCTTACTACAACCCCGGCACGCCGGCAGGATCGCGTGGCGTGTACTTCGCCGCCTCGCAGCAGAACTTCGAGGTCAGCAGCCTGAAGGCATTGTTCGCCAAGCAGTGGGACACGCTCAAGCTGACCTATGGCGTCGACCTGGACCGCGAGCGCTTCAACGCCGAGCAGACCACGTTCGATGCGCAAACGTCGTCCGAGAGCGGTGGCCTCGACCTGGACAAGGCCAGCAAGGCGCCGCGCTACCCCAGCTACCGGGTGGACGGCGTCTCGCTCTACGCCCAGCTGGACTGGCATGCCACCGACAACCTGACCCTTTCCGGCGGTGCGCGCCGCCAACAGATGGATGTGGATGTCAGCGACTTCAAGAACGTGCCCGGTGGCAGCAACGACTACCAGGTCAACCTGTACAACCTCGGTGCCATCTATGACTTCAAGAACGGCCACCAGGTGTGGGCCAACTATGGCGAGGGCTTTGACCTGCCTGACCCAGCCAAGTACTACGGCAAGCCGGGCTTGAGCGTGGCCGACAACCCGCTGGCGGGCATCAAGAGCCGCCAGGTCGAGCTGGGTTGGCGCTATGGGGACCTGGACTGGGATGCCCAGGCGGCGCTGTACTACATCTGGTCGGACAAGGTCATCAACTTCGATGCCCAGACCCTGGCCATCGATGTGGATGACAAGAAGAGCCGCGACTTCGGTTTCGAAGGCGCCTTGACCCGCCACTTCCAGAGCGGCTGGGAGGCCGGTGGCACGCTGCACCTGGTGCGGTCGGAGGAAGAGGATGCCGATGGCGACTGGATCAAGCGCGATGCCCGCTATGCGTCGCTGTCCAAGTCCACCGCCTTCGTCGGCTGGAAGGGCGAGGGGCGTAGCGCGCGCCTGCAGGCCAACCATGCCTTCACCCTCGAGGACGATGCCGACCACGAGATCGACGGCTACACGACCTTCGACCTGCTGGCCAGCCAGGACACTGGCTTCGGCACGTTCAGCGCGGGCATCCAGAACCTGCTGGACAAGCAGTACAGCACCGTCTGGGGGCAGCGTGCGACCCTGTTCTACTCACCGACCTATGGGCCGGCCTACCTCTATGACTACCAGGGGCGCGGGCGCACCTACACCCTGACCTGGAGCCTGGCCTACTGAGTGCAGGTACTTAGGGCCAGCTCGCTCCTACAGGTTCGGCGCTGACCTCAAGTGCAGCGCGGTCTCTGTGGGGCTTGCCGGCGATGGGCTGCAAAGCCGCCCCAACTACGCTGTACAGGCGAACGCTGCCAGCAAATCCTCGGCAAACGCCTGTTGCGCTTCACCCGGCACCCGGCCACGGTGACGGGCGAGGGTAAAAGGCACGACGAAATCCAGGGACGGATCCAGCGCCCGCAACGCCCCCTGCGCCTCCCAAGGCCCGGCGCAGTGGCAGGGCAGGTAGCCGATGTGCCGGCCAGACAGGATGAAGGTCAGCACGCTGTCGATTTGCTCGGCCTGCGCCGAACTGCGCTGGCTCATGAAGGGTTCGCCACCCTTGAGAAGGCGGTAGGAGTGGCGCACCTGGTCGGCCTCGAGCAGGGCCTGGCGGTCCACCTGCCCCTGGGGAAACAGCGGATGCTGCCTGCCGCAGTACAGGCGCTGGGTTTCCTCGAACAGCGGCTGGTAGTCGAAGGCCGCCTGGTTGCCGGAAAAGTAGCTGATGGCGTAATCCAGGCGCTGCTCCAGCAGCAGGCGCTCAAGCTCCGCCGGCGGCGCGCTGATCAGCTCCAACTGCACCGACTCCTCGCGCTGACGAAAACGCCCGATGGCCTCGGCCAGGCGCAGGGTGATGACCTTGTCCTGGTTCTCCGCCATGCCGATACGCAGCGTGCCCAGCAGCCGCCCGGCCACGCCATTGGCCTGCTGGCGGAACTGCTCGATCTGTACCAGCAGCCCACGGGTCGCCTCGAGCAAACGCTCGCCCTTCTCGGTCAGGCGAAAGCCACTCTTGCCACGGCTGCACAAGCGATAGCCCAGGCGCGTCTCCAGGCGCGCCATCTGCTGGCTGATGCTCGGCTGGCTCAAGCCCAGCACACCTTGGGCGGCACTGAAGCCACCGGCCTCGACTACAGTGACGAACAGCCGCAGCAGGTGCAGGTCCGGGTCTTGCAATTGTCCGAGCATCACATTGCTCCTGATGAATGTCAGCTTTGCAAACTTGCGATTCTTGCAATGTAGCGCGACTGGCATGCTGTCGGCATCCACCCATTGCCGAGGTGTCCACCATGCGCCGTTCGTTATGCCTGTTGTCCCTGGTTCTGGCCCTGCCGCTGCAGGCCGAAGAGAAGGTCGTCAACCTGTACAGCTGGGCTGACTACGTGGCCCCGCAGACCCTCCAGCGCTTCGAGCAGGAGAGTGGCTACAAGGTGCGCTACGACACCTTCGACACCACCGAGGTGCTGGAAACCAAGCTGCTGACCGGCGGCAGCGGCTATGACGTGGTGGTACCGTCGTCCACCGTGCTGGCCCGGGCGCTCCAGGCCAACGCCTTGCAGCCGCTGCACGCACAGGCCATGCCAGGCTACGCCAACCTCGACCCGGACCTGCTGGCCAAGCTGGCCGAGGTCGACCCCGGCAACCTCTATGCGCTGCCCTACACTTGGGGCACCCTCGGCCTGGGGGTGAATGTCGAGGCCGTGCGCCAGCGCCTGGGCGACGAGGTGCCGCTGGACAGCCTCGACCTGCTGTTCAAGCCCGAAAACGCCAGCCGGCTCAAGGACTGTGGCATCGCCATGCCCGATTCGCCCCAGGAGGTGATCGGCCTGGCCCTCCATTACTTGGGCAAGGACCCCTATAGCCAGGAAAAGGCGGACCTCGACGCGGCCCAGGCGCTGCTTCGCCAGTTGCAACCCTCGGTCAGCTACGTGGCCAACGGCCGGCAGATCAATGACCTGGCCAACGGCAGCGTATGCCTGGCGCTCACCTACAATGGCGATGCCGCCATGGCGGCCGACCAGGCGCGTCGTGCCGGCAAGGGGTTCGAGCTGATCTACCGGATCCCCCGGGAGGGCACCCTGGTCTGGCAGGACAACCTGGCCATTCCCAAGGATGCCCCGCACCCGGAGGCTGCCCGCGCGCTCATCGCCTTCATGCTGCGCCCCGAATCGGTGGCCGAGCTGACCAACACGCTGTTCTTCGCCAACGCCAACCAGGCCGCCACGCCCCTGGTGGACGATGCCGTACGCAACGACCCGGACATCTATCCGCCCAGCGAGGTACGCCAGCGCCTGTATGGCGATCGCAGCATGGCGCTGTCCGACCTGCGCCAGCGCAATCGCCTGTGGACGGCGTTTCGCAGCCGCCAGTGAACAATGACGACAACCAGGAGCCCAACCGTGGAACACGCCCAGAACAACGACCAGGCCATGACCCGTGACAGCCTCTACGGCACCGTCGCGGAAAGCACCTACGCCGGTATCACCAGTTTTTCCCGGCGCCGCTACAGCCGCGACCTGCGCGGGGTCGATGTGGTGGTGAGCGGTGTCCCCTTCGACACCGCCACCAGCAACCGCCCCGGGGCGCGTTTCGGGCCGCGGGCGATCCGTGCCGCCTCGGTACAGCAGGCCTGGGAGCGGCACTGGCCCTGGGCGTTCGACCCGTTCGACCACCTGGCGGTGATCGATTATGGCGACTGCGCCTTCGACAGTGGCAGGCCCGAGTCGGTACCCGACAGCATCGAGGCGCATGCCTCGCGTATCCTGGAGGCCGGTTGCGCCATGCTCACCCTCGGTGGCGACCACTTCATCAGCTACCCGCTGCTCAAGGCCCATGCCAGGCGCCACGGGCCGCTGGCGCTGATCCACTTCGATGCGCACAGTGACACCTGGCCGGACGAGGAGGGCAAGCGCATCGACCACGGCACCATGTTCTGGCACGCTGCCCGCGAGGGGCTGGTGGACCCGGCCAGTTCGGTGCAGATCGGCCTGCGTACCACCAACGACGACAGCCAGGGTTTTGCCATCCTCGACGCTCGCCAGGTCCATCGTCAGGGTACCGAGGCGGTGGTCGCGGCGATTCGCCAGCGGGTTGGCGAGCGACCGGTGTACCTGACCTTCGATATCGACTGCCTGGACCCAGCCTATGCGCCAGGCACCGGCACGCCGGTCTGCGGTGGCCTGAGCACCGTGCAGGCGCTGGAGATCCTGGGGGGCCTGCGGGGCATCAACCTGGTGGGCATGGACCTGGTGGAAGTGGCGCCGGCCTACGACCACGCCGACATCACCGCCCTGGCCGGGGCGACGCTGGCCATGGAGATGCTGTGCCTGTATGCGGCTCGGCACAAGGTAGATAGCGACGAGTGAGCCCCCAGGGCCTAATCGCGGGCAAGCCCGTTCCCACAGCCTCAAGTTCGGCGCTATTTCTGTGGGGGCGGCCTTGTGTCGCGAATGGAGCGTGAAGCGACCTCTCGGGCCCATACTGAAACATCACGAATCATCTCTATCCGCATTCGCACTTTTGCCGCGAACCTGTAGCGCCTTAGGCTATCCAACGCTTGAGCGCGCTTTTTCGTACAGGGGGTGAAGCATGAATCCCACATTACCGTGCCTGGCCATCGGCCTGTTGCTGAGCCTGCCGCTGCCGGCTGCGCCACTCCCGCAACCGCTGTTCCTCGCCGCTGACAGGAACAACCCGTACAACAGCCCGATCCAGCGCGCCAACCCCAACAGCCGCCAGGGCAGCGTACCGGCCACGCCACCGGTGCGTGGGCCATCGACCCAGCCCAACCCCCGCCCGCCGACCCTGGACAACCGCGGCATCGGCAATGGCGAGAACCTGCGCCGCGAACAGCAGACCCCCAACCTGGAACCCACCCGGCCACCGCGCGACAGCCAACGCGCGCCGTAAGCCCCACCGGAAGGAGCCCCCGCATGACGCCACGCACCTGGTTGACCACCCTGGCCGTCGCCGCCCTGATGCCCCTGCTGGCCCAGGCCGCTGCCGAACAGCAGTTTCCCAGCGAGGAGGGGCAGTTGACCGTCAGCACAGTCGCCGACGGCCTGCGCAACCCCTGGGCACTGGCCTTTCTCCCCGATGGCCAGCACATGCTGGTCACCGAACGCCAGGGCAACCTGCGGGTCGTCAGCCGCGAGGGCAAGGTCGGCCCGCCCCTCGCGGGTGTGCCCAAGGTCTGGGCCGTAGGGCAGGGTGGCTTGCTCGACGTGGTGCTGTCGCCGGAATTCGCCCAGGACCGCACCGTCTACCTGTCCTACGCCGAGGAAGGCGCCGATGGCAAGGCTGGCACCGCAGTTGGCCGCGGCCAGTTGTCCCAGGACCTGGCGCGTCTGGAGAACTTCACGGTGATCTTCCGCCAGCAGCCCAAGCTGTCCGACGGCAATCATTTCGGTTCGCGCCTGGTGTTCGACCGCGACGGCTACCTGTTCATCGCCCTGGGCGAAAACAACCAGCGCCCGACCGCCCAGGACCTGGACAAGCTGCAGGGCAAGGTCGTACGCATCCTGCCCGACGGCGAAGTACCCAAGGACAATCCCTTCGCCGGCCAGGCCAACGTACGCTCCGAGATCTGGTCGTACGGCCACCGCAACCAGCAGGGCGCAGCGCTCAACCCCTGGACGGGCGAGCTCTGGACCCATGAGCATGGCCCGCGGGGCGGCGACGAGATCAACATTCCGCACGCGGGCAAGAACTATGGCTGGCCGATCGCCACCCACGGCATCAACTATTCGCTGCTGCCGATCCCCGAGGCCAAGGGCAAGCACGTGGAGGGCATGACGGACCCGCACCATGTCTGGGAGAAGTCGCCGGGCATCAGTGGCATGGCGTTCTACGACCGCCCGACCTTCAGGGCCTGGGACCACAACCTGTTCATTGGCGCGCTGGTGAGCCAGGAACTGATCCGGTTGCAGCTCGATGGCGACAAGATCGTTCATGAAGAACGCTTGCTGGGCGAGCTCAAGGCGCGTATCCGCGACGTGCGGGTGGGGCCGGATGGTTACTTGTACGTGCTGACCGATGCCACGGATGGGGCGCTGCTCAAGGTAGGGTTGAGGGAGGGCTGATTCGTCATTGCTGGGCCCCCGGCGATCATCCTGGCCAACGCAATGGCCGGGGCACCTGTCAGCCAGAACCCGGCGGGATGTCGTACCATGGCGCTTTTGCCCAGGGTGCAACGGCATGCCACTCGACCCCCGAACCCTCTACCAGCAGGCTCTCGATGCGCAGGGTTTCGTCCCCGATGCCGCCCAGGCCTTGGCAGTGGACGCGCTCCAGGTCTGCTTCGAGGCGTTGACCCGGGGTGAATCCACCCAGGGAGTCTACCTCTGGGGCCCGGTCGGGCGTGGCAAGACCTGGCTCATGGACCAGTTTCACCGCTGCCTGCAAGTCGCGGCGCGGCGCCAGCACTTCCACCATTTCATGGCCTGGGTCCACCAGCGGCTGTTCCAGCTCAACGGCACCGCCGACCCGTTGCAGGCGCTGGCCCGGGAACTGGCCGGGCAGATCCGCGTGCTGTGCTTCGACGAGCTGTTCGTCAGCGATATCGGCGATGCGATCATCCTGGGGCGTCTGTTCCAGGTGCTGTTCGACCAGGGCGTGGTGATCGTCGCCACCTCCAACCAACCCCCACACCAGCTGTACCGCGACGGCTTCAACCGCGAGCGCTTTCTCCCGGCGATCGCCGCCATCGAGCGGCACATGCGCGTGCTGGCCGTGGCCGGCGAGCAGGACCACCGTTTGCACCCCGGTGCGGTCCGCCAGCGCTACTGGGTCGCCGAACCCGGCCAGCCCGGTGCCCTGCAGGCGGTGTTCCAGCAACTCAGTCCGACCGATGCGGGGACCGACCAGCCCTTGCAGGTCGGCTCCCGGCAAGTCCGTGTGGTGCGACGCAGCGCGCAGGCGATCTGGTGCCGCTTCGCCGACTTGTGCGAACAACCTCTGGCGGCCATGGAGTTCATGGCCTTGTGCGACCGCTTCGCGGCGATCCTGGTGGACGGTATCCCGGCCCTGGGCGGCACGCAGCGGGCCGGGCGCATCGCCCGGGGCACCGAGGATGGTGCCCGGCGAGTCGAGGCGGGCGACCGCGAGCTGCCGACGCTGGCGCCCAAGGATGACAGCGTGCGGCGCTTCATCGCCCTGGTCGACGAATGCTACGACCGTCGGGTCGCCCTGTACCTGGAGGCCGAAGTCCCGCTCGAAGCGCTCTACACTCAAGGGTATCTGGCGTTCCCGTACCAACGGACCCTGAGCCGACTACGGGAGATGCAACTGCAACGCTTCGCCTGAAGGAGCCGACCATGGAGCCGCTGTCGCATCATCTGCTGACCCAGGCCTACAACAACGGCTGGGCCAACCACCGCCTGTACAAGGCTTGCCTGCAACTGACCCAGGACGAGTTCGTCGCCCCGCGTTGCAGCTTCTTTCCCTCGATCAAGGCCACCCTCAACCACCTGCTGACGGTAGACTGGTTCTACCTGCACGCGCTGGAGTGCGAGCAGCGCGGCGAGGCGCCGGACCCGGATGGTGAGCGCTTCTTCGAGCCCGAGCAGCCGTTCGCCACCTGCGCCGACCTGTATGCCGAGCAGGCCCAGGCCGACCATCGGCTGATCGCCTATTGCCAGCAATTGCGCGATGACCAGTTGCACCGCTACGTGAGCATCGTGCGCCCGGACCGTCTGCAGCGTGAGCCGCGCCTGCGTGTGCTGGCGCACGTGTTCGAGCACCAGATCCACCACCGTGGGCAGGTGCATGCGATGCTCAGCGACACGTCGGTCCGCCCGCCGAAGCTGGATGAGTTCTTCCTGGAAGAGGAAGCCGACCTGCGGGCGGATGATTTCGCCGAACTGGGCTGGAGCGAGGCGCTGGTCTGGAAGTGATGGCGAGGGGCCAATGCCCCTCAGTCATGCGACATTGGGGCTGCGTTGCAGCCCATCGCCTGTATGTTCCCGCACCACACGCCTACCGCTGCAACCAGCCGATCAGCGCCTGGTGGAAACGCTCGGGTTCCTCGATCTGCGGTGCATGCCCCAGGCCTTCGAAGGTCACCAGCTGGCCTTGGGGAATCAGCCCGGCGACCCGCGGCCCCAGTTCCTTGTACCTGCCCAGGCGCGCCTTGACCTCAGGCGGGGCGATGTCGCTGCCGATGGCCGTGGTGTCCTGGTCGCCGATCAGCAGCAGGGTCGGCATCTGCAGGTCCTTGAACTCGTGGTACACCGGCTGGGTGAAGATCATGTCGTAGATCAGTGCCGAGTTCCACGCCACGGCTTCATGCCCCGGGCCCTTGTTCAGGCCCACCAGCATCTGCACCCAGCGCTCGTACTCTGGCTTCCAGCGCCCGGCGTAGTAGGTGTTGCGCTCGTAGTTGCGGACACCTTCGGCATTGAGCTGCAACTCGCGTTCGTACCACTGATCGACAGTGCGGTAGGGCACGCCCAGGGCCTTCCAGTCCTCCAGGCCGATGGGGTTGACCAGGGCCAGGCGCTCGACCTGTTGCGGGTACATCAGGGCGTAGCGGGTGGCGAGCATGCCGCCGGTGGAATGCCCGAGGACGATGGCCTGCTTCACCCCCAGGTGTTCGAGCAGTGCATGGGTATTGTGCGCCAACTGCTGGAAGCTGTACTGGTAGTGCGCAGGCTTGCTGGCGCTGCAGAAGCCCACCTGGTCCGCGGCGATGACCCGGTAGCCGGCCTGGCTCAGGGCATCGATGGTGGTTTCCCAGGTGGCGGCGCAGAAGTTCTTGCCGTGCATCAGCACCACGCTGCGGCCATTGGCCTTGCCCTTGGCCGGCACGTCCATGTAGCCCATCTGCAGGGGCTGGCCCTGGGACCTGAAGTCGAAATGCTCGAGCGGGTGAGGGTAGGCGAAGCCTTCGAGCTGCTTACCGTAGGTGGGCGATTCGGCGGCGATGGCCGTGCTGCCAACGAGGCAGGCCAAGGCCAGGGCGGTTGCGCGCAGCATGGGGGCACTCCGTGTAGGGCCATGTAGGAATAGGCGACTGTAGCAGTCTTGACCACCAGAAACAGCCAAGGTGTCACTGGCCTTGCAGCCAGCCCAGGGTGACCATGGCCAGTACCAGGTAACGCCCACCCTTGGCCAGGGTGACCAGCAGCACGAAGCGCCAGAAGGGTTCGCGCATGATCCCGGCGATCAGGGTCAGCGGATCGCCGATCACCGGCATCCAGCTCAACAGCAGCGACCACTGGCCCCAGCGCTGGTAACGCTGCTGCGCACGCTCCAGCTGAGTGGCGCTGAAGGGGAACCAACGACGGTCACGCAGGTGCTCGATGGCCCTGCCCAGCATCCAGTTGACGATCGAGCCCAGCACGTTGCCCAAGGTGGCGACCAGCAGCAGGGTGGCCAGGGCCTCGGGCTGGCGCAGCAACAGCCCCACCAGCACCGCCTCGGATTGCAGTGGCAGCAGGGTGGCGGCGCCGAAGGCGCTGAGAAACAGCGCCCAGAGGCTGAGCATCAATAGGTGGCCACCACTTCGTCCTTGCCGTCGTGGGTCAGGCCGATGACCTGGTAGGGATCCTTGTGGTCACCCATCTCCATGCCCGGCGAGCCCATGGGCATGCCCGGCACGGCGAGGCCCTTGAGGTCGTCGCGGCGGGCCAGCAAGCGCACCTGTTCGGCCGGCACGTGGCCCTCGATGAACTTGCCGTCGATCACGCCGGTGTGGCAGGAGGCCAGGCGTGGCGCGACGCCCAGGCGCTGCTTGACCGCGCTCATGTTCGGCTCGACATGGTCGTTGACGGTGAAGCCGTTGTCGCGCAGGTGGCTGATCCACAGCTTGCAGCAACCGCAGTTGGGGTCGCGGTAGACGTCGATGGTCTCGGCGGCCTGGGCCAGGCCGGTAAAGGCCAGCAGGCCGAGGGTGACCAGGTGTTTGCGCAGCATGATGGTGAAACTCCTTTGGAAAAGCGGGCGCTCAGGCGGATCAGGCCACTGTATCCTCGCTGTCAGCGCCTGTCAGCCAGGTGACGTGGACATGACAAGTCTGTCAGGCAGCCGTGTCGTCGCCTTCCAGGTCGCGTATCAGCAGGCCGTAGTCCAGCGGCACCTGCTCGGGGATCGGCAGGTAGACCACATGACCAGCGCCAGGTGCCACTTGGATCGCCTGCTGCTGGCGACCGTGCAGGCGATGCAGGTCGAAGTGGTAGTTGCCCCGCGGGGTCATCAGCTCCAGGTGGTCGCCCACGGCGAAGCGGTTCTTCACCTGGACTTCCGCCAGGCCTTCCACCCGCCGGCCGGTCAGTTCGCCGACGAACTGCTGGCGCTCGGACACCGAGTTGCCGCGCTGGTAGTTCTGGTACTCGTCGTGCACGTGGCGCCGCAGGAAGCCTTCGGTGTAGCCGCGCTGGGCCAGGGACTCGAGGTTGTCCATCAGGCTACGGTCGAACGGGCGCCCCGCCACGGCGTCGTCGATCGCCTGGCGGTAGGCCTGCACGGCACGGGCGCAATAGAAGTGCGACTTGGTCCGGCCTTCGATCTTCAACGAGTGCACGCCCATGTGTGTCAGGCGCTCCACATGCTGGATGGCGCGCAGGTCCTTGGCGTTCATGATGTAGGTGCCGTGCTCGTCCTCGAAGGCAGGCATCGCCTCGCCAGGACGGTTGCCCTCCTGGAGCAGGAACACCTGGTCGGTCGGGGCACCGATGCCCAGGGTCGGTTCGACCTCGCGGACGATGTCCCCGGTGATGTCCTGCGTGGCCTCGGTGGCCTGGTATTTCCAGCGGCAGGCATTGGTGCAGGTGCCCTGGTTGGCGTCGCGGCGGTTCAGGTAGCCAGACAGCAGACAGCGCCCGGAATAGGCCATGCACAGGGCGCCATGGACGAACACTTCCAGTTCCATGTCCGGTACCTGCTGGCGGATCTCTTCGATTTCCTCCAGCGACAGCTCGCGCGACAGGATCACCCGGCCCAGGCCCAGGCGCTTCCAGAACTCGACACTGGCCCAGTTCACCGTGTTGGCCTGCACCGACAGGTGGATGGGCATCTGCGGGAAGTGCTCGCGCACCAGCATGATCAGCCCGGGGTCGGACATGATCAGCGCGTCCGGCGCCATCTCGACCACCGGTGTCAAGTCCTTGAGGAAGGTCTTGAGCTTGGCGTTGTGCGGGGCGATGTTCACCACCACGTAGAAGCGCTTGCCCAGGGTATGGGCCTCCTGGATGCCCAGGGCCAGGTTGGCGTGGTCGAACTCATTGTTGCGCACCCGCAGACTGTAGCGCGGCTGGCCGGCGTAGACCGCGTCGGCCCCATAGGCGAAGGCGTAGCGCAGGGTCTTGAGGGTGCCGGCGGGAGCCAGCAGTTCGGGCTTGGCGAGTGAGGTCATGTGCGCACCGGGGCAAAAGGCGCGGATGCTAAGGCCAGCGCCGCGTTGCGGCATTGACCTGGATCAAGCGGCCGGCGATGGCACTTTTGCCGATGCCCTGCGCACTAATGTCCAGGACAGTCGAGGAACCTCCATGAACCCTACCGCTTTGCAGAACAAGGCCCTGGCCGTGCTCCTGACGCTGGTGAGCGTCGCTTTCGCGTGGATCCTGCTGCCGTACTACGGGGCGATCTTCTGGGCGGTGATCCTCGGCATCCTGTTCGCGCCGTTGCAACGTAGCCTGCTGGTGCGTGTCGGCCGGCGACGCAACCTGGCCGCCGCCATCAGCCTGCTGATCTGCTTGCTGATCGCCATCCTGCCGGTGATCGTCATCAGCACCTTGCTGGTGCAGGAAGGCGCCGCGCTCTACCAACGCATCGAAAGCGGGCAACTGGACATCGCCGGCTACCTCGAACGGGGCAAGGACATGCTCCCGGCCTTCGCCCAGAATGGCCTGGACCACATGGGCCTGGGCAACCTGGACGGCCTGCGCGACAAGATCAGCAAGTGGGCGACCCAGGGCAGCCAGTTCCTCGCCAGCCAGGCCTTCAGCTTCGGCCAGGGGACCTTCGACTTCCTGGTGAGCTTCGGCATCATGCTCTACCTGCTGTTCTTCTTCCTGCGCGAAGGCGCGGACCTGGCGCGCAGGGTCCGTCTGGCCGTCCCCCTGCCGGAGCAGCAGAAGCGCCGCCTGCAACTGAAATTCAACCGGGTGGTGCGCGCCACGGTGAAGGGCAACCTGCTGGTGGCCATCACCCAGGGCGCCTTGGGCGGCTTCATCTTCTGGGTGCTGGGCATCCCCAGCGCGCTGGTCTGGGCCGTGCTGATGGCGTTCCTGTCATTGCTGCCGGCGGTGGGGGCGGGGATCGTCTGGGCGCCGGTGGCGCTGTACTTCCTGCTCACCGGGGCGATCTGGCAGGGCGTGGTGCTGACCGCCTTCGGCGTGCTGGTGATCGGCCTGGTGGACAATCTGCTGCGGCCGATCCTGGTGGGCAAGGACACCCGGATACCCGACTACCTGATCCTGGTCTCCACCCTCGGCGGCCTGGCGGTGTTCGGGCTCAACGGCTTCGTCATCGGTCCGCTGATCGCCGCGTTGTTCATCTCCAGCTGGGCGATCTTCGCCGATACGAAGCCGCAGGTGCAGTTGCCTTCTTGAGCGCTGCGAAGCGACCCCAGGATCGGCCTAGCGGAAGCTGTACGAGACCCCTGCATACACCCCGAACCCTTCCCCCGGCGTCGAGCGAGCAATGTCCCGTCCGCCATCGTCGTACCCCGGCGTCACCGTCGCTGCATACCGCTTGTTGGTCAGGTTGCGCAGGTCCAGCCAGGTCTGCCAGTCCTGCTTCGGCGAGTTCCAGCCCAGGCGTGCACCGAGCAGGGCATAGGCGTCGGCAGGGTAGCTGTTGGCATAGTCGACCTGGACCTTCGAGGCCATCTGGGTATTGAGCCCGGCGTAGAAACCACTCGGCCAGTCGTAGCGCAGCTCGGCCTGGTAGTAGTGCATGGGAATGCCGGGCAGGCGGTTGTCGCCGAACGTGTCGTCGTCGCGGTAGTGGAAATCGCTGAAGGTGTAGGCCTGGCGCAAGGCCAGCCTTCCCGTGCCGGGGCGTTCCCAGAGCGTGCTGTCCAGGCTGGCCTCGACACCCTGGTGCACGGTGGCGCTGGCGTTGAACTCGGCCGCTGGGGTGCCGGGCACGATCTCCACCGCCAGCAGTTCATGGCGCACTTGCGAGTAGTACCAGGCCAGCTCCCAGCGGCCGAAGGCGGCATCGCCCCGGCCGCCCAGCTCCAGCGTGGTGGCGGTCTGGTTCTGCATTTCGATGGGCTGGATCTGCCCACCGCTCACGGCGGGCGCACTCCAGATCAGCGACCACGGATGTGGCGGCTCCACCGAACGGCTCAGGTTGCCATAGACCTGCACGTTCGGGGTGACGTCGTAGCGTAGCCCCAGGCGCGGTGCGTAGTCCCAGTCATGCTGGCTGACCTTGCCGCCTGCGGCAGGGTAGGTGACATCGCTTTCACGGCGGGTATAGATCATCGCCAGGCCTGTGGTCAGCCACAGGTTGGGAACCAGCTCCAGGTCATTGCCCACGTGCAGCACCGTGTCCGAGCCTTGGTAGCTGAAGTCGCGGGTGCGCTCACCGATGACGTCACGATTGCGCGCGAACTGCGAGGCACCGCTGTTGGGCAGGTGCTTGGTGGTGCGCCAACCGACGGTGGTCTTGCTCTCGTGGCCCCACAAGGTGTCGCGGCGCAAATAGTTCAGTGTCCCACTGACATCGGTATAGGCGACCTTCAGCCGCATCGGGCCTTCGCGCAGGTCCATCGGGTAGTCGTGATAGACCAGCCCGGTTTCCAGGCGAGCATCGTCGTCCAGGTAGAAGGTGGTCTTGTTGCCCACCCAGGTGCTGCCCGGTTGCGGGCGGCTGTCGTCGCGGGCCAGGTAGGCTGGGTTGGCATCGCGGGGGTGATGTTTGATCTGCTGCTTGGTCAGGCGCCCGGCCAGTTCGTTCTCGGTTTCCCGGTAGCGCAGGTAGAAGCGCGTCTCGAGGTTCGGATTGAACCGGTAGCCGACGTTGGCGGCGATGCCTTTGGCGCTGCCGCTGCTGTGCTCTTGGTAGCCGTCGTATTCCGCGTCGGTCAGGGCCACGTAGTAGTCGAGGTCGCCCAGCACCTGGCCGGAGCTGATGTGCCGGTGCTGGTAGCCCCGGCTGCCGACTTCATAGCGCAGTTGCAGCGGCGCGGCATCGTAGCCGGTATGGGTCACGTAGTTGATCGCGCCACCCAGGGCCAGGGCGCCCTGGTCGAAACCATTGGCGCCGCGCAGCACTTCGGCACGGCTGAGCCACAGCGGCTCGAACAGCTCGTAGGGCGTGCCACCAGGACCGGTCAGGGGCAGGCCGTCGAACATCGTGTAGACCCCGGAGCCGTGGGCGCCGGGAGCGCGATTGATGCCCGAGCCGCGGATCGACAGCTTGATGCCGTCGTTGCCTGCCGACTGGGCGAACACCCCGGGCTGGTAGGCCAGCACGTCCTGGTTGCTGGCGACGCGGCCCTGGCCTACCTGCTGCATGTCGACCAGATTGCTCGCCCCCGGCACCTCGTGCAGGCGTTGCGCCGCGGCCTCCAGCTCGCCCTGTCGCTGGTCTTCGATCAGTACCTGGCCGAGTTCCACCGGCGCCGCAGCCATTGTCGGTGTGGCGGCGCTGCTGACCAACAGGCCGAAAGCACAAGTGACAGGTGAAACGGGGCGCATCGTACGACTCCAGGTAGAAGGGGCGGCAGGCAATGGAGGTCAGACGCGCGAAAGGCCGCTCAGAGCACGTCCGGCAGCCGGGTGAAGATCCGGGGGCCGCAGGTATGACGTTTTTGTAGCGCGCCGCTTTACAAGGTGCGCTGCTGGAGCGGGGCCGCAGCGGCTTCGTAAGGTGCATGCACATCAACTGTGAACGGCCCTGCGGGCCCGTTTCGACTGTGCAAAGAGAGCGTTCCCATGCATTCCACAATCCCCTGCAAACCTGACCCCGATCACGAGCCACCCGTCCCGCTTACCCGCCGGGAAAGCCAGGTACTGCTCTGGTGTGCCTATGGCAAGACATCCTGGGAAATCGGCCAGATCCTCGGCTGCAAGGAGTCGACCGTGAACTTCCATATCGGCAACGTGCTGCGCAAGTTCGCGGTGAATACGCGCATCGCCGCGGTGATCAAGGCGATCCGCTACGGCATGTTGCAGGACCAGTGATGGGGGCCGTCCTGATGAACTGTGTTTCACACTCCCCGATGCACGATGAGCCGACGCTGCCCGGGCGGCGCTACCTGGCGTGCCACGACCCTTTCTGGCCACGTATCGAGTTGCAGGCGCTGCGCCAACGGCTGCAACTGCCAGGGCATGTCAGCGATACGCAACTGGAGCTCGCCGCGTGGGAGGGGGTCGATATCGCTGCCCGGGAGTTCGCCACCTGGCGGCGCTGCTTGCGCGAGCGCGGCTACCGGCGCCTTGCCGACGTCTCGGGGCATGCCCATGGCCGGGCACTGTCGATCTGCTACCTGCGTCTGGTGGAAGCCGCTACCCGACGTGCACTGGTCCGCCATGCCATGCCGGCGATCAACAGCAGGCAGTGTGAGGTGCCGTATGCATGAGGTCGTGGAGGCTGCCGCGTTGGCTTGGCGGCAGAGCCAGGTCAGTGGCGAGGCACTGGGGTTCGACAGCCAGGCCGTGTTCGGCGCACTGCTTGGCGCCTGGCTGGTCAGCAGCTCACGGCGCAGGCTCAAGGCCTGGGTCGTGATCGGCTCGCGCAGGCCATTGAAGGTATGGCAGCGGATGGTGACGCTGCTCTTGTCTGCGGGCGTGGGCTATCTCTTCACGCCGCTGATGCTGTCGCTGGTGCCTTTTTTATCCAGCGGCGTCGCGGCCTTCGTCGCGGCGGTGGTGGTGATCCCGATCAGCATCAAGGTCATGTTCTGGCTGGATGCGGCCGATCTCAAGGACATCGTCCAGCGCTGGCGACGGGGAGGGTAGCCCTATCGTCCGGCCAGGCGGTTGCTCAGCTCGTCCACACGTTGCTCCAATTGGTAGAGGCGCAACTTGTCCTCGACGTTGGCGCGGATGGCCTGCAGGTCGCCGGGCGACAGGCCCTGCAACTGCCTCATCAGGTCCGGCTCCCAGCCTGGCGCTGTGGTGGCATCCGAGGGGGCGGCTGGCGTACGGGCCTGGGCACCTTCGCCCAGCAACAGCCAGTCGAGGGAAAGCCCGTGTGCCAGCGCTAGGTCTATGCATAACGCATAGGGAATGCGCTCGCGTACTTTCCAACTGCTCAATGTCTGCGGGCTCACGTCGAGGGCCTTGGCAAGCTCTGCGTCGGTGCTGGACCCCGTCATGAGCTTCAAGCGGCCCAGGATTGCAGGAAGGCATTTATTACTCATTATGAATATCCGTAGCGAGCTCTGATAAGATGCGTAGGAAATGAATACTCGATTTGAATATATTGGCAGGATCCCACTCAGCTTCGAATGGTACGCAATATGATAGCGACGAAAAATCCCACATTTGCATGGGCGCATGCCTACGAGAATTGCAGAATTGGCCTACAAGAATCGGCCAGGGTAATGGACGTACGGGAGCGGGACTGCTCGACATCACCAGGCAGCCTCATGGCGTCCCGGATGTCCGGCAGGAGGTCGATGTGAGTAGCTACAAGCTGGTCTGCCCTCATTGCAACAGCCGAATGCGCATTCGAACCAGCGAAGGGCGGCACGTCTTTCTCAGGGTCGCCTACCTGCAATGCATCAACGAAGCCTGTGGCTGGTCGGTACGTGCCCAGTTCGAGATGACCCATGAGCTATCCCCCAGCGGCATGCCGAACCCCGATGTGCACCTGCCCAGCGCCTATGGCGAACTGCGACGTGCCGCCCGTAATCCAGGCAGGGCAGGCAAGCCGAGCCGTGAGAGTGCCGAGACACCTGGCACGGTATGACATGCCTTTGTGGCCAGCCCATAAAAAAACACCCCGCATGAGCGGGGTGTCTTGTTTCTGCCAGGCGATCAGCCGACCAGTTGCAAGCCGGCCTGTTGCACCAGTTCCAGCAGTGGCTGCGGATACACGCCGAGGACGAAGGCGAGGATGGCGATGGCCAGCAGCATGACGCCGCCGGTGCGCTGTTCCCACTTCAGCGGGGCGTCGTGGCGACGCAGGTTCGGCTCGACCAGGTACAGGGTGACCATGACGCGCAGGTAGTAGTACACGCCGATGGCGCTACCGATCACCAGGGCGCCGACCAGCCACCACAGGTGCGACTCGACGCCGGTAGCGATGATGTAGAACTTGCCGATGAAGCCCGCGGTCAGCGGGATACCGGCCAGCGACAGCATCATCACGGTGAGCACCGCGGTCAGGTACGGACGGCGCCAGAACAGGCCACGGTACTCGTACAGGGCGTCGGCGTCACGGCCGCCGTAAGGCGAGGACATCAGGGTGATCACGCCGAAGGCGCCCAGGCTGGTGATCACGTAGGTGACCAGGTACACGCCGATGGCTTCGGTGGCCAGGCCCTTGCTCGCCACCAGGGCGATCACCAGGTAGCCGAAGTGGGCGATGGACGAGTAACCGAGCAGACGCTTGAGGTTGCTCTGGGTCAGCGCCAGCAGGTTGCCGATCAGGATCGAGGCGACCGCGATCACTGCCAGGACGGTGCTCAGCACGCCGCTGCTGGCAGCAGGGGAGAGCATGAACAGGCGTACCACCACGGCGAACACCGCGACCTTGCTGGCCGTGGCCAGGAACGCGGCGACCGGTGCCGGGGCGCCTTCGTAGACGTCCGGGGTCCACAGGTGGAAGGGCACCAGCGACAGCTTGAATGCCAGGCCGACCAGCATCATGCCCAGGCCCAGTTGGGCCAGCAGGCTCGGCATGCCGGTGCTGGCCAGGGCCTTGCCGATGCCGTCGAAGGTCAGGCTGCCGGCGTCGGCGTACAGCAGGGCCATGCCGAACAGCAGGAAGGCCGAACCCGCCGCAGAGAGCACCATGTACTTGATGCCGGCTTCCAGCGAGCGCTTGTTGAAGAAGGCATACGCCACCAGGCCGTAGACCGGGACCGACAGCAGCTCGAGGCCGATGAACAGGCCAGCCAGGTGGTTGGCGCTGACCAGCACCAGGCCACCCAGGGCAGACATCAGCAGCAGCAGGTACAGCTCTTCGCGGTTGCCTGGGTAGCCCTTTGAGCCCTCGCCCAGGTAGGCGTGGGCGAGGGTGACGCAGGCCAGCGTGGCCACCAGGACCAGCGCCATGTACAGGCAGGCGAACTTGTCGAAGGTGACCAGCGAGGTGACCGCCAGCGGCGCGACCTTCAACGCCGGGAGGATCGACAGCAGGGCCAGGTTCAGGCCCACGGTGGACAGCAGGAAGGTCTGCGAGTGGTTACGGCGCCAGGCGATGGCCAGCATCACCACCACCGTGGTGATGGTGGTGATCAGTATCGGCGCCAATGCGATGAAGTGTTGAGTGGTGAATTCCATAGCGCTCTTACCGGGCCGAAGCGAGTTGAGTGAAAGCGGAACCGAGCCACTGCTGCACACCGCTCATGGTGGCGGCAGAGGTATCCAGGAACGGCTGCGGGTACACGCCCAGCAGGACCAGCAGCACCGCCAGGCCCAGGACCATGACCAGTTCGCGGCCATCCATGCCGGCCAGCACGGCGTCGGTCTTGGCCGGGCCGAAGTAGGCTCGGTGGATCATGATCAGCGAGTACACGGAGCCGAAGACCAAGCCAGTGGTGGCGATCACGGCAATCCATGGCACGCTGGCGAAGCTGCCGATCAGGATCAGGAATTCGCCGACGAAGTTACCGGTGCCCGGCAGGCCCAGCGAGGCGGCGGCGAAGAACAGGCTGATCGCCGGCAGGTAGGCGATGCGGTGCCACAGGCCACCCATCTGGCGCATGTCGCGGGTGTGCAGGCGTTCGTACAGCTGGCCGGCGAGGATGAACAGCGCGGCGGCCGACAGGCCGTGGGCCAGCATCTGGATCACCGCGCCCTGCAGGGCCTGCTGGCTGCCGGAGTAGATGCCGATCAGCACGAAGCCCATGTGCGAGACGCTGGAGAAGGCGACCAGGCGCTTGATGTCGGTTTGCGCGAAGGCCAGGAAGGCACCGTAGAAGATACCGATCAGGCCCAGGGCCATGGCCACCGGCGCGAACTCCGCCGAGGCATTCGGGAACAGCGGCAGGGCGAAGCGCAGCAGGCCATAGGCCGCGGTCTTCAGCAGGATGCCCGCCAGGTCCACGGAGCCTGCGGTCGGCGCCTGGGCGTGGGCGTCAGGCAGCCAGGAGTGGAACGGCACCACCGGCAGCTTCACCGCGAAGGCGATGAAGAAGCCCAGCATCAGCAGGAACTCGGTGCCGGCCGGCATCTGCGCCTTGAGCAGGTCGCTGTAGTTGAAGGTGATGACGCCGGTGGCGTTGTAGTTGACCAGCACCAGGCCGAGGATCGCCACCAGCATGATCAGGCCGCTGGCCTGGGTGAAGATGAAGAACTTGGTCGCGGCGTAGATCCGGGTCTTCTTGCCGTCCGCGGAGCTGTGACCCCAGAGCGCGATGAGGAAGTACATCGGCACCAGCATCATTTCCCAGAAGAAGAAGAACAGGAACAGGTCCAGGGCCAGGAACACACCGACCACGCCACCGAGGATCCACATCAGGTTGAGGTGGAAGAAGCCGACATGGCGCTGGATCTCTTTCCAGGAGCACAGCACCGACAGTACGCCGAGCAGGCCGGTCAGCAGGATCATCAGCAGCGACAGGCCATCGAGGGCCAGGTGGATGCTGATGCCGAAGCGCTGGATCCACTGGAGCTTGTATTCCAGGGTCCAGGCCGGTTCCGCGCCCGGAGCCGGGGCCAGGGTGTAGTCGCCGTTGCCCCACAGCCACAGGCCGATACCGAGCAACAGGGACATGGTCAGCAGCGCGATCCAGCGAGGCAGGGTGGTGCCGAAGCGCTCACCCAGCCAGCACAGGAGGCCGCCGATGAAGGGGATCAGGATCAGCCAAGGCAGAATCATGACGGGTTCGTTTCCTTTCGCAAAGTCGCAAGGTTCATAGTCATACCGCAGCCATCAGCACGGCACCGAGCACGAGCACGGCACCCACGGCGATCGAGGCGGTGTACCAGCGCAGCTGGCCGGTCTCGGTCTTGCTCATGGCGACGTGACCGCCGCGTGCCATCCGAGGAATCAGGCCGATGCTGCGGTCAACCGGATCCTTGCGCAGGATGTGGCTGATCAGCAGGTAGGGTTTGACGAACAGCTTGTCGTAGATCCAGTCGAAGCCCCAGGCAGCGAACCACCAGGCCGACAGGACACGACCGATGCCGCTGCTGGCGATGGCGGTGACCAGGCGACGCTTGCCCAGGAACAGCACCGCCGCCAGCAGGATACCGGCGATGGCGATGGCGCCCGAGGCGATCTCCAGGCTGTGCTTGGCTTCGCCGCCGGCATGGCCGACGCTCTCAGGCAGCACGCCGGCCAGCGGCGGATGGATCCAGGCACCGATGAAGGTCGACAGCACGATCAGCACGCCCAGCGGCAGCCAGTGGGCGATGCCGTGGCCAGCGTGGGCTTCGGTCTTGGCTTCGCCGTGGAAGGCGATGAAGATCAGCCGGAAGGTGTACAGCGAGGTCATGAATGCACCGACCAGGCCGGCGTACAACAGGCCGGTGTGGCCGCTGGCGAAGGCTTCCCAGAGGATCTCGTCCTTGGAGTAGAAGCCGACGGTCAGGATCGGCAGGGCCGCCAGGGCGGCGCCACCGACCACGAAGCTGGCGTAGGCCAGCGGCAGTTTCTTCCACAGGCCGCCCATCTTGAAGATGTTCTGCTCGTGGTGGCAGGCATTGATCACCGCACCGGAGGCAAGGAACAGCAGGGCCTTGAAGAATGCGTGGGTCATCAGGTGGAAGATCGCCGCGTCCCAGGCACCCACGCCGAGCGCCAGGAACATGTAGCCGATCTGGCTCATGGTCGAGTAGGCGAGGATACGCTTGATGTCGGTTTGTACCAGGGCGGCGAAGCCGGCCAGGACCAGGGTCACGCCACCGACGATGCCGACCAGGTGCAGGATGTCCGGCGCCAGGGCGAACAGGCCGTGGGTACGGGCGATCAGGTAGACGCCCGCGGTCACCATGGTCGCGGCGTGGATCAGCGCCGAGACCGGGGTCGGGCCGGCCATCGCGTCGGCGAGCCAGGTCTGCAGCGGCAGCTGGGCCGACTTGCCGACCGCACCGCCGAGCAGCATCAGGGTCGCCAGGACCATCCAGGTGTCGCCAGCCTGGAACTTCTGCGGTGCCAGCACCAGCAGCTCCTGGACGTTCAGGGTACCCAGCTGGACGAACAGGATGAACAGGCCGATGGCCATGAACACGTCGCCGACACGGGTGACGATGAAGGCCTTCAGGGCTGCGTTGCCGTTGTTGCGGTTGCTGTAGTAGAAACCGATCAACAGGTACGAGCACAGGCCCACGCCTTCCCAACCGAAGTAGATGAACAGCAGGTTGTCGCCCAGCACCAGGAACAGCATGCTGGCGATGAACAGGTTGGTGTAGGCGAAGAACCGCGAATAGCCGGCTTCACCGCGCATGTACCAGGAGGCGAACAGGTGGATCAGGAAGCCGACGCCGGTGACCACGCCGAGCATGGTGACCGACAGGCCGTCCAGGTACAGGGTGAAGTTCGGCGCGAAGCCGTCCACCGACATCCATTGCCACAGCAGCTGGCTGTACGCGCCACCTTCAGGCGGCGCGACGTTGAACTGCCAGATCACGTAGGCGGCCACCGCGGCCGAGAGGCCGACGGAACCGACGCCGATCAGCGCGGACAGGTTCTCCGAGAACCGACCGCGGGAGAACGACAGCAGCAGGAAGCCGATCAGGGGGAAGACGAAAGTCAGGAAGAGAAGGTTCATCCGCGCATCTCACTGGCAGCATCGATGTCGAGAGTGTGGAAGCGGCGATACAGCTGCAGCAGGATCGCCAGGCCAATGCTGGCCTCGGCCGCCGCCAGGCTGATCACCAGGATGAACATCACCTGTCCATCCGGTTGCACCCAGCGGCTGCCGGCGACGATGAACGCCAGGGCAGAGGCGTTCATCATGACTTCCAGGCTCATGAGTACGAAGAGAATGTTGCGCCGGACCATCAGGCCGACCAGACCGAGGCAGAACAGGATGCCGGCGACTGCCAGACCGTGCTCGAGAGGGATAGCAGGCATGATTTACTCCTTCGCCTCGTTGCGGCCCAGGTGGAAGGCCGTGACGGCTGCGGCGAGCAGCAGCATCGAGGCCAGTTCGACCACCAGCAGGTAAGGACCGAACAGGCTGATGCCGACGGTCTTGGCGTCCACGGTGGTACCGCTGATGGCCGCGCCGCTCGGCTCGGCGAACAGCACGTAGAGCAGCTCCAGCAGCAGCAGGGCGGCCAGGAATACCGGCCCGGCCCAGATGCCTGGCTTGAGCCAGCCGCGTTCCTGGGCGACCGAGGCCGGCCCGAGGTTGAGCATCATCACCACGAAGACGAACAGCACCATGATGGCGCCAGCGTAGGCGATCACTTCCAGGGCGCCGGCGAACGGTGCACCCAGGGAGAAGAAGATCATCGCCACGGAGATCAGGGAAATGATCAGGTAGAGCAGGGCGTGCACGGGGTTGGTGCCGGTCACCACCCGAAGGGTGGAGACCACGGCGATCCCGGATGCGAAGTAGAAAGCGAATTCCATCTTTCTGTCCTTATGGGAGCAAGCTCTTCACGTTGATCGGCTCGGCTTCGTTCTGCGCGGCGCCTTTCGGCTTGCCGGCGATGGCCATGCCCGCAACACGGTAGAAGTTGTAGTCAGGGTTCTTGCCGGGGCCGGAGATCAGGAGGTCTTCCTTCTCGTACACCAGGTCCTGACGCTTGAACTCGGCCATTTCGAAATCCGGGGTCAGCTGGATCGCGGTGGTCGGGCACGCTTCCTCGCACAGGCCGCAGAAGATGCAGCGCGAGAAGTTGATGCGGAAGAACTCCGGATACCAGCGGCCGTCCTCGGTCTCGGCCTTCTGCAGCGAGATGCAGCCGACCGGGCAGGCCACCGCGCAGAGGTTGCACGCCACGCAGCGCTCCTCGCCGTCGGGGTCGCGGGTCAGGACGATGCGGCCACGGTAGCGCGGCGGCAGGTACACAGGTTCTTCGGGGTACTGCAGGGTGTCGCGCTTGCGGAACCCGTGGGAAAATATCATCGCCAGGCTGCGCAGCTGGGTGCCGGTGCCCTTAACGATATCGCCGATATATTTGAACATGGGTCAAATCCTCACTGGGCCGCGACGGCTGGCGTGTTGTAGAGCACGATCGCAGCGGTCACCAGCAAATTGATCAGGGTCAGCGGCAGGCAGAACTTCCAGCTGAAGTCCATCACCTGGTCATAGCGTGGGCGCGGGATCGAGGCGCGCAGCAGGATGAACAGCATGATGAAGAACGCGGTCTTGAGCGCGAACCACAGGAACGGTACCTGTGGCAGCAGGCCGAACGGGCCGTGCCAGCCGCCGAAGAACAGGGTCACCAGCAGCGCCGAGATCAGGATGATGCCGATGTACTCGCCGACGAAGAACATGCCCCACTTCATGCCGGCATACTCGATGTGGTAGCCGTCGGCCAGTTCCTGTTCCGCTTCCGGCTGGTCGAACGGGTGACGGTGGGTCACGGCGACGCCAGCGATGAAGAAGGTGCAGAAGCCGAAGAACTGCGGAATGATGAACCACAGGTTCTGCGCCTGGTAGTCGACGATGTCGCGCATGTTGAACGAACCGGCCTGAACCACCACGCCCATCAGCGCCAGGCCCAGGAACACTTCGTACGACACGGTCTGCGCCGAGGCCCGCAGGCTGCCGAGCAGGGCGTACTTGTTGTTCGACGACCAGCCGGCGAACAGCACCGCATAGACCGAAAGGCCGGCCATGGCGAAGAAGAACAGCAAGCCGATGTTCAGGTCGGCAACGCCCCAGGTCGGGGTGATCGGGATGATCACGAAGGCGATCAGCAGGGCGCTCATGGCCACCACGGGCGCCAGGGTGAAGATCATGCGATCGACGAAGGGCGGGTTCCAGTCTTCCTTGAAGAACATCTTCAGCATGTCGGCGGCGATCTGGAACATGCCGAACGGGCCGACGCGGTTCGGACCGTAGCGGTCCTGCCACCAGCCCAGCAGGCGGCGCTCGACGAAGCTGAGCAGCGCGCCGCAGACCACCACCGCCAGCAGGACCACGATGGCCCTGACGACGGAGAGGATCACTTCGATCACTTCGGGGGTGAACCAGCTCATTGTGCTGCCTCCTGCAGGCCTTCGACGGTTGCGCCGAAGATCGCTGGCGGAATACCGGCCAGGCCTTTCGGCAGGGCGACCAGGCCTGCGCCCAGCTGTTCATTGACACGCAGCGGCAGGCGCAGCGACTGGCCCGCCACGTTCAGGCTGAGCAGGGCGCCGTCGTTGACGCCCAGGCGGTCGGCCTCGGACTTGGCCAGGGCCACGTAGGCGGCCGGAATGCGCTCCTGCACCGGGGCGGCACGCGACGAGTTCTCCTCGCTGCCGAACAGGTGGTAGAAGGGCACGGCCTGCCAGGTGCCACGGGCCGGGTTGAAGGCGCCCGGGATGGCGGTGAACCAGTTCAGGCGATCGCCTTGAGACTCGATCAGGCGGATACCTGGGTCGCCCGCGCGCAGGTGACCACCGACCTCGTCCTGGAACTTGTTCCAGGCCTGCGGCGAGTTCCAGCCCGGCGACCAGGCGAACGGCACCTGCTGGCGCGGCTCGGCGCTGCCCGAGTAGCCTTCCATGGAGAAGGCGAAGGCGCTGTCCTTGTCTTGCGGGGTGCGTGGCTCATGCACGCTGATGTTGGCGCGCATCGCGGTACGGCCGGAGTAGCGCAACGGCTCGCGCGCCAGCTTCAGGCCCTTGATGCGGAACGCGGCGCTCGGCGCGGCATTGACGATGCCGGCCAGTTGCGGTGCGGCTTCGGCGCAGGCGCTGGTGACGTGGTCCAGCTGGGTCCAGTCGACCGGCTTGTTCAGCAGGGTGGCACGCAGGGCGTGCATCCAGCGCCAGCCTTCGTGGATCAGGATGCTGCTGTCCAGGTACTGCGGGTCGAATACCTGGAAGAAGCGCTGGGCACGGCCTTCCTGGCTGACCAGGGTGCCGTCGCCTTCGGCGAAGGAGGCAGCTGGCAGCACCAGGTGGGCGCGAGCGGTGGTGGCAGTCTTGGAGTGGTCGGCGACGATCACCACCTTGGCCGCGGCCAGGGCCGCATCGACCTTGGCGGCCGGCACCCGGGCGTACAGGTCGTTCTCCAGTACCACGATGGCGTCGGCCTTGCCGCTGATCACCGCGTCCAGCGCGGCGTCCACGGACTCGCCGCCCATCATGGCCATGCCCAGGCTGTTGGCTTCGGGCACCACCAGGCTCAGCGAACCGTTCTTCTCGCGCAGCTTCAGGGCCTTGGCGATGTTGGCGGCGGCCTCGATCAGCGCCGGGTCGGCCAGCGACGTACCGGCCACGACCAGCGGACGCTGGGCGGCGACCAGGGCATCGGCGATACGCTGGGCCAGGGCCTTGGCTTCGCTGTCCAGGCCCTCGACGGCCGGAGCGCTCGGGTCGATGGCGTGGGCCACGGCGAAGCCCAGGCGGGCGAGGTCGGCCGGGGCTGCGTGGACGCATTCCTCGGCGACGTCGTCGAGCTTGGTCTCGGCCAGGCTGGCGATGAACAGCGGGTACAGGGCGTGCTGGCCGATGTTCTTCACCGCGGCGTCGAGCCACGGCTGGACCTTCATGGCGTCGGCCATGGCCTCGGCCTTGCCCTTGGTGGCCTGGCGCACGGCCAGGGCGACACGGGCGGCGGTCTGGGTCAGGTCCTCGCCGAGGACGAACACGGCATCGTGGTCCTCGATCTCGCGCAGGGTCGGCACGGGCAGCGGGCTGTCGTTCAGCACGTTCAGGGCCAGGCGCACGCGGGCCAGCTCACCGGCCTCCATGCCCGAGTAGAAGTACTCGGCACCGACCAGCTCGCGCAGGCCGTAGTTGCTCTCCAGGCTCGCGCGCGGCGAGCCGATGCCGACGATGGTGCGGCCGCGCAGCAGGTCGGCAGCCTTGTCCAGGGCGGCGTCCAGGCCCAGCTTGGTACCGTCGGCGAGCATCGGCTGGCGCGGACGGTCCTTGCGGTTGACGTAGCCATAGCCGAAGCGGCCACGGTCGCACAGGAAGTACTGGTTGACCGAGCCGTTGAAGCGGTTCTCGATACGGCGCAGTTCGCCGTAGCGCTCGCCGGGGCTGATGTTGCAGCCGCTGGAGCAGCCGTGGCAGATGCTCGGGGCGAACTGCATGTCCCACTTGCGGTTGTAGCGCTCGGAGTGGGTCTTGTCGGTGAACACACCGGTCGGGCAGACCTCGGTCAGGTTGCCGGAGAACTCGCTCTCCAGCACGCCGTCCTCGACGCGACCGAAGTACACGTTGTCGTGGGCGCCGTAGACACCCAGGTCGGTGCCGCCGGCATAGTCCTTGTAGTAGCGCACGCAGCGGTAGCAGGCAATGCAGCGGTTCATCTCATGGGCGATGAACGGGCCGAGGTCCTGGTTCTGGTGAGTACGCTTGGTGAAACGGTAGCGGCGCTCGTTGTGGCCGGTCATTACCGTCATGTCCTGCAGGTGGCAGTGACCGCCTTCCTCGCACACCGGGCAGTCGTGCGGGTGGTTGGTCATCAGCCATTCGACGACGCTGGCGCGAAACGCCTTGGACTCTTCATCGTCGATGGAGATCCAGGTGCCGTCGGAGGCAGGGGTCATGCAGGACATGACGATACGACCACGGGTGTCGTTCTCGTCGGTGTACTGCTTGACCGCGCACTGCCGGCAGGCACCGACGCTACCGAGCGCCGGGTGCCAGCAGAAATAGGGGATGTCGAGGCCGAGTGACAGACAGGCCTGTAACAGGTTGTCCGCACCGTTGACTTCGAGCGCTTTGCCGTCTACGTGGATAGTGGCCATGGTTCAAAGTTCTTCGTTGGCCCGCGTGAGCAGGCGTGGCTAATGGAAATCGGTGTGCCTGCGGCTCGCGCGGTGAGGGCCGGGCGAGCCTGCGAGGCCGGCGGGTGGCACGGACCACCCGCGCTTCATCTTGTTATGCGCCGACCACGATCGGCTTGGCCAGGTTCGGGCGCAGGGCCTCGCTGCCCGTGTGGGCGGCGACGCCGGCCTCGAACTCCGACCGGAAATACTTGATGGCACTGCCCAGCGGCTCGACGGCGCCCGGGGCGTGGGCGCAGAAGGTGCGGCCGGGGCCGAGGAAGTTGACCAGGCCCAGCAGGGTCTCGATGTCTTCCGGTTTGCCTTGGCCCTTCTCCAGGGCGCGGAGCATCTTCACGCTCCAGGGCAGGCCGTCGCGGCACGGGGTGCACCAGCCGCAGGACTCGCGGGCGAAGAACTCCTCCATGTTGCGCAGCAGCGACACCATGTTGATGCTGTCGTCCACCGCCATGGCCAGGCCTGTGCCCATGCGCGTACCGACCTTGGCGATGCCGCCGGCGTACATTTGCGCATCCAGGTGTTCGGGCAGCAGGAAGCCGGTACCGGCGCCGCCTGGCTGCCAGCACTTGAGCTTGTAGCCGTCGCGCATGCCACCGGCATAGTCCTCGAACAGCTCGCGGGCGGTGACGCCGAACGGCAGCTCCCACAGGCCCGGGTTCTTCACCTTGCCGGAGAAGCCCATCAGCTTGGTGCCGTGGTCCTCGCTGCCTTCGCGGGCCAGCGACTTGTACCAGTCGACGCCGTTGCCAACGATGGCTGGCACGTTGCACAGGGTCTCGACGTTGTTGACGCAGGTCGGCTTGCCCCACACGCCGACGGCGGCAGGGAAGGGCGGCTTGGAGCGCGGGTTGGCGCGGCGGCCTTCCAGGGAGTTGATCAGTGCGGTCTCTTCACCGCAGATGTAGCGCCCGGCACCGGTGTGCACGAACAGCTCGAAGTCGAAGCCCGAACCGAGGATGTTCTTGCCCAAGAGGCCCGCGGCCTTGGCTTCGTCGATGGCGCGGTTGAGGTGCTTCGCCGCGGTGGTGTACTCGCCGCGCAGGAAGATGTAGCCGCGGTAGGCCTTCAGGGCGCGGGCGCTGATCAGCATGCCTTCGACCAGCAGATGGGGCTGTTGCTCCATCAGCATGCGGTCCTTCCAGGTGTTGGGCTCCATCTCGTCCGCGTTGCACAGCAGGTAGCGGATGTTCAAGGACTCGTCCTTGGGCATCAGGCCCCACTTCACGCCGGTGGGGAAGCCCGCGCCGCCACGGCCCTTGAGGCCGGAATCCTTGACGGTCTGGACGATGTCGTCCTGGGACATTTCGGCCAACGCCTTGCGGGCGGCGGCATAGCCGTTCTTGGCCTGGTACTCGTCGAGCCACACCGGCTCGCCGTCGTCGCGCAGGCGCCAGGTCAGCGGATGGGTTTCGGCCGAACGCGCGATGCGGTTGGCCGGGCCGAAGGAAGTGATGGTCATGCGTAGCCCTCCAGCAGCTTGGCAACGCCGGCAGGTTGCACGTCGCCAAAGGTGTCGTCGTCGATCATCAGGGCCGGGGCCTTGTCGCAGTTGCCCAGGCAGCAGACCGGCAGCAGGGTGAAGCGGCCGTCCGGGGTGGTCTGGCCGAGGCCGATGCCCAGTTCGCTCTGGATCTGGCTGACCACCGACTCATGGCCGCCGATGTAGCAGACCATGCTGTCGCAGACGCGGATGATGTGACGGCCGACCGGCTGGCGGAAGATCTGGCTGTAGAAGGTGGCCACGCCCTCGACGTCGCTGGCGGGGATGCCGAGGACTTCGCCGATGGCGTAGATGGCGCCGTCCGGCACCCAGCCGCGTTCCTTCTGGACGATCTTCAGGGCTTCGATGGACGCCGCGCGCGGGTCCTCGTAGTGGTGCATCTCGTGCTCGATGGCCGAGCGCTCGGTTTCGCTCAGGACGAAACGGTCGGTTTGGATAAGCGTGCTGTTCATGCTTAGCGGTCCACGTCAGCCATAACGAAGTCGATACTGCCCAGGTACGCGATGAGGTCGGCGACCATGCTGCCGCGGATCACCGAAGGGATCTGCTGCAGGTGCGCGTAGCTCGGGGTGCGGATCCGGGTGCGGTAGCTCATGGTGCCGCCATCGCTCGTCAGGTAGTAACTGTTGATGCCCTTGGTCGCCTCGATCATCTGGAACGACTCGTTGGCCGGCATGACCGGGCCCCACGAGACTTGCAGGAAGTGCGTGATCAGGGTCTCGATGTGCTGCAGGGTGCGCTCTTTCGGTGGCGGCGTGGTCAGCGGGTGATCCGCCTTGTACGGGCCTTCCGGCATGTTGCGCAGGCACTGGTCGATGATGCGGATGCTCTGGCGCATCTCCTCGACGCGGACCATGCAGCGATCGTAGGCATCGCCGTTGTGGGCCAGCGGGACTTCGAACTCGAAATTCTCGTAGCCGGAGTAGGGGCGCGCCTTGCGCAGGTCGAAGTCGCAACCGGTGGACCGCAGGCCGGCGCCGGTGGTGCCCCACTCCAGGGCTTCCTTGGTGTTGTAGGCGGCAACGCCGATGGTCCGGCCGCGCAGGATGCTGTTCTGCAGGGCGGCCTTTTCGTATTCGTCCAGGCGCTTGGGCAGCCAGTCGACGAAGTCCTTGACCAGCTTGTCCCAGCCGCGTGGCAGGTCGTGGGCGACACCGCCGATGCGGTACCAGGCCGGGTGCAGGCGGAAACCGGTGATCGCCTCGATCACGGTGTAGGCGCGCTGGCGGTCGGTGAAGGTGAAGAACACCGGGGTCATGGCGCCGACGTCCTGGATGTAGGTACCCAGGAACAGCAGGTGGCTGGTGATCCGGAAGAACTCGGCCAGCATCACGCGGATGGTGTCGACCTTCTCCGGCACCTTGATGCCGGCCAGCTTCTCGACGGCCAGTACGTACGGCAGGTTGTTCATCACCCCGCCGAGGTAGTCGATACGGTCGGTGTAGGGGATGAAGCTGTGCCAGGACTGGCGTTCGGCCATCTTCTCGGCGCCACGGTGGTGGTAGCCGATGTCCGGGACGCAGTCGACGATCTCTTCGCCGTCCAGCTGCAGGACGATACGGAAGGCACCGTGGGCGGATGGGTGGTTGGGGCCGAGGTTGAGGAACATGTAGTCCTCGTGGGTACCGTGGCGTTTCATGCCCCAGGCTTCGGGGTTGAAGCGTGCCGATTCCTCTTCGAGCTGCTGCTTGGCCAGGTTCAGGCTGTACGGGTCGAACTCGGTGGCGCGCGCCGGGAAGTCCTTGCGCAGCGGGTGGCCTTCCCAGGTCGGCGGCATGAGGATGCGCGACAGGTGCGGGTGGCCGGCGAAGTCGATGCCGAACATGTCCCAGACTTCGCGCTCGTACCAGTTGGCGTTGGGCCAGATGCTGGTGACCGACGGCAGGTTCAGGTCGCCCTCGCTGAGCGAAACCTTGATCATCACGTCGCTGTTACGCTCGACCGACAGCAGGTGGTAGAACACGCTGAAGTCGGCGGCCGGCAGGCCACGGCGCTGGGTGCGCAGGCGCTCGTCGACGCCATGCAGGTCGTACAGCATGCTGTACGGCTTGGCGACGTTGCGCAGGAAGCTGAGGACGTCTTTGAGCTGGGCGCGGTTCACCCACAGGACCGGCATGCCGGTGCGGGTTTCCTGGGCGACGAATGCCTCGGCGCCAAAACGATTGTGCAGTTCGACGACCACATCCTGGTCGTCAGCCTTGTAAGGCGGAATATAAATAGCGGTGTCCGCTGTCATGGTCTCGGTCGCTTTGAGTCAACGTAGAGAATGAAGCCAGGCCGCCGGCTCCTTCGGGAGCGGGCGGCATGTCGCTGGATCAGACTTCGTCGGGGCTGCGCAGGTTGGTGACCTGGATGCGCTGTTCACGACGCAGGTCTTTCTGGGCGGGCATCTCGGCACGATAAATGCCTTGATCGCCGACGACCCAGGAAAGCGGGCGTCGCTCCTGGCCGATCGACTCCTGCAGCAGCATCAGGCCTTGCAGGAAAGCTTCGGGGCGAGGCGGGCAGCCAGGCACGTAGACATCCACGGGGAGGAACTTGTCGACCCCCTGAACGACCGAGTAAATGTCGTACATGCCACCGGAGTTGGCACACGAGCCCATGGAAATCA
Source organism: Pseudomonas guariconensis (assembly GCF_024127895.1). Lineage (GTDB taxonomy): Bacteria > Pseudomonadota > Gammaproteobacteria > Pseudomonadales > Pseudomonadaceae > Aquipseudomonas > Aquipseudomonas guariconensis_B. The sequence goes on along the minus strand of NZ_JAMYBK010000010.1, from coordinate 107,833 downwards.
CCCACTTCGGCTCGAGCATCTGCTCGTACAGGCGCTGGATGATCGGCGCCATCTTGATGAAGCAGGTACCGGCGATGACCATGAAGTCGGCCTGGCGCGGCGAGGCCCGGATGACTTCGGCGCCGAAGCGGGCGATGTCGTGGGGCGCCGTGAAGGCCGTGGTCATTTCCACGTAGCAGCAGGACAGGCCGAAGTTGTACGGCCAGAGGGAGTTCTTGCGGCCCCAGTTGACCGCGCCACGCAGCACATCTTCGAGCTTGCCCATGAAGATGTTCTTGTGGACCTGGTCCTCTAGCAGCTGATCGGTGACGGTTTCCCGATCACCGACAGGATACTGCTCGTTGGGCGCATCCGGATCGATTCTGGTGAGATTGTATTGCATGCCAAAGCCTCATTGTTTCAGCTTCGCTTGCCGCTTGCGGCGACCCTCGGGCGCCCAATCGAGCGCCCCGACCCGCCAAAGGTAGACAAGACCTGCCAACAGAATTGCTATGAAAACGAGTGCTTCGACGAATCCGGTCCAGCCGCTTTCGCGCACCGACACGGACCATGCAAAGAGAAAGAGGGCTTCGATATCGAAGATCACGAACAGCATCGCGACCAGATAGAATTTGGCGGACAGGCGCAGGCGGGCGCTGCCGACGGGCAGCATGCCCGATTCGAAGGGTTCGTTCTTGGCGCGACCCCAAGCCTTGCTGCCGAGCAGGCTGGAGAGGCCGAGCATGAAGGCGCACAGGCCGACGACACCCAGGAGGAAGATGGCAAAGCCCCAGTTGTGGGCGATGAGTCCTGCCGAATCGGACATGTTGGAAATCCTTATACAGAGACCCAGCTCTGCAGTCTGAAATAAGTAGAGCGGCGACTCGGTGTCGCGGATGCAGTGACCAAATGTCGCAGCTGAATCAATCGCGCTGATTTTATGGGTAAACCCACAGCAAGTAAAATTTCTGTGGCAAATTTATTCGTAGGATTAAGAACAAAAATCTTTCGTAAATGGCTGAAAGCCTTGAGTTTCGGGCATTGCGCATGCTTTTGTTAATTATGTTTCTTGCGTGGCGTAATGACTGGGCATCATCGTAATGATAATTAATTTCATTTGACTTGGCGTTCGACATTCTAAGAGGGCCGAATCTTGCAAAGTTCACTGCGCGTCCTCGCTGCATTGCAAATGCGAAAGGCTCTCGTTCTAGCAGTTGCGCGCGTCACCTGCACCGCTCTGGATCAATGCTTTATCGATTGAGCTTCCGTTGGCCAGCAGAGAGCATATATAGAAGAGGTAGTGGCCAGGGCCAGAACGGCCTGTCGGTTTGGGAGGCAGCCCAAGTGACAGTGCTGCTTCAAGCATAGACATAGATGTCGATCCGTGCGTTGCACTTGTAGCAGGTGTTCTCCAATGCGGGTCAGGCAAGGCCGCTCAACTGCTGTTCGGGGCTGTGCAGCAGCCCCACGATGTCGCCTCGCTAGCGGGGTTGAATGCCAGTGTGACAGGTGGTTCTGTATACACCGCCAGCAAGCACGCGTTAGTTGGTATGACTAGAGCGGTTGCGAAGGAGTATGCCCCTTATGGCGTGCGGGCCAATGCTGTCTGTCCGGGCTTTGTGTCAACACCATTGGCAGAACAGGTGTTGGGGAACAAGTTTGATGCGGTACGCGCCTCGCAGCCTATGGCGAGAGTTTGTGAGGCCCATGAAGTCGCTGAGCTTGTGTACTGGCTTAGCTCCGAAGCAGCTTCTTTCGTGACTGGCGTGGCGGTGCCAATAGACGGTGGATTCCGGGCTTAGAGTTTCCTCGGCGTTTTCATGGAGCGTCTGCATTTAAGACCTACGTCATCGCTGTTGGGTGGCCTCAAGTAGGTCTGACCCTGGTTTTTGCACTGGCCTGTCCCGGCCCTTTCGCGGGTAAGCTACCCGCGAAAGGGCCGGTGCAGACAAAATGAAAGGCCCAAGGCTTTCACAAGCCCCGGGCCTTTGTTCAACAGCAACCCACTATCAGTGGAACTGCTCTTCCTCGGTCGAGCCGGTCAGTGCCGTCACCGACGAAGCACCACCCTGGATCACGGTGGTCATGTCGTCGAAGTAGCCGGTGCCGACTTCCTGTTGGTGCGCCACGAAGGTGTAACCCTTGCTGGCGTCGGCGAATTCCTGCTCCTGCAGCTTCACGTAGGCGGTCATGTCGTTGCGGGCGTAGTCGTGCGCCAGGTTGAACATGCCGTGCCACATGTTGTGGATGCCCGCCAGGGTGATGAACTGGTGCTTGTAGCCCATGGCCGACAGCTCGCGCTGGAACTTGGCGATGGTGGCGTCGTCCAGGTTCTTCTTCCAGTTGAAGGACGGCGAGCAGTTGTACGACAGGATCTGGTCCGGGTACTCCTTCTTGATCGCCTCGGCGAAGCGACGAGCTTCCTCCAGGTCCGGCTTGGCGGTTTCGCACCAGATCAGGTCGGCGTACGGGGCGTAGGCCAGGCCGCGGGAAATGGCCTGGTCGAGGCCGGCGCGTACCTTGTAGAAGCCTTCACGGGTGCGCTCGCCAACCACGAACGGCTGGTCGTACGGGTCGCAGTCGCTGGTCAGCAGGTCGGCGGCGTTGGCGTCGGTGCGGGCCAGGATGATGGTCGGCACGCCGGCGACGTCTGCAGCCAGGCGAGCGGCGACCAGTTTCTGCACGGCTTCCTGGGTCGGCACCAGGACCTTGCCGCCCATGTGACCGCATTTTTTCACCGAGGCCAGCTGGTCTTCGAAGTGCACGCCGGCGGCGCCTGCTTCGATCATGTTCTTCATCAGCTCGTAGGCGTTCAGCACGCCGCCGAAACCGGCCTCGGCGTCAGCCACGATCGGTGCGAAGTAGTCGACGTAGCCATCGTCGCCCGGGTTCTTGCCGGCTTTCCACTGGATCTGGTCGGCGCGTCGGAAGGCGTTGTTGATACGCTTGACCACGGTGGGGACCGAGTCGACCGGATACAGCGACTGGTCAGGGTACATGGACTCGGCCGAGTTGTTGTCGGCGGCCACCTGCCAACCGGACAGGTAGATGGCCTGGATGCCGGCCTTCACCTGCTGGACTGCCTGGCCGCCGGTCAGGGCGCCCATGCAGTTGACGAAATCTTTCTCGGGGCGGAAGGACGGGTGGGCACCTTCGGTGACCAGCTTCCACAGTTTTTCTGCACCCAGGCGGGCCAGGGTGTGCTCCGGCTGCAGGGAACCACGCAGACGCACGACATCGGCGGCGGTGTAGGTACGGGTCACGCCTTTCCAGCGCGGGTTCTCGGCCCAGTCTTTCTCAAGGGCTGCAATTTGCTGTTCGCGTGTCAGTGCCATGGAAATAAAACCTCGTCGCATCAGTCTTGGTGAAGTAAGTGCTTGTGCTCGGCGCGGATCGGAGGCTTGGCGGCCTTGCTCGGCGGAAGGGCGACTGCGAACGGGGAGGCTCGAAGGGGAAGGGGTGTGCAGGCCGGGCGAGGTGTGGCGACAGGTCGGCTCGTGGTTGCCTCGCTGTATGGCGACAGGACTGCCGGGTACTGCGGTGATGCGCTTCCGTCCCTCGGGACAACTTCTTCGTTGCAGTCGCAATCCCGTCGAACCGCCTTGTGGGCCGTATGGACACGAGACGCCCCCAGGGGTGGGAGGAGCGCATCTCGAAGGCCCTTGCCAGGGCCTCTGATTAGCGGGAGCGAGGCCATCATGCCCTTGGGAAAAAGTGCCTGTCAAATGTTTTGTAGTGGTTTTTTTCTATTACTACATCCTTGGTCTAATACGACTCTCTGGTCAGTTTCAAGGCCTTGGGTCGAGGCCTTGAATTGCCTGGGATCACTCCAGAAGGTCGACTTTGACGCGCAGTGTCATGTTTTCACCGCGCTGCGTGCTGTAGCTGAGGCTCGAGGCGTTACGTTCGGCCTGGCTCTGCTGGTTGTACCCCGCCAGGGGGATCCACTCGCCGAGCTTGCCGGTGACCGTCGTGTCGGTGCTCTGGACTTTTACTACATCCTGACGTTCGCTGCTGATCCTGTCGTTATTGCTGCTTATTTGCAGACGAACCGTATCTCCGCTCAGGTTCGGGGTGACGTAGAAACCCTGGGTGACATTACGGTATTCGGTATCGCTCTGGATGCGTCCGTAACCATCGGTATGGGTGCTGGTGATGGGGATGCTCTGGCCCACCTGGATCAACGCGGGCACACCCTCGCTGGCCTGGATCTGCTGTAGGCCGCCGTCGCGATTGGCGGTGCCGTAGCGGATGATCCGCGCGTTGCCGCGGTTGTCCTGGAAATTGCTGTCGTTGTTGTCGACGCTGATCAACAGGCGCTTGGGGGCGGTGTCGAGTTGTTGCAGCAGGGCGCGCAGGTCGTCGATGCGCTCGGGGCTGGCATTGACGATCAGCTTGTTCTCGAAGGCGCTGACGCTGCCGTCCTTGCCCAGGAAGGACTGGACGGTGGGCAACAGTTCGGCGCTGGTGCGGTGCTGCAGCGCCAGCACCTCGGTGGCGGCCTGGGCGGCGAGGCTGGCGGCCAGCAGCAGGGAAGCGATGAGGGGGCGTAGCGGCATGTCCATGATCTCCGCAGGTGGAATGATCATGATGGCAAATTTGTCGAGGGTGTGCCGGGTGTGGATCACAGGGCAGGGTGGTTTTGCTTGATTTTGGTTGCCTGCGAGGCGCTATGAACCTTTGCGCTCACCTGGCAGTCGCAGCAAAAGAAGACCACGGGACCGCCTGCATGAAGTGCGCTTTCACCTTGCTGCCCTGCCTGTTCATGGCCGCCGCCCTGGCGGCGCAGGACACGTTGCGCATCAAGCACCTGCAACGCTGTGACGATTTGCTGGGCACAGGCCCGCAACTGTGGTGCCTGCGCACCCAAGGCCTGGGGCCGGGCACGCCGGCGGTCTGGCTCGGCGATACGCAACTGCCTGGTGCGAGCATCGAGCGCCAGGGCGACATGCTGAAACTGAAACTCGACGCCTCCCGGCAGCGCAGTGCTCCGCTCTGGATCGAATCCGCCGGCCAGAAAAGCAACCCCGTCTGGCTCACTCGCCAGCGCAGCCATGTGGTCGCTGCCGGCCCGCACGAAGTGGCGAAGAACATGGACGGCCTGACCACCTACCTCGACCTGGTCAGCCTGCTGATCGAGGAAAAGCACGATGGCGAGCGGCAGGCCCGGCGTATCGCCGACAAGTACGGTGCCCAGGTGGTGGGTGCCATTCCCCCGCTGAACGTCTACCAGCTGCGTTTGCCGGTGCGCGACCTGGTGCAGCGCGATGCCATGATCCTGCGCATGGGCAGCGAAACCAGTGTCGATGCCGTGATCATCGAGGAGTCCGCCCCTGAGCGGGGCGAGGAGGGTGGCGGGCGCAGCGCCGGGGCGCTCAGCCAGGCGGACGAGTGGGCAGCCAACCGATTCATGGATGCACTCTATTACTACCAGCGGCGAGTTCCCGCGGCGTCGCTGCCGGTCAAGCCCGTACGCATTGGCGTGATCGAGCGCGAGGTGGATTTCGACGCGCCGGCCTTCGCCGGCTACCGCGGCCCCTGCGCGCCAGGGCGGACCTGCCTCTACGCGCGCGATGGCGAGCGCGCCGAAAGCCATGGCAGCCATGTCGCCGGCATCCTCGCCGCCCAGGGCGAAGGCGTGCAGGGTGGCTTCCTGCCCGGCCTCGGCAAGCCTAGCCCAGGGTTCGAGGTAATCGTCGAGCGCAACGCGGACGCAGGCGTCACGGCCAACATCGCCGCCTCGGTCAACCTGGTGGAGGATGGTGCCCGGGTGCTGAACTGGAGTTGGGGCATCCACCGGGTCGGCACGAAGGATGTCGCGGGCGACGAGGTGGATTCGCTGGTGCGCTCAGGGCTGGCCATGAGTGGCTACGAGGAGCTGCTGGAAGAGTTCTTTCTCTGGCTGCGCGCCCGCCACCCGGACGTGGTGGTGGTCAACTCGGCGGGCAACGGCGCCTCGTGGTCCGGTACCGACGAGTACCGCCTGCCGTCGTCGTTCATCACCGAGCAGTTGCTGGTGGTCGGCGGTCACCAGCGCAGCGACCAGGACGTCCCGGTCGAGGATCCTGCCCATGTGCGCAAGCGCCGCAGCTCCAATATCGACATGCGCGTGGATGTCAGCGCCGCTGCCTGCCTGCGTGCGGCGCAGGCGCGCAAGGCCCATTGCGGCACCTCCTACGCCACGCCGCTGGTGACGGCCACGGTGGCGGCGATGCTGTCGATCAACCCGGACCTGACGCCGGAGCAACTACGCATGTTGCTGCGACGCAGTGCCCTGACCCTGGGAACGGATCAGGATTTCGAAGCCATGGATGCCGAAGACCTGACCGCGCCGATCTTGCCTTCGGAGCGCAATGGCCGGCTCAACCACCCCGACCTGGGTCGTTCGGCGCGGCTGGACATGCAGCGCGCCCTGGATCTGGCGGTGCAGAGCCGCGAACGGGTGCGTTGAGTGGTGTTGCGGTGGCCGCTGTCGGACAAATTCCGTAACATCCCGACCCGCGATTTTCTCGCTTGGGCAGCGGGCCCGACTCCTGGACTGGAATGGGCCGCGTTTGCGTTCGCCATACCACAGGATACCCATGAAACCCGCCAGACTCCGTGCCGACGTGCTCGCCGGCCTCACCACCTCCTTCGCCCTGGTGCCCGAGTGCATCGCCTTTGCCTTGGTGGCGCACCTGAACCCGCTCATGGGCCTGTACGGTGCCTTCATCATCTGCACCCTGACCGCCCTGTTCGGCGGCCGCCCCGGCATGATCTCCGGCGCTGCTGGCTCCATGGCGGTGGTGATCGTCGCCCTGGTGGTGCAGCACGGCGCCCAGTACCTGCTGGCCACGGTGCTGTTGGGCGGGGGGCTGATGATCCTGTTCGGTGCGCTGCGCCTGGGCAAGTTGGTGCGTCTGGTGCCGTACCCGGTGATGCTCGGCTTCGTCAACGGCCTGGCCATCGTCATCGCCCTGGCCCAGTTGGAGCACTTCAAGCAGGGCGAGCAATGGCTCAGTGGCACGCCTTTGTACCTGATGATCGGCCTGGTGGCCTTGACCATGCTGGTGGTCTACGTCCTGCCGAAGCTGACTCGCGCCGTCCCGCCGGCGCTGATCGCCATCCTCGGCGTGGGCCTGCTGGTCTATCTGCTCGGCCTGCCGACCCGCACCCTCGGCGACATGGCGCATATCGCCGGTGGCCTGCCGCAGTTGGCATTGCCGGACGTGCCGTGGAACCTGGAGACCCTCAGGATCATCGCTCCCTACGCCCTGCTGATGGCCATGGTTGGTCTGCTGGAAACCCTGCTGACCCTCAACCTCACCGACGAGGTCACCGAGAGCCGTGGCTACCCCGACCGCGAGTGCGTGGCGCTGGGTGCGGCGAACATGGTCTCGGGCCTGTGCGGCGGCATGGGCGGCTGCGCGATGATCGGGCAGACCATGATCAACCTGAGTTCCAATGGCCGTGGCCGGCTGTCGGGCGTGGTGGCCGGGGTGATGATCCTGCTGTTCGTGTTGTTCCTGTCGCCGCTGATCGAGCGTATTCCGCTGGCGGCGCTGGTGGGCGTGATGTTCGTGGTGGCCCAGCAGACCTTCGCCTGGGCCTCGCTGCGGGTGCTGCACAAGGTGCCGGCGAGCGACGTGCTGGCGATCGTCGCGGTGACCGTGGTCACGGTGTTCACCGACCTGGCCACCGCCGTGCTGTTCGGTATCGTCATCGCCGCGGTCAACTTCGCCTGGCAACATGCCCGCGAGCTGTATGCCGAAAGCCACGAGGACGGTGAGGGCGGCAAGGTCTACCAGGTGCACGGCACGCTGTTCTTCGCCTCGACCACGCCGTTTCTCAACCAGTTCGATCCGGCGGGGGACCCGGCCAGCGTGACCCTGGATTGCAAGCACCTGAGTGTCGTCGACTACTCGGCGATCGCTGCACTGAAGACCCTGCGCGAGCGCTATGCCAAGGCGGGCAAGCACCTGCGGGTAGTGCACCTGTCGGAGCGCTGCCGGACGTTGCTCAGGCGGGCAGGGGAGCAGCACTGACGTTTCAGGGGCCGCTTCGCGCCCCATCGCCGGCAAGCCGGCTCCCACAGCTTGGCGCCGGCCTCAAGAGCAACTGCACAGAGGGCGAAAGGGCCAGCGACGGTCCTGAGCAAACCACATCATTTACGGTCGACTCGAACCCTGTGGGAGCCGGCTTGCCGGCGATGGGCTGCGAAGCAGCCCCAAAGGCGCCACAGCCCTACAGGCTCACTCTCCGCGACTCTTCTTGACGATCGCCTCGGCGATGCTCGCCGGCGCCTCGGCATATTTGGTGAACTCCATCGAGTAGCTGGCCCGCCCCTGGGTCATCGAGCGCATGTCGGTGGAGTAGCCGAACATCTCGCCCAACGGCACCTCGGCGCGGATCACCTTGCCGGCAGGGCTGTCCTCCGAGCCCTGGATCATGCCGCGCCGGCGGCTCAGGTCGCCCATGATGTCGCCCAGGTACTCTTCGGGGGTGACCACCTCGACCTTCATCACCGGCTCCAGCAGCACCGCACCGCCTTTCTGCGCCAGCTGCTTGGTGGCCATGGACGCCGCGATCTTGTAGGCCATCTCGTTGGAGTCGACGTCGTGGTAGGAGCCGTCGTACACCGCCGCCTTCAGGCCGATCAGCGGGTAGCCGGCCAGCACGCCGTTCTGCATCTGTTCCTCGATGCCCTTCTGGATCGCCGGGATGTACTCGCGCGGTACCACGCCGCCGACGATCTCGTTGACGAACTCCAGGCCCTCCTTGCCTTCCTCGCCAGGGGCGAAACGGATCCAGCAATGGCCATACTGGCCACGCCCGCCGGACTGGCGGACGAAGCGGCCCTCGATCTCGCAGGTGTTGCGGATCTTCTCGCGGTAGGCCACCTGGGGCTTGCCGATATTGGCCTCGACATTGAACTCGCGGCGCATGCGGTCGACGATGATGTCCAAGTGCAGCTCGCCCATGCCGGAAATGATCGTCTGGCCGGTCTCCTCGTCGGTCTTGACGCGGAACGACGGGTCTTCCTGGGCGAGCTTGCCCAGAGCGATGCCCATCTTCTCCTGGTCGGCCTTGGTCTTGGGCTCCACCGCCACGGAAATCACCGGGTCGGGGAAGTCCATGCGTTCGAGGATGATCGGCTTGTTCATGTCGCACAGGGTATCGCCGGTGGTGACATCCTTCATGCCGATCAGGGCCGCGATGTCGCCGGCGCAGACGTTCTTGATCTCGGCGCGCTGGTTGGCGTGCATCTGCACCATGCGCCCGACCCGTTCCTTCTTGCCCTTGACCGAGTTGAGCACCGCATCGCCGGAGCTGAGCACGCCGGAGTAGACCCGGGCGAAGGTCAGGGTGCCGACGAAGGGGTCGGTGGCGATCTTGAAGGCCAGCGCCGAGAACGGCTCGTTGTCGTCGGCATGACGTTCCAGGTGCTTGTTCTCGTCGTCCGGGTCGACCCCTTTGATCGCCGGGATCTCGGTGGGGGCGGGCAGGTAGTCGATCACCGCGTCGAGCATCAGCGGCACGCCCTTGTTCTTGAACGACGAACCGAGGATGGTCGGCACGATCTCGTTGGCCAGGGTGCGCTGGCGCAGGCCGGCCTTGATCTCCTCGATGCTCAGCTCCTCGCCTTCGAGGAACTTCACCGTCAGCTCGTCGTTGGCCTCGGCAGCGGCCTCGACCATGTGCGCGCGCCACTCCTCGGCCAGGGCGCGCAGCTCGTCAGGGATCTCTTCCTCGCGGTAGCTGGTGCCCTGGTCGGCGTCGTTCCAGTAGATGGCCTTCATCTTCACCAGGTCGATCTGCCCGGCGAAGTGCTCCTCGCTGCCGATGGCCAGCTGGATCGGCACCGGATGGTGGCCCAGGCGCTGGTCGATCTGGCGGACCACGCGCAGGAAGTCGGCGCCCTGGCGGTCCATCTTGTTGATGTAGGCCAGGCGCGGCACGTGGTACTTGTTGGCCTGGCGCCAGACCGTCTCGGATTGCGGCTCGACCCCGTCGGCGCCGCTGAACACCACCACCGCGCCGTCGAGCACGCGCAGCGAGCGCTCCACCTCGATGGTGAAATCGACGTGGCCGGGGGTGTCGATGATATTGAAGCGGTACCTGTCGGCGAACTGCTTGGCCGAGCCCTGCCAGAACGCCGTGGTGGCCGCCGAGGTGATGGTGATGCCGCGCTCCTGCTCCTGGGCCATCCAGTCCATGGTGGCGGCGCCATCATGCACCTCGCCCATCTTGTGGTTGACCCCGGTGTAGAACAGGATGCGTTCGGTGGTGGTGGTCTTGCCGGCATCGACGTGGGCGACGATGCCGATGTTGCGGTACAGCTCGATGGGGGTTGTGCGGGCCATGGTCAGTCACCTGCGGGTGAGCGGATTCTCCCAAGGTAGCAGACCGGGAGAATCCTGCCGTTCCGCCGGGCGGGCGCGCTTGACTCAGTCGGCCAGGGCCTGCAGTTGCCAGTGGCCGTCGGCCTCGCGGGCCAGGCCGCTGGCCGGCAGCAGGGCCAGCAGGCGTTCATGCAGGGCCGCCTCGGTGAAGGACTTGACGGTGGCCAGGTCCAGTTCGCCGGCCAGGGGCAACTCGCGCTTGGTGTACGACAGCCAGGCCTTCTTCAGGGCCAGCAGTACGTCGCTGGCGGCGGTGTTGGCGAAGCGGCGGTGCAGCGGGCGGCCGTCCAGTTCGAAGGTATGGCGGTGGCTGTAGCCGCTTTCGTCGCCCCCAGTCTCGCCACAGCGGTGACAGCGGCAGGGGCCGTCGCCGAAGGCGTTGCGCAGGTAGGCGTTGAAGTCCACGACGGGCTTGAGGGACAGGCGTTTGTCGACCTCGAACAGGTCGGCGATCAGGGGTTCTTCGGCGCTCACTCGGGATCCTCGTGTGGTGTGGCGTGCATCGGCAGGCACCCTAACAGATCGGGGCGCGGGAGACCATGTGACGGGCAGGCGCGATGATCGTCGGTAGTACCGGCCCATTCGCGGGCAAGCCCGCTCCCACAAGGTGCGGTGGCCACCACGAATGATGCGGCTTGCAGGGCCGTGTGGGAGCGGGCTTGCCCGCGAAGAAGCCGGTAGAGACAACGGCTGGCCGCTGCCGTACCCTACGCATCCCGGTGCCCAGGCGCCCCCTTTTCGATGAGGCAACCCGATTGAGCAAGTACCCCTATATCGCCACCGTGACCGTCAGCAGCGAAACCCGCGGAGGCGAGGCCGAGGCGGTCGAGAACCCGGCCGTGCGCGTGGGCCTGGAAGCGGTGAGCGAAACGCTCAAGAAGGTGCACTTCGTCGGCACCCTGGCGGCGCCCGACAATGCCACTCACATCTGCGTGACCCTGGAGAACGGCCTGACCTACTACGGCCCGATCGTCAACGGCCACGCCGAACTCGAAGGCGGCTGGATCGCCTTCGAGTCCGACATGCTCACCCCGCAGGAATTGGGTCTCTAACGGCTTCAGCCCAACTCCGCCAGGCACTGCCCGAGGATATCCAGGCCTTCCTCGAGCACCTCGGGCTCGATGGTCAGCGGCGCCAGCAGGCGGATGATGTGCCGCGCCTTGCCGCTGGGCATCAGCAGCAGGCCCTTGCCGCGTGCCGCTTCCAGTACCTTGGCCAGCAGTGCCGGCGCCGGGCTGCCATCGGCATTGACCAGCTCGATGCCGCGCATGGCCCCGGTGCCGGTCAGGCGACCCAGCGCGGCCATCGATCCGCACGCCTTCCAGCGTGCGTAGTGCGCGACGATCGCCTGTTCCTGGCGTTCGCCCCAGGTGGCGATGTTCGCGTCGCTCATCTGCGCCAGGCTGGCCAGCGCCGCCGCGCAGGCGATCGGGTTGCCCGAATAGGTGCCGCCCAGGCCGCCCTTGGGCAGTGCGTCCATCAGGTGCTTGCGACCGACCACCGCGCCCAGCGGCATGCCGCCGGCGATGCTCTTGGCCAGCAACAGCAGGTCTGGCTCGATCCCCAGGCGGGGGAAGGCGAAGCGCTGGCCGGTGCGGCCGAAGCCGGATTGGATCTCGTCGATGATGACCAGGATCCCATGCGCGTCGCAGAAGCGCCGCAGTGCCTGGGCGAAGGCCGGGTCCAGGGCGAGGAAGCCGCCTTCGCCCTGCACCGGTTCGAAGATGAAGGCGGCCACGTCCTCGACCGCCAGCTCGACGCTGAACAGCCGCTCCATGGCCTTGAGGGCCTGCTCGCAGGTCACCCCGGTGTCGGCGCTGGGGTAGGGCAGGTGGTAGACCGGGCCGGGCAAATCGCCGACCCGCTGCTTGTACGGCGCGACCTTGCCGTTGAGGTTCAGGGTGGCCAGGGTGCGGCCATGGAAGCCGCCGTCGAAGGCGACGATGGCGCGCTTGCCGGTGGCGCCACGGGCCACCTTCAGTGCGTTCTCTGCCGCCTCCGCGCCGCTGTTGGTGAGCATGCCCGCCAGTGGGTAGCCGACCGGCACGAACTGGCGCAGACGTTCCATCAGTTCCAGGTACGGGCCATGGGGGGCGGCGTTGAAGGCGTAGTGGGTCAGGCGCGCGGCCTGGGCCTGGATCGCCTCGACCACGGCGGGGTTGCAATGGCCCAGGTTGAGTACGCCGATGCCGCCGACGAAGTCGATGTAGCGCTTGCCGTCGGTATCCCAGACTTCGGCATTGCGGCCATGGGAAAGTGTAATGGGATGAACGATGGCGATAGACTGACTGATACTTTCCGGGTTCATGTGCACGCGGCTCTTTGTTCAAGTTTCTTATTATCGAAGCGTGCCGCGACAGTATTGCGCAAACGAATTATTCGATTACGGTCATTCCACTGATTCTTGATGTGGTGAGGTTCATCGCTGGCCCCAGCTCAATCCCCCTCGGCCACCCGCTCCAGGATCCACTGCACGAACGCCCGGACTTTCGGCACCTCGGCCGCATGCTCGGCATGGGCGACGAAGTGCTTGCCATTGCTCGGCACCGGATGGTCCCAGGCCACCACCAACTTGCCTTCGGCCAGCTCCTCGGCCACCAGGTAGCGGGGGATCAGGGCGATGCCGCAACCGGCGATGGCCGCGCGGATGCACAGGTAGAAGGTGTCGAAGCGGGGACCGTGGTAGCTGTTCTGGCTGTGCAGGCCCAGGCCCAGGAACCATTCGTGCCAGGCCTCCGGCCGCGAGGCGCACTGCAACAGGCGATGCTCGGTGAGGGCTTCGGCACTGTCGAAGCGGTATTGCTGGCGCAGCTGTGGCGCGCACACCGGTACCACCTCCTCGCTGAACAGCTCGATGCAGGTCGCCCCGGGCCAGGTGCCCTGGCCGAAGAAGAAGGCGATGTCGGCCTTGGCCTGCACCAGGTCGAAAGGCTCCAGCTCGTTGCGGATATCCAGGTGGATGCGCGGATGACGCTCGCCGAACCCCTTGAGCCTGGGCACCAGCCAGCGGGCGCCGAAGGTCGGCTGGGTGGCGATGCGCAGCACCTCGGTCTCGTCGCCGTAGCTGAGGATGTAGCGGCTGGAGATGTCGATCTGGGTGAGGATCTTGTTCACCTCGGTCAGGTACAGGGCCCCGGCCGGGGTCAGGTGCAGGCGCCGCCGGATGCGCTGGAACAACGGGTGCGAAAGCATGTCCTCGAGCTGCGCCACCTGCTTGCTGACCGCGCTCTGGGTCAGGTGCAGTTCCTGCGCCGCACGGGTGAAGCTCAGGTGGCGGGCAGCGGCTTCGAAGCACTGCAGGGCGGTGGTCGAGGGCATCAGGCGTTTGGACATGAAGGGCGCTACCGAGCAAAAAAGGAAGAAGTTCATTCCGATATGGAATCATGTGTTTCGAAAAGGTCGTTTGTTGACCCCGTCCTAAAAGATTAATACTGACCTGCATCAATGATGACAACCGTTGTTCGATGCAGGAGAAAACAACATGACCGTCGAACTTTCCAGATATACCGCTCCCTTGTAGGCACGCGGCACACCCGCATCTACAGGGCAGCGTGAAGCCCCAGAACAACAAGAAACAGCAGCAAAAACCTACAAGAATCTGCTCCGACCTTTCAGCCGCCCCTTGCGGCGGCCGACCCATTCGAGGGTTCCCCATGGCTTCGCTACAACACAAGAAACAGCGTTCGCTGCAACACGGCCTGACGTCGCGCCAGGTTTCCATGATTTCCATCGCCGGCATCATCGGCGCCGGCCTGTTCATCGGCTCCTCCAACGCCATTGCCACCGCCGGCCCGGCCATCCTCATTTCCTATGCCATGACCGGCCTGCTGGTGCTGCTGGTGATGCGCATGCTCGGCGAAATGGCCATCGCCAACCCCAACAGCGGCTCGTTCTCCACCTACGCCGCCGAGGCCATCGGCCCCTGGGCGGGCTTTACCATCGGCTGGTTGTACTGGTGGTTCTGGGTGCTGATCATCCCGGTCGAGGCCATCGCCGGTGCCGACATCCTCCACGCCTACTTCCCGGCTGTGCCCTCCTGGCTGTTCGCCTTTCTGATCATGGTCGTGCTGTCGGGTACCAACCTGATCAGCGTGAAGAACTTCGGGGCCTTCGAGTATTGGTTCGCCCTGGTCAAGGTGGTCGCCATCCTGGCCTTCATCGGCATCTGCAGCATGGCCGTGTTCGGTGTCTGGCCGTTGGCCGAGAGGTCCGGGGTCAGCCAGCTGTGGGCCAACGGCGGCTTCATGCCCAACGGTTTCGGCACGGTCCTGGGCGGCGTATTGATCACCATCTTCTCGTTCTTCGGCGCCGAGATCGTCACCATCGCCGCCGACGAGACTGCCAACCCCAAGGAGAAGATCCGCCGCGCCACCAACCTGGTGGTGTACCGCATCGCCATCTTCTACCTGGCGTCGATCTTCCTGGTGGTCTCGCTGGTGGCTTGGAACGACCCCGGCCTGAAGGCGGTCGGTTCCTTCCAGCGGGTGCTGGAGGTGCTCAACGTGCCGGGGGCCAAGCTGCTGGTCGACCTGGTGGTGCTGGTGGCGGTCACCAGCTGCATGAACTCCGGGCTCTATACCGCCTCACGCATGCTTTACTCCCTGGGCGCCCGCGGTGAAGCGCCGGCCATGATCCGGCGTATCTCCGGCAACGGCGTGCCGACCATCGCCGTGGCCCTGTCGACCCTGGCGGGCTTCGCTGGCTGCTTCGTCAACTATGTGTTCCCCGGCAAGGTCTTCGGCTTCTTGCTGTCCACCACCGGTGCCATCGCCTTGCTGGTGTACCTGGTGATCGCCGTGTCGCAACTGCGCATGCGTGCCCGCGCCGATCGCGATGGCACCCAACTGGCGCTGAAGATGTGGTTGTTTCCCTGGCTCACCTGGTTGGTGATCGGCACCATCGTCATGGTCCTGGGCTACATGCTGTTCAGCGATGCGTACCGCTACGAGACCTTGATGACCGCCGGGGTGACCTTGTTCATCCTGCTGATCTCGCTGACCCGGCGCCGCACGGGGGCGGCGGCCACCCAGGCGGTCTGAGCCTGACGCGGGGCTGCTGTGCAGCCCACAGGGCTTTTCCGTTGGCGCCAGCGGGGCAGGGCGCTACCATCGGCGACGGCATTTCTTCCCATTCCAACAAGCACAGGAAGCTTATGAACGCACACGCCCTTTCCATCCAGGAGCTGGCTGCCCCCGAAGGCACCTGCTATGGCTGCGGCTGCTCCCACCCCAGCGGCCTGCACGTCAAGAGCCATTGGGACGCCGACGGTATCCACCTGGTGTGCCGTCACGCTCCCGACGGCAGCTTCGTCGGCTGGCCTGGGCTGGTCTATGGCGGCCTGCTGGCCATGCTGGTCGACTGCCATTCCAACTGGACCGCCATGGCCTACCACTACCGTGCCGAAGGCCGCGAGCCGGGCAGCCTGCCGCGCATCGATTGCGTCACCGGCACGCTCAGCCTGACCTACCTCAAGCCCACCCCCATGGGCGTCGAGTTGCTGCTCAAGGCACGGGTGGAAGGCGAAGTAGGGCGCAAGAGCCGGGTGATCTGCGAGGTGTGGGCCGGCGATGTGCTGACCGTCAGCGCCGACTCGGTGTTCGTCCGCGTCGATACCGAGAAGCTCAAGCTCAAGGCCCACGGGCAGGCTTGAATGGCCCCGTTGGCCTCGGGCCAGGGCACGCAAGCCTGGCAGCAGGGGAGCCATTCGTTACCCGGGCGTGATTTCGGCCGGTGAACGCCCTAGGCTGGTAAGGACAGGATGCTGCAGGAGAAGACGATGATTCGTTGCAAGCGTGTCTATGAGCCAGCCGAAGCGAGCGATGGCCAGCGGGTATTGGTCGACCGCCTGTGGCCACGCAACAAGCGCAAGGACGACCTGCACGGGGAGTGGCTGCGCGAGGTGGCGCCGTCCAACGAACTGCGCAAGGCGTTCCACCACGGCGAGGTGGATTTCGCCGGGTTCACCCAGCGCTACCAGCAGGAGCTGGCCGCCCATCCCGAGCATTGGTATCCGTTGCTGGACCTGGCGGGCAAGGGCGACCTGACCCTGCTGTATGCCGGCAAGGACACCGAGCACAACAATGCCCGTGTGCTGGCCGACTGGCTGGAGGACGAGCTGGACCGGCGCGGGTCGGGCAGTTCGCCGGTGTGCTATGCCCCTTAGGGCCGTTGCCGGCCTTGGCGCCGCGTGGCATGCCGAGGGAGACATGCCATGCCCCTTCGCTTGAGCCCTGCCAGCGACACCCACCTGAGCTTCGCCCGCGACCTTACCCGCCGGGCCATGCTGCCTTATTACCGGGAATTCGACCTGCTGTGGATCGAGGAAGCCTTCGATGAGGCCTGGACCTGGCGCGAACAGTGGCTGGTCATGGACGGCGACGAGCTCTTGGGGTTCTGCAGCCTCAGCCAGGATCGCCAGGCGCTGTTCATCCGCGAATTGCACCTGCTGCCCGAGCACCGTGGGCGCGGGGGCGGCAGTTGGGTGTTGGAGACACTGGCCGGCTGGGCAGCGCAGCGGCAGTTGCCGTTATTGCGCCTGATGGTGTTCAAGACCAACCCGGCACGGCAGTTGTACCGGCGCCGGGGCTTCATCGAGATGGGCGAGGACGAGTGCTTCGTGCGCATGCAGCGTGCGATCGACTGAGGGAATGCCGACAGGCCTGTGGAAGCGGGCAAGCCCGCTCCCGAACCCCGTCAGCCAACCGTTCTCTGCGCAGTCACGTTCTACTCAATGAGTCACGTGGTGTTCTATCGCCCCTCACGGCCAGCGCACCCGCGCGGTGCCGCCCTGACGTACCGTGGCCTCCAGGAGCCTGGCCTGCAATGGCAGCAGGTCGCCGATCAACAGGTTCTGCAGCAGCGGCTTGCCATCGAAACTGTTGCCGCCCAGCGCCACCTCGCGCACCCCTTCGACCCGCACCACCGCCTTGCCGACCTGGCCCAGGCGATTGCCGCTGAGCAGCAGCGGGCCGGGCAGGGGAGTGGCGTTGCGCAGGCTGACGGCATACTCCGGGGTATTGCCGATACGGTTGCCCACCAACGCCAGGGCGCCGACGTCGCTGGCATCCACGGCGGTGCCTTGGCTGCTGGCCAGCAGGTTGTCGTCGATCAGCAAGGGGGCTGCCGAGGTCGGCGCGAGGTTGCGCAACTGGATGCCATTGCCGCGGCTGTCGCCGATACGGTTGCTCGCCAGCAGCACCGCGCCCTGTTGTTCGCTGATCTCGATGGCGGCCTTGCCGGCGCCGAGGATCAGGTTGTCTTCCAGCAGGGCGCGGGTCTGCCCGCGCAGGCGTACGCCACTGTTGTTGTCGATGCCGCGCAACTGGTTGCCGCGAAGGCTCAGCTGGCTGTCGCGAACGTCGATGGCGTATTGCTGGGACTGTTCGAACTGGCTGGTGCTGATGGTCGCCTGGCTGTGTTGCAGCTCCACGGCGGTGGACAGCTCGCTGAACCGGCTGTCGCGGATCAGCACGGTCGCCAGGCGGCTGCCAGCAGGCTGCTGGGGGCTCAGCGCGGTGGTCAGTCCACGGGACAGGTTGGCGTTGTAGCCCAGGCGCCTGAGCGTCGAGCCGATCACCTGGGTGTGGCTGCCGGCCCAGGCTACCACGAACGGTCGCCAGGCACGGTCGGTATTGCCTGGCTTGTCGCCCGCCACGCTTTCCAGGCTCGACTGGTTCAGCCCCAGCCAGCCCTGGTTGATCAGCGCCGTGCCAGAAAAACTGTAGAGGTACAGGCTGGTTCCTTCGAGCACCAGGCCTGCGTCGGGACCGATCAGCAGCGGGTAGCTGAGCAGGTAGCCGTCCTTGTAGCGGCGCAGGATGCGCGGGTTGGCGAGGGCGTCGTTCAACTGCGCCAGGGTGATGCTGCCACCGCGCAGCATCACCACCTGCGGGTGGTGCGCCTGGTAGCCCGCGATGGCACGGAACAAGCCATTGTTGACGAACGGCTCGAAGGGCCAACTGCCGGCCTGGGACGAGAACATCGGTTGCAGGCTGACGCTGGCACGGCCAGCCGGGCGCGGCCGCTCGGCCTGGGCGAAGGTCACCGCCTGGCGCGCTTGCTGGCGCAGGGTCAGCACCTGCCGTTGGTGTTCCTCCGGCGTCAGGGCATCCACCGTCTGGTTGACCGGCAACGCCTGGCTACCGGCCTGGGCGGTGCCGGCCAGCAGCAGGGCAGCCAGGCAGGTGAGGGAAAAGCGGGCGAGGAGGGCCATGGTTACGTCCTTGATCAGGGCTGTTGTAGGTAGAGCGGCTTGAGCGGGCCACCGAGTTGGCTGTAGTTGTCCACCTCGCCGTCCTCGCTGTCGTACAGTTCGCGGGCCAGGCGATGGCCCGGGTTGCGCTGCAGGAACGGGATCAGCCAGGCCAGCTTGTAGGGGGCGACGTCGACCTGGGCGCGGCCCTCGAGTTCGGGCAAGGCCTGCGGCTCGAGGATGCTGCGTGCGGCGAAGTTGGCCAGCAGGTCGAGGGTGCGCTGGTCCTCGTCGCGCCAAGGCAGACCGTTGGCCCGCGCCGATTCCGCCAACAGCACCAGGGGCACCAGGGCGTACTGGCTGTAGTTGGCGGCAAGCTTGCCGCGTGCCACTTCCAGCGGCAGGTAGGCGTAGCTGCCATCCTGGCTGCGCACGGCCTGGGCCAAGCCACGGCGCAGGTTGCCGTCGGCCCACTGGATGAAGTCGTCGCGGCCCACCAGCATGCCGCTGGCGGCCACTGCCCAGGCGGCCCAGTAGTCGTGGTTGTTGAAGTACACGGTGCGTGAGGTACGGCGCGGGTCGTATTCGCGTATCACCAACTCGGCCAACTGGGTGATCCAGGCGGTCTGCGTGGCCGTCAGTCGCACCTTGCCGTCGCTGGCCGACTGGGTCAGCAGCAGCGCGCCGGCCATGGCCGCCAGCGCCCACTTGCGCGCGGCCATGCCGGTGCCGCTGGCGTCGGGGCTGAGCAGCGCGCCTGCCGAGGCCCAACGTTCCAGCCACTGGTCCTGGCAGGCCAGGGCCATGTTGGCGTCCTGGGGTTTTTTCGCCCGTACGAAGCGCTTGCCGGCGTAGATCAAGCCACCGACGAACTGCTTCACTTGCTTGCCGACCCGTTCGCTGTCGGCATCCGGGCGGGCACGCAGGGTCGACTTGCTGGCGTCGCGCTGGTCGTACTTGCTTTCCAGGCGCAGGCTGCCGGTATAGGGGGCGGGCGGTGCCTTGCTGCAGGCCAGGGTACGGTAGTCGGCCACCATCGCCGCCTGCGCCGTGGCTCGCGGCGGCCATAGCGACTGGGCCGCGGGTGCCGCCAATGGCGACAGGGCCAGGGCGATGACCAGGGCCAGGCTTGTGCGCTTCACAGGCATAGGCGGGTTTCCACGTCGGTGGCGGCGGTGCCGGGCTTGGTCGGCTCGAGGAACACCGAGAGCAGGTTGGCGCCAGCGAAGGCCGGGTCCTTGCTCAACTCCAGGTAGTACTGGCCACCGCTGACCACCACTTCGCGGCGGAACCACACTTTGTCGCGGGCGCCGTTGTCGTAGTAGACGATGATGTAGAAGTCCTTGACGTTCCTGTCGCTCAGGCGGATGTCGAGAAACCCTCTTGCCCCTCCCAGCGCCTGGCGCGCACTGCCGGCATTGCTCAGCAGCTCGATGCGCTCGCCGACCTTCAGCGCCGGGCGCCGCAGCTTCGAGGCCAGCACCTCTTTCGAGGCCTTGCAGCCACCCTGGATGGCGGGCACCAGCTGGCGGTACATCAACGGCGAGTCGAGCCGGTAGTTGGCCGGCAGTTCCCAGACGATCAGCTTGGGCGGTGCCTCGGGCTTGTAGTCGGCCGACAGCAGGTATTCCAGCAGCGAGCCGTCCTCGCCGACGCCGGGCAGGGCATAGTTGAGCACGTCCACGTCCAGGTACTGCTTGAGGTAGCCGTCGAAGTTGAATTGCTTGCTTTCGTCCTCGCGGGCAGCGGCGTTACTGTCGCCGACCAGGATCACCTCCGGGTCTGGCGCTTCGTCGAACAGGGCGTCGGCGCTGTCGGCCACCGGGATGGTCTGGTAGCCGCGCACGTACTGGAAACCATAGTTGTTGCCGCAGATATAGCTCAGCGCCAGGTTCAGGGTGCCGTCCTTGGGCACCATGACCCCGGGTTCGGTGCGGTAGTGCTTTTTGGTCAGCCCCGCGTAGAAGGGCTGGCGGCGGATCTCCTCGGCCATCAGGCGCGCGGTGGCTTCGGCACCGGCCGGGGTCCAATGGTGGTCGCGGCGGAAGAAGAACTCGGCCTTGGGTGGTTGCTGCACCAGTTGCATCATCGGCGCCACCACCGCGCCGCCCTGGCGCAACTGGCCCAGGTAGGTGGCGAGGTTGTGGCTGGCGCGGGGGTAGTCGAAGCCGTGCAGCCGATCGCCGTACAACTTGTCACGGTGCATCAGGCCTCGGGTCGGCTGGATGGCCATGGCCACCTGGATGCCCTGGCGATGGAAGGTGTCCATCAAGCGGGCGAATTCCGGGCGCATGGGCGCCGGGATGCCGAAGTCGTTGGTCAGGTCCACCGCCGAGCGGAACAGCCAGCGGTCCTTGCCGGGGACGATCTCGCGCATCAGCTTCATGCGCCCCTCGGTGTAGTGGCGCGGGTCGCTCAGGGCCGGGCAGACCAGGCATTGCAGGTCGCTACAGGCGGCCTTGTCGGCATTGGTACCGCTGGCCTTGGCAGGCTCGGCCGCCTGGGCGGCCAACGCGCCCAGCGCCAGGCCCGTGGCCAGGCCCAGGGAAAGAAGGGTGTTCATGTGCCGGTCATCCTTGCAGCGGGGCATCACTCGGTCGGGTCGATGCTGTTGGCCTGGCCCATGCTGCGATAGCCGGTGCCCTGGGGCAGCAGCACGTAGCTGTAGGAGCGGCCTTTCTTGAGGAACAGTTCGTCGAAGCTGGCGACCCGCTGGTCGGCGACGTAGGCGGCGAAGCCGATCTTGATTTCGTTGACCATGCGGCTGCCGGTCTGGCCGTTGCCCAGCGGCTCGACCACCACGTGCTTGCCGTCCACGGTCTTGAGCGCGGCCTTGGCCGGGGTCAGGTTGTAGAAGGCGATCTGTGCCTTCTTCGGTTCGTTGATGTACTTGTCGGCGATCAGCGACAGCTGCTTGCCGTCGTAGACCACGGTGCTGGCGGCGTTGGCCTTGAGCTGTGGCTCGATGGCCTGGGCGCCGACGGCGATCTTGTGTGGGCCGGCCGGGACGAAGCGGTAGCCGCTGAGCTGGCCCGGGGCGACCTTCTGTGGGTTGATCTTGCCGCTCAGGCTCACGTCGATGCTGTTGTCGGACAGGTTGAGCACACGCACGAACGCCGAGTCGGCCGGTGCCACGGCATCGTACAAGTCGGCATTGCCTTCGGCAGCGAGGGCCGCATGGCCGTTGGCTGCCAGGGTGATGGCGGTGAACAGGTGGGTAAGTTTCATCGGGCTCTCCTTGAATCGTCAGAAATGCTGGGGTTGGGTGCTGCGGCTGAGCGAGCCAGGGCGGTGGGCCAGCAGGGTGCGCAGGGGGAATTCCCAGACCACGGTGTCGATCTGCGGGTTGGCCAACTGATCGCTGGCCAGGAACTGGTTCATCGCCTCGAACGGCCCGCGGGCTTCCACGGCGATGCTCAGCAAGTCGCGGTTGAGGGCTTCCTTGAGAAAACCGACGAAGTTCCAGTCGTCGATCTTGCTGTAGCTGGTACCGACCAGCAGCAGGCTCTGGTCTTGCTCGGCGAACAGGTCGTCGGCGTCCTGGTCGGCCTTGAGGGTTTCGTAGAGATCGATGCGGCTCGGACCGAATTGTGGCGCGAGGCGAGCATGGTCGAACTGCAGGTAGTTCATCAGGTCGCCCTTGACGTTCTTCTCGCCGGCCTTGTGCGAGCGATAGAGCTGGTCACCGAGCAGTTGCGGACGCTGGCGGGCCAGTTCGTAGGCCGACAGGCGTGCGCCTTGCGGGCTCCAATGGGTGTCGGACTTGAGGAACAAGCCTGGCCCTGCCAGATTGCCGAGGAAGGCGCCGCGCAGCGGTACCACGTCCAGCTGGCGTGCCTGCAGCTCACCGACGAAGCGGTCGTACAGGCTCGTCACCCGTGGGTCGAAGGCGTGCTCGGCGTGCTCGGCATAGATGTCGAGCTTCATCGGCAGTGGCAGCAGCACCAGGTGCTTGCCATGCTCGGCCAACTGTTTCTCGACCTTGGCGATCTGCTCGAGCTGGGTCGCCACGTTGGCCTCCAGGTCATTGGGCACGCGGTATTCCTGGTTGGTGTAGAGCCAGCCGTCCTTGCCCAGTACCACGCCCTTGGTGCCTTCGCCGAACAGGTGGAACTGGGCGTCGGCCCACAGTTGCACCGACGGGTCGCGCAGGAAGAAGCGCTTGTCGTAGACCTGCTCGAACTTGCGCAGCAGCTTGCCGTCGACGAACAGGTTCCAGGCGTCGCCCTGGGTTCGGGCGAAGCTGAACACCGGTGGCAGCGAGTACACGAACATCGCCGCCAGCACCAGGGCGAAGAGAATGCCGTTGGCCTTGCTGGCCGAATTCATCACCGGATACATGGCCGTCTCCTAGAACTGGAAATACAGGAAGGGCGAGAAGGAATTGGCCGCCAGGCTGCTCAGCGCCAGCAAAAAGCCCCCCCACAGCAGCACGCTGTGCAGCACGCCGACATGGCGCATGAAATAGCCTTCCTTGTTGCCGGCGTAGAAGCGCACGTTGTTGATCCCGGCCAGGACCAGCCAGGCCAGCGCCACCAGGGCGAAGGCCATGGCCATCTTCGAGGCGCCGAGCACGTACAGCTCCAGCGAGCCGAAGCCGTTGAAGCCGAGCAGCGCCTGGTAGATGTCCAGGCTGTGGCGCAGGTCCATGGTGAAGAACAGCGGCATGCTCAGCACGATCAGCACCCCGGTGCGCAGGTTGCGGCCCAGGTGGTAGGGCGTGGTGACCTTGGTGGCGAGGTTGAACTTGCGCTCGATGACCATGCCGATACCGAAGAACAGGCCCCAGCAGATGAAGGCGAAGCTTGCCCCGTGCCACAGGCCCGACAGCAGCATGGTCCAGACCAGTGCCGGCAGGGCCCCGGCGACGCGCTTGCGCACCAGCGGCATGTACACGTAGTCGCGCAGGAAATGCGCCAGGGTCATGTGCCAGCGTGCCCAGAACTCGGTGATGCTCTGCGACACATAGGGCTGGTTGAAGTTTTCCGGGAAGCGAAAGCCCATCATCAGCGCCAGGCCCAGGGCCATGTGGCTGTAGCCGGCGAAGTCGAAGTACAGCTGCAGGGTCGACACCGCCAGGCCGAACCAGGCGTCGCTGAACTGCAGGGTGCCCTCGCTGACGAACAAGACGTTGATCGGCGCCAGGCGGTCGGCGATCAGCACCTTCATGATGAAACCGAGCATGAAGCGGCACACGCCCAGGGAGAACAGCTCCAGCGAATGGGTGCGCTCGCGCAACTGCGGCGCCAGTTGGCTGTAGCGCAGGATCGGCCCGGCCACCAGGTGCGGGAACAGCGCAACGAAGGCGGCGAAGTCGATGAAGTTGCGCGTGGGTGTGGCGTCCTTGCGGTAGATGTCGACGATGTAGCTCAGGGCATGGAACACGTAGAAGGAGATGCCCAGGGGCAGGAAGATGTTCTCCAGGGTCCAGGTATTGATGCCCAGCGGCGCCAGCAGCATCGCCAGTACTTCGGCGCCGAAGTTGGCGTACTTGAAGTAGCCCAGGGTCGACAGGTTGCCGATTACCCCGAGCCACAGCAGGCGCAGGGCCCAGCGCTTGTCGCCGGCGTCCAGGCGCGCCTTGATGCGCAGGCCGAACCAGTAGTTCCAGTAGGTGATCGCCACGAACAGCAGCAGGAAGTCCGGGCGCCACCAGGCATAGAAGATGTAGCTGGCGGCAACGATCACCACCGAGCGCCACTGGGGCCTGGCCAGGAAATAGACGGCCAGGAACAGCGGCAGGTAGAGGAACAGGAAGACGTTGGAGGCGAAGATCATTGGCAGGGTCCGTCCTTAGTAGCTGATCACCACGCCGACGCTCAGCTGGTAGTCATCGCCGGTCTTCAGCGCGCTGCCGGCATTGAGGTAGCTGGCGCTGACCAGGGTGTTGACGTCCAGGTGCTTGCCATCGATGGCCACCGGAAACATCTTCCAGTAGTAGTTGAGGTCGACCATCTGCCCGACGTTGTCACCCTTGCCGTACAGGCCCCGGTCGAGCTGGTTCTGGCGCCTGGAGCGGGAGTCGGCGGCCATGCGGATCGGCAGTACGCCATCCTCGTCACGCAGGTTCAGTTGGGTGATACGCAGGTCCAGGGCGCTGCGCGGTGTCGGCCGGGTTTCCAGGGCGATGCCGTAGTAGCTCAGGTTGCGCAGGTCGAGGCTGACGAACGAGCTGGTCAGGCGCGTGCTGTAGGAGCCCTGGCGGGTGATGCGGTCGGACTGGATCGGGTTGAAGCGAAAGCCGTCGTTCTCGTCACCGGGCTTGTCGGTCAGGCCGCCGCGCAGGGCGATGCGTGGGGTCCAGGGCAAGGCGTCGAAGCGCTTGCCGACCTCGCCGAGCACGGCCCAGCCCTTGCTGTCGTGGCCGGTGGTGGTGACGCCACTCTGGGTGGTGTTGTCCATCTTGCCGTCCAGTGCGGCCAGCTCCAGGTGGTAGTCGCTGAACACCGGCAGGGCGAGGTTGTCACCCTTGAAGAACAGGCCGTAGCGCAGGCCCTTGAAGTCGTAGCGGTCGTCGATGTCGTGGTCGCTGCGGTCGTTCTCGTGCATCAGGCGCACACCGATCTTGTTGTTCTGGCTCCAACGGTAGGCGTACTCACCCATCACGTAGAGCGTGCGCTCTTCGCTGGCGGCCAGGCTGTTCACGTCGGTGTTGTAGTTGTGGAACTTCTGGCCGACGGCGAGGAAGGCCTCGGAGAAGGTGTCCTGATAGTTCAGGCGCAGCGATTCGAGGCTGTCGTCCCACCAGATGCCATAGTCGTCCCAGAAACGCTGGCGGCCGATGGACAGGGAGAAGCGTGGATCGTCGCCGATCAGGTTGCGCTTGACGTACAGCTCGCGCAGCTCGGCATACCAGCCTTCAGGCTGCTCGCGTTCGTTGTCGTTGGTCGACTCGCTGGTGAGGTTGCTCGACTGGCTGGTGTCATAGTTCAGCCACAGGCGACCGTAGACCATCCACTTGGCCCAGCGTTTCTCCGGCGCGTACCAGGCGAACGAGGGCTCGTAGCGCAGGCTGTAGAACATTTCGCGGTTGCGATCGACCTGGGAGTCCTCCGGCCCGTAGCCGGTCTGCACGGTGAGCTTGTTGAAGAACTCCGAGGTGATCACCGGTTCGCTGCCGTCGGTGGGGGCCACGCGCACCGGTTCGGTGCTGTCGGCCTCGGGGCCGGTGATCTCCTCGGCCGCCAGCGCCGCGGGCAGCGGGGCCAGGGCGAGCAGGGCGCCGAACAAGGGGTGATGGGCTTTCACAGGTTGGCCTCCTTCAACAGATCGTTGCGTGCGGCCAGGGCACGCTCGATGTCATCCTTGGGCAGGGTCTTTTCCAGGCGCTTGATCAGGCTGCGGGCGCCACGTTCGCCCAGGTTCAGGGCGATTTGGGCATAGGTGTAGGCCTTGACCGGGTCATGGCAGATGGCACGGCCGTAGGCGTGCAGGGTGGCCATGCGGTACCAGGCGGCGGTGGAGCCCTTGGCGGCTTCTTTGCGGAACAGGGCCAGGGCCTTGTCCTGGTCGGGCTGGTCCGCCACGCCCTTGCTGTAGTACTCGGCCAGCAGCAGGCCGGCGTCGGGATAGCCGCTCTCTTGCAGTTCGTCGATCAGCGCGCGGGCTTTGTCCGGGTCGAGGGTCAGCCAGTTGTTGACCATGTAGAACGACGCCTGCAGGGCCTTGGCCCGGGTCGGTTCGCGCTGGCGGACCTGGTCGATCAACGCCTGGGTTTGCTCGGCGTTGTGCTCGGTCGGGTTGGAGATCATGTAGTTGGCCTTGGACACCATGGCCGGCACGAAGCCACGGGCCACGGCGGCGTCGCGCCAGCGCTGGACCTGGGCGGTGGCTTGGGCCAGGGCATCGGCCTGGGCCTGCTCCAGGGCCAGTTGCCTGGGCGTTGGCGCAGGCTGCCCGGCCGCTGGCGGGTTGGCCTGGCGGGCGTAGCGGTCGGCTTCCTGCTCGGCACGTTGCACGCTGGCAATGCTGTCGAGCAGCGAGGCGATGCGGTGCACGATCTCCACCGGCAGTTGCGCGCGCTCCGCCTCCAGGGCCGTGGCGAAGGCCGGGAAGGCCCGGTCTTGGTCATCGCCCAGGAACCGGTAGTAGCGATCGACGGCACGCGCATCGACCCGCACGGCTTCGCGGTACCAGCGCTCGGCACCGGGGCGATCGTCCTGGCGCTCGGCCAGCACGGCGCGGTACAGCTGCGGGCGGCAGTTGAGCAGGCAGGACTGTTCGTACAGGCCCAGCAGCTGCGAGGCCTGCTCCACATCGACCAGCTCCGGATAGGTCAGGAACACTTCCAGGGTGGTGCTGGCGTTGCGTGGGTCGAGGCGGCTGGGGTACCGCGTCAACGCCTGTTCCATCCACGGGCGCTGCGCCTCGCGCAGGCTCGGCGTGCGGTCGATCAGGCGTGCCAGCGAAGCCAGCGCCGGGACCAGGCCGCGGCCGTCGGCGAAGGCCGCGTGGTACAGCGCGACCACCTCCTGGCGGCTGGCGCCGTCGCGCCCGGCCAGCACATCGCCCAGCAACAGCGTGCTGGCCAGGTCGCCCCGGGCCGCCAGCGCACGCAGGTCGGTGGTGACCTCGGCGCTGGGGTTCTTGTACAGCGCATAGCGGATCTGCTCCAGGCTCTGCCCGGCACAGGCCACGCCGGCACAGGCCAGGGCGAGGCTGGCCAGCAGCAGGCGGGAGGGCGTCATCACGGTCATGGCGTCATGGTCCTCGCCCGTTTCAGCGTGCGCCGCCGAACGGCAGGCCCAGGTACAGGTCGACCGCCACCGCCTTCTGGTAGGCCGCGGCCGGCAGCGGGCTGTCCGGCTGGATGGTCAGGGCCAGGTTGCGGTTGATCTCGTCGACCCGGGCATCGACCACCTTGCCGCCGTAGTGTTCGTCGAGGCCGAACACTTGCATGTCCACCGAGCGCACACGGTCGACGTCGGCCAGTTTGTCGAACGGCACGTTGGCGCGCACGAACAGACCCTGATCCTTGGGCAGCAGGTGCATCAGCGGTGCTTGCTTGTAGCCGTAGCCGTCCAGGCGTTGGGCCGGGTAGTAGACCTGGCAGTCGCAGGGGCTGTTGATCACCGTCTCGATGGTGGCACGGCCGAGCAGGGCCTGCAGGTCGCCAGGGGCCAGGTCGGCCAGGGCCTGCATGTCCGCCGGGCTGGTGAAGCTGGTGGCCAGTTGGGTGGAGATGCTGGCCAGCGGTTGGCCGGCGTGGACCTCGGTGGCCCCGGCGGGCAGCAGGTACTTGACGTAGCCGTTGTCCGGCATGCTGATGACCTGGGCGTTGGTCGCCACTTGGGCCTGCACCGCCGGAATGCGGAAGAACAGCAAGTAGCCCTTGTACGCCACGAAGCCCAGGGCGGCCACGCCCGCGGCGGTGTACAGCAGGGTGCCGGCCATGGCCTTGAGGCGGTCGCCTGGGGTGCGCGCGGTGGCGTACTTCTGCTTGCGCTCCTTGATGTAGTTCTCGCGCTGCATCACGTTGAACAGGCCATTGATGTCGGCGATCTCGCCAGACATGTAGGCGTTGATGAGGTAGCGCAGGATGTCGCGCTTCTGTGCGTCGAGGTCGACGAACTGGGCGCCAACCTCGCTGCCGCGCTGGGAGACGATGCGGATCTTGCCGTCGATCGACAGGTCGACCTGGTTCAGGCGTAGCAGGATCGAGGCATCGTACAGGCTGCCGATCTTCAACGGTGCCTCGTGGAGCAGGCCCATGCCGCCCAGGGAGATGTCCTGCAGGGCGGCCTCGAAGGGCGCCTGGCCGCTGCCGGACAGGCGTACGCGGGCGTTCATTCGGGTGCGTACGTACTGGCGTTCGTCGATCGCCTCGTGGACGATGTTGGCCGCGGTCTTGCCGGGGGCCACGGGAGTGTTCGAGCTACTCATGTGCAGGCGCCTTTCCTTAACGTTGCGTGAGTTCGAGAAGTACGGTGATGACCCCGAAGAAGATGGCGATGGAGGAGCACAGCATCGCCTTCGAGGACCAGCGGTTGAGGGTGGCGTCGAAGTCGACGCTGCCGGTGGCCAGGGTGGTTTTCTGCCGCGTCCAGCTCTGCTGGTCCATGTGGAACATCGCGTAGACCTTCATCAGCGAACCGACGATCTGGTTGTAATAGAGAACGAAGGGGTACATCGGGCTGACCGGGTGCCCGGCGAACACGAACAGCACGGTCACCAGGCTGCGCGACAGCAGCACCCAGAACAGGTACACCAGCAGGTACTGGATACCGAACACCAGGCCTGCCACCACCGAGGCGGTCAGGCCCATCAGGCAGGTCCACATCGATACCCGCTGGTCGAGCAGCACGTACAGGGTGAACAGGCCCAGGCGCGCACGGCCGAGCAGGGCGGTGGCGCGGAAGTTCTGCCGCAGCGAGTTGCCGTACCAGCGGAACATCAACTGGCGAGTGGCGACCCAGAAGCTGTCGCTGGGCGGATGCTCGACGGTCAGGGTATGGCTGTCGGGCACATAGAAGGTGTCCCAGCCGGCACGCATCAGCGACAGCCAGCTGGACTTGTCGTCGCCGGTGAGAAACTGGAAGCGGCCCAGGCGCCAGTGCTCGAGGAAGTCGGCCTCGACGTCGCGGATGAACTCAGGGTCGGTCATCACGCTGGCGCGGAAGAACGACAGCCGTCCGGTCAGGGTCAGTACCCGCTGCGACAGGGCCATGGAGCACATGTTGATGTGCCGCTGGACGAAGCGCATCGAGTGCCACTGGCGCATCCAGCGGCTGCCCTCGACCTCGCAGAATTCGTTGGTGGTCAGGCCACCGACGTTTGGCAGCAGGGCGAACAACTTGACCGCGCGCTCGACGCAGCCAGGCAGCATCATGGTGTCGCCGTCGACCACGCCGACCACCGCATCGTCCAGCGGCATCTGCCGGGACAGGGCGCGGAAAGCATGGGCCAGGCCGTCGCGCTTGCCGGTGCCTCGGGCCCGGACGATCACCAGCTTGATGTCGTCGCGGCCTTTGACCTCGTTGCGCATGATGTCCTTGATGAAGGTCTCGTCGCCTTTCTCGACGATCGAGGCGATCACCGTGCACGGTACCTTCAGCCGCTGCACTTCCTGGAACACCGACTGGTAGACCTTGAAGGTGGTCAGGGTCGGGATGCGGAAGCTGGTGACCACCATGAACATGTGCGAAGGCAGCGCCGCATCGCCCATGCGTTCGACCTGCCGGCGCAGGCGTGGGAACCGCCAGTGCAGGAAGTACATGCCGCGCAGGTAGTGGACGATGGCATTGCCGTAGCGCCACATCCCCAGGGTACCGATGATGAAAATGAACAGATGATGGTTCGGGTCCAGGTACTGCGGCGCGACCATCTCCGACGCCAGCGCGATCAGGCCGGCCAGGCAGGCCCAGGCGCAGAAGCTGACGCCCGCGCGCAGGTAGCCTGGTGCCTCGAAGGGCCGCTGTTGCTGTCGTTCCATGTAGCCTTTGCTCCTGTCTCGGGTGCCCGAGCCCCGCGCCGGACAGGCCGGGGCCTGTAGCGTGCGGGGCAGGGGGGCGATGCGCGCGTCGATTACCAGCAGATACCCTGGCGCTGTGTGTCGCTGACACCGGGCATGAAACCGACCAGGTCGATGACCTGCTTGCCGGTGCCGGCTTCCAGGGCACGGCTGAAGCGCTCGTCGTTGTTGCCCAGGACGATCACCTCGGCCTCGTCGATCACCCGCTCCAGGTCGCTGTGCAGCAGCGAGGAGACATGCGGGATCTTCGACTCGATGTAGTCGCGGTTGGCGCCGAAGACACGGGCGTACTCGACGTTGGCGTCATAGATACGCAGGTCGTAGCCCTTGCCGATGAGCTTCTCGGCCAGGGTGACCAGCGGGCTTTCGCGCAAGTCGTCGCTGCCGGCCTTGAAGGCCAGGCCCAGCAGGGCGACCTTGCGCTTGTCCTGGCGCTCGATCATGTCGAAGGCATGCTCCACCTGGCTGCGATTGCTGGCCATGATCGAGGCCAGCAACGGGTGCTCGACGTCCAGCTGGCTGGCACGGTAGGTGAGGGCGCGCACGTCCTTGGGCAGGCACGAGCCGCCGAAGGCGAAGCCCGGGCGCAGGTAGTAGCGCGACAGGTTGAGCTTGTGGTCCTGGCAGACCACGTCCATCACTTCGCGGCCATCGACGCCCGAGGCCTTGGCGATGTTGCCGATTTCGTTGGCGAAGCTGACCTTGGTGGCATGCCAGACGTTGCAGGTGTACTTGATCATCTCGGCGACTTCGACCGACTTGCGGATCACCGGTGCGTCGAGGCCCTGGTAGAGCGACTCGAGCAAGTCGCCCGAGTGGCTGTCCAGCTCGCCGATCACAGTCATCGCCGGGAAGTCGTAGTCCTGGATGGCCGTGCTCTCGCGCAGGAACTCCGGGTTGACCGCCACACCGAAATCGACGCCGGCCTGCTTGCCCGAGTGTTGTTCGAGGATCGGGATCACCACGTTCTTCACCGTGCCCGGCAGCACGGTGCTGCGGACCACGACGGTGTGGCGGCTGTCCTTGTCGCGCAGCGCGGTGCCGATCTCGCGACACACCGCTTCCATGTACACCAGGTCCAGGTCGCCGTTCTTCTTGCTCGGGGTGCCGACGCACAGCAACGACAGGTCGGTGGTCAGGATCGCGGCCTGGACGTCGGTGGTACCGCGCAGGCGGCCCTGGCGCACGCCATCGAGCAGCAACTGCTCCAGGCCGGGCTCGACGATGGGGGACTTGCCCTGGTTGATCAGGTCGATCTTCGCCTGGGAGATGTCCACACCCAGCACATGGTGCCCACGGGCCGACAGGCAACCGGCGCACACCGCGCCCACATAACCAAGTCCAAAGATACTGATGTTCATAGATCCCTCTTCCCAGGCACGGCGCAAGGCCGGCCGAGATACACAGTTCAAGAAGTTGTCGAATGGGCAGACGCGCAGAAGTAAGCCGCACTTGTACGTGGCGTTTGGGCTATTTCTTGGTGGTCTTTTTATATCCTAATGTTGTTTTTGTTAGTGCCGCAAGCGTTGCTATCTGCGTGCTCTGAAATACTCTAATTTAGTCTTGTTAAAGTTTAAAAACTGTTAAAAATCAATATGTTAAAGTTTGTTATTAGTTTGTCGTCAAAAAAATGATATCGGCGCGCATGTCGATAAAATGGCGTCAATCTGACGATTTTCAGGGCGTTTCCGGGGCTGTCCAACCCCGTGGTTTTTCATATTCATGTGTTCCCGTTAACTTTCGTGACTGCGTTTAGTTAGTTTCGAGAGACCTTGATGCACCTGTTGGGCGCGGGTTTTCACGTTTTCATGGGGCCATGCGGTATTGGGGGCGCCTTGCGCGATTGCACTGGCAATGATGGCTTGCAAACATTGGATCCAATGCTCATAGTGCCAACTGGATTTGTGGCTATTCACTCGGATGTCTCATGCATCCATAGGCATGTAAGGGAAAGGGGAAGTGATTCAGATGAAAGGATTCGGTCCGCGTTTGAGGGAAGAACGCGAGCGGTTGGGGCTGACCCAGCGGGGGTTCGGTGTGATCGGTGGTGTCGAACCCAATGCTCAGGGCAAGTACGAAAGCGGCGAGCGCACGCCACGGGTCGATTACCTCGCGGCGGTGGCCGCCAAGGGTGTGGATGCGCTCTATGTGCTCAGTGGCGTGCATACCCCCGCACCGCTGGAGAGCCTGAGCACGGAGGAAGACCGTCTGCTCGGTGCCTTTCGCCGACTGCCCCGGGACGATCAGGAAGCTGTCTGGCATCTGCTGAGCCGCCTAGCGGGAGAGGCCGACCCGGACCCGAGGGTACGCAAGCTCGACCGGCGCAGGCTGTTCAATGACGCGTTGCGCTAGTGGCCTGTACGAGCGCGTGCAGCTTGGCCTCTGCGTCCATACCGGGGACACGATTAACCGTACGGGCCACTAGGTCCGTGATGAAAAATTTTGTTAAGGTGGCGGGATCCAATCGCCCCACTGACGAGGTGTCTGCTTGATTAGGGTCCTGGTGGTCGACGATCACGATCTGGTGCGTACCGGCATTACGCGCATGCTGGCCGATATCGATGGCTTGCAGGTGGTGGGTGAGGCGGATTCCGGCGAGGCGGCGCTCAAGCTGGCTCGCGAGTTGAAGCCGGACGTGGTGCTGATGGACGTGAAGATGCCAGGGATCGGCGGCCTGGAGGCGACACGCAAGCTGTTGCGCAGCCATCCGGACACCAAGGTGGTGGCGGTTACCGTCTGCGAGGAAGACCCGTTTCCCACCCGCCTGCTGCAGGCCGGCGCTGCCGGCTACCTGACCAAGGGCGCGGGCCTCGACGAAATGGTCCAGGCCATCCGCCTGGCCTTCGCCGGGCAGCGCTATATCAGCCCGCAGATCGCCCAGCAACTGGCGCTCAAGTCGTTCCAGCCCCAGGGGTCGCCGTTCGATGCGCTGTCGGAGCGGGAGATCCAGATCGCCTTGATGATCGTCGGCTGCCAGAAGGTGCAGATCATCTCCGACAAGTTGTGTCTGTCGCCCAAGACCGTCAATACTTACCGTTATCGGATCTTCGAAAAACTCTCGGTCACCAGCGACGTCGAACTGACCTTGCTGGCCGTTCGCCACGGTATGGTCGACGCAAGTCTATAGCTCTTCATGTCGCAAAATTTTGATGCAAGCGCGTTCCTGGCGACCTGCAGTGGTCGCCCGGGCGTCTACCGGATGTTCGACGCCGAGGCGCGGCTGCTCTACGTGGGCAAGGCCAAGAACCTCAAGAAGCGCCTGGCCAGCTATTTCCGCAAGACAGGGCTGGCCCCCAAGACCGCTGCGTTGGTAGGGCGTATCGCCCAGGTCGAGACCACCATCACCGCCAACGAGACCGAGGCGCTGCTGCTGGAGCAGACCCTGATCAAGGAGTGGCGGCCGCCCTACAACATCCTGTTGCGCGACGACAAATCCTACCCCTATGTATTTCTGTCTGACGGCGCTTTCCCACGCCTGGGTATCCACCGTGGCGCCAAGAAGGCCAAGGGGCGTTACTTCGGTCCGTATCCCAGTGCCGGTGCCATCCGCGAGAGCCTGAGCCTGCTGCAGAAGGCCTTCTCGGTGCGCCAGTGCGAGGACAGCTACTACGCCAACCGTACCCGGCCATGCCTGCAATACCAGATCAAGCGCTGCAAGGGCCCTTGCGTGGGCCTGGTCGAGGCCGAGGAGTACGCCGAGGATGTGCGCCACTCGGTGATGTTCCTCGAGGGCCGCAGCCAGCAACTGGGCAACGAGCTCAATGCCGAGATGGAAAAGGCCGCTATGGCCTTGAACTTCGAGCGGGCGGCCGAGCTGCGCGACCAGATCGCCCTGCTGCGTCGGGTCCAGGACCAGCAGTACATGGAGGGCGGCTCGGGCGATGTCGATGTGGTGGCGGCCTTCGTCAACCCGGGCGGTGCCTGCGTGCACCTGATCAGCGTGCGCGGCGGCCGGGTGTTGGGCAGCAAGAACTTCTTTCCCCAGGTTGGTATCGAGGAGGAGGTGGCCGAGGTCATGGCCGCGTTCCTCTCCCAGTACTACCTGGGCAACGCCGAGCGCGAGCTGCCCGGTGAGCTGATCGTCAACGTAACGCACGAGGACTTCGCCGCCATCAGCGAGGCCGTGCAGACCCTGCGCGGTCGCGAGCTGGCCATCAGCCACCGGGTGCGCGGCACTCGCGCGCGTTGGCAGCAACTGGCCGTGACCAACGCCGAACAGGCCCTCAACGCCTGTCTGGCCAACCGCCAGCACATGGCTGCACGCTTCGAAGCCCTGGCCCAGGTGCTTGGCCTCGACGAAGTGCCGCAGCGCCTGGAGTGCTACGACATCAGCCACTCCAGCGGCGAAGCCACCGTGGCCAGTTGCGTGGTGTTCGGCCCGGAGGGCCCGCTCAAGTCCGACTACCGGCGCTTCAACATCGAGGGTGTCACCGCCGGCGACGACTACGCTGCCATGCATCAAGCCTTGATGCGCCGCTACGGGCGCATCAAGGAGGGCGAGGGCAAGCTGCCCGACGTATTGCTGGTGGACGGCGGCAAGGGGCAGTTGAACATGGCCCGCGACGTCATGCAGGCGCTCGGCCTGACCGAGCTGACCCTGCTCGGCGTGGCCAAGGGCGTGACCCGCAAGGCAGGCTTCGAGACCCTGTACCTCAATGACGTGGCCCACGAGTTCACCCTCAAGGGCGACTCCCCGGCGTTGCACCTGATCCAGCAGATCCGCGACGAAGCCCATCGTTTCGCCATCACCGGCCACCGCGCCCGCCGTGGCAAGGCCCGGCGCACCTCGAGCCTGGAAGACGTGGCCGGGGTAGGGCCCAAGCGTCGCCGCGACCTGCTGAAACATTTCGGTGGCCTGCAGGAACTCAATCGTGCCAGCATCGATGAGATCGCCAAGGCGCCGGGGATCAGTAAAAAGCTTGCCGAGTCGATTTATGCCAGCCTGCATAGCGAGTAGAATGCCTGGCTCAACCCGCAGCCAGTCGTACCGATGAATATTCCAAACCTGCTCACCGTTCTACGCGTTCTGCTCATCCCGATCTTCATCCTGCTGTTCTATGTGCCCTATCACTGGAGCTACATTGCCGCCAGCAGCGTGTTCGCCATCGCGGCCGCCACCGACTGGCTCGACGGCTACCTGGCACGCCGCCTGCAGCAGAGCACGCCGTTCGGTGCCTTCCTCGACCCGGTGGCCGACAAGCTGATGGTCGCGGTGGCCCTGGTGCTGCTGGTGCAGGTCCATGCCAACTTCTGGCTGACCTTGCCGGCCGCGGTGATCATCGGCCGCGAGATCGTCGTCTCGGCTTTGCGCGAGTGGATGGCCGAGCTGGGGGCGAGGGCACACGTGGCGGTGTCGAGCCTCGGCAAGTGGAAGACTGCCGCACAGATGCTGGCGCTGGTGATCCTGCTGGCCAACCCGCCGGTGCTGAGCTTCTGGGTGGTGCTCGGCTACGGCTTGTTGCTGGTCGCGGCCGGCTTGACCCTGGTGTCGATGGTCCACTACCTGCTGGCTGCCTGGCCGCACCTGCGGGAAGGCTCGGAGCAGAAATAAAAGTTTTTTGAATCAAGGGGTTGACGTTATTTGGCAGATCGCTAGAATGGCAACCCATCACGACGCGGGAATAGCTCAGTTGGTAGAGCACGACCTTGCCAAGGTCGGGGTCGCGAGTTCGAGTCTCGTTTCCCGCTCCAAGATTCGATCCCTAGGTGTTCTGCCGGGATCAAAAGAAAGAGGCCTTATGGCCTCTTTTTTTCGTTTCTGCGCCAGGCATTACAGCCTGTCGGCATTGGAGCCGCTTCGCGCCCCATCGCCGGCAAGCCGGCCCACAAGGGCCGGCGGTGTTCACGACACATGTGCCGTGCAGAGGGCCAGGGGCGCCGGCTTGCTGGCATGGGCTGCTAGCGATCCAGTTGGCGCTTGAGCTCAGCCTCGTTCCAAGCGCCACTGAGCGGCCCGCCCGGCAACCCTTGATCGGCTCGCGCCAGCGGCAACAGCACTGGTATGAAACCGGCATCGTGCACCAACCGGGCGCCCAGCGCCCGGGCTTGGGCGTCGTCCGCGAAGACAGGGATTGCCTTGCCCTGGCCGGATTGGTCCTTCATCGCTGCGTAACCTATGGCATTGAACGCCCGCACCAGGTGCACCCCGGGCAGGTAGTGCCGGTCCGCCAAGGCGACGCCCTGGGCCAGCGCCTTGCGCCCGGTTTCGCCGTCACGGCCGCTGAACGGGTTACTGGTGCTGAGGACCACCTTGCCGTCCAGCTTGCCCTTGAGCTGTTCGGCGAGTGCGGGCATGGCGCCGTACGGGACGCTCAACACGATCACCTCGCCCCATGCCGCGGCCTCGTCGACCGAGCCTGCCCGGGCATTGGGGCCGGCAGCCTTGGCCAGATCCCCCAACTGCTCGGGGTGGCGTGACGAAAACATCACCGAGTGCCCGGCCTTGGCCCATAGCGTGCCAAGCGTACCGCCGACGTTACCGGCGCCGATCACACCGATCCTGAGGGTGTCGGCCATCGCCTGGCCTGCACACAGGGCCAAGCCTGCGAATATCAGCAAGAAGATCCTCGACATGCGCTGCGCTCCTGGGTGGGAAACGGTCTTGTGAACACCGTAGTAGGGCCAGGGCATAAATGAAAGGCGCGCAGTCGTTCACCTCGATCCGGTTGTCCGGTAGACTGTGCCGCGGGTGCTAGCTGCATGAAGCAGTGAGGCAGGTTAAAGAGCAACGCAGGTCGGGCCGCCATGCGGGAGTTCTTGCGCCTATGCAAAAAACACAGGTACCTCGCGCCCAGCAACTGGCTGAGCGTGCTTTCGCCAACTTCGAGCGTTTTCTCCATATCGAAGCCGTCAGCGGCATCGTCCTCCTGATCGCCGCGATCGTTGCGCTGATCTGGGCGAATTCGCCCGCGGCCGACAGTTACGAGGCCCTCTGGCATACCCCGCTGACTATTGGCATCGGTTCGCTGGTGTACTCGCAGTCGCTGCATTTCTGGATCAACGATGGCCTGATGACCATATTCTTCCTGGTCGTGGGCATGGAGATCCGTCGCGAGATCCATGAAGGCGCGCTTTCCAGCTTGCGCCAGGCCACGCTGCCCATGGCGGCGGCAATCGGTGGGGTGGCCGTGCCCGCATTGATCTACCTGGCGTTCGGCCATGCGCCGGCGGAGCAGCAGGGCTGGGCCGTGCCCACCGCCACCGACATCGCCTTCGCGGTTGGCGTCCTTGCCTTGCTCGGCAAGTCGATCCCTTCGAATGTCCGCGTTTTCCTGCTGGCCCTGGCGATCATCGATGACATCATCGCCGTGCTGATCATCGCCTTCTTCTACTCGGGAGGCCTCGACTACAGTGGCTTCGGCGTTGCCGCGATTGGCCTGCTGATGGTGATCGGGCTGCAGAAGATCGGCATCGGTTCGGCGTACGCGTATGTCATTCCCGGCGCCATCACCTGGCTGGGCATCCTGATGACCGGCGCTCACCCGACGTTGGCAGGCGTAGTGCTCGGTCTCATGACACCGGTCGTCGCGATGCCCATGCGTGAGCGTCCGCTCGATGCCATCACGCGTTTCACGGATGAACTGCTCGGCCGCGCGAAGGCCCCTGAAAAGGGCGCCAGCGACCTGATGGACCCGCTGAAGCGCCTGCGGTTGGCCCAGCGCGAACTGCTGCCACCGGTCGTGCGCGTACAAGGTGCCCTGCACCCTTGGGTGGCCTACGTCATCATGCCGATCTTCGCCCTGGCCAATGCCGGTGTCGGCTTGTCAGGTGTCGACCTGTCTGCCGCAGCACCGCACTGGGTGATGATCGCCGTCGCCGCCGCGCTGGTGCTTGGCAAGCCCTTGGGGATCTTCAGCGTGAGCTGGCTGATGGTCCGGCTGGGCTGGTGCACCCTGCCTTCGGGCGTGACCTGGGGTGGCATCACCCTGATCGGCCTGTTGGGCGGCATAGGCTTTACCATGTCGATCTTCATCGCCAACCTCGCTTTCGTCGACCCAGGCTCCCTGGGCGCTGCGAAACTCGGCGTGTTGTCTGGCTCGGTAACGGCTGCCGTGCTCGGCCTGGCATGGGGTGTCTGGGGCATGCGGCGTGCTGCTGCACGCCGCAAGGTCGAAGCGAATTGATCTTCTCCAGGGAATACACCATGAAGCCGACATTCAGTCGCCGCCAACTGATCCAGGGCGCCATGGGGGGCTCGGTCATGCTGGCAACGCCCGCCTGGGCGTCCGACCCGGTTCACCAGCGCTTGCAGCACCTGGAGCAGGCGTTGGGCGGTACCCTGGGGCTTTGGGCGCTCGACACGGGAAGCGGCCGGCAGTTGTCTTATCGCAGCGAAGCGCGTGCCGCACTGTGCAGTACCTTCAAGGTCGTGCTGGCCGCTGCCATCCTCCAGCAGGACCAGGCCGAGCCCGGCCTGCTGGAGCGCCGCATCGCCTACACCGCCGAGCAGTTGGTGGTCTATTCGCCTGTCACCGAAAAGCATGTCGCAACGGGCATGAGTGTCGCTGAGCTCTGTGCAGCGGCACTGCAATACAGCGACAACACGGCGGCGAATCTCTTGCTGGGAGTGGTCGGTGGGCCGTCGAAGCTCACCGCCTATGCCCGCAGCATCGGCGACCCGGCCTTTCGCCTCGATCGATATGAACCGGCGTTGAACAGCGCGCTGCCCAATGACCCAAGGGATACCTCCACACCCTTGGCCATGGGCGTCACCCTGCAGCGCCTGCTGTTGACGGATGGCCTGCCGGCGGCGGCCCGACTGCGCCTGCAGGACTGGCTCAAGGGCAATACCACAGGCGATACCCGTATCCGCGCCGGCTTGCCTGAGGGCTGGGTGGTTGGCGACAAGACCGGTTCGGGTGACTACGGCGTTGCCAATGATGTCGGGATCATCTGGCCGCCAGGGCAGGCGCCCTGGATTCTGGCGATCTATACGCGAGGCCGGGACAAGACTTCACCTTGGCGTAGCGACGTCATTGCCGAGGCGACCCGTGTGGTCGTGGAGGCCTGGAAGGTGTGAGGGGTTGGCTGGGGTCCTGACATCACTGGTGTATGGCAAGGGTTCTTCACAAAGCTGGGCTGTGCTGTTGCTATGAGAGCATTTGGGGCTGGAAATCCTGGGGCCGCTTCGCGGCCCCTAATGATCACTGAATGCCTTCAGAAGAAATCATAGGGATACTGCACGATCAGCCGCAGCTGGTCGGACGAGCTGTCCGACGCCTGGTTGCCGATGCGATGGCTGGCATGGCGCAGGCGCAGCGACAGCCCTGCCAGCGAGCCACCCTGCACCACGTACTTGACGTCTACATCCCGCTCCCAGTGCTCCTCGCTGCTTTCACTGCCGTAATAGGCGTAGGGGCTGCCTGCCGGCATGTCGCTGGCGTCCACGCCCGTTCCCTTGATGTAGCGCATGCCGAAGCTCAGGCCCGGGACGCCGAGGCCGGCCATGTCCAGGTTGTAGAACGCTCCCCAGGAGCGTTCCTTCGGGCCATTGAAGTCCACCAGTTGCGACGAGTTGGCCAGGTAGATCGAGTCATGGTAGGTGCCCGGCCCCATGCCCAGGTAGTCGAAGGGCACGTCGCCATGGTTCTTCTGGTAGCTGAGCTTGAATGCATGGGCGCCCAGGGTGTAGGTGAGCGCCATCGACCACGCCGTGGTGTCGATTGGCCCGGCCAATGCCGAGCCGGTGTCGTCGGTCTTGTACAGGTTCAGGTCGACGCCCAGGCTCTGGCCTTCAGCCAATGGCTGGATGTAGGTCAGGCCACCATAGTACTGGCGCCAGATGTCCCGGTAGTCGGCTGCATAGAGGCTTAGGCTCAGTGCATCGCTGGCAGCGTAGCTGCCACCGGCGAAATCCACGGTATCGGTCGCCACGCCGGCATACGCGGCGTAGAAGTCATCGGAGGCGTTGGTACTGTTGAAATCCTTGGCGGCGGTCAGGTGGCCCGCCTCGAGCATCAATCCGGCCAGTTCCTGGCTGGTTAGCCACAAGCCCGTGGCCGTAGCCGGCAGCACGCGCGTATCGGCGGGGGCGAACACCGGGTTGTACGGGCGCAGGTTGTTGCCGAACTTCAGCTCGGTGGCCGACACCCTGGCCTTCAACGCTCCGCCCGCCGAGCCGGAAGCATCGGCCGTGCCGTCGCCGTCGGGCACCAGCACCCCCGCTGTGCCCGAATAACGGTCGTTGCCGTACAGCTTGAAGACCTGGTAGCCGCTCAGGTCGACGCCAAAGCCGAACAGGCCCTGGGTGTAGCCCGAGGTGTAGTCCAGTTGCAAGCCCTGGCCCCATTCCCGGCGATCGGCACTGCCGCCATGGCCGTCATGGTTCCAATAGAGGTTTCGCGCCAGCAGCTTCAGGTGTCCCCTTTCGACGAAGCCCTCTTCGGCGGCCTTGGCCCCGGCGGCGACCAGGCCCGACAGTGTCGCGCAGGCCAGCATACCCATACCACGTCCACTTCTTCTCATTATTGTCTCCCGCAGGATCATCTTGATGGCAGCAGCACCCGGGCACCTAGGTGCTGAGCAAGCGCTGGCGACCGCGAACATGCGCAGGCGATCGCACAGCGTGTCTGGAAACGGAGGAGGGGATCAGTCGGCAAGCCCGGCCCTGGATACCGGGCGGCCGCTCAATGGCATGGATACGTCGTCATCGCCGATGCCCACGAGCCCCTCGTTGGATAGCGCCTCGATGCGGTGGGCGGGCAGGTGCCCGTAGTCTTCGCGCATCCACTTGAGCAGCCCATGCATCTTCACCAGCAACACCAGGATGAAGGGAACGGCTGCCAGCGAGACCACGGTCTTGAGGGTGTGCAGTGGCGCGTCGATGTACAGCATGGCCAGGGGGATGGCCGCGAGCATCACGCACCAGAACAAGCGCAAGCCGGGCGAGGGATCCTCTCCCTCCTGGAGGTTGCGCATGCTGGTCGCGGCGATGGAAAACGCCACGGCGTCCAGGTGCGAGGCCAGGAACACTAGCATCAGAAAGAAGTACACCAGGGCTAGCACCTTGCCCATCGGCAGGCTGAGCAGCAGCATCGATACCACTGCCTCGCCGCCTGAGTCGTCGAGCAGTGCTGGCGAATCGATCACTCCGCCGAGGAACTGGGCGATGGCAAAGCTCTGCAGGCTGCCGAAGAACACCCAGCAACCGGCGCAGCCGCCCAGTACCATGGCGCAGATCACTTCCTTGATCGTGCGCCCTCGTGATACGCGGGTGACGAACAGTGCGACCCCCGGCGTGTAGGTGACCCAGAACAACCAGTAGAACACCGTCCAGCCCCGGGCGAATTCACCGGAGCCTACCGGGTCGGTGGCCAGGCTCATATGCACGAAGTTCTGCATCATCAGGCCGACGGCGTTGGCAACGTTGTTGAGAATGAAGCCGGTCGGGCCGAGCGCCAGGACGATGATCGCGAACACCAGGGTCAGGCCGCAGGCCGCATGGGCCAGTCGCTGCATGCCGCTGCCGATACCGATCCACGAACTGACCGAGAACACCAGCGTCACCGCGATGACCAGCGCGGCTTCCAGGCCGAAGCCCTCGTCCAGGCCGAACAACATCGATAGCCCTTTGGAAATGGTCGATGAAGACACCGTGATGGTGAGGATCAACCCACCGAAGGTCGCTAGCAGGAAGATCACATCGATCAGCCGGCCTGCCAAGCCCGCTGAGCGAATGCCGGTGATGGCCTCCACGGCGGCAGACAGGCTCAGCCCCGGGTTCTTGCGCACATGGAAGTGGTAGGCCATCGCCAGCGAGGCGATACCATAGATGGCCCAGGGCGTGATGCCCCAGTGGAAGAACGAATAGGCGATGCTGAACTCCAGCGCTTCCTTGCTGCGCGCGACGATGCCCAGCCCGGGGCTGACGTAGTAGAAGGTCCATTCCATGAACGCCCAGTACATGGTGGCCGACCCCAGCCCGGCGCAGATGAACATGAACACCCAGCTGACGTTGCCATATTGCGGCTTGCCCTCGCCGAGGCGGATGTTGCCGTACTTGCTGAAGGCGATCCAGCCAATCAGTACCACGCACAGGAAGCCGATCATCTGGATCACCGCGCCAAACACCCGCGTCGTCGCTTCGAATGCCTGGTGGGAAAGCGCCATGGATTGCTGGGGGAAGAGCATCAGGCCGGCGACCGTGAGGCCGATCACCAGGATGCTGGACAGGATGAGGGGGATGTCCACGCGGTGGACGGCGGGCACGCGGCGTTTTGAATCGGCTCCAAGCATCACGACCTCTCGGTTCTTGTTATGGCGGCCAAAGGTGACAGGGGCTTGCGGCGGTGCGCTCTCCACCAGCCAGCTGACCTATTCATGGTTTTTATGGGATAGTGACGCAGCCCAGTCTCGCCATTGCTGCCCGATTGGGTAAACCCCACGACCAGAGATGATTAGGATAAGTCCAGCTTATGGATCGTCTGCCCCTGGAGTTGTTGCGCGCCTTCGAGTCGGCGGCCCGTCATCAGAGTTTCACCGCGGCGGCGGTGGAGCTGGGCACCACCCAGCCGGCGGTCAGCCAGCAGATCAAGCGCCTCGAAGCCCTGCTGGAGGTGCGCCTGTTCGACCGTGTCTACCGGGGTATCAACCTCACCGAGGGCGGTGCCGTGCTGCTGCAGCACGTCCAGGCTGGCCTGGGCGAATTCAAGGCCGGTATCGACGCGGTCAAGGCCCGCCAGCCCCAGGAGGTGGTGCAGGTAGCGACCGACTATGCGTTCGCGGCCTTGTGGCTCATGCCGCGCCTGCCGCGTCTTCGCCAGCGCCACCCGCACCTGGAGGTCAGCATCCAGACCAGCGAACGCAGCCCCCTGGGCCTACGCGGCGACATCGACCTGGCCATCGTCTTCGGCGATGGCCGTTTCAAGCACGGCGAGGCCCTGCGCCTGTTCGGCGAAGAAGTCTTCCCTGTGTGCAGCCCGATGCTGCTCAACGCGCGTACCTTGCCCCTGGCACCCAGTGCGTTGGCCGAGCTGCCGCTGCTGCACCTGCGAGCCGACTCGCACAGCCGTTGGTACGACTGGCCTCGGCTGTTCCGCGCCCTGGGCATCGGCGCCGCGCCCCCTACCGGGCTGAGCCTGGACAACTACAGCCTGCTGATCCAGGCGGCCATCGCCGGGCAGGGCGTAGCCATCGGTTGGCGGCACCTGGTGGACGACTTGATCCGCCAGAACCTGCTGTGCCGCCCGCTGAGCCAGAGCGTCGAGTCGCCGTTCGGCTATTACGCCATCCTGCCCGAGCGCAAGCGCCGGGCGCGCATGCTCGAGTCGGTCACGTCGTGGCTGATGGAAGAGCTGGGCAGCGAGTGCGATGCCTGGGCAAGTTCTAGACAGCCGGATGCCACCAACGCCTAGAAAAAGCTGCGCTGGGCCTTGAGCGTCACCATGCTTTCGCAATAGCGGTTGATGCCGGCATAGGCATCGCAACCCACGCCGCGCAGGTCCGAGTCGCTGTAGATCAGGTTGAGGTCGATGCCCAGCCACGGGCGTGACAGCTCCAGCGACCAGTCACTGAAGGCATCCACCTGGCTGCCGTCGCCAATGGTGAAGGGCGTGCCCAGGCGATGGTGGGCGACCTTGACCGTGAGGTCGACATCGAACAAGGGCAGGTGGCCGAGGTCGGCGAACAGCGTACCGGTGCGATTGTTCGGGTTGTCGCGCAGAGCGCCGCCGAAATGGCTGCCCAGCACCGAGATGCCGCCATACAGGGCATAGCTGTCGCTGCCGGCGAGGTAGGGCTGGCTGTAGTGGATCAGCCCCGCCTCGAAGCCCAGGCTGTCGTCGAAACGCCGTTTGTAACCCAGGTAGCTGTCCAGGCGCAGGGTAGAGGTGGGCGTCAGGCCCATGCTCGGGGCGTATTGGCCGAAGTACCAGCCGCTGGGGTGGCTGAGGTCGAGGCCGCCGTGGAAGGCGCCGACGGCACTGGGCGACACCAGCCCATGGGCCATGGTGCGGGAGGCGTCGGTGCCCAGCTTGAAATCGAAGTCGCCCAACTGGCGCTGGATCTGCTGGGCCTGTAGCGCTGGGCTGAACACCAAGGCTGCAGCCAGCAACAGAAGGGGCCGGGTCATGCTCGCCGTCCTGGAAAGCCTGTTTTGGAGGGGCAGAGGATAACGGTGTTGGGCAGCGGGGGAAACCGCACGATCCGTCACGACCAAGCCAGAGGCGCGCTGACTGGTTGGTCGCTCAGAGGATGAGCCGCGACGGTATCGGATAGCAGTGCTTTGTTGGCGGGCAAGATAATCGGGCCGCGCATCGCGTTCGCCTGTGGGTGCACAGGGTGTATGGCAATTACAAATCCAAGAAACCCAGAAAGGGGCTTTAAGTGATGGCAGCGCAAGACAACGATGAAACGCTGGCTCTCGGTGTGACCGATCCTTCGAAAACCCAAGAGGCAGAGCAGGATCGCGACCGTGAGGGCAAGATCGACTGGGTCGTCTTCGGTATCACCAGTATCGTCGCTGTCGCCTTCGTCATCTGGGGCTTTCTCAATCAAGCGAGCCTTGCCGCCAGCGCCTCCACGGCGCAATCCTGGGTCATCGTCAACTTTGGCTGGTTCTTCGTACTGACCTCTACCGTATTCGTGGTCTTCGTGCTTTGGCTGGCCGCCAGCCGGTACGGCAAGGTCCCGTTAGGGCGTGACGGCGAGCCCCCGGAGTTTCGCACGGTTTCCTGGGTTGCCATGATGTTCAGCGCCGGCATGGGCATCGGCCTGATGTTCTTTGGCGTCGCCGAGCCGCTTTCCCACTACGTGACACCGCCCCCCGGCACGGCGAGCGGGCAAACCAGCGAGGCGATGCAAGTGG
This sequence comes from Pseudomonas guariconensis, assembly GCF_024127895.1. Classification (GTDB taxonomy): domain Bacteria; phylum Pseudomonadota; class Gammaproteobacteria; order Pseudomonadales; family Pseudomonadaceae; genus Aquipseudomonas; species Aquipseudomonas guariconensis_B. Next base: position 63,008 of record NZ_JAMYBK010000010.1, on the reverse strand, counting down.
CCATGGCGACCACGCTGTTCCACTGGACCCTCCATCCGTGGGCCATGTACGCCATCGTCGGGTTGGTGATCGCCTACGGCACCTTCCGCCGTGGCCGTTCGCAGCTCATCTCCGCAGCGTTCCGGCCATTGATCGGCAAGCACGCCAATGGCCCGGTAGGCCGTGTCATCGACATGATGGCCATCTTCGCCACCCTGTTCGGCTCGGCGGCCTCGCTCGGCCTCGGTGCCCTGCAGATCGCTGGCGGTCTCGAACACAATGGCTGGATTGAAAACCCCGGCAAGCTTTTCTACCTGTCGATCATCGTCGTGTTGACCGTCGCCTTCGTCGCCTCGGCGGTTTCAGGGATCGGCAAGGGCATACAGTGGCTCTCCAACACCAACATGGTGCTGGCCCTGGTGCTGGCGGTGTTCGTGTTCATGGTGGGTCCTACGCTGCTGATGTTGAACCTGCTGCCGACGTCGATCGGTGTATACATCAAGCTGCTACCCGAAATGATGGCCCGCACCAGTGCCAGTGGCGGTGAGCAGATGGACACCTGGCTGGCCAGCTGGACGGTGTTCTACTGGGCCTGGTGGATCTCCTGGACCCCCTTCGTCGGCATGTTCATCGCGCGCATCAGCCGCGGGCGCACCATTCGCCAGTTCGTCACCGGTGTGCTGCTGGTGCCGAGCCTGGTCAGCCTCGTCTGGTTCACCGTGTTCGGCGGGGCCGGCATCGACGCCGTGCGCGAGGGGAGCCTGTTGCTGGTCGATGGCGTCGTGAACAGCAACTACGCCCTTTACGAGCTGCTGGAAAGCTATCCGCTGGCGTCTGCAACGTCGGTACTGGTCATGCTCCTGGTGGCCATCTTCTTCGTGTCCGGCGCCGATGCCGCCTCGCTGGTCATGGGGACGCTGTCGGAGCACGGCACCACGGAGCCTTCGCGCGCCACGGTGATCTTCTGGGGCGCGCTCACCGGGACGGTCGCTGCGATCATGCTGGCGATAGGCGACCCGCGAAACCCCGGCGCGGCGCTCACGGGCCTGCAGAACCTGACCATCATCGTCGCGTTACCCTTCGTCATCGTGATGGTGCTGCTGTGCCTGGCGCTGTACCGCGACCTGCGCAAGGATCCGATGATGTTGCGCCATGTGCGCGGCACCGAGCTGATCGAGAAGGCCGTGCTGTATGGTGCGGTCAAGCATGGGGAAGAGTTCTATATCGTGGTCCGGGAGAAGAAATCCGCCGTCGAGCGCTCCCGGGGCGAAGCGAAGGTGCTCGAGACCTGACACTGCCCGAGTGTTTGCAGGGCAGCGCAGGCGCTAATTGCGCAAGCCGATGTCATGGCCATGTTCTGCGCTGTCTGCAGGTGTAGTTTGGAGCCGGCCGTGGGGCGCTTGCATTCACATGTCGATCAGGAAGGTGTTTGCCTTGATTGAGTCACCATTTTCGGCCTCAAACGTCACGGATAGGGCGTAGGTGGCTACCATCCGGTCGGTTGCCTCGATTCGAAGCTCAACACGGGCGAGGCCATCCGGGCCGACTTCGATAGGCGGATTGAGTGGCATGCGCACTACACGAGCATCCACGACTCGACCCGTTGTCCAAGGGGTGTTCAACGCTGTGGGCCTATCCCGGCATGAGTGATCATCAGCGCCGATAATGGCGATGATCATGCTTGTAGCGATGATCATGCCCATGTCGGTGCTGCATCGCTCGGTAATGATGGCGTTCCCAGTCGCGACGGCGCTCGGCTTCGCGGCGGGCCTGCTCCCTGCGCCATCTGTCCCGGCGCCAATCGCTTCGATGATCGTGCCAGCGGCCGTCATGCCAGTGTCGGTCGTCATGGGCCAGCAATGGCCCGGGCTGCTGGCCGGTCAGGCTGGCCAAGGTTGGCCACGGGTTTTCGGAAGGCTGTACCGGCGCCTGGGCGGTCGTGACTTTGGTCGCCAAAGCTGGGGGCGGGGTCTTCATCTGCATTGCCGATGCCGAGCCCATTGCCGCGAACGCGAACAGGCCAAGGAGCACCATCCGGGGGACATGGAGTTTCATGAACGAAGACCACCTCTGATTGACAATGGGACACGCGGCCATCCGGCGGCGGGAAAGCATCGAAGTCGTGCTCGCCGACCTCTGGGCTTATCCCATAGACCGGTAAATAGGAAAAAGTTCTAAGGACAGTACGTTGGCGTAGGGAAGGCTTCCATCTCGCTCGGGATGATGATTGCGCTCGAAGCGCTACGGATGAGTGTGATCGTACAACTGCTTGCGCTATCATGACGGCTGTCTTTCAACGTGAACGCAAGGGCATGACAGAGCAGCAGGTACAGACCCGGACTCGGCGCAAACCGCGCAGTCTGGCCCAGGAACTGGTCACGGTGCTGACTGAGCGCATCCGCAGCGGTCAGCTTAAGCGCGGCGACAAGTTGCCGACCGAATCGCAGATCATGGCCGAGGAGGGCGTCAGCCGCACCGTGGTCCGTGAGGCGATCTCCAGGCTGCAGGCGTCGGGCCAGGTCGAGACGCGCCACGGCATCGGCACCTTCGTTCTGGACGCGCCGGCCAGCAGTGGCTTGCGCATCGATCCGGCGACCATCGTCACCTTGCGCGAGGTGTTGGCCGTGCTGGAGCTGCGCATTGCCCTGGAGGTCGAATCGGCAGGCCTGGCGGCCCAGCGGCGCAGCGACGAGGCGCTGGCGGCCATGCGTGAAGCGCTGGACGAGCTCAACGAAGGCGTGTCCCATGCCTCGGACGCCGTCTCGGCGGATTTCCAGTTCCACCTGCTCATCGCGCAGGCCAGCGGTAATCACTACTTCGCCGACATCATCGATCACCTGGGCACCAGCATCATTCCGCGCACGCGCCTCAACTCCGCACGCCTGGCCCATGACGACCAGGCCCACTACATGAGCAGGCTGCGCCACGAGCATGATGCGATCTACGAGGCGATCGCCCGGCGAGACAGCGAAGGGGCGAAGATGGCGATGCGGATGCACCTGTCCAATAGCCGGGAGCGGTTGCGCCAGGCGCATGAGGAAGCCGAGGCGCAGGGCGCCTGAGGCCGATGGCTTGCTGTTCACTCAAGATCCTGGGGGCGCGAAGCGGCCCCCTGGGATCTGACGAACTCAACCAATGGCGCCTGTGCTCCACTGCCCATTGACCAACCGGCGCAGCGCCAGCGGGTTGCTGTCGCGCAACGCTTCAGGCAGCAGCGCCTGCGGGTAGTTCTGGTAGCACACCGGGCGCAGGAAGCGATCGATGGCCAGGGTGCCGACCGACGTACCCCGTGCGTCGGAGGTCGCCGGATAAGGGCCGCCATGGACCATGGCATCACACACCTCGACGCCGGTCGGGTAGCCATTGACCAGGATGCGGCCGACCTTTTCCTCCAGCAGCGGCACCAGCCAGGCGAAGGCTTGCAGGTCTTCCGGCTCACCGATCAGAGTCGCTGTCAGCTGGCCGCGCAAGCCTTGCAGCGCAGCCCGCAACTGCTCGTTGTCCTGGGCATCCACAGCGACGGTCGTGGGGCCGAACACTTCCTCTTGCAACAGCGGGTCGGCGTCTATCAACAGCTGGGCGTCGGCCTTGAACAGTTGGGCCTGGGCCTGGTTGCCGCCCTGGGCGCGCCCGGCCAGGTGACGGATACCCGCGTGGGCATGCAGGTGTCCAAGGCCTGCGGTATAGCTGTTCAACCCGCCGGCGTTGAGCATGGTCTGGCCCGCCTGCTGCTCCAGATGCTGGCCGAGATCGGCGAGCAGTTGGCTGTACTGCGGCGATCGCAGGCCGATGACCAGGCCCGGGTTGGTGCAGAACTGGCCGGCGCCGAGGCAGACCGAGCCTGCCAGTTCACGGGCGATGGCTTCGCCGCGCTTGGCCAACGCGCCCGGCAGGATGATCACCGGGTTGATGCTGGACATCTCGGCGAACACCGGGATGGGCTGTGGGCGCTCGGCCGCCATGCGGCACAGGGCGTCACCCCCTCTGAGCGAGCCGGTGAAACCCACCGCCTGGATCGCGGGATGCTTGACCAGCCATTCGCCGACACCGCTGCCGAAGACCATGTTGAACACGCCCCTGGGCATGCCAGTACGCTCGGCGGCGCGCTGGATCGCGCAGCCGACCAGGTCGGCGGTGGCCATGTGGCCGCTGTGCGCCTTGAAGACCACCGGGCAGCCAGCGGCCAGGGCGGCCGCGGTATCGCCGCCGGCGGTAGAGAAGGCCAGCGGGAAGTTGCTGGCGCCGAACACCGCGACCGGGCCTACACCGATGCGCATCTGGCGGATGTCCACCCGTGGGAGCGGTTGGCGTTCGGGCAATGGGAGGTCGATACGTGCACCGAGGAAGTCGCCGCGGCGCAAGACCTCGGCGAACAGGCGCATCTGGCCGCTGGTACGCCCTCGCTCGCCCTGGATGCGTGCCGCAGGCAGCGCGGTTTCACGGCAGACGATGTCGACGAAGGCGTCGTCCAGTTCGTCGAGCTCGGCGGCGATGGCGTCGAGGAACTCGGCGCGGCGAGCCGGGGCCAGGTGGCGGAACTCGGCGAAGGCGTTGGCGGCGGCGCGGGCGGCCTGGTCCACCTCGGCCTCGGTGGCCTGGAAGAACACGTAGGGCAGGGGCTCGCCGGTGGTGGCGTCCAGGCTCTGGAGGCGTTGCGTGCCAGTGGCGCTGCGTTGCCCGGCGATGAAGTTGTGGCCGAGGATCTCAGGCATGGAGTACTCCTGTATGAATGTGATTGAGCGGGCGCCGCAGGCCGTTCAGGTAATCGGCGCCGGATTGAACAGGGTGATGTCGTTGTGCAGCTTGTGCCGCTCGGCCCAGGTCTGCTTGCGACCGCTGGCCACATCCAGGTAGTAATGGAACAGTTCCCAACCCAGCTCCTCGATGGTCGCGCGGCCGCTGGCGATGCGCCCGGCGTCGATGTCGATCAGGTCGGGCCAGCGCTGGGCGAGTTCGGTGCGTGTGCACACCTTGACCACCGGCGCCATGGCCAGGCCGTAGGGCGTGCCGCGCCCGGTGGTGAACACGTGCAGGTTCATCCCCGCCGCCAGTTGCAGCGTGCCGCAGACGAAATCGCTGGCTGGCGTTGCGCAGAAGATCAGGCCTTTGCGCGTGACGCGCTCGCCAGGGCCGAGCACGCCCTGGATGGCGCCGCTGCCGGACTTGACGATCGAGCCAAGGGATTTCTCGACGATGTTCGACAGCCCCCCCTTCTTGTTGCCCGGCGTGGTGTTGGCGCTGCGGTCTGCCGCGCCTTGCTGCAGATAGCGGTCGTACCAGTCCATTTCGCGCACCAAAGCGTCGGCCACCGCCTGGCTCTCGGCGCGCGAGGTCAGCATGTAGATGGCGTCGCGCACCTCGGTGACTTCCGAGAACAGGACCGTGGCGCCTGCGCGCACCAGCAGGTCGGCGGCAAAGCCTAGCGCCGGGTTGGCGGTGATACCGGAGAACGCATCGCTGCCGCCGCATTGCATGCCGAGGATCAGCTCACTGGCCGGGACGGTCTCGCGGCGGCGCTTGTCGAGCTTGGCCAAGCGTGTCTCGGCAAGGGCCATGATTTGCTCGACCATCTCGACGAAGCCCAGGTTGGCATCCTGCAGGCGGTACAGCCAAGGCTCGTCGAGGTCGACCGAAGGATCGTCGGCGTGCATCACCTGGTCGGCCTGCAGCTTTTCGCAGCCCAGGCTGATGACCAGCGCCTCGCCGCCGAGGTTGGGGTTGCGCGCGAGGTTGCGCACGGTGCGGATGGGGATGTAGGCATCCCGGGCGTTGATCGCGACGCCACAGCCATAGCTGTGGGTGAGGGCGACGACATCGTCGACGTGGGGGTATCTGGGCAGCAACTCTTCGCGAATGCGTTTGACCGCATGGTCCAGCACGCCGGTCACGCATTGCACCGTGGTGGTGATGCCGAGGATGTTGCGCGTGCCCACAGTCCCATCGGCGTTGCGAAACCCCTCGAAGGTGTAGCCTTGCAGTGGCGGCAAGGCCTCGGGGACGGCATCGCAGCGCGGCAGGCTGGCCAGTTCCGGAGCGGCAGGCATGGCCAGTTGGCTTTCCTTGACCCAACTCCCCCGGCGCAGGTCTTCCAGGGCATGGCCGATGATCTGTCCGTAGCGCCGTACGGGTTCTCCCTTGGCGATATCCACGGTGGCGACCTTGTGGCTTTGCGGTACGTCTTCGACCAGGGTCAGGCCGTCGGCGAAGCTGGCGCCTTCCCCCAGGCCGCCGTCGTTGACCACCACCACGACGTTGTCATCGTCGTGCAGGCGGACGTAGCGGGGCGAGTCGGAGTGTTCGATCAACTGCATGATGGAGCCCTTCTTGTGGTGTTCACAGGCGTGTTTCACTCAATGGCGCGAGCCGGCCAGTTCGCTGCTGGCGGCCATGCCTGGCGTGGCGTCATCCTTTGGGACGTCACGCAGCTCGATGCGCTTGATCGGGCCCACGATCACCAGGTAGCTGAACACGGCGACCAGGGCATTGGCGCCCACGTACACCAGCGCCCATTTGAACGAACCCGTGGCGCTGATGATGTAGCCGATGACGATCGGCGTGGTGATCGAGGCGATGTTGCCGAAGGTGTTGAACATGCCGCCGGACAACCCGGCGATCTGCTTGGGCGAGGTGTCCGAGACCACCGCCCAGCCCAGGGCGCCGATGCCTTTGCCGAAGAACGCCAGCGTCATGAAACCCACCACCATCCATTCGGCCTCGACGTAGTTGCAGAAGATCATCGTGGTCGACAGCAGCAGGCCGCAGACGATTGGCAGTTTGCGCGAGAAGGTCAGCGAGTGGCCACGGCGCAGCAGCCAGTCCGAGATCACGCCGCCAAGCACACCGCCGACGAAACCGCAGATGGCCGGCAGCGAAGCGATGATGCCGGCCTTGAGGATGGTCATGCCGCGCTCTTGCACCAAGTACACCGGGAACCAGGTCAGGAAGAAATAGGTGATGGCGTTGATGCAGTACTGGCCAAGGTAGACGCCCAGTAGCATGCGGCTGGTCAGCAGCTGCTTGATGTAGCCCCACTTGGGGCCGTCGTTGGCACGTTTCTGGTCCATGTCCACCAGGCCGCCGTTCTGCTCGATGTGTTCGAGTTCGCTGCGGCTGATGCGCGGATGCTCCTTGGGGTTGTAGATGGTCTTGAGCCAGACACCGGAAAACACGATGCCCAATGCGCCCATCACCACGAACACGTGCTCCCAGCCGAAGCGGAAGACGATCCAGCCCATGATCGGGGCGAACAGCGCCGTGGCGAAGTACTGCGCCGAGTTGAACACCGCCGATGCGGTACCGCGCTCGGCGGTGGGAAACCAGGCGGCAACGATGCGGGCATTGCCAGGGAACGACGGCGCTTCGGCAAAGCCGACCAGAAAGCGCAGGGTGAACAGGGTCACCACCGCCCAGGCCACCGGCAAGCCGCCGACGAAGCCTTGCAGCAGAGTGAACAGCGACCAGGTGAAGATGCTGAAGGCGTAGACCTTCTTCGAGCCGAAGCGGTCGAGCAGCCAGCCGCCGGGGATCTGGCCGGCCACGTAGGCCCAGCCGAACGCCGAGAAGATGTAGCCGAGCGTCACCGCATCGATGCCCAGGTCCTTTTGCAGGCTGGAGCCAGCGATGGCGATGGTGGCACGGTCGGCATAGTTGATCGTGGTCACCAGGAACAGCATGAGCAGGATCAGGTAGCGTACATGCGTCTTTTTAGTCGCTTGCATTGATGGAGCTCCCACTAGTTATTGTTGTGCGGGGATCGGGTATGGGCCGAAGCGGGATGGCTCCGCTTCGGCCATGACAAGGGCAGGTCGCCAGGGCGCCGCTTATTGCGGGCCCATCTTGTCCATCAGGGCTGCGAGCATCCCGTACTCTTCGGCGGTCAGGTCGGTCAGTGGCGTGCGCACCGGGCCCGCATCGTAACCGGCGATTTTCGCTCCGGCCTTGACGATGCTGACGGCGTAACCGGCCTTGCGATTGCGGATATCCAGGTACGGCAGGAAGAAGTCGTCGATCAGCTTGGCGACGGTGGCGTGATCATCGCGGGCGATGGCGTGGTAGAAGTCCATCGCGGTCCTGGGCACGAAGTTGAACACCGCCGACGAATACACCGGGACACCCAAGGCTTTGTAGGCTGCAGCATACACCTCGGCGGTCGGCAGGCCACCCAGGTAGCTCAAGCGCTCGCCCAGGCGGCGACGAATCGACACCATCAGCTCGATGTCGCCCAGACCGTCCTTGTAGCCGATCAGGTTCGGGCAGCGCTCGGCCAGTTGTTCGAGCTGCGTGGCATTGAGGCGGCAGACGTTGCGGTTGTACACCACCACGCCGATTTTCACCGACTTGCATACGGCCTCGACGTGGGCTGCAACGCCGTCCTGGCTGGCCTCGGTGAGGTAGTGGGGCAACAGCAGCAGGCCCTTGGCGCCCAGGCGTTCAGCTTGCTGGGCATATTCGATGGCCTGGCGGGTGGAGCCGCCCACGCCGGCGAGTATCGGCACCGAGCCTGCGCAGGTATCCACGGCGGTCTTGATGACTTGGCTGTATTCGCTGGCCGCCAGGGAGAAGAACTCACCGGTGCCGCCAGCGGCGAACAGTGCGCTGGCGCCGTAGGGGGCCAGCCATTCCAGGCGTTTGACGTACCCGGCCGGATTGAAGTCGCCCTGGGCGTCGAAGTCGGTGACGGGGAACGACAGCAGGCCATGGGAGAGGATGGATTGCAGCTCTTGTGGGGTCATTGTTGTAGGCATCCTGTGGCGCTTGGGGTGGGGTTTCAAAGTTGAGGTAGGTTATCGTACAACTTGGCGGGTGCCTAGCCCTCACGTGAAGATTGTTTGACGTGGAGATCTAACAGATGGCGACTACAGCGGGGTTTGATCGCAAGAGGTAGGCCGGCGAAAACAACTGTTGTCGTATCAGTTTGAGGGGTGTGCAGTGACCATCGACACCAAGCGCCTTGGCGTCGCGCTGGTTCGGCCAGCGCGGTGCTTAACGTCTGGCATCGCCTGGCGCTTGCTCTCCACGGTGGCTGTTCTCAATACTCGCGCAGTGTCGAGCTGGGCGTCAGGGTCAGCAGGGTGGCGGCAAGGGGGACGGCAAGAAGGCTGCCAGCGACGGACATGGCGGGGCCTGGGCTGGTGGGTTACGCGCACGTTAACGTGCAGGGCATTGGTTTGCCACTCGACGCATTGCTTCCCGTGGAGCTTGCCGCTAGAGTCTGGGCCAGGGCGTACGCTGCGCCTGCGGTCCGCGCGAAGGGGTTTCCCAGGCACGCTTGCTATTTTCCTTCACTCCAGCTCCCGGCTTGTCGGCGGACCGAGCCCCAAAAGGAGTTGGCATGCCTGCCATCCATGCATCCCGCCATCATGGCCTGCTCGACGTACCCGCCTTGCGCAAGCGCGCCAAGCGCCTGCTGGCGGCGTTGAACGACGGCGAGGCCGACGATGCCCGCGCACAACTGCGCACGCTCGGCCTGCCAGGCCCCGATTACCGTCTCGCCGACACCCAGTGGCTGGTGGCCCGCGAGGCCGGCTTCGCCAGCTGGCCCAGGCTCAAGGCCCATGCCGACGCCGTCGCCTTCGCCGCACGCCACCCAGGCTTTGCCAGCGACGGCGAGGCGAGCGTACAGCACTGGCGTTGCGGAAACGATATCGAGCACAGCTTGCGCATCGCGGGATTCGCCGGTGCGTTCCATATGTTCGCCGACCCCATGGTGATGGGGCCGGTGCCGGCGCTGCCCGAGGAGGAGTACTGGGCGGTACGCGCCGCTTACATACAGCAGGCGTTCGGCCTTGCCGCCGTGGATATCGAACAGCGCCAAACCCAGCAGCGTTCGGCACTGGCGCAGTTGGGCGCCGACAGCGAAGTGGTGCTCTGGTGCGAAGCGGACGCCTACGACCAACTGTTCCTGGTGCGCCTGCTGGCAAGCCTGCCCAGCCTGCCGCGCCGGCTCGAACTGATCGAAATCAACCAGGTTCCAGGTGTCGAACGCTTCATCGGGATTGGCCAACTGGCCCCGGACCTGCTCGCCTGGCTCTGGCCGCAACGCCGCGCGCTGGGCGAGGATGCCTTGGCCTTGGCGCGCCAGGCATGGGCGGCCTATACCGCAGCAGATCCGCGTACTTGGGCAGGCCTGGCCACCCGGCAGCATCCCGCCTTGCCGCTGCTGGGGCCGGCGCTGGCGCGCCAGTTGCAGGAGCTTCCGGGGGCGGCTGACGGTTTGAGCCTCACCGAGCGGCTGGTGTTGCGCATCCTGGCGGTACATGGCGAACGTCCCGCTGGCTGGGTATTCGCCCAGCTGATGCAGCACGACGAGCCGCTGCCATACCTGGGCGACCTGATGTTCCACACCTTGCTGCGGCCACTGGTCGATGCACCCCGCCCGCTGTTGCATGAAGGAGAGGGCGATAGCTGGTCGCAACGCCCCCTGCGGTTGACGGCGCTTGGCGAGCAGGTGTTGGCCGGGCAGGCCCATTGGCTCGACCAGGCACCTGCGCCGCGTTGGGTTGGCGGGGTGCGTATCGCTGGCGACCAGGCGCCTTGGGTGGTGAGTGGGGAAGGGCAGGTCTGGCGGCGCTGATGGGCCTGACTCCAACATCGATGCCGGTCAGTCAAGACTTTCAGTTGCCATTTGGGGCGCGAAGCGGCCCCAAGTGGCAGTTATATACAGATGGCCACGGCCACCTCAGATGGAGCGCTGATTGACACGTGCGCTGAGCTGTTCGGCATTTTCCTTACGCTCCGAGTAGCGATCCATCAGGAACGCTTGGCGGTCACGCAGCAGCAGGGTGAACTTCACCAGTTCTTCCATTACATCGACCACACGATCGTAAGCAGGATACGCGGCTTGTGGTCGCTGGTACGGGTGCCGGTACGTCGAACAGCGAAAGGTCGAGGTTGGGCAGTTGCTCTGACATGGGGCCTGCTGCTCAGAGAGCGCCGATGCGGTCCAGCTCGCGTTTGAGCTCGTCGCGATCGAGCGTGCCGAAAGGCAGTTCGAAGAAGGTTTCGCATCGCTTGCGGATATGCGCCAGGGTGACGCGGAAGGCGGTATCGACCGACGCTTCGTCGCCAATGCTATCGGACGGGTCCTCCAACCCCCAGTGAGACTTCAAGGCAGGGCCGAAATACGCCGGGCAGGCTTCCCCGGCGGCCTTGTCGCAGACGGTGATGACGATGTCCGGCGGATTGCCCTCGAACGCGTCATTGCCCTTGCTGCGCAGGCCTTCGGTGGAAATGCCGGCTTGTCGCAAGGTGGCGAGACTGCGCGGCAGTACCTGCCCCTTGGGGAAGCTGCCGGAACTGATCGCCTCGAATCCCGACGGGGCCAGGTGGTTGAACAGCGCTTCGCAAAGGATGCTGCGGCAGCTGTTGGCTGTGCACATGAAAAGGACTCGCATGGAGGGCTCCTGCGCTGGGTGGCGAGCGTCAGAGGCCCAGGCGTAACGCCAGGGCCGAAAGGGTAATCAGCAGAACCGGCAGGGTCAGGAGGATGCCGACCTTGAAGTAGTAGCCCCACGTGATGCGCATGCCCTTGCGTTCCAGCACATGCAGCCAGAGCAGCGTGGCGAGGCTGCCGATGGGGGTGATCTTCGGGCCGAGATCGCAGCCGATGACGTTGGCGTAGATCATTGCCTCGCGTACCAGCCCATCTGCCCCGCTGGCCTGGATCGACAAGGCGCCGAGCAGCACGCTGGGCATGTTGTTCATCACCGACGACAGCAGGGCCGAGAGCAGGCCGGTGCCGATGGCGGCACCCCACACGCCATGCGCGGCCAGCCGGTCGAGCAACTGGGCGAGGAAATCCGTGAGGCCGGCATTCTTCAGGCCGTACACCACCAGGTACATGCCGAGGGAAAAGACCACCACCTGCCAGGGGGCCTCGCGCAGCACGCGACGGGTAGAGATCCTGTGGCCGCGAGCCGCAACCGCAAAGAGGGTCGCTGCACACACGGCAGCGACCGCACTGATCGGGATACCCAAGGGCTCCAGGGCGAACAGGCCGATCAGCAACACCAGCAGCGTCCACCCGCCAACGACAAAGGTGGCGCGGTCATGGATTGCCGCTTTCGGCTCCCGCAGCGCGTCGAGGGCGTACTGCTTGGGAAGGTCGCGCCGGAAGAACAAGAAAAGCACCATCAAGGTGGCGGCGACGCTGGCCAGGTTCACTGGCATCATCACCGAGGCGTACTCTGCGAAGCCCAGCGCGAAGTAGTCGGCCGAGACGATGTTCACCAGGTTGGAAACCACCAGCGGCAGGCTCGCCGTGTCGGCGATGAAGCCTGCGGCCATGACGAATGCCAGCGTGGCAGCGGGCGGGAAGCGCAACGCGACCAGCATCGACATGACGATAGGCGTAAGAATCAGCGCCGCGCCATCGTTGGCGAACAGCGCTGACACAGCGGCGCCGAGCAGCATGCAGAAGGCGAATAGGCGATAGCCGCTGCCATTCGCCCAGCGCGCCACGTACAGGGCGGCCCATTCGAAAAAACCGGCCTCGTCCAGCAGCAGGCTGATGATGATGACGGCGATGAACGTGGCAGTGGCATTCCAGACGATGCTCCACACGGTCGGAATGTCGTGCAGGGAAACCGCGCCCACCCCCAGCGCGATGATTGCGCCCAGTGCAGCGCTCCAGCCCACGCCGAGGCCTTTGGGTTGCCAGATGACCAGCACCAGGGTGAACACGAAGACAGCGAGTGCAACTAGCATGGGAGGTTTGCTCGTCGAGAGGTCAGCAGCAGGCGGTAGCGCGGACGGGGCGGTCGTCCATGTTCTGCAAGCGAGAGGCGTTGTCCTGCAGCCACTGGGCATTGGCACGCAAGGTCACCTGCAGCATCTCGTGCACCCAGGCGGGTAGCTGCGGATTGAGGCGGTAATACACCCATTGGCCCTGGCGGCGATCGAGCAACAGGCCGCTGCTTCGCAGTTGTGCCAGGTGACGGCTGATCTTCGGTTGGCTGTGGTCCAGGGCACACATCAGCTCGCAGACACACAACTCGCCCAAACGGGCGATGAGCAAGGTGGCACGAGCCCGGGTCTCGTCGGACAGGCTCTTGAAGACCTCGGGAGGCGTAATCATGGGCAGGGCTCTTGCATATGGAGATTCGAATATACGGATTTCCATATGTTTCGCGCAACCCCAGCCACTGCTGTCTATAGGGAATGATTCATGTGGATGTGGGCGAGCTGCCACGATCCGTTACTCGGTCGTTTCAAACGCCTCGTGGGACGCCACGACCCTGCGGGTAGTTCAGTGCTCGGAAGTACCCAGGCGAAAAAAGCCCCGCAACCGAAACGAGCTACGGGGCAACGATGCGCCTGTCGTGGGAGCGGCCTTGCCGGGGCGCCAGACCGGTCGTCAAGGGCTTCAGGCACCTTGAACGGGTCGGCTCTTCAGCAAAACGGCGATCGCCTCAATGGTCGCTCATCATCGCGTTGACGTACTGGATACCGACCCCGAAGGCTCCACCGAATCTTCTGGAGATACCGGTGGTGAGGTCGTAGGTTTCCACCCGGGCCCAGTCGCGTTGCAGTTCGAGCAGGTAGGTGAGGGCGGTGATCGGGCGCGCGCCGGCCTGGATCATGCGTTGTACCGCGCGCTCATGGGCCTCGGCGGTGCAGTCGCCGCAGGCATCGGTCACCACATAGACTTCGTAGCCTTGCTCCAGTGCCGACAACACGGGGCCGTTGCAGCACACCGACGTCCACAGGCCGCAGATGACCAGGCGCCCCTTGTCCGTGGCGTTGATTCCGGCGATGAAGTGTTCGTCTTCCCAGGCATTGGACGTGGTGCGGTCGATGACATCGGCGTTGGGGAAAGCCTCGGTGATCTCTTCGAACAGCGGGCCGGCGAAGGTGTCCTTGGAGATCGTGGAGATCACCGTCGGGACGCCGAAGCCCTTGGCCGCATGGGCCAGGATGGCGGTGTTGGCACGCAGGTTGGTGACGTCGATGGACTTGGTATTGAAAGCCATCTGCGATTGGTGGTCGATCAGCACCAGGGCGTGGTCGTGTGGGCTCAGCAGGCTGCGGGCGGGTTTGGCGCAGGCTTTGATGCTCATGGCGGTGAGTCCTCTTGTAGGTTTCGGTGTGCCCACGTGCGGCGGGCTGCATGCAGTCACGGATGACGGGCCGGCCCACGATCATCGTGCCTGGAAAGTCTACGTTCAGCCCCGGCGCCATGAGCGTGCGTTTAGGCGAAACCGATTGCGCAAAAATGCCGATGGCGTGTGCGGCCTACTGCTCGCTCGTGCCCGGGGCGCCATGGCCTTCGATGAAGGCACGCTGGCGGACGATGGCGTCGGCGCAATGCGTCATGAAGGCATAGATGCGTTCTGATTTGCGGATGTCGGGGTGGGTCAGCAGCCACAACTCGTCATACACCTCGGGCTCGACAGGGCCGATGCGCACAAGGTCTGGCACCAGGTCGCCATGCATGCAGGGCAGCAAGCCGATGCCGATGCCCGCGCGGATGGCTGCCGCTACGCCGTAGACCGAGTCGCTGCGGTAGATGATGTTTTCGCGGGGTACGTGCTCATCGATGAATTGGTATGCCTTCAGGCTGGACAGGCCTTTGCCGTAGGAAACCCAGGTGCTCTGGTGTAGCGTGTCGAGGGTGCACGTACCGCCTGCGTATTTATCCAGGCGCCCGTAGGTGGCCCAGGCGACGAGGGCCACCTTGCGTCCGAACAGGTTTTCCGGGACGGCCAAGGTTGCACGCAAGGCAATGTCGGAGTCGCCGCGGGCGAGGTTCAATGGCTGGTTGCTGACGATGACCTCGATGCGTATGCCTGGGTGGCAAGCCTGGAACTCGGCGATGATGGGGGTGAGGAAATCCACCAACAGCGCATCGCTGGTGGTGATGAGCAGGTCGCCCTTGTAGCGTTGGGCCTGCTCCGACACCCGCCGCGCCACGCCGAGAACGTCTTTCTCGACGCGGTTGGCCAGGGCGATCATGTCGGCGCCCGCGGCGGTCGCCACATAGCCATTGCGCCGACGGTCGAACAGCACCACGCCGAGGGTGCTTTCCATCGCCGAGAGCCTGCGCGAAACGGTCGAGTGATTGATGCCGAGCGCGTCGGCGGCCCCCATCTGGCTGTTGCATTCGCCGATGGCCTTGATGATGCGCAGATCATCCCATGAGAGTTTGTCCAGGGCCTCGCTCATGGTGGTGCTCCTCCGGTTCTGCCGGTACTGGTCGCTGTGATGGACAGGGTGTGCCGTCAGGGTACCCGGCTGGAGGCCGGCCCTGCCTGGGGACGATGGGCGTTTGGCGTGAAACGATGTCTGTCTGTCCTGATCCGAGGTCGCTCGTTTCTTGTTCCGTTGCAGGCCCGGTGCTGGAATTTCTCCAGGCGCCGCGAGGGCTCCATCGTCCACCCGGGCAGTGGTGATCGCGGCAGTACAACCTTGGCATTCGCGCACCTTGCTTCACCGCGCCGCCTGACCTGGAGTGTATGTCGATGACCGAAATCGTTGCTGGTATCAGAATCCCCGATAGCGCGATCGCCCGCGCTGCCACTGAGCTCGTTCGCGATACCGAGGACGACCTGCTGTTCAACCATAGCCGCCGGGTGTTCTGCTGGGGGGCATTGACGGGCGAACGCCGCGGCCTGGACTACGACCCCGAGCTGCTGTACCTGGGCGCCATGTTCCACGACATGGGGCTGACAGCGCGCTACTCGAGCCCTGAGCTGCGCTTCGAGGTCGATGGCGCCAACGCGGCCCGGGATTTCATGAAGAGCTACGGGGTCGCGGAGCGTGACATCGAGGATGTCTGGACGGCAATCGCCTTGCACACCACGCCCGGGATCCCCGAGCACATGCGGCCCACCATCGCCCTGGTGACGGCCGGGGTGGAGATGGATGTGCTGGGCATTGCCTACCATGACTTCAGCCACGAGCAGCGTTGCCAGGTCTGCGAGCATCATCCCCGTGAGGCGAATTTCAAGGAAGGCATCATCGAACACTTCGCCGACGGTATAAAACACAAGCCGTTGACCACCTTCGGCAACGTCAAGGCCGATGTGCTGGCGCTGAAGGTCCCTGGCTACACGCGCATGAACTTCTGCTCACTCATCCTCGGTTCGGCGTGGCCGAACTGAGGCAAGTGCCCGTGACCACCACCTGACGCCAGGAGCCATCGACATGACCGACACACGTTCCCGCGACAACGGCGCGCTGCCGACCCTGACCCATGCCACAGGGGCCCCGGTAGCGGACAACCTCAATACCATGACCGCCGGCCCTCGCGGCCCGGCGTTACTGCAGGATATCTGGCTGATCGAGAAGCTGGCGCACTTCGACCGTGAAGTGATCCCGGAGCGGCGCATGCATGCCAAGGGCTGGGGCGCCCATGGCACCTTTACGGTCACCCAGGACATTACCCGCTACACCAAGGCGAAGCTGTTCGCCGCGGTCGGCAAGCAGACCCCGCTGTTCGCGCGTTTTTCCACCGTGGCCGGCGAGCGTGGCGCCGCCGACGCCGAGCGCGATATTCGGGGCTTCGCGGTGAAGTTCTACACCGAGGAGGGCAATTGGGACGTGGTGGGCAACAACACGCCGGTGTTCTTCTTCCGCGACCCGATGCGTTTTCCCGACCTGAATCACGCCATCAAGCGCGACCCGCGCACCGGGCTGCGTTCGGCCGACAGCAACTGGGATTTCTGGACGCTGCTGCCCGAGGCCCTGCACCAAGTGACCATCGTCATGTCGGACCGTGGCATCCCCCGCAGCCTGCGGCACATGCACGGTTTTGGCAGCCATACCTTTTCGCTGATCAACGAGGCGAACGAGCGGGTGTGGGTCAAGTTCCATTTCCGTAGCCAGCAGGGTATCGAGAACCTGACCGACGAGCAGGCCGCGGCCTTGATCGCCACGGATCGCGAAAGCCATGGCCGTGATCTGCTCGAAGCCATCGAGCGGGGGGATTTCCCGCGCTGGACACTGTTCATCCAGGTCATGACGCAAACGCAGGCCCGGGCGCACCAGCACAATCCGTTCGACCTGACCAAGGTGTGGCCGAAGGCCGAGTACCCGTTGATCGAGGTGGGGGTGATGGAGCTCAACCGCTACCCGGACAATTATTTCGCCGAGGTGGAGCAGGTAGCATTCTCGCCAGCCAACGTGGTGCCCGGTATCGGTTTTTCACCGGATCGCATGCTGCAGGGACGGCTGTTCTCCTATGGCGATGCGCAGCGCTACCGGCTGGGGGTGAATTTCAACCACATCCCGGTCAATGCGCCACGTTGCCCCTTCCATAGCTATCACCGCGACGGCGCCATGCGCACCGACGGCAACCTGGGGCCCACGGCGAGCTACTGGCCCAACAGCAAAGGCACCTGGATTGGCGACGACCCATCGCTGAAGGAGCCACCGCTGGAGCTCGATGGTGCGGCCGACCATTGGGACCATCGCCGCGATGACGACCACTACGAGCAGCCCGGCAACCTGTTCCGCCTGATGACGCCTGCGCAGCGGCAGGCGCTGTTCGACAACACCGCGCGAGCCTTGGGGGATGCGCGCCTGGAAGTGAAACAGCGGCATGTCGCCAACTGCGCCAAGGCCGACCCCGCCTACGGCGCAGGTGTTGCCCAGGCCTTGGGCCTGTCGCCTGCCTGACAGACCGGCCGCCTGCCCATGCCGGCGTGCCGTCATGGGCAGGTGCGCTATGCCTGCGCTGTGCTGGAGGCCGGTGCCTGGCGGCGGAAGCTGGCCCGGTACTGGGCCGGGGTGATGCCAAGCCGTTCGCCGAAGGTGATGCGCATGCGGTCGACCGTGCCGAAGCCACAGTCGTAGGCGATGGTTTTCAGGGGGCGGTCGCTGGCTTCCAGCATCATGCGCGCGGCATCGATGCGCGCGCGCTGCACGAACTCGTGTGGGGTGATCCCGGTTTCCTGCACGAAATAGCGCGCCAGGTTGCGTGCGCTCATGCCAACTTCGGCGGCGAGCGATTCCAGGCTGTGCCGCTCGCCGATGTGGGTCATGACGTGCGCCTGGATGCGTGCTACCGGTGAGGCGGGGTTGGCCGGGGCGGTGAGGTACGGGCTGAACTGCGACTGGCCACCCTGACGCTGGGCTACCACCACCAGCCGCTTCGCTACGGTCAGGGCGATGTCCTGTCCATGGCATTGGCCGACCAGGGCCAGGGCCAGGTCGATGCCGGCGGTGACGCCTGCGGAGGTCACCAACCTGTCGTCGCGCACATAGATCGCGTCGGGCTCGACGCAGGCGTTCGGAAACCGCGCGGCCAGCTTGGGGACATTTTGCCAATGCGTTGTCACGCGGCGCTGGTCGATGAGGCCGGCGTACCCCAGCGCAAATACACCTGTACAAATGGAGCCGTATGTATGCGCGTGATTCGGGGCTTTGCTGGCCCATTCGATGAGTCTCGGATCCGGTGGTGCGTCGGGCAAGGCAGGGCCGCCGGCGATCAGCAGGATATCGAACGTCCCGGTTGCTTCAGCGAAGGTGAGGTCCGCCCGCAACTGCATGCTGTTCGATGCCCGCAGCGGGCTGTCGTCGGCGGCGACCAGCACTGTTTCGTACCGGTCTCCAGTTGCCAGGTAGGCGTTGGCTTCATGGAACACATCCATTGGGCCGACGACATCCAATGCCTGAACGCCATCGTGGATGGCAATCGCCACTGTTCGTACCGTCATCAGGTATTCCCTTGTACTGGCTCGGCGCCAACGCCGTGCGAGTGTTCGGTGACAGGATCGGTGAAGCGGCGGCCAGGAACCGTGCCTGGCCGCCGTCTGGATCATGATGCGCGGGCCGCGTCCCGGAAGTCAGCCAATTTTGGCAGGTGGGCGACATGCCGCAGCGATTAATCTAAGGGGTATTCCGCACGTCATAGGCGATACGTCCTGCGGGTAGAAAGAAAAAGGCGATGAGCGCGCCGCCTTTGACCTCGGGAAAGTGCTGGCTGCCCGGTGCCGGAGCGGTCCAGCCAGCGCCTTGCCAGCCCTGCGGGCCTGCCAGCATGGCATCCTTGTCCAGCGGGATGACCATGTTCAGTTCGCCATAGGGATGGCGGTGATAGTCGCCACGGAAACTATGATCGACGTTGTTCATCTCATGGCTGCGGCTGTTCATGTAGACGGCGGTCATGCTGAAGTAGAAAGTGTCTGCGCTCGGCTCGCATAAACGGCTGCGGCGATAATGTTCACCGCTGATTTCGACATTGGCGAGCCAGCCCTCGGCCACGCCTTCGATCACGCGCTCGGCGATGTATCGATACGTTTCGCTGTCCGGGCCGTAATGTGCGTTCAACCAGTTTTCGGTTTCCGTGCCGGCTGTTTTATCTTTGACCAAGGCAAGGAAGTTGATACAGGCATTGATTAACTCATCTCTCTTTTTCAAGGGGGTGCCTCCTCGTGTTGTTGCCAGAAATTCTCCCATTGTTGTTTTTCGATAAGAAACGAATTATCTGCAGTGTGAGAATGCAGCCTGTTCACGGCGCAGTAGCGTACCTGTACTTTCGCTTCGATGAAGTTATGCATCATGGATAATCGACAGGTTGGGCGGGGAATGACCCAATGATTGCTTTCGACAAACTGGACCTGAACCTGATCCGGGTTTTCGATGCGGTCATGGAGGAGCGCAGTGTCCTGCGCGCCAGCCAGCGCCTGCATTTGAGCCCGTCTGCGGTGAGCCACGCGCTGGGGCGTTTGCGCGAAGGGTTGGGCGAGGAAATCTTCGTCCGTACCGGCCAAGGCATGACGCCTACCCACTACGCCTACCAGATCAGCGAACCACTGCGTTCGGCCTTGCGGAGCATCGGCGAGACGCTGGCCGGCGCAGCCGCCCCGTTCAACCCCGGGAGCATCGACCGATCGTTCGTGATTGCCGCCAACGACTATTTGTCGGCTACCTTGCTGCCGCAGTTGAACCGCCAGTTGCGCAGCGCTGCACCGGGTATCGACCTTGTGATTACGCCAGTGACACGCCTGGACTTGGCCGAGCAGATCGACCTGGGCCGCATCGATGTTGCGCTTGGTATGTTTCGCAGCGTGCCGGAGCGTCTGCGCAGTCGACCGATCCTCCTGCAGGAAGAAGTGCTGGTCTGTCGCGGCGACCATCCGCTGGGCAGTGCCCAGGCGACTCTTGCCGACCTCGCACGCTACCCGTTGGCCGTGGTTTCGCTAGGTGGCACGGATGCGAACAGTGACTACATTCTCGAACGGGGGTTGGCGCGCCAGACGGACATGTACGACCGTGGCGCGCTGGAGAACGCATTGGCCCAGGCAGGCCTGACGCTGCGCCGGCAAGTCGTGCTGCCGCATTTCCTGGCACTTCCCCTGTTGCTCGAAGACAGCGAGTTGCTGGCCATCATGCCGCGCCCTTTGGCCCGGACATTTGCCCGCACAATGGGCTTGATGATCAAGGAACTGCCTTATCCCGTAGCCCACCAGCAACTGGAGATGGTCTGGCATGGCAATAACGAAAACGACCCATCACAACGTTGGTTGCAAGAACAAGTTGCCTGTGCCGCGAAAGCATTGGACGTTCACGATGTGTGAAGAGGGGGCGTGCCGCGGTGATGGGGTAAGGGGGGGGCGTTCTCATGTAATGTTCGGGGCATTTTTAAAGTTCACATAGGGACGTATGACTCGACGTTATGCCAAGGTCATTGATGAAGTCTCAGCGCCCTGTCGATTCACTGTATTTACCAGGTCGCCTCAGAAACCTAGATCTGGCGCGGCATCCTTGAGCCACAGGCGGGCGCCCCGGGCGCCGGCCACGGCCTCGAATGGCATGCCGGGCGGCAGGCGCATCCAACTCAGTGGCTGTAGCGTGAAGTCTTCCCCGGCTATTTCGCCGTCGAGCAGCAGCAACTCCAGCCCCCGCGGATTGGCCAGTTGCACGGGCGATCCGGGCCTGGGCTGCTGGACCCAGACCCGTTCACAGGCGTTCTCGAACAGCACCTGGTCGCCATGGACGGCCAGCGACGTGACGACCTGCTCGCGATCGTCAGCATCGAACTGGCGAAGCCGCACGAAGATCATGCAGCCTTCGCTCGCCCCTGGAGAATGTAAGCTGCCGGGCGGATTGCGCACGTAGGTGCCCGCTGGGTAGCGACCATGCTCGTCCTCGAACACGCCATCGAGCACGAGAAACTCCTCACCACCCGAATGGACATGTGCGCTGAACTGGCTGCCGGGGGCGTAGCGCACCAGGCTGGTGGCCCGTGCCTGCTCGCCACCCAGGCGATACAGTGGGCGCCGCTCCACACCAGGCAGCGGGCTGGCGACCCAGGGCAGGCTCGCGCCATGCATGATCGCGCGCAGCGAGAGGTCGGCGTTCAGGCGATCGGGGATCATGGTTCGATCCTGCCGCTGTTCACCACCATGTTCTTGTCGTCGAGCATGAGCGTCTCCCGAAACTGTAGCGCTGCGTACTTGGATGCTGCGTCGGATATGCAATTACAACCGGACACTAAGGTGCATATTCAAAGTGAGCGCCGCAAAGGTAGCCCTCACTGCCCATGAAAAGCCTTCCGCATGATCCGATCAAGTCGATGCCAATTGAGCTGGTCGGAATGCATATCCATCCGCCTGAACGAGCTGTCGCGTCTCGTTGCCGGTTCCGCAACCCAATTTCAATGGCCTGGCCAACATCTATCTGGTTCGACAAGACTCATCGTGTGGGAGATGGCCCGCGTTTCTCGCTCTGTTGGTAAAAAGCAGTCCAACGGGTCATGGGCAGGTACTTTCGTTCAGCGCGGGCAGGCCATCGAGAAATGCAGACACCTGCCGAGTGTTGCGCAAGTGAACCGTAGGCACCTGGGGCCCCATGGCCGGGCGCATGGCCTCGATACCCGGGCGGTAGTCACGATCGAATTGCCATACGAATTTGAGAAAGGTCAGGAACGCCCTGTCCAGGTGCTCTCTACACCCTGCTGCAATGTCAGGCCGAGGGCGGTTCATGACGCTACGCATGATCACCCGCAGGAAACAGGTCAGCCGCGGCGTATCGAGCCAGATGACCAGGTCGGCGCGGGGCAGGCGAAGGTCGAAGGTCCGGCGGGCATAGTTGCCTTCGCAGATCCAGGCATCCGTGGCGACCGCCTCGCGGACTCGCGCGCGGAACTGCTCGGCATCGGGTTCGACCCAGCCAGGTTCCCAGAACAGTGTGTCGAGGTGCACCACCGGCAGGCCAAGGCGCTTGCCTAGGGCGCGGGCGAGAGTGGACTTGCCACTACCGGCATTGCCCAGAATCACAATCCGTTGCATGAGGACTTCCTGTCGCAAAAAAGGCCGGCGATTTTGCAGGTTTTCGCTGGCCTGTCAACGTTGGGTGGGCCATTGATCGTTTCTCGGAGAGGGGCGTGCGGTGAGAGGCGCGGGGTAGGTCTTTAAACTGCTCCCAATCAGTATGCCGATGTCATGACCTCGGACGAGGTGGTCGCGCAGTTGGGCCTGGGGTAAAGCGGGTTCATGGAGGGCTGCAAAGCGAGCCCGGCGGCTCAGTACGCTGCCAAGGTATCGAGCACGAAATCCGCCCGCGCCGCCACGCCGATCTTGGGCAACAGCGATACCTCGTACCCCAACGATGGATAGGCCTGCTGGAGCCGCTCGAACTCAGCCCGTGCAGCCTCCATGTCGTGCCGGCGCTCCGCGTCCTGCACATAGATTTCCGGCCAGGGCGGGGTGAGAAACACGTGCGGGTGATAACGACAGGATTGACCTAGCGTGGCGAGCAGGGGCTCTCCCGTCAGCGCCTGGATTGCCGCTGCCGCATCGACCAGCCCACGATCGAAGAAGACCCATTGGCGGTCATTGCGCGGAGCCTGGGCATGGTCATCCAATGCCAAGTCGATGACCCGGCGTAAAAAACCGACGGTGTCGACCCAGGGCAGTGCCTGGCCTCCCGTGCGTATTTCTTCTTGTACGATGCGCCGGCCGGGCTCTTCGACCACGGCATGGCCACGCCGCCCAAGCTCCTCGAGCAGGGTAGACTTGCCGCCGCCCGAGCAGCCGGAAATGATGACGAAGCGGTTCATGGGGGATTTCCTCGTTCATGATGATCATCGATCGACAGCCCACGCGTCATGCGTGTGCCTATTGAGCGTCCACCGACACAAGGCAGCCATCGCGCCCCATGCGGTAGCGCTGCAGGTCCTGCGCCAGCACCAGGTGACCGCTGTAGTGCGCCCGAGCCTCTTGGCGAACGTCTTCGATCGAGGGGCTGCGCTGGGCATTGGGCTGGTAGCGGGCGCTGAAGTGGGTCAGCACCAGGTTCGCAACGCCCGCCGACTCGGCGAAACGGGCCACGGCCGCGGCGGTGCTGTGGCCGAAGGTCGCCTGGGTGCGTTCGACGACCGGTTCGGTGAAGGTCGCCTCGTGCACCAGCACATCCACGCCTTGCGCCACGTCGGCCAGCAGCCCGGGGGTGTCGTTGTCGCCGCAGACGATCACCCGCCGAGGTGGGCGGGACGGGCGCAGGTAATCCTGGGCGTGCAGCCACCGCCCGGCATGTTCCACCGAGTGGCCGTGGGCAAGCTCGCCCCATAGGGGGCCGCGGGGGACACCGTCGGCCTCCAGGCGTTGTATATCCAGGCGAGGGTCGGGGTTGACCTCGGTGAATACATAACCATAGCTGGGCACCCGGTGCGATAGCTGCACGGGGGTGACCTGGATGTTGCCACTGCACCAGCCCTCCAGGCTTTCGACCGCCTGCAGGCGCAATTCGAAGGGCAGGTAGGTCTCGCTGACGGCCAACCCCAGGCGCAGCCATTCGTGTAGCGCGGCCGGCAGTATCAGGTCGAGCGGTTCGCTACGCCCGGACATGCCGGCACTGGCCAACAGGCCCGGCAGGCCGAAGCAGTGGTCGCCATGGACATGGGTGATGAAGATCGCGCGCAGGTCGCAGACCGACAGCGGGGTTCGCAGGAGCTGGTGCTGGGTTGCCTCGCCGCAATCGACCAGGTACCAGGCGCTGCCGCTGGCCTCGATGAGAGCGGTACCGCTGACGTTCCGGGCCTTGGTGGGGATCCCGGCGCTGGTGCCTAGAAACTGCAGGTCCATGGGTGCCGGCTCCTTTGTTCGTGGCGTTCAAGGTTGCGTGTAGTGTACGACCATTGTCGGGCGGATGGATTCAGGGGGCTGCATAGCCGCTTTTTCAACCCTCGGCTTGGCCGATGTACAAAGCACTTGGAACCAAAGCGATATGTAAAATAGAATTACTATCATTTGCGACCATCGCCCAGAGCCTCCCGACATGATTGATGCAGCGCCGCCCGCGGAGCACAGCCTGCCCGCCCTGTACCGTGACCATCGAGGCTGGCTGGAAAACTGGCTGCGGCGGCGCATGGGCAATGCCTGGGATGCGGCGGACCTGAGCCAGGACACCTTCCTGCGGGTGCTCGCCAACTCCCACCAGCTCGCCGAGATCCGCGAACCCCGGGCCTACCTGCTGACCGTGGGCAAGCGCCTGCTGAGCACCTTCTACTCCAGGCGCAGCCTCGAGCAGGCCTACCTGCAGGCCCTGGCGCAGTTGCCGGAGCAAAGCGTGCCGTCGCCGGAGCAGCGCTGGGTGCTGCTGGAAACCCTGCAGGCCCTGGACGAGCTGCTCGCCGGCCTGCACGCCCCGGTGCGCAGGGCATTTCTCTGGAGCCAGCTGGAAGGGCTGGGCTACCGTGAAATCGCCGAGCGCCTCGGTGTTTCCGAGCGCACCGTCAAACGCTACATGGCGCAGGCCTACGAGCACTGCCTGTTGGCGGAACTGTGATGCCCGCCACGCCCACCAACGAGGCGCGCGAGGTCGCTCGTGCCGCAGCCCGCTGGCTGGCGCTGCTGGAGTCGGGCAAGGCTCGCGAGAGCGATCTGCTGCAGTTGGAAGCGTGGCGCAATGCAAGCGGCAGCCACGAGCGTGCCTGGCAAAAGGCACAATGGCTGCGCCAGCGCTTTTCCGAGCTGCCTGGCGCCCTGGCGATGGCCACCCTGGATCGCCCGGATGCGGGCCGGCGTCGGGTGCTCAAGCAGGCCCTCGGGGTTGCCGCGCTGGTACCGGCGGCCTGGATGCTGGGGCGGCAAATGCCTTTGGAGGCCTGGGTCGCCGACGTGCACACGGGCATCGGCGAGCAGAAGCGCCTGACCCTGGCCGACGGCAGTTCGTTGCAGTTGAACACCGACAGCGCGGTCAACATCGACCTGGCCGCCCATCAGGTGACGCTGCTGCGTGGCGAAATCGCCCTGGACGTCCCCCGGTATGCGCACTTGACCGTACAGGTGCCATTCGGCCGCGTCATGGTTGGCGATGGCGAAGTCTGCATGCGCCTGCTCGAGCGCGATTGCCGGGTGGCCGTGGTCAAGGGCACCGTGCAGTTGCAGCCACTGCACGGCGGCACCTTGGCTCTCCACGAGGGGCAGCAGGCGAGCCTGCACACGACCGGCACGGGCCCTGTTGGCACGACGGATAACCTGCTGCTGGGCTGGCGTGACGGGGTACTCATGGTCGAGGACCAGCCCTTGGGGGATTTCTTGCGTGAGTTGCGCCGCTACCGCCCCGGACTGCTGCGTTGGGAGCCCGAGCTGGAAACCTTGCGGGTGACCGGCACCTTCCGGCTCGACGACACCGACCGGGTGCTTGCGCTGCTGGCTGCCAGCCTGCCGCTGGAGGTGCATGCCCGCACGCGGTACTGGATTACCTTGTCTTCTCGGAAAAATCTTGCCTGAGCCTGTCCCTTTTTTTCGCGTCGCTGGTCATTGCCGGTAGGAGAAAAGAAAAAGGGGAGCATTCTTCAATGCCAGCAGTATTGCCTTGCCGTTCACGTCCGGCTGCGCCTGGTGCGCGTCCATTGCTGCACCTGGGGTTCGCGATGGGCCTGAGTGCCAACCTGTTGTTGATTTCGCCCAGCTGGGCCGAGGACCTCGGTCGCCGCAGCTACGAGGTGCCAGCGGGTACCCTGGGCATCGCCTTGACCCGTTTCGCCGGCCTCGCCGGAGTCAGCCTGTCGGTCGACCCGGCTCTGGTGAGCGGGCGGCGCAGTGCCGGGTTGTCTGGTACCTACAGTGTCGATGAAGGCTTCGCACGGCTGCTCCAGGGCAGTGGCCTGCAGTTGCAGCCAGTGGGGGATGGCGCCTATACCCTGTTGCCGGTACCGCAGGGGGCCGATGCCCTGGAGATCGCCCCCACCACCGTCACCGGTACCCGTGCCTTGGGCAGCGATGCCGAGCGTTATGCCGGTGGCCAAGTCGCGCGCCGTGGTTCGCAAGGCCTGCTCGGCTCACGCGACTTCATGGAAACACCGTTCAGCATGACCACCTACACCCATGAGGCGATGCAGAACCAGCAGGCGCGGACCCTGGGCGACCTGATCGCCAGCGATCCCTCGGTGCGTTCGACCAACCCGGCCGGCGGGCGCTTCGAGCAATTCACCATCCGTGGGTTCAGCCTGTTCAACAGCGACGTGTCCTACAACGGCCTTTACGGCATCCTGCCGACCTATTCGATCGACATGGAAATGGCCGATCGTGTGGACATCATCAAGGGCCCGAGCCAGTTGATCAACGGTATCTCGCCGCGCGGCAGCGTGGGGGGTGGGATCAACGTGGTGCCCAAGCGCGCGGGCGATACCCCGGTCACAGCATTCACCGGCAGCTACGCCTCCGACAGTCAGGTGGGTGGCGCAGTGGATATCGGCCGGCGTTTCGGTGAGCACGGGCAGTTCGGCCTGCGCTTCAACGGCGTGAAGCAGTCCGGTGACACCGAGTGGGAGCAGCAGAGCGTCGACCGCGAGATGGCCGTGCTGGGGCTGGATTTTCGCGGTGAGCGTGTGCGCCTGTCGGCGGACCTGGGCCATACCGAGCGCGATACCGACGCGCCCCAGGAGCGGGTCCTGGTCGGCGCTAATGCCCAGGTTCCGCATGCTGGCGACGTGCGCCACAACTATGCCCAGGCCTGGAGCAAGGCGCGCACCAACGATACCTTCGGCGCCGTGCATGGGGAGTTCGATATCAGCGACGCGCTGATGGCCTATGGCGCGGTCGGTGCGCGCAAGAGCAACCATGACTTTCTCCGGCACAACGTGTCGATCGTCAACGATGCCGGTGACTTCAGCGTCCAGCCCCGCGACTTCACTCGCGACGAAACGGTCAGGACGGCCATGGCCGGATTGCGCAACTGGTTCGACACCGGGCCGGTGAGCCATGAGCTCAACCTGGCCGCGACCTACTTCTACATGGACTTCGAGAACGGCGGCGCCCGTTATGCCGCAGCGCCCAGCAACCTCTACGACCCGGTACCGACACCGACGCCCGGCACGCCGACCCGCTACGATGCCAAGGTCTACACCGAGAACCGCTTCACGGGCCTGGCCTTGTCCGACACCCTCGGTTTCCTCGACGACCGCCTGCTGCTGACCCTTGGCGCCCGCTGGCAGCGGATCAAGGTCGATGACTGGACCGGTGACGTCAAGGGCGACACTGCCTACGACGAGGAGAAGGTCTCGCCGTCGGCCGGCATCCTGTTCAAGGTCAGCGATCGGCTGTCGCTCTACGCCAACTACATGGAAGGCCTGAGCCAAGGCAAGATCGCGCCGTCGACCTCGCTCAACGAAGACCAGATCTTCCCACCGTTCACCAGCCGCCAGGTGGAGGTGGGCGCCAAGTACGACCTGGGCCGGGTCGCCTTTACCGCCAGTGCCTTTCGCATCCGCCAGCCCGCCTATGAAACCAACGCCACCTCGCGGGTCTTCGGACCCAACGGCAAGCGCGACAACAGGGGCATCGAGCTCAGTGTGTTCGGCGAGCCGCTCGAGGGCTTCCGCCTGCTGGGTGGGGTGATGTACATCGACAGCGAATTGACCGATACCGTGGGTGGCGCGTTCGATGGCAACCGTGCACCGGCAACGCCTGAGTACAACGTCAACCTCGGTGCCGAGTGGGACGTTCCGGCGTTGCCCGGGGTGACGTTGACCGCACGCGGCATCCACTCGAGTTCGCAGTACCTGGACCAGGCCAACAGCAAGCAGATCGACGGTTGGGAGCGGCTGGATATCGGTGCCCGGTATGCGTTCAAGGTCGACGACAAGCACGTCACCCTGCGTGCCAGTGTCGAGAACGTATTGGATGACCGCTACTGGGCGTCGGCCGGGGCTTCGGATGACAGCGAACCGGGCCTGACCTTGTCCACACCCAGGACCTACCTGCTTTCGGCAACGCTGGGGTTCTGAAGGCGTCATTTGGGGCCGCTTCGCGCCCCTTTCGCGACACAAGGCCGCTCCCACAGAATGCTCCGCATGGCACATGATTCGTGTGCACCGTTGGCTTTTTGTGGAAGCCGGCTTGCCCGCCAATGGGCCACCCCGTCAGCAGCAATGCTTCCCTGTACCGCCCCGCTCACGGATAATCCCTACCCATTCCAACAACAGCCTGTGAGTGGGTATGAGTGATTCCTTAGTCGGCCTCGGCCAGCCTGAAATCGAAGGGGGGCGCAAGACGCGCAAGAACAACCCCGAGAAAACGCGCGAGGACATCCTCCAGGCCGCCATCAACGAGTTCGTCCAGCAAGGCCTGGCCGGCGCCCGGGTCGACGCCATCGCCGAGCGCACCGCCACCTCCAAGCGCATGATCTACTACTACTTCGGCAGCAAGGAGCAGCTCTACGTCGAGTGCCTGGTCAAGCTCTACGGCGATATCCGCAAGACCGAGCACAGCCTTGACCTCGAGTCGCTACCGGCCGTGCAGGCGATCCAGCGCCTGGTGGAGTTCACCTTCGACCACCACGACCTTAACGTCGACTTCGTGCGCATCGTCTGTACCGAGAACATCCACTACGGCGAATACGTCAAGCAGTCGCCGGTGATCCGCGAGATGAGCAGCCTGGTCCTCGAGGCCTTGGGCCGGATCCTGAACCGGGGTGTGGAGGAGGGCGTGTTCCGCCCGGGCATCGAGGTCATCGACCTGCACATGCTGATGAGTTCGTTCTGCTTCTACCGGGTGTCCAACCGCCACACCTTCAGCGAGATCTTCCAGATCGACCTGGCCGACGACCAGGTCAAGCAGCGCCACAAGCAGATGATCTGCGAAGCGGTGCTGCGCTACATCCGCGCCTGACGCCGCGCCTCACTCGCCCAGCCGTTGCTCGCGCGACGGCGGGTAGCCGAAGTACGCCGCGTAGCACTTGCTGAAGTGCGATACCGAGACGAAGCCGCAGGCCACCGCCACTTCCATCACCGAGAGGTCGGAATACTGCAGCAGGCGGCGGCTCTTGGTGATGCGCAGCTCCATGTAGTAGCGTCGCGGCGAGGTGCCGAGCTGGGCCTGGAACAGGCGGTCGATCTGGCGCCGCGAACGGCCGCTGTAGGCCGCCAGTTGGTCGAGGCTCAGGGTTTCCTCGAGGTTGTTTTCCATCAACTCGACGATGGTGCGCAGGTGCAGGCTCATGGACTTCTTCGCCCCCGGCCCGACCTGGCGGTAGCGGGCGCCGGAGAACGAGAGGATCTCCTCCACGCCCTCGGCCAGGGCATCGCCGTACAGGCGGCGGACCAGGCCGAGCATCAGCTCCATGGCGCCGTTCGGGCTGGCGGCGGTGAGGCGGTCACGGTCGAGGGTGAAGCTGGCCGGGGTGATGCGCGTCTGCGGGCTGCGCTCGGCGAGGCTGGCGCGCTGCTCGGGGTGGATGCTGCAGCCATAATCGGCCAGTACCCCGGCCCGGCCGAGGAACCAGGCGCCGCTCCACAGCCCGCCCAGGGCCATGCCATGGGCGGCGCAATCGGCCAGCAGGCGATCCAGCTCGGGGTACTTGAGCGGCGTGCGCAGGCCACCGCAGATCACCAGCAGGTCGAGCGCCTTCAGGGTACCCGTCGCCAGTTCGCTGGCGATCAGCTCCAGGCCCAGGTCGCTCAGCACCCGATCGCCAGCCAGCGACAGCGGGGTGAAGCCGAAACTGTCGGCGCGCAGCAGGTTGGCGGTCACCAGCACGTCCATGGCCACGGTGAAGCTGGCCATGGAAAAGTGCTCGAGCAAAACGAAGCCCACCCGGTAGGGCGCCTGGGCGCTGCCGTGGGTGGCCTTGAGCCGCAGCATGTTGCTGGTGCTGGTCTTCTGGCTGAACTGACGTGGTGTGGGCACTCTGGACTCCGCTTCCTGGCTGGCGTCGATGAGTGTGCTTGCAGGACGAGGGAAAGACAATGCATGCAGGGGCGCTGGTCGTATTCGAGGTCGTGTGCAGACAACGAACCCCGCATGGCCGGGGCAGGCGCGCCTGTCATCCCGTCGTCGTCCCGGCTATGCTTGCAGGGGCAGATGCTGAACGGGGAGGGCCTCATGTCTACGCTGGAACGGGCTATCGCCGTGGCCGCCAGGGCCCATGAAGGGCAATGCGACAAGGGTGGGGCGGCCTATATCCTCCACCCGTTGCGGGTGATGATGCGGGTGGCCACGCCTGAGCAACGGATCGTGGCGGTACTGCACGATGTGCTGGAAGACACGCCGCTGACCCTGTCGGACCTGGCCCGCGAAGGCTTCACCCTGAAGATTCTCGCCGCACTGCTGGCGCTGAGCAGGCGCGAGGACGAAAGCTACGAGGCATTCGTCGTGCGCCTGGGCCATGACCCGTTGGCGCGCCAGGTCAAGCTGGCGGACTTGGCCGACAACAGCGACCTGTCACGCATTCCTTGCCCGGGCCCTGCGGACCTGGCCCGGCTCAGCCGCTACCAGCAGGCCAGCGCCTACCTGCAGGCATTGGCCTGAGCCTCAGCCGCAGGCCTTGAGGTTCACCGGCCCCACGAAGTCGTTGCCGTGGCCCATCACGCACGCCACTTGCTGGTTGCGTTGCAGCTCCCAGACCTGCGGCGGGTAGGTCTTGTTCCAGGCGTCGAACAGCTGGCGGTCCTGGCGGGACAGGCGCAGGTCGTACCGCTTGCTCATGTAGAAGTAGGTGCGGGCGATCATCCCTCGAATGGAAGGGCGCGGCATGACCTTCCGTGCCTTGAAGTCGACTTGGGTCAGGCAGCGGCCGTACTGGCCTTGCTGCGTGGGCAGCCAGCCGAAGCTGTAGTTGCTGCGGTCGCCGTTGACCTCGCCGATGCTCGGCACCAGGTTGTGCAGGTCGGCCTCGGCGCGCTTGAACACATCGTCGTGGCGTGCGCAGTTCTTGCGCCCGCCCTGTTGCCAGCATTGGCGCTGATGGCCGATCTGCCAGGCCGGGACGATGTGTTCCCACTCGATGCGCGAGGCGCGTTGGGCGTTCTTGCGTGGGGTATAGCCACAGGAAGCCAGGTCGACCTTGTTGCCCTTGTACTTGCAGCCGCAATAGAACTCCGTGGATTGCGGTGCATACAACCGCCACGCCACCTTCTTGGCTTCCTGGAAGGTGCGCGGGGCATCGGCATGGGCGAGGGGAATGCTCAACAGCAGGCAGGCGGTGGCAAAAAGCGTAACTCTCATGCGCGGTCAGTCTTCCTTCGGCACGGTCCAGAAGATCTGCACGCCGCCGTCGTCGCGGTGGGCGAGGGTGACGTTGTCGTTCTCGGCGATCTCCTCGAGCAGGGTCTCCCAGTCATCGGGCGACTCGTGTTCCAGGCGGAAGATCAGGGCGGCGCGGCTGCGCTGGGCGATGGGGCTGTTGATGATCTTCTGGATGCGCAGACCCAGTTGCTCATAACTGCCAGGCGTTGCGGAGGAGGTGCTGGCCACGGGGCTTTTCCTTGTTTTGCTGTATGTGCATACAGTATTTGACTGTAGGCAATTTCGCAACAGCGTGTAAGGTGAAAAGCGTATATGACCGTGCTAGAGGGATTAGTTCGGGATTGGCTATGTGACGTGAGGGGCGACCTGTCCGGCGCCCCCTGGATCCTGAGCATCACAAAACGGGTGCAGGCAGCACACCCGTCCAGCGATCAATACTCCCAGAAGATCCGCTGCAGCTCCTTGCTGTCCTGGGTCTTGGTCATCGCCACCATGGCCAGGATCCGTGCCTTCTGCGGATTCAGGTCATGGGCCACGACCCAGTCGTTCTTGTCGTCAGGCTGCTCGGCATTGCGCAGCACGAAGCCGCCGGCATTCACATGCGAGGAGCGAATGATCTGCACGCCGTCCTTGCGCAGCTCCTGCAGCGCCGGCACCACCCGCGACGATACCGAGCCATTGCCGGTGCCAGCGTGGATGAGCGCCTTGGCGCCATTCTGCGCCAGCGCCTTGTAGGCGGTGTCGGTCACGTTGCCATAGCCGTAGGCGATGTCCACCGCCGGCAGGCTGCTGATCTGCTTGATGTCGAATTCCGAGTTGACGGTGTGGCGCTTGGCCGGCAGGCGGAACCAGTACGACTTGCCTTCCACCACCATGCCCAACGGGCCCCATGCGCTCTTGAAGGCCTCGGTCTTGATGTTGATCGCCTTGCTCACGTCGCGGCCCGACTGGATCTCATCGTTCATGGTCACCAGCACGCCCTTGCCGCGGGACTCCTTGCTGCTGGCCACGGCGACGGCGTTGTACAGGTTGAGCATGCCGTCGGCGGACATGGCGGTGCCCGGGCGCATGGAACCGACCACCACGATCGGCTTGTCGGTCTTCTCCACCAGGTTGAGGAAGTAGGCGGTCTCTTCCAGGGTGTCGGTGCCGTGGGTGATGACGATGCCGTCGACGTCCTTGCTGTCGGCCAGTTCGGCGACGCGTTTGCCCAGCTTCAGCAAGTCTTCGTTGCTGATGCTTTCGGAGGCGATCTGCATCACCTGCTCGCCGCGCACGTTGGCCAGGTCGGCCAGCTCCGGCACACCGGCGATGAGCTTGTCGACGCCGAGCTTGGCGGCTTGGTAGGTGGCGCTGTTGGCGGCGCTGGCGCCTGCGCCGGCGATGGTGCCGCCGGTGGCGAGGATCACCACGTTGGCCAGTTTCTGCTGTTGCTCGGCTTCCTTGGCGGACGCGGCTGTCGGCAGGATCAGCAGCAGGGCGAGGGCGCCGGGAGCGAAGGTCTTCAGTGCAGCTTGCATGTTTTTGTTCTCTCTCTTCCTGATGAGGTGTTGGCTGTGTCGCACAGCTGCCCAGGCAGGTTTCGTACCAGGCGCCGGCGGTAAGGTGAACAGCGAGGGGCCGTCGCTACGTTCAGGGCGCGACGAGCCCGTGCCAACGGGAAATGCGCCATGCTTTGCAGATGCAGGCACGTGGTTCGGTGGCCTGCTGTGGCGGCTCCTTGTGTTCGGTGTTCCGAACAAGCGTAGGAAAAGATGTTCGGTTTTTCGGATAAATTCCGGATAATCCGGACACGTGTCACAGGGGAGGGTGGCGCGCGGGATTTGACAAAGCCAGGTCCTGTTTTCATAGTAAGGCAACGCAAACGTTTGCATCCGATAAAAACCACAAGATTCGGAGTCAATTCAATGAACTTGCCGTTCCCGGGGCGCCTGCTGGCCCTCGCCGTCTTCTCCACGTTGTCCCTGGCCTTGCCACTCTCCGCCGCCCACGCCGAAGACAAACCCAAGGTCGCCTTGGTGATGAAGTCCCTGGCCAACGAGTTCTTCCTGACGATGGAGGATGGCGCCAAGACCTACCAGAAAGACCACGCCAACGACTTCGACCTGGTGGCCAACGGCATCAAGGACGAATCCGACACCAGCAACCAGATCCGCATCATCGAGCAGATGATCGTCTCCGGCGTCAATGCCCTGGTCATCGCCCCGGCTGACTCCAAGGCCCTGGTGCCGGTGGTGAAGAAGGCCATGGACGCCGGCATCACCGTGGTCAACATCGACAACCGCCTCGACCCCGAGGTGCTGCGGAGCAAGGGCATCAGCGTCCCCTTCGTCGGCCCCGACAACCGCAAGGGCGCCCGCCTGGTCGGCGACTACCTGGCCAGCAAGCTCAAGGCTGGCGACCAGGTCGGCATCATCGAAGGCGTGCCGACCACCACCAATGCCCAGCAGCGTACCGCGGGCTTCAAGGACGCCATGGAGGCCGCGCAGATGCAGGTGGTCGCGGTGCAGTCGGGCAACTGGGAGATCGACAAGGGCAACGCCGTGGCCGCCGCCATGCTCAACGAATACCCCGAACTCAAGGCGCTGCTGGCCGGCAACGACAGCATGGCCCTGGGCGCCGTGTCGGCAGTGCGCGCCGCTGGCAGGACCGGCCAGGTGCAGGTGGTCGGCTATGACAATATCCGCGCCATCAAGCCCATGCTCAAGGACGGCCGCGTGCTCGCCACTCTTGAGCAGCACGGCGCCGACCAGGCGGTGTTCGGCATCCAGGCGGCGCTGAAGATGCTCAAGGGCGAGAAGCCCGATGTGGATGCCGACAACGTCATCCAGACCCCGGTCGAGCTGGTCACCCAGCCTTGAGGCATGGCAGGAGGGATGCGCATGTCTGCCTCGGCCAATGAAGTCGTGCTCGGCGTGGACGGCCTGGGCAAGACCTATGCCCAGCCGGTGCTGGGCGATGTCACGCTGCAACTGCGCGCGGGCGAGGTGCTGGCCCTGACCGGCGAGAATGGCGCCGGCAAGAGCACGTTGTCGAAGCTCATCGGCGGCCTCGAGCCGCCCAGCGCCGGGCAGATGACCTACCTGGGCCAGCCCTACGCACCCGGCAGCCGCAGCGCGGCCGAGCGCCTCGGCGTGCGCATGGTCATGCAGGAGCTCAACCTGCTGGCGACCCTGACCGTTGCCGAGAACCTGTTTCTCCACAAGCTGCCCAGCCGTGCTGGCTGGATCAGCCGCAAGCGCTTGCGCCAGCAGGCCAGTGCGGCCATGGCCCAGGTCGGCCTGGACGCCATCGACCCGGACACTCCGGTCGGCGCGTTGGGCATCGGCCACCAACAGATGGTGGAGATCGCCCGCAACCTGATCGGCGACTGCCGCGTGCTGATCCTCGATGAACCCACGGCCATGCTCACCGCCCGCGAGGTGGAGCTGCTGTTCACCCAGATCGAGCGCCTGCGCCAGCGCGGCGTGGCCATCGTCTACATCTCCCATCGCCTGGAGGAACTGCAGCGGGTGGCCCAGCGCGTCGCGGTGCTGCGCGACGGCAAGCTGGTGTGCCTCGAGCCGATCCAGCGCTACAGCAGCGCCGAGCTGGTCGACCTGATGGTCGGGCGCGAACTGGGCGAGCACATCGACCTCGGTCGCCGCCAGATCGGCCCACCTTTGCTCAGGGTCGACAGGCTCAGCCGCGGCGACAAGGTGCGCGAGGTGTCGTTCGAGGTGCGGGCAGGGGAGATCTTCGGGGTCTCAGGGCTGATCGGCGCTGGCCGGACCGAGCTGCTGCGCCTGATCTACGGCGCCGACCGCGCCGACAGCGGCAGCATCGCCCTCGGCCAGCCGCCCCGGCCGGTGGCCATCGATTCGCCCAAGGCCGCCGTGGCGGCCGGCATCGCCCTGGTCACCGAGGATCGCAAGGGCGAAGGCCTGCTGCTGTCCCAGTCGGTCAGCGCCAACCTCGCCCTGGGCAACCTGGGTGCGGTGTCCCGTGGCGGTATCCTCGATGCTGGCGCCGAGCGCGCCCTGGCCGATCGGCAGATCGCCGCCATGCGCATCCGCAGCGCAGGCCCGGCCCAGGCCGTGGGCGAGCTGTCCGGGGGCAACCAGCAGAAGGTGGTGATCGGCCGCTGGCTGGAGCGCGACTGCCAGGTGCTGCTGTTCGACGAGCCGACCCGAGGCATCGATGTCGGCGCCAAGTTCGACATCTATGGCCTGTTGGCCGGGCTGGCGCGCCAGGGCAAGGCGCTGGTGGTGGTGTCCAGCGACTTGCGCGAGCTGATGCTGATCTGCGACCGCATCGCCGTGCTCAGCGCCGGCCGCCTCATCGATACCTTCGCGCGTGACGACTGGAGCCAGGACCAGCTCCTCGCCGCCGCCTTCGCCGGCTACCAGAAACGTGATGCGCTGCTGCACGATGCAGCGCCCAGGATGGACGCATGAAGACCACACCTCTCGAGACCTCGGTCAGCGCATCGGTGCGCCGCGCCGGCAGCTACTTCGGCCTGGGCACCTACCTGGGCCTGGCCGGGGCTTTGCTGGCGATGATCGTGCTGTTCGCGTTCCTGAGCAGCCATTTCCTGTCGTACGCCACCTTCAGCACCCTGGCCAATCAGATTCCCGACCTGATGGTGCTGGCGGTGGGCATGACCTTTGTGCTGATCATCGGCGGCATCGACCTGTCGGTGGGCTCGGTGTTGGCGCTGGCCGCCTCGACGGTCAGCCTGGCGATCCTCGGCTGGGGGTGGAACGTGTTGCCCGCGGCGCTGCTGGGCATGGCCGTGGCGGCCCTGGCCGGCAGCATCACCGGTGGCATCACCGTAGCCTGGCGCATCCCCTCGTTCATCGTCTCCCTCGGCGTGCTGGAGATGGCCCGGGGCCTGGCCTACCAGTTCACCGACTCGCGCACCGCCTACATCGGCGATGCCTTCGCCTGGTTCTCCAACCCCATCGCCTTCGGCATTTCGCCGGCCTTCATCATCGCCTTGCTGGTGATCGTCCTGGCCCAGCTGGTGCTGACCCGTACCGTGTTCGGTCGCTACCTGATCGGCATCGGCACCAACGAGGAGGCCGTGCGCCTGGCTGGCATCGATCCGCGCCCCTACAAGGTCCTGGTGTTCGCCCTGATGGGGCTGCTCGCCGGGCTGGCCGCGCTGTTCCAGATCTCCCGCCTGGAAGCGGCCGACCCCAATGCCGGCGCGGGCCTGGAGCTGCAGGTGATCGCCGCCGTGGTGATCGGTGGCACCAGCCTGATGGGTGGGCGCGGCTCGGTCATCAGTACCTTCTTCGGCGTGCTGATCATCTCGGTGCTGGCCGCCGGGCTTGCGCAGATCGGCGCCTCGGAACCGACCAAACGCATCATCACCGGGGCGGTCATCGTCATCGCTGTGGTGCTCGACACCTACCGTACCCGGCGCGCAGGCCGGCGGAACTGAAACCATGGCAACCATCAAAGACGTCGCGGCACTGGCCGGTATTTCCTACACCACCGTGTCCCATGTACTGAACAAGACCCGCCCGGTCAGCGAGCAGGTGCGCCTGAAGGTCGAGGCGGCCATCGCCGAACTCGACTACGTGCCCAGCGCCGTGGCCCGTTCGCTCAAGGCGCGCAGCACCGCGACCATCGGCTTGCTGGTGCCCAACAGCGTCAACCCGTATTTCGCCGAGCTGGCCCGTGGCATCGAGGACGGCTGCGAGCGCAATGGCTATTGCGTGATCCTCTGCAACTCCGATGACAACCCGCAGAAGCAGCGCAGCTACCTGCGCGTGCTCCTGGAAAAGCGCATCGACGGCCTGATCGTCGCCTCGGCGGGCCAGGCCCCCGACCTGCTGGAGAGCCTGGCCAGCGTGCGTACGCCGATGGTCATCGTCGACCGCGCCCTGGAAGGCGTCGATGCCGACCTGGTGCGCATCGACCATGAGCAGGGCGGCTACCTGGCCACGCGCCACCTGCTGGAGCTGGGCCACCGCGACATCGCCTGCATCGGCGGCCCGGTCGATACCGGCGCCAGCCAACTGCGCCTGGCCGGCTTTCGTCGTGCCATGGCCGAGGCGGGGCTGGCGGTGGCCGAGGGCCGCGAGCTGCATTGCGACTTCACCAGCCCGGGCGGCCATGCCGCCGCGGCCCGCTTGCTGGATGGCGCGCGGCCCACGGCGATCTTCGCGGGCAACGACATGATCGGTTTCGGCGTGCTGCGCGCCGCCGCCGAGCGCAATATCAGCGTGCCAGGCGAGCTGTCGGTGATCGGCTTCGACGACATCGAGCTCAGCCGCTATGTCTACCCGCCGCTGACCACCGTCGGTCAGTCGATCCGCGAACTGGGCGAGAGCGCTGCGCAATTGCTGCTGGCACGCATCGCCACACCCCGGCACGGTGCGGCGCAGCAGCGGATCGTCGCGCCTCGCATCGTGCTGCGTGAATCCACCGGGCGGCGCCCGGACCTGTTCAATGACTATCGCTGAGGAGCGCCCATGCATGCCAAGGTAGTGGTGGTCGGCAGCCTCAACATGGACCTGGTGGCGCGTACCCAGCGTCTGCCCCGGGCCGGCGAGACCCTGGCCGGCGACAGCTTTTTCACCGTACCCGGCGGCAAAGGCGCCAACCAGGCGGTGGCGGCGGCGCGCCTGGGCGCCAGCGTGGCGATGGTCGGCAACGTCGGCGACGACGCCTATGGCCAGCAGTTGCGCCAGGCCCTGGAGCGCGAGGGCATCGATTGCCAGGCGGTCGGCGTGTGCGCCGGCGTTTCCAGCGGTGTGGCGCTGATCATGGTGGATGCCGCGAGCCAGAACTCCATCGTCATCATCCCCGGCGGCAACGGTTTGCTGACGCCTGCGACGGTGCAGCGCTTCGACCGGTTGCTACAGCAGGCCGAGGTGATCATCTGCCAGTTGGAGGTGCCAGCCGCCACGGTGGCCTGGACGCTTGCCCGCGGGCGCGAACTGGGCAAGACGGTGATCCTCAACCCCGCGCCGGCCAGCGGCCCCTTGCCGGCGGACTGGTTCGCCCACATCGACTACCTCACCCCCAACGAAAGCGAAGCCGAGGCCCTGGCCGGCGTGCCCGTCACCGACATCGACAGCGCCCGGCGTGCCGGCGAGCGGCTGCTGCAGCTGGGAGCGCGCAAGGTGATCGTGACGCTGGGGCCCCTGGGGGCGATGTTCGTCGATGGGGCAGGCAGCCGGCACTACCCGGCGACGGTGGTCAAGGCGCTGGATACCACGGCGGCCGGCGACACCTTCATCGGTGGCTTTGCCGCGGGCTTGGTGCGGGGGATGGAGGAGGGCGAAGCGATCGCCTTCGGTCAGCGCGCCGCCGCGCTGTCGGTGACCCGCGCCGGTGCCCAGCCTTCGATCCCCTACCTGGCGGAAGTGGCGCCATGCGGAAGACAATAGCGTCCTGTCCCGGACCCTTGCCGCGCTCGGGCATGGCGAGGGGGTCTGCTAACTAACTGGAGTCATGCTCATGTCCACCTCGACCCTCTCGGCTCCCCAGTCTGCCCCGTGCGACCTGATCATCGATACCGACCCCGGCGCCGACGACCTGGTGGCGTTGCTGCTGGCCATGGCCTGCCCGGCAGAGCTGAACATCCGCGCGATCACCACCGTGGCCGGCAACGTGAGCCTCGGCAAGACCTCGCGCAACGCCTGCCTGGCTCGGGAGTGGGCTGGCCGCGAAGACATCCCGGTCTACGCCGGGGCAGGGCGCCCGCTGGTGCGCAAGCCGGTGCATGCCGCCGAGGTGCATGGCGAAGAGGGGCTGGAGGGTGTGGCTGTCCATGCGCCCAGGCAAGGCCTGGCTTCGGGCAGCGCCGTGCAGTACCTGGTCGACACCCTGGCTGACGCCGAGCCGCACAGCATCACCCTCGCCATGCTCGGCCCGCAGACCAACCTGGCCCTGGCGCTGGTCCAGCAGCCGGGCATTGCCAGGGGCATCAAGGAAGTGGTGGTCATGGGCGGCGCCCACTTCAATGGCGGCAATATCACCCCGGTGGCCGAGTTCAACCTGTATGCCGACCCTCACGCCGCCGAAGTGGTGCTGGCCAGCGGCGTTAGGCTCGCCTACGTGCCTCTGGACCTGACCCACAAGATCATCACCAGCGACGAGCGCTTCAGGCAGTTGGCCGCGATCGGCAACCAGGCCAGCAAGCGTGTGGTGGGTATCCTCGATGCCTACGTCAAGCACGACATGGACTTGTACGGCATGCCCGGCGGCCCGGTGCACGACGCCTGCGTCATCGCCTACCTGCTCGCGCCCGGTTTGTTCAGCGGTCGGCGGGCCCACATGACGGTCGACAGCCGTGAAGGCCCGACCTTCGGTCAGACCATCGTCGACTGGTATGGCGTGCTCAAGCGTCCGGCCAATGTGCTGTGGCTGAACGACGGCGATGCCCAGGGCTTCTTCGACCTGCTCAGTGCGCGTCTGGCCCGATTGCAATAGCCGCCTGCGACGTGTAGCGCTCGAGCACCTGCTCGATGAAGCTGCGTGCCGCCTCGCTGCCGCGTTCGCGTACCAGCAGGTCGACGGCGATCAGCAGCAGTTCCTCCGGCGTGCCAGGGCTGTAGGCGCTCTGGCCCTCGGCCCATTTGACCTTGATGTCGGCATCGATGCTGTGGCTACTCATGGGAGGCTCTCGTACTGGCCCGGGCTGAGGGTCGAACACCTGACCCTGGCGTTCGAAAGGAGGCGTGATGCGCTCCGCTTCTTGCAGTAAATCATGCCTTTGCGCGGATGGCACGGCGACGTGAGCATAAGCGGTGTGGCGTGCGGTGCAAAATCCGGTCACGATTACCCTTCGTCATGAGCGGCAGGTTCAGGCAGACTTGTCCGGTTTTGCAACAAACTGTGAGTGACGCTGTCGCATCAGGCAGTGTCCCGTGATCGATTAGGAGGATTCATGTTCCGTACCCGTGCTTACCTGGCGACCTTGCTGGCGGCTGCAGTCCTGGCAGGTTGCAGCACTGGCGGTTCTTCGGGTGCTGGCGGCAGCGCCCCGGCCCCTTCGGCCGGCAACGATGGTCGCTGCGAGGCCAGCGGCGCCGATTTCGCCATCGGCAAGCAGGGCACCGCGGAGTTGCTTGAGCAGGCGCGCAAGGCCAGTGGCTCGCAGTTGGCGCGGATCCTCAAGCCCCATGACGTGATCACCCTGGAGTATCGCTCCGAGCGCTTGAACCTGAATGTCGACGACCGCGGTGTGGTCACGCGCGTCAACTGCGGCTGAGTGTCGGTTGGGGTAGGGCGGCAAGCAGCCCCAATGCCACCCACAAAAAACCCGCCATGAAGGCGGGTTCTTTGTATCGGTCGCCGAATTACTCCGGACGAACCTGCGCAGCCTGCATGCCCTTCTGACCGCGCTCGGCAACGAAGGAAACGGACTGGCCTTCTTTCAGGCTCTTGAAGCCGTCGGTTTCGATGGCCTTGAAGTGTACGAACAGGTCGTCGCCGCCGCCTTGTGGGGTGATGAAGCCGTAGCCTTTTTCATCATTGAACCATTTGACGGTGCCGGTTTGGCGATTGGACATGGGGTGAATCTCCAGAAACATGGTTTTTTTTCGAGGTGCAATGTTGCCGAGGCTACGGAGCACCGGCACATCATAGTCTAATTCTGCGTATCTAGCGCCTGTTACCTTCGCCGGATACTGATCCAGGGCAAACAAAATGTGAATCGCCCGGTAAAAACCGTCAGCTTTTCGGCGCGCAGGCCTGTCGCACGACCGTCTGTGCCCGCTGCATCAGCTTGGCGTCAACGCCGTCCTTGCTGTCCAGTTCCTCGATCTCGGCTTTGGTGAAGTTCTTTTCGATGGCGTCGGCGCCACATTTGCAATGCTTGTCCGCCGTCTTGGCGTCGACGCCCTGTCCGGTGGCCACCTGGACGCATTGGTCCATGTAGGCGCCTTTCTTGCCGGCAGGCCACTGCGCATGCGCCGCCAGGGGCAGCAGCAGGGCACCAGCGGCGGTCAGGGCCAGAAGAGACTGAAGTCGCATAACCAGACACTCCTTGGGTTGGGTCTCATCAAGAGTAGGATGCTTCAGAGACTCTGATGGGAAATTTTCCGTACAAGTTCACCCGAACGGCTCAATTTCCAAATATTTCTGCCTGGCGTACAGCCCGCGTGCTAGGATGCCCGGCTTGCAGCTCATCACTAACAGCTCGCAGCTTATTTTCCAGTCACTCTGGTTCGTCCCTGGCAGGCCGAAAAGGTCTCTGCCACTGTGAGGCAGGCTTTCCCGCGGGAAAGGCAGGGCGGATCTTGTACTGGCTCATCCCAACCCATGTGACCTTTGGTAGGGGTCACCACTAGGAGAGGAGGCGCCATGCCCGTAATTACTCTTCCCGATGGCAGTCAACGTACGTTCGACAAGGCCGTCACCGTTGCCGAAGTCGCCGCATCCATCGGCGCGGGCCTCGCCAAGGCCACTCTGGCCGGCAAGGTCAACGGCAAACTGGTCGACGCCTGCGACCTGATCGAGAATGACGCCACCCTGCAGATCATCACGCCCAAGGATGAAGAGGGACTGGAGATCATCCGCCACTCGTGCGCCCACCTGATCGGTCACGCGGTGAAGCAACTGTACCCGACCGCCAGGATGGTGATCGGCCCGGTGATCGACGAAGGCTTCTACTACGACATCGCCTACGAGCGTCCTTTCACCCCCGACGACCTGGCCGCCATCGAGCAGCGCATGCAGCAGCTGATCGACAAGGACTACGACGTCATCAAGAAGATGACCCCGCGCGCCGAAGTCATCGACGTGTTCAAGAGCCGTGGCGAGGACTACAAGCTGCGCCTGGTCGAGGACATGCCCGACGAGCAGGCCATGGGCCTGTACTACCACGAAGAATACGTCGACATGTGCCGTGGCCCGCATGTGCCGAATACCCGCTTCTTGAAGGCCTTCAAGCTGACCAAGCTGTCCGGCGCCTACTGGCGTGGCGACGCCAAGAACGAGCAGCTGCAGCGCGTGTACGGCACCGCCTGGGCCGACAAGAAGCAACTGGCGGCGTACATCCAGCGCATCGAAGAGGCCGAGAAGCGCGACCATCGCAAGATCGGCAAGCGCCTGGGCCTGTTCCACCTGCAGGAAGAAGCGCCGGGCATGGTGTTCTGGCACCCGGCCGGCTGGACGGTCTACCAGGTCCTCGAGCAGTACATGCGCAAGGTCCAGCGTGACAACGGCTACCTGGAGATCAAGACGCCGCAGGTGGTCGATCGCTCCCTGTGGGAAAAGTCCGGGCACTGGGCGAACTATGCCGAAAACATGTTCACCACCGAGTCGGAAAACCGCGACTACGCCATCAAGCCGATGAACTGCCCCT
Organism: Pseudomonas guariconensis; assembly: GCF_024127895.1. Lineage (GTDB taxonomy): Bacteria > Pseudomonadota > Gammaproteobacteria > Pseudomonadales > Pseudomonadaceae > Aquipseudomonas > Aquipseudomonas guariconensis_B. The sequence goes on along the minus strand of NZ_JAMYBK010000010.1, from coordinate 20,309 downwards.
GCCACGTGCAGGTGTTCAACCAGGGCCTGAAGAGCTACCGCGAACTGCCGCTGCGCCTGGCTGAGTTCGGTGCCTGCCACCGCAACGAGCCGTCCGGCGCGCTGCACGGCATCATGCGTGTGCGCGGCTTCACCCAGGACGATGCGCACATCTTCTGCACCGAAGAGCAGATGCAGTCCGAGTCGGCCGCGTTCATCAAGCTGACCCTGGACGTCTACCGTGACTTCGGCTTCCAGGACATCCAGCTCAAGCTGTCCACCCGTCCGGAAAAGCGCGTCGGCTCCGACGAGCTGTGGGACCGCGCCGAAGGCGCGCTGGCCGCGGCCCTGGACGCCGCCGGCCTGCCGTACGACCTGCAGCCGGGCGAGGGCGCCTTCTATGGCCCGAAGATCGAGTTCTCGCTCAAGGACTGCCTGGGCCGCGTGTGGCAATGCGGAACCCTGCAGCTGGACTTCAACCTGCCGATCCGCCTTGGCGCCGAGTACGTCTCCGAAGACAACGGCCGCAAGCACCCGGTGATGCTGCACCGTGCCATCCTCGGTTCGTTCGAGCGTTTCGTCGGGATCCTGATCGAGCACTACGAAGGGGCGTTCCCGGCCTGGCTGGCGCCGACCCAGGCGGTGATCATGAACATCACCGACAAGCAGGCCGATTTCGCCCTCGAGGTGGAAAAATCCCTGAACGGTAGCGGTTTCCGTGCCAAGTCCGACTTGAGAAATGAGAAGATCGGCTTTAAAATCCGCGAGCATACTTTGCTCAAGGTCCCGTACCTTTTGGTTATAGGGGATCGCGAAGTCGAAACGCAGACCGTCGCCGTACGCACCCGTGAAGGCCAGGACCTCGGCTCCATGCCGGTATCCCAATTCACCCAACTGCTCGCTGACGCAGTTGCCCAGCGCGGTCGCCTAGAATCGGAGTAATGACTATTAAGCGTGAAATGAGAAACGATAAACGAACTGCACCGAAGGCCCCGATCAACGAGAATATCTCGGCACGCGAGGTTCGGTTAATTGGAGCCAACGGCGATCAGGTTGGCATCGTCTCGATTGATGAAGCGCTGCGTATCGCTGAAGAAGCGAGACTGGATCTGGTGGAGATCTCTGCCGACGCGCAACCGCCTGTCTGCAAGGTCATGGACTACGGCAAGCACCTCTTCGAGAAGAAGAAGCAGGCCAACGAAGCCAAGAAGAACCAGAAGCAGATCCAGATCAAGGAAATCAAGTTTCGTCCAGGGACGGAAGAAGGGGATTACCAGGTAAAACTACGCAACCTGGTACGTTTCCTTAGCGATGGGGACAAGGCCAAGATCTCTCTGAGATTCCGCGGCCGTGAGATGGCCCACCAGGAGCTGGGGATGGAACTGCTGAAGCGGGTCGAAGCCGACCTCGCCGAATACGGTACCGTCGAACAGCATCCGAAGATGGAAGGACGCCAGCTTATGATGGTCATCGCCCCCAAAAAGAAGAAATAACCTCCTGGGCACGGCAGGCCTAATGGTTATGTGTAATTTATCGAATGCGGAGTTCCAAACATGCCAAAGATGAAAACCAAGAGCGGTGCTGCGAAGCGTTTCCTGAAAACCGCTTCCGGCTTCAAGCACAAGCACGCTTTCAAGAGCCACATCCTGACCAAAATGTCGACCAAGCGTAAGCGTCAACTGCGCGGTGCCAGCCTGCTGCACCCGTCCGACGTGGCAAAAGTCGAGCGCATGCTGCGCGTACGTTAATTCTGGTCAACGATAGAGGAAGTTACTCATGGCTCGTGTAAAGCGCGGCGTCATCGCTCGTAAGCGTCACAAGAAAATTCTGAAACTGGCTAAAGGCTACTACGGTGCGCGTTCGCGCGTATTCCGCGTCGCCAAGCAGGCGGTCATCAAGGCTGGTCAATATGCCTACCGTGACCGTCGCCAGAAGAAGCGTCAGTTCCGCGCCCTGTGGATCGCTCGTATCAACGCCGGTGCCCGCACCAACGGCCTGTCCTACAGCCGTCTGATCGCTGGCCTGAAAAAAGCGTCGATCGAAATCGACCGCAAGGTTCTGGCCGACCTGGCAGTGAACGAAAAAGCGGCGTTTGCTGCGATTGTCGAGAAAGCTAAAGCCGTCCTGGCTTAAGTACCCACGACAATCACCTGGCGGCGCTTGCGGCGCCAGGTGTTGAACGTCATCGATAGGGGAAGAGCCTGCAAGGTTCTTCCCCTATTTTCGTATCTGGAGTCTGTACATGGAAAACCTGGATGCGCTGGTCTCCCAAGCCCTGGAGGCCGTGGAGCGCGCTGAAGACATCAATGCCCTGGAACAGATCCGGGTTCAATTCCTCGGCAAGAAAGGCGAGCTGACCCAGGTGATGAAGACCCTGGGCAACCTGCCAGCCGAAGAGCGCCCCAAGGTCGGTGCGCTGATCAACGACGCCAAGGAGCGCGTCACCGAAGTGCTCAACGCACGCAAGGCCGCTTTCGAAGAGGCCGAGCTCAGCGCTCGCCTGGCGGCAGAATGCATTGATGTGACCCTGCCAGGCCGTGGCCAGACCTCCGGTGGCCTGCACCCGATCACCCGTACCCTCGAGCGCATCGAACAGTTCTTCACCCATATCGGCTACGGCATTGCCGAAGGCCCCGAGGTCGAAGACGACTACCACAACTTCGAAGCCCTCAACATCCCCGGCCACCACCCGGCCCGGGCGATGCACGACACCTTCTACTTCAATGCCAACATGCTGCTGCGTACCCACACCTCGCCGGTGCAGGTGCGGACCATGGAGTCGACCCAGCCGCCGATCCGCATTGTCTGCCCGGGCCGCGTGTATCGCTGCGACTCGGATATCACCCACTCGCCGATGTTCCACCAGGTCGAAGGCCTGCTGGTCGACCGTGGCATCAACTTCGCCGACCTCAAGGGCACCATCGAGGAGTTCCTCCGGGTGTTCTTCGAGAAGGAGCTGGCGGTGCGCTTCCGTCCGTCGTTCTTCCCCTTCACCGAGCCGTCCGCCGAGGTCGACATCCAGTGCGTGATGTGCTCTGGCAACGGCTGCCGGGTGTGCAAGCAGACCGGCTGGCTCGAGGTGATGGGCTGCGGCATGGTCCACCCGAACGTGCTGCGCATGTCTGGCATCGACCCGGAAGAGTACCAGGGCTTCGCCTTCGGCATGGGCGCCGAGCGCCTGGCCATGCTGCGCTATGGCGTCAACGATTTGCGTCTGTTCTTCGACAACGACCTGCGGTTCCTCGCGCAATTCCGCTAGGTCCGTACTTGACGCAATTTTCAGGAGAACAGCATGAAATTCAGTGAACAGTGGCTGCGCGGTTGGGTAAACCCGCAAGTCTCCCGTGACGAACTGGTCGCTCGCCTGTCCATGGCCGGCCTCGAAGTCGACAGCGTCACCCCCGCTGCCGGCCAGTTCAGCGGCATCGTGGTGGGCGAAGTACTCGCCACCGAACAGCACCCGGACGCCGACAAGCTGCGCGTGTGCCAGGTCAGCAACGGCCAGGAGACCTTCCAGGTCGTCTGCGGCGCCCCCAACGTGCGCCCGGGCCTGAAGATCCCCTTCGCCATGATCGGCGCCGAGCTGCCGGGCGACTTCAAGATCAAGAAGGCCAAGCTGCGTGGCGTCGAGTCCTTCGGCATGCTCTGCTCGGCTGCCGAGCTGCAGATCAGCGAAGAGAACGACGGCCTGCTGGAGCTGGCCGCCGACGCCCCGGTAGGTGAAGACATCCGTACCTACCTGAGCCTGGACGACGCCAGCATCGAGGTCGACCTGACCCCGAACCGCGGCGACTGCCTGTCGCTGGCGGGCCTGGCCCGTGAAGTCGGCGCCCTGTACGCCGCCCCGGTCACCCGCCCGCAGGTGCCGGCCGTTGCCCCGGCCCACGACGAAGTGCGCCCGGTCGACGTCCTGGCCCCGGCGGCCTGCCCACGCTACCTGGGCCGCGTGATCCGCAACGTCGATCTGTCCAGGCCGACCCCGCTGTGGATGGTCGAGCGCCTGCGCCGCGCCGATGTACGCAGCATCGATGCCGCCGTCGACATCACCAACTACGTGATGCTCGAACTCGGCCAGCCGATGCACGCCTTCGATCTCGCCGAAATCAACGGCGGCATCCGCGTGCGCATGGCCGAGGAGGGCGAGAAGCTCGTCCTGCTGGACGGCCAGGAAGTCGCCCTGCGTAGCGACACCCTGGTCATCGCCGACCACACCCGCGCCCTGGCCATCGCCGGCGTCATGGGCGGCGAGCACAGCGGTGTGTCCACCGAGAAGACCCGCGACCTGTTCCTCGAGAGCGCCTTCTTCGAGCCGATCTCCGTCGCCGGCAAGGCCCGCTCCTACGGCCTGCACACCGATGCCTCGCACCGCTACGAGCGTGGCGTCGATTCGCAACTGGCCCGCGAAGCCATGGAACGCGCTACTGCGCTGGTCCTGGAGATCGTCGGCGGCGAAGCCGGCCCGATCGTCGAGGCCGTCAGCGAGCAGCACCTGCCCAAGGTCGCGCCGATCACCCTGCGCGCCGAACGTATCACCCAGATGCTCGGCATGGAGATGGACGCCGCGCAAGTCGAGCAACTGCTCAACGCCCTGGGCCTGAAGACCAGCGCCAGCGGGGCAGGGCAGTGGACCGTCGAGGTTCCGAGCCATCGCTTCGATATCAGCCTGGAAGTCGACCTGATCGAGGAGCTGGCCCGCCTGTACGGCTACAACCACTTGCCAGTGCGCTACCCGCAGGCACGCCTCGCGCCCCAGTCCCGCCCGGAAGCCCGCGGCGAACTGCCGACCCTGCGCCGCCTGCTGGTCGCCCGTGGCTACCAGGAAGCCATCACCTACAGCTTCATCGACCCGAAGCTGTTCGAACTGTTCAGCCCCGGCATCGAGCCGCTGCTGCTGGCCAACCCCATTTCCAGCGACATGGCCGCCATGCGTGCGTCCCTGTGGCCGGGCCTGGTCAAGGCGCTGCAGCACAACCTCAACCGCCAGCAGGACCGTGTCCGCCTGTTCGAAAGCGGCCAGCGCTTCGTCGGCCAACTGGGCGACCTCAAGCAGCAGCCGATGATCGCCGGCGTCGCCACCGGCAGCCGCCTGCCCGAAGGCTGGGCCAACGGCCGTGACGGCATCGACTTCTTCGACGTCAAGGCCGATGTGGAAGCCCTGCTGGGCTATTCCGGCGCCCTGGACGCGTTCACCTTCGTCGCCGGCAAGCACCCGGCCCTGCATCCAGGCCAGACCGCCCGCATCGAGCGCGACGGCAAGGAAGTCGGTTACCTCGGCGCGATCCACCCGGAACTGGCCAAGACCCTCGGCCTGGACCGCCCGGTGTTCGTCTTCGAGCTGGTGCTGGGCGATGTGGTCGAAGGCCGCCTGCCGACGTTCAGCGAACTGTCCAAGTTCCCGGAAGTGAGGCGTGACCTGGCGTTGATCGCAGGTCGTGATGTAGCTTCTAGCTCGGTGCTTGACGTAATTCGTGACAATGCAGGCGAATGGCTGACAGACCTCAGGCTGTTTGATGTCTACCAGGGTAAAGGTATTGATCCTGATAGAAAAAGCCTCGCCGTTGGCTTGACCTGGCAGCATCCATCGCGCACTCTTAACGACGATGAGGTGAACGCGACCCTGCAAGATATCCTCACCTCGCTCGAACAAAGGTTGAACACCACGTTAAGGAAATAGCGTATGGGTGCTCTGACGAAAGCTGAGATGGCCGAAAGGCTGTACGAGGAGCTGGGGCTCAACAAGCGAGAGGCCAAGGAGCTGGTCGAGCTGTTTTTCGAAGAAATTCGGCACGCACTTGAAGAGAACGAGCAGGTCAAGTTGTCCGGTTTCGGCAACTTCGACCTTCGCGACAAACGCCAGCGGCCGGGCCGCAACCCCAAGACAGGGGAAGAGATCCCGATCACCGCACGCCGCGTCGTCACCTTTCGTCCAGGGCAGAAACTGAAAGCCCGGGTTGAGGCCTATGCTGGAACCAAGCCATAACGACGAGCTGCCCCCCATTCCGGGCAAGCGCTACTTCACCATCGGTGAGGTCAGTGAGCTCTGTGCGGTAAAACCGCACGTACTGCGTTATTGGGAGCAGGAGTTCCCGCAGCTCAACCCGGTCAAGCGCCGCGGCAACCGGCGGTATTACCAGCGCCAGGATGTGCTGATGATCCGCCAGATCCGCGCGTTGCTGTATGACCAGGGCTTCACCATCGGCGGGGCGCGCTTGCGGCTCTCCAGTGATGAGGCCAAGGATGACACTACCCAGTACAAACAGCTGATTCGGCAGATGATTGCCGAGTTGGAAGATGTACTGGTGGTGCTCAAGAAGTGACCTGACGCTGGCGAGTGGAAAGTTTTTTTGAAAAAAAGCTTCCATTTATCAGAAGGTTAGGGTACATTTCTCAACGTTCTCAGCGGTATCGAGAACAGTTCGGGGCGTAGCGCAGCCCGGTAGCGCACTTGCATGGGGTGCAAGGGGTCGAGTGTTCGAATCACTCCGTCCCGACCAAAAAACCCTAAAAAATCCAGTCACTTAGCGGTGACTGGATTTTTTATGCCTGATGTTTTTAGTGGCTGATCTAAAAATGACCGTTCTGGTTGCCAATTGGTTGCCAATTGAGATTGGCTTCTCAGTTCTGGGGGATTAGGATCAATCCAAACAACGGAGTGGTATTCGCGTGCCTGGACGAGGGCGGATGTCGGCTCCGATTAGCAAGCAGAAGGCGACGGCATCATGGAACTGATCGACAACATCAATTCGCTGCTAGGTGAGAGTCTCAAAGGTACGCTCAAGCCGGGCGCAAAGTTGAAGATCGCTGCGTCCTGCTTCTCTATATACGCTTACGTGGCGCTCAAGCGAGAACTGGAGAGCATCGACTCCCTGGAGTTCATCTTCACCTCGCCTACCTTCGTGCCCAACGAGGCGACGGACAAGCTGAAGAAGGAGCAGCGCGAGTTCCACATACCCAAGACCGAGCGTGAGCGCAGTCTGACCGGAAGCGAGTTCGAGATCCAACTGAAGAACAAGCTTACCCAGAAAGCCATTGCCAGGGAGTGTGCCGACTGGATCCGTCGCAAGGCTACTTTCCGCTCCAACCGTGGCCAGGCACCCATGCAGCCGTTCATCGGGGTGCGTGCGCCAAGCTCAGAGTCCGTCTACATGCCGGTGCAAGGGTTCACGGCGGTCGACTTGGGCTACCAGAAGGGTAACGCGCTTTCCAACATCGTCACCCGCTTCGATGAGCCAGCTCATACGGGCATGTTCCTCAACTTGTTCGAGCAGATCTGGAACGACCAGGAAAAGCTTGAAGACGTCACCGCCCGGCTCTGTGATCACATTGCCTCGGTGTATCAGGAGAACGCCCCCGAGCGCATCTACTTCCTGATGCTCTCCAACATCTTCCGCGAGTTCTTGGAGGATGTGAGCGAGGACGTGCTGCCCAACGACCGTACCGGCTATCAGGACACGGTGATCTGGAACAAGCTGTTCAACTTCCAGCGCGACGCGGCCACCGGCCTGATCAACAAGCTGGAAACCTACAGCGGTTGCATCCTTGCCGACAGCGTGGGCTTGGGCAAGACCTTCACCGCGTTGGCGGTGATTAAGTACTACGAGCTGCGCAACAAATCCGTTCTGGTGCTCTGTCCGAAGAAGCTGGCCGACAACTGGCTGACCTACAACCAGAACCTCAAGACCAACATCCTCGCCAAGGATCGCTTTGCCTACGACGTGCTGTGTCACACCGACCTGAGCCGCAGCCGTGGCACCTCGCTGGGTATGCCGCTGGATCGGGTTAACTGGGGCAACTATGACCTGGTGGTGATCGATGAGTCGCACAACTTCCGCAATAACGACCTCTATAAGGACAAGGAAACCCGTTACCAGCGCCTGATGAACCAAGTCATCCGTCAGGGGGTGAAGACCAAGGTGCTGATGCTCTCGGCGACTCCGGTTAATAACCGTTTCAGCGATTTGCGAAACCAGCTGGCTTTGGCTTACGAGGGTGACAGCGACAACCTCAATGACAAGCTGCGTACCGAGAAAGACATCGACAGCATATTTCGCCGCGCTCAGGCGGCGTTCAATGCGTGGGCCAATCTACCACCAGAAAAACGCACTGCGGCGGCCATTCTCAACACCTTGGACTTCGACTTCTTCGAGCTGCTGGACAGCGTGACCATTGCTCGTTCGCGCCGGCACATCGAAACCTTTTACAACACCGCTGACATTGGCCGCTTCCCGGAGCGTCGCAAGCCGATGTCCTTCCATTGCCCGCTGACCCAGCGCGACGATGTCATTGGCTTCAACGAGATTTTCAATCACCTGTCTTTGCTCAAGCTCGCCGTGTATGCGCCGGTGAGCTACATCCTGCCCAGCCGGCTGAAGAAGTACGAGGAGCAGTACGACACCCAGGTGGAAGGTGGGCGAGGCAAGCTCAAGCAGGTTGACCGGGAGAAGAGCCTGCAGGCGTTGATGACCACCAATTTGCTCAAGCGTCTGGAAAGCTCGGTGGAAGCTTTCCGCCTGACCCTGCAAAGTCTGCAGGCCAGCCATCGCAGCGCCCTGGAAAAGATTGCCCAGTTCAACAAAACCGGCCAGTCAACAGGGTTTGCCGACATCACTGCGGCTTTTGAAGAGGCTGACTTCGATGAGGACAGCTGGCCGATGCCAAGTGACATCAGCATTGGCAAAAAAATTCAGATCAGTCTGGAGGATATGGACCTGCCCTCATGGGAGCAGGATCTACAGGCCGATCTGCTGTTCATCGACGAGCTGTTGGGCGAAATGTCCAAGGTTACCCCAGCTGACGATGCCAAGTTGCAGCACCTGAAAACCCAGATCGCCAGCAAGATTGCCTCTCCAATCAACCCCGGCAACAAGAAGGTGCTGATCTTCACCGCCTTCGCCGATACCGCGAACTACCTGTACGACAACCTGGCTGACTACCTGCAACGCAGCTACCAGGTGCACACCGGCAAAGTCACCGGCAGCGATGCGCCAAAGTCTACCCTTGGCAACATCCCGGGTAGCCGGCAGAGCTATGACTTCCAGGGCTTGCTGACCCTGTTCTCGCCACGCTCCAAGGAGAAGGCTGCGATCTACCCGGATGAGCCGCGCGAGATCGACATTCTGATCGGCACGGATTGCATCTCCGAGGGCCAGAACCTGCAGGATTGCGATTACCTGATCAACTACGACATCCACTGGAACCCGGTACGGATCATTCAGCGCTTTGGCCGGGTGGATCGGATCGGCTCGCAGAACAGCAGCATTCAGTTGGTCAACTACTGGCCGGATATCAGCCTGGACGAATACATCAATCTTAAGGAACGGGTAGAAAACCGCATGATGATCGCCGACGTCACTGCGACCGGCGACGACAACGTGCTCAATGCTCAGGCCAACGACGTGGCTTACCGCAAGGAACAGCTGCGCCGCCTGCAGGATGAAGTGATCGAGATGGAGGACTTGAAGACTGGTGTCTCCATCACCGACCTTGGCCTCAACGACTTTCGCATGGATCTGCTCAACTACATCAAGCAGCACGGTGAACTGAGCCATCTGCCCAACGGCATGCACGCGGTGGTGCCGGCACAGCCGGAACTGGGTTTGCTGCCGGGCGTGATCTTCACCCTGCGGAACCGCAACCATGGCGTCGACATTAACCAGCAGAACCGCCTCTATCCCCACTATCTGATCTACATCGACAACCAGGGTCAGGTGATCAGTGACTACAGCGAGGCCAAGCGATTGCTCGATCTGGCCCGCATCGCCTGCAAGGGAGAGAGCCAACCGATCAGAGAGGCCTACCAGCGCTTCAATCAGGTCACCGACGATGGCCGCAATATGCAGGCTCATTCCAACCTGCTGGATCAGGCCATTCACTCGATGATCGAAGTGAAGGAAGAGAAGGACATCGACAGCTTGTTTAGTGGCGGTAAGACCACAGCCTTAGTGGATACCATTGCCGGACTGGATGACTTCGAGCTGATCACCTTCATCGTCATTCAGGATGTGGCATGACCCAGCCCAAGCCGGTCTTATTCGCGTTTCCCGGTCAGGCCAGAGTTGGCCGTCCGGTGCCGAAATCCAAGATTTATGAGCACGGCCAGATCGGCAGCGCGATGCGTGACAAGTTTGTCGCTCAGATCGAGCAAATAACCTGGGCCTACAAACTGGCGCCGGAGACCCTTAACCTGTCGGCGCGGCCGGAGGTGCCGGAGATTCAGGTTTTCGACATCGAGCTCAAAGGAACGGAGCTGGACGACGACGTCTTGCGTGCGATTGATCGAGCCATTCCGCTGCCGATCATTTTTCAGCTGCATCGAGACCAGCAGACGTGCATGGTTGCTGCTTTCAAGCGACCCAGCCAGGCCGAGGCGGGCAAGTGGGTACTCGATAATTATCTCGCTGGTCCCTGGCTGGCGGATACAGTTGAACGACAGTCTTTGCCCGTGGCGCTGGATCTACAAGGGCTTTACGAACAGCTGCTGCGCAGCCTGCTACCTCAAGCCGCCCGAGTCGGCGAGAGCTTGCTCGAGCAGTTGGAGCGTCTAACTCGGCTGCGTGGCCGGCAGAGCGAGTACAACAAGCTGGAAGCTCGCTTGAAGAAGGAAAAGCAGTTCAACCGCAAGGTGGCACTTAATGCCCAGTTGCGGGAGCTGAAAAATGAAATTGATCAACTGAGTGTATAAGCCCCAGTTGGTGAACAACTACTTGAGATCTACAGGACGTCCCGTGGACAAACTGAAAATGCATTCGCCAAATCTGACTGAGATGAATATTGAAAAGCTAGCCCAACTTTTTCCTGGTTGCGTGACCGAGGCGGCTGATGGCAAGGGAGGGCTGAAGAAAAGTATTGATTTCGACCTGCTGCGCCAAGAGCTCTCTGAGCAGATTGTTGAAGGGCCTCAAGAGCGTTACCAGCTGAGCTGGCCGGGTAAGAGAGAGGCGTTGCTGGCCGCCAATGCGCCTATTGCCAAAGCGCTCCATCCCTGCAGAAAGGAAAGCGTGGACTTTGATGCCACGCAGAATCTGTTTATTGAAGGGGACAACTTAGAGGCGCTGAAACTGCTACAAGAGGCGTACCTCGGAAAAATAAAGTTGATATACATAGATCCGCCGTATAACACGGGAAGCGATTTTATTTATGACGACAATTTTTCCGAGGATGCAAATGATTACCTTGTTCGTTCGAATCAAAAGAATAACGAAGGAATTAGGTTGGTTTTGAATGGTGAGAGCAACGGGCGCTTCCACTCTGACTGGCTTAGTATGATCTATCCACGGCTAAAGTTGGCTAGGAATTTGCTGTCGGAGGACGGAGTTATATTTGTCTCAATTGACGATAGTGAGTCGGCAAACTTAAAGCGAATCCTTGATGAGGTTTTTGGCGAGCAGAACTTCATTGATACCATTGCTGTTGAGCTCTCGACTACGTCTGGTCCGAAGACAGTAAATGCTCAGCAAGGGACTATTGTGAAAAATGTTGAGTTTATTCACATTTACAGGAAGTCCGAAGAGTTTGATAAAGTGTCGCACAAGCCTCTGCTAGACGGTGTGGATTCTTATGACACTCATTATTCTGTCTGGCTGAGTGATGATGGTTCTTTGGGTACTCTCGCGGAGATGCTACTGTCTGACAATGTAGTTGGGGCGGAGATCCGTCGCTACGGTTTATTAGAGCGTGGAAAATTTAGCATCAATAACTTGGACAAGCTGCTTTCAGTCTCAGAAGCAGCTAAGACATTCATCGATTCAAATCTCCAGAGAATCGCGCGTGTTGATAGGGCGCCGGTGTCAGCCGCTGGAAGGTCTACGCCAGTCGGGCGCTGGGAACCTTTTGAGGTGGATCACCGAACCTATCTTCTCACGACTCTGGGAAATGGTAATTTGCAATCCCTGATGCCGTTGTCTCTAAACTACCGAATGTCAGATGACTACAAGCCAAGGTTTGGACGGACCGTTATCCGGGGAGATCTATGGAAGGGCTTCCACCAAGACATGGGAAACGTCGCTAAAGAAGGTGGAATGGTTTTTTCTAACGGCAAGAAGCCGGTTCGGCTTATTAAGCAGCTGATTCGTTGGGCAAACAATAATCGGAACGGAATCATTTTGGACTTCTTCGCGGGCTCAGGAACTACTGCGCATGCAGTCCTGCAGGCCAATGCAGAGGATGGCGGAAACCGGCGGTTCATCATGGTTCAGCTTGACGAGGTACCTGATCCCAAGTCTGAAGCTGCGAAGGCAGGATATAAGTCCATTGCGGAAATTTCGCGTCAGCGAATTCGTCAAGCTGGTGCGACGATTGCTGAGGATGCTGGGTGCGTTGGTAAGGGCGTTGATGTTGGCTTCAGAGCACTCAAAATTGGTTCCTCCAACATGAAGGATGTTTACTACACCCCCGATGCTGTCAACCAGGACCTCCTGTCCGGCCAGATCGACTGTGTTCGCGAAGATTGCACTCCTGAAGACTTGCTGTTTCAGGTGCTGTTGGACTGGGGTGTGGATCTGGCGCTGCCAATCAGCCAGGAGGCCATCGCCGATAAGAAGGTGTTCTTCGTCGATGGCAACGCCCTTGTGGCCTGTTTCGATAAGGGCATCGATGAGACTTTTGTCAAACAGATTGCCGAGCATAAGCCGCTGCGCGTGGTATTCCGCGACAACGGCTTTGCCAGTGACAGCGTGAAGATCAACGTCGAGCAGCTGTTCAAGCTGCTGTCGCCGATGACCGAAATCAAGACGCTGTAAGGGGCCTGCCATGAAGCTGAAATTCAAGGAGCAGGCCTACCAGCTCCACGCCGTGGAGTCCCTCGCCGACTGTTTTGCCGGTCAACCCAAGTCGTCGGGCGTGAGCTATCGCATCGACCCCGGCGTCGGCGTTGCGCCGTTGGCGCCGCAGCAGGGCTCTCTGGTAGGTATGGGGCTGCAGCCGTCCATCACACCTGTAGATGCCGGTTTCCGCAATGCAGAGCTGGCCCTGACGCAGGATCAACTGCTGACCAATCTGCAGGCGGTGCAGCGTCGGCAGAACCTGCCGCTGTCGGCTGCGTTGGTAAACGACAAGAAAACCGGTTGCTCGATCAACCTCGATATCGAGATGGAGACCGGTACCGGGAAGACCTACTGCTACATCCGCAGCATGTTCGAGCTGAACAAGCGCTACGGCTGGAGCAAGTTCATTGTCGTGGTGCCCAGCATCGCCATCCGCGAGGGGGTCTACAAGTCGTTGCAGATCACCGCAGAACACTTCCTGGAGCGTTACGGTAAGAAGGCGCGCTTCTTCATATACAACTCCAAGCAGCTGCACAATTTGGAAAGCTTTTCCTCGGACGCTGGCATTAACGTCATGGTGATCAATGTTCAGGCGTTTGCCGCCCGCGGTGCCGATCAGCGGCGGATCTACGAGGAGCTGGATGACTTCCAGTCGCGCCGCCCCATCGACGTGATCAAGGCCAACCGCCCGATCCTGTTCCTCGATGAGCCGCAGAAGATGGAAGGGGCCAAAACCCTCGAGTCCTTTAGCGAGTTCAACCCGCTGTTTATCGTGCGTTACTCGGCCACCCACAAGACCGAGTACAACAAGATCCACCGTCTGGATGCGCTCGACGCTTACAACCAGAAGCTGGTAAAGAAGATCGACGTGCGCGGCATCACGGTGAAAAACCTGCCTGGCACCAATGCCTATTTGTTCCTGCAGGGCATCGATGTCTCCACCAGCAAGGCCCCGGCGGCCCGGGTGGAGATGGAGATCAAGCAGAACAGCGGTATCAAGCGTGTCATGCGCAAGCTTGGTCGCAACGACAACCTCTACGACCTGTCCGGTGGTCTGGATCAGTACAAGGGCTATGTGGTCGCCGAGATCGATGCGCGGATCGATACGCTGAGTTTTACCAATGGCGTGGAGCTGGTCGCCGGTGAAGCAGTGGGCAACCTGGACGAGCCAGCCATGCGCCGCATCCAGATCCGCGAGGCGGTAAAGGCGCACTTCGAGAAGGAGATGATGCTATTCAGTAAGGGCATCAAGGTGCTGACGCTGTTCTTCATCGACGAGGTGGCCAAATACCGTCAATACGACGAAAACGGAGAGCAGCCGGGCGAGTATGCGAAGGTCTTTGAGGAGGAATACAACGCTTACCTCAATGAGGTGCTGAGCCTGGAGGACACGCCGTACAACCGTTACCTGAAAGGAATTCTGGTTAGCCAGACCCACAACGGCTATTTCTCCATCGACAAGAAGAGCAAGCGCCTGGTCGACCCGGCCACCAGCAAGAAGTCGACCGAAACCGATGACGTGGATGCCTACGACCTGATTCTCAAGGACAAGGAGCGTCTGCTGTCCTTCGACGAGCCGGTGCGCTTCATCTTCTCCCACTCGGCCCTGCGCGAAGGATGGGATAACCCCAACGTCTTCGTCATCTGCACGCTCAAGCACAGCGACAACACTATTTCCCGCCGCCAGGAAGTCGGCCGGGGGCTGCGCCTTTCGGTCAACCAAAACGGCGACCGAATGGATTACCCTGCGACCGTTCATGACATCAACGAACTGACTGTGGTGGCCAGCGAGAGCTACAGGGAGTTCGTCGGCGCTTTGCAAAGGGACATCAGCGAGTCGCTATCGGCCAGGCCGCGTGAGGCCAACGAGAAGTACTTCACTGGCAAGGTTCTGCAGACCCTAAGCGGCGACGTGGAAGTCACGCCGCAAATGGCCAAGCAGATCTACAAGTATCTGCTGAAGAACGATTACACCGACGACAACGATCAGATCACGCTTGCCTACCACGCCGCGAAGAAGGATGAGCAGCTGGCCGAGCTGCCTGATGAGCTGAAGCCCTATGCCCAGCAGGTGTTTCAGCTGATCGACAGCGTGTTCAGCGAGGCGCAGCTGCCGCACATTGGCGACGGCCGCAAGACCAAGGTCAATCCCCTCAACGCCAACTTCGAGCGCCAGGAGTTCCAGGCCCTGTGGAACAAGATCAATCGCAAGGCCGCGTACACCGTCAACTTCGAGGCTGACGAGCTGGTCGACAAATGCATTACCGCTCTGAACGACAGGGATGAGGGGCTGCGGGTAAAACCCATGCAGTACATCATCGAGCGCGGCACGCAGAAGGAGCATGCCAGCTTCGAAGAGCTGAAGCGGGGTGAGGCTTTCAAGCTGGCGCAGACGGCCACCGAGACTTACACCAACTCTGTGCATTCGGCGGTGAAGTACGACCTACTTGGCAACCTGGCCGAGGCCACCCAGCTGACGCGCCGTACCATCGCACGCATCCTGCAGGGCCTGAATGCTGCCGTGTTCAGCCAGTATAGAACCAACCCTGAAGACTTCATCGCCAGGGCCGCCACGCTGATCAATGAGCAGAAGGCCACGGCCATCGTCGAGCACATTGCCTACGACCCGGTGGCTGAGACTCACAGCTCGGACATCTTCACGGCCGATAAGCCGAAAGACGACTTCAGCAACGCCTTCGAGGCCAAGCGCCACATCTACGACTACGTGTTCACCGACTCGACGAACGAGCGCAAGTTCGTCGAGCAGTTGGATGCCAGCACTGAAGTGGTGGTGTACGCCAAGCTGCCGAAGAGCTTCTTCATCCCGACCCCGGTTGGTAACTACAACCCGGACTGGGCCATTGCCTTCCAGGAGGGCAAGGTGAAGCACATCTACTTCATTGCGGAAACCAAAGGCTCCATGTCTACCCTGGATCTGCGTGCCATTGAGGCCTCTAAGATCGCCTGTGCGCGGAAATTTTTCGCCAAGATTACATCGGAGCAGGTTAGGTACGACGTGGTGGATGGGTATGGGAAGCTGATGGAGCTGGTCAAGTAGCCAGCTCCGCAGTCGGGATCAATTCTTCGAGTCGTTTTTGATATGGATATTCAGCCGGACAAGCAGAACCTGGATCGTACCTTTGCATCGACGGTTTACTACATCGATTTCTATCAGCGGGACTACAAGTGGACGGAGGAGCCCGTACGGCGTCTGATTGACGATGTCTTCTACCAGTTCGATGAAGCCTATTCCAAGCACTCGGCTCTGGAGCCGAACTCGGAGAGTATCAACGCCCGGTATCCCTGGTACTACCTCAACACCTATGTCACCAACACCGTACAGGGCAAGGTGTTTGTAGTTGACGGCCAGCAGCGCCTGACAACCCTGACGCTTTTTCTGGTTCAGCTGTTTCGGATGGCCAAGGTCCTCGAGTCGAAGACCTCTGGTTGGTTGGAGCGCAAAATCGCCGGCTATTCGGGGGTGGAATACGAGTTTTGGATGAACCACGTCCGTCATATCCATGTTCTCAAGGCCCTGATGGATGGTGTCGCTCCCGAGGCTGTAGATAGATCTACAGGCTTGACGGCTGCCAATATGCTGAGGAACTTCTCGGTAATCGCGGCGGAGCTATCTACCCGTTTGAACAGCAAACACAAGTTCGAGACCTTCGTTCACTACTTCCTTTACCGCCTGGTGCTCATCAATCTGTCCGTCGATTCTACCCATGTACCGATGGTGTTCGAGGTCATCAATGACCGTGGTGTACGACTCAAGCCTTACGAGATATTGAAAGGAAAGCTCCTGGGGCAGATCGACAAGCTTGAGCTTGACTCTGGTAATTATAACGAGGTCTGGGATACGCACGTCAGGGCGGTGAACGCCTATCGGGAAGATGAAATCGACAGTTTTTTCCGTTACTGGTTGAAGAGCAAGTTCTCCGATAGCCGAAAGACTGGACAGCGCTTTGATGGCGACTACCACAGAGAAATGTTCAAGAGTGATATCAATCAGCTTCTCCAGCTTGAGCATGATTCCGCCAAGGTCAAAGAATTTCTCAAGGAGGATTTTTCGTACTACACGAAGCTGTATGTACGACTGCTGCATGCCAGTCAGCACGAGAATGAACAGTATCCAGCGGTCTTCTTCAACAGCCTGAACGAGCTGGATAGTCAGTATCTGCTTATTTTGTCGGCCTGCACCGTGAATGATCCGGAAGAAGTCGCCAAGATTCGTGTGGTAGCAGAACAACTTGATCGAATGTTCTCGCTTCAGCAGCTGCAGGGCGCTTACGACAGTAATGAGTTTGCTGTTAAGTTGTTTGAGATTAGCGCCGAGATCCGCGAAAAGCCAGTGGCTCAGATCCCACTGGTGTTCGAGAGACATCTTTTGCAGGAAATTACCAGGAAGCGTGCGATTGCCGTCTCATCCGTCTTTAGTTATAGCTTATTCCGCAATATGACTATTGATCGCTTGAATACTCGCTTCACTCGATTTTTCTTTGGCAGGGTAGAGCAATTTCTCGCCGAAGGTATGAAGCTAAAAATGAAGCATCCCTTGCAGAATCTTGTCACCCTCAGAGGCGCCAAGACTGGGTTTCATATCGAACACATATTGTCACGCAATGCAGAAAGTCTTGATGCTTTCGATGGTGATGAAGAGCGCTTTGAGGCCGAACGCAATCGGCTTGGCGGTGTGTTGCTGATGAAGGGGAAGGATAATATTTCGAGCGGTAATGAGTTATATGTGGACAAGCTGAAGTCGTATGCCAATACGCTTTATTGGAATGAGACGCTGCGCAGTGACTCTTACCACAGTAAATTGGACTTTCGCGATTTTACTAAGCAGTCTGGACTTGGATTTAGGGCGCTTGATGAGTTTGGTCCCAATGAGCTTGAAGAGCGGCAAAAGCTACTCTTTGAGGTCGCGGCTTTAATTTGGAATGCAAGTTGACGTGTTTTTTATAATTTTGAGTTAATTCTTGAAAGTAAATGCGTTGGCTTTTCTATTTTTTTGGTGCAGGCCTTTTGAGGAGAACTGCTGCTGAGTTTGCTATTGAATGGTAGCGTCAGGGGGCAGGTTTTTTCTCAGTAGTCATGGTTGATGGATTTCTTGGTGCTTAGGAGTGGCAATGGCAAATAATAAAAGTCCAAAAAGAATTACGCTGAATGTTTATTTGCTTAAAGAGCCCCCTGCTGGTGTTCAGTGTTGGACTCCAAAAGACTTCATCGCCAGTCCCATTGGATCGGGTGGAAAGCCAAGGCAAATAGGAACGGATAAGTTTCCTCTCGGTCCAGATGGTATAAACGGTACTCTATTTGTGCGTAAGCCATTGGTGGAAACCTCGCCTGAGTGGTTGAGCTTTGTTCAGTCAGGGCTTGCTGATGATGTAAATACTTCCAGGTGGAAGAACAAAAGTATCTCTGCTATTTTGGTAGTGCAGCAGTCTGGTCGGCAATTTGCTATTGCATTTGGATATGGTAGGCACTTGATTGAGCCTAGGCTTATCGAAGACCGTTTTGGCATTCGGGTAGTTCTCAATAGTGTTTTGCCTGAAAAAATAGCGTCAATTGATCGCCAGACATTTGATGCATCTCCCAGAATAAGTCGTACCCAGACAGTTAAAGCTGCAGCTGTATCCGACTATATGATCAATGCTGAGCAAGACCTGCTCAGAGGGTTAGTTGGGCACACTAAAAGTGAATATCTAGAGGTTTTTGGGAGCGTCATAGCGGGAATTGACTCTTTTAAAGCCTCCATTCCAACGGATCTTCCTGGTCTAAGTGGTTTTCTTAAACTTGCCTTGGAACGATCTGCTTCAAAAGACTATTTGGATCGAGGTGAAGATGGGCATCCGAGTGAGTTCTCTTGGGTTGAGAATCTGCTGCCTGTCAAGGATAAAGATCTTATTTCTACACTCGAAGGCCAGCTTTGGGGGGCGCTAAATTCTACGGAAAGGAAAAATATGTGGCTTGCAATTCCAGACATAATTGACTGGTCTGGGATTACCGGCTTTGCCTATAGCAATAATGCTCAAGATGATGAGATTGATCCAGTTCTTGATCTAGATAGATTTCTATCAACCCTTCGTAGCGATGCCACGCTTGAAACACTTAAGCGACGAGATATTTTTTTAGTTCTATCTGATGGATCTCCCTCATTGTCTTTTAGTGCCTTCCGGTGCTTGTATGCTGAGGTGAGGAATAAGTTAGGCTTATTTATTTTGAATGTTGGTAGCTGGTTTAAGGTAGAGGGCTCTTTCCAAGCTGCTGTTGAGGGGTATTTTACGAGTCTTCCAAGAAAGAAATTTGAAGCTCCCTTTGTCGAATATCAACATGATGGTGAAGGCTCCTATAACGAAGATGTATGCGCTCGGGCAGGTGGTGCTTTAGCGATGCTGGACAGAAAACTTATAAGGTTCGGTGGTAGCTACGACAAGATTGAGGTTTGCGACATATATAAGCCTAAAATTGGCGATGGGAGAGGTGAGTTCATTCATGTGAAGCGCGGGCGAGGATCATCCACGTTAAGTCATCTTTTTGCTCAAGGCTTTGTTGCGTCGACACTTATGGTCAGAGAGCCTGGTTTTATTCGGGATGTAAATTCGCAATTAAAAAGACAAAACATTAATTCTGTCCCGAATCCATTTGAGGCGCGTGGTAATGATGTTATATACGCCATCGTTGATGGTCCTGCATCAGAGGATTTAGATATTCCTTTCTTTAGTAAGGTCACTTTGCAGAATTATGGGAAGTCAATCTCCTCTTATGGCTTTCAGGTAAAATTAATGCATATTCCTGAGTCTGCAGCTTATCTTGCAGATGTCGCCAGGAAAGCTGCAGAAAAATTGGTCAAGAAGAAAGCTGCGGCAGCTAAGTCTAAAAAGGCTCCAGGCAGGGGGAGAGCCTCGAAAAAGAAAAGTTGATTAAACCTTTCCTTTAGCATTCTTAGGATGTTCGTTGCTTTATATTTGGCGGTGTGTTCCTGATGCTGTGCGTGTGCAGCTTCCATGTCTATAAGAATTAGTGTTCTTCAGTTTCATCGAAATATGGTCGGACAATGAGGCTGGGAGCGTTTCTCAGTGACGTATTTGGCTTTGCAGAACACCGCATTCGCAAATTAATTGTGGAGGGTATGTCCGGTGATAACGTTACAGGGTTTACCTTGCTGGTAGATGCATCGCAGTAAAGGCAGAACCTTGAATCAGGTGGGCTGAGCAAGTAGCAGGCAGTGCACTCAACGGCTCGTCCTCCCCATGCCTGTAAGGCCTTCAGCATGGTTCCTGCTATCAACTCGGCTCTGTCCTCTGTCGTGTTGTCTTGCTCTGAGGCTGATTGTTTGGCCGCCATCTGAAGCTGTTTGGCTCTATGGGCTTCTAGGCTCTGTATGAAAACCTTTGAAACGCCACCAGAGCCGCTGAAAGCCTGATTTTCCGTAGAGTTCTCGCCTTTTAGGCGAAGGATTCTGCCATGCCCAAGCGATACGAACTTTCCGACGCAGACTGGGAAATAGTCGCCGATCTTTTTACTGCCCCTCGGCGTACCGGACGCCCAAGAGCTGATGATCGCCTGA
>NZ_JAMYBK010000009.1 GCF_024127895.1 Pseudomonas guariconensis | reverse complement strand
CCGGGCTTTGCTGCGCAAAGCCCGAAAGCTGGGGTATCAATTGGTGGCAGCCTAAGGTGCTTAAAAAACAGCGGGTTGCATTTTGTTTGATGAGAGCGGGCTTGCCCGCGAAGGGCCGCAAGGCGGCCCCAATGGCTTAAGTGAACAGCATTAGGGGCTTACCCTGCCCTACAGAGAGCCCACTACCGACCACCGGCGGCGGCTGAACTTCAACCGCACACGCAAGCGCCGGTGCATATCCCGGCCCAGTGCATCCTTGGGAATGCACTGGGCCTCCCCGAAGCGCCGCCCCGGACGCACGTACCGCAACACCACCAGCCCAGGCAGCGCCACGCTGTCGCGGCACAGGCGCACCGGCTGCCAGCCCCGGGCGCGACTGAACAGCCGCCAGCCCGACGGGTCACGGCGCAGGCCGGTGATCGCCTCAGGATGCGTCAGCAGGATACGGCGGGGAATGGCCCAGCAGGCGTGGGCAACGCAGGCGACCGCCAGGGGCAGGGTCACCCACCAGGGCTGCGCCCCCAGGCCAAGGGCCGCGAACGCCAGCACCTGGCAGGCCAGGTAGGCCGTCAGCAGCAGGCGCGAGCCCTGCCAACGGCACTCGAAATGCTCACTTGGGCTGGACACGGTCCAGGATGATGCGGACCATGCGCTGCAACTCAGGGTCCTCGGACTCGTTGCGCTCCATGAACCAGCCGAACAGGTCCTGGTCCTCGCAGGTCAGCAGGCGACGGTACAGCTCGCGGTCCGCTTCGCTCAGGCTGGGGTAGACCTCCTGGGTGAATGGCACCAGCAGTACGTCCAGTTCCAGCATGCCACGGCGGCTGTGCCAGAAAAGCCGGTTGAGTTCAGTTTGTTCGACCATGGGGCCCTCCTCGAATGGCCGGCCAGTATACCGTGCCGCGAACACCGCGGCACAAGGCGTTGGTCTAGTCACCTACCTATTTTGTTACCGGCGTTCTATGATGGCCGCCAGTCTCCAGCAACCGCGATGACCCATGGCCGATTCCGCTTTCTTCTGTCCCCTGTCCCACGAGGGCATCCTCGCTGTCCGCGGCTCCGATGCCGGCAAGTTCCTGCAAGGCCAGCTGACCTGCAACATCAACTACCTCAGCCAGGAACACGCCAGCCTCGGCGCCCGTTGCATGGTCAAGGGCCGCATGCAATCGAGCTTCCGCATCCTGCCGGAAGGCAACGGCTACCTGCTGGCCATGGCCAGCGAACTGCTCGAACCGCAATTGGCCGACCTGAAGAAATACGCGGTGTTCTCCAAGGCCACCCTCACCGACGAAAGCAGCGCCTGGGCCCGCTTCGGCCTGCAACACGGCGAGGCCGCCCTGCAGGCCCTGGGCCTGGCCGTACCCGGCGAGGCTGGCGCCACCGTACGCCATGACGACCTGATCGCCATCAACGTCAGCGCAGGCCGTGTGGAGCTCTGGGTGCCCGCCCCGCAGGCCGGCGACGTGCGCGCGAAACTGGCCGCCAGCCTGGCGCAAGGCAGCCTCGACGACTGGCTGCTGGGCCAGGTGCGCGCCGGTATCGGCCAAGTCATGGGCCCGACCCGCGAGCTGTTCATCCCACAGATGATCAACCTGCAGGCCGTCGGCGGCGTGAGCTTCAAGAAAGGCTGCTACACCGGCCAGGAAATCGTCGCGCGCATGCAGTACCTGGGCAAGCTCAAGCGCCGCCAGTATCGCCTGGCCCTGGACCAGGCCGAGGTACCGGCCCCTGGCACCGCGATCTTCTCGCCGACCCACGGCTCGTCGGTCGGCGAAGTGGTCATCGCGGCCAGCAGTGGCCAGGGCTGCGAATTGCTCGCGGTGCTCAGCGCCGAAGCGGTGGAGGATGACAACCTGCACCTGGGCAGCCTCGAAGGCCCGCGCCTGGAGCTGCTGAGCCTGCCCTACGAACTGGACCGCGACCGGGAAATCCAGCGCTGACCAGCCTGCCCCGCCGTACCGGCGGGGCCGCACCACCACTGCGGTAGAGAAACCCATGAACAAGCTGGCCGAGATGGTCCAAGCGCAATTGCTCGCTGCCATCGACAACGACGACCTGGTGTTGCCGACCTTGCCGGAGGTTGCCCTGAGCATCCGCGAGGCCGCCGAGAACAGCGAGATCAGCGTCGCCGCCCTGAGCAGGGTGATCGGCCGCGACGCCGCGCTGTCGGCACGCCTGATCAAGGTGGTCAACAGCCCCCTGCTGCGGGCCACGGTGGAGGTCACCGACCTGCACGCCGCCATCACCCGCCTGGGTATCAACTACAGCTGCAACCTGGCGATCGGCCTGGTGATCGAGCAGATCTTCCATGCCCGCTCACCGGCTGTGGAACAAAAACTACGGGATATCTGGGCCAACAGCCTGGAAGTTGCAGGCATCAGCTATGAACTGTGCCGCCGCCATACCCAGCTCAAGCCCGACCAGGCAACCCTCGGTGGCCTGGTCCACCAGATCGGCGCATTGCCGGTGCTGATCTATGCCGAGGAACACAACGAGCTGCTCTCCGATCCAGTGTGCCTGCACTACGTGATCGAGCAGATCCATCCGGTGCTGGGTGACAAGATCCTCAGTGCCTGGGAGTTTCCCGAGCAGTTGGCCAACCTGCCCAGTCAGGTCCAGGACCTGGACCGGCGTACCGACAAGATCGACTACATCGACATCGTGCAGGTCGCCCGCTGCATCAGCCAGCGGACCCGCAGCCGCCCGCTGGCCGCCCTGCCCGCCTACCACCACCTCGGCCTGCCCCAGGGTACCGAACTGGATGTCATGGACCTGCTCGACGCGCGCAGCATGTTGCGCTGAGGGTAACGCGCCGATCTGGGGCACGGCCCCCAGCGCTCAATCGGCGATGAAACTGACCCGCACCCGCAACCCACCCTGCTCGCCATCGTGCAGGCTGATCTGCGCCAGGTGCGCCTGGCAGATCTCGCCGACGATCGCCAACCCCAGCCCGGTGCCCTGGGCGCTACGCCGGTAGAAACGCTCGAACACCCGCTCGCGCTCCTCCTCGGGAATCCCCGGCCCGTCGTCCTCCACTTCGAGGATGGCCGGCGCCAGTACCCGCAGGATCACGTTGCCGCCGACCGGCGTATGGGCCAGGGCATTGTCCACCAGGTTGCTGAGCAGTTCGTTGAGCAAGGTCGGCTCGCCCTTGAGCCACACCGGCGCCTGCGCCTCCAGGGCCAGGGCCACGCCCCGGGCATGGGCCAGCGGCGCCATGGCCAGGCCCAGTTCACGGGCCAGCTGGCTGAGGTCCAGGCGCTGCGCACCGCCTTCGGCGATCGCCCGCGCACCGTTTTCCACCCGCGCCAGCGACAGCAGCTGGTTGGCCAGGTGGGTCAGCCGATCGGTGCCCTGGGCAGCAGCCTCCAGGGTCTGCCGCCATTGCTCCGGCTCGTGCGAGCGCAAGCCCAGCTCGACCCGTGCCTTGAGCGCCGCCAGGGGGGTGCGCAGCTCATGGGCGGCATCGGCGATGAACTGGGCCTGGCGCTCGAACTGGCCACGCAAGCGTTCGGTGAAGTGGTTCAAGGCCCGCACCAGGGGGCCGAGTTCGCGCTGCACCTGCACCACCGGCAGGGCGCGCAGGTCGTCGGGCTGGCGCTCTTCCACCGCCGTGCGCAGCCGCTCCAGCGGACGCAGCGCGGCGCTGACGGCGAACCACACCACCACCAGCGCGGCCAGGGCCAGCATGCCCAGGCGCAGCAAGGTATCGGCCATCAGGCCACGGGCCATGCGCACCCGTGCTTCCTCCGTCTCGGCCACGCGGATCTCGGCCATGCCATTCATGTTCGGCTCGCTGACCGCCTTGAGCAGGCTGACCACGCGCACGTCCTGGCCCAGGTAGGTGGCGTCGTAGAAGCGTGCCAGGGCCGGGTAGTCGTCGGTACGTGGCGTGCCCGGCGGGGGCGCTGGCAGGTTCTCGTAGCCGGAGATCAGCCGCTGGTGGATATCCAGCACCTGGTAGTAGATGCGCCCGGCGCTGTCGTAGGCGAAGGTATCCAGGGCCACGTAGGGCACGTCGGCGCTGAGGGTACCGTCGCGCTGCGACAGGCCGGCGGCGATGGTCCGCGCCGACGCCAGCAAGGTGCGGTCGTAGGCGGTGTCGG
The DNA here is from genome assembly GCF_024127895.1 of Pseudomonas guariconensis. Classification (GTDB taxonomy): domain Bacteria; phylum Pseudomonadota; class Gammaproteobacteria; order Pseudomonadales; family Pseudomonadaceae; genus Aquipseudomonas; species Aquipseudomonas guariconensis_B. The sequence goes on along the minus strand of NZ_JAMYBK010000009.1, from coordinate 172,717 downwards.
CGGCCTCGCGGCCGTTCCAGTAGGCACTCAAGCCACTGGCCAGCATCAACACCACCAGCAGCAGGGCCAGGTTGCCCAGCAGGCGCCAGCGCAGGCTGCCGTCGTCACGCATCGCGGTGCTCGAGCAGGTAGCCGAGCCCCCTGAAGGTAACGATGGCCACCGGGTGGCCGTCGAGTTTCTTGCGCAGGCGGTGGATGTAGATCTCGATGGCATCGGGGCTGGCCTCCTCGTCCAGGCCGAACACCTGGGCGGCCAGTTGCTCCTTGCTCATCACCCGCCCGGGGCGGGCGATCAGCGCCTCGAGCACGCTCTGCTCGCGCTGGGTCAGGGTCAGGGCCTCGTCCTGCAGGGTGAAGCGCCGGGTGTCCAGGTCGTAGACCAGCGGGCCGCAGCGTTGCTGGCGCTCGCCACCGAGCACGCTGCGACGCAGCAGGGCCTTGACCCGCGCCTCCAGCTCGGTCAGCTCGAAGGGCTTGGCCAGGTAGTCGTCGGCGCCCAGGTTCAGGCCATGGACCCGGTCCTTGACGTCGCTGCGCGCAGTCAGCATCAGCACCGGCAAGGTCTTGCCCCGCCCACGCAGGCGCGCCAGCACCTCGAACCCGTCCATGCGCGGCAGGCCGACATCGAGCACGGCCACGGCATAGTCCTCGCTGGCCAGGGCCAGGTCGGCGGCCACGCCATCGTGCAGCACATCCACGGTCAGGCCCTGGCTCTTGAGGGCCTGGGCCACGCTTTCGGCCAGTGGCAGGTGGTCTTCGACCAGCAACACACGCATCGGATTCTCCCGGCTCGGGTGGGGCGTTGGCGCGGAGTGTACCGCTGTCGAGGGGCCTGTGAAGCCCTTGTGGCAAACCTTTCACGCTGAAAGGTTAGCGAAAGGTTCATTCCCTAGCATCGCACCACGGTCGCCCCATGCGCCGCAAGAAAGCACCAGCAAGGTGCACCGAAATAAGAACAATAAACGGAGTTTCCGACGATGCTGTCCACGCAGCCCCGGGCGTTCGCGCCTATCCGTTCCCTGTCCGCACGTCCCTGCACCCTCGCCAGCGCCCTCGCGCTCGCCGGTGTCGCCCCGATGAGCCAGGCCGCCTTCTTCGAAGACAGCACGGCCACCTTCGAAACCCGCAACATGTATTTCAACCGCGACTTCCGCGACGGCACCAGCGCGCAGCAATCCAAGCGCGACGAGTGGGCCCAGGGGTTCATGCTCAACTTCGAGTCCGGCTATACCGAAGGCACCGTGGGGTTCGGCCTGGATGCGCTGGGCATGCTCGGCATCAAGCTCGATTCCAGCCCCGACCGCACCGACAGCGGCCTGCTGCCGACCCATGACGATGGCAAGGCGGCCGACGAATACTCCAAGCTCGGCCTGACCGGCAAGGTCAAGGTTTCCAAGACCGAGCTGAAGATCGGCACGCTGATCCCGGAACTGCCGACCCTGCAGCCCAACGATGGCCGCATCCTGCCGCAGACCTTCGAAGGCGGCCTGGTCACCTCGCAGGAGATCAAGGACCTGACCTTCACCGGCGGCCGCCTGGAAAAGGCCAAGGACCGCAACGACACCAACTGGGAAGACATCGCCCTCAACAACAAGAACGGCCGCTTCGGCGGTACCTTCTCCGCCGACCACTACGACCTCGCCGGCCTGGACTACCAGTTCACCGACCGCATCACCGGCAGCTACCACTTCGCCCAGCTCGACGATATCTACCGCCAGCACTTCCTCGGCATGGTCGCCACCCAGCCCTGGGGCCCGGGCACCTTCGGCGCCGACCTGCGCCTGGCGGTCAGCGACGACCAGGGGCAGGCCAAGGCCGGCAGCATCGACAACACCACCGTCAATGGCATGCTCAGCTATGCCCTGGACGGGCACAAGCTCAGCGCCGCCTACCAGCACCTGTCCGGCGACAGCGCCTTCCCCTACGTCGATGGCGCCGACCCGTACCTGGTCAACTTCGTCCAGATCAACGACTTCGCCGGCGCCGACGAGCGCTCCTGGCAGCTGCGCTACGACTACAACTTCGCCGCCCTCGGTATCCCCGGCCTGACCTTCATGACCCGCTACATCAGCGGCGACAACGTCAGCCGTGCCGACGGCAGCGAGGGCAAGGAGTGGGAGCGCAACACCGAGTTCAAGTACGTGGTACAAAGCGGCCCGTTGAAGGACGTCGCCGTGCGCCTGCGTAATGCCACCTTCCGCTCGAATTTTGCCCGCGACGCCGACGAAGTGCGGCTGCTGGTGAGCTACAGCGTGGCCCTGTGGTAATCCCTACAACAACAATGCCTCACGGAGATAGACGATGACCTTTTCACTGCGCCGCCTCGTCCTCGCCACCGGCTGCCTGCTGCTGGCCGGCAACGCCCTGGCCGCCGAGCCGAAACGCCCAGAATGCATCGCCCCCGCCTCGCCCGGCGGCGGCTTCGACCTGACCTGCAAGCTGGTGCAGAGCGCCCTGGTCAACGAGAAGATCCTCAGCAAGCCCATGCGCGTGACCTACATGCCCGGCGGCGTCGGCGCGGTGGCCTACAACGCCGTTGTCGCGCAGCGTCCGGCCGATGGCGGGACCCTGGTGGCCTGGTCCAGCGGCTCGCTGCTCAACCTGGCCCAGGGCAAGTTCGGCCGCTTCGACGAGAACGCCGTGAAGTGGCTGGCGGCGGTCGGCACCAGCTACGGCGCCATCGCGGTGAAGAAGGACTCACCCTACAAGAACCTCGACGACCTGGTCGCAGCGCTGAAGAAGGACCCGGGCAAGGTGGTGATCGGCTCCGGCGGCACCGTCGGCAGCCAGGACTGGATGCAGACCGCACTGATCGCCAAGGCCGCCGGCATCGACCCGCGTGACCTGCGCTACGTAGCCCTGGAAGGCGGCGGCGAGATCGCCACTGCGCTGCTCGGCGGGCACATCCAGGTCGGCTCCACCGACATCTCCGACTCCATGCCGCACATCCAGAGCGGCGACATGCGCATCCTGGCGGTGTTCTCCGAAAACCGCCTGGACGAGCCTGAGATGAAGGACATCCCCACCGCCAAGGAGCAGGGCTACGACATCGTCTGGCCGGTGGTGCGCGGCTTCTACCTGGGGCCGAAGGTCAGCGACGAGGACTACACCTGGTGGAAAGCCTCGTTCGACAAGCTGCTGGCCTCGGAGGACTTCGCCAAGCTGCGCGACCAGCGCGAGATGTTCCCGTTCGCCATGACCGGCGAAGAACTCGACGGCTACGTGAAGAAACAGGTTGCCGACTACAAGGCGCTGGCCCGGGAATTCGGGCTGATCCAGTAACAGTTAGTGTCCTGTCTCGGAAATAAGCTGTTCGCTTTTGGCGGCGTCTTGGGCGCCCGGCCGGCGTTGCCACTCCTCGCCATAGCCCTGCTATGACTCGTCGCGGCGCCTTGGCCGAACACCCAAGCCACTCGCCAAAAGAGAACGTATTTCCAAGACAGGACACTAGAGCCATGCGGGGGCGGCCTTTCGCGACACCAGGCCGCGCCCACAGTCGAGACTACCGAGGATTCTTCGATGATCCTGCAACGCATCTTCGCCCTGGCCCTGCTGGCGGTGTGCGCCGCCCTGGCCGTGATGGCCTGGCCTTACCAGGCCGCGTTTTCCTACGAACCGGTGGGCCCCCGCGCCTACCCGCTGCTGATGCTCGGCCTGATGGGCGTGGCGCTGCTCTACCTTGCCTTTCGTCCTACGCCCATCGTGCGCAAGGACGACGAGCCGGAGCTGGACCGCCCCACCCTGATCAAGATCACGACCTGTGTCGGCCTGTTGATCGTCTTCGCCAGCACCTTCGAGTCCCTGGGTTTCATCCTCAGCGCCACCCTCGTCGGCGTGCCGATGGCCCGGCTGTACGGCGGGCGCTGGTTGTCCAGCGTCATCGTGGTCGCGGCCATGAGCGCACTGCTCTACTGGCTGTTCGACCACGTGATGGACGTGCCCCTGCCCCTTGGCCTGCTGGACGTACTGGAGAACTGACAAATGGATACCTTGAGCTACCTGGGCCAGGGCTTCGGCGTCGCCCTGAGCCCGTACAACCTGATCACCGCCCTGATCGGCACCCTGATCGGCACCGTGGTCGGCCTGCTGCCGGGCCTGGGCCCGATCAACGGCGTCGCCCTGCTGATCCCCATCGCCTTCGCCCTGGGCCTGCCCCCAGAGTCGGCACTGATCCTGCTGGCCGCGGTGTACCTGGGCTGCGAGTATGGCGGGCGGATCAGCTCGATCCTGCTGAACATCCCCGGTGAAGCCTCCACCGTGATGACCACCCTCGACGGCTACCCCATGGCCCGCCAGGGCCTGGCTGGCGTGGCCCTGTCGCTGTCGGCCTGGAGTTCGTTCATCGGCGCCTTCATCGCCACCTGCGGCATGGTGCTGTTCGCCCCGCTGCTGGCCAAATGGGCGATCGCCTTCGGCCCGGCGGAATACTTCGTGCTGATGGTGTTCGCCATCGTCTGTCTTGGCGGCATGGCCGGCGACAAGCCACTCAAGACCTTCATCGCCGCGCTGATCGGCCTGTTCCTCTCCAGCGTCGGCATCGATGCCAACAGCGGCGTGTACCGCTTCACCGGCGACAGCGTGCACCTGGCCGACGGTATCCAGTTCGTCGTGCTGGTACTGGGCCTGTTCTCGATCAGCGAGATCCTCCTGCTGCTGGAAAAGACCCACCATGGCCACGCGGCGGTCAAGGCCACCGGGCGCATGCTGTTCAACCTCAAGGAAGCGGCCTCGGTGTTCGTCGTCAACATCCGCTGCGGCCTGCTGGGCTTCATCATGGGCGTGCTGCCTGGCGCCGGTGCGACCCTGGCCAGTGCCGTGGCCTACATGACCGAGAAGCGCATCGCCGGTGCCAAGGGCAAGTTCGGCAAGGGCGATGCGCGCGGCCTGGCCGCCCCGGAAACCGCCATCGGAGCCTCCTGCTGCGGCGCCCTGGTGCCGATGCTGACCCTCGGCGTACCGGGCTCGGGCACCACCGCGGTGATGATCGGCGCGCTGACCCTGTACAACATCACCCCGGGCCCGCTGCTGTTCGAACAGCAGCCGGACATCGTCTGGGGCCTGATCGCCTCGCTGTTCATCGCCAACATCATGCTGGTGATCCTGAACATCCCGATGATCCGCATCTTCACCCGCATCCTCGCGGTACCGAACTGGGCGCTGGTGCCAGTGATCGCGATCATCACCGCGATCGGCGTATATGCCGTGCATGCCACCACCTTCGACCTGTTCCTGATGGTCGGCATCGGCATCATGGGCTACATCTTGCGCAAGCTGGACTTCCCGCTGTCGCCGATCCTGCTCGGCTTCATCCTCGGCGGCCTGATGGAGCAGAACCTGCGCCGTGCCCTGTCGATCTCCAACGGCGAGCTGGGCATCCTCTGGTCGAGCCCGATCAGCCTGGTGGTATGGGTACTGACCGTCTTCATGCTGACCCTGCCGCTGCTGCGCATCTGGCGCAAGCGCAGCCTGCAACGCCGGGCCATGGCCGATGCCTGACCGGTCGTTGCCGCTGTTCTGGGCCACCGGGCTGGTCGGCCTTGCTGGCGGGTTTCTCGCCAGCAAGGTCGGCTGGCCCTTGCCGTGGATGGTCGGCTCGCTGCTGGCGATCATCCTGGTGCGCTGCCTGACGCCCTGGCAGTTGACGGAAATCCCCAATGGCCGCAAATGCGGCCAGTGGATCATCGGCATCGGCATTGGCCTGCACTTCACCCCAGCGGTGATCGAGCAGGTGGCCGGGCACTTCGCCCTGATCTTCTTCGGTGCGCTGTTCACCACCCTGTCGGCGGTGATCGGCGTATGGCTGCTACGACGCACCGGCGAAGACCGTGCCACGGCGTTCTTCGCCAGCATGCCGGGCGGCTCGGGAGAGATGGTCAACCTTGGCGCGCGCAACGGCGCGGTGCTCAGCCAGGTGGCCGCGGCCCAGAGCCTGCGGGTGCTGGCGGTAGTGTTGTGCGTGCCGGCGCTGTTCAAGTTCTTGCTCGGCGATGGCATGCCGCTGAACCATTCCGCCAGCGTCAGTTGGGGGTGGCTGGCACTGATCGCGCCGCTCGGGGTACTGGCCGCACTGGGCTGGCAACGCCTGCGCCAGCCCAACCCCTGGCTGTTCGGTCCACTGCTGGTGGCCGCCTGCGCGAGCCTGGCGGGCAACCTGCAGATCGCCCTGCCGCCGGGCGCCAGCCAGGTCGGCCAATGGCTGATCGGCAGCGGCCTGGCCTGCCACTTCAACCGTGCCTTCTTCCGCCGCGCACCGTCCTTCCTCGGCCGCACCCTGCTGGCCACGGCGCTGAGCATGCTCATCGCCGCTGCGGCGGCCTGGGCCTTGAGCCTGCTGACCCACCTGGACCTGCGCTCGCTGACCCTGGGCATGATGCCCGGCGGCATTGCCGAGATGAGCCTGACGGCGGAGACCTTGCAGTTGTCGGTGCCACTGGTGACGGCGCTGCAGGTGATGCGCTTGTTGTTCGTGCTGTTTCTCGCCGAGCCGTTGTTCCGGCGCTGGAACGACGGCTGATTCGCCAGGCCGGCGGGCTTGCCCAATGCCATTTGGGGCGCTTCGTGCCCCAACTGACAAAGCCCCCTGGATCCAGGATCAGAGCGGCGGCAACGCCCAGTCGATCGGCGCCAGCCCGCGCTGTTCGAGGAAGCCGTTGGCCCGGCTGAAATGCCCGCAACCGAAGAACCCGCGATAGGCCGACAGCGGCGACGGGTGCACCGACTTGAGCACCAGGTGCTTGGTGCCATCGATCAGCTTCTGCTTGCTCTGGGCATGGGCCCCCCACAGCAGGAACACCACGTTCTCGCACTGCTCGCTGACCACCTGGATGATGCGGTCGGTGAACGGCTGCCAGCCGGCGTTGGCGTGCGAGGCAGCATTGCCGCGCTGCACGGTCATGGTGGTGTTGAGCAACAACACGCCCTGGTCGGCCCAGCTCTGCAGATAGCCATGGTTGGGGATGGGCAGGTTGAGGTCGCGCTGCAGTTCCTTGTAGATGTTCACCAGCGACGGCGGCGTGGGCACGCCCGGCTGCACCGAGAAGCACAGGCCATGGGCCTGGCCTGGGCCGTGGTAGGGGTCCTGGCCGAGGATGACCACCTTCACCTTGTCCAGTGGCGTGGAATTCAGGGCATTGAAGATCAGCGGCCCCGGCGGGTAGATCTCCTTGCCGGCAGCGTATTCCTGGCGCAGGAACTCACGCAGCTGCTTCATGTAAGGCTGGTCGAACTCGGCGCGCAGCGCGGCTTTCCAGCTGGGTTCGAGTTTGATGCGATCGTCGTCAGTCATGGGGCCATCCGTAAACAATGGCGCGACACTAGGTAAGCCGTCCGGCCTTGTCAATCGATCCGACCGACGACGGGCACGATCCCACTGGCGAACCATACTTGTGCGATGACTTGCGTGAGGTAGCCCATGTCCATTCATTGCGAAGTACTCACCGGTGCCGAAGGCGCGCGCATCGGCATCGCCACACTGGACGCGCCCAAGACGCTCAATGCCCTGAGCCTGCCAATGATCGAGGTTCTCGACGAGCACCTGCGGGCCTGGGCCAGTGACCCTGGCATCGTCTGCGTACTGGTGCGCGGCAATGGCCCCAGGGCGTTCTGCGCCGGCGGCGATGTGCGAGCGCTGGTCAATGCCTGCCGTGACCATCCTGGCAGCGTGCCTGCGCTGGCCGCGACCTTCTTCGCCGCCGAATACCGGCTCGACTACCGCCTGCACACCTACCCCAAGCCCCTGCTGTGCTGGGGGCATGGCCACGTGCTGGGCGGCGGCATGGGCCTGTTGCAGGGAGCCGGCGTGCGTATCGTCACCCCCAGCAGCCGGCTGGCCATGCCGGAGATCAGCATCGGCCTGTACCCGGATGTCGGCGCCAGTTGGTTCCTCGCCCGCCTGCCGGGCAAGCTCGGCCTGTTCCTCGGCCTGACCGGCGCGCCGATCAATGCCCGTGATGCCCTCGACCTGGGCCTGGCCGACCGCTTGCTCGGCGAATACCAGCAGGAGGCGTTGATCGAGGAACTGCTGCAACTGAACTGGCAGGAGCAGACCGTCCTGCAACTGAACAGCCTGCTCAAGGCCGAGCAGCATCGGGCCTGCGCCGAATTGCCCGAGGCCCAGTGGCTCCCGCGCCGGGAGCAGATCGATGCCTTGCTCGATGTGGCCGACCCGGTGGCGGCCTGGCGCGCCCTGTGCGGCTTGAGCCAGCATGCCGACCCGCTGCTGGCCGAGGCCGGGCAGCGGCTGCACGAGGGCTGCCCGCTGACGGCGCACCTGGTATGGGAGCAGATCCGCCGGGCGCGCTACCTGTCCCTGGCCCAGGTGTTCCAGATGGAATACACCATGAGCCTGAACTGCTGCCGTCATCCAGAGTTCAGCGAAGGCGTGCGCGCGCGCCTGCTGGACAAGGACAACCAGCCGCGCTGGCACTGGCCGGACATCGCCCAGGTCCCGGCCGCGGTGGTCGAGGCGCATTTCGCCAAGGTGTGGGAGGGGCGGCATCCGTTGGCCGACCTAGGGTGAGCAAGTTTCCTCCAGGCCATGGCGGCACGCCATGGCCTGTGGGGGATTCCGTGGTTTTTGACATCCAGGTAGGCCGCTACCTGACTGCCGGGCATTGGCCTCAACGCCGCCAGTTACGGTCCCCCTGCCGGCCATCAGGTCGGCGCTTGTCTTCGCCCCGGCCATTGGAGTGCCAGCGCTCGTTCTGGTAGCGCCGGTTGTCGTTGCGGTAATCATGCCGGTCCCGATCCCGGCCGTAATCGTAGCGATGGCGGTTGCCGTAGTCATGATGCGGGTTACCGTGCCATTGCTTCACGACAGGCGGTGGATAGGGCTTGTAGTGCGGTGCGGGCGCCGGCCGGTAGTAACGTGGCGCGGGCTGGTAGTAGTAGCGCGGTTGCGGCGCGACGTAATAGCGGTCGTAGCGGTAATGGCCCGGATAAGCATAGCGATCGCTGGTGTAGTAGTCCGTGCGGTAATACCCCCCGCCCCCATGGTAGGGTGCGCAGGCGGTGGTCAACAGGCCCAGCAGGGCGATCAGCAGCATTCGACGGTACATGGCGGCCTCCTGGACCGCTGGAGTGCCCGACCCAGCGGCGCTGGCGAGCGTCGACGGATAAGCGTTCATCGACATCGAATAAGACCGTCGCGCCCAGGTACAGTGCCATTTTTGCAATAACTTGAAACAGCTTGTCCGTCCCGCCCAAGCGACGCCGCCTCCTCCCTCCCCTTCGGATATACTCCGGCGCAAGATGTACCAGCCCGATGATCGCAACATGAATGACCAACAGCACTGCCCCGCCTGTGGCGCACTCAACCAGTGCAGCCTGGCCGACCCTCGTAGCGCCACGCAGAACTGCTGGTGCTTCGCGGTGACCATCGACCCAGCCGCGCTCCAGGCCGTGCCCGCCGAACTGCGCGACAAGGCCTGCCTGTGCCCTCGCTGCGCGTCGCTCAGCGAGCACGCCGAAGCAACGCGGCGCTAGACTGCGCTCTTTTCTCCCGACCTGCCGCCATGCGCCTAGACCGTTTCCTCGCCAACCACCCCTGCTACAACCGCCAGCAGGTCCGCCTGCTGCTGGTCCAGCGGCGTGTCCGCGTGGGCGATGCGGTGGTGAGCGACCCCCGTCATGAGGTCCGTGCGTTCGACCGCATCGAGGTGGACGGCCAAGTGCTCCAGGCCGGCCACCCGGCGCGCTACCTGATGCTGCACAAGCCCGCCGGTTACGTCAGCGCGACCCAGGACCCACGGCACCGCACGGTGCTCGACCTGCTGCCCGCTGGGCTGCGCGGCGACCTGCACATCGCCGGGCGCCTGGACTACAACACCACCGGGCTGATGATCCTGACCAACGACGGACAATGGTCGCGCCGCCTGACCCAGCCTGGTACCAAGCTGCCCAAGGTCTACCACGTCCAGACCGAGGACGAGATCGGCAAGCACTATGTCGCCAAGTTCCACGAAGGCTTCTACTTCGCCTTCGAAAACCTCACCACCCAGCCCGCCCGGCTGGACATCCTCGGGCCGCGCCAGGCACGCCTGGCGATCGTCGAGGGGCGTTATCACCAGGTCAAGCGCATGTTCGGCCACTTCCAGAACAAGGTGGTCGGGCTGCACCGCGAATGCATGGGGCCTATCCAGCTCGACCCTGCCCTGGCGCCGGGTGAGTTCCGCGAACTCACCGAGCAGGAGATCGCTTCGGTCTGAACGGATGGGGATGGGGCTGCTGCAGCCCTCGGACTACAAGGCCCCTGGATTGACCGGCATTCCCCAAACGACCGCCCAGCGGTTTTCCCCGCAGGATTCCCCGAACGGCACTTGCAGGATCCCGCCCCTGCTGCTTGAATCCTAACTCGTCGGTCTGCATGTGACTTATCGGTCACAACCGCAGTCCAAGACACCTTTTTGCCGGCCACCCGGGGCCTCGATGCCCTGGGGCACGGCAGATTGCCCACCTAAAACAATACCGTCGACACGCGTGCCAAGGATCGACACAAGGGCTCCGGTTTCTCTTCGAGGCGTATGCCTACCTGTCATGAAGAACGTGCACCCTAGGTGACGCGAATACCCTTTTTGCGCCAGGAGTCGATGACATGAGGCCAGAAATCGCTGTGCTTGATATCCAAGGTCAGTACCGGGTTTACACGGAGTTCCATCGCGCCGAAGCCGCCGAGAAGACGATCATCCTGATCAACGGCTCCCTGGCCACCACGGCCTCCTTTGCCCAGACGGTGCGCAGCCTGCACCCGCAGTTCAATGTCGTGCTGTACGACCAGCCCTACGCTGGCAAGTCCAAGCCGCACAACCGCCAGGAACGGCTGATCACCAAGGAGACCGAGGCGCATATCCTCCTCGAGCTGATCGAGCACTTCCAGGCCGACCACGTGATGTCCTTTTCCTGGGGCGGCGCCTGCGCACTGCTGGCCCTTGCGTACCAGCCGCGACGGGTACGCAAGGCCATCGTCAGTTCGTTTTCGCCGGTGATCAACGAACCCATGCGCGACTACCTGGAGCGCGGTTGCCAGTACCTGGCCGCCTGCGACCGCTACCAGGTGGGCAACCTGGTCAACGACACCATCGGCAAGTACCTGCCGTCGCTGTTCAAGCGCTTCAACTACCGCCACGTCAGCAGCCTCGACAGCCACGAGTACGCGCAGATGCACTTCCACATCAACCAGGTGCTGCAGCATGACCTGCAGCGGGCACTGAAGGCCGCGCACAACATCGACATCCCGGTGCTGTTCATCAATGGCGAGCGTGACGAGTACACCACCGTCGAGGATGCCCGGCAGTTCGGCCAGCATGTGCAGCAAAGCCACTTCAGCGTGATCCGCGACGCCGGCCACTTCCTCGACATGGAGCACAAGAGCGCCTGTGAAGATACCCGCACCGCCATGCTCGGCTTCCTCAAGCCAACCGTGCGTGCGCCCCGTCAACGCCACCCGTACGTACAGGGGCAGCATGCATTGGCCATCTGACCGTCTCGGCGTCCCGTAGCCTCCAGCACCCGCAGGCTACGGGGCGTCGACAGGTCTTTTTACAACTCGGGCTTCTCATGGCGCGAGGGTTCTGGTAAAAAGTCGGGCTCCGAAGCGGGTGTAGTTCAATGGCAGAACTGCAGCTTCCCAAGCTGCTAGCGTGGGTTCGATTCCCATCACCCGCTCCATATCGCTTTCCCGCATGACGTTCCAGCAGCGTCATCGCCTGTCAAAAGGAGCTTCTGCTCCTTTTTTCGTGCCCTCCTTTCGTTATATGGCCTCTGGCCATCTCTTCGCCGATCGGCTTGAATGCCCTCTGGATTCCACTTGCAAGCGAAACGGCTTCGGGCGCATATGCTCGAAGCACTGCGAAACATTTCGAAAGGACTGCGCATGTTTCTCTCCCGCTGGCTACCCGGCCTGGCCAACCTCCTCCACTACCGCCGCGAGTGGTTCCATGCCGACCTGCAGGCAGGCCTGTCCGTGGCCGCGATCCAGATTCCCATCGCCATCGCCTATGCCCAGATCGTCGGTCTGCCGCCACAATACGGGCTGTATGCCTGCGTGCTGCCGATGATGGTCTACGCCCTGATCGGCAGTTCGCGGAAATTGATGGTCGGCCCGGACGCGGCGACCTGCGCCATGATCGCCGGCGCCGTGGCGCCGCTGGCCATGGGCGATACGCAGCGCACCGCCGAGCTGGCGGTGATCGTCACCGTGCTGGTGGGGCTGATGCTGATCGCCGCCGGGGTGGCCCGGGCCGGGTTCATCGCCAGTTTCTTCTCGCGGCCGATCCTGATCGGCTACCTCAACGGCATCGGCCTGAGCCTGATCGCCGGGCAATTGAGCAAGGTGGTGGGGTTCAGGATCGAAGGCGACGGTTTCATCCTCAGCTTGCTCGACTTCCTCCAGCGTCTGGGTGAGATCCACTGGCTGACCCTGGCCATCGGCCTGGCCGGCCTAGGCCTGCTGATCTGGCTGCCGCGCCGTTATCCGCGCCTGCCCGCGGCGCTACTGACGGTGGCGCTGTTCACCCTGCTGGCGGGGCTGTTCGGCCTGGACCGTTTCGGCGTGGCCATCCTCGGCCCGGTGCCGGCGGGTATCCCGGAGCTGGCCTGGCCGCAGAGCAACCTGGCGGAAACCAAGAGCCTGCTGCGCGATGCCCTGGGTATCGCCACGGTGAGCTTCTGCAGCGCCATGCTCACCGCCCGCAGCTTCGCCGCCCGCCACGGCTACGCGCTCAACGCCAACCATGAGTTCGTCGCCCTTGGCGTCAGCAACCTGGCCGCCGGGATCTCCCAGGGCTTCGCCATCAGCGGCGCCGATTCGCGGACCGCGGTCAACGACATGGTCGGCGGCAAGAGCCAATTGGTGGGCATCATCGCCGCGCTGGTGATCGCCTTGATCCTGCTGTTCTTCACCGCGCCCATGGCCTGGATTCCCCAGGCCGCCCTGGGCGCCGTGCTGCTGATGGCCGGCTGGGGGCTGATCGATGTGAAGTCCCTGGGCAAGATCTACAGGCTCAGCCGCTTCGAGTTCTGCCTGTGCCTGCTGACCACCGTGGGCGTGCTCGGCCTGGGCGTGTTGCCGGGCATCATCTTCGCCGTGACCCTGGCGATCCTGCGCCTGCTGTACAGCATCTACCAGCCCACCGACGCCGTGCTCGGCTGGGCGCCCGGTATCGAAGGCCAGGTCGACATCCGCCACCACCCCGACGCCCGCACCGTCCCAGGCCTGGTGGTGTACCGCTTCGACGACGCGATCCTGTTCTTCAACGCCGACTACTTCAAGATGCGCCTGCTCGACGCCGTGCAGCAGGAGAGCAAGCCCCAGGCCGTACTGTTCGACGCCGAGGCGGTGACCCGCATCGACGTCAGCGGCATCGCCGCCCTGCGCGAAGTACGCGATACCCTCGCCGCCCAGGGCATCCACTTCAGCATCGCCCGCGCCCGTGGCCCCTTCCTGCGCATGCTGGTGCGCTCGGGGATGGCGCGGGAGATGGAGGACAAACTACTGTTCGGCTCGGTGCGGGCGGGGATCCGGGCGTACCGGGTGTGGCGCAACAGGCAGCGGCAAGCCGTACGGGAGGAGTGACGCCGCTTACCGCTGGCATGCCTGTTTCAAGGATCGATGCCTTGAGGATACCTGCACGCCTCGGCTACGGTTTGCGTCCCTTTGCCGAGCAGGCTGACCAACCCGCACGGCAGGCTCCCCCGCCATTGCAGGTAGTCGTGCCCCGCCGGATATTCGACTTGCTCGACCTCATACCCCTTGGCCAGCAGCACATCACGCAGGTGGCGATTGCTGTCGAGGATCCTGGGCCCTTCGAACAGCCCGGCCTGCAGGTAGAAACGCAGCGGCAGGCGGGGCACCTTGACGTACTCGCGGGTCAGCCAGCCAGGCTCCTCGCCCTCCCTGGCCCACCAGTAGGAACCCGACAGGCTCAGCACGTTACCGAACAGCTCCGGATGCCTGAGCCCCATGTAAGCTGCGGCCAGGCCGCCGTAGCTGGAGCCGGCGACCACGGTGTGCGAGGCCTGCGCCGAGATCCCTTGCCGATGCGCCCAGGGCATCAGTTCCTCGGCCATGAAGCGCGCGAAGGCTGGGTTGGGCGGCAGTTCCTGTTGACGGCTGAGGTCACTGGGATTGGCGATGATGATCGCCGCCGTGGGCGGTATCCGACCTTCGGCGATCAGGTTGTCGAGGATCGTCGGGGTCGGTACCTGGCGGGTGTAGGCGTGGGCGTCGAACAGCACCAGCAGGCCTTGGTCGGCCTGGCCCAGGCGCCAGCCAGCCGGGCGGTACAGGTAGATGTCACGCTCGTTGCCCAGCGACCGGCTGGCCAGGCGCTTGCGCTCGACGCTGCCACGGGCCACGCCCGGCCGCTCGGCACTCCACGGCTGCGGCGCAGCGTCGGGCAGCTCCAGGCGGGAACGTGACAACCAGGGGTCACCGCTGGCGTCGGCGAAGGTGTTGGGGTTGAGCGGGTCGCGGCGCGTGCTGGCGAGGATCACCCGGCGGTCGTCCGAGGGGGGTACATCCGGGGCCATCTGGTAGCTCAGCCGCGTAGCGGCGGGTACCTCGAAACTGCGGTACCAGACATCGCTTTCGCCCAGGCGCTGCAACGCCTCGTGGCTGCCACTCGGGGCGCCGAACATACGCACGTTGTCCCTGGCACCGCGCCAGAGGAAGGTGACCAGGCGCTGCCCGGGCTTGCCGGGAACCGCCTCGACCAAGGGCGTGCCCTGTTCGGCACGCGCCTGCCAGAACGCTGCCGTGTCGCCACCGTTAGCGAGTTGCCCGGCCAGCTCGCGCAGGGTCGGGCTGGCCAGCGGCACCGGAGCACGGCGCTGCTCGCTGGCCGCCAGCACCTGCTCCAGGCGCAAGCTGAAGTGGGCCCCCGGGCGGATCGGCAGGGGCTCGGCGCGCAGGCCGAAACGGCCGTCGCGCCCGGCGACGAACAGGAACTCGCGGGGCTGGTCGAGGCCATCGAGCAGCAGGCGCAGCGATTGCCCGCGCTCATCGAGCAAGCGCAGGCTGACATCGCCATCGACCCGGCCACGAACCAGGTCCCCGGCCTTGAGCGACAGTGGCCAGACGGACTGGGAGGCCTCGAGGGCCCGGCCGCTGACGACCTGGCCTACCCGCAGCCCTTGGTCCGGCGCGGCCTGGGCCCCACCCGCACAAGCGGCGGCCATGAGCACCGCACACCCACAGCACGCGAATCGATGCATGTTCACCTCAGAAGTCGACACTGGCGGAGAGTTTCAGGGTTCGCGGCTCGCTCACCGTGGCGTAGCCAGGGTTGAACACCCCGGCCCAATAGGCGCGGTTCTCGACGTTTTCCAGGCTGGCACGCAGGGTCACGTCCTTGCTCAACACCTTGGTGGCATAGCGTGCGCCCAGGTCATAGCGAGTCCACTGGGGGATCTTCAGCGTGTTCTCGTCGTCCAGGTACTGGGAACTGCTGTGGATGCCCAGGGCGGTCAGGGTCAGGCCCTCTACCCACGGCAGGTCCCACTCGGCGCCAAGGTTGGCCGACCACTGCGGCACGCCACGGGCGGTATTGCCGTCGAGCTGGCCGTTGGCGGTCTTGGTCAGCCTGGCACGGGTATAGGTCACGCCACCGAGCAGACGTACGCCGGGCACGACCTCGCCGAACATGTTCCATTCCACGCCGCGGTTGCGCTGCTCGCCATCGTCGGTGTAGCGGTACTCGTCGGCCCCGCCGTCCTTGATCATGCTCGGCTTCTCGATCTGGAACACCGCCAGGGTATGACTGAAATCGCCCAGGTCCCACTTCACGCCGGTTTCCATCTGCCTGGCCACGTACGGTGCGAACTGCTCGCCATAGTTGGCCGCCTTGAGGTCAGTGACCATGCCGCCCTGGGTCAGCCCTTCGATGTAGTTGGCATACAGCGATAACGGCGCATCCCAGGGCTTGACCACGATCCCCAGGGCCGGGGTCAGCTTGCGCTCGTCGTAGGCGGGGTTGCTCATTTTCTGGCGTACCCGCTGGGCCCGTACCCCCAGGGTCAGCAGCACGCGGTCATCGACGAAACCCAGGGTGTCGGCCAGGGCGAAGCTGGACAAGGTGTTGTCGCCGGTCTTGTCGCTGCTGCCATGGTCGCCGGCGATCACCGCCTTGCCCGGGTGGTAGATGCTGGTGGTGTACTTCGGCCCGGTGACGGTCGGCGCACGGCCGATGTCCTGGTGCAGCAGGGTGGCACTGAGCACCAGTTGGTGGCTCACGTCACCGGTCATGAAGTTGCCGCGCAGGCCAGCCTCGGTGGACAGGCTGTGGGTGTAGCCGGCCTGGTTGTAGGTTTCGCCAGTGGCCGTGCCGTCGGCCTTGGTGACGATGACCCGGGTACCGTTGAGAAAGCCGTCGTAGCGGGTCCGCGCGCCACCGACGCTGGCGAAGGCGGTCCAGTGCTCGTCCAGCTCATATTCACCGTGCAGCACCACGGCTTTACTGATCTGCTTGGCATGGATGCCTTCGAGGATGTTGGTGTCGGGCTTGGGGGCCTTGGTCACCTGGCCCAGCTTGCTGAAGCCGGCCATCATCGGGCTGCCGTTGTCGAGTTTCTCATGGGTCTCGTAGGCATCGAGCTCGAGCTTGAAGTCGTCGCCCCGATAATCGAGCGCCAGGGACGCGAGGGTGCGATCCTTGGATTGCTGGTCCACACCGGTGTCGCCGCTACCGTAGACGCCGTTGAAGCGGATGCCGAAGCGACCGTCGGCGAAGCGCCGGCTCAGGTCGATGTGCTCGGCGACGAAACCATCGGACACGTAGCTGGTGGTCAGGCGCGTCAGCGGCGCATCGCCAGCGCGCTTGGGCACCAGGTTGATCACGCCGCCCACACCGCCATTGGGCGCCATGCCGGAAAGCAGTGCCCCCGGCCCCTTGAGCACCTCGACCCGCTCGAGGAACTCGGTCGGCACATGGCCATCCGGCGCCAGGCCGTACAGGCCGTTCACCGCAAGCTCAGTGGAGTCCAGGGAGTAACCGCGGATCATGAAGTTCTCGTAGGCATGGCCTTCGCCAGTGCTGAAGCGGATCGACGGATCGTTGCGCAACACCGCGCCGACCGTGCCGCTCTGCTGGTTCTCGATGGCCTGCGCGGTATACGCGGTGATGTTGAACGGCGTGTCCATGATGTCGCGGTTGCCCAACAGGCCAACCCGCGCACCGCGGGCGACCTGGCCGCCGCTGTAGGCGTCGGGCAGGTCACTGGCGAAGCCGCTGGCGTTGACCGTGGTCGCCCCGAGGGTCAGGGCGCCCGCCTCGCTGCTGCTGCGCAGGATCACCACACCGTTTTCCTCGACCGCCACCAGGTCACTGCCCTGCAGCAACTGCTGCAAGGCTTGCAACACCGTGTAGCGCCCCCGCAGGGCCGGTGCGCTGCGGCCGGCGAGCACACGGCTGTCGGCCGCGATGGCCACACCTGACTCATGGGCCAGGGCATGCACGGTGGCCTCCAGGGACTGGCTTGGCAGGTCCAGCGCCAGCGGCTGGCTGTCGGCCAGCGCGACGGCGGGCGCCAGGCCCGCGCCACCCAAGGCGCAGGCCAGGGCCAAACGGCGCAGGGTGCCGGGGAAGCGGGTGGGGTAAAGCGACATGATCGGTCCTTGCAGAAGGTGGATTCACCTGTGATGACGCAGCACCTTCGCGTTACCCCTCAAAAAATCTGCCGGCCTGTTTCAACGTCGCTGCACCAGGCGTCGACCGCCCTCCTCCACCAGGCGTACCGGGAGGATCCGTGGCAGTGCTTCGAGCAGCACCTCGGGTCGGTCGCTGGGGAAGCTACCGGTCAGGCGCAACCCTGCCGCGCCAGGATCGACCCGGAGCGGCTGCGCCAGGTAGGCATTGAGTTCGCCGATGACATCCGCCAGCGCCTGGTCGGTGAACGACCACCAGCCGCGCTGCCAGTGGCCCAGCTCGGGGCCGAAGCGACCGCCGGAGCGCAGCGGACCCAGCCGGCCCCGCTCGTCCAGGCAGATACGCTCACCGGCCACCAGAATCTGCTCGCCGCCTTGCAGGTCGCGCACCTGGACCCGCCCCCGGGCAACTGCCACCTGCACCCGACCGCCACGGTCGCTGACGCTGAAGGCGGTGCCGAGCACCTCTACCCAGCCCAGGCGGGTGCTGACCAGAAACGGCCGCCACATCTCGTGGGCGACGTCGAAGAACACATTGCCGTGCAACAACAGCACCTGGCGCTGGCCATGGTCGAAGCGCACCCGCAGGTTGGTCTCGGCAGCCGCCAGCAACTGGCTGCCGTCAGGCAGCGCGACGGCGCGCGGCGCTTCGGCGTGGGCGGTCTGCAGGTCGTGCTGGAAGGGTGAGGTACGCTTGAACATCCACCCCAGCCAGCCACCGGCCGCCAGCACCACGGCCAGGGCACTCCCCTGGCGCAGCAAGCGCCGACGGGCCGGGTCGTAGGGCTGCGGCTGCACCGCCCCCCGCAGCTGTGGTGCCAGGCGATGAACCATCTGCCAGCGCTGTTCGGCCTCCTGCCAGGCGCGTTCGTGCTCGTCGCTCCTGCCGCGCCAGCGCTGCACCTGGCCACCGACCTGGCGCACCCGCTCCGGGTCATCGCCGTGCAAGGCCGCCAGATACATCAGCGCCTGCTGCACCTTGCGCGGTGACACCGACTCAACCATGACGCACGGCCAGGCGCAGTTCGGACAGGTCGAACACCGCGCGGGCAATATGCAGCTCCACCGACTTGGCCGACAGGCCCAGCGCCTGGCACACCTCGCGGTGGCTCTGCCCATGCAGACGCACACGGACGAAGACTTCGCGGCGCAGGCGCGGCATGCGCTCGATGCGGGCGATCAGCTGCTGCAACTGCTCGCGGGCGATCATGATCTCCTCGACACTGGGGCTGAGCGCATCGGCGCGGGCCAACCAGTCCTCCAGCGCTGCCAGTTCGGTGCTGCGCCGGCGGTACTGGTCGATGCACAGGTTGCGCGCGGCCTGGAACAACAGCGCGCGGGCATTGATCACCGGCGCATTGAGGGCATGGGCGTAGGCCTGGGCGAAGCTGGACTGGGCGATGTCGGCGGCATCGTCAGGGTTGCGCAGGCGGGCGCACAGGTAGCGGCGCAGGTCGCTGTAGTGGGCGAGCAGGTCGTCGACGACCGCCTGGAAGGCCGGCGCGGCGCCGGCCCAGGGCGTGGTGAAGGATGTCATTGCGCGTAGGAGTGGGCAGGGTCGTTAATAGGAATTCCTATCATTCTCACACATGTCTTCCAGCCGTCGCCAGCCTATCGGTCTTGTGCGCCACTTCAGTGGCCAGCCACGCGAGATCCACGACATGCTAAAGTCGCCACGTTCTTCGCCCTACCCAACGGACCTGCGATGCCTGCTCTCGACGCCCACCTGCCCGCCTGGGCGGACCTGAACGACCGCCACCCCTGCGATGCCCTGCTGCTGGGCAACGGCGCCAGCCGCGCACTGTGGAAGCCGTTCGGCTACTTCTCGCTGTTCGAGGAGGCGCAGCGGGTCCGGCACAAGGCGCTGGGGGTCAGCGACCAGGCCTTGTTCAAGGCCCTCGGCACGGAGCTGTTCGAGCCGGTGCTCAGCACCCTGAACACCACGGTGCGGGCCAACGCCGCGCTGGCCATCAACTCCACCGCCCCGCTCAACCGCTACTACTCGATCAAGGAAGCGCTGATCCACGCCATGCGCGTCGTGCACCTGCCCTGGGCGCAGGTGTCAGGCGCCATCCTGGCGACGATCAACCAGGCCCTGCGCGGCTATCGCAACGTCTATACCAGCAACTACGACCTGCTGCTGCCCTGGGCCGTAGGGCAGGCGCCGGAGGGCTTCGCCACGCTCTTCGACGAGCAGGGTTTCTTCGACGTGCGCCGTACCGCCACCGAAGGCACCCGCGTCGTTCACCTGCACGGCGGCCTGCACCTGCTCAAGCTGCCCGATGGCAGCACCCGCCAGCGCAGCGCCGAAGGCGGCGAACTGCTCGATGGCTTTGCCGTGAACATTCCTGGCGAGGTGCCGCTGTTCGTCAACGAGAGCCGCAGCGAGGAAAAACTGCGCGCCATCCGCGCGTCGGACTATCTGTCCTGGGGGTTGGGCCAACTGGCCGGCGAAAACCAGGGCCTGTGCCTGTTCGGCCAGCACCTGGACGCCAGCGACCAGCACCTGCTCGACGCCATCCGCCAGGCCCGGCCGAAACACCTGTCGATTGCCATCCGGCCGTTGAGCGAGGCGTCGGTGATCAACCAGAAACAGCATTTCGCTCAACGCTTCGCTGATACGCCGCAGATCGCACTGCATTTCTTCGATGCCAGCAGCCATCCGCTGGGTAACCCCGCGTTGGCGATCGCGGTGCCTGCCGAGCATGCCCGGCGGCGATGAGCAGACCGGGGGCAAAACTGCCCTGTCAGAGCACGGGACGGCTGGTGCTGCGTTGACAAACCAAGCTGGCGACACGTGTCAGATCCACAGCAGCTCCTGACGTCACATACCCGGGGGGGAATGGCCCTACATGACCTCAGGACCATTCCCTAGAGCAGGGCTTTACGAAGCGTGGCAGCGCAGAAGCCTCAAGCCGGAATCAACCCATCAGCCCGCAGCAATGTCTCCAGGCAATGCTCCTTGACGCCATAGAACGCCTTGAGCTGGCCGATCTTCTCGAGCAGCGCGGTGTTGTCCGCCGCCTGCCGGCGCTTCACCGCGAGGATCATCTTGTTCTTGTTGGTGTGCTCCAACGAGATGAACTCGAACACCTTGGTCTCGTAGCCACAGGCCTCCAGGTACAGCGCGCGCAGGCTGTCGGTGAGCATCTCGGCCTGCTGCCCCAGGTGCAGGCCGTACTGCAGCATCGGCTGGAGCAGGCCGGGGCTGTGCAACTGCGGGCGGATCTGCTTGTGGCAGCAGGGCGAGCACATGATGATCGCGGCCTTGCAGCGGATACCGGTATGGATGGCGTAGTCGGTGGCGATGTCGCAGGCATGCAGGGCGATCATCACCTCGATGGCCTCGGGCACCACGCTGCGCACGTCGCCGCACTGGAACTCCAGCCCTGGATGCTGCAGGCGCGCGGCGGCGGCGTTGCACAGGTCGACCATGTCCTGGCGCAGCTCGACACCGGTGACCTGGGCGTCACGCGCCAGGCTGTTACGCAGGTAGTCATGCATGGCGAAGGTCAGGTAGCCCTTGCCCGAACCGAAGTCGGCCACCCGCAGCGGCTGGCCTGCCGCCAGTGGCGCGCTGGCCAGGGCATGGTCGAAGACCTCGATGAACTTGTTGATCTGCTTCCACTTGCGCGACATGGACGGGATCAACGCGCCCTGGGCATCGGTCACGCCCAGGTCACGCAGGAACGGCCGCGACAACGCCAGGTAGCGCTTCTTCTCCCGGTCGTGCCCGGCCGCCGGCTGCGCTTCGCGCGGGGGTTGCGTGCCATGGTGCAGGAGCTGCGGCTTGCCCTTCTTGCTGAAGCCCAGTTGCACCTCACCCTCGCGGGTGAACAGGTGGGCATTGCGAAAGCTCTGCGGCAGCAGTTCGGCGACCAGCGCCTTGGCCTGCTCCAGCGGCAGGTTGCGGGTGATGTCGCGGGTCTGGTGGCGATAGACCAGCGACAGGCAGGGCTGGCCCTTGACCACCACAGGCTTGGCGATGATCCGCTGCAGGGTCGGGTCGTCACCGACATGGCGGGCCAGCACCAGCCTGGCCAGGGTGCCGTCGTCCAGGGCGTCGGCCAGCAGGCTCAGGAACTGGGCACGCGCATCCGGCGCGGTGGGAGCGGAAGGGTTGGCGGACATGGGAAATGGGTGCCTCGGTATGCGGGGAGCGCAACGCGCAATGGCGGGCATTCTACGTCGATGCCCGGCCAGCGCGAAGGTTTTCTCGATGGAAGCCCTCCTGCTCCCACAGGGGAGAAGCGGTTCAGTCGAGGATCACCAGGCGGTTGGGCAGTTCGTTGCACGCATGGGTCGGCGGCACATGCTCGCTGAGCAGCTCGCCACAGGCCTCGATGCACTCGACGAAGCCCTGCAGGGTCTGGCCCTGACGCACCTGCTCGGTGAAGCGCGCCACGATGTCGGCCCGGGCCTGCTCCGGCAGGTGCCGGGCGATGCCTTCGTCGACGAGGATCTCCACGTGGTGCTCGGCCTCGCTGACGAAGATCAGCACCCCGGTGGCACCGGCGGTGCGTTGCAGGTTCAGTTCGAGGAACTGCTGGCGCGCCAGCCCCGAGGCGCGCCGATGGCGCAGCACGCGCGGCACCAGGAGGCTGGCCAGGCGCGGGTTGCGCAGCAGCAGGCACAGGGCGATGAACAGCAGCACCTGGGCCACCAGCAGGCCGCGGATACCGGGCCAGCCCAGGGCCACATGCAGCAGGCCGGGCAATGCCAGGGCCAGCAGCGCGGCCCAGAGCAACGGCAAGTAGGCGTAGTCGTCGGCGCGACGCGCCAGCACCGTCACCAGTTCCGCGTCGGTGCGCCGTTCGGCCCGGGCGATGGCCTCGGCGATCAGCCGCTGCTCGTATTCGTTGAGGTCAGTCATGCCTTCGGTCTCTCGATCGTTCTTATAGTTGTCCCGGCATCCAGCCGGCGGGAGTGTATCTCATGACGCGCGCCATATAAGGCATAATCCGCCGCCGCACTGGATCATGCAGGGCCGATCGGCTAAAACAAGCCCGGCGAACTGTACAACTTCGATAGCCGCCTGAAAAACTCCGACCGCACGCATCCCCCGGATACGGCACAGGCCACGACAACGGAACCCATGATGAAACTGTCTTTGCTGGGCCTGGCCATGGGCCTTGCCAGTCAGGCGGCCCTGGCCGCCACCGCCGCACCGCCCCTGCAAAACAAGCAGGCCTTCATCGACCACTTGATCCAGCAAATGACCGTCGAGGAGAAGATCGGCCAGTTGCGCCTGATCAGCATCGGCCCGGAAATGCCCCGCGAAAAGATCCGCGAGGAAATCGCCGCCGGTCGCATCGGTGGCACCTTCAACTCGCTCACCGCCCCGGAGAACCGGCCGATGCAGGATGCCGCCATGCGCAGCCGCCTGAAGATTCCGATGTTCTTCGCCTACGACACGATCCACGGTGAACGTACCCTCTTCCCGATTGGCCTGGGCCTGGCCGCGACCTGGGACATGCATGCCATCGCCAAGGTCGGCCGCACCGCAGCCATCGAAGCCGCCGCCGACGCCTTGGACATGACCTTCGCGCCCATGGTCGATATCGCCCGCGACCCGCGCTGGGGCCGCACCAGCGAAGGCTTCGGCGAGGACACCTACCTCACCTCGCGGATCGCCAAGGTGATGGTCGAGTCGTTCCAGGGCAAGAGCCCGGCCAATCCCGACAGCGTCATGACCATCGTCAAGCATTTCGCCCTGTATGGCGCGGTGGAGGGTGGGCGCGACTACAACACGGTCGATATGAGCCTGCCGAAGATGTACAACGACTACCTGCCGCCCTACCGCGCCGCGCTCGACGCGGGTGCCGGTGGCGTGATGGTCGCGCTCAACTCGATCAACGGCGTGCCCGCCACCGCCAATACCTGGCTGATGAACGACCTGCTGCGCAAGGAATGGGGCTTCAAGGGCGTGACCATCAGCGACCATGGCGCGATCCAGGAGCTGATCCGCCATGGTGTCGCCCAGGATGGCCGCGAGGCGGCGAAGCTGGCGATCAAGGCCGGCATCGACATGAGCATGAACGATACCCTCTATGGCGAAGAACTGCCGGGCCTGCTCGAGTCAGGTGAAGTGACCCAGGCCGAGCTGGACCAGGCCGTGCGTGAAGTCCTCGGCGCCAAGTACGACATGGGCCTGTTCAAGGACCCGTACCTGCGCATTGGCAAGGCCGAGAACGACCTCAAGGACTACTACAGCGACGACCGCCTGCACCGCGACACCGCGCGCGACGTGGCACGACGCAGCCTGGTGCTGCTGGAGAACCGCAACCAGACCCTGCCACTGAAGAAGACCGGCACCATCGCCCTGGTCGGCCCGCTGGCCGACGCGCCGATCGACATGATGGGCAGTTGGGCCGCCGCTGGCCGCCCGGAACACTCGGTCACCGTGCGCGAAGGCCTGCGTCGCGCCCTGGGCGACAAGGCGACCCTGCTCTACGCCAAAGGCTCCAACGTCACCGGCGACAAGGCAATCGTCGATTACCTGAACTTCCTCAACTTCGATGCTCCGGAGATCATCGACGACCCGCGCCCGGCCGCGGTACTGATCGACGAAGCGGTCAAGGCGGCACGGCAGTCCGACGTGGTGGTGGCCGTGGTTGGCGAGTCACGCGGCATGTCCCACGAGTCGTCGAGCCGCACCAGCCTGCAGATCCCTGCCGTACAGCGTGAGCTGATCAAGGCCCTCAAGACCACCGGCAAGCCACTGGTGCTGGTGCTGATGAATGGCCGGCCGCTGTCGATCGCGTGGGAGCGCGAACAGGCCGATGCCATCCTCGAGACCTGGTTCAGCGGCACCGAGGGCGGCAATGCCATCGCCGACGTTCTGTTCGGCGACTACAACCCGTCCGGCAAGCTGGCGATCACCTTCCCGCGCTCGGTCGGGCAGATCCCGATGTACTACAACCACCTGCGTATCGGCCGCCCCTACACGCCGGGCAAGCCGGGCAACTACACCTCGCAGTACTTCGAGGAGCCCAATGGGCCGCTGTACCCGTTCGGCTATGGCCTGAGCTACAGCACCTTCGAGTTGTCGAACCTGACGCTCTCGCACAAGACACTCGAGCGCGGCGCCAGCCTGCAAGCCAAGGTCACGGTGAAGAACACTGGCAAGCGCGACGGCGAGACCGTGGTGCAGCTGTACCTGCAGGATGTCACTGCGTCCATGAGCCGCCCGGTCAAGGAGCTGAAGAACTTCCAGAAGCTGATGCTCAAGGCAGGCGAGTCGCGGACCTTGACCTTCCGCATCGGCGAGCAGGACCTTAGGTTCTACAATAGCCAACTGCAACGGGTCGCCGAGCCCGGGCAGTTCAATGTCCAGGTCGGCCTGGACTCCCAGGCGGTGCAGCAACAGAGCTTCGAGCTGCTGTAGGTCGGTCTGCTCGGCCTCTTCGCAGGCAAGCCCGCGAAGGGGTCGACACTGGCCCCCAGAACACACACCCGCACAGGCCAAGGATCCGCCTCATGCTTTTTTCTTTTCGAGCCCTGCGCCTGACCCTGATCGTCCTGCTGATCCTCCTCGGTACCGCGCTCAGCGCCGGCTGGGCCATGCACCAGGCCAAGCGCCAGGCGATGGAGACCGACGCCCGTCGGGCCAGCCAGCAGTTGACCCTGTACGCCAACTCCCTGCATACGCTGATCGAGCGCTACCGCGCCCTGCCCGCCGTGCTGGCCCTGGACCCGGAATTGATCGACGCCCTGCGCGGCCCACTCACCGAACAGCGCCAGGACGCCCTGAACCGCAAGCTCGAACGCATCAACGGCGCCGCCAACTCCTCCACCCTGGAACTGCTCGACCGCACCGGCCTGGCCGTGGCCGCCAGCAACTGGCGCCTGCCGACCAGCTACGTCGGCTCCAACTACGGCTTTCGCCCCTACTTCAAGCAGACCCGCAGCCAGGGCAGCGGCAGTTTCTACGCCGTCGGCGTGACCAGTGGCGTGCCGGGGTACTTCCTGTCCAGCGCGGTGCACGACGAACAGGGGCGCTTCCTCGGCGCCATGGTGGTCAAGCTGGAGTTTCCCGAGCTGGAGCGCGAATGGCGCCAGGGCAGCGACATCCTGCTGGTCAGCGACGCCCGCGGCATCATCTTCATCGCCAACCAGGACGGCTGGCGCTACCGCGAACTGCTGCCGATCTCCAGCGCCGATCGTGCCGAGCTGGCCGCGACCCGCCAGTACGACAAGCAGCCACTGGTGCCGCTGCAGCACCAGGTGCTGACCCGCTTCGGCGACAACAGCCACCTCACCCGCGTGCAAGGCCCCGAGGGCACCGGAGAATACCTGTGGGAGAGCCTGCCGCTGGAAACCGAGGGCTGGACCTTGCACCTGCTGCGCAAGCCGCAGGTCAGCAAGGATGGCCGCAACGCCGCCCTGGCCGCCGCCGCGGTATGGCTGAGCCTGGTGTTCGCCGCCCTGTTCGCCAGCCAGCGCCTGCGCCTGGCTCGCCTGCGCCAGCGCAGCCGCGACGAGCTCAAGCGTCTGGTCGAGGAACGAACCCGCGAACTGCGCACCGCCCAGGAAGGGTTGGTGCAGTCGGCCAAGCTGGCGGCCCTGGGGCAGATGTCGGCGGCACTGGCCCATGAGATCAACCAGCCGCTGACCACCCAACGCATGCAACTGGAAACCCTGCGCCTGCTGCTCGACCACGGCCGCCACGAAGAGGCACGCCAGGCCCTGGAGCCGCTGGAGCAGATGCTCACGCGCATGGCCGCGCTGACCGGCCACCTCAAGACCTTCGCCCGCAACAGTCCCGGCGGCCTGCGCGAGCGTCTGGACCTGGCCACCGTGGTCGACCAGGCCCTGCACCTGCTGGAGGCGCGTATCCGCGGCGAAGGCGTCGAAGTGGCCCTGTACCTGGCACGCCCGGCCTGGGTACGCGGCGATGCCATCCGCCTCGAGCAGGTGCTGATCAACCTGTTGCGCAACGCCCTCGATGCCATGGCCGACAAGCGCTACAAACGCCTGGAGATCCGTATCGAGGCCGATGACGGCCACTGGCGCCTGAGCGTGCTCGACTCCGGTGGCGGCATCCCCGAGGCCGACCTGGCCAAGGTCTTCGACCCCTTCTTCACCACCAAGCCGGTGGGCGAAGGGCTCGGCCTGGGCCTGGCGATCTCCTACGGCATCGTCCACGAGGCCGGCGGCCAACTGCAGGCCGAGAACCTGCCCGGCGGCGCCCGCCTGAGCCTTACCCTGCCACGTGACCTGGAGCCTGTATGTTGAATTCGGTGATCGTCGTCGACGATGAAGCCAGTATCCGCACCGCGGTGGAACAGTGGCTGAGCCTGTCGGGCTTCAGCGTGCAACTGTTCGCCCGTGCCGAGGATTGCCTGGCGCAATTGCCGCCCCACTACCCCGGGGTGATCATCAGCGACGTGCGCATGCCGGGCATGGATGGCCTGCAACTGCTCGAGCGGCTGCAGGGCCAGGACCCCGACCTGCCGGTGATCCTGCTCACCGGCCACGGCGACGTGCCCATGGCGGTGGAGGCCATGCGCAGCGGCGCCTATGACTTCCTGGAAAAACCCTTCACGCCGCAGACCCTGCTCGGCAGCCTGCGCCGGGCCCTGGAAAAACGCCAACTGGTGCTGGAGAACCGCCGCCTGCACCAGCAGGCCGACCTCAAGGCACGCCTGGAAGGCACCCTGCTGGGCATGTCCCAGGGCCTGCAGCAATTGCGCCGGCAGGTCCTGGACCTGGCGAACCTGCCGGTCAACGTGCTGATCCGTGGCGAGACCGGCAGCGGCAAGGAGCGTGTCGCCCGCTGCCTGCACGACTTCGGGCCACGCGCCGACAAACCCTTCGTCGCCCTCAACTGTGCGGCGATCCCCGAGTCGCTGTTCGAGGCCGAGCTGTTCGGTCATGAGAGCGGCGCCTTCACCGGCGCTCAGGGCAAGCGCATCGGTAAGCTGGAATACGCCAATGGCGGCACGGTGTTCCTCGACGAGATCGAGAGCATGCCCCTGGCCCAACAGGCCAAGCTGCTGCGCGTGATCCAAGAGCAGAAACTCGAGCGCCTGGGGGCCAACCAGAGCATCAGCGTAGACCTGCGGATCATCGCCGCGACCAAGCCCGACCTGCTCGAAGAAGCCCGTGCCGGACGCTTCCGCGAAGACCTGGCCTACCGCCTGAATGTCGCCGAACTGCGCCTGGCACCCTTGCGCGAGCGGCGCGAGGACATCCCGTTGCTGTTCGAGCACTTCGCCCGCGCGGCCGCCGAGCGCCTGGGCCGCGCTGCACCACCGCTGGCCGGTGCACAACTGGCGCAGCTGCTGGCCCACGACTGGCCGGGCAACGTGCGCGAACTGGCCAATGCCGCCGAACGCCACGCCCTGGGCCTGGACTCGCCGGGCCTGGAAGCAACCAGCGCGAGCCATTCCCTCGCCGAACAGATGGAAGCGTTCGAGGCCCAGTGCCTGCGTGCTGCACTGCGCCAGCACAAGGGCGAGATCAAGGCGGTCATGGAAACCCTGCAACTGCCACGGCGCACGCTGAACGAGAAGATGCAGCGGCACGGGTTGGTACGCGAGGATTTCCTCGAGCGCGAATGAGCGGATTCTTGCTCGCTCGCGCTTTTCGATAAGCGGAAATCCGCTCATTCAGCCGCTTTCGTAGGGGCGGCGTTGCAGCCCATCGCGGGCAACCCCGCCCCCCGTGAGGGGGTGCCGTATACCTCAAGAAGTGCGGTTTACAGGGCTTGCGTGGGGGCTGACCGGCCCACGACAGGGCACGCGGCGCCCTCATTTGGATCACCCTGCATCCATTTGGCACACCTTCTGCACTTGTCCCGGCAAGCCGCGCCACGGCGCGCTCCACAAAAACAACGAGAAGGTATCCCTGATGGATAACGCCACCACCCTGCCCGCCGGGGCGGCCCTCGCGCCCGCCGCGGAAAAAACCACCTCCAGCCGTCTCAAGTCGATCTTCAGCGGATCCATCGGCAACATGGTCGAATGGTACGACTGGTACGTCTACGCCGCATTCTCGCTGTACTTCGCCAAGGCCTTCTTCCCGGCTGGCGACACCACCGCCCAACTGCTCAATACCGCCGCGATCTTCGCCGTGGGCTTCCTCATGCGCCCGATCGGTGGCTGGCTGATGGGCCTGTACGCCGACCGCAAGGGCCGCAAGGCCGCGCTGATGGCCTCGGTACTGCTGATGTGCGCAGGCTCCTTGATCATCGCCCTGACCCCGGGCTACGAAAGCATCGGCGTCGCCGCGCCGGTCCTGCTGGTGCTGGCGCGCCTGATGCAGGGCCTATCGGTGGGCGGTGAATACGGCACCTCGGCGACCTACCTCAGCGAGATGGCCACCAAGGACCGCCGTGGCTTCTTCTCCAGCTTCCAGTACGTGACCCTGATCTCCGGCCAGCTCATCGCCCTGGCGGTGCTGATCATCCTGCAACAGACGCTCACCACCGAGCAGTTGTACGCCTGGGGCTGGCGCGTGCCCTTCGTGATCGGCGCGCTGTGCGCGGTGGTCGCCCTGTACCTGCGCCGTGGCATGGAAGAAACCGCCTCCTTCACCAAGAAGGAGAAGGCCAAGGAAAGCCTGATGCGCACCCTGCTGCGCCATCCCAAGGAGCTGATGACCGTGGTCGGCCTGACCATGGGCGGCACCCTGGCGTTCTACACCTACACCACCTACATGCAGAAGTACCTGGTCAACACCGTGGGCATGAGCATCAGCGACTCGACCACCATCTCGGCGGCCACGCTGTTCCTGTTCATGTGCCTGCAACCGGTGATCGGCAGCCTCTCCGACAAGATCGGCCGCCGCCCGATCCTGATCGCCTTCGGCGTGCTCGGTACCCTGTTCACCGTGCCGATCCTCAGCACCCTGCACACCGTGCAGACCTGGTGGGGCGCCTTCTTCCTGATCATGGCGGCGCTGATCATCGTCAGCGGCTACACCTCGATCAACGCGGTGGTCAAGGCCGAGCTGTTCCCCACCGAGATCCGCGCCCTGGGCGTGGGCCTGCCCTACGCCCTGACCGTGTCGATCTTCGGCGGCACCGCCGAGTACGTGGCCCTGTGGTTCAAGAGCGCAGGCATGGAAACCGGCTTCTACTGGTACGTCACCGGCTGCATCGCTTGCTCGCTGCTGGTGTATGCCACCATGAAGGACACCCGCAAGCACTCGCGGATCACCACTGACTGATCCTGCTTGCAAGCCTGCAAAAGGGGCGCTCCGTCTGACGGGGCGCCCCTTTTTCATGGCTATCGTGAGCCGAATAACCCCCCTATTCGGCTCACCAAATGAGCCGAATAGGGCTACTATTGGGCTCATGGCACAACAAGGGGAAACCATGAGCGATCCAATGTGGATCTGGCAGCGGCCAGCCTGGCCTCATTTGCGCTGGGATACAGAGCAGCTTGCCACGCTGCTGCGAAGCTGTGTCGAAACGCAGGGACGTTTGCTGGGCAGGATCGGTGCCGTGGACGAACTCAGCGAAAGCCACAATATCCTGGATACCTTGCTGCAGAACATCATTACGTCCTCCGCCATCGAGGGCGAGCAGCTCAATGTCGGCTCCGTGCGTTCCTCCCTGGCCCGTCGCCTGGGTCTCGAGGGGCATGGTTCGACTACAGCCCGCAGCGAGGGGCTTGCCGAACTGATGCTGGACGCGACGCAGGGATATGACCAGCCCTTGACCCTGCAACGCCTGTTCACCTGGCATCGATGGTTGTTCCCGGCAAGCGACGAGGCCCTGGGTAAACCCATCCTCGTCGGCCAACTGCGGGACGAGGCGCCCATGCAGGTGGTTTCCGGCCGCCTCGACAAACCCAGTGTACATTTCGAAGCGCCCCCGCGAGCCGGGCTGCAAGAGCAGCTCCAGGCGTTTCTCGAATGGTTCGAGGACAGTCGCCACTTCACGCAGTTGGACCCGTTCCTACGCGCCGGCATCGCCCACTTCTGGTTCGTGACCCTGCATCCGTTCGATGATGGCAATGGTCGCCTGACCCGCGCCCTCACTGACCTGGCCCTGGCCCAGGGCGAACGACAGGCCATCCGTTTCCATGCGATGTCCGCCAGCATCCTCGAGGATCGGTCAGGCTATTACGCGGTGCTGGAAAGCAGCCAGAAAGGCGACCTGGACATTACACGCTGGCTAGCCTGGTTCTTGACGACCTTGCTGCGCAGCCTGGAGCAGGCGCTGGTGCGGATCGACCGGGTGTTGGCCAAGGCGCGCTTCTGGCATGCGCACCGCAGTGATGGGCTGCTGCCCGAGCAGGTGAAGGTGCTCAACCGATTGCTCGATGGCGGCCAACGCGGCTTCGAGGCGGGTATCAACGCCAGTCAGTATCAAGCGGTGGCCAAGGTGTCCAAGGCCACCGCCACTCGCCATCTCACCGACCTGCTCGACAAGGGCTGCCTGGTTCGCCTGCCGGGCGGTGGTCGCAGTACCCGCTACCGGGTCAATACGCCCGTTGATGATCAGGTTGAACGATAGAACTTCAACCTGACCCTTCGCACTTAACCCCGAATTAATTCAGCAGAGGCATCCTTCGAAGGGTGGCGAAGTGTCTTTCGCCGCTCCCGGAAAGGGACACCTGACGTGATGCTTCGCAGGTATCTGCACATCAAACAAATCGAAAAAGTAGATTTATTAGCGCTACTTTTTGCGCTTTTTAATCTAATTAACCGGCGTAACATGAAACCCATAGAGCAGAGCAACCCATCGATTCCACTGGAGCAACGACCATGAAAAACAAACTGATCCTGACCCTGGCCCTGTCGGTACTGGCGACCGGCGCCTTCGCCGAAGACGGCTTCGACCGTACCAACGCCCACAACTTCACCGCCGTCCAGACCCAATCGGCGACTTATGCAGAAGATGGTTTCGACCGTACCGGCGCACAACGCTTCGCTGAAGATGGCTTCGACCGCACTGGCGCACAACGCTTCGCCGAAGATGGCTTCGACCGCACTGGCGCACAACGCTTCGCCGAAGATGGCTTCGACCGCACTGGCGCACAACGCTTCGCCGAAGACGGCTTCGACCGCACCCACGCCCACCGCATCGGCTGATCCCGCGATGCGAGCGCCCAGCCCGGCTTCGGCCGGGCTTGATCGTTTCCAGCCGGGCCCAGCCTTGGCACACTAGGCGCCTCGTCCCGCCAAGAGGAAGGGCCACAGGCCCTGCGCAGATGTACTACTACGAACCCGCCAAAGGCCACGGCCTGCCTCATGACCCGTTCAACGCCATCGTCGGCCCCCGGCCCATCGGCTGGATCTCCACCCAGGACCGCGAAGGTCGCCTGAACCTGGCGCCCTACAGTTTTTTCAACGCCTTCAACTACGTGCCGCCGATCATCGGTTTCTGCAGCATCGGCCGCAAAGACAGCCTGAACAACATCGAACAGACCGGTGAATTCGTCTGGAACCTGGCCACCCGCCCGCTGGCCGAGCAGATGAACCAGAGCTGCGTGGCGGTGGCGGCCGAGGTGGATGAATTCCAGTTGAGCGAACTGACGCCCACGGCATCGCGCATCGTCGGGGTACCGCGCGTGGGGGAAAGCCCGGTGGCCTTCGAGTGCAAGGTGAGCCAGATCGTCCAGCTCCAGCGCGCCGACCAGGCGCTGGTGCCCAGTTGGCTGATCCTTGGCGAAGTGGTGGCCGTGCATATCGCCGAGCACCTGCTCAAGGACGGCATCTACGACACTGCCGCCGCCGAGCCCATCCTGCGCGGCGGCGGGCCTGCGGATTACTTCGAGCTGGGCAACTGCTTCAAGATGCCCCGGCCACGGGCCTGATCACCAGACCAGCTCGCCGTCTTCGCTGACGCCTTGCAGGCGCCCGAGCTCGGCGCAGGCGGCTTCGTCGGCGGCCATCGCCGTCTTGAACAGTTGCCCGTCCAGCACCTTGTGGAAACGCGGCGCGCCGCCCATGCCCAGGGCCTTCACGGCGATCGCGGCGTGGTAGCCGCCGCCCTCTGCCGGAACCATTGCCGAAACCGCTTCGAAGCGGGGGAATTCTCTACGTGCCATCGTGCCTGTATCCACGTGTTGATCGAAGGGCGGCATTCTAACCTGGCGAGTGCCGGGCACAATCGGTGCTGCCTATTCGGGCCCAGGCATCATGCAAAGGTATGCAGGTCGAGGCTCGCGACCACCTGCGCCTGCACCAGCTCGCCGAACAGGTCCAGGGTCGGCGAGGCGAAGTAGCCGCTCATGGCCTGCTGGTCGCGCCAGCTGCCACTGAGCAGCCAGAGGTCCGTATCGGCCTGGGAGCGCTGCACGGTGAAACTCAGGCAGCCGGGCGTCTGCAACGAGGGTTCGAGCAGGTCACGCAGGCGCGCGCCCAACTCCGCCGAACGACCGCTGCTGGCCCGGATGAAAGCCAGGTGAGTGACCGGTTGAGGCTGGGTCATGAACGTTCTCCTTGAAGCAGACGGACGGAAAGGCCAGGCTGGCAAGGTTAGGCCCTCGCCCGCGCGCGCCGTTAGGCCATTACTGCCGGTCGCTTGCCTGATCCTGCAACCGTGCAGGATCAGGCAAGCGAGGAGCAGCTTTCGACTAGCGCCCACCCTTGCCCGAACCTATCCTGCGTCGGTCAGTAGAGGAAACCCGCCATGACCACGCCCACGCCCCCCGCCCCGTCCCTGGAGCTACAACGCCAGGAGCTGGCCGACCTGATCCTGCGCCATGCCGGCGAGCCCTACGGCACGGCCTCGGCGGTCGACGACCTGTACCTGGTGGCCTACCGGGAAAACGTGCGTTCGGTGCCGAGCCTGGCGCAACCTGCCCTGTGTGTCCTGGCCCAGGGCAGCAAGAGCCTGTTCCTGGGCGACGAGCAATACACCTACGACCCATTGCACTACATGGTGGTGTCGGTAACCCTGCCGATCAGCCGGGTGCGCCTGGACGCCAGCCCCGAGACGCCCAGCCTGGGCCTGCGCCTGGACATCGACCCGGCACAGATCAGCCAACTGATCGCCGAAAGCGGGCCGATGCTGGTGCCCAACCTTCCTTCTGGCCGTGGCTTGTATGTGGAAAAGACCGATCCGCAGTTGCTCGATGCCTTGCTACGTCTGGTGCGCCTGCTCGACGCCCCCCGGGACATCCCCATGCTGGCGCCACTGATCCGCCGGGAAATCCTCTATCGCCTGCTACGCGGGCCACAGGGCTACCGCCTGTACGAGATCGCCCTGGCCAACAGCCAGACCCACCGGGTCAGCCAGGCCATCGCCTGGCTCAACCAGCACTTCCAGCGACCGCTGCGCATCGAAGATCTGGCGCGCGAGGTCAACCTCAGTACCTCGACCTTGCACCATCGGTTCAAGGCAGTGACCTCGATGAGCCCCCTGCAGTACCAGAAGCAGTTGCGCCTGCAGGAAGCGCGGCGGTTGATGCTCAATGAGGGGCTCGAAGCCGCGGTGGCGGGGTACCGGGTGGGCTACGAAAGCCCGTCTCAGTTCAGCCGGGAGTACAGCAGGCTGTATGGTGCACCGCCGATCCGTGACGTGGCGCGGCTGCGTACCGCTGCCGATTGAAGGCCGGGTTGCGCTGCCATGATGGGGCGCGCAGCGGCCCCGATGCAGCCGCTTCGCCGTACCTGTCAGCCCCCCACCGCC
Organism: Pseudomonas guariconensis; assembly: GCF_024127895.1. Lineage (GTDB taxonomy): Bacteria > Pseudomonadota > Gammaproteobacteria > Pseudomonadales > Pseudomonadaceae > Aquipseudomonas > Aquipseudomonas guariconensis_B. The sequence goes on along the minus strand of NZ_JAMYBK010000009.1, from coordinate 138,488 downwards.
GCCTGCCACTGGGCTTGGTCGATCTGGATCAAGGTCGGCCCCTGGCGCTCCACGGCCTGGCGCAGCGCGGCCTGCAACTGGCCCACGTCCTCCACCTGCTGCGCCGCGGCGCCCAGGGCCCGGGCGACACCGATGAAGTCCGGCGTATGGATGTCCACGCCCACCGGTTCGATGGCCCGGTTGACCATGTATTTCTTGATTTCCTCGTAACCCTGGTTGTTCCACAGCAGCACGATCAACGGCACCTGGGCCTCCACCGCGCTGGCCAGTTCAGGCAGGGTGAACTGCAAGCCGCCATCGCCGATCAGGCAGATGGCTGGTGAACGCTCGTCCACCTGCCCGCCGCTGCCGAGCCAGGCGCCCATGGCCGCCGGTAGGGCGTAGCCAAGGGTGCCGTAGCCGGTCGAGGCGTTGAACCAGCGCCGTGGCTGGTCCATGTCCAAGGTCAGGTTGCCGGTGTACACCGGCTGGGTCGAGTCGCCCACCAGGATGGCGTCGGGCAGGGTTTCCAGCACGCTGGTGAGCAGGCGTGTCTGGCTCAGGGTCGGCGGGTCCCAAGTGGTCGACAAGTCCTGGCGCAGGCGAGCGGCACGCACGGCGCCCCAGGCGGGGTCACGCACCGGTTGCATCTGAGTCTGCAAGGCATCGAGCAAGGCCTCGGCCGCCTGCTCGGCATCTGCCACCAGCGCCAGCTCCGGCAGGTAGTTGCGCACGGTCTGGTCCGGGTCGATGTCTATGCGCAGCAGGCTGCCGGGAATCTCGAAGCCGCCTTTGAAGGTCACGTCGTAGTCGGTCTCGGCAAGCTCGGTGCCGATGGCCAGCACCACGTCGGCCTCGGCGACCAGCGCGCGAGTGGCCGGCAGCGACTGGGTCGAACCGATCTGCAACGGATGCCCGGACGGCAGCAAGCCCTTGGCATTGATGGTCAGGGCCACCGGTGCCTGCAAGTGCTCCGCCAGGCGGGCCAGGGCCGTGCCCGCCGCCAGGGCGCCGCCACCGGCGAGGATCAACGGCCGCCGCGCCGAGGCCAGGCGTTCGGCCATGAGCGCCACACCCCGTGGCGCCGCGCCCGCCCGACCGGTGCGCACGGGGCGACCCGGCAGCAGGTGGCCGGCCGGCTCGACCAGCACATCCAGGGGGATCTCGATATGCACCGGCCTTGGCCGGGCACCGTCGAACACGGCAAAGGCACGGGCCAGCACCTGGGGCAGGTCGTCGGCACTCATCAAGGTATGGGAGAACGCCGCCACACCGGCGACCAACCCTGCCTGGCTGGGCAGCTCGTGCAACTTGCCGCGACCGCCGCCGAGTTGGTCGCGGGCCTGCACGCTGGAAATCACCAGCATCGGGATCGAGTCGGCATAGGCTTGGCCCATGGCCGTGGTGATGTTGGTCATGCCAGGGCCGGTGATGATGAAACACACCCCCGGCTTGCCACGGGTGCGCGCATAGCCGTCGGCCATGAACCCGGCCCCCTGCTCGTGGCGTGGGGTGATGTGCCGGATCGACGATCCCGCCAGGCCGCGATACAGCTCCACGGTATGCACGCCAGGAATGCCGAAGACATGCTCCACGCCATAGCCTTCGAGGAGTTCGACCAGTACTTCGCCACAGGTTGCCATCTGTCTTTTACCTGATTCTTGTTGAGATCAGTGACCATGGAACCAAGGCATGGCTATCGCCACAATGCAAAAAAACACATACTAGTCATGTCTTGTGATCATGGCTCAGCGCAATGAAACGTCTGCCTCCTCTACCGGCCCTGCACACCTTTCTGGTCACCGCCCAACATTGCAATTTCACTCGCGCGGCGCAGCAGCTGCACATCACCCAGGGCGCGGTCAGCCGGCAGATCGCCGGGCTCGAGGAACACCTGGGCTATGCCCTGTTCCAGCGCCAGGCCCGTGGCCTGGCACTGACCCGCGAGGGCCAGGACTGGTTGCCCCGGGTGCAGCAGGTGTTCGCCCTCATCGAGCAGGGCGTGCGCGAAGTCGGCGGGCGCAGCGCCGTCCTGCAGCTCAAGGCGCCCACCTGCGTGATGCGCTGGCTGCTGCCACGGCTGATGGAATGGCAGGCCCTGCGCCCGGACGTGCCGGTGGAGCTGACCACCACCGTGCAGCACGGCGTGGACCTGCGCCGCGAAGGCTTCGATGCCGCCGTAGTCTATGGCGGGCCACCGAGCCCGGGCCTGCAGGTGCGCAAGCTATTCGACGAGCAACTGACGCCGGTCTGCGCCCCGTCGTTGCTGCAGGGCGCCGCGTCGTTGGCGTGCCTGGAGGACCTGTCCCGGCACATGCTGCTGCACCCCTCGTCGGACGAGCATGACTGGCGGCTGTGGCTACAGGCGGCGGGAGCGGCGTTCGAGCCGCAGGGGCCCAGGCAGCATTTCCAGACCCTGGACATGGCGATGGCCATGGCTGCCCAGGGTACCGGCGTGGCGATCGGCGACTGGGCGCTGATTGGCGACGACCTGCTCAGCGGCCGGCTGTGCATGCCTTTCGGGCTGAAGGTGGCAACCGGCAAGGGCTACTACCTGGTCTGCCCTGCCAAGCCGCTGCCGCCGGGGCTGGTCGAGCTGATGGATTGGCTCGAGGATCGCGCCAGGCAGTGATCCCAGGTTGACCTATGCTTGTAGGTATCACCTGTTGCAGCAACAGGAGGTACGCACCATGAGCATCAGATCCAGACGCTGGACCCTTGCCCTCATCGTGATCGCCGTCGCGGGGCTCTATGGTTCGGCCTGCTGGCGAGTCGAATTGCTGCGCAACCAACCCAACGCCGCGGCAAGCTGCGCCCAGGAGCATTGCGTGCCGCACACCGCGACCTTGAGCGCCGTGCGCTGAACCGACTGCACCGCGCCGATCACTCCTCGACGCTCATGTACTCCTTGGCCCAGCGAATGTAGTCCTCGGGCTGGGTGTAGGTATGCGACAGCTCGGTGGCGCTGAGGCTCTCGGACTTGTTCTGCTGCCCGCGTTGCAGACGCAGGCAGTCGTAGGTGGCCTTGATCGCGGCGAAGTAGGCGGCATGGCCGTCGACCACCACCCGCACGCCCAGGCGCGCCAGGCGCTCGTCGTCACGCAGGTTCGGGTTGCCGTAGCTGACCAGCATCAGCGGCACCGTCAGGTGCTCGGCGATCTGCTCCAGATGGTCGAAATCCCTCACACCCACCATGCAGATACCATCGGCCCCGGCCTTCTGGTAGCTCTGGGTGCGGACGATGATTTCCTCGGTGCTCAGCACACCGGCGTTGGTCCGGGCGATGATCGACAGCGCCGAGTCGACCCGCGCCTCGAGGGCCGCGCGGATCTTGCCGACCCCTTCCTCCACCGGGATCAGGTCGGTGGACTTGCGGCCGAACTGCGCCGGCAGCAGGGTATCCTCGATGGTCAGCGCGGCCACACCGGCGCGCTCCAGCTCGATCACCGTGCGCATCACGTTGAGGGCGTTGCCGTAGCCGTGGTCGGCATCGGCGATCACCGGCAACTGGGCCACTCGGCCGATGCGAGTGGCCTGCTCGACGAACTCGCTCAGGGTGATCAGGGCGAAATCGGGCGCGGCCAGCACCTGCAGCGAGGCCACCGAACCACCGAGGATGCCGACCTCGAAGCCCAGGTCGGCGGCGATGCGGGCCGACATGGGGTCGAACACCGACGCGGTGTGAAAGCACGAACCTGAAGCCAGCAGTTCGCGGAAGGCAAAACGCAGATCGTGGTGGGAAGCCTTGGACATGATCACTCCGCTTGTAAGGTGAAAATTGAACCTGACCTGTTCCAACCGTCGCCATCTGGGCGGTCATGCTCGACATGCAGGCAGAGGAATAGAAGGTGTGGGAAACAGCGCTGGGAAATCCTGCGGCAATGCGTTGCACCATGCTGGTGCAGACCGCGGATTTCAGCGACTGCGGCCAGGTCACGATATCACGCAGCCATGCAGCACTGGATGAATGCGCCAATGCCGATCTTGCATAGGGGATGCACGTAGTACATAGGAAGCTACCTAACTCAGGTTACAATCCGGCGGTTGGCGCGATAGCGAGGTGAGCTATTCAGGGGGCGCGAAGCGACCCTGATGAGATACCACGACTCGAACCGCCCTGATACACCCCATTCCCCGACAAGGTATGCCCGTGACCGCCGCCCTCCCCCCTGCCGTGCTGCGCAGCGTCCTCACCGCCCTGATGCTGGCGATCTTCCTCGGCGCCCTGGACCAGACCATCGTCGCCGTGTCCATGCCCGCGATCTGCGCGCAGTTCAACGATGTCGGCCTGCTGGCCTGGGTCATCTCCGGCTACATGGTGGCCATGACCGTGGCCGTGCCGATCTATGGCAAGCTCGGCGACCTCTACGGACGCCGACGCATGATCCTCACCGGCACCGCCGTGTTCACCCTGGCCTCGGTAGCCTGCGCCCTGGCCCAGGACATGCAGCAACTGGTGCTGGCACGGGTGGTCCAGGGCATCGGGGCCGGCGGCATGGTGTCGGTGAGCCAGGCGATCATCGGCGACTTCGTCCCGCCTCGGGAACGCGGTCGCTACCAGGGCTACTTCAGCAGCATGTACGCCCTGGCCAGCGTGGCCGGGCCGGTGCTCGGCGGCTGGCTGACCGAATACCTGTCATGGCGCTGGGTGTTCTGGATCAACCTGCCGCTGGGCCTGTTCGCCCTATGGGCGATCCACCGTGCCCTGGGCAACATGCCCGGCCAACGGCGCGACGCGCAGGTGGACTATCTCGGCGCGCTGCTGCTGATCCTCGGGCTGGGCAGCCTGCTGCTGGGCATCACCCTGGTCGGCCAGGGCCATGCCTGGCTGGCGCCACCGGTACTGGCGCTGTTCGCCACGGCCCTGCTGGGGCTGCTGCTGTTCGTCGGGCATGAGCGGCGCTGCGCCGAGCCGCTCCTGCCCCTGCAACTGTTCGGCAACCGCGCGGCGGTCCTGTGCTGGTGCACGGTGTTCTTCGCCAGCTTCCAGTCGATCGCCCTGACCATGCTCATGCCCCTGCGCTACCAGGGCATCACCGGCGCCGGCGCCGACAGCGCCGCCCTACACCTGCTGCCGCTGGCCATGGGCCTGCCCTTGGGCGCCTTCTGTGGTGGGCGCATGACCAGCCTCACCGGCCGCTACCGGCCGCAGATCCTCGCCGGCGCCGTGCTGATGCCCGTGGCCATCGCCGCCATGGCCCTGACGCCGCCGCAAGCGGGCGTGCTCAGCGCCGTATTCATGTCGCTGGCCGGCATCGCCTGCGGCCTGCAGTTCCCCACCTCGCTGGTGGGCGCGCAGAGCGCGGTCGAGATGAAGGACATCGGCGTTTCCACCAGCACCACCAACTTGTTCCGCTCCCTCGGCGGTGCCATGGGGGTGGCGTGCATGTCCAGCCTGCTGCTGGCGCTGCTGCACCAGGGTGGTTTCGAGTTGTTGGGCAATCCGCTGCTGGGCAGCCTGAAGGCGGGTGAAGCGGACCCGGTGACCCAGGCACGGTTGCTGGAGACGTTTCGTCATCTGCTGCTGGCCAGCGCCGGGGTATCGCTGATCGGGCTGGGGGCTGCGCTGGCGATGCCCGACCGCCAACTGCGGGGGCATTGAGGATGCTGGGGCCGCTCGGGCGCCGCATTAACCTCCCCTTAATACAGAGGGGAAACACTTCATCACAATCCTTCACAAAGTGTCATTTGCGCAGAGAGGGACTCAAGCGCAGCATATCCAGCCCCGTGTCGACCCATTTTTCAGCATCGCCCAACAGGTCGAAGCTGTCCGGCAACAGCAACCAACGCCCGATCAAGCCATCGACATAGGCGAACAGGGCGATGGCCGCACGTTGCACGTCCAGGTCGGCGGGCAATTGCTCGCGGCGCACGGCATTGGTCATGGCCAGGGTGATGCCCTCATGGCAATCCAGGACCGCTCCCTGGCGCTGCTGGCGGATTTCACACATGTCGTCGGTGAACTCGCACTTGTGATGCAGGATTTCATTGATACGCCGGGTGCGCGCGTCGAGCGCCAGCTCGTTGAGCACCTGCAGCAACAGCGTGCGCATGCAGCCGAGCGGGTCGACCTCGTCCTCGCTCTCGCTCGCGCGGGCCAGGTGGTCATGGGTCTCGTGCAGGCTGTCGAGCAATGCCTGGATCAGGTCGGCCTTGTTGCTGAAATGCCAGTAGATCGCCCCGCGGGTCACGCCCGCCAGCTCGGCGATGTCGGCCAGGGTGGTTCGCGCAACCCCGCGCTTGTAGAAGGCCTTTTCCGCCGCCTCGATGATCTGGGCGCGGGTTTCCTGGGCTTCCTCTTTGGTTCGACGGACCATGGCAGCTCAACCTCTATCACGGCCCGCACGCTCGCATGGCGTGCGGTCATCAGGCCGGGGTCGCCTCTTTCAGGGCCTCACCCGGTGTATGTGTCCAGTCCGCGGGGGGATTCACACCCCTCTGCGGTATTTACAAACAAGCATGAATGTAAGTATATTCGTTAGTAAGCTATTTATCCACTGGATAAGTATTTTTCCGATAGGACACTTCCACTATTCTTGAGCGTCTCCCAGCTCTAGCGACCCGAGGATCCTCATGCAATTCAAGCCAGCCGTCACCGCCCTGGTTTCCGCCGTCGCCCTGGCAACCTTGCTAAGTGGCTGTAACAAAGAAGAAGCAGCGCCCGCGGCGCAGGCTCCTCTGGTCGGCGTCGTTACCCTCCAGCCACAGGCCTACACCCTGACCAGCGAACTGCCGGGACGCACCAGCGCCTACCGGGTCGCCGAGGTTCGTCCACAGGTCAACGGCATCATTCTCAAGCGCCTGTTCAAGGAAGGCAGCGACGTCAAGGCCGGCCAACAGCTGTACCAGATCGACCCGGCCATCTACGAAGCCAACCTGGCCAATGCCCAGGCCAACCTGCAAGCCACCCGCTCGCTGGCCGAGCGCTACAAGCAGCTGATCGACGAGCAGGCTGTCTCCAAGCAGGAATACGACGACGCCAATGCCAAACGATTGCAGGCTGAAGCCTCGCTCAAGAGCGCCCAGATCGACCTGCGCTACACCAAGGTCCTGGCCCCGATCAGCGGCCGCATCGGTCGCTCGTCGGTCACCGAAGGCGCGCTGGTGAACAACGGCCAGAGCAACGCCATGGCCACCATCCAGCAGCTCGACCCGATCTACGTCGACGTCACCCAGTCCACCGCCGAGCTGCTCAAGCTGCGCCGCGACCTGGAAAGCGGCCAGTTGCAGAAGGCCGGCGAGAATGCCGCCAAGGTCCAGCTGGTGCTGGAAGACGGCAGCCTGTTCGGCCAGGAAGGCCGCCTGGAGTTCTCCGAAGTCGCGGTCGACGAGACCACCGGCTCAGTGACCCTGCGGGCGATCTTCCCCAACCCCGAGCACACCCTGCTGCCCGGCATGTTCGTGCATGCCCGCCTGCAGGCTGGGGTCAACGCCAACGCCATCCTGGCCCCGCAGCAGGGCGTGACCCGGGACCTCAAGGGCAACCCGACCGCGCTGGTGGTCAACCAGGAGAACAAGGTCGAGCTGCGTAACCTCAAGGCCAACCGCACCCTGGGTAACGACTGGCTCATCGAGGAAGGCCTCAACCCGGGCGACCGCCTGATCACCGAAGGCCTGCAGTTCGTCCGCCCGGGCGTCGAGGTCAAGGTCAGCGAGGCCACCAACGTCAAGAAAGCGGTCAATCCAGCCCAGGCCAATGCGGCAAGCGCAGGCGGCAAAGGGGAGTAAGACATGTCGAAGTTCTTTATCGATCGCCCGATCTTCGCCTGGGTGATCGCATTGGTGATCATGCTGGTGGGCGCGTTGTCGATCCTGCGCCTGCCGATCAGCCAGTATCCCAACATCGCGCCGCCGGCCATCGCCATCGCCGTGACCTACCCGGGCGCCTCGGCGCAGACCGTGCAGGACACCGTGGTGCAGGTGATCGAGCAGCAGCTCAACGGTATCGACAACTTGCGTTATGTGTCCTCGGAGAGCAACTCCGACGGCAGCATGACCATCACCGCCACCTTCGAGCAGGGTACCAACCCCGACACCGCGCAGGTCCAGGTACAGAACAAGCTGAACCTGGCCACCCCACTGCTGCCGCAGGAAGTGCAGCAGCAAGGTATCCGCGTGACCAAGGCAGTGAAGAACTTCCTGCTGGTGATCGGCCTGGTGTCCGAAGACGGCAGCATGACCAAGGACGACCTGGCCAACTACATCGTCTCCAACATGCAGGACCCGATCTCGCGGACCGCCGGCGTGGGTGACTTCCAGGTGTTCGGTGCCCAGTACGCCATGCGTATCTGGCTCGACCCGGCCAAGCTGAACAAGTACCAGCTGACCCCGGTGGACGTGCGCACCGCCGTCGCCGCGCAGAACGTGCAGGTGTCCTCCGGCCAGCTCGGCGGCCTGCCGGCCATGCCGGGTACCCAGCTCAACGCCACCATCATCGGCAAGACCCGCCTGCAGACCGCCGAGCAGTTCGAGAAGATCCTGCTCAAGGTCAACCGCGACGGCTCCCAGGTGCGCCTGGGCGATGTCGCCAAGGTCGGCCTGGGTGGCGAGAACTACGCCATCAGCGCCCAGTACAACGGCATGCCGGCGTCGGGCCTGGCGGTCAAGCTGGCCACCGGCGCCAACGCCCTGGAAACCGCCAAGGCGCTGCGCCAGACCATCAGCGACCTCGAGCCCTTCTTCCCGCCAGGGGTGAAGGCCGTGTTCCCGTACGACACCACCCCAGTGGTCACCGAATCGATCAGCGGCGTGATCCACACCCTGGTCGAGGCCGTGGTGCTGGTGTTCCTGGTGATGTACCTGTTCCTGCAGAACTTCCGCGCCACCATCATCACCACCATGACCGTACCGGTGGTATTGCTGGGCACCTTCGGCATCCTTGCCGCGGCCGGCTTCAACATCAACACCCTGACCATGTTCGCCATGATCCTGGCCATCGGCCTGCTGGTGGACGACGCCATCGTCGTGGTGGAGAACGTCGAGCGGGTGATGGCCGAGGAAGGCCTGCCGCCGAAGGAGGCGACCAAGCGCTCCATGGGGCAGATCCAGGGCGCGCTGGTCGGTATCGCCCTGGTGCTCTCGGCGGTACTGCTGCCGATGGCGTTCTTCGGCGGCTCCACCGGCGTGATCTACCGGCAGTTCTCCATCACCATCGTCTCGGCCATGGGCCTGTCGGTGCTGGTGGCGCTGATCTTCACCCCGGCGCTGTGCGCCACCATGCTCAAGGCCATCCCCAAGGGCGAGCACCATGTGGCCAAGCGCGGCTTCTTCGGCTGGTTCAACCGCAACTTCGACCGCAGCGTGCGCGGCTACGAACGCAGCGTGGGCACCATCCTGCGCAACAAGGTGCCGTTCCTGCTGGCCTATGCGCTGATCGTCGTCGGCATGATCTGGTTGTTCATGCGCATCCCCACCGCGTTCCTCCCGGAAGAAGACCAGGGCGTACTGTTCGCCCAGGTACAGACCCCGGCCGGCTCCAGCGCCGAACGTACCCAGGTGGTGGTCGACCAGATGCGTGAATACCTGCTCACGGACGAAGCCGACACCGTGTCGTCGGTGTTCACCGTGACCGGCTTCAACTTCGCCGGCCGTGGCCAGAGCTCGGGCATGGCGTTCATCATGCTCAAGCCCTGGGACGAGCGCTCGGCGGAAAACAGCGTGTTCAACCTGGCCACCCGCGCCCAACAGCACTTCTTCAGCTTCCGCGATGCGATGGTGTTCGCCTTCGCCCCGCCGGCGGTACTCGAACTGGGTAACGCCACCGGCTTCGACGTGTTCCTCCAGGACCGCGCCGGCGTCGGCCACGAGAAGCTCATGGAAGCGCGCAACGAGTTCCTCGCCAAGGCCGCGCAGAGCAAGATCCTCACCGCGGTACGCCCCAACGGCCTGAACGACGAGCCGCAGTACCTGCTGACCGTCGACGACGAGCGCGCCAGTGCCTTGGGCGTGACCATCGCCGACATCAACAACACCCTGTCGATCGCCCTCGGCGGCAGCTACGTCAACGACTTCATCGACCGCGGCCGGGTCAAGAAGGTGTACATCCAGGGCGAGTCGAGCGCCCGGATGAGCCCGGAAGACCTGCAGAAGTGGTACGTGCGCAACGGCAATGGCGAGATGGTGCCGTTCTCCGCCTTCGCCAGCGGCCAATGGACCTACGGCTCGCCGAAGCTGTCGCGCTACAACGGCGTCGAGGCGGTCGAGATCCTCGGTGCCCCGGCCCCAGGCTACAGTACCGGTGAGGCCATGGCCGAGGTCGAGCGCATCGCGGGCGAACTGCCCTCGGGCATCGGCTACTCCTGGACCGGCATGTCCTACGAGGAAAAACTCTCCGGCTCGCAGATGCCGGCGCTGTTCGCCCTCTCGGTCCTGTTCGTGTTCCTCTGCCTGGCAGCGCTGTACGAAAGCTGGTCGATCCCGATCGCCGTGGTCCTGGTGGTGCCCCTGGGTATCATCGGTGCGCTGATCGCCACCAGCATGCGCGGGCTGTCCAACGACGTGTACTTCCTGGTCGGCCTGCTGACCACCATTGGCCTGGCGGCGAAGAACGCGATCCTGATCGTCGAGTTCGCCAAGGAGCTGCACGAGCAGGGCAACAGCCTGTACGACGCGACCATCGAGGCCTGCCGCATGCGTCTGCGCCCGATCATCATGACCTCGCTGGCGTTCATCCTCGGCGTGGTACCGTTGACCATCGCCAGCGGCGCGGGCTCGGGCAGCCAGCACGCCATCGGCACCGGGGTGATCGGCGGCATGACCAGTGCGACCGTGCTGGCCATCTTCTGGGTACCGCTGTTCTTCGTCGCCGTGTCGTCGCTGTTCGGCAGCAAGAAGCCGGAGGCCGACGCCACCCCTGAAACTCCACGTTATGAGGCTGGGCAATGACCAAGTCCTTGCTGTCCCTGGCGGTAACCGCCTTCATCCTCGGCGGTTGCTCGCTGATCCCCGACTACCAGGCCCCGGAATCGCCGGTGGCCGCGCAGTGGCCGCAAGGCCCTGCGTACTCGCCGACCGAGTCGGCCGAGGTGGCCGCCGCCGAACAGGGCTGGCGCCGGTTCTTCCACGACCCGGCGCTGCAGCAGCTGATCCAGACCGCCCTGGTGAACAACCGCGACCTGCGTGTCGCGGCGCTGAACATCGACGCCTACCGGGCGCAGTACCGCATCCAGCGGGCCGACCTGTTCCCGGCGGTCTCGGCCAATGGCAGCGGCAGCCGCCAGCGGGTTCCGGCGAACATGTCGCAGACTGGCGAATCGGGCATCACCAGCCAGTATTCGGCCACCCTCGGCGTCAGCGCCTATGAGCTGGACCTGTTCGGCCGGGTGCGCAGCCTGACCCAGCAGGCCCTGGAAACCTACCTGTCCAGCGAGCAGGCACGCCGCTCCACGCAGATCAGCCTGGTGGCCAGCGTGGCCAACGCCTACTACACCTGGCAGGCCGACCAGGCCCTGCTCAAGCTGACCGAGGAAACCCTCAAGACCTACGAGGAAAGCTACAACCTGACCCGCCGCAGCAACGAGGTCGGCGTGGCCTCCGCGCTCGACCTGAGCCAGGCACGCACCGCCGTGGAAGGCGCGCGGGTCAAGCTGTCGCAGTACCAACGCCTGGTCGCCCAGGACCTCAACAGCCTGACCGTGCTGCTGGGCACCGGCGTGCCGGCCGACCTGCCGGCCCCGCTCAAGCTCGACGCCGACCAACTGGCCAAGATCCCCGCCGGCCTGCCGTCGGACCTGCTGCAGCGCCGCCCGGACATCCAGGAAGCCGAGCATCTGCTCAAGGCGGCCAACGCCAATATCGGCGCGGCCCGCGCGGCGTTCTTCCCGAGCATCAGCCTGACCGCCAATGCCGGCACCCTGAGCCCGGACATGGACGGGCTGTTCAAGGGCGGCTCCGGCACCTGGCTGTTCCAGCCGCAGATCAACCTGCCGATCTTCACCGCCGGCAGCCTGAAGGCGAGCCTGGACTACTCGAAGATCCAGAAGGACATCAACGTCGCCAAGTACGAAAAGACCATCCAGACCGCCTTCCAGGAAGTCTCCGATGGCCTGGCCGCACGCAAGACCTTCGAGGAGCAGCTGCAGGCGCAGCGCGACCTGGTATCGGCCAACCAGGACTACTACCGCCTGGCCGAGCGCCGCTACCGCATCGGCATCGACAGCAACCTGACCTTCCTCGACGCCCAGCGCAACCTGTTCAGCGCCCAGCAGGCGCTGATCAGCGACCGGCTCTCGCAACTGGTCAGCGAGGTCAACCTGTACAAGGCCCTCGGCGGCGGCTGGTACGAGCGCACCGGCCAGGCCAACCAGCAGGCCTCGGTGGATACACCCAAAGGCTGATCGTCCAGCAGCGACATCGAGCCCACCCTTGCGGTGGGCTTTTTTGTGTCAAATGACACCTTGGAGCTGCTTTGCCGACGATAGGGCCAAGGGGAACGGCGAAAATTAACCAGCCCGAACATTTCGTTCGATAATCGCCCCTTTCCGCTTGCAACGAATTGCCTCGCCCCTCCCCGCCCCGCACCATCGCCCAGGCAACGTTGCACAAGTTCATCAAGAACCAGCGCCGAACCTGCGACCCGCACCGCAGTGCACCGGCTCGCCCAGATAAAAACAAGAGATCCACCACCGATGAGCACTTTGCAACCCGCACGCCAGTTGTTGCCCGGCCTATTGGCTATCTCCTGCGCCCTGCCCGCCCTGGCCGCCGAAAGCGGTTTCCTGGAAGACGCCACGGCGACGCTCAACCTGCGCAATTTCTACCTCAACCGCAACTTCGTCGACCCGGCCAATCCCCAGGGCAAGGCCGAGGAATGGACCCAGAGCTTCATCCTCGACGCCCGCTCCGGCTTCACCCAGGGCACCCTCGGCTTCGGTGTCGATGTGCTGGGGCTGTACTCGGTCAAGCTCGATGGCGGCAGGGGCACCGCCGGCACCCATCTGCTGCCGGTGCATGACGACGGCCGCCCGGCCGACGATTTCGGCCGCCTGGGCGTTGCCTTCAAGGCCAAGCTGTCGCAGACCGAACTGAAGATCGGCGAGTGGATGCCGGTGCTGCCGATCCTGCGTGCCGATGACGGCCGCTCACTGCCGCAGACCTTCCGTGGCGGCCAACTCACGTCCCGGGAAATCGACGGCCTGACCCTGTACGCCGGCCAGTTCCGTGGCAACAGCCCGCGCAACGATGCCAGCATGGAAGACATGTCGCTCAACGGTCGCGCCGCCTTCACCTCCGACCGCTTCGACTTCGCCGGCGGCGAGTACACGTTCAACGACAAGCGCACCCTGGTCGGCCTGTGGGACGCCCGGCTCAAGGACATCTACCGCCAGCAATACATCAACCTGGTGCACAGCCAGCCCCTGGGTGACTGGACCCTGGGCGCCAACCTCGGCTACTTCATCGGCAGCGAAGACGGCGCCGAACGCGCCGGTGCGCTGGACAACCGTACCGCCTCGGCCATGCTCTCGGCCCGCCATGGCGGGCACACCCTGTACCTGGGCTTGCAGAAGGTCAGCGGCGATGACGCCTGGCTGCGGGTCAACGGCACCAGCGGCGGCACCCTGGCCAACGACAGCTACAACTCGAGCTTCGACAATGCCAAGGAACGCTCTTGGCAGCTGCGCCACGATTTCAACTTCGTCACCCTCGGTCTCCCCGGCCTGACCTTGATGAATCGCTACATCAAGGGCGACAACGTACACATCGGCGGCATCAGCGACGGCAAGGAATGGGCACGGGAGACGGAACTGGCCTACGTCATACAGGCCGGCCCCTTCAAGGACCTGTCGCTGAAATGGCGCAACTCCACCATGCGACGCGACTTCAGCAGCAACGCCTTCGACGAGAACCGGCTGATCGTCAGCTATCCGCTTGGGCTGTTGTGATATCGGAGCAATCAGGGCTGCTTTGCAGCCCCAATCCGCTTGGCTGACCAGCATCGAGGGTATGCCTGCAAGGCCCTGTGGGGCTTGCCCGCGAACGGGTTTCTATGAAAATAACAAAAACGAATAATAAACAGCCAACCAATATGTTGACGCTATATAAAGCCAAGGCTAAAAACGAACCCTGACCACCCGCCGTAGAGCCTCACCATGGACCTCCGCCAGCTGCGCTACTTCATTGCCCTCACCGAATACCGCAGCTTCGTCCGTGCCGCCGATGCCATGGGCATCACCCAGCCGGCCTTCAGCCGCGCCATCCAGGGCCTGGAGCAGGTGCTGGGTTGCGCACTGGTGGACCGTGGCAGCAAGAACCTGCAGCCCACGCCCGAAGGCCAGGTGGTCCTGCAGCACGCCCGGCGCCTGGTGCAGGGCGCAGCGCAGTTGAGCAACGAGGTGCTGCAGATGACCAAGCTCGACGCCGGCGAGCTGCACTTCGGCAGCGGCCCGGCCCTGGCCGTGCGCCTGGTGCCCGAGGCCCTGCAGCACTTCATCGCGGCGCATCCCGGGATCCGCACCGCGCTGCTGGTGGACAACGCCGAACGCCTGGGCCAGGCCCTGCGCCGCGAGCAGATCGAGTTCTTCGTCGACGACATCCGCCCGTTCGAGGCCGACCCGAACTTCCACACCGAACCGCTCACGCCCCGCCCCGGCCTGTTTTTCTGCCGCCCTGGGCACCCACTGCTGGCCAAGGACAGCCTGTCGACCAACGACCTGTTCGCTTACCCGCTGGCCAGCGCCCTGCTCGTGCCTGGCGTGCGCAAGCGCCTGGCCAACCTCAGCGGGCGTAACGACTTCACCCCGCACCTGCAGACCGAGCACCTGGCGGTGCTGCGCAGCGTGGTGCTGGCCAGCGATGCCATCGGCAGCGCCAGCGAGGAGGCGGTGGCCGAAGACCTGGCCACTGGGCGCCTGGTGCGCCTGCACTGGCGCAACCTGCCACCGGGGCTGGAGGTATTGAGCGTGCGCTGCGGGGTGGTCAGCCGCAGCGGCTATCGCCTGTCGCCGGCGGCACGTGCGATGATCGAGACCCTGCTCCAGCTCGACACCCAGTCTTCCTCGACAGGCAGTTCCGCTCGCCAGGGCAACCGGCAGCCGCGCCACGATCATTCGCCGCGCTGATGCCTGCGCATCAACGCCGCACGGTTCCGGGAGGCCAGGCCTCGCGCTATGCTCATGCATAACGATTCGTCGCGCTCCTGCCAGGGCGCCAAGGAGGAACGACAATGAAAAGCCTCGTCGATCACCTGAGCCAATACGCGGCCTATCACCGCGACCCACGCAACATCGCCACCCATTTCGTCGGCATCCCGCTGATCGTGCTGGCGGTGACGATCCTCCTGTCACGGCCCGGCTGGGCACTGGCCGGTGTCTGGCTCTCCCCGGCATTGCTGGTGGCCGCGGCGTCGGTATGGTTCTACCTGCGCCTGGACCTGCGCTTCGGGCTGGTCATGGGCGCGCTGCTAGGGCTGTGCCTGTGGGCCGGGCAGGCGCTGGCGGTGCAGGCTACCGGGCTGTGGCTGAGCGCCGGGCTGGGCGCGTTCGTGGTGGGCTGGATCATCCAGTTCGTCGGGCACTATTACGAAGGTCGCAAGCCGGCGTTCGTCGACGATGTCAGCGGGCTGATCATCGGGCCGCTGTTCGTGGTGGCGGAGTTGGCGTTCATGCTGGGATTGTGCCCGGCACTCAAGCGGGCCGTGGAGGCCAATGCCGGGCCGGTGGCGGTGCGTCAGAAGAAAGCCGCCGTGTGACTGGGGCTGCAAGGCAGCCCCCTGGATCCTGGATCAGGCCCGCGATTCGACCCCTAGCTCATCCCACACCGACTCGGCCAGGTGGAAGGTCGCGTTGGCCGCCGGTATCCCGCAGTAGATCGCGCTCTGCATGATCACTTCCTTGATCTCGTCCCGGGTCACGCCATTGTTGGCCGCGGCACGCAGGTGCAACTTGAGTTCCTCGTTGCGGTTCATGCCGATCAGCATGGCGATGGTGATCAGGCTGCGGGTATGCCGCGCCAGGCCCGGGCGGGTCCAGATATCGCCCCAGGCGTGGCGGGTGATCATCTCCTGGAACTCGCCGTTGAAGTCGTTGAGCTTCTCCAGGCTGCGGTCCACGTGGGCATCGCCAAGCACGGCACGGCGCACCTGCATGCCGGCTTCGTAGCGTTGTTTCTCGTCCATGCCGCGATCCTCAGCGAGCCAGCAGGAAGTCGAGCACACGGCGGCTGAACGGCGCGCCGATCTCGACGTTGGACAGGTGCGCGGCCGGGAACTCGGCATACTCGGCGCCGAGGATCCCCGCCTGCATGAAACGGCCATGCTCTGGCGTGGTGACCACGTCCTCGGTACCGGCAACGACCAAGGTCGGTACCTGGATACGGTTCAGTTGCTCGCGATAGTCGGCATCACGCACCGCGGCGCAGTTGGCCGCGTAGCCTTCGGGGGCGGTCTGCGCCAGCATGTGGCAGATGCGCTGGGCCTGCTCCGGCTCGGCCTGGGCGAAACCGGGCGTGAACCAACGGGCGATGGAGGCATCGCGCAGGTCGACCATGGCCTGGCGCCCGCCCTTGAGCACGGTGTCGATACGGGTGTTCCACACCTCGTCGTTGGCGATCCTCGCGGCGGTATTGCACAGGGTCAGGCTCAGCAGGCGGCTGCTGGCGTTGATGCCCAGCCACTGGCCGATCAGCCCGCCCATCGACAGCCCGACGAAATGCGCCTTGTGGATGTCCAGAGCATCGAGCAGGGCCAACACGTCGCGCCCCAGTTGCTCGATGCTGTACGGCCCCTCGGTCACCAGCGAACCGCCATGGCCACGGGTGTCGTAGCGCAACACGCGAAAATGCTCGCTCCAGGCCGGGATCTGGGTATCCCACATGTGCAGGTCGGTCCCCAGCGAGTTGGACAACACCAGCACCGGGGCATGCGCCGGGCCGTCGAGTTGGTAATGCAGTACGCCATCGGCCAGTTGCAAATGCGCCACAGCGGTCTCCTTCAGGCAGTGAAACGTTGGTGTTCAGCCACGGCGCGTGCCACCCAGACGCGGGCCTGGCCGAGGTAATGGGCAGGGTCGAGCAAACGGTCGAGCGCTTCGGCAGACAACTGCGCAGTGACCTGCGCATCGTCGCCGAGCACGGCGCGCAGGTGGCGCTGTTCGGCCACGGCACGCTGGCAGCATTGTTCCAGCAAGTGATGGGCATGGTCGCGCCCCAGGCGTTGGGCCAGGACGATGCTAACCGCCTCGGCCAGCACCAGGCCCTGGGTAAGGTCGAGGTTGCGGCGCATGCGCGCGGCATCCACCTCCATGCCCTCGACGATCGACTGGGCCTGGTGCAGGGCGCCAGAGACCAGGCAGCAGATTTCCGGCAGGGTTTCCCACTCGGCATGCCACAGGCCCAGGCTGCGCTCGTGCTCCTGGGGCATGGCCGTCAGCAAGGTGGCGACGAGGCCCGGCACACGGGTGGCGGCACCGATCAGCACCGCCGCCCCCACCGGGTTGCGCTTGTGCGGCATGGTCGAGGAACCGCCCTTGCCCGGTGCCGCCGGCTCGAACAGCTCCCCCGCCTCGGTCTGCATCAAGAGGCTGACGTCACGGCCGAACTTGCCCAGGCTGCCGGCGACCATCCCCAGCACCGTGGCGAACTCCACCAGGCGGTCACGCTGGGTGTGCCAGGGCTGCTCGGGCAGGGCCAGCGCCAGTTGCCCGGCCAATGCCTCGGCCACCGGCAAGGCCTTGCTGCCCAATGCCGCGAGCGTGCCGGAAGCACCGCCGAACTGCAGGCACAGCAAGCGCGGGCGCAGCGCCTGCAGGCGTTGGCGATGACGGGTCACCGCCCCCAGCATGCCGGCCAGCTTCATGCCCAGGGTCACTGGCGTGGCATGCTGCAACCAGGTGCGCCCCACCAACGGCGTGTCGGCGTGCTGCAGGGCCTGGCGGGCCAGGCTGTCGGCCAGCCTGGCCAGGTCCGCTTCGATCAATGCCAGGGCGTTACGCAGTTGCAGGACCAGCCCCGTGTCCATGGCGTCCTGGCTGGTGGCCCCCAGGTGCACGTAGCGCTCGGCCTCGGGCACGCCACTGGCGACCACCTTGCCCAACGCCTTGACCAGCGGGATCGCCGAGTTGCCGGCGATGGCGATGGCCTCGGCCAGGGCACGAGGGTCGTAGCGCTCCGCCTGGCAGGCGGCCTCGATGGCCGCCACCGCGCTGTGCGGCACCAGCCCGACGGCCGCTTCGGCGCGGGCCAGGGCTGCCTCGAAGTCGAGCATGCCCTGCAGGCGGCCACGGTCGGAGAAGATCTCGCGCATGGCCGGCGCGGTGAAGTAGGCGTCGAACAGCTGGTTGCTCATGAAGCGTCCTCAATGATCGTGGTGCAGGTACGCCGCCTGCTTCGGCAGGCGCAGGCTGAACAGGAAGGCCACGGCCATCATGGCCGTCACGTACCAGTAGAAGGTGTTCTCCATGCCCAGGGTTTTCAAGCCCAGGGCCACATATTCGGCCGAGCCGCCGAACACTGCGTTGGCCACGGCATAAGCCAGCCCCACTCCCAGGGCACGCACCTGCGGCGGGAACATCTCGGCCTTCACCAGGCCGCTGATGGAGGTATAGAAACTGACGATGCACAACGCCAGGGTCACCAGCACGAAGGCCATGATCGGGCTGGTCACGGTCTTCAGCGCCATCAGCAGCGGCACGGTGAACAACGTACCCAGGGCGCCGAACAGCAGCATGGAATTACGCCGGCCGATACGGTCGGAGAGCATGCCGAAGAAGGGCTGCATGCACATGTACAGGAACAGCGCACCGGTCATCACGAAGCTGGCATTCTTGGCATGCATGCCGGCCGTATTGACCAGGTACTTCTGCATGTAGGTGGTGAAGGTGTAGAAGATCAGCGAACCACCGGCCGTGTAGCCGAGCACCGTGACGAAGGCCGCGGCGTGGTTGCGAAACAGCCCGCCGATGGACCCGGCGTCCTTGTCCTGTCGGGTTTCGGCGCTGCTGGTTTCCTTCAGCGAACGGCGCAGCATCAGCGAGATCAGCGCGGCGACGGCGCCGACCACGAAGGGAATGCGCCAACCCCAGGCACGCAGTTCGTCCTCGCTGAGCATTTGCTGCAGGATCACCACCACCAGCACCGCCAGCAACTGGCCACCGATCAGGGTCACGTACTGGAACGAGGCGAAGAAACCGCGCTGCCCGCGCAAGGCCACCTCGCTCATGTAGGTCGCGGTGGTGCCATACTCGCCCCCCACCGACAGCCCCTGCACCAGCCGCGCGAACAGCAGCAGGGCCGGCGCCCAGGTACCGATGCTGGCATAGGTCGGCAGGCAAGCGATGAGCAGCGAACCGGCGCACATCATCAGCACCGAGATCATCAACGAATTCTTGCGCCCGTGGCGGTCGGCCAGGCGGCCGAAGATCCAGCCACCGATGGGCCGCATCAGGAACCCGGCGGCGAACACGCCGGCGGTATTGAGCAGTTGCACGGTGGGGTCGTCGGAGGGGAAGAAGGCCGGGGCGAAGTAGATCGCGCAGAAGGCGTAGACATAGAAGTCGAACCATTCCACCAGGTTGCCCGAAGAGGCACCGACGATGGCGAAGATCCGCTTACTGCGCTCTTCGCCGGTGTAATAGGCTGAGGTCATGGCGTTTCACTCCTGGAGGGTCACTGCCTAGTCTAGACACACTTAGTAACACTCTCGTTCCGCTATCACCTAGGCAGTACCCGTGGGGCCTGGCAGAGCGCTGAATCTGGGGGCTGCCTTGCAGCTCCCAGACAGGTATCGGAGCGGGCCCGACACCACGCGGTCAGACCCGCTCGATGGCCAGCGCCAGCCCTTGGCCAACGCCCACGCACATGGTCGCCAGGCCCTTGCGCCCGCCGCTCTTCTCCAGTTGATGCAGCGCCGTCAGCACCAGCCGGGCGCCGCTCATGCCCAGCGGGTGGCCGAGAGCGATGGCGCCGCCATTGGGGTTGACCTGCGGCGCGTCGTCCGCCACGCCCAGCTCGCGCAGCACCGCCAGGCCCTGGCTGGCGAAGGCTTCGTTGAGTTCGATGACATCGAAGTCCGACACCGCCAGGCCAAGACGCTCGGTCAGCTTGCGCACCGCCGGCACCGGGCCGATGCCCATCACCCGAGGCGCCACGCCACCACTGGCCATGCCCAGCACCCGCGCGCGCGGGGTCAGCCCATGCTGTTTCACCGCCTCGGCGCAGGCCAGGATCAGCGCGGCGGCACCGTCGTTGACACCCGAGGCATTGCCGGCGGTGACGGTCTTGTCCGGGCCGTTGACCGGCTTGAGCCTGGCCAGGGCTTCCAGGGTGGTTTCCGGGCGCAGGTGCTCGTCCTGCTCGACGACGGTCTCGCCCTTGCGGTGGACGATACGCACCGGGACGATCTCTTCGGCGAAGAAGCCCGCCGCCTGGGCCGCGGCGGCCTTCTGCTGGCTGCGCAGGGCGAAGGCGTCCTGGTCGGCACGGGACACCTGGTAGTCATCGGCCACGTTGTCGGCGGTCTCGGGCATGGCATCCACGCCGTACTGGGCCTTCATCAGTGGGTTGACGAAGCGCCAGCCGATGGTGGTGTCCTCGAGCTTCATGTTGCGCGACCAGGCATTCTCGGCCTTGCCCATGACGAACGGCGCCCGCGACATCGACTCGACGCCGCCCGCGATGGCCAGCTCCATCTCGCCGCTGGCGATGGCGCGAAAGGCGGTGCCGACGGCATCCATGCCCGAGGCGCACAAACGATTGAGGGTCACGCCCGGGACGCTCTGCGGCAGCCCGGCCAGCAGCAGGGCCATGCGTGCCACGTTGCGGTTGTCCTCGCCGGCCTGGTTGGCGCAGCCGAGGAATACTTCGTCGAGCTGCGACCAATCGACCTGCGGGTTGCGTTCGACCAGCGCCTTGAGCGGCACTGCGGCCAGGTCGTCGGCGCGCACGCCGGCCAGGGCGCCGCCGAAGCGGCCGATGGGGGTGCGAATGGCATCGCAGATGAAGACGTCGCGCATCAGGCTTCTCCTGCCTTCTGGCCGTGGGCGGCGGCGGTACGGGCTTCCAGGTCACGCAGGGCCGACAGCTCGACCTCGGAAGGTTCGGCGGTGGTCTGCACGTTCTCGGCGAAACGGATCGGCCAGCCGGTGGCGGCGACGATCTGCTCGCGGGTCACACCCGGGTGGATCGAAGTGACCACGAACTCGTGGGTACCGGCTTCCGGCTCCATGATGCACAGGTCGGTGATGATGCCGACCGGGCCGTCACCCGGCAGGCCCAGGCGCTTGCGCGAATCGCCGCCCTCGCCGTGGCCGACCGAGGTGATGAAGTCCAGCTTGTCGACGAAGGCCCGCTGCGACTGCTTGAGGATGATCAGCACCTGCTTGGCGGAACCGGCGATCTCCGGCGCACCGCCGGCGCCCGGCAGGCGGGTCTTCGGTGCGTGGTAGTCACCGACCACCGTGGTGTTGATGTTGCCGAAGCGGTCGACCTGGGCCGCGCCGAGGAAACCGACATCGATACGCCCGCCCTGCAGCCAGTAGCGGAAGATCTCGCCGGTGGCTACCACGGTGTCGGCGGTCTCGGCCAGCTCGCCATCGCCGATGGACAGCGGCAGCACACTGGGCTTGGCACCGATCGGGCCGGATTCGTAGATCAGCACCACATCCGGCGACGAGGTCAGGCGCGCCAGGTTGGCGGCCTTGGACGGCAGGCCGATGCCGACGAAGCAGACAGCGCCGTTGCGCAGGCGACGGGCAGCGGCGACGGTCATCATTTCGGAAGTGGAATAGCTCATTGCGCAGCCTCCGCGGTGCTGGCCAGCTTGGCCTTGAATTCGTTGAAGTCGGCGGTGCCACGGATGTAGGTATCGATCCAGGCGGTGAACGACTCACGGTTGCGGGCGATCGGGTCCCAGGCCTGGTAGAAGCGGTTGTCGCGCTCGTAGTAGCCATGGGCGTAGGACGGATGGGCGCCACCGGGCACCAGGCAGACCGCGCTGATCGCCCAGGTCGGCAGGACGCAGGCGTTCATCGGCGCCTGCAGGTCGTCGACGATCTCCTCGACGGTGACGATGCAGCGCTTGGCTGCAAGAGCAGCTTCCTTCTGCACGCCCAGGATGCCCCACAGCAGCACGTTGCCCTTGCGGTCGGCCTTCTGCGCGTGGATCACGGTGACGTCTGGCCGTACCGACGGCACGGCGGCGAGCACTTCGCCAGTGAACGGGCAGGTGACGCTCTTGATCAGGGGGTTGACCTTCGGCAGGTCGGAGCCGGCGTAGGCGCGCAGCACTGCGAACGGCAGGCCCGAGGCACCGGCGACGTAGGCGTTGGCCAGGTCGGCGTGACTGTGCTCCTCGATCTCGATCGCGTGGGGCCAGTGTTTCTCCACCGCATCGCGCAGGCGGTGCAGCGAGCCGACACCTGGGTTGCCGCCCCAGGAGAAGATCAACTTGCGGGCGCAACCGGCACCGATCAGCTGGTCGTAGATCAGGTCCGGGGTCATGCGCACCAGGGTCAACTCCCGCTTGCCCTGGCGAATGATCTCGTGGCCGGCGGCGGTCGGGATCAGGTGGGTGAAGCCTTCGAGGGCGACGGTATCGCCATCCTGGATGAATTGCTTCACGGCGTCGTGAAGCGGGAGGATTGCAGCCATGTGGAGACTCCTGGTCAGGGTGCTACGTTGAGCTCAGATTAAGGAGGCTGGCGGGTCGCTTACAATCCGATAATCGCACTTTCGTTCGATTATCGAACAATTTGTTGCTCTACTATTTAGTATTCGCGCGATCGACAGAAGCCCGTAGGGCGCGGATAGCTGATGGCTGATGCCCCTGAAATCAGGTCGCGTCAGCGTGACTCACCCTCCCTTTCACGATCACCCCCACCGTCGCCAGCGCCGCCGGTACCAGCAGCGCCGTCAGCACCTGCTCGAAATTCCACCCCAACCCCAGCAGCGTCGCACCGCTCCAAGCCCCCAGGATCGCGCCGAAACGGCCAATGCCGAGCATCCAGGACACCCCGGTGGCTCGCCCTTGGGTCGGGTAGAACCGCGCCGCCAGCGATGGCATGGCCGATTGCGCACCGTTCACGCACATACCGGCGATCAGCACCAGGGTGGCAAGCAAGGTGATGTTGCCCAGGCTCTGCCCCACCGCGTAGGCGAACACCCCGGCCAGCAAGTAGAAGATGCCGATGACCTTGTGCGGGTCGAAGCGGTCCATGGCCCAGCCCACCGCCACCGCGCTGAGTACCCCGCCGAACTGGAACAGCGCCCCGATGAACGCCGCCTGCTCCAGGCTGGCGCCGCTGTCGCGCATCAGGGTCGGCAGCCAGCTGGTCAGCAGGTAGACGATCACCAGGCCCATGAAGTAGGTCAACCACAGCAGCACGGTGCCCAGGCCATAGCTACCGGAGAAGATCACCGCAAAGACATTGCGCGCCGCCACCACCTTCTGCTCCGGCACGCTGAAACTGGCAGCCTGGGCCACCACGCCTGGCGCGATAGGCGCCAGGGTCTTGCGTACCCGGTCATTGCCCCGGTTGCGTACCACCAAAAAGCGCGCCGACTCCGGCAGCCAGGCCATCAGCACCAGGGCCAGCAGCAACGGCAGCACGCCACCGATCACCAGCAGGCTGTGCCACCCATAGGCTGGGATCAGCTTGGCGGAAATGAAGCCCCCACCGGCCATCCCCAGGTTGAAACCGCAGAACATGCTGGTCACCAGCAGCGACTTGAGCCGCTCAGGGGTGTATTCGGACAGCAGCGTGGTGGCATTGGGCATGCCGGCGCCCAGCCCCAGGCCGGTCAGGAAGCGCAGCACCAGCAGTTGGTCGACATTGCTGGCGTAGGCCGAGGCCAGGCTGAAGCCGCCGAAAACCAGTACCGCCCCCACCAGCACGCCCTTGCGCCCGAAGCGGTCGGCCAACGGCCCGGAACCCAGGGCGCCGAATACCATGCCGATCAGCGCGGCGCTCATCACCGGGCCCAGGCTGGCGCGGTCGATCCCCCATTCCTGGGACAGGGCCGGGGCGATGAAGCCCATGGCAGCGGTGTCCAGGCCATCGAGGAAAACGATCAGGAAACACAGGATCACTACCCGCCACTGGTAGCGGGACAGTGGCTGGCCGTTGATGAACGACTGGACGTCGAGGCAATTTCCGACAGCGGTTTGCGGGTTGTTCATTGTTCTTGTCCGGAAAATGGGCGCAGGCAGGCCACTGCACGCGAGAACGGCGCAGGGAACGGCGATGGGACGTGGAACGGCTGGCGATCAGCCGGAAGATGGCCATGCTGCAAGCGGGTGCGGCCGCGGCAGCGAGGGGGCAGTGGTCATGGATGCGCCTCGGGTGTTGTTATTGTCCGGTCGGCAGGGCCGACCGCTGCGAGAGACATTAATCAGCGCCTGGGGCCTGCGCAATTCGCTGGAGGCGAGACTGTGCGTTTATCGAACAGGAAACACGGGGATCTGTTCGAAATGCGTTACCCATGGGGCTGCTCTGCAGCCCCAGATGCTTCAACACTGCCTATCAACCAAAAAGCTGATGGCACAGGTCGCGGCTAGCCGCCAACAGGATCGGCAGGAAGCGCTGCTCCAGTTCACTGCGGCTGACCCGGCCGACGTGGGTGCTGACATTGAGCGCAGCCAGCACCTGCCCCGAGGCGTCGTAGATCGGTACGGCGATCGAACGCAAGCCCTGCTCCAGTTCCTGATCGACCACGCACCAGCCCTGGGCGCGTACCTGCTGGATGCAGGCGAACAGCGAGTCGGGGTCATGCAGGGTGCGGCTGGTACGGGCCTTGAGGTCGGCACGCTCCAGGTATTCCCGCAGGCTGGCGTCGTCCAGCGCGGCCAGCAGGATCCGTCCCATGGACGTGCAGTAGGCCGGCAGGCGCCCCCCCACCGACAAATCGACCGAGATCAACCGCTCCACCGTGGCCGAACGGGCAATGTAGAGAATGTCGTCCCCCTCGAGGGTCGCCATGTTGGCCGCTTCGTGCAATTGATCGCTGATACGGTCCAGGTACGGCTGCGCAGACACCGCCAGGGGCGTGGACGACAGGTAGGCGTGGCCGAGGGTCAGCACCTTGGGCAACAGCGAGTAGGTCCGCCCGTCAGTGGTGGCATAGCCCAGCTTGATCAATGTATGCAGGCACCGACGTACCGCCGCCCGGGGGATCTCGGTGCGATGGCTGATCTGGGCGATGGTCAGGTGGCGCTTGCGCTCCTGGAACGCCTGGATGACCGCCAGGCCCCGGGCCAGGGAGGTCATGAAGTCCGGGTCGCCAGTGAACGCCTGGATACGCTTGGCCGGCGACGCCACGATCGGCGGGGCCAACGCGGGGGTGGTGGGGCGCGCAGGTTCCTGGTTTTCGCGATCCGTGGCCTGGGTGTCTTCGCTCATGGCTAACCTCAAAAAATCCGTCGTTCGTGCGATTATCGAACCAACGGCCGATAATCGCAATTGACCGCTGACACTTTTGCTTATACCTTTCTCCTGCCACATGTGGCTTCTTTGGAGAGACTGGTCAGGTACCCACCGTAGAAGTCCCCAGGCACGGCCTCGCTACCCGCGAGGCCGTTTTTCATTCCCCTTCTATTTCGAACGAACTTTCGGCAGACCTGCGCCTCCAACTTCATGAGGCAGAAACGGAACATGCCGACGGTCACAAGAGCAACTTCCAACTGTTTGCCCGTTATCGATAAAGAACGGTAGCCATTGACTTGCCGATTGCTATAATCGAATCCGCTGGCCCGGTCCGATCATTCGGCGCGGCCCACCCCGTCGCCCCATCGAGTTACCGCCAGCAAGCCAGGTGCAAGGCTCAAGGCCTATTTCCATTTTACGAGTCATGCACCGCATGGATACTGTCGCTGCAACAGCCTGTTCGCTCTGGCGACGCAGCCGCATGCGTAACTTCGCATGACGTGGCCAGGGCAAAAACGTCAACATAGTCGGGTATTACTGTGACGAAAGAAGAACTGCGCGCGGAACTCGAGCGCCAGGCTGAACGTTACCAAGAAGTCTACGGTGGCGAAGTCACCACCTATGCCGCGCAACCGGAACCGGAACGCAAACCGTGGCGCAAGCGCGCCACCGTCCAAGACCAGGTCTTTGCCCAGGAACTGGAGAAAATGGAAAAGGAACTGCGCAGCGAGCAGTCCTGAGCCCTTCCCGTTCCAGTGGCCTGTATTGGCCAGCTCGCACTCGGCCTCGGCACCAGCGGCCTCCTGCCTCTGGTGCAGGCCGATCTTTACCGTAACGCCATGGATGAAATGGAATTACACAAATTTCATACGGACGTTTGATTTTTTCCCCGCTCGCCAAATTTTCACTTTTTCGATGATTTTCAACGACTTTCAAGCACATTAAGCGCCGCTAACCTTTGTTGGTGCCCCGCCTCGCCCACTTCGCCCTCTGCTTCGAAGACGCCATCGGTCAGTCGCAGGTGCATCGATTGCCAAGGTTTTCTGGCATAATCGCGCCCCCCTAAGACCGCCAGAAAACCTTCATGATCGATTTATTCAGCGGATTGGATGCCTGGGTGCTGGTGAGCCTGCTGCTCGCCCTGACCTTCGTGCTCGCATTCGAGTTCATCAATGGCTTTCATGACACCGCCAACGCGGTAGCCACCGTCATCTATACCAAAGCCATGCCACCACACCTGGCCGTATTCTTCTCCGGCGTGTTCAACTTTCTCGGGGTTCTGCTGGGCGGTGTCGGGGTGGCCTATGCCATCGTCCACCTGCTACCGGTCGAGCTGCTGATCAATGTGAACACCGGGCACGGCCTGGCCATGGTCTTCTCCTTGCTGGCCGCGGCCATCACCTGGAACCTGGGCACCTGGTATTTCGGCATCCCCGCGTCCAGCTCCCATACCCTGATCGGCTCGATCCTCGGCGTGGGCCTGGCCAACGCCCTGATCAACGAGATCCCGCTGGGCGACGGCGTCAACTGGCAGAAGGCGATCGACATCGCCCTGTCGCTGGTGGTCTCGCCCATGGCCGGCTTCGCCGTGGCGGCCCTGGTGCTGATCGGCCTGAAGTGGTGGCGCCCGCTGTCGAAGATGCACAAGACCCCGGAGCAGCGCCGCAAGCTCGACGACAAGAAGCACCCGCCCTTCTGGAACCGCCTGGTCCTGGTGATCTCGGCCATGGGCGTGAGCTTCGTGCACGGCTCCAACGACGGCCAGAAAGGTATCGGCCTGATCATGTTGGTGCTGATCGGTATCGTCCCGGCGAAATTCGTCCTCGACCTGAACAGCACCACCTACCAGATCGAGCGTACCCGCGATGCCACCCTGCACCTGAGCCAGTTCTACCAGCGCAATGCCGCCACCCTGGGCGAGTACCTGGCACTGGGCAAGGCCATCCCGAGCGACCTGCCAGAGCAGTTCAGCTGCAACCCGCAGCAGACCGAACCGACCATTACCGCCCTGCAATCGTCGCTGGCAGGCGTGACCGACTACCGTGCCCTGAGCGCGGAGAAGCGTGTCGAGGTACGTCGCTACCTGCTCTGCCTGGACGACACGGCGAAGAAGGTCGGCAAGCTGCCTGGCCTGGATGCCCGTGAAAAGGCCGACCTGGACAAGCTGCGCAAGGACCTGACCGCCACCACCGAATATGCCCCGTTCTGGGTGATCGTGGCCGTCGCCCTGGCGCTGGGCCTGGGTACCATGGTGGGTTGGAAGCGCGTGGTACTGACCGTCGGCGAAAAGATCGGCAAGCAGGGCATGACCTATGCCCAGGGCATGTCGGCACAGATCACCGCCGCTTGCGCCATCGGCATGGCCAACGTGTTCAGCCTGCCGGTATCGACCACCCACGTACTGTCCTCGGGCGTGGCCGGTACCATGGTAGCCAACAAGAGCGGCCTGCAAGGCGGCACGGTGAAGACCATCCTGCTGGCCTGGGTACTGACCCTGCCGGCCTCCATGGGCCTGGCCGCGGGCTTGTTCTGGCTGGCGTCGAAGTCGATCAGCTGAACCGATCGCTGTTGCAGGAAAGGCGCCCCAAGGGCAATGCCGGTCAGTTAAGACTTTCAGTTGTCATTTGGGGCGGCTTCGCGCCCCATCGCCGGCAAGCCGGCGATGGGGGGTTAGCTCAACGTCGCTTGCCTCCCAGCAGCGACCCCATCAGCCCCCGCACCAATTGCCTGCCCAGCTGGTTGGCCGCCTGCCGCACCGCCGACTTGATCGCCTGCCCCGCCGCGCTTTGCAAAAACTCTCCCGCCTTGTCGGCGAAACTGTCCTCGTCAGCCTTGGGCTGCGGCACCGGCTCCACCGGTTCGCCCTTGCGTGCCATGAGCATTTCATAGGCCGACTCGCGATCGATCGGCTTGTCGTAACGCCCGGCCAACGGCGAGGCGGCGACCAAGGCACTGCGTTCGGCCGCGCTCAATGGCCCGATCCGCGACTGCGGCGGCGCCACCAGTACCCGCTGGACCTGTTCCGGCGTTCCCTTGTCCTGCAAGGTGCCCACCAGCGCCTCGCCGATACCGAGTTCGGTCAACACGCTCAAGGTATCGAACGCCGGATTGGGGCGGAAACCATCGGCCACGGCCCGGAGCGACTTCTGCTCCTTGGCGGTGAAGGCGCGCAGGCCATGCTGGATGCGCAAGCCCAACTGCGCCAATACCGCATCCGGCAGGTCGCCCGGCGACTGGGTGACGAAGTACACGCCTACCCCCTTGGAACGAATCAGCCGCACGACCTGCTCGAGGCGGTCTTGCAATGCCTTGGGGGTGTCGTTGAACAGCAGGTGCGCCTCGTCGAAGAACAGCGCCAGCACCGGCTTGTCGGCATCGCCCCGCTCGGGCAACTGTTCGAACAGCTCCGCCAGCAACCACAGCAGGAACGTGGCATACACCTTCGGCGCCTCGTGCACCAGGCGGCTGGCATCGAGCAGGTGGATGCGCCCACGGCCGTCGCTGTCCGGACGCAACAGGTCTTCCAGTTGTAGGGCCGGCTCGCCGAACAGCGCCTCGGCGCCCTGCTGCTCCAGGGTCGCCAAGCGGCGCAGCAAGGCCTGGGTGGAAGCGCTGGTCATCAGTGCGCTGTCTTCGCCCAGCAATTGGGGGTTGTCCTTCAGGTGCGCCAGCAAGGCCTTGAGGTCCTTCAGGTCCAGCAACAGCAGGCCCTCGCGGTCGGCCACCTTGAAGGCGGCATACAGCGCGGCCTGCTGGCTGTCGCTCAACTCGAGCAAATTGCCCAGTAACAGCGGGCCCATTTCGCTGAGCGTGGTGCGCAACGGATGGCCGGACTCGCCGGCGATATCCCACAAGGTGACCGGATAAGCCTGCGGGCGATGCGCCAGCCAGGGCATCCCGGCGATGCGCTCGGCCACCTTGCCCTGTGGCGTGCCGGCGGCACCGAGGCCACACAGGTCACCCTTGACGTCGGCGGCGAACACCGCCACACCTGCATCGCTGAAGATCTCGGCCAGGTGCTGCAGGGTCACCGTCTTGCCTGTACCGGTGGCACCGGCCACCAGGCCATGGCGGTTGGCCAGGCGCATGGGCTGGCCCACAGGCTGGCCGTCCGGGCCTGCTCCTACAACTATTTGCGAAGAATCTGACATCTTCTTTCTACCTCTCCTCAAGCTTTGCCGCCTATCGGCCGATATCCCATCGTGATTTCCCCCTGAAAGACAGGAACAACCCGAAAAGGACCCCGGTGATTGTTGCACTGTTTTCCAAGCTGCCTTCGTGCGAACGACCCGATAAAACCTTAGCGGACCCGATACGCCATGAACAAAAGCCTTCGCTTCAGCCACAAGATCCTCTTGGCGGCCTCGCTGATCGTGATACTCGCGTTCAGCCTGTTCACCCTTTACAACGATTACCTCCAGCGTAATGCGATTCGCGAGGACCTGGAGAACTATCTGGCTGAAATGGGCGAGTCCACCTCGACCAACATCCGCAACCTGTTCGAAGGCCGTATCAAGCTGGTGGAGAACCTGGCCCAGAACATTGCCCAGGATCCCGCCAACGCCGAAACCCTGATGGGCCAGAATGCCCTGATCTCAAGCTTCCTCACGGTCTACCTGGGCAAGGTCGACGGCGGCTTCAGCGTGCGTCCCGACGCGCCGATGCCCGACGGCTACGACCCGCGCGTACGCCCCTGGTACAAGGACGGCATGAACGCCAGCGGCGCGATCCTCACCGAACCCTACATCGACCTGACCACCAACAAGATGGTCATCGGCATCCTCAGCAAGGTGTCCAGCAGCGTCGGCGTGGTTGGCGGCGACCTGACCCTCGATGGCCTGGTGGAGATCATCAACTCGCTGGACTTCGGCGGCATGGGCTACGCCTTCCTGGTCAACGACCAAGGCAAGATCCTGGTCCACCCGGACAAGGCGCTGGTGATGAAATCGCTGTCGGACCTGTTCCCGCAGAACACGCCGAAACTCTCCAACGACCTGACCGAGGTCCGCTCCGACGGCCAGGACCGCCTGCTGACCTTCACCCCGATCAAAGGCCTGCCTTCGGCCAACTGGTACATCGGCCTGTCGGTGGACAAGGACAAGGCCTTCTCCATGCTCAGCAGCTTCCGCACCTCGGCGGTGATCGCTACCCTGGTCGCGGTGGTCATCATCATCGCCCTGCTCGGCCTGCTGATCCGTGTATTGATGCAACCGCTGCACGCCATGACCCGGGCCATGGAAGACATCGCCCAAGGCGAAGGCGACCTGACCAAGCGCCTGCAGATCCACCAGCATGACGAGTTCGGCATCCTCGGCAGTGCCTTCAACCGCTTCGTCGAACGCATCCACAGCTCGATCCGCGAAGTGTCCTCGGCCACCGAGCAGGTCAACGAAGTGGCCCTGCGGGTGATCAGCGCCTCCAACTCGTCGATGGCCAATTCCGACGAGCAGTCCAACCGCACCAACAGCGTCGCCGCGGCCATCAACGAGCTGGGCGCCGCGGCCCAGGAGATCGCCGGCAACGCCGCCCAGGCCTCGCAACACGCCACCTCGGCGCGCCTGCTGGCCGAGGAAGGCCAGCAGGTGGTGGAACGCAACATCGAAGCGATGAACCGCCTGTCGGACCTGATCGTCACCTCCAGCGCCCACATCGAGACGCTCAACAACAAGACGGTGAATATCGGCCAGATCCTCGAGGTGATCACCAGCATTTCCCAGCAGACCAACCTGCTGGCGCTCAATGCGGCGATCGAGGCGGCACGTGCCGGCGAGGCCGGCCGTGGTTTCGCCGTGGTCGCCGACGAGGTGCGCAACCTCGCCCACCGCACCCAGGAGTCGGCGCAGCAGGTGCAGAGCATGATCGAGGAGCTGCAGGTCGGTGCCCGCGAGTCGGTCGAGACCATGGACCAGAGCCAGCGCCACAGCCACGACAGCATGGCGATCGCCAACCAGGCCGGCGAGCGCCTGGGCAGCGTGACCCAGCGCATCGGCGAGATCGACGGCATGAACCAGTCGGTGGCCACCGCCACCGAGGAGCAGACCGCCGTGGTCGACTCGATCAACATGGATATCAACGAGATCAACATGCTCAACCAGGAAGGCGTCGAGAACCTGCAGGCCACCCTGCGCGCCTGCGCCGACCTCGAACAGCAGGCCACCCGCCTCAAGCACCTGGTCGGCAGCTTCAGGATCTAGCGGCAAGCAAAAGCAAAAGCAGGGGTGTGCACACTCCTGCTTTTTCTTGCCGCTTGAAGCTTGCTGCTCACAGCCGTCCCCGATCGAACAAACTATCCTTCAGGAAGGTCAACCTTTAGGCGCGTCATCGCCGGCCCATAGCGGCCGGATGACAGACCCGAAGACGATCCCGGAGGGATGCTGATCGTGCACATCGCTGACATCACCATGTTCTACGCCCCGGCCAGCGGCGGCGTACGTACCTATCTTGATGCCAAACACCGCCGACTCGACGCCAAGACCGGCGTCCGCCACAGCCTCTTGATCCCCGGCCCCAGCGCCAGCCACGCCGATGGCATCTACCAGGTGCCGGCGCCTCCCCTGCCTTTTGGCAACGGCTACCGCTTCCCGGTACGCCTGGCCCCCTGGTGCAACGTGCTGCGCCGCCTGCAGCCCGACCTGATCGAAGTGGGCGACCCCTACCTCACCGCCTGGGCGGCCCTGGAAGCACGGCGCAAGCTCGACGTGCCGGTGATAGGTTTCTACCATTCCGACCTGCCGCTGCTGGTCAGCAACCGCATGGGCAACTGGTTCACGCCCAATGTCGAGGCCTACGTCAGCAAGCTGTACGGCAATTTCGACCGGGTCCTGGCACCGAGCCAGGTGATGGCCGACAAGCTGCGCCGGCTGGGGGTCAGGGATGTGCACGTGCAACGCCTGGGCGTCGACCTGGCCACCTTCAACCCCGAGCATCGCGACCCACACCTGCGTACCGAACTGGGCATTCCCGACACCACCCGCCTGCTGGTGTTCGCCGGCCGCGGCTCGCGAGAGAAGAACCTGCCGGTGCTGCTCGACTGCATGCGCCACCTGGGGCGCCACTACCACCTGCTGCTGGCGGGCTCGAACATGCCAACCAATGTGCCGGACAACGTCAGCGTGATCGACGCGTTCTGCCCGCCCGAGGAGGTCGCGCGGCTGTTCGCCAGCGCCGATCTGCTGGTGCATGCCGGCGACCAGGAGACCTTCGGCCTGGTGATCCTCGAAGCCATGGCCAGCGCCACGCCCGTGGTGGCCGTGCGCGCCGGCGCCTTCGGCGAGATCGTCAACGAGCAGTGCGGCCGGCTGTGCCGCCCCAACGACGGCCAGGCCATGGCGCAGGCCGTGCGCGAGACCTTCGAGGCCGGCGTGCGCCAGCTCGGCGCCCAGGCCCGCCGCCACGTGGAGCAGCACTACTCCTGGGACACCGTGGTCAACGGCCTGCTGGAGCACTACCAGGCGGTCCTTGGCCACCTGCCGCAGGTCCGCGCCCATGCCTGAGGCCACCTCGCCACGCAGCCTGATGCTGGTGCTGCACGACGTCGCGCCTGAGACCTGGCCCGACTACCAGCCCTTCGTCCAAGCCATCGACGCCCTCGGCAATGTGCCCATGACCTGGCTGGTGGTCCCGGACTTCCACCACCGCAACGCCCTGGGCCGCTCGCCGACCTTCTGCCGCCTGCTCGAACGCCGCCTGGCACAAGGCGACGAACTGGCCCTGCATGGCTACTACCATGCCGACGACGGCCCGCCGCCACGCAGCCCCGGGGAGTACTTCATGCGCCGGATCTACACCCATGAAGGTGAATTCTACGGACTCGACGAAGGCGAGGCCTTGCAGCGCCTGGAGGCCGGCCTGGCGCTGTTCGGCCGCCAGGGTTGGCCGGTGGCAGGCTTCGTCGCGCCCGCCTGGCTGATGAGCGAAGGCACACGCCAGGCCCTGCGCCGCCTGCCCTTGCGCTATACCAGCACACCGCAGCACCTGTACCGCCTGCCGACATTCACTGCCATCGAGGCGCCGGGCCTGGTGTGGAGTGCCCGCAGCCCCTGGCGCCGCGGCTTGTCGAGGATGCTCTGCGACTGGCAATGCCGGCGCTGGCGCCAGGCCAGCACCCTGCGCCTGGGCCTGCACCCGGTGGACATGCGTCATCGCGCGTCCCGCGACTACTGGCTGCACACCCTGCTGGCGCTACGGGCGCAAGGCCGCGAGCCACTGACCAAGTCCGCCTGGCTGGACCGCCAGGCCAGGGCATGAACCGCCTGGGCTGGCTGGGCCTGGCACTGCTGTTGGCGGTGCTGGTCCCGGCCCTGCTCGGTGGCAGCGACCTGCTGCCCCGGCTGAAAACCTTCGCCCCCGGCCTGATGCTGATGCTGCTGGGCATGATCTTGCTGTGCTGGGTCATCAACGCCCTGCGTCTGCGCCTGCTGCTCGGCCAGCAAGGTACGCGGCTCGGGCGAGTGCGCAGCCTGGGTGTAGTCATGGCCACCGAGTTCGCCATCTGCACCACCCCAGGCGGTAGCGGCGGGCCCCTCACCCTCATGGCCCTGCTGGCCCGCGAACGCATCGGCCCGGCGCGCAGCGGCGCGGTCTTCGCCATGGACCAGTTGAACGACCTGGTGTTCTTCTTTTGCGCCATGCTGGCGATCGCCGGCTACGCCCTGTTCCACAGCCTGGGGCACAGCCAGGAAAGCATGCTGCTCGGCAGCGCGTCGCTGCTGTGCGTGGTGCTGGCTGGGGTGCTCGGGCTGCTGCGCTACCGGCGCCGGGTGATGCGCCTCAACGGCCGCCTACTGCGCCGGCTGGGCATGTCACGCCTGCGGCGGCGGCGCTGGGCGCGCAAGCTGCTGCATTTCAGCCATGCCCTGGCCGACACCTGGCGTCTGCCCAAGCGCACCCTGGCCCTGGTGTTCACCCTGACCTGCGCGCACTGGAGCCTGCGCTACAGCGTGCTGTACCTGGTGTTGAGGGGGTTGGGCGTAGAGCTGTCGTGGATACCGAGCTTCCTGGTGCAGATGCTGTCGCTCAGCGCCGGCCAGTTCAGCCTGCTGCCTGGTGGCGCCGGGGCCGCCGAGCTGACCTCGGCGAGCCTGCTGGCGCCGCTGGTGGGCAGTTCGACGGCGGCGGCGGCGATCCTGATCTGGCGCGCCGTCACCTATTACTTCTACCTGATCGCCGGTGGGCCGGTGTTCGTCTGCCTGCTGGCGCGTCCACTGCTGGAGCGCTGGCGTCGCCAGGCAGATTGAGCTGGCGCCAGAGTTCGGCGGCACCGGCGAAATCGGTGCCGGCATCGTCGCCCAGGGCGTCGAGATCGAAGCGGGCCAGGCAGCCCTCGCCCAACGTCGGCGGTGTCTCGGCTGCCGCCCTGTCGCGTGGGTCGACCATTATCCAATACTCGTCAGGGGGCGCTTTGCAGCCCCAAGGCTCAGTCGAACACCACGGTCTTGTTGCCGTGTACCAGCACGCGGTCTTCCAGGTGATAGCGCAGGCCACGGGCCAGGACCATCTTCTCCACGTCACGACCGAAACGCACCATGTCCTCGATGCTGTCGGCATGGCTGACACGGACCACGTCCTGCTCGATGATCGGCCCGGCATCCAGCTCCTCGGTGACGTAGTGGCAGGTCGCGCCGATCAGCTTGACCCCACGCAGGGCGGCCTGGTGATAGGGCTTGGCGCCGACGAAGGACGGCAGGAAGCTGTGGTGGATGTTGATCACCTTCTCGGCATAGGCCTGGCACAGCTGCGGCGGCAGGATCTGCATGTAGCGCGCCAACACCACGACATCAGCCGCATGCGCCTCGACCAGACGCGACACTTCGGCGAACGCTGGCGCCTTGTCCTTCGGATCGACCGGGACATGGAAGAACGGGATGCCATGCCACTCGACCATGCTGCGCAAGTCGTCGTGGTTGGAGATCACGCACGGGATCTCGCAGTCCAGCTCGTCGGTGTGCCAGCGGTGCAACAGGTCGGCCAGGCAGTGGGATTCGCGGCTAGCCATCAACACCACGCGCTTCTTCTGTGCCGAATCGGTGATCCGCCAGGTCATGGAGAACTCTTCGGCGATCGGCGCGAAGGCCTCGCGGAAGGCCTCGATATCGAACGGCAGGGATTCGGCGCGGATCTCATGGCGCATGAAGAACCAGCCGCTCTGCTCGTCGGAGTGGTGGCTGGCTTCGTTGATCCAGCCATTGTACAAGGCCAGGAAATTACTGACTTTCGCCACGATACCGACACGGTCGGGGCAGGCAATCACCAGTCGATAGGTGCGCATGAATGAGACTCCAGAACTTCGCAAAGGCGCATATTCTAGCGGCCTGCCAGGAAAAACGCAGTAATGATCGGCACAACCGCAGCGAATGCCGAGCGGCTTGAGTCGATGGTGAGAATGCACGGCGTCCGTAGGAAAACGATGATTTCATCACCGCATATGTAAATTTTTCTTAACCAAACAGATACGTTGTCGTCGGACAATTAACAGTTTATTGCTATTTTAATTGTTTACTTGAGAGTATCGCCTGTCTATTATTGTCCCCTACTGTCTGTCTCCCTGAACACGCATTAAGGAACACTCCATGTCCCTGATCAACGAGTACCGCGCTACCGAAGAAGCCATCAAGGAACTTCAGGCCCGCCTGGCCAACCTGTCGCAAGATGACAAGCTGAAGAAAGAGCTGGAGTTCGAAGGCAAACTGCGCGCACTGATGGGCGAATATTCCAAGTCCCTGCGCGACGTGATCGCCCTGCTCGATCCCGATTCCAAACTGAGCAAGGCGCCACGTGGTGCCGTAAAAACCACCGGCACCAAGCGTGCTCGCAAGGTCAAGCAATACAAGAACCCGCACAATGGTGAAGTGATCGAAACCAAGGGCGGCAACCACAAGACGCTGAAAGAGTGGAAAGCCAAGTGGGGCAGCGACGAGGTCGAAAGCTGGGCCACCCTGCT
The DNA here is from genome assembly GCF_024127895.1 of Pseudomonas guariconensis. GTDB lineage: Bacteria > Pseudomonadota > Gammaproteobacteria > Pseudomonadales > Pseudomonadaceae > Aquipseudomonas > Aquipseudomonas guariconensis_B. The sequence continues at coordinate 102,221 of NZ_JAMYBK010000009.1, read as the reverse complement.
GGACTGATCCCCGGGTATTGTCCTTTTATACCCCCATGAAAAACGCCGGCACATTGCCGGCGTTTTTCATGGGGCACGCATTCTATAACTGATACTGCACCTTCAACTGCCGGAGATGCGCCTGCCAGGCCTCCAGCACCCGCCGCCCGGCCTCGTCCGCCGTGGCCCAACTGCTCTGCCAGGCCTGTTCGAAGTCACCGACGGTATTCGGCGCCCCCAGGCACGGATCGCTCAAGCGTTGCTGGCAGAATGATTGCCACCGTTGTCGTTCCTCGGTATTCAAGGTCTCGGCGAAGTTTCGTGCGCGATAACGGAACAACAGCTCCGGCAGCCGCGGATCATCGAACATCCAGTGCCCCTGACCCAATTGTGCAGGCTCCAGGCGACGGACTTGTTCGCACAGGCGCCGGTCCCGATCGCCGATAAACCCATCGTACAGTTGTTGTTCCGGATCCTCGCTGGGGGTGAAATCATCAGCGTTGTAAATGTGCGCCAGTTTTTCCTGCCAAACGTTTTGTTGATTGGCCAGTTGTTCGCCACGGCGTTGCAGCAGTGCCATATCCAGGCCCAAACGCTGCTGGTCAGCAGGGCGTAATACCGACAACGGCGCGAGCACCGGGCAACGATTGACCTGCACCAACTTCAAAGGTACAGGTAGTTGTCCCTCGGATAATTCATCGCGGCGCGTGTACAAACGCTGACGTAATGTTTCTGCGCTTTCCTGCAATAACGGCAGTGTTTCCAGGTGCAGGTCGCACACAATCAGTGCATTGCGATTACGCGGATGCCAGGCCAGCGGCAGCACCACGCCAAGATAGTTACGCTCTGCTGAAAAACGCCCCGAAACATGTACCAGCGGCTGCAGCAGGCGTACCTGTTCCATCACTTTGTGCTTGCTGCGCAACTGGAACAACCAGTCGTACAACCGAGGCTGCTGCTGGCGGATCAAGCGGGCCAGGGCGATGGTCGCCCGCACGTCGGAAAGTGCCTCGTGGGCCTGGCCATGGTCGATGCCGTTGGCCTGGCTGAGCAGCTCCAGGCGCAGGCTGGTACGACCATCCTGCTGCGGCCAGACGATCCCTTCCGGGCGCAAGGCATAGGCGGTGCGCACCACGTCGATCAGGTCCCAGCGGCTGTTGCCACCCTGCCATTCGCGGGCATAGGGATCGAAGAAGTTGCGGTAAAGGCTGTAGCGGGTGACTTCATCGTCGAAGCGCAGGGTGTTGTAACCCGCGCCACAGGTTCCGGGGCGCGCCAGTTGCTCATGCACTTTTGTCATGAACTCGGCTTCGCACAGCCCGTTGCCTGCCAGTTGCTCGGGGGTGATGCCGGTCACCAGGCAAGCCGCCGGGTGCGGCAGGATATCGTCGCTGGGCCGGCAATAAAGGCTGATCGGTGCCTCGATTTCGTTGAGTTCGAGGTCAGTGCGCACGCCTGCGACCTGCAGGGGCCGGTCGCGGCGCGGATCGATACCGGTGGTTTCGTAATCGTGCCAGAAGATGCTGGTGCTCACGGGGTCGTCCTGTAACAAGGTCGACCAGAGTCTACCGGAGACAGCCTCAGGCGGAAGCGTTCATGGGCCGGAAACTGAAGTAGCTGCGCAAGGAACGCACGAACTCCTCGTACTCGCGGGGTGCCTGCAACAGCATGAAGCCTGAATCGTAGTGCCCCGGCGTCTGGTCCTCGCGACACCATAGGCAACTGGCAGTCAGGTTGACGTATTGCCACCCGCCGCCTGCCAGCGGCAGGCGCAACTGCAGCTCGAAATCCGGCCCGACCAGCACCGGCAACTGGCTGATCAGCATCAACCCGTCCTCCGAGGCATTGCCGAGGTAGCCGATCTGCTGGTCGGTGAATCGGTTGTACACCTTGAGGACACAAGGCAACTGGTGACGTTCTATATGGCGTTCGATAAACATGCTGTCCGTACCTGATGCCAGGAAGACAAGGTACTGGCGGTGATCGTTACATCTGCCTGACAGATTAGCCCAGGGCGCCTGTCCAATTCCATGAAATCAACAACACCTTGGTGTTAGCGCCAAGGTGCACGGGTGACCGGCGTCGCCACCGCCGCCTCGCCAGGCCGATAGTGACCGAGTTGCTCGAGTGTCTGCAGCCGCGCCCGGGCGCGGTAGGCGTACTCGTTCTGCGGGTAGCGCTGGATCAGGTACTGGTAGGTCTGCGCCGCATCGACGTAGAGTTTCTGGCGCTCCAGGCACTGGCCCCGCAGCAGCGAGACTTCCGGGTGAATGAACGGCCGGGCACGGCTGGTACGGTCGACCTGCGACAGCTCCAGCATCACCCGCTGGCAATCGCCGCGGTCGTAGGCACGGTAGGCATTGTTCAGATGATGGTCCATCGACCAACGGGTGCAACCGACGACACTGGCCGCCACGGCCAAAACGATCAGGGCTCGCATGGGGGATCTCCTTTATTACGCAGTGTATCGGCTTGGTTTGGTATTTCTTCAGCTTCAAGCGGCAAGCTGCAAGCGGGTATGCGGCGCGAATCAGCTAGAGGCTTGCAGCTTGGAACCTCCGTTCAACCGCCAAGCCCAAGCGCTGCCAGGTAGTGCAATGGAACAATGACTACAGCGAGATTCCGGGGTAGCCTTTCGCTGCGCTTCACTATAGGAGTCTGTGCATGACCATCCGCCGTACCAAAATCGTCGCCACCCTCGGCCCCGCCAGCAACTCGCCGGAAGTGATCGAACAACTGATCCTCGCTGGCCTGGACGTGGCACGCCTGAACTTCTCCCACGGCACCCCGGACGAGCACAAGGCCCGCGCCCGCCTGATCCGCGACATCGCCGCCAAGCACGGGCGTCACGTCGCGCTGCTGGGCGACCTGCAGGGGCCGAAGATCCGCATCGCCAAGTTCAGCAACAAGCGCATCGAACTGAAGATCGGCGACACGTTCACCTTCTCCACCGCCCACCCGCTGACCGAAGGCACCCAGGACATCGTCGGCATCGACTACCCCGACCTGGTCAAGGACTGCGGCGTCGGCGACGAACTGCTGCTCGATGACGGCCGCGTGGTCATGCGTGTCGAGACCGCCACTACCGATGCCCTGCACTGCGTGGTGATCGTCGGTGGCCCGCTGTCCGACCACAAGGGCATCAACCGCAAGGGTGGCGGCCTGACCGCCCCGGCCCTGACCGACAAGGACAAGGCCGACATCAAGCTGGCGGCGGAAATGGACCTGGACTACCTGGCCGTGTCCTTCCCGCGTGACGCCAGCGACATGGAATACGCCCGCAAGCTGCGCGACGAAGCCGGCGGCACCGCCTGGCTGGTGGCCAAGATCGAGCGCGCCGAAGCCGTGGCCGACGACGAGACCCTCGATGGCCTGATCGCCGCCTCCGACGCCGTGATGGTCGCCCGTGGCGACCTGGGCGTGGAAATCGGCGACGCCGAGCTGATCGCCATCCAGAAGAAGATCATCCAGCACGCCCGCCGCAACAACAAGGCGGTGATCGTCGCGACCCAGATGATGGAGTCGATGATCCAGAACCCGATGCCGACCCGTGCCGAAGTGTCCGACGTGGCCAACGCCGTGCTGGACAACACCGACGCGGTGATGCTGTCGGCCGAGAGCGCCGCCGGCGCCTACCCGATCGAAGCGGTCCAGGCCATGGCGCGTATCTGCCAGGGCGCCGAGAAGCACCCGACCAGCCAGAAGTCCAGCCATCGCCTGCATACCACCTTCGAGCGCTGCGACGAAAGCATCGCCCTGGCGGCGATGTACACCGCCAACCACTTCCCCGGCGTCAAGGCGATCATCGCCCTCACCGAAAGTGGCTACACCCCGCTGATCATGTCGCGCCTGCGCTCGCACGTGCCGATCTTCGCCATGTCGCCGCACAGCGGCACCCAGGCCCGTACCTCGCTGTTCCGTGGCGTCTACCCGATCGCCTTCGACCCCGCCTCGCTGCCGCCGGAGAAAGTCAGCCAGGCCGCGGTCGACGAACTGCTCAAGCGCGGCCTGGTGCAACAGGGTGACTGGGTGATCCTGACCAAGGGCGACAGCTACCACACCATCGGCGGGACCAATGGCATGAAGATCCTGCACGTGGGTGATCCGCTGATCTGAGTCGATTCTCCAACGCCGTAATCCTGGGGCCGTTTCGCGCCCCTTCGCGGGCAAGCCCGCTCCCACATGGCCCTGCCAACCGCATCATTCGTGATCGACTCGGCCCCTGTGGGAGCGGGCTTGCCCGCGCAAGGAGCCCCACAAGCCATCAGGCATGCTCGAGAAACACATCGGCAAACAGCTGGTTCCTCGGCAACCCGGCAATGAACAGCCGCCGTGCGAAGCGCTCGACACTCCCCGGCGCCCCGCACGCCAGCGCCACCGTCTGCCGCGATGACAGGCGCAACCCCGCCAGCGCTTGCTCCAACTGATCGGCCAACCCCCACTCGACACTCACCCTGGGATATCGATCGGCCAGGTCCGCCAACGGCCCGGCCAGGTACTGTCCGGCGCGGTCATGGGTCACATGCAGCACCCGGATCCCACCCTGGTGCCCCTGGCGCAACGCTTCCCGCAGGATGCCCCACAACGGCGCAAGCCCTGTTCCCGCGGCCAGCAGCCACAAGGGTCGCTCCTGCCAGTCCGGGTCGTAGTGCAAGGCGCCGCCCCGCAGCTCGCCCAGGCGCAGCTCATCGCCCTCGGCCAGCCGCCTGGCCTTGTCGCAGAAGGCGCCAGGGCGCCGGCAATCCAGGTGGAACTCCAGGAAGTCATCTTCCCCCGGCAGGCTCGCCAGTGAATACGGCCGCGCCACGCCGTCCAGCCACAGCACCAGGTGCTGCCCTGCCTGGTAGCGCAATGGCCGCTCGGGCCTAAGGCGCAAGCGCAGCACGTCGCCGAACCACGCCAGGGCGCAGACGCGCGCAGGCAAGCCATCGCTCGACGGATCGAACACCGCCACCCGCAAGTCGGCGCTCACCCGGCACTGGCAGGCCAGGCGCCAGCCCTGCTCGCGCTGCGCAAGGCCCAGCGCCTCGGGCATGGCGTCCTCGGGCTGCCCCTCCAGGCAACGCACCAGGCAGGCATGGCAACTGCCGGCGCGGCAGCTGTAGGGCACGCCACAACCTGCGGCATTGAGGGCATCGAGCAGGTTGCTGGCGGCCGGCACTGTCCAGCAGCGCTCGCCGACGCAGAGTTCAGGCATGGTCGGTATGTCTCCACGAATCACATCGCCCACTCTAGGGCTTCGCGGGTAAATCAGCAAAAAGGGTGCCCGTCGGTTGCCGACCTTGGTCCAGACCACACGCAGGTGTGCCGGGGGCGGATGCGCGCTATACTGCCGCGCCCTTTTGCGTCGGCCAGCCTGCCGGCGCGCCTTGCAAGGCATTTCGACGCGCAGGTCGGCGGTGTCGGAAAGCCTTTATGAATGTTCCCGTCTTTAAGAGGAGCGCGCTGCATGACCGTGATCAAGCAAGACGACCTGATTCAGAGCGTTGCCGACGCCCTGCAATTCATCTCGTACTACCACCCCGTCGATTTCATCCAGGCGATGCACGAAGCCTACCTGCGTGAAGAGTCGCCCGCCGCGCGCGACTCCATCGCCCAGATCCTGATCAACTCGCGCATGTGCGCCACCGGCCACCGCCCGATCTGCCAGGACACCGGCATCGTCACCGTGTTCGTCCGCGTGGGCATGGACGTACGCTGGGACGGCGCCACCATGAGCGTCGACGACATGATCAACGAGGGTGTGCGCCGCGCCTACAACCTGCCTGAGAACGTCCTGCGCGCCTCGATCCTGGCCGACCCGGCCGGTGCCCGCAAGAACACCAAGGACAACACTCCGGCGGTGATCCACTACTCCATCGTCCCCGGCGACAAGGTCGAGGTCGACGTCGCCGCCAAGGGCGGCGGCTCGGAGAACAAGTCGAAGATGGCCATGCTCAACCCGTCCGACTCGATCGTCGACTGGGTCCTGAAGACCGTCCCGACCATGGGCGCCGGCTGGTGCCCGCCTGGCATGCTGGGCATCGGCATCGGCGGTACCGCCGAGAAGGCCGCGGTGATGGCCAAGGAAGTCCTGATGGAGTCCATCGACATCCATGAACTCAAGGCCCGCGGCCCGCAGAACCGCATCGAGGAACTGCGCCTGGAGCTGTTCGAGAAGGTCAACCAGCTGGGCATCGGCGCCCAGGGCCTGGGCGGCCTGACCACCGTGCTCGACGTCAAGATCATGGACTACCCGACCCATGCCGCCTCCCTGCCGGTGTGCATGATCCCCAACTGCGCCGCCACCCGCCACGCCCACTTCGTGCTCGACGGCACGGGCCCGGCCGAGCTGGAAGCGCCGTCGCTGGACGCCTACCCGGAAATCGTCTGGGAAGCCGGCCCGAGCGCCCGCCGCGTCGACCTCGACAGCATCACCCCGGAAGAAGTCGCCAGCTGGAAGCCGGGCGAGACCCTGCTGCTCAACGGCAAGATGCTCACCGGCCGCGACGCCGCGCACAAGCGCATGGTCGAGATGCTCAACCGTGGCGAAGCGTTGCCGGTGGACCTCAAGGGCCGTTTCATCTACTACGTAGGCCCGGTCGATCCGGTCGGTGACGAAGTGGTAGGTCCTGCCGGCCCGACCACCGCCACCCGCATGGACAAGTTCACCCGCCAGATCCTCGAGCAGACCGGCCTGCTGGGCATGATCGGCAAGTCCGAGCGTGGCCCGACCGCCATCGAGGCGATCAAGGACAACAAGGCCGTGTACCTGATGGCCGTCGGCGGCGCCGCCTACCTGGTAGCCCAGGCGATCCGCAAGTCCCAGGTCCTGGCGTTCGCCGAGCTGGGCATGGAGGCGATCTACGAGTTCGAGGTCAAGGACATGCCGGTCACCGTCGCGGTGGACAGCAACGGTGAGTCGGTGCACATCACCGGCCCTGCCCTGTGGCAGAGCAAGATCGCCGAGAGCCTGGCGGTCGAAGTGAAGTAAAACGCCCGACCGTTTGGGGCTGCCTTGCAGCCCCAAGCTTCAAGGCTCTGCCAGACCCGCGCAGCGGCCAACCCAGCCCTACAGAACCCGCTCGAACTGCTCCGGCCAGTCCCGCCGGGTGAACACCTGCCCTTCCCGCCGTACCCGTCGCACCTCCTCCAGATCCACCTCACAGACCAACCAACGGCTACCGCCAGGGCACAATTCGGCGCTCTCGGCGATCACGCCATTGGCCGGCATACCATGGTCCGGCGGCACGAACAGCCCTGCCCGCCCGATGTTCTCATCCAGCGCCGGCGACCAAGGCGCCATGCCCACCGTAGGGCTCTGCAACACGGCGATCTGGTTCTCCAGGGCGCGCGCCTGGGCGCCGATGCGCACGCGGTGATACCCCGCCTCGGTGTCGGTGCAACTGGGGGTGAGGACCAGGTCCGCACCGCCTTCGGCCAGGCGCCGGGCCAGCAGGGGGAACTCGTTGTCATAGCAGATCAGGATGCCCAGGCGCCCCAGGGCCGTGTCGAACACCTTGAGCCCTTCGCCTGCGGCGATCCCCCACTGCTCCCGTTCGAAGCGGGTCATGATCAGTTTGTCCTGATGGCCCAGCACCCCGTCCGGACCGAACAGCCAGGCACGGTTGCGGTAACGGCCATCGGCGTCGAGCACGGGCACGCTGCCAGGCTGCAGGTAGATGCCCCAGCGACGGGCAAGGCTTTCGCACAGCGCCAACCACGGCGCGACCAGCGGCTGGATGCCGGCGATCGACGCCTTCAGGTCGCTGCGCTGTTGTACCGGCAACTGGCCGCTGAGCACCAGGCCGGCATATTCAGGCAATAGCAGCAACTGCCCACCAGCCTCGACCGCCTCGGCGCACAAGCCGTGCAAGTGCTCGGCATAGGCGTCCCAGCTCTCGTACAGTTCGATGGCGTACTGGCACGCCGCGAGGCGGATCATACCGGCAGTTCCTTGAGCCAGAAGGACATGATCTTGGCCGATTCGGTCTGCTCGTCGAGGTCGCGCCAGGCATAGGTGGTGCGCAGCGACGGATCGTGCAGGAAGCCACGGTTGCGCCAGAAGCCATGCAACGGCTTGTAGTCCAGTGGGCGCCGGGGATGGCCGGCCGGGCGCTCGACAGCGCAGAAGGCGCAGTAGTCGAATTCAGCGAGCTTGTGGGCGTAGGATTCGCGCTCGATGAAGAAGCGCACGCCCAGGCCCTGGCCCCGGTAGGCCGGCAGCAACACCGACTCGCCGAAGTAGTAGACGCTCGCCGGGTCCCGGCCCTGGGCCAGGAACGGCTGCTGGAACTCGAGCGTCTCGTCGACCAGGGGCAGGCCGGTCGAGGCGCCGACCACCTTGCCGCCGTCCAGGGCCAGCACCACCAGGCTGCGCCCGGAACGGGCATAGGTGGACAGGTAGTCGGCCTCGTATTCCGGCGAGCCGTCGTAGAGGTAGGGGAACTCGCGGAACACCGTCAGGCGCAGGCGAGCGAGGTCATCGATGTAAGGCGCGATGGCAGCGCCGTGCAACAGGCGGATTTCCATGCGTAGCGGTCGTTTTGTCGATGTGGATGACGCGCTCGGCTAAGCCGGGCTTGAGGGGAAACCCTATCATCCGTTCCACGCCATTCCCTTTCCCGTACACGACAGGAACATTGCCATGACCGCTACCGAGCTCGTCAACGCCTACTACGCCGCCTTCAATGCCGGGGACATGCCGGCCTTCCTCGCCCTGCTCAGCGAGGACGTGATCCATGACATCAACCAGGGCGAGCGGCAGATGGGCAAGGCGGCCTTCGCAGCCTTCATGGACAAGATGAACCGCTGCTACCGGGAACGCCTGGCCGACATCGTGGTGATGCAGAACGCCGACGGCAGCCGCGCGGCCGCCGAGTTCACCGTGCACGGAGAGTACCTGGCCGATGACGAAGGGCTGCCACCGGCCAATGGGCAGACCTACGTGCTGCCGGCTGGGGCGTTCTTCTACATCCATTGCGGGAAGATCGCCCGGGTGACCAACTACTACAACCTCAATGACTGGGTCGAGCAGGTGGGCTGAGGGCTGGGGTTGGCAGTACAGTTTTGGGGGCGCTTCGCACAAGCCCGGGTAAACCTCGGATGATGCGAATGGCCCCCTCCTCTACGTCAGGCAATCCGCGTCCCGAGCAATTTGAGAAATGCCGCCAACCACGCCGGATGCGCTGGCCAGGCCGGTGCGGTCACCAGGTTCCCGTCCACGTGCGCCTGGTCCATGGCGATGTCCACATATCGCCCTCCCGCCAACCTCACCTCGGGCGCACACGCCGGATACGCACTGCACTCGCGCCCATCCAGCACACCGGCCGCCGCCAGCAACTGGGCCCCATGGCACACCGCAGCGATGGGCTTGCCGGCCTGGTCGAAGGCCTTGACCAAACCCAGCACCCGCTCATCCAGGCGCAGGTACTCAGGCGCCCGGCCCCCTGGGATCAGCAGCGCGTCATAGCCCTCGGCCCGCACCTGCACGAAGTCCTGGTTCAGGGCGAAAGCGTGCCCTGGCTTCTCGCTGTAGGTCTGGTCACCTTCGAAATCGTGGATCGCCGTGCGCACGGTCTGCCCCGCCAGTTTCTCCGGGCACACCGCGTGCACCGTGTGGCCGACCATCTTCAGGGCCTGGAAGGGCACCATCACCTCGTAGTCCTCGACGTAGTCGCCCACCAGCATGAGAATCTTCTTCGCCGTCATCGCCGCCACTCCTTCCGTAGCATGAGAACAATCCCTGCACGATAGTCCGCTTCGCCGTCTTAGTCGCGGCGATCCAGCAGGTTGACCACCAGGCGATCGAGCAATCCCCACAGCCGCTGCTGCACCCGCCACCAGAGCGGCCGGGCCTGCCAGCGCGCCAGGTCGACCTCCTGGCTCAGGGCGAAGTCGCGCTCGAAACTGGCCGCCACGGCGGCGGTCAACGGTGGGTCGATGGCCTCGACATTGGCCTCGAGGTTGAAACGCAGGTTCCAGTGGTCGAAATTGCACGAACCGACGCTGACCCAGTCGTCCACCAGCACCATCTTCAGGTGCAGGAAGCAGGGCTGGTACTCGAAGATCCGCACGCCGGCGCGCAGCAACCGCGGATAGTAGCGATGACCGGCGTAGCGTATCGCCGGATGATCGGTGCGCGGGCCGGTGAGCAGCAGGCGCACATCGATGCCCTTCTGTGCAGCCCGGCGCAAGGAGCGGCGCACGCTGAAGGTCGGCAGGAAGTACGGCGTGGCCAGCCAGATGCGACGCTGGCCACTGTTCAGGGCCCGTACCAGCGCATGCAGGATGTCTCGGTGCTGACGGGCATCGGCATAGGCCACCCGGCCCAGGCCCTGCCCCTGGGCCGGTACGCGAGGCAAGCGCGGCAACCCGAAGCCTTCCGGTGGGCGCCAGGCGGTGCGCCGGTTGTTGGCGTGCCACTGGCGATCGAACAACAGTTGCCAGTCAGTCACGATCGGCCCCTGCATCTGCACCATCACCTCATGCCACTCGCTGGTTTCGTCCCCCGGCTTCCAGAACGCGTCGGTGACACCGGTGCCGCCGACCACGGCCCAGCGCTCGTCCACCAGCAGCAGCTTGCGATGGTCGCGATAGAAGTTGCGCAACCCTCGCAGCCAGCGCAGGCGGTTGTACAGCCGCAGCTCGACACCCGCCGTCTGCAGGCGCTGGCGCAGGGCCGAGGGGAAGGCCAGCGCACCGTAGTCGTCGAACAGGCAGCGCACCCGCACACCCCGGCCAGCGGCCTGCTCGAGGGCCTCGACCACCGCCTCGGCGCAGGCGCCGGCTTCCACGAGATAGAGCTCCAGGTCGACCTGGAATTCAGCACGCACGATCGCCATGAGCATGCGCGGAAAGAACCTGGGGCCGTCGATCAACAGCTCGAACTGGTTGCCACCCCGCCAAGGGAAGACCGGCCCCGACATGTCAGCGAGCGGCGAAGATCAGCACCGCACTCACCGGTACCGATGGGCTGATGGAAGAAAGCCCGGCGAGCTTGCGCAAGGTCGCCAGGCCCGGCATCAGGCCGAAGTCCTCGGCGCGCAGCAGCAGCGGCTCCAGGGTCACCACCTGGAAGCGCCGCTCGTCCAGACGAGTGGCCAGCAACAGGACGTTGTAGCTGCGCGACTCGCCATGCAGGGTCACGGTCACCGGCAGGCGCAGCTCCACCTGGGCGCCGTTGGCAAGGTCATTGATCGGCCCCAGGTCGATCTGCGCCTGCACCTGGGCCTCCGGGAAACGGGCGACCTCGAACAGCTCGTTGCGCATGCGTTCGTCACGCAGCGGAACGCCGCCACTGACCGAGTCCATCTCGATGCGCAGTTGCGCCAGGCCCTTGCGGTCGACCTTGCCGTGCAACACCAGGAAGCGATGCACCTCGGCGGTATCGCCGTTCTTGCTGGTGACGAAGGACAGGCGCGAGGACTCGCCGTCCAGGTGCCAATTGGCGTGGGCGGGCAAGCACAGGGCCAACAGGAGGGCGGGCAGGAGACGGAGCAACTTGAACATGTGAAGTCCTTTGAAACAAGGCCGTCAACCTTACCCGCCCCTCTTCATGGCAGCAAGCGGCAGCCCGCGCGCGCCCCCTGCCAGGCGGCCACGCTACTGCGCCCCAGGCCCTCGGCGAACACCCGTCGCCGCGCAGGGTCTTCCTCCAGCCGGCCCAACGGCAGGTACTGCTTCACGTAGCCCTGGCAATACGCCGCGTCGAAGCCCATGACGAACCGGCACGAGCAGTACTCCTTGGCCGAGTAGGCCGAAAGAATCCCAGGGAAGTCCGCCACCGCCTGGCGCTCATGCCAGGCCCAGGCCAGCAGCAACGACATCGGCACCAGCCACACCAGGTGCTTCATGCGCCCTCCGCAGCCAGGGCAGTCAGCACCCGCTTGAGCAGCTCGTTGTGCCGGTAGCTGCCATCACGGTCGTCGCCGTAACGGACGATCACCAGCTTCTGCGAAGGCAGCAGGTAGAGCGCCTGGCCCCAATGCCCGAGCGCCGCATAGGTATCCAGCGGTGCGTCCGGCCAGGGTGCAGGGTGGCCCGGCAACGGCTGGTTGAGCCACCAGTGGCCGCCGGGGTTGGCCTCGCCGGGGGCTGCCTCGGCGTGCTCGAACAGGCGTCGGTTGAACGCCACCCAACCCGCCGGCAGTAGCTGGCGATCGCGCCAGCGCCCCTCGCGCAGCATCAGCAGGCCGATCCTGGCCAGGTCGCGGGCGCTCAGGTAGAGGTAGGAAGACCCCACGTAGGTGCCGGCGCCATCGCGCTCCCAGACGGCACTGTCGATGCCCAGCGGCGTGAACAGCGCCTGCCAGGGGTAGTCCTCGTATTGCCCAGGCTCGAGCATGCCCCGCAGGGCGGCGGCCAGCAGGTTGCTGTCGCCGCTGGAATAGAGAAAGCGTGCGCCCGGCGTCGCGTCGGCGGGCATCGCAGCGGCAAAAGCGGCCATGTCGGCGCGGCCACGGGTATAGAGCATGGCCACCACCGAGGACTTGAGCGGCGCGTATTCGTAATCCTCCTGCCAGGCCAGGCCGCTGGCCCAGTGCAGCAAGTCGACCAGGCGCAAGCAAGGGTGGGCTTGCAGTGGCGGGTAGTAACGGGCCGCCGGGTCCTCGAGGGCGAAGCGCCCTTCGCCCTGGGCCACGCCGAGCAGAGTGGCCAGCACGCTCTTGCTGATCGACCAGGTCAGGTGCGGGGTATCGACACCGCTTGGCGCGGCGTAGCGCTCATGCAGGATGCGCCCATCGCGAATGATCAGCAGCGCGTCGCTGCGCACACCCGTGCGCTCGGTCGCATGGCGCGCCGGGAAGGCATAGGCATCGACGGCCTGCCAGTCGAGCGCATTGGGCTCGGTGTGCCAGTCCGGGTCCGGCCATGCCTCGGCCCAGGCCGGCATGGCGACCATCCCCAGGATGCCCAACAGCCCCTTCAGCGTACCCATGGCCGGCCCTCTCGTCGCGGATCGGGCGAGCCTGCCAGGGTTTCATGACAATCCAGCGGCGGCCCAGGCCTTTTCCAGGCGCTTGTCGCGGGCGGCAGCGGCCAGCGCCAGCACGCCCTGGTCACGCTGCCAGCAATGTGCCCAGGCCTGCGGGCCGGCAGCCAGGGCCTTGTCGATATCGCCGCGCAAGCCCTGGAACTGGGCGAACAGCCCGGCGAGCAGCAGATGGCAGGCGGTGCTGTCGGCGCATTGCCGGCTGCCCTCGGCACAACCGCCAAGCAGGCCCAGCAGACGCAGGCGCAGCTCCCGTGGCCAGCCACTGTCCTGACCGACGCCATATAACCAGGCGACCAGCGCCGCCAGCACATAAAGGTCCTCGAGGGAGCGGAACGGTTTGACATAGGCGTCCCAGCCATCGCCGGCGAGCAGTTCGCAGGCGGCCTGCTGCAGGTGCAGGCGGGCATGCCCGACCTCGGGCATCAGCGGCAGCGCTGGCAGGGCCTCCAGACGCACCCCGGGCTCGCCCGGGTAGACCACCGCCAGGCTCAGGCGGGGAGGTTCGCCCTGCCCTTCGCTGCGCGCCGCCACCAACAGCCACTCGGCCTCGAGCCCTGCCGTCACGAAGTCCTTGCTGCCAGTCAGGCGCAGGCCATCGAGCCGGGTCTGCATGTCTGCCGGCCGCACGCTGCGCCGCTCAGTGGCGCATAGCGCGCCGAGGCTGGCCGGGGCGCTGGGCCAGAGCACGCGCAAAGCGGCCTGGTAGCCGACCAGGAAGGCCAGGCCCGGGGTGGCCATGGCACGGCCGCCGAGCACCGCCAGCTCGAAGGGGTTGACCGGCCCCAGGCGCTCGAGCAGCGCACCGTGGCTTTCGCCCAGGCTGTCGGCCCGGGGCTGGCGGAAAGGGTCGTTGAGTCGTTGCAACCAGGCCATCGGACGCTCCTCGCAAGGGGTTGTCACGCAAGCATCACCAAAGATTCACAGGGGTGACACCGCGCGTACCTAGGCTGACTTTGCACAACAAAGCCGACCGGCCGCAACCCTCTTTGGCTGGCTTAGGGAGACTCGCAATGACTCGGATCGCTCGCTCTGGCGACAACAGCACTGAACGCCGTCTGCAAGCCGAACGCCTGGTCGGCGTCGCGGCCCTGCAAGAAGCGCAGGCCCTGCGTTTCAAGGTGTTCAGCGCCGAATTCAAGGCCAAGCTCAAGGGCGCGGAACAGGGCCTGGACATGGACGACTACGACATCCACTGCCGCCACATCGGCGTGCGCGACCTGGCCAGCGGCCAACTGGTCGCCACCACCCGTCTGCTCGATCACCAGGCCGCCAGCAGCCTGGGCCGTTTCTACAGCGAAGAAGAATTCAGCCTGCACGGGCTGCTCCAGTTGCAGGGCCCGATCCTCGAGCTGGGTCGCACCTGCGTCGACCCGGCCTACCGCAACGGCGGCACCATCGCCGTGCTCTGGGGGGAGCTTGCCGAGGTGCTCAACGAGGGCCGCTACAGCTACCTGATGGGGTGCGCCAGCATCCCCATGCAGGACGGCGGCGTGCAGGCCCACGCCATCATGCAGCGCCTGCGCGAGCGCTACCTGTGCACCGAGCACCTGCGCGCCGAGCCGAAGAAGCCGCTGCCGAGCCTGGCCCTGCCGAACAACGTCATCGCCGAAATGCCACCGCTGCTCAAGGCCTACATGCGCCTGGGCGCGAAGATCTGCGGCGAGCCCTGCTGGGACGAGGACTTCCAGGTCGCCGACGTGTTCATCCTGCTCAAGCGCGACGACCTCTGTCCGCGCTATGCCCGCCACTTCAAGGCGGCGGTCTGATGCCGCGCCTGCGGGTACTCGCCCGCCTGGCCCGGCTGATACTGGTGTTGCTGCTGGGCATGCTCATGGCCAGCGTGATCGCCTTCGGCGAACGCCTGGGCCTGAAAGCCTCCGTCGAACGGCGCCAGCGCTGGACGCGCCGGTTCATGCAGCACTTGGTCGGCGCCCTGCCCTTCAAGGTGCGCGTGGTCGGCCCGTTGCCACGCCAGCCGATGCTGTGGGTCAGCAACCATGTGTCCTGGACCGACATTCCCCTGCTCGGCATGCTCACGCCCCTGTCGTTCCTGTCCAAGGCCGAAGTGCGCCACTGGCCGTTGGCCGGCTGGCTGGCGCAGAAGGCCGGGACCCTGTTCATCCGCCGCGGAAGCGGCGACAGCCAACGCCTGGCCCGGCAGATCGGCAACCAGCTAAACCAGCGACGGCCGTTGCTGATCTTCCCGGAAGGCACCACCACCGACGGCCGCAGCCTGCGTACCTTCCATGGTCGTCTGCTGGCCGCTGCCATCGACCTGGGCACGCCGCTGCAGCCGGTGGCGATCCAGTACCTGCGCGATGGCGAGCCCGACCCTGTGGCGCCGTTCATCGGCGACGATGACCTGGTTTCGCACCTGGTGCGGCTGTTCAGCCAACCGCGCGGCGAGGTGGTCATTCAGTTGCTGCAGCCGATCACCAGTGCGGGCAAGGAGCGGGCGGCCCTGGCCTTCCAGGCGCAGCAGGCGATCCACATGGCGTTGTTCGGCATCCAGGACGTGGAGATGGCGCCGCGTCGTCGGACGCAGGCGGCATAGTTGCGGCGGCGTCGGTACCGGCCTACTCGCGGCGGTACCGCCTCACCTGCCCGCCGCAGCAAAGGCCTGCAACTGCGGATAGAACTCGCGAAAATCCGCCAGCAACGGCTCGTACAGCCGCTCCAACTCCCCCATCACCCCACTCATCCCCTCCGGCCGCGACAGCCGCCGGGCGATCCCCTTGAACACCTGCTCCAGGGTCGCGAAGTCGCCATAAGCCCCCAGCCAGTCATCCGCCGCCATGAACGGCGCAATGTGTGCCAGCCGCCCCGGAAGCTCGGACTGGGCCAGCAGCACGCGATAGAACGCCTCGGTGAACTCGCCCAGTGGCTGTTCGGCATAGTCCGCCCAATGCCGCGCCAGGCAGTGGTCGAAGAACACATCGAGGATGATCCCGGCATAGCGCCGCCGCTCGCGGGGGAAACGCGCCAGCGCCGCCAGCACCAGCGGGTGGCTGTCGGTATAGCTGTCGATATGCCGGTGCAACCGGATCGAGGCCTCCAGCGCCGGCGGGAAACGCCCGTCCAGCGAGCCCTTGACGAAGTCGCCATACAGGCTGCCCAGCAGTTGCTGCGGCGCGTGGCCGCCCAGGTGAAGGTGTGCGAGGTAATTCATGGCGCCAGTCTAGCACCCACTCTGGCCATATCGTTATAACGCGATATAGCGATTCATGCTCAGCTCAGAACCTCTTCATATTTGTATATCGCGAAATATCGATTTATATTTCGCTCCATCGCGATATACCGCTACACACCACGAGCCCAACCATGCCTCTCGATCTCGACGAAATAATAAAAGCCCTGGCCCACCCGGTCCGGCGAGACATCCTCAACTGGCTGAAGGACCCCGCGGCGCAATTCCCCGACCAGCAGCACAGCACCGAATACGGCGTCTGTGCCGGGCAGATCGACCAACGCTGCGGCCTGTCGCAGTCGACCGTCTCCGCCCACCTGGCGACCTTGCAGCGCGCGGGCCTGATCAGCAGCCAGAAGATCGGCCAGTGGCATTTCTTCAAACGCAACGAGCAAACCATCCGGGCTTTCCTCGAGCAGATGAGCCAAGAGCTCTGACAAGGACCTTGCAATGCCCCTTTCCCTGTTGATCCTGGCGCTGAGCGCCTTTGCCATCGGTACCACCGAGTTCGTCATCATGGGCCTGCTGCCCGACGTGGCGCAGGACCTTGGCGTGACCATCCCCGGCGCCGGTTGGCTGGTGACCGGTTACGCCCTGGGCGTGGCCATCGGTGCACCGTTCATGGCCCTGGCCACCGCCCGCCTGCCCCGCAAGGCCGCGCTGGTGACGCTGATGGGCGTATTCATCGTCGGCAACCTGCTGTGCGCCGTGGCCAGCGACTACGACCTGCTGATGTTCGCCCGGGTGGTGACCGCCCTGTGCCACGGTGCCTTCTTCGGCATCGGCTCGGTGGTGGCCGCCAGCCTGGTGCCGGCCAACCGCCGCGCCTCTGCGGTGGCGCTGATGTTCACCGGCCTGACCCTGGCCAACGTGCTCGGCGTGCCCCTGGGCACTGCACTGGGCCAGGTCGCCGGCTGGCGTTCGACCTTCTGGGCCGTGACACTGATCGGGGTGATCGCCTTGATCGGCCTGGTGCGCTTCCTGCCGCTGCAGCGCCAGGAAGAAAAGGTCGACATGCGCGCCGAACTGGCCGCCCTCAAGGGCATCGGCATCTGGCTGTCGCTGGGCATGACCGTGCTGTTCGCCGCGTCCATGTTCGCCCTGTTCACCTATGTGGCACCGTTGCTCGGTGACGTCACCGGCGTATCGCCACGCGGCGTGACCTGGACCCTGCTGCTGATCGGCCTGGGCCTGACCCTGGGCAACATCCTCGGCGGCAAGCTGGCCGACCGCCGCCTGGGTGCCACCCTGGTAGGAGTGTTCGCCGCCATGGCGGTGGTGTCCACCGTACTGAGCTGGACCAGCAGCGCCCTGGTGCCGGCAGAAATCACCCTGTTCCTCTGGGCCACCGCCGCCTTCGCCGCCGTGCCGGCCCTGCAGGTCAACGTGGTGACCTACGGCAAGGCCGCACCGAACCTGGTCTCGACCCTGAACATCGGCGCCTTCAACCTGGGCAATGCCCTGGGCGCCTGGGTCGGCGGCAGCGTCATCGCCCATGGCTTCGGCCTGACCCGCGTGCCCCTGGCCGCAGCGGCCCTGGCGGTGCTGGCGCTGATCGTCACCCTCATCACCTTCAGCCAGCGCGGCGGCGATGCCGAACTGGCCAGCGCTTCCAATTGACCCACGCGAGGCTAAGCAGATGACCACGCTCTTCGATCCGATCACTCTGGGCGACCTCGAGCTGCCCAACCGCATCATCATGGCCCCGCTGACCCGCTGCCGCGCCGACGAAGGCCGCGTGCCCAACGCACTGATGGCCGAGTACTACGTGCAACGTGCCAGCGCCGGGCTGATTCTCAGCGAGGCGACCTCGGTGACGCCCATGGGCGTCGGCTACCCGGACACCCCCGGTATCTGGTCCGATGAGCAGGTGCGCGGCTGGACCAACGTGACCAAGGCCGTGCATGGGGCCGGTGGGCGCATCTTCCTGCAGCTGTGGCACGTGGGGCGCATCTCCCATCCCAGCTACCTGAACGGCGAGTTGCCCGTGGCGCCGAGCGCGATCCAGCCCAAGGGCCATGTCAGCCTGATCCGGCCGGTCACCGAGTACCCGACCCCACGCGCCCTGGAAACCGAGGAAATCGCCGACATCGTCGAGGCCTACCGCACGGGTGCCGAGAATGCCAAGGCCGCCGGCTTCGACGGCGTGGAGATCCATGGCGCCAATGGCTACCTGCTCGACCAGTTCCTGCAGAGCAGCACCAACCAGCGCACCGATCGCTACGGCGGCGCCCTGGAGAACCGTGCGCGCCTGCTGCTGGAAGTGACCGACGCGGTCATCGAGGTGTGGGGCGCCAACCGTGTGGGCATGCACCTGGCCCCTCGCGCCGACGCCCATGACATGGGCGACGCCGACCGCGCGCAAACCTTCACCTATGTCGCACGGGAGCTGGGCAAGCGAGGCATCGCCTTCATCTGCTCGCGGGAGCAGGAAGCCGACGACAGCATCGGCCCGTTGATCAAGGAAGCCTTCGGCGGCCCGTACATCGTCAACGAGCGCTTCGACAAGGCCAGCGCCAATGCGGCCCTGGCCAATGGCACGGCCGATGCGGTGGCCTTCGGTATCCCGTTCATCGCCAACCCAGACCTGCCGGCGCGCCTGGCTGCCGATGCGCCGTTGAACGAGCCGCACCCGGAAACCTTCTATGCCAAGGGGCCGGTGGGGTATATCGATTATCCGCGGATGTGACCACGGCTCGGGGTTGGCCAGTCAAGCCGCGTCCTGGGGCTGCTTTGCAGCCCCATCGACAAACCGGAGCACGCATCAAGGCAGGGCGTTGATCTGCTGCTGCAGGTTCTGGATCTGACTCTGCAGGGTGTTGAGGTTGCGGGTCACCTGGCTGCGGAAGGCGTCGAACTCCTGCACCGAGGCCCCTGCGGCAGGCGTCGGGCGGTTGTCGATCTGGCTCTTGAGCACCAGCACATCCTGCTCCAGGCTCTCGATGGCCGCGCTCGGGTTGCCCTGCTTCTTCAACGCCGCCACCTCATTGCTCAGGCTCTTGATCTGGCCGTCGAGCTTGCCGCCATCCACCTGGCCCGACTTCAGCGCCGCCAGTTCGCCATTGACGGCCTTGAGCTGCGCCTGCAACTGGTTCTGCAGCTCGGTCACCGCCTTCTGCTGCTCACGGGTATCGGCCAGCACCTGCTCCAGGCGCTTGCCCAGGTCACCGGCCTGGCCGGCCACCCCCTGCTGCTGCTTGCCCTGCTCGGCCAGGCTCGCCTGCAACTGACGGATCTGCAGCTTCAGGGCCTCGCTGCCGGTATTGGCGCTGGACTCGCTGGCCTCCACCTTGCCGCTGATCGCCTGCAAGCGCCCCGCCGCTTCCTCGCTGATGCGGGCGAAACTCTCCTGGGTCGCCACCAGTTGCTGCTCCATCAGCGAGATCTGCTGGAAGCTCCACCAGCCCAACCCCGCCAAGGCGATGAACGACGCGCACAGCAGTGCCCACAGGGGGCCGCTGCTGGCCGGGCGCGTGGCCTTCTGGCGGCTGCGCGCCACATGCGCCGGCAGCAGCTCGTCGTCATCTGGAGTACCGGCACGCAAGGTCGGTACGTCGTCGAAATCGTCGTGTGAGTCGTTACGCATGGATGCTTTCAACCGCGGTGGTAGCAAAGGGGCATTAGTATAAACCGCTCGGGCGGCGCATTGATGACCATCATCGGCGCGCCAGGTTCACGGATGCACGTTTTTCCACCAGGCGCAGAACTCGTCCAACGCCGTCCACAGGCTGACCTTCGGCCGGTAGTCCAAGTACTGGCGGGCGCGGCTGATGTCCAGGGTGAAGTCCTTGCTCATCACCTGCATCGCGGTACGCGACAGGGTCGGCTGCGGGCGTCCCGGCCACAGCAGGCAGGCCGCTTCGTTCAGCGCCGCCAGGCTGTAGGCCAGCCCGTAGGCGCGGTAGCGGGTGACCTGGGGCAACTGCATCTGGCGCATCACGTAGTTGACCACGTCCCACAGCGGCACGGGCTGTCCATTGCTGATGTTGTAGGCTTGGCCGAGCGCCTGCTCGTCGGCGAACAAGGCACTGAGCAAGGCATCGTTGAGGTTGTGCACGCTGGTGAAATCGACTTTGTTCAGACCATTGCCGACGATCGCCAGGCGACGCTTGCGCTGCATCTGCAACAAGCGCGCAAAGATGCTCGCATCGCCGGCCCCGGTGACGAAACGCGGGCGCAGGGCCAGCACCTGCAGGCCGAACTCCTGGGCACCGAAGACCTTCTGCTCGGCCAGGTACTTGGTCGTCGCGTAGTGGTCGTGGAAACGGCGCGGCAGCTGGTCTTCGCGGATGTCCAGGCGCGAGCGGCCGGTGAAGTAGATCGACGGCGACGACAGGTGCACCAGGCGGCGCACGCGCGCCTTGAGGCAGCCTTCCACCACGTTCTCTGTGACCACCACGTTGCCCTGGTGGAAATCCTGATAGCGCCCCCAGTTACCCACCGCGCCGGCGCAGTGCACCACCGCGTCGACGCCCTGGCACAGACGCCTGGCCAGTTCGCCATCGCCCAGGTCGCCCGGCATGAACTCGGCACCGCGCTTGACCAGGTGCTCCACGCCCTCGGCGCGCCGGCCGTTGACCCGTACCTCCAGGCCCTGCTCCAGGGCGAAACGTGCAAAGCGCCCGCCGATGAAGCCGCTCGCGCCGGTGACCAGAATTCGCATGTAAGACTCCGCCTTGCCAGATGACTGAAGCAACTGACGTCGCCCGCGCCTACAAGGGCACCAGCCAGCCCGGCGCCGTCTGGCGCAGGTGCTCGGTCAGTTGGGCGAGCAACTGCCCGCCATTGCGCCAATGATGCCAGTACAGCGGCACGTCGATGGGCGTATCGGCGCAGATTTCCACCAGTTGCCCGCCGGCCAGTTGCTCGGCGGCCTGCAGTTCAGGCACCAGGCCCCAGCCCAACCCAGCTTCGGTCATGCGCAGGAAGCCCTCGGAAGACGGGCACAGGTGATGGAGGAAACCGTCCTGGATACCCAGCGACGCCAGGTAGCGGTGCTGGAGGAAATCGTCCGGACCGAACACCACCGCCGGCGTGCGG
Source organism: Pseudomonas guariconensis (assembly GCF_024127895.1). Lineage (GTDB taxonomy): Bacteria > Pseudomonadota > Gammaproteobacteria > Pseudomonadales > Pseudomonadaceae > Aquipseudomonas > Aquipseudomonas guariconensis_B. The sequence continues at coordinate 81,039 of NZ_JAMYBK010000009.1, read as the reverse complement.
GCCAGGCGCCGGACCTCGAAGCCCCGGGGAAAATGCCGTGCCATGAATGCCGGGCTGGCCAGCGCCCGGTAGCGCATGGCCCCCAGGGGCAGGCTGCGCGCCCCGGCCACCGGCCGCTCGCTGCCGCACAGGCAGGCGGCCACTTCGCCGGCGCGCATGCGCTTGAGGCCGACGTCCTGGTCTTCCACCACCAGGTCGAGCAGCACCTGTTGCCCGGCGCAGAAGGCCCCCACCGCACCGGCCCACCAGGTCGCCAGGCTGTCGGCGTTGAGGGCGATGCGCAGGCGCTCGGGCATGCCTTCCTCGTCCAGCGCGGGCACCTGGCGTTGCAGGTCGCGCTCGAGCAGGCGCACCTGCTGCACATGGTTGAGCAACTGGCGGCCGACCTCGGTCGGGCTTGGCGGCGTGGCACGTACCAGCACCGGCTGGCCGACGCGCGCCTCGAGCAGCTTGATGCGCTGGGAAATGGCCGATTGCGACAGGCCCAGAACCTGGGCGGCGCGCTCGAAGCCGCCTTGCTCGATGACGGCGGCAAGGGCGGCGAGCAACTTGTAGTCGAACATCGATTTTCCTAATGAGAGATCAGCTTTATTTGTTTTTCTTATAGCGCGCATTTCCCCACAATGGCCAGCATCTTCCTTGGCAACAAGCACCGGCGCAGAGCCGGTGCCCCTGGAGTGTTCCCGCTATGTGGCAAAGCTATATGAACGGCATGCTGGTGGCCTTCGGCCTGATCATGGCCATCGGCGCGCAGAACGCCTTCGTCCTGGCGCAGAGCCTGCGCCGCGAACATCACCTACCGGTGGCGGCCCTGTGCATCGTCTGCGATGCGATCCTGGTGGCGGCCGGGGTGTTCGGCCTGGCCACGGTGCTGGCGCACAATCCGACCTTGCTGGCGGTGGCCCGCTGGGGCGGCGCGGTGTTCCTGATCTGGTACGGCGCCAAGGCCCTGCGCAGCGCCTGCTCGAAGCAGAGCCTGCAGCACCAGGAAGGCCAGGGCATGCGTTCACGCCGGGCCGTGCTGCTCAGCGCCCTGGCGGTGACCCTGCTCAACCCTCACGTGTACCTCGACACCGTGCTGCTGATCGGTTCCCTCGGAGCCCAGCAGAGCGTGCCCGGCGCCTACGTGGCCGGCGCCGCCAGCGCCTCGCTGGTCTGGTTCTCGACCCTGGCCCTGGGCGCGGCCTGGCTCGCCCCCTGGCTGGCCCGGCCCGCCACCTGGCGTCTGCTCGACCTCATGGTGGCGGTGATGATGTTCGCTGTGGCGGCGCAGCTGATTTTTTCTTGAGTTTCAAGCGGCGAGCTGCAAGTAAAAGCGGATCGTGCGGGCTTCTCTTGCCGCTTGTCCCTATAGTTGTTGCGTGGTTATGCGCGAGGCCGGGTGCTATGATCCAGCCCTTGCGTCGCAAAGAGTACAAACTCGCCGACGCTCATCGGGCCGCCCGTGATCGGCCTTGCGCAAACCGCAAACAGACCTGAATCAGGAGATCTACCATGGCTTTTGAATTGCCGCCGCTGCCGTACGCCCACGATGCCCTGCAGCCGCACATCTCCAAGGAAACCCTGGAGTATCACCACGACAAGCACCACAACACCTATGTCGTGAACCTGAACAACCTGGTCCCAGGCACCGAATTCGAAGGCAAGACCCTGGAAGAGATCGTCAAGACCTCTTCGGGTGGCATCTTCAACAACGCCGCTCAAGTCTGGAACCACACCTTCTACTGGAACTGCCTGTCGCCAAACGGTGGCGGCCAGCCGACCGGTGCCCTGGCCGATGCCATCACCAAGGCCTTCGGCTCCTTCGACAAGTTCAAGGAAGAGTTCACCAAGACGTCCGTCGGCACCTTCGGCTCCGGCTGGGGCTGGCTGGTGAAGAAGGCCGACGGCTCCCTGGCTCTGGCCAGCACGATCGGCGCCGGCAACCCGCTGACCAGCGGCGATACCCCGCTGCTGACCTGCGACGTCTGGGAACACGCCTACTACATCGACTACCGCAACCTGCGTCCGAAGTACGTCGAGGCGTTCTGGCAACTGGTCAACTGGGACTTCGTCGCCCAGCAGTTCGAAGGGAACACCTTCAAGGCCTGATGCTCTGGGCATCTTGAATTGAAACATCCGATGCCGGGCGACTGGCATCGGATTTTTTTTGTCCACAGAGCGCCTGAAGACGCGCTGGGGATCTCCCTATCAGGAGTGGCAAGAGAAACGCCCACGATCCGCTTTCACTTGTGGCTTGAAGCTTGAAGCTGAAAGCTCGCGGCTCACCCACGAACCGCCCGCTCTTGCCCCAGGCGGATAGCACGCTAACATCAAACATCTGGAAAGCTGACGTAGCGCACTCAAGTCGCAGGGCCGCGCAACCGATACATTGCCAAGGGCCCTTTCTACCGTGGCAATCGGTCGATAGTGTACTGCCAGGGACAATGGCAAAATAATGGCACGCGCATGGATTAAGGAACTCCCCTTGAAGCTGGAATTTCGGAACAGCTTATCGGTCAAGTTGCTCAGGGTCGTGCTGCTCTCGGCGCTGGCGGTCGGTGTCGTTCTCAGCTGTGCGCAGATCGTCTACGACGCCTACAAGACCCGCCAGGCGGTGAACACCGACGCCCAGCGCATCCTCGACATGTTCCGCGACCCATCGACCCAGGCGGTGTACAGCCTCGACCGGGAGATGGGCATGCAGGTCATGGAAGGCTTGTTCCAGGACGAGTCGGTGCGCATGGCTTCCATCGGTCATCCCAACGAAACCATGCTCGCGGAAAAGTCCCGCCCGCTACAGGACATGTCCCTGCGCTGGCTGACCGACCCGATCCTCGGCCAGGAACGCACCTTCACCACCCCGCTGGTCGGCCGTGGCCCCTACAGCGAGTACTACGGCGACCTGAGCATCACCCTGGACACCGCCAACTATGGCAAGGGCTTCCTGATCAACGCGGTGATCATCTTCATCGCCGGCGTGCTGCGCGCCTTGGCCATGGGCCTGGTGCTGTACCTGGTCTATCACTGGCTGCTGACCAAGCCGCTGTCGAAGATCATCGAGCACCTCACCCAGATCAACCCCGACCGTCCCAGCCAGCACCAGTTGCCATTGCTCAAGGGCCACGAGAAGAACGAACTGGGCCTGTGGATCAACACCGCCAACCAGTTGCTGGCCTCCATCGAGCGCAACACCCACCTGCGCCACGAGGCCGAGAACAGCCTGCAACGCATGGCCCAGTACGACTTTCTCACCGGCCTGCCCAACCGCCAGCAACTGCAGCAGCAGCTGGACAAGATCCTCGTCGATGGCGGCCGCCTGCAGCGTCGGGTGGCGGTACTGTGCGTCGGCCTCGACGACTTCAAGGGCATCAACGAACAGTTCAGCTACCAGGTCGGCGACCAACTGTTGCTGGCCCTGGCCGACCGCCTGCGCGCCCACAGTGGCCGCCTCGGCGCCCTCGCCCGCCTGGGTGGCGACCAGTTCGCCCTGGTGCAGGCCGACATCGAGCAGCCCTACGAGGCGGCCGAGCTGGCCCAGAGCATCCTCGACGACCTGGAGGTGCCATTCGCCCTGGACCACCAGCAGATCCGCCTGCGCGCCACCATCGGCATCACCCTGTTCCCGGAGGATGGCGACAGCACCGAGAAGCTGCTGCAGAAAGCCGAGCAGACCATGACCCTGGCCAAGGTCCGCTCGCGCAACCGCTACCAGTTCTATGTCGCCAGCGTCGACAGCGAGATGCGCCGGCGCCGCGAACTGGAAAAAGACCTGCGCGAGGCCCTGCCGCGCAACCAGCTGTACCTGGTGTACCAGCCGCAGGTCAGCTACCGCGACCACCGCGTGGTCGGCGTCGAGGCGCTGCTGCGCTGGCAGCATCCGGAGCTGGGTATGGTCCCGCCGGACCAGTTCATTCCCCTGGCCGAGCAGAACGGCAACATCATCGCCATCGGCGAATGGGTGCTCGACCAGGCCTGCCGTCAGTTGCGCGAATGGCACGACCTGGGCTTCAGCGAACTGCGCATGGCGGTCAACCTGTCCACCGTGCAACTGCACCACAGCGAGCTGCCACGGGTGGTCAACAACCTGCTGCAGATCTACCGCCTGCCGCCGCGCAGCCTGGAGCTGGAAGTCACCGAGACCGGCCTGATGGAAGACATCAGCACCGCCGCCCAACACCTGATCAGCCTGCGCCGCTCCGGTGCCCTGATCGCCATCGACGACTTCGGTACCGGCTACTCCTCGCTCAGCTACCTGAAGTCGCTGCCGCTGGACAAGATCAAGATCGACAAGAGCTTCGTCCAGGACCTGCTCGACGATGACGACGACGCCACCATCGTCCGGGCCATCATCCAGTTGGGCAAGAGTCTGGGCATGCAGGTGATCGCCGAGGGCGTGGAGAGCGCCGAGCAGGAGAGCTACATCATCGCCCAGGGCTGCCATGAGGGTCAGGGCTATCACTACAGCAAGCCCTTGTCTGCCCGCGAGCTGACCCTCTACCTCAAGCAGGCGCACCGCAACCAGGTGAGCGCGCTCTAACCTCGTCGCCAGGGGGGCTCGCGAAAACGACCAATCTTGATGAAATGCGCAACCGCCCCTTTACACAAAATGCAAATCTTTCGCATTATGTGGCGGTTTCGCGTGCCCCGGCACACAGTCCAACCACACGACGCAGGAAACCAACAATGATTCGAATGCCTCTGGCCTCCGCCAGTCTGCTGGCCATCGCCATCGCCCTCGCCGGTTGCGGCGAAGGCAAGGATGAAAAGGCTGCCGCTCCGCAAGCCCAGGCACCTGCTGCCGCCAGCACCAACGCCGCGGCGCCGGGGGCTGTCGACGAAACGGCCGGCAAGGCCGTGGTCAAGCATTACGCCGAGATCGTCCATGCCGTCTACAGCGATTCGCTGAGCACCGCCAAGACCCTGCAGACCGCCATCGACGCGTTCCTCGCCAGCCCTAACGATGAAACCCTGGAAGCCGCCAAGCAAGCCTGGGCCGCCTCTCGCGTTCCTTACCTGCAGAGCGAAGTCTTCCGCTTCGGCAACACCATCATCGACGACTGGGAAGGCCAGGTGAACGCCTGGCCGCTGGACGAAGGCCTGATCGACTACGTCGACAAGAGCTACGAGCACGCCCTGGGCAACCCGGCGGCCAGCGCCAACATCATCGCCAACACCGAGATCCAGGTGGGCGAAGACAAGATCGACGTCAAGGACATCACCCCCGAGAAACTGGCCAGCCTGAACGAGCTGGGCGGCTCCGAGGCCAACGTCGCCACCGGTTACCACGCCATCGAGTTCCTGCTGTGGGGCCAGGACCTCAACGGCACCGGCCCAGGCGCAGGCAACCGTCCGGCTTCCGACTACCTGGAAGGCAAGGGTGCCACCGGAGGCCACAACGAGCGTCGCCGCGCCTACCTGAAGGCCGTCACCGATCTGCTGGTCAAGGACCTGGAAGAAATGGTCGGCAACTGGGCGCCGAACGTCGCCGACAACTACCGCGCCAAGCTGGAGGCCGAACCGGTGGCCGATGGCCTGCGCAAGATGCTGTTCGGCATGGGCAGCCTGTCGCTGGGCGAGCTGGCCGGCGAGCGCATGAAGGTTTCCCTGGAGGCCAACTCGCCAGAAGACGAGCACGACTGCTTCAGCGACAACACCCACTACTCGCACTTCTACGACGCCAAGGGCATCCGCAATGTCTACCTGGGCGAGTACACCCGCGTCGACGGCACCAAGATGACCGGTCCGAGCCTGTCGGAGCTGGTGGCCAAGATCGACCCAGCCACCGACGCGACCCTCAAGGCTGACCTGGAGGCCACCGAGGCGAAGATCCAGGTGATCGTCGACCACGCGCTCAAGGGTGAGCACTACGACCAGCTGATCGCTGCCGACAACACCGCCGGCAACCAGATCGTCCGCGACGCCATCGCCTCGCTGGTCAAGCAGACCGGCGCGATCGAACAGGCCGCTGGCAAGCTGGGCATCGCCAACCTGAACCCGGACACCGCCGATCACGAGTTCTGATCCTGGTGCAGTGGTTCGACAGAGGCGGCCCTCGGGCCAATGCCGGTCAGTTAAGACTTTCAGTTGTCATTTGGGGCTACCTTGCAGCCCATCGCCGGCAAGCCGGCTCCCACAGGGACCGCGGCGACCACATATGATGCGGTTTGCACGGACAATGTGGGAGCCGGCTTGCCGGCGATGGGCTGCAAGGTAGCCCCAAAAATGACAAAGCGCCGCTTAACTGACTGACATTAGCCTTCGGGCCGCCTTTTTCATGATCCGAACCTCATGAGCTTGGCAAATGCGAGGGCCGCTTCGCGCCCCGATGGCGGCCAATGGCATTGGAGCAAGCCCCCGCCCCCCCCCGCCAACTGACAAGGATTTCATCCAGCAAACGCAAATTGCTCTTATTCAAACCCCCTCGGCCTGCTAAGCTTGCACGCCGGTTTTTCGCTCACCCAGGATCCTCGATGTCCTCGTCGCTGTTCCGACTCCTTCCCTTGCTGCTGGCCACCACCCTGGCTGCCTGTGACGACGCCCCGCGCTTCACCCAGGCCGAACCCGGCGAGGCCCTTTCCGGCGGCAAGGCAACGGTGCAGCGCAGCGACCGCAACGCCTTCTCCTTGCCCTCGGCCAACCTCTCGCCGGAGCGGCGCCTGGACTTCAGCGTCGGCAACAGCTTCTTCCGCAACCCGTGGGTGATCGCCCCTTCCACCACCACCGCCCGCGACGGCCTCGGCCCGCTGTTCAATACCAACGCCTGCCAGAACTGCCACGTACGCGACGGCCGCGGCCATCCCCCCGAACCCGATGCCCGCAACGCGGTGTCGATGCTGGTTCGCCTGTCGATCCCCGATCAGCCGCAGTACGCCAAGGAAATCGAGCGTCTGGGCGTGGTCCCGGAGCCGGTCTACGGCACCCAGCTGCAGGACATGGCCGTCCCCGGCGTGGCCCCGGAGGGCAAGGTGCGGGTGGAATACACGCCTGAAACCGTGACCTTCGAGGACGGCCACCAGGTCGAGCTGCGCCGCCCGCGCCTGCAGATCACCCAGCTCGGCTACGGGCCGATGCACCCCGATACCCACTTCTCCGCCCGGGTGGCGCCGCCGATGATCGGCCTTGGCCTGCTCGAGGCCATCCCCGAGGCGGCGATCCTGGCCAACGCCGACCCGGACGACGGCAACGGCGACGGCATCCGTGGCCGGCCCAACCAGGTCTGGGACCAGGCCACGGGCAAGACCGTGCTCGGCCGCTTCGGCTGGAAGGCCGGCCAGCCCAACGTCAACCAGCAGAACGTCCACGCCTTCGCCGGCGACATGGGCCTGACCACCCACCTGCAACCCGTCGACGACTGCACCCCGACCCAGGCCGACTGCCTGGCCGCACCCAACGGCGATGGCGCCGATGGCGAGAAGGAGGTCAGCGACAACATCCTGCGCCTGGTCACCTTCTACACCCGCAACCTCGGCGTGCCAGCGCGCCGCGACGTCGATGCCCCCCAAGTGCTGGCTGGCAAGACCCTGTTCTTCCAGGCCGGCTGCCAGGGCTGCCATACCCCGCAGTTCACCACCGCCGCCGATGCCAGCGAAGCGGAGCTGGCCAACCAGGTGATCCGCCCCTACAGCGACCTGCTGCTGCACGACATGGGCCCGGGCCTGGCCGACAACCGCAGCGAATTCGCTGCCGGTGGCCAGGACTGGCGCACCCCGCCCCTGTGGGGCATCGGCCTGACCGAAGCGGTCAGCGGCCACACCCAATTCCTCCATGACGGCCGCGCCCGCAACCTGCTCGAGGCCGTGCTCTGGCACGGCGGCGAAGCCGAAGCGGCGCGCAACCATGTTCTGACCTTCGATGCCGAGCAACGCGCAGCGCTGCTGGCGTTCCTGAATTCACTTTAAGCGCAAGGAGCCGGGCATGTTCCGACCCAAACTGTTGTTCACCAGCCTCGCCGCACTCGCCCTGGGCGCCTGCTCGCCACAAGACCCGCAGGCGGTGACCTCCGCCGCCATCGCCAAGCAGGTGATCCTGCCGACCTACAGCCGCTGGGTCGAAGCCGACCGCGCGCTTGCCGCCAGTGCCCTGGCCTACTGCGAAGGCAAGGCCTCCCTGGAGACCGCCCGCGCCGACTTCCTCAATGCCCAGAAGGCCTGGGCCGAGCTGCAGCCGCTGCTGGTCGGCCCGCTGGCCGAGGGCAATCGCGCCTGGCAGGTGCAGTTCTGGCCAGACAAGAAGAACCTGGTCGGCCGCCAGGTCGAGCAACTGGTCAATGGCGACAAGCCGATCGATGCCCAGGCCCTGAGCAAAGCCAGCGTGGTGGTACGCGGCCTCTCGGCCTACGAGTACATCCTGTTCGACAGCAAGCCGGACGTTGCCACCCCCGAGCAGAAGGCCCGCTACTGCCCGCTGCTGGTGGCCATCGGCGAGCACCAGAAGGCCCTGGCCGAAGAAATCCTCAAGGGCTGGAACAGCACCGACGGCATGCTGTCGCAGATGACCAAGTTCCCCAACCAGCGCTACGCCGACTCCCACGAGGCGATCGCCGACCTGCTGCGGGCCCAGGTCACCGCCCTGGATACCCTGAAGAAGAAGCTCGGCGCCCCCATGGGCCGGCAGAGCAAGGGCATCGCCCAGCCGCTGCAGGCCGAGGCCTGGCGCAGCCACTCCTCGCTCAAGAGCCTGGAGGCCAGCCTCAAGGCAGCCCAGGCGCTCTGGGCCGGGGTCGACAACCAGGGCCTGCGTGGCCTGCTGGGCAAGGACCAGGCCGCCCTGGCGGAAAAGATCGACGACGCCTACGCCACCTCTGTCAAACTGCTGGCCGACAACCAGAAGACCCTGGGCGAGCTGCTCGCCGACGACGCCGGCAAGCAGACCCTCAACCAGATCTACGACAGCCTCAACGTCGTCCACCGCCTGCACGAGGGCGAGCTGGCCAAGGCGTTGAACATCCAGCTGGGCTTCAATGCCAACGACGGTGACTGATCATGCTGCGACGCCAGGCCCTCAAACTCGGTAGCGTGTTGCTCAGCGCCCTGACCCTGGGCGGTTGGAGCCTGTTTCGCAACAAAGGCAGCGAACCCCTGCTGCTCTCGGCGCGCGACGATGGCGACGGCAGGCACTATGCGGTCGGCTACCGTCTGGACGGTACCCAGGTGTTCGCCACCCAGGTGGCCCAGCGTTGCCATGCCATCATCGACCATCCCGAGTTGCCGATCGCCCTGTTCGTCGCCCGCCGCCCCGGCACCGAAAGCTACTTGGTCGACCTGCGCGACGGGCGCCTGCTGCAGACCGTCGCCTCGCAACCGGACCGGCACTTCTATGGCCATGCGGTGATCCACAAGAGCGGCCAATGGCTGTACGCCACCGAGAACGACACCCGCGACCCGGGGCGTGGCGTGCTCGGCATCTACCGCTTCGAGGGCGAACGCCTGGTGCACAGCGGCGAGATCCCGACCCATGGCATCGGCCCGCATGAACTGTGCTGGCTACCCGACGGCGAAACCCTGGTGGTGGCCAACGGCGGCATCCGCACCGAGGCCGAGAGCCGCGTGGAGATGAACCTCGACGCCATGGAGCCGAGCCTGGTGCTGATGCAGCGCGACGGCACCCTGTTGAGCAAGGAGACTCTCGCCCAGCAGATGAACAGCGTGCGTCACCTGGCAGTCGGCAGCGACGGCACCATCGTCGCCTGCCAGCAGTTCATGGGCGATGCCGAGGAAACCGCCGAGCTGCTGGCGATCAAGCGCCCTGGCGAGCCGTTCAAGGCCTTCCCGGTGCCCGAGCGGCAGTTGCAGTCGATGGCCCAGTACACCGCCAGCGTCGCCCTGCACAGCGACTTGCGCCTGGTGGCGCTGACCGCGCCACGGGCCAACCGCCTGTTCATCTGGGACCTGGACAGCGGCGCGGTGAAGCTCGATGCACCGATGCCCGACTGTGCCGGCGTGGGGGCGGTGAAGGATGGTTTCGTGGTCACCTCCGGGCAGGGGCGTTGCCGCTTCTATGATTGCCGCAAGCGAGAGCTGGTCGGGCAGCCGATGGACCTGCCCTCCGGGTTCTGGGACAACCACCTGCATCTGACCTGAGTATTTTCGGCGCCTGAGCGGCCCTGTTCGCGGCAGTTCGGCGCCACGATGCCGCGCAAGGCGGTCCAGGACATACACCACCGCTCGACTGTCCGACTGGACCGCGCCAGCACGGCATCGGTGTCTTGTCCTTTCCCTCTCCCGCCAAAACAGGCAATACTTCCCCCATTCGCACGTGGGCAGGATCGCCCGTTGTCGTGCCAGACGAACAACAACTACGCATCCAAGGAACCGGACTTATGCTGCGCCGCCGCATGCTGATCATGTTGGCCGTGGTCCTGCTGATCGTACTGGCCCTGGGGGGCATCAAGGCCTTCTCGATCTACCAGCAGATCCAGGTGTTCTCTGCCCCGAAACCACCGGTCAGCGTGCCTGCCGCGATGGCCGAGCGACGCCTGTGGCAGGAGCGCCTGCCCGCGGTCGGCAGCCTCAAGGCGTTCCAGGGCGTGGAGCTGAGCCTGGAGGTAGCGGGCACGGTCAAGTCGCTGCACTTCGACTCCGGCCAGCAGGTCAAGGCCGGCCAGTTGCTGCTGCAACTGGACAGCGACGAGGAAGCCGCGCTGCTGCGCACTGCCCAGGCCGACCTGGGCCTGGCCAAGGTGGATTTCGGCCGCGGCAGCCAACTGGTGGGCGATGCGGCCATCTCCCGTGGCGAGTTCGACCGCCTGGCCGCCCAGTACCGACGCAACCAGGCCGTGGTCGAGCAGCTCAAGGCATCGCTGGCGAAAAAGCGCATCCACGCGCCGTTCAGCGGCACCATCGGCATCCGCCAGGTAGATATCGGCGACTACCTGGCAAGCGGCACGGTGATCGCCACCCTGCAGGACCTCTCCAGCCTCTATGTCGACTTCAACGTGCCCGAACAGGCCTTGCCGCACCTGAGCCTTGGCCAGTCGTTGCAGGTCCAGGTGCCGGCCTACCCGGGCCAGACCTTCCCCGCCCGCCTCGGCGCCATCAACCCCAAGGTCGAGGAAAGCACCCGTAACCTGCTGGTCCGCGCCACCCTGGCCAACCCCGACGGCAAGCTGCTGCCAGGCATGTTCGCCAACCTGCAGGTGCTGCTGCCCGACCCGCGTCCCCAGGTGGTGGTGCCGGAAAGCGCCATCACCTACACCCTCTATGGCAACTCGGTCTATGTGGTCACCAAGAAGCAGAGCGAGGACCGGCAGGCACAGCAGGACGATGGCCAGCCGACGCTGATCGCCGAACAGCGTACGGTACGCACCGGCGAGCGCCGCGATGGGCTGGTGGTGATCAGCGAAGGCCTCGAGGCCGGCGAGCAGGTGGTCACCGGCGGGCAACTGAAGCTGACCCCGGGCACGGCCATCCGCATCAGCGCGGACAAACCTCTCGAGCAGGACGACCAGGGCGCCCCCGGCGCCGACTGAACAGGAGGCAGGCATGGCGTTCACCGACCCGTTCATCCGCCGCCCGGTCCTGGCCAGCGTGGTCAGCCTGCTGATCCTGCTGCTCGGTTTCCAGGCCTGGAGCAAGCTGCAGATCCGCCAGTACCCGCAGATGGAAAATGCCCTGATCACGGTGACCACCGCCTACCCCGGGGCCAACGCCGAAACCATCCAGGGCTACATCACCCAGCCGCTGCAACAAAGCCTGGCCAGCGCCGACGGCATCGACTACATGACCTCGGTGAGCCGGCAGAACTTCTCGGTGATCTCCGTCTACGCGCGCATCGGCGCCGACAGCGACCGCCTGTTCACCCAACTGCTGGCCAAGGCCAACGAGGTACGCAACGAACTGCCCCAGGACGCCGAGGACCCGGTGCTGAGCAAGGAGGCGGCCGACGCCTCGGCGCTGATGTACATCAGCTTCTACAGCCAGCAGATGAACAACCCGCAGATCACCGACTACCTGTCGCGGGTGATCCAGCCCAAGCTCGCCACCCTGCCGGGCATGGCCGAGGCGGAAATCCTCGGCAACCAGGTGTTCGCCATGCGTATCTGGCTCGACCCGGTGCGGCTGGCCGGCTTCGGCCTCTCGGCCACCGACGTGACCGACGCGGTACGGCGCTACAACTTTCTCTCCGCCGCCGGCGAGGTCAAGGGCGAGTACGTGGTCACCAGCATCAACGCCGCCACCGAACTGAAATCCGCCGAGGCCTTCGCCGCCCTGCCCCTCAAGACCGAAGGCGACAGCCGCGTGCTGCTGGGCGATGTGGCACGGGTCGAGATGGGCGCGGAGAACTACGACACGGTCAGCTCGTTCGATGGCATCCCCTCGGTGTACATCGGCATCAAGGCCACCCCAGCGGCCAACCCGCTGGAGGTGATCAAGGAAGTGCGGCGGATCATGCCCGACCTGGAAAGCCAGTTGCCGTCTAACCTCAAGGTGTCCATCGCCTACGACGCCACCCTGTTCATCCAGGCCTCCATCGACGAGGTGATCAAGACCCTCGGCGAGGCGGTGCTGATCGTCATCGTCGTGGTGTTCCTGTTCCTCGGCGCCCTGCGCTCGGTGCTGATCCCGGTGGTGACCATCCCCCTGTCGATGATCGGCGTGCTGTTCTTCATGCAGGTGATGGGCTATTCGCTGAACCTACTGACCTTGCTGGCGATGGTGCTGGCCATCGGCCTGGTGGTGGATGACGCCATCGTCGTGGTGGAGAACATCCACCGCCATATCGAGGAAGGCAAGACGCCCTTCGAAGCTGCCCTGGAGGGCGCGCGGGAGATCGCCATGCCGGTGGTGTCGATGACCATCACCCTGGCTGCGGTGTATGCCCCCATCGGCTTTCTCGAGGGCCTGACCGGGGCCTTGTTCAAGGAGTTCGCGTTGACCCTGGCCGGCGCGGTGATCATTTCCGGCATCGTCGCCCTGACCCTGTCGCCGATGATGTGCGCCCTGCTGCTGCGCCACGAACAGAACCCCAGCGGCCTGGCCCATCGTCTGGACCTGATCTTCGACCGCCTCAAGGACCGCTACCAGCGCCTGCTGCACAGCACCCTGGAGAGTCGTCCGGTGGTGCTGGTGTTCGCCGTGATCGTGCTGTGCCTGATCCCGGTGCTGCTGATGTTCACCCACAACGAACTGGCGCCGGACGAGGACCAGGGGGTGATCTTCATGATGAGCAACTCGCCGCAGCCGACCAACCTCGACTACCTCAACGCCTACACCGATGAGTTCACACCGCTGTTCAAGCGCTTCCCCGAGTACTACTCATCGTTCCAGATCAACGGCTTCAACGGCGTACAGACCGGTATCGGCGGGTTCCTGCTCAAACCCTGGAACGAGCGCGAGCGTACCCAGATGGAGCTGTTGCCCTTGGTGCAGGCCGAGCTGGAGGAGATCGGCGGCCTGCAGATCTTCGGCTTCAACCTGCCCTCGCTGCCCGGCACCGGCGAGGGCCTGCCATTCCAGTTCGTGATCAACACCGCCGGCGACTATGCGGCGCTGCTGGAGGTGGCCCAGCGCGTCAAGGACCGTGCCCAGGCCTCGGGCAAGTTCGCCTTCCTCGACATCGACCTGGCCTTCGACAAACCCGAGGTGGTGGTCGACATCGACCGGGCCAAGGCCGCGCAAATGGGCGTTTCAATGGATATCCTGGGCGGGACCCTGGCGACCCTGCTGGGCGAGGCGGAGATCAATCGCTTCACCCTCGAAGGCCGCAGCTACAAGGTGATCTCCCAGGTCGAACGGCCGTTTCGTGACAATCCCGGCTGGCTGAACAACTACTACGTGAAGAACGACCAGGGCCAATTGCTGCCGCTGTCGACCCTGATCACCCTGAGCGATCGCGCCCGTCCGCGTCAGCTCAACCAGTTCCAACAACTGAATTCGGCGATCATCCAGGGCGTGCCCATGGTCAGCATGGGCGAAGCGATCCAGACCGTGCAGGCGATCGCCCGGGAGGAAGCGCCGGAGGGGTTCTCCTTCGACTATGCCGGGGCGGCGCGACAGTTCGTCCAGGAAGGTAGCGCGCTGTGGGTCACCTTCGGCCTGGCGCTGGCGATCATCTTCCTGGTGCTGGCGGCGCAGTTCGAGAGTTTCCGCGATCCGCTGGTGATCCTGGTGACGGTGCCACTGTCGATCTGTGGCGCGCTGCTGCCCCTGTTCCTCGGGGTTTCCAGCATGAACATCTATACCCAGGTGGGCCTGGTGACCCTGATCGGGCTGATCAGCAAGCACGGGATCCTGATCGTCGAGTTCGCCAACCAGTTACGCGAGGAGAAAGGGCTGGGCGTTCGCGAAGCGATCGAGGCGGCAGCGGCCATTCGTCTGCGGCCAGTGCTGATGACCACTGCGGCCATGGTGTTCGGCATGGTGCCGTTGATCCTGGCCAGCGGCGCCGGGGCGGTCAGCCGGTTCGACATCGGGATGGTGATCGCGACCGGGATGTCCATCGGCACGCTGTTCACCTTGTTCGTGTTGCCCTGCATCTATACGTTGCTGGCGCACCGGACGGTGGCGGCGGGAGAGAAACGCGAGGTGCAGGCCCGCTGAGGGGGCTCATCTACCCGCTGAGGTAGATGAGCGCTCGCTCAACCAAGCGGCCGCAGGCCCTGGCGCAGGCCGAACAGGAACAACAACAGGTCGTGGTCCGGCTGGGCCTGGACCTGCTGCTTGACCACTACCCGAGGCAAGGGACACTGCCCGCCCATCTCTGCCTTGCTGAACACTGCCGGCCGCGGTTCTTCCCAGGCCGCCACCGCCGCCGTGGTCACCGCCAGGGCAGCCAACAGGAACAAAGCTCGAGCGATTTCTAGTTTCATTGCTCTAACCCTTTGACAGCGCTGCCAAACGCCATCTGGTAAAAGTAGAGCAGTGTCTGCCATTCCGCCTCATTGAGTGACGAATGGCGCCGCAACTGACGCAGGTCGTTGTAGGCCGCGCGCTGGCAGCGGATACGCCGCCGGCACTTCTCCAGGTCCAGCAGGGCCACTTCGGCTCGGGCGCGCTCGCCTTCGCCGCTGACCTTGACGAAGACATGCTTGCCATACAGGCAACCATGCTGCCAATGCCCCAGGTGCATGCGCGCCAGGTTGTCGGCCAGGTCCTTGAGCATGCGTTCATGCACGGCCTGGGGATAACGCTCCCGGGCCCCTTCGGCATGCCAGGTATCCAGTTCGACGAAGCCATCGAGGGCCTCGCTCACCAGCAGGGCACGCCATTGGCGATCGTCATCCCGCCTGGCACCGGCGAAGACGATGCGCGGCACACGCACACCGAGCCGCTCGAAACTGTGCAGGGCATCCAGCTCGCGCAGCACCGTCGGCCGGCCGAACGGATGCAGCAGGCTCCGGTAGATATGCCCGACCTGGCGCTTGGCATACAGCACTTGCCCGCGTTCGTCGTTCAGGCGCTGCACGCCACTCTCGCCGCCGCGGCGCTGGTTGGGCTCCTCGACCCACTCGCCCTGCTGCTGCCAGTAATACTCGAACCGCGACATTCTATTTTCGGCTACAGCCATGCAAACCTACCCTTTGCGCAACACATACACTCGCCACATGGCATAGAACGGCAAGAAGTCCAGACGTTCCTGAATTCTGAACCCGGCTGTCACGAATTCTTCTTCGACCGTGTCCACCGGTAACACGAAACGGTTCTGGTAGCTGCCCTGCTCTGCCCTGCTCTTGCGTCGCTGCTCGAGTTTCCTGCGCCGCCATGCCTTGAAATTGCCATCCACCCACAGCGACAGGATCACGCTGTCGCGGCTAACCCTCTGAAACTCCGAAAGAATCGTCTTGCGATGGGCCGCCTCGCCAATGTGGTGGAACAGCCGCATGCAGAAAATGCTGTCTACCGCGTTGTCGGGCAGGTCGATGGCAAAGGCAGACGTTTGCAAAGGCCGTACCCGTGCCACCACCTCTGGCGGTTGCGAGGCACAGGCTGTCTCGATCATCGCCTCGGAATTGTCGGCACCGATGATCACTCGGTTGGGCTTTTCTGCCAGCAATGGCCAGAAACGGCCGGCACCGCACGGCAGGTCCAGGACCAGGCCCGGTTCGCCGGCCAGCGCCAGGGCACGCCTGGCCAGCTGTTCGTCACGGTGGTGAGAGAGGCGACGCGCCAAGCCATCCTGGTGCTTGAGAAAGTATTCGCGGGCATGCTGCTCGTCGTACTTCTCGGAAAATTCAAGTTTGATGGGGCCTCGCATTGAACATCTCCTGATTCCAGTGCGCCGACTTTAGGCAGCTGCACGTTGGAATCAGGTCATGCAAGTGTGAAAAATCTGTCAGATGCACCGTAGGATTTTTCAGAAAGTTACCGGGAAGCAGGTGACTGGTCGCGCGTCTCGGTGTCTGGGGCCGGTGCGCTGCCCTGGCTCAGGTCCACCTGGAAGCGACAACCATGGGGCAATGTGGCCGTCAGGGTGACCCGCCAGCCCTGGTCGTCGCAGATCCGCTGCACCAGCGAAAGCCCCAGCCCCAGCCCCTCGCCCCGGCGCTCGTCGCCGCGCACGAAGGGGCGGAACATTGCCTCGCGCTGCTCCTCGGGGATCCCCACACCGCTGTCCTCGACACTGAAACCGTTGGGCTCCAGGCTCAGGCGGATGTAGCCGCTGTCGGTGTAGTGGGCGGCATTGCGCAACAGGTTGCCCATCACCGACTGCAGGAACGTGGCGTTGTACAGCACCGGGCTGGCACTGACGCGGCCATCGTAGTAGAGGGTCAGGCCCTTCTGCTCGATGGTGTCGCGCCAGACCCCGATCAGGTCGTCGGCGACCTCGCACAAGGTCGCCCGCGAGGCGATGGCCCCCTCGTCACGCTGGGCCCGGGCCAGCATCAGGAAGGTCTTGACCAGCTCGCGCATTTCTTCGGTCGCCCGCGCGATGCGCTCTACCTGGTTGCGGGAACGGCTGTCCAGGGCCGGGTTCTCCATCAACAGCTCGCAGGAGGTGGCCAGCACCATCAGCGGGGTGCGCAGCTCATGGCTGACATCGCTGGTGAACAACCGCTCACGGGTCAAGGCGTCGCGCAGCCGGCCCAGGGTATCGTCGAAGGCCGCCGCCAACTGGCCGACCTCGTCCGCCGCGTAGTCCGGCGCCAAGGGTGGCGCCAGGCCGAGCAACTGGTCACGGTGACGGACCTGGCGAGCCAGGCGGATCACCGGCGCCATCACCCGCCGGGCCAGCAGCCAGCCGAGGATCACCGCCAGCGCCAGGCTGAGCACGAAGCCCACCACCACGACCGCGAACAACACCCGCTCGCGCTCCTCGAAATCGCTCTGGTCCTGCAGCAGCACGTAGTGGCGGCCATCGACCACCTCGACCATGGCGTGGTACGACAGCTGGTCGCGAAACACTTCGTGAAAGCCTGGTTCCAGGTGGCGCAGGTCCTTGGGCAGTTCGAAGTCGTCGCGACCGCCGCTGAAGTAGAACAACTGGTCGGGGCGCGGCCGGTGACTCCAGTCGCTGATGCTGTCCATGCGCAGCAGGCGCTGCAGGTCCCCGCCGAGCACCGCGGAGATCAGCCGCTCCTCGACCAGGTGGACAGTGGCGACGATACCGAAGGCGAAGGCCCCGGCGACCAGGGCGCTCATCAGCGCGAAGGCGATGATGATGCGCTGGGCGAGGCTCTGCTTAAACTCCATCGCGACCCTCGGCGAGGCGGTAGCCGACGCCATGTACGGTGTGTAGCAGGGGCTTGTCGAACGGCTTGTCGATCACCTGGCGCAACTGGTGCACATGGCTGCGCAGGCTGTCGCTGTCGGGGCAGTCATCGCCCCACAGGGCCTCTTCCAGCACTTCGCGGCGCAGCACGTGCGGGCTCTTCTGCATCAGGACGGCGAGCAGCTTGAGGCCGACCGGGTTGAGCTTGAGCAGGCGCCCCTGGCGGGTGACCTCCAGGGTGTCGAGGTCGTAGCTGAGGTCGGCGACCTGCAGGGTCCGCCGGCCGCCCCCTTGGGAACGGCGCAGCACCGCCTCGATGCGCGCCGCCAGCTCCGACAGGGCGAAGGGTTTGAGCAGGTAGTCGTCGGCGCCGGAGCGAAAGCCTTGCAGGCGGTCGTCCAGTTGGTCGCGGGCGGTGAGCATGATCACCGGGGTGTCGCGGCGGGCGTCCTCGCGCAGGCGCTTGCACAGGGTGTAGCCATCGATGCCGGGCAGCATGATGTCGAGGACGATCAGGTCGTAGTGTTCGGTGGCGGCCAGGTGCAGCCCGGACAGACCGTCCTGGGCACAGTCGACGGTATAACCCTTCATGCCCAGGTAGTCGGCCAGGTTGGCGAGGATATCGCGGTTGTCTTCAACCAGTAGAATGCGCATCGGGGTCTCCTGTGCGGCGCTTTCGCGGGGCGCGGCAGGCGCAGCTTACGGCCATCGTGGCCGAGGCGCCAGCCTTGGGGCCGCTGCGCGGCCCATTCGCGGGCAAGCCCGCTCCCACAGGGTTCGAGTCGATCACTATGATGGGGTTCGCAGGGGCATGTGGGAGCAACGGTCTTGTGGTGTCTGTACCGGCCCTATCGCCGTCAAGCCGGCTCCCAGGCTTCACCACTGTCCTCGGGCCTGGCGCCACCCTAATGTGGGAGCCGGCTTGCCGGCGATGGGCTGCACAGCAGCCCCAAGGCCGAACAGCGGAATATCCCCAGGCAGCCACAATGAAAAAGCCCCGCACGAGGCGGGGCTTCTTCATGTGCAGCGGGTGAGGCTGGCTTACATCATGCCGCCCATGCCACCCATGCCGCCCATGTCAGGCATGCCTGCAGCCGGCTTGTCTTCCGGCAGGTCGGCGACCATGGCTTCGGTGGTGATCATCAGACCACCGATCGAAGCTGCGGCCTGCAGCGCCGAACGGGTGACCTTGGCTGGGTCCAGGATACCCATCTCGATCATGTCGCCGTACTCGCCGGTAGCAGCGTTGTAGCCGTAGTTGCCCGAACCCTGCTTGACCTTGTCGGCCACCACGCTCGGCTCGTCGCCAGCGTTGGCAGTGATCTGGCGCAGCGGGGCTTCGACCGAGCGACGCAGCAGGGCGATACCGACGTTCTGGTCTTCGTTGTCACCCTTGAGGTCAGCGACAGCTTGCAGGGCACGCACCAGGGCGACACCGCCGCCAGGCACGACGCCTTCTTCGACGGCTGCACGGGTGGCGTGCAGGGCGTCTTCGACGCGAGCCTTCTTCTCTTTCATCTCGACTTCGGTGCCGGCACCGACCTTGATCACGGCAACACCGCCAGCCAGCTTGGCCAGGCGCTCTTGCAGCTTCTCACGGTCGTAGTCGGAGGTGGTTTCCTCGATCTGGGCACGGATCTGCTTGACGCGAGCCTCGATGTCGGCGTCGGCGCCAGCGCCGTCGATGATGGTGGTGTTTTCCTTGGACAGGATGACGCGCTTGGCGTTACCCAGGTGCTCCAGGGTGGTGGACTCCAGGGTCAGGCCGATTTCCTCGGAGATGACCTGGCCGCCGGTCAGGGTGGCGATGTCCTGCAGCATGGCCTTGCGGCGGTCGCCGAAGCCAGGTGCCTTGACGGCCGCGACCTTGACGATGCCGCGCATGTTGTTGACCACCAGGGTGGCCAGGGCTTCGCCCTCGACGTCCTCGGCGACGATCAGCAGCGGACGGCCGGCCTTGGCGACAGCTTCCAGCACCGGCAGCAGTTCGCGGATGTTGGAGATCTTCTTGTCGACCAGCAGCAGCAGCGGGCTTTCGAGCTCGGCAACCATGGTGTCCGGCTTGTTGACGAAGTATGGCGACAGGTAGCCACGGTCGAACTGCATGCCTTCGACAACGGACAGTTCGTTCTCCAGGCCCGAACCTTCCTCGACGGTGATGACGCCTTCCTTGCCGACTTTTTCCATGGCTTCGGCGATGATTTCACCGATGGAGGTGTCGGAGTTGGCGGAGATGGTGCCTACCTGGGCGATGGCCTTGGAGTCGGCGCACGGCTTGGACAGGTTCTTCAGCTCGGCGACGATGGCGGCGGTGGCCTTGTCGATACCGCGCTTGAGGTCCATCGGGTTCATGCCGGCGGCAACGGCCTTCAGGCCTTCGTTGACGATGGCCTGGGCCAGGACGGTAGCGGTGGTGGTGCCGTCACCGGCAGCATCGTTGGCCTTGGAAGCGACTTCCTTGACCAGTTGGGCGCCCATGTTCTCGAAGGCGTCCTTCAGCTCGATTTCCTTGGCGACGGAAACGCCGTCCTTGGTGATGGTCGGCGCGCCGAAGCTCTTGGCCAGGACCACGTTGCGGCCTTTCGGGCCCAGGGTCGCTTTTACCGCGTCAGCCAGGACGTTGACACCAACGAGCATTTTCTTGCGGGCGGAATCGCCGAATTTTACGTCTTTAGCAGCCATGATCGTTTAATCCTTGAATTCTTCTGGAATAACGGAAACCGGGGTTGATCAGCCTTCGATGACGGCGAGGATTTCGTTCTCGCTCATCACCAGCAGGTCTTCGCCATCGACCTTCACGGTGTTGCTGCCCGAGTAAGGGCCGAAAACCACCTGGTCGCCCACTTTCACGGCCAGTGCGCGCACTTCGCCATTGTCCAGGATGCGACCGGTGCCGACGGCGACGATTTCGCCGCGGTTCGGTTTTTCAGCGGCCGAACCCGGCAGGACGATACCGCCAGCGGTTTTCGATTCTTCTTCGCTGCGACGGATGACGACGCGGTCATGCAGAGGACGAAGCTTCATTGTCGATCTCTCCCAAAGTGTGGTTTTCATCGGCCGGTGTCGACACCGGCGGGTTGAGGCTTCCGGCGTAGCCGGTGAGGGCCCGCACCAGGCGAACCCTCTGTGTCATGTCTGGTGGAAACCCACCAGAAACCTTGCGGTGACCCATACATGTGGTCGGCAAAATCAATTACAAGGCTTGCCCGAGAAAATTTTTCACCGAATCGCCCGGCAACGGATTTTTCACTGGCCCATTCGTGGCAAACCCGCTCCCCCGGGCCAGCGCTTGCTCGAGGTCAGCGCCGAACCTGGGGGAGCGGGTTTGCCGGGATACCGGAGCGCCGCGAGTGGGTATCTACTTGTTGTCGCGACGCTCGTACTCGCCCTCGATCACGTTGGGACGATGACCGGCATCCGGCCGGGCCTGGAACGGATCGTCCTGGAACGCCCGCTGGCGCATGGCCTGGGCTTCGGCGCGCTGGCGCAGCTTGCGCGCAGCCAGGTGGCGGGTGAACGGCAGCAGGCAGAGCAGGCCCAGCACGTCGCTGATGAAGCCTGGCAGCAACAGCAGGCCACCGCCGACGGCGAGCATCAGGCCCTGGAACATGTCCTCGGCGGGCAGCTCGCCACGCTGCAAGCTCTCACGGGCGCGCAGGGCGGTGGCCAACCCGGCCAGACGCATCACCAGCACACCCAGGGCAGAACCGGCGATGATCAGCAGCAACGCCGGGAAGAAACCGATGGCGGCGCTGACCTTGACGAAGACGAACAGCTCCAGCACCGGGAAAATCAGGAACAGCAATAAAAAAGCACGCATCAAGGGATCCTCGGCGGAAGACAACCTTCCAGTAAGACCATCAAATGGATGCGTGCGCTCGCTATTTCAACCCTCGACTTCAGTCGAAGCCGGCCATTGCTCGGCGCGAGCCAGCAAAACCAAGGCTTCGCGAACTTGTGTCGGCGTATTGCAGGTCGTCGGGAAAGCCAGCCAGTAGATCCCCTGGCCAATACGCAGGTGCATGCCCTCGCTGTCGATGCCGACCATCTCGGCCGCTGCGGTGCGCGGCAAGTCGGTCAGCTCGACATAGTGGGCGATGGCATTGGCATGGTCGCTGTTCATGTGTTCGATCATGCTCGCCTCGGCCTTGCCGGCGAACGGGTTGGCCAGGGTCACCTGGTCGAGCCAGTGGATCGCGCCGAAGCCACCGATGTAGCGATGGCGCACCGGCTCCAGCACCCAGAAGTCGAAATCGTGGGCCTTGTGGTAGTTGCTGGCCTCGGGGAAATAGCGGTAGTAGCGCTCGGCCGCCGCCTCGATGGCAGCTTCGTCGGTGAGCTTGCGCGCCTCGGCCATCACCGTCAGGCGGCCCACGGCCTGGACGTCCTCGGCGTCGCGCTCGCCCACCAGCAGCGAGCACTTGGCATCCTTCTGCAGGTTGTGGGTGTGCTGGGCGATACGGCTGATGAGGATCAGCGGCTGGCCCTGGGCATCCAGGCAGTACGGCACCACCGAACCGAAGGGGTAACCCGGCATGGACTTGGAGTGGGTCGAGAGGACACCGCGGTATTCCTTGAGCAGCAGTTCCCGGGCGGGACGGTTGGCGTTGGTACTCACTACAGGGCTCCTGGCGAATGGAAATCAGCTACCCGCTATAAGCTACAAAGCTGCAAGAAAAAGCAAGGCGGTGTGTTGCAAACGGTGGGGGCTTCACCCGATGCCAGCCGATTGAGCGACATCGGGGCTGCGTTGCAGCCCCACATGGAAAGTCTTGACTGACCGGTATTGGGCGCTACACCCGCTGTTTCTTGCAGCTTGCGGCTCGGAGCTTGCGGCTGCCCGCTACCAGGTGACCCCGAAGCCGGCGGTATAGCGGGTCTTGTCCAGATCGCTGTCGCGGGTGCCGCTGATGACGTCCTTCTCCGCCTTGAGGTTGAGCGAGGCCCACTCGGTGACCTTGTAGCGCAGGCCCACCTCCGCATCCAGCGAGTAGTCGGCCACGCCGCCCAGGGGCTTGCCGAACTCGCCGTTGGTGAACAGCTGGACGCTCTTGCCGATCAGGTAGCGGTTGTAGTCCCACTTCACCGCGGCGGCATAGAAGTTGTCCTTGCCGCCGTCCCGGTACTCGAAGTCGGTACGGTTGATCAGCGAACCGAGGGAGAAGGCACCCAACTCGTCGTCCCAGAACTGGTAGCCAGGGCCGGTACCCACGGTGCGCTGGCGAGCCAGGTCCTCGATGTGGTCACGCTTGTACTCCAGCCGGCCCTGCCAGAACCACTTGTCGGTGATGAAACGGTCCAGGGCGTATTCGGCACTCCAGTTGTTGGTGGTGGTGATGTCGTCCTTGGTCTCGCGGTTGTACTCGCCTTCGGCGTTGTGCCGCCAGCGACCATGGCGGGCGGTGGTCTTGAAACTCACGTCGTAGTCGTCGGTGTCGTTCTCGGCGCGCTTATAGTCCATGGCCAGGTCGACGTTGCCCTTCCACAGGAAATCCTCGACCAGCGGCCGGGGCTTCATGATCTGCTCGATGCTCGTCAGCTCCACCGTCTTGGGCACATCGCCATTGGCCAGGGTGACCTTGCCCGGCTCGGCGGCCTTGAGCGACTTGGTCTTCTCGCCGTTGTAGGCGTCCTGCTTGACCAGCAACTCCTGGTCGCTCTCCAGGGTCTGCACCTGCTTCCAGTCCAGGGCGATGGCGCCGCCGTAGGGTGTTTCCAGCAGCAGCTTGCCGCCATCGAACACCTTGATGGTGCCGCTGAGCCTGTCGCCGTTCTTCATCCACACGGTATCGGCGAACGCAGGGGCACAGAGGGAGGCGACGATCAGGCAAAGCAAGGTTCTAGAATACATAAGCGGACTACGGGTTCGATTTGACGAAAAAAGCCGGGCATTATCCAGATACCCACGACCAGAGCAAGGACAGACCCAGACCATGCCGTTGAGTTCCACTCTCATTTGCCACGACCGCCTGTCCGTTTTCATCTACAGGCCAGGGCAGCCCTGATGTCCGGCAACTCTCGCGTCCCCCCGGAAGATGCCGAGGCCCGACGAATGGCGCTGTATTCCGTGCTGGGCCAGATCCCTGCCGGCAAGGTGGTCAGCTACGGCCAATTGGCCGAACTGGCGGGCCTGGGGCGGGCGGCGCGCTGGGTCGGGCGTACCCTTGGGCAACTGCCGCCGGATACCCGCCTGCCCTGGCACCGGGTGCTGGGTGCCGGCGGTCGACTGAGCCTGGCGCTGGGCACGCCATCGGGCGACGAACAGCGGGCCAGGCTGCGCGCAGAAGGCGTCAATGTGGCCAATAATCGTGTGGATATGTCGCGTCATGGCTGGCGTCCAATGGAGCACAGCGGTTAGAGTGCGCGTTTTGTTTTCGCAAACTTGAGGCAGATGTTGGCCCATGCCCCGTAAAACCTGGCGCGCTGCGCTCGCTGCCTATGCCAGCCCATCGACCCTGGTGCTCCTGCTGCTTGGCTTTGCCGCCGGTTTGCCCTACATGCTGGTGTTCTCCACACTCTCCGTCTGGCTACGAGAGGCCGGCGTGGCCCGCGAGACCATCGGCTACGCCAGCCTGATCGGCCTGGCCTATGCCTTCAAATGGGTCTGGTCACCACTGCTCGACCAATGGCGCCTGCCGGTACTGGGCAGCCTCGGCCGACGCCGCTCGTGGCTGCTGCTGTCGCAGGTGTTGGTGGTGGTGGGGCTGGTCGGCATGGGCCTGTGCGACCCGCAGAAGCACCTGTCGTGGCTGATCGCCCTGGCGGTGTTGGTGGCCTTCGCCTCGGCCACCCAGGACATCGCCGTCGACGCCTACCGCCTGGAGATCGCCGACGACCAGCGCCAGGCGGCCCTGGCCGCCAGCTACATGGCCGGCTACCGGGTCGCCGCCCTGCTCGCCACCGCCGGCGCGCTGTTCTTCGCCGAATGGTTCGGCTCCACCGGCTTCAGCTACCTGCACAAGGCCTGGACTGGTACCTATGTGCTGTTCGGCGTGCTGATGCTGCCGGCGGTGTTCACCACCCTGGTGATGCGCGAGCCCCCCGTGCCCCTGCGCACCCAGCTGTCGGCAGCGCGCTACGGGCTGGTTCACCAACTGGCGTCGGTGTTCGTGCTGATCATCCTGCTGGTGTCGGTGCCGGCCAGCTTCACCCAACTGTTCAACACCGGTTGGGGCAGCGTGGTGTCCGGCGACGCGACCCCGCTCGACCTGCTGCTCGAAGACCGCGCCTTCCTGCGCCTGCTGCTCTATGTCCTGCTGACCTGGGCGTGCCTGTCGTCCCTGGGCCGGCGTGGCCTGGCGCCGGTGCTGACACCGGTGAACGACTTCATCCTGCGCTACCGCTGGCAAGCCCTGTTGCTGCTCGGCCTGATCGCCACCTACCGCATGTCGGACACCGTGATGGGGGTGATGGCCAATGTCTTCTACATCGACATGGGCTTCACCAAGGACGAGATCGCCAGCGTCAGCAAGATCTTCGGCCTCATCATGACCCTGGTCGGCGCCGGGGCCGGCGGCCTGCTGATCGTGCGCTTCGGTATCCTGCCGATCCTGTTCATCGGTGGCGCCGCCTCGGCGGCGACCAACATCCTGTTCCTGATGCTGGCCGACATGGGGCCGAACCTGAAGATGCTAGTGGTGACCATCTCCCTGGACAACTTCAGTTCCGGCCTGGCCACCTCGGCGTTCGTCGCCTACCTGTCGAGCCTGACCAACCTGAAGTTCTCCGCCACCCAGTACGCCCTGCTCAGCTCGATCATGCTGCTGCTGCCACGTTTGATCGGTGGTTACTCCGGCGTGCTGGTGGAGAAGTTCGGCTACCACGACTTCTTCCTGATCACGGCCCTGCTGGGCGTGCCGACGTTGATCCTGATCGCCCTGCAGTGGCGGCAGGAAGTGGGGCCCGGCAAGCAGGAGCCGATGGAGAGTTCCGCAGCCGAGCGGCCCTGACGCAGGGCCGCTTTTCCCTAGGTCACTGCGCCACGGCACCTTCGTCCTGGCGCCCACCCACCACGAACCACAGCGGCCAGAGGGCCAGCGCACCGGCAACGCCCGCCCCCAGCGCGAAGTGCAGCAGGCTCGCCCCCGCCCCCAGCATCGCCAGCACCGCACCGCCCAGCCCCAGCAGGGCAATGGTGATCATCCCCAGCATGGCCGACACCAGCCCCTTGCTCTGCTCACTGGCGAACAGGGTCATGCGGTACAGCACCGCATTGGCCACGCCCAGGCCCAGGGCGTACAGCGACATCCCCGCCACCACGCTGGTCACCGTCGGCCAGTACCAGGTCGCCAGCACCATCAGGCACAAGCCCGCCAGGTAGGGCCACAGGGCCCCACGCACCAGGCTGGGCAGCGGGTAGCGGTCGGCGATGCGGTTGATGATCAGGTTGCCAAGGATCAGCCCGGCGAATACCGGCAACTGCCACAGCGCGTATTCCATCGTGCTCAGCCCCTCGTCGTGGATCAGCAGCACCGGCGACAGGCCGATCCAGCCGATCAGCGGCAGGCCCACCAGGCCCAGGGCCGCGCTGCCGGCAACGAAGCGGCGGTTGGCCAGCAATTGGCCATAACCGAACAGCAAGGGCAGCAGCTGGATCGGCGTGAACGCCAGGCGCGAGCCGTCGCGGCGCTCCACGCCCAGGGTTTCCGGCATCAGCCGGTACAGCAGCAGCCAGGTCAGCACCGCGCCGGCGGCAAAAGCCAGGAACAGCCAGCGCCAGTCGAGCCACTGCAGCAGCAAGGTGCCGACCAGTGGGCCGAGCAGCGGTGACAGCAGGGCGATATTGGCCAGCAATGCCATCATGCGGACCGCATCGGCCTCGCTGAACGCCTCGTTCAGCGCCGGGTAGCTGACAGTGACCACGAAGCCCAGGCCAACGCCCTGCAGCAGGCGCAGCAGGTTGAACAAGCTGATGTCATGGACCCAGTAGGTGGCCAGGCACGCCAGGCCGAAGAAGGCGCAGCCGGCCAGCAACAGCGGACGTCGCCCATAGCGGTCGGCCAGTGGGCCGATCAGCCATTGCAGGAGCACGCCACCGAGCAGGTACAGGTTCAGGGCGTGGGGAATGAATTCGGGGCTGGCGGCCAGATCGTCGACCACCACCGGCATGGCAGGCATGACCGCGTCGCTGGCAAGGTAGGTCAGCAATTCGAACAGGGCCAGGGTGAGGCCGAACAGCAGGGCCCGCAGGGGCGAGATATACAGCAGTGGTTTCATGATGGACGTCAGGTTGGAACGGCGGGGAACAGCCTGTATGCCAGAAATGGCCGTGCGGGGCTGTGAACAAGTGTAATGAGGTGAATGGGATCGGGGCCGCTCGCGCGCCCTTGGCAGGCAAGCCCGCTCCTACATGGCCGT
This sequence comes from Pseudomonas guariconensis, assembly GCF_024127895.1. GTDB lineage: Bacteria > Pseudomonadota > Gammaproteobacteria > Pseudomonadales > Pseudomonadaceae > Aquipseudomonas > Aquipseudomonas guariconensis_B. The sequence goes on along the minus strand of NZ_JAMYBK010000009.1, from coordinate 54,054 downwards.
GCACATCACATCGTGTGATCGACTCGGCCTCTGAAGCGGGCTTGCCTGCCAAGGGGCGCGTAGCGGCCCCGGCTGTTCAGCGGACCTTCGAAGGCCCTTACGACACGGCAGCCTCCTGCACCACGCGGATCACCCGCTGCGGGAACGGGATGTCGATTCCCACAGTCTTGAGCCGGTCGCGGGCCTGCTCGTTGAGCATGAACATCACGCTCCAGTAGTCCGGGGTCTTGACCCAGATACGCAGCGAAACGGTGATCGAGCTGTCGCCCAGCTCGGACACCACCGCCGCCGGCGCCGGATCAGGCAGCACCCGCGGGTCCTTGGCCAGCTCCAGCAACACCTCGCGGGCCTTCTGCAGGTCGGCATCGTAATCGACGCCGACATTGAATATCACCTGGCGGGTGGGCTGGCGGTTGTAGTTGGTGATGATGCCGTTGGACAAGCTGCCGTTGGGCACGATGACCGTCTTGTTGTCACCGGTGCGCAGCACGGTGTGGAAGATCTGGATGCTGTCGACGGTACCGCTGACGCCCTGGGCCTCGATCCAGTCGCCCAGGCGGAACGGACGGAACAGCAGGATCAGCACGCCGCCGGCGAAGTTCGCCAGGCTGCCCTGCAAGGCCAGGCCGATGGCCAGGCCCGCCGCACCGATGGCGGCGACGAACGAGGTGGTCTCGATGCCGATCATCGAGGCCACGCTGACGAACAGCAGCACCTTGAGCACGATGTTGGCCAGGGAACTGATGAAGCTCTGCAAGGCCGCATCGCCATGGCGCATGCCGACCAGCGCGCCCAGGCGGGCACTGACCTTGTTGACGATCCACCAGCCGACGGCGAGCGTCAGCAGCGCCAGCAGCACGCGGCTGCCGTACTCCATGATCAAGGGAACCCAGGTCTGCGATTGACGGACCAGCTGATCGACTTCAGCGTTCAAATCCATATTCATCTCCTGATGCCGAACGGCAAGTACACGATAAGCAGGCCGCGAGGATTTCAGCGGCCATGGAAGCGATGGACATCACGGCGCCATCAGGGTTCCTGGCCGCCTGCCGGTCAGTCGCGGAAGTTGTTGAACTGCAGCGGCATGTCGAACTCCTTGGTGCGCAGCAGCGCGATGGCTTCCTGCAGGTCGTCGCGTTTCTTGCCGGTGACGCGCACCTGCTCGCCCTGGATGGCCGCCTGGACCTTGAGCTTGGCGTCCTTGATGGTGGCGACGATCTTCTTGGCCAGGTCCTTGTCGATACCTTCGCGGAACTTGGCCTCTTGCTTCATTTCCTTGCCCGAGGCATAGGCGTCCTTGACCTCCAGGCACTTGACGTCGATCTTGCGCTTGACCAGGGCCAGGCGCAGGATCTCGATCATCGCCTCGAGCTGGAAGTCCGCCTCGGCGGTCAGCAGCACGGTCTGCTCCTTGTCCTTGAACTCGAAGCTGCCCTTGCCCTTGAGGTCGTAGCGACGGTCCAGTTCCTTCACCGCGTTTTCCACAGCGTTGGTGACTTCGTGCTTGTCCAGTTCCGATACCACGTCGAACGAAGGCATGGTTGTTCTCCAAAAATAAAAGCGCGCTCGGTAGGGGCGCGCGCCGGGTCAGACGGTTAAAATGCGGGCACATTATAACGGGTTGCGAAACACAGATGAGCAGCACCTGGCATATTCTCGGCGCCGGTAGCCTCGGCAGCCTCTGGGCCTGCCGGCTGGCCCGCGCCGGCAAGGCGGTCCGCCTGATCCTGCGCGACGAGCGTCGCCTGGCGGCGTACCAGGCGGCCGGTGGCCTCACCCTGGTCGAGCACGACCAGGCCAGTCACTATGCGATCCCCGCCGAGACCGACGCGGCCACCGGCGGGCCGATCCATCGCCTGCTGGTGGCGTGCAAGGCCTACGACGCCGCACCGGCAGTGGCGCGCCTGGCGCCGCGCCTGGCCGAGGGCGCCGAACTGGTGCTGCTACAGAACGGCCTGGGCAGCCAGGACGAAGTCGCCGAGCAGGTGCCGCACGCCCGTTGCATCTTCGCCTCCAGCACCGAGGGCGCCTTCCGCGAGGCGGACTGGCGGGTGCGCTTCGCCGGCCACGGCTTCAACTGGCTGGGCGACCCGCTCAACCCCGGCGTACCGGAGTGGTTCGACGACCTGCAGGATGCGGGCATTGCGGCCCAGTGGACGGTCGACATCCTCCCGCGCCTGTGGCGCAAGCTGGCCCTCAACTGTGCGATCAATCCCCTCACCGTGCTCCACGACTGCCACAATGGCGGCCTGTTGGAACACCTCGGCGAGGTCGACACACTGTGCACGGAACTGAAGGCACTGCTGCGCCGCTGCGGCCAGCCCCAGGCCGCCGAAGACCTGGACGAGGAAGTGCAGCGGGTGATCCTGGCCACCGCGGCCAACTACTCTTCCATGTACCAGGACGTGCGCCATGGCCGCCGCACCGAGGTGCACTACCTGCTCGGCCACGCTTGCCGGGCGGCAACCCGCCACGGCCTGGCCGTACCGCACCTGGAACACCTGCACCGGAGTCTGGTCGATAGACTGCAGGCCCGCGGCCTGCCCAGCGACTGACGCCGCCTCTTCAACGAGTGGACATTGCCTCGCCCATGACCCTGCGCCAACGCCTGGAAAACCTCCCAGTCGGACAGAAACTGCTGGCAGCCCTACTGGTGCTGCTGGTCACTATCCTGCTGGTGGCCAACCTGGCGTTCATCAGCGCCGCCTACTGGATCACCCAGGAAAGCATGGCGCCCCAGGCCCTGCAGACCATCGGCCGCCTGGTGTCCAACCCGCAGCTCTCGGCGCGCGCCGGCGACTCGCCAGAGGCCGCCACGGCGCTGCTCAAGGAGCTCGACAGCTACTCTCCCCTGCGCGCCGCCGCGCTCTATGCCAGCGACGGGCGCATGCTCGCGCAGTTGCAGCACGGCGAGCCCCTGGCCCTGCCCAAGCGCTATCGCAACATCGACGGCTGGCGCCTGATGGAGTTTCGCAATACCCAACTGATTCGCCTGCCCCGTGCCGGCAGCCCACCGGCGCACCTGCTGCTGGTGGCCAGCAGCGAACTGCCGACGGCCTTCTACACCGGCACCCTGACCGCCAGCCTGGCGATCCTGGTGTTCAGCGTGCTGCTGTGGCTGCTCATCGCCCGGCAGATCAAGCGCCTGATCACCCAGCCGATCAATCAGTTGGAGGAGCTGAGCCGCCAGGTCACCCGCGAAGAGAGCTACGCCCTGCGCGCCCAGCGTGGCAATGACGACGAGATCGGTAGCCTGGCCGAGGCCTTCAACACCATGCTTTCGCGCATCGAGGCCCGCGAGCAACAGCTCAAGAATGCCCGTGACGAGTTCCAGATGGCCTACGACCAAGCCCAGGGCCTGGCCGAGGAAACCCGCCACACCAACCGCAAGCTGGAACTGGAAGTCCAGGTGCGCAGCAAGATCGAGAAGAAACTCACAGGCTTCCAGAACTACCTCAACAGCATCATCGACTCGATGCCCTCGGCCTTGATCGCCCTGGACGAACAGCTCTACGTGACCCAGTGGAACCACGAGGCCACGGTGCTTTCCGGCACTCCGCTGGACGAAGCGTTGAACCAGCCAATCTTCATCGCCTTCGAGCCGCTCAAGCCGTTCCTGCCACAGCTCAAGGAAAGCGTGGAGAAGCATCGGGTGGCGAAGATCGAGCGGGTCACCTGGCCCAAGGGCGACGATGTACGCCACTATGCCCTGACCTTCTACCCCCTGATGGGTGGTGGCGGGCGCGGCGTGGTGATCCGCATCGACGACATCACCCAGCGCCTGTCGCTGGAAGAAATGATGGTGCAGTCGGAGAAGATGCTGTCGGTCGGCGGGCTGGCCGCCGGCATGGCTCACGAGATCAACAACCCGCTGGGCGCCATCCTGCACAATGTGCAGAACATCCGCCGGCGCCTGTCACCGGATCTGGCGCGCAACCAAGCGCAGGCCGAGGAGCTCGGCGTCGACCTGGACGGCGTCAACCGCTACCTGGAAAGCCGCGAGGTGCCGCAACTGCTCGACGGCATCCAGCAGGCCGGCGCACGGGCGGCGAAGATCGTCACCCACATGCTCAGCTTCAGCCGCCGCAGCAACCGCCAGTTGGTGCCCTGCGACCTGCCGGCGCTGATCGACCAGGCGGTGGAGATCGCCGGCAACGACTTCGACCTGACCATCGGCTTCGACTTCAAGGGCCAGCACATCGTCCGCCAGTTCGACCCCAACCTGGGGCCGGTGCCCTGCACGGCCAACGAACTGGAACAGGTGCTGCTGAACCTGCTGAAGAACGCCGCCCAGGCCATTCACCTGCGCCCGCAGCCCTGCGAGCCGGGACGGATCATCCTGCGCACCCGGCTCAACCCGCCCTGGGCGGAAATCCAGGTCGAGGACAACGGCATCGGCATGCCCGAGGGCGTGCGCAAGCGGACCTTCGAGCCGTTCTTCACCACCAAAGAGATCGGCCAGGGCACCGGGCTTGGCCTGTCGGTCTCGTACTTCATCATCACCAACAACCACAAGGGGCAGATGGAGGTGCACTCCGCACCTGGCCAGGGGACCTGTTTCACTCTGCGCCTGCCCCTGAGCCAGCCCGCGCCGGCGGCGCCGGCCAAGACGGAGGCATGACATGGGCTACCGCCTGTCGAAAATCTACACACGCACCGGCGACAAGGGCGAGACCGGCCTGGGCGACGGCCGCCGGGTCCCCAAGGACCATCCACGGATCGAGGCGATCGGCGAGGTCGACAGCCTCAACAGCCAGCTCGGCCTGCTGCTGGCAGGCCTGGCCGAACACGGGCTGGAGGAGCTGACCGAGGTCCTGGCGCCCTGCCAGCACCGGCTGTTCGACCTCGGCGGAGAACTGGCGATGCCGAGCTACCAGGCCCTGGACCAGGCCGAGGTGGAACGACTGGAAGCGGCCATCGACCGCTGGAACGAGGAGCTGGGGCCGTTGAAGAACTTCATCCTGCCCAGCGGCTCGGCACTGGTGGCCCAGGCCCATGTCTGCCGCAGCCAGGCACGCAGCGCGGAGCGGCGCTGCCAGCAGCTCAATGCCATCGAGCCGCTGGAAGGGGTTGGCCTGGCCTACATCAACCGGTTGTCGGACTTGCTCTTCGTGGCCGCACGGATCATCGGGCGGCGGCAGGGGGTGGCCGAGGTGTTGTGGCAGGCACGTGAAAAACCGGCGATTCGTTGAAATTAGAGAAACTTCCTACGCAACGTTAGGAAGCTCAGGGGAAGATTCACCATAAGCCCATCATTAAGCTTCTTGTCCCGCGCACAAGACTTCAACTTCGAATGAAGGAGACAGCGGGACAAGGAGTCTTCCATGCCTCATTTCAGCATCGTTGGAGAAGTCACTGCGTTTCTTAGTGGATTCATACTTGGACAAAGTAGATGGTCAGCGCGTTTAAGCCATCGCAACAGGTTATCCGACACCATTGAGACGCTATCTGTCGAGCCTACCTGCTACCTTACTTCAGGAGGATTGGTTCTCCACTTTAAAACAGATCTCCCCCGTGGATCGGCTATTTTTCTGGATGTCAATTATTTCCCAAACCAAGGCGTTAGCGAGAGCAGCATAGCCACAGCTCAGTTATTTGTGAGACCGCATGAATGAACATTACATGGATGTTCTCCCGTCAACAAAACTCGCCTGTCAACCCTGCGATAAGTGATCAATTAGTGAGCATGGACAGCCGGTTTCTTTGCCTGAGAAACCCATGGACGCCTGACTCCGTGTTCATGGGAAAAATGTACACCTCGACAACGGTGCTAACGATTATATTACAAGCCTTCCTGTGGGCAGACTCTCATATTTGGACCCGAGCGCACTTCAACATACTCGACGCAGCCTTAATAATCATAACCCCACTTTTTGCAACCCCTTTCTTGGTGTACCGAATATTTTTGATAAATAGGCTTTCCCACCTCTATTTCGACCGCCACACAAAAACCATCATTTACAAACGAAACAAGACGTTGCTGACCTTTGACTGGAACAAATGCGTCGGTGGATTCCTGCAGAAAACAGAATTTGCAGGTAGCTCATTCAGTATCAATTATGCCTTAGCGATCGCGGAGCGCCCCGAGCACGGCGCTATCAATCCCAATAACGCATTGTGGTTCCCGAGCAATCACCCCAGTGAGTGCAACCCACTCTATGCCCACGAAGTCTGGGCATACATCTGTCAGTTCATGGCTCATGGCCCCGACAAACTCCCCCCACCGAATGAGCCAGACTGGTGGCGCATACCGCTGAATACGATCTGCCTGACGCCCAAACAAGCCTGGCGCCACTATGCTCCTTGGCGAACAGGGGAGCCCGGTGAAATGCAAGGTAAGAAAAACTGGCTACTGCCCTTGTGGCTGGTGCTGTGGCCGTACAACCTGCTTAGCGCCCTGTGCTGGTACGTCGTATGCCGGCTATTCAAGGTCCAGAGCCCCGCCGCCCCAATATAGGAAGGCTCGCCCCCAACACCGGCAACAGCCTGACACCCACATGCACGATGTCAGGCTGATTACCTTCAGGAGCGCTCAGGCCAGAACGCGCGAATGCCAGCAACACCTTGCGCACCAACCTCCCTGGCCCGCGCCCGCTCATCCGGCCCAACCCCACCCAGTAAAAATACCGGCTGGTTGAAGCCTGCGATCAAGCGCTGCGCCTCATCCCAGCCCAGGGGAGTTGCCTCGGGGTGGGTCTGGGTCGCTTGCACGGGCGATAAGGTGACGAAGTCCACCCCCATCTGCTCGGCCAGAGCCAGTTCCTCGGCACTGTGGCAGGACGCCGCCAACCAGCGCGCCTGGGGGAAGGGCCGGCCATTGGCCGCGTACTTGCGCAACTGGGCAGACGTCAGGTGCCAGCCGGCCGATGGAAAGTCGCCCAGCCACTCCAACGGCCCCTTGAGCATCAGTTGGGCCTTGCCTGCGCACAAGCCGACCGCATCCACCGCCACGTCGCGGTACTTGGGGTCGTACATGTCCGGCGCCCGCAACTGTATCAGCCGGATACCGCTGGCGACGGCCTTCTGGATACCGCGCAGCAGCTGCGGCACCTCCAGGCCATCCGGGGTGATCAGGTACTGGTCGGGCAGGCGTGCAGCAGCGACGATTGGCCTGTTGGCCTCGGGGAAGTCATACTGCCCAAGATCCCGTGGCGCCACCCAGGCCAGGGGCTGCCCCTCGACGCCATGGGGCTCGCCGACGAAGGTGTCGACCTCACGCACATCCAGCAGGACCTGCTTGTCCGCATAGTCATGGCTGACCTTGATCAGCGGCCGCGAGCAGCTCACCTCGATGCCCAATTCCTCGCGCAACTCACGGGCCAGCGCAGCTTCGACGCCCTCGCCCTCCTCCACCTTGCCACCCGGGAACTCCCACAGGCCGCCCTGGTGCTGGGTATCGGCTCGGCGGGCAATGAGGATGCGCCCATCGGCGCCACGAATCACCGCTGCAACGACATGGATCCGCTTCACCCTTCACGCTCCGCCAGGCCAGCCTTCTGCCAGGCCTGGAAAGCCGGCCACTGGTAGAGGGTCTCGATATAGGCAGCCGCTTCTGCCGGCACTTCAACACGGTAGGTGCGCAAGCGCACGGCCACGGGTGCGAAGAATGCATCGGCCAAGGTCGGCCTGCCGAACAGGAACGGGCCGCTGTCCTTGGCTGCCAGGCGGCATTCGGACCACAGCGCGACGATGCGGTCGATGTCTACCTGCACCTCCAGCGGAACGCTTTCCAGCGCCTGGTCGCGGGACAGGTCGAACGGCATGGCGCCACGCAAGGCGACGAAGCCGCTGTGCATCTGTGCACAGGCCGAACGTGCTTGGGCCCGGGCGGCGATGTCGGCCGGCCATAGCTGGGCCTCGGGATGGCGCTCGGCCAGGTACTCGGCGATGGCCAGGGAGTCGGCGATGATGCCGTGCTCGGTCTTGAGTAGTGGCACCTTGCCCGTGGCCGAGAAGGCCAGGATGCGCTTGCGGGTGTCGGGCTGGTTGAGTTTGATCAGCGTTTCTTCATAGGGCACGCCAGCCAGCTCGAGGGCCAGGGCGCCGCGCAGCGACCAGGAAGAATACAGCTTGTCGCCGATGATCAGGTGATAGCTCATGGTTCGGCTCCATTGGGTTTGAACGTCCGGGCCGCGTCGCAGCCCATCGCAGCACAAGGCCACTCCTCCAGGCACTGGGTCACACCTGTGGGAGTGGCCTCGGTCGCGAAGGGGCCGCGCTGCGGCCCCCTTTTGTGTATCAGTCGATCAGGTCCGGTATTCGGCGTTGATCTTCACGTACTCGTGGGACAGGTCGGTGGTCCAGATGGTTTCGCTGCATTGGCCACGGCCCAGCTCGATACGAATGGTGATTTCTTCCTGGGCCATCACCTTGGCGCCCTGCTCTTCGGTATAGCCCGGGCTGCGGCCGCCCTTGCTGGCGATGCACACGTCATCGAGGTACACGTCGATCAGGCTGACGTCCAGCGCCGGCACGCCGGCTCGGCCGACCGCCGCGAGGATACGGCCCCAGTTGGGATCGGAGGCGAACAGCGCGGTCTTGATCAGCGGCGAGTGGGCCACGGCATAGCCGACATCCAGGCACTCCTGGTGGGTACCGCCGCCGTTGACCTGCACGGTGACGAACTTGGTCGCGCCTTCGCCGTCTCGGACGATCGCCTGCGCCACCTCCATGCAGACTTCGAATACCGCCTTTTTCAAGGCTTCGAACAGTGCACCGCTGGCTTCGGTGACCTCTGGGAGGTCGGCCTTGCCGGTGGCGATCAGCATGCAGCAGTCGTTGGTCGAGGTGTCGCCATCGATGGTGATGCGGTTGAAGGACTTGTTGGCGCCGTCGAGCAGCAGGTCCTTGAGCACCGCCGGGGCGACCTTGGCGTCGGTGGCGATGTAGCCGAGCATGGTGGCCATGTTCGGGCGGATCATCCCGGCGCCCTTGCTGATGCCGGTGACGGTGACGGTGACGCCGTCGTGCTGGAACTGACGACTGGCACCCTTGGGCAGGGTGTCGGTGGTCATGATGCCGGTGGCGGCTTCAGCCCAGTTGTTCTCCGACAGGTCGTCCAGGGCGGCCTGCAGCGCGCCCTCGATCTTCTCGACCGGCAGCGGCTCGCCGATCACGCCGGTGGAGAATGGCAGCACCGAACTGGCATCGACACCGGCCAGTTCGGCCAGCTTGGCGCAGGTACGCTCGGCGGCGGCCAGACCAGGGGCGCCAGTGCCGGCGTTGGCGTTGCCGGTGTTGGTCAGCAGGTAGCGCACGGTGCCCTGGACCCGTTGCTTGGACAGGATCACCGGTGCGGCGCAGAAGGCGTTGAGGGTGAAGACCCCGGCGACGCTGGAGCCTTCGGCACAGCGCATCACTACCACGTCCTTGCGCCCTGGGCGCTTGATGCCCGCCGAAGCGATGCCGAGTTCGAAACCGGGAACCGGGTGCAGGGTGGGCAAAGGACCAAGACCAACAGCCATGTAAGCGCTCCTAGGGAAAACAGTGGGGGTATACGACGTGGACGATCTTAATGTCGGCCAGCCATGTGAGGGAAGAGCGGAGCTGCTTTGCAGCCCTTCTCGACACAAGGCCGCTCCCACAGGCACAGCGCTCGGCTGAAAAGCAGCGCTGATGGTGTGGGAGCGGCCTTGTGTCGCGAAAGGGCCGCAAAGCGGCCCCAGGAATCATCGTGCAGGCACCCTCGGCCCGATCATTCGATCTGCCCGTGGCAATGCTTGAACTTCTTGCCCGAACCGCACCAGCACGGCTCGTTGCGGCCCAGCTTCTGTTCATTGCGCACCGGCGCTGCCGCCACGGCCACCTCGGCGCCTTCTTCCTGCAGTCGCGCCTCGCCTTCCAGGCCTGGGGCGGCGGCGTGCTGGAACTGCATGCGCCGGGCCAGCTCTTCGGCCTCGCGGCGCAGGCGGGCTTCCTCCTCGGCCGGGTCCTCGCGACGGACCTGGACGTGGGACAGGACGCGGATGGTGTCGCGCTTGATCGACTCCAGCAGTTCCTGGAACAGGGTGAAGGACTCGCGCTTGTACTCCTGCTTCGGGTTCTTCTGCGCATAGCCGCGCAGGTGGATACCATGGCGCAGGTGGTCCATGGTCGACAGGTGGTCTTTCCACAGGTCGTCCAGTACACGCAGCAGGATCTGCTTCTCGAAGGTACGCAGGGCTTCTTCGCCCGCCTGGTCTTCCTTCTCGGTGTAGGCGGCGGTGATCTCGTTGAGCAGTTTCTCGCGCAGGGTTTCCTCGTAGAGGTGATCGTCCTCGTCGAGCCACTGCTGGATCGGCAGCTTCATGGCGAAGTCGCTGGCCAGTGCAGCTTCCAGGCCTGCCACGTCCCACTGCTCGGGCAGCGACTGCGGCGGGATGTGTTGGCTGATGGTGGCGTCGAGCACTTCCTTGCGGAATTCGCCGATGGTCTCGCCGATGTTCTCTGCGGCCAGCAGGCTGTTGCGCATGTGGTAGATCACCTTGCGCTGCTCGTTGGCCACGTCGTCGTATTCCAGCAACTGCTTGCGGATGTCGAAGTTGCGCCCCTCGACCTTGCGCTGGGCCTTTTCGATGGCGTTGGTGACCATGCGATGCTCGATGGCCTCGCCGGACTGCATGCCGAGGGCCTTCATGAAGTTCTTCACCCGGTCGGAGGCGAAGATGCGCATCAGGCTGTCTTCCAGGGACAGGTAGAAACGGCTGGAGCCCGGGTCGCCCTGGCGGCCGGAACGGCCACGCAGCTGGTTGTCGATACGCCGGGATTCATGGCGCTCGGAGGCGATCACGTGCAGGCCGCCGGCCTCGATCACCTGCTGGTGGCGCTTCTGCCAGTCGGCCTTGATCTGCGCCACCTGCTCGTCGGTCGGGTTCTCCAGGGCGGCCACCTCGGCCTCCCAGTTGCCGCCCAGCAGGATGTCGGTACCACGGCCGGCCATGTTGGTAGCGATGGTCAGCGCACCCGGGGCACCGGCCTGGGCGATGATCTCGGCTTCCTTCTCGTGGTACTTGGCGTTGAGCACCTTGTGGTCGATGCCCTCCTTCTTCAGGAGGTTGGACATGTGCTCGGAGGTCTCGATGGTCGCCGTACCGACCAGGACCGGACGGCCCTGGGCCATGCTTTCCTTGATGTCGGCGATGATGGCCGCGTACTTCTCGTCGGCGGTCAGGTACACCAGGTCGTTGAAGTCCTTGCGCGCCAACGGCTTGTTCGGCGGAATGACCATCACGTTGAGGTTGTAGATCTGGGCGAACTCGAACGCCTCGGTGTCGGCGGTACCGGTCATGCCGGAGAGCTTGGCGTAGAGGCGGAAGTAGTTCTGGAAGGTGGTCGAGGCCAGCGTCTGGCTCTCGGCCTGGATGTTCAGGTTTTCCTTGGCCTCGATGGCCTGGTGCAGGCCTTCGGACAGGCGGCGGCCCGGCATGGTACGGCCGGTGTGCTCGTCGATCAGCAGGATCTGGCCGTCCTGGACGATGTACTCGACGTTGCGGTGGAACAGCTTGTGGGCGCGCAGGCCGGCGTAGACGTGGGTCAGCAGGCTCAGGTTGTGCGCCGAGTAGAGGCTCTCGCCCTCGGCCAGCAGGCCGGACTGGGTCAGCATCTCCTCGATGTACTGGTGGCCGGCCTCGTTCAGTTCGACCTGGCGGCTCTTCTCGTCGATGGTGAAGTGGCCTTCCTGGGTGACCTGGCCCTCGACCTCCTCGATGTGCTGCTTCAGGCGCGGGATCAGGCGGTTGATCTCGATGTACAGCTTGGAGCTGTCCTCGGCCTGGCCGGAGATGATCAGCGGGGTACGGGCTTCGTCGATGAGGATGGAGTCGACTTCGTCGATCACGGCGAAATTCAGCTCGCGCTGGTACTTCTCGTCCAGGCTGAAGGCCATGTTGTCGCGCAGGTAGTCGAAACCGAATTCGTTGTTGGTGCCGTAGGTGATGTCGGCGGCGTAGGCGGCGCGCTTCTCTTCCGGTGGCTGGAAGGGCGAGACCACGCCTACGCTCAGGCCGAGGAATTCGTACAGCGGACGCATCCAGTTGGCGTCACGGCGGGCCAGGTAGTCGTTCACCGTGACCACGTGTACACCTTTGCCGGACAGGGCATTGAGGTACACGGCCAGGGTTGCGACCAAGGTCTTGCCTTCACCGGTGCGCATTTCTGCGATCATGCCCTCGTGCAGGGTCATGCCACCGATCAGCTGCACATCGAAGTGACGCATGCCCATGACGCGCTTGCCGGCTTCGCGGGCCACGGCGAAGGCTTCGGGCAGCAGTTGGTCGAGGGTCTCGCCTTTGGCCAGGCGCTCTTTGAACTCTGCGGTCTTGCCCCGCAGCTGTTCGTCAGAGAGGGCCACCATCTTCTCTTCGAAGGCATTGACGATGTTCACCGTCTTGAGCATGCGTTTGACTTCACGCTCGTTCTTGCTTCCAAAAAGTTTCTTTAACAAAGGCGCAAACATATCGGCAGGATCTTCCACACTTAGGGATGGAGGGCGGCCCCGTGAGTCGCCCGTGCAGCCCTTGGGCCGCATGCGAACGAGCATTCTACCCGGAAACGATGGTGAGGAAAGTGGTGGATTTCCACGATGCTGGCACAGCGCTTTGGCGGGGGCTTTTCTAACATAAGGGCATTTTCGCCGAGTTCAAGGCGCGGCCCGATGAAACGTATCGAGAATGACTTGCATCCTGAATCCGGGGCTGCGCTGCCTGTGCCAGCCCATCGTCGGCACGCCGGCTCCCACAGGGACCTGCAAACCACCTCATCTGCGATCGACGCCCTCCCGCGATGGGCCGACACGGGCAATACCAGATCCGGCTTCTGTTAAGATGCCGATCTTGTAACCTCCTGCGTACCCCCATGGCCTACAAACCTTCACCCGCCCAGCCACCGTCCGCGCTCCTGCGCCAGGCCAGGCCCTTGCGCCTGCTGCTCAACCAGGCCGAACGCCTGGCACACCTGCAGCGCCTGCTGGAAAGCCAGCTGCAACCGGCCGCCCGCGCCCACTGCCATGTGGCGTCCTGGCGCGACGGCACCTTGCTGCTGGTGGTCACCGACGGTCACTGGGCGACCCGCCTGCGCTACCAGCAGAAGCGTCTGCAGCGACAGTTGCAGGCGCTCGAGGCGTTCGCCAACCTGCAGCGCATCAGGTTCCAGGTACAACCTCCTGTCGGAGCCCCCCGGCACTCGGGGCAGGCTGCGGAGCTTTCGGAAAACGCTGCCGAAAGCCTGCGCGAGACCGCCGAAGGGATTACCGACCCCAAACTGCGCGCGGCCCTGGAGCGGTTGGCCAGTCACGCTCGAGATAAGCGGTGATGCCCCCTGAGGCCGTACAGCAGCCCCCAAGAATCAGGCGTAAAAAAGGCCACCCGAAGGTGGCCTCAGAACTAGAGAGTGTTCGAACTTACACGGCCGCGACAGGGCGCATGTAGGAGATCGGTGCCGTGCTGGCATCTTCGAAGGTGACCACTTCCCAGGCGTCTTTCTCGGCGATGAGCTTGCGCAACAGCTGGTTGTTCAGCGCGTGCCCGGACTTGTAGCCCTTGAACTCGCCGATCAGGCTGTTGCCCAGCAGGTAGAGGTCGCCGATGGCGTCGAGGATCTTGTGCTTGACGAATTCGTCTTCGTAACGAAGGCCGTCTTCGTTGAGCACGCCGTCCTCATCGACCACGATGGCGTTTTCCACACTGCCGCCCAGCGCAAGGTTGTGCTTGCGCAGGTACTCGATGTCGCGCATGAACCCGAAGGTACGGGCGCGGCTGACTTCCTTCACGAACGAGGTGCTGGAGAAGTCGACGCTGGCGCTCTGGGTCCGGTTGCGCAGGACCGGGTGATCGAAGTCGATCTCGAAGCTCACCTTGAACCCGTCGAAAGGCAGGAAGGTGGCGCGCTTGTCGCCCTCCTCCACCGTCACTTCGCGCAGGATGCGGATGAACTTCTTGGCGGCGTCCTGTTCTTCCAGGCCGGCGGATTGAATCAGGAATACGAAGGGGCCTGCGCTGCCATCCATGATCGGCACTTCCGAGGCGGAGAGCTCGACGTAGGCGTTATCGATGCCCAGGCCCGCCATGGCGGAGAGCAGGTGCTCGACCGTATCGACCTTGACGTCACCGTTGACCAGCGTCGTCGACATGGTTGTCTCGCCGACGTTGGCCGCGCGAGCCGGGATCTCGACGACAGGGTCGAGGTCGGCACGGCGGAAGACGATGCCGGTGTCCACAGGCGCTGGCTTGAGGGTCAGGTAGACCTTCTCCCCGGAGTGCAGGCCGACACCTGTGGCACGGATGGTATTCTTCAGGGTGCGTTGTCTAATCATGGCATTGGCCGCTTCAGCGCAAATTGCGAACAGGTATCAACAAAGGCTGGGAATGATAACAGACCCGGCCTTTGCTGAACACCAATCACCCTTATACCCCTGATAAATTTCATCAATCAGCCTGACGACGCAGGAAGGCCGGGATATCCAGGTAGTCCAGATCGTCCTGTGGGTTGAGTTTAGCTGCCGCGGCGGCACCTGCATGGGCCTGGTTGCGCATCACGGTCGGACGCTCCAGGTCACGGTAGTTCACCGCTGGTTGCTCCGGACGGGCCGGCGCGGGGTTGGACGCCTCGTAGGCAGCGGCTGCGGTCTGCAGGGTGTTGTCCACCACCTTGACCGGTTTTTCGATGCGCGCGCCCAGGCCAGTGGCGACCACGGTCACGTGCAGTTCGTCGCGCATGTCCGGATCGATCACGGTGCCGACCTTGACCATGGCATGGTCGGAAGCGAAGGCCTCGATGATGCTGCCCACGTCGGAGTATTCGCCCAGGGACAGGTCGGGACCTGCGGTGATGTTCACCAGGATGCCGCGGGCGCCCTGCAGGTTGACGTCTTCCAGCAGCGGGTTGCGAATCGCCGCCTCGGTGGCTTCGCGGGCACGATTCGGGCCGCTGGCGCAGCCGGTACCCATCATCGCCATGCCCATCTCGCCCATCACGGTGCGCACGTCGGCGAAGTCGACGTTGATCATGCCCGGACGCTTGATGATGTCGGAGATGCCACGCACGGCGCCGGCCAGTACGTCGTCGGCCTTGGCGAAGGCGGACAGCAGGCTGGCATCCTTGCCCAGGATGGTCAGCAGCTTCTCGTTGGGGATGGTGATGAGCGAGTCGACGCTCTCGGCCAGCATGCGGATGCCTTCATCGGCGATCTGCATGCGCTTGCGCCCCTCGAACGGGAACGGACGGGTCACCACCGCGACGGTGAGGATACCCATCTCCTTGGCCACTTCGGCGATGATCGGCGCAGCACCGGTACCGGTACCGCCACCCATGCCGGTGGTGATGAACACCATGTTGGTGCCCTGCAGCACCTCGGCGATGCGCTCACGGTCTTCCAGCGCGGCCTGGCGACCGACTTCCGGATTGGCGCCTGCACCCAGGCCCTTGGTCACGCCGGTACCCAGTTGCAGGATGGTGCGTGCGCCAATGTTCTTCAGCGCCTGGGCATCGGTGTTGGCGCAGATGAATTCCACGCCCTCGATGTTGCTCTTGACCATATGGTTGACGGCGTTGCCGCCGCCACCGCCGACACCGATCACTTTGATGACCGGGCTTTGCGGGACGTTGTCTACGAGCTCGAACATTTTCCCTCTCCTTACAGTTCTCTAGTTTTGCGCCTACCACTACTGCTCTGAAACTTAGAAATTGCCCTGGACCCAACGCTTGAATCGCTCAAGCACCGGAGCCTTCGGTTCCTCGCCATAGCTGTTGCTGCTGTTGCCGGTCAGGGGCAGGTCCTCGGTCTGCTTCTGCAGGCCATAGGTAAGCAGGCCCACGCCGGTGGAATAGATCGGGTTGCGCACCACGTCGCTCAGCCCCCGAACGCTGTGCGGTACGCCCAGGCGTACCGGCATGTGGAAGATTTCCTCGGCCAGTTCCACGGCGCCTTCCATCTTCGCGGTGCCGCCGGTGAGGACGATGCCGGCGGGCACCAGGTCCTCGTAGCCGCTGCGACGCAGTTCGGCCTGGATCAGGGTGAAGAGCTCGTCGTAACGGGGCTCCACCACCTCGGCCAGGGCCTGGCGCGACAGCTCGCGCGGCGGGCGATCGCCCACGCTCGGCACCTTGATGGTCTCGCCTGCGCCGGCCAGTTTGGCCAGGGCACAGGCGTAGCGGATCTTGATTTCCTCGGCGTACTGGGTCGGCGTGCGCAGGGCCATGGCGATGTCGTTGGTCACCTGGTCGCCGGCGATCGGGATCACCGCGGTGTGGCGGATCGCGCCTTCGGTGAAGATGGCGATGTCGGTGGTGCCGCCACCGATGTCCACCAGGCACACGCCCAGTTCCTTCTCGTCGTCGGTCAGCACCGAGTAGGCCGAAGCCAGTTGCTCGAGGATGATGTCATCGATTTCCAGGCCGCAACGGCGCACGCACTTCTCGATGTTCTGCGCCGCGTTGACCGCGCAGGTGACCACGTGGACCTTGGCCTCCAGGCGCACGCCGGACATGCCAAGCGGCTCGCGCACGCCTTCCTGGTTGTCGATCACGTAGTCCTGCGGCAGGGTGTGCAGGACCCGCTGGTCGGCCGGGATCGCCACGGCCTGGGCGGCGTCGAGCACGCGCTCGAGGTCGGCGGTGCTGACCTCGCGGTCGCGGATGGCGACGATGCCGTGGGAGTTCAGGCTGCGGATGTGGTTGCCGGCCACGCCGACGAACGCCGAGTGGATGCGGCAGCCAGCCATCAGCTGCGCCTCTTCCACCGCGCGCTGGATCGACTGCACGGTAGACTCGATGTTCACCACCACGCCCTTCTTCAGGCCGCGGGACGGATGGGTGCCGATCCCCACGATCTCCAGGGTGCCGTCATCGGCCACTTCGCCCACCAGCGCCACCACCTTGGAGGTGCCGATGTCCAGCCCGACGATCATTTTGCCGCTATGCGCGTTTGCCATGGTCCTGCCTCTCTCTAATTCTTCGCAACGGCGGGTTGGGCCGTCGTCGGTGCAATCGGTTCCCGCCAGCCAACGGCCAACCCGTTGGCGTACCGCAGATCGATGCGGGCGATGTTGGTGATCTGCTCTTTGAGTGTCTTGTCGTAAATGGCAATGAAACGGCGCATCTTCTCCACCAGGTGATCACGCCCCAACAACAGCTCGATCCCCGGGCCGGCGCTGCCTGCGCCGGTGGTGAGGAACCAACTGCCCCGCTCGCGCAGCTCCAGGCGAGCGATGGAAAACCCCAGGGGGCGCAGCATCTGGCTCAATACCTGATATTGCTGCATGACTTTTTGCTGGGCACGCTGCGGCCCGAACAGCTGCGGCAGGTGCTCATAGTTGGCCAGTTCGCGCGGGGTGAAGGCCTGGCCCTGGTTGTTGAGCAGGGCTTCATCCCCCCAGCGCGCCACCGGCAACTGTTCTTCCAGGCGGATCACCACCTCGTCCGGCCAGACCCGGCGAACCTCGGCGTGGGCGATCCAGGGCATCTGCTCGAGCTCCAGGCGCATGGCCGTCAGATCCACGCTGAAGAAGCTCGCCGCCACATAGGGCGCGATCCGTTGCTGCACCGCCTGCTGGCTGATGTAGCTCAGGTCGCCCTGCACGGCGATCCGGGTGATCGGCCGGTCGGCGTACGGCATCAGGCGCAACGCGCCTTCGTAGGCGCCGAAGCCGGCGGCCACCAGCAGTACCGGCCAGAGCAGGCGCTTGAGCGCGCTGAAGTTGGCCTTGGGCAGGCGCGCCGACATTGGCTCCTTGGCCACCAGTCGGCTGGCACCGCGCGGCACCGGCTTGCTACGGCCGGTGGCGGGTTGCTGATGACGGAACATCGCGCCTTGCATGGCGGTTAACCTCGCGTCTCGACGCTGTCGGCCAGGATCGCCAGCACCAGTTGCTGGAAGTCCAGGCCGGCCGCGCGGGCAGCCATCGGCACCAGGCTATGGTCGGTCATGCCCGGTGCGGTGTTGACCTCGAGCAGCCAGAAGCGACCCTGCTCGTCCTGCATCACGTCCAGCCGGCCCCAGCCTTCGATGCCGATGGCATCGCAGGCGCGCGCGGTCAGTTCGATCAGTTCCTGTTCCTTGGCGCTGTCCAGGCCGCACGGGATGCGGTACTGAGTATCGTTGGCCAGGTACTTGGCGTCGTAGTCGTAGAACACGTGCGGCGTGCCCAGGGCGATCGGCGGCAATACCTGGCCACGCAGCACGGCGACGGTGAATTCCGGGCCGTGGATCCATTGCTCGACCAGGACCTGGGAATCGTATTGGGCGGCATCCCTCCAGGCAGCGACCAACTCTTCCACGCTGTTCACCTTGGCCATGCCGATACTGGAACCTTCATGGGCGGGTTTGACGATCAACGGGAAGCCCAGTTCCGTGCCCGCGGCGACACAGTCGTTTTCATTGGCCAGCACGGCGTGGCGTGGCGTCGGGATGCCCAGGCTTTGCCACACCTGCTTGGTGCGCAGCTTGTCCATGGCCAGGGCCGAGGCCAGGATGCCGCTGCCGGTGTAGGGGATGTCCAGGCACTCAAGCAGGCCCTGCATGCTGCCGTCTTCGCCACCACGGCCGTGGAGGATGATGAAGGCGCGGTCGATCTTCTCGCTCTGCAGGCGCGCGAGCAGGTCGTCGCCCACATCGATGCCGACCACGTCGACACCGGCACTGGTCAGCGCCTGCAGCACCGCGGTGCCGGACTTGAGGGAAACCTCACGCTCGGCGCTCTTGCCGCCGTAGAGCACGGCGACGCGACCGAAGGCCTTCACGTCCATGGTCGAATGCAGCTTGTCGTAGGCACGGGTCATTTCGACTTCTCCTGGCGGGTGACGGTGCCGGCGAACAGCGGGCTTTTCATCAATTGCGGGGCCAGGCCACCGATGTCACCGGCACCCTGGCAGAGCAGGATGTCGCCGGCGCGCAGCAACGGCTTGACCAGCGGCGCCAGGTCGACGCCGCGTTCGATGTAGATCGGGTCCAGTTGGCCGCGCTGGCGGATGCTGTGGCACAGCTGGCGGCTGTCGGCACCGGGGATCGGCTCCTCGCCGGCCGGGTACACCTCCATCAGCAGCAGCACGTTGGCGTCGGCCAGCACCTGCACGAAATCGTCGTACAGGTCGCGGGTACGGCTGTAGCGGTGCGGCTGGTAGACCATCACCAGGCGCCGGCTCGGCCAGCCGCCGCGCACGGCCTTGATCACCGCGGCCACTTCGGTCGGGTGGTGGCCGTAGTCGTCCACCAGCATCACGCTGCCGTCCTCGACCGGCAGCTCGCCGTATACCTGGAAGCGTCGACCCACGCCCTGGAAGCCCGACAGGCCCTGGACGATGGCCTCGTCGCTGATGCCCTCGTCGGTGGCGATGGCGATGGTGGCCAGGGCGTTGAGCACATTGTGGTTGCCCGGCATGTTGACCGAGACATCCAGCGGCTCGCGATCACGGCGCAGCACGGTGAAGTGGGTCTGCATGCCCTGCTGGCGCACGTTGATGGCGCGCACGTCGGCCTCGTCGCTGAAACCGTAGGTGACGGTCGGGCGCTTGACCTGCGGCAGTATCTCGCGCACCACCGGGTCGTCCAGGCACATCACCGCCAGGCCGTAGAACGGCAGGTTGTGCAGGAACTCGACGAAGGTCTTCTTCAGCTTGTTGAAGTCGCCTTCGTAGGTGGCCATGTGGTCGGCGTCGATGTTGGTGACCACGGCGACCATCGGCTGCAGGTGCAGGAAGCTGGCATCGCTCTCGTCGGCTTCGGCGATCAGGTAGCGGCTGGTGCCGAGCTGGGCGTTGGTGCCAGCCGCGGTCAGGCGTCCGCCGATGACGAAGGTCGGGTCCAGGCCACCGGCGGCGAACACCGAGGCCAGCAGGCTGGTGGTGGTGGTCTTGCCGTGGGTACCGGCCACGGCGACACCGTGACGGTAGCGCATCAGCTCGGCGAGCATCTCGGCACGCGGCACCACGGGGATGCGCCGCTCCAGGGCGGTGGCGACTTCCGGGTTGGCCGGGTTGATGGCACTGGAGACCACCAGCACATCGGCGTTGGCGGCGTTCTCGGCGCGATGGCCGACGAAGATCTCGGCGCCGAACGACTCCAGCCGCTCGGTGACCGGCGAGGCCTTGAGGTCAGAGCCGGACACCTGGTAACCCAGGTTCAGCAGCACCTCGGCGATGCCGCACATGCCCACGCCGCCGATACCGACGAAGTGGATGCGGCGGATACGGCCCATCTTCGGCTGAGGCATGGCTTTCTGGCTTTCAACCATGGGCCACCTCCAGGCAGATATCGACCACGGTGCTGGTTGCGGCAGGTTTGGCCAGCCGCCGTGCGGTGCTGGCCATGGTGTTGAGTTTCTCGGGTTGCATCAGCACCTCGTTCAGGCGTTCAGCGAGCTGCGCTGCGCCAGTTGTCGCTTGTGGCATCAGGAAGGCGGCACCTTCGCGAGCCAGGTATTGGGCGTTGTGGGTCTGGTGGTCGTCGATGGCGTGGGGCAAGGGCACCAGCATCGAGGGCAGGCCTGCCGCCGCGAGTTCGCTGACGGTCAGGGCGCCGGCCCGGCACACCACCATGTCGGCCCAGCCATAGGCCTGGGCCATGTCCTTGATGAAGGGCTCTACCTGAGCCTCGACGCCCGCTTCGCGATAACGCTCGGCGGTGATCGACGCATGCTGCTTGCCGGCCTGGTGGAACACCTCCGGGCGCAGGTCCGCTGACACTTCCGACAGGGCCTTAGGCAGCAATTTATTCAATGGTTCCGCACCCAGGCTGCCGCCGAGCACTAATAGCCGCGCACGCCGCTCGGCCAGGGGCGAGCGCGACGCCTCCAGGAACAGCTCAGGGCGCACCGGATTGCCGGTGGTACGGCGCTTGGCGCTGGCCGCGAAGGTGTCAGGGAAAGCTTCGCAGACGCGCGCCGAGAGGGGCACCAGCAGCCGATTGGCGGTACCGGCACGGGCATTCTGCTCGTGGATCACCAGCGGCACGCCGCACAGCCGCGCGGCCACGCCACCAGGGCCGGTCACGTAGCCGCCGAAGCCCAGCACGCAGGCCGGCTTCAGCTGGCCAATGATGCGCCGCGCCTGCAGCACCGCCTTGACCAGGGTGAATGGTGCCTTGAGCAGCGACAGCTTGCTCTTGCCACGCAGCCCGCTGACCTGGATCAGGTGCAAGGGCAGGCCGGCCTGGGGCACCAGTTCGTTCTCGATGCCGCGCGGGGTGCCCAACCAGTGCACGTTGTAGCCACGGGCCTGGAATTCGCGGGCGCAGGCCAGGGCCGGGAACACGTGGCCCCCGGTGCCGCCCGCCATGATCAGGACGTTCTTGCCGTCAGCGGCCATGGTAGGTCTCCTCGGCAAAATCGCTTTCCTTGAATTCGTGCTCCTCGCTGCCCAGGTGCGTGCGGCTCTCCCATTCGATACGCAGCAACAGCCCCACGCAGGCACAGCAGATGACCAACGAGCTGCCGCCATAGCTGAGGAACGGCAGGGTCAGGCCCTTGGTCGGCAGCAGGCCGACATTCACCCCGATGTTGATGAGAAACTGGCCTATCCACAGGAAGGCCAGGCCGAAGGCCATGTAGGCGGCGAAGAATTGCTTGGCCTTCTCGGCCCACAGTCCGATGTACAGGGCGCGCACGGTGACGAAGACGAACAGCGCCACGGTGCACAGCGAGCCGAGCACACCCAGCTCCTCGGCCAGGACCGAGAACACGAAGTCGGTGTGCGCCTCGGGCAGGTAGAACTGCTTCTGCACGCTGTTGCCCAGGCCCACGCCCAGCCACTCGCCACGACCGAAGGCGATCAGCGCCTGGGTCAGCTGGTAGCCGGAACCGAACTGGTCGGCCCAGGGGTCGGTGAAGGTGATCAGGCGCGCCATCCGGTAGGGCTGTGCCTGTACCAGGATGAACACCGCCACCACCGCCAGCGCCACCATCAGGCTGAAGCGGAACAACCCCACCCCGCCGAGGAACAGCATGGCCGCCGCGGCGCCCATCATCACCACGGTGGCGCCGAAGTCCGGCTCCATCAGCAGCAGGCCGGCCATCGGCAGCAGCACGATGAACGGCTTGAAGAAGCCCATCCAGCTTTCGCGCACCTCTTGCTGGCGGCGCACCAGGTAGCCGGCCAGGTAGATGACCACGAAGACCTTGGCGATCTCCGAGGGCTGGACGTTGAAGAAACTGAAGCCGATCCAACGCATGGAGCCGTTCACTTCGCGACCGATGCCGGGCACCAGCACCAGCACCAGCAGGCCGAAGGCGCCCAGCAGCATCATGAAGCCCATGCGCTGCCAAGTAGCGATCGGCACCATCATGGTCGCCCCGCAGGCGATCAGGCCCAGGGCCACGTACACCAGGTGGCGGAACATGTGGTACAGCGGGTTGCCCGACTGCACCGCGGCGACTTCCGAGGAGGCCGAGGTGATCATCACCAGGCCCAAGCCGAGCAGCGCCAGGCAGCCGGCGAGGAACGGGAAGTCCAGGTCGATGCCTCGGCCGCTGATCAGCGGCGACGGATAGGGCTTGATGATGCCGAAGATCATGCCAGCCCTCCTGCCGCCTGGGCGAACAGACGCCCGCGTTCTTCGAAGTTGCGGAACATGTCGAGGCTGGCGCAGGCCGGCGACAACAGCACGGCATCGCCGGGCT
The DNA here is from genome assembly GCF_024127895.1 of Pseudomonas guariconensis. Classification (GTDB taxonomy): domain Bacteria; phylum Pseudomonadota; class Gammaproteobacteria; order Pseudomonadales; family Pseudomonadaceae; genus Aquipseudomonas; species Aquipseudomonas guariconensis_B. The sequence goes on along the minus strand of NZ_JAMYBK010000009.1, from coordinate 31,471 downwards.
GGGCCAGTTCGGCGCAGCGCTGCACGGCCTCGTCCAGGGTCTTGACCCTGACCTGCCGCACACCCTCGCCGAGCGACTCGGCCAGGCGCTCGGCATCGCGGCCGAGCAGGACCACGGCGCGGCAGTAGCGCGCCACCGGCTCGCGCAAAGCGGAGAAATCGGCCCCCTTGCCGTCACCGCCGGCAATCAGCACCAGCTTGCCGTCGATATCCGCGCCCAGGCCCTCGATGGCGGCCAGGGCGGCACCGACGTTGGTGGCCTTGGAATCGTCGTACCAGTTCACCCCGTTGCGCTCGCGCACCCATTGGCAACGGTGGGCGAGCCCGGCGAATTCGCGCAGGGCCTCGAGCATCGGTGCGAACGGCAGGCCCACCGCATGGCCCAGGGCCAGCGCGGCCAGGGCATTGCTCTGGTTGTGGGCACCCCGGATCTTCAGCTCGCGCACCGGCATCAGGGCCTGGAACTCGAAGGCCAGGTGTTTTTCACCGTCCACTTCGCGCAGGCCGAAGGCCTTGAAGTCCGGCACGTTGAGGCCGAAGGTCCAGCAGGGCCGGCCTTCGACCGGCAGCGGCCGGCTCAGGGCGTCCTGGCGGTTCACCACCACCTGGCGGGCGCCGCGAAAGATCCGGTGCTTGGCCAGGTGGTAGGCCGGCAGGCCGCTGTAGCGGTCCATGTGGTCTTCGCTGATGTTGAGCACGGTGGCCACTTCGGCATTGAGCTGCTCGGTGGTCTCCAGCTGGAAGCTGGACAACTCCAGGACGTACAGCTCCACGGCGTCGTCGAGCAGATCGAGCGCCGGCGTGCCGAGGTTGCCGCCCACTGCCACACGTTTGCCAGCCTTGGCGGCCATCTCGCCGACCAGGGTGGTCACGGTGCTCTTGGCGTTGGAGCCGCTGATGGCCACGATCGGCGCCTTGGCATACCGGGCGAACAGTTCGATGTCGCCGGACAGGCGCACGCCACGCGCCGCGGCCTGCTGCAGCGCCGGTGTGGCCAGGGCCAGGCCGGGGCTGACGTACAACTCGTTGGCGCGGCACAGGAAGTCCACGTCCAGTTCGCCACAGCGCACTTCCACCTGCGGGTACTCGCGGCGCAGGGTATCCAGTTCCGGCGGCTGCTCGCGGGTGTCGGCGACCGCAAAGGCGATGCCCCGGTTCGCCAGGAAGCGAACCAGGGACATGCCGCTCTTGCCGAGGCCGACAACGATGCGGAATTGGTCGGAAGCGATCAGTGACACGCTCATCTACCTCAGTTTCAGGGTGGCAAGGCCGATCAGCACCAGAATCACGGTGATGATCCAGAAACGGACGATCACCCGTGGCTCGGGCCAACCCTTGAGTTCAAAGTGGTGGTGGATCGGTGCCATGCGGAACACGCGCTTGCCGGTCAACTTGAACGAAGCGACCTGGATCACCACCGACAGGGTTTCCATGACGAACACCCCGCCCATGATGAACAGGACGATCTCCTGGCGGACGATCACCGCGATGGTGCCCAGCGCAGCACCCAGCGCCAGGGCGCCGACGTCGCCCATGAACACCTGGGCCGGGTAGGTGTTGAACCACAAGAAGCCCAGGCCCGCGCCGATCAGCGCGCCGCAGAACACGATCAGCTCGCCCGAGCCCGGCACGTACGGGATCAGCAGGTATTCGGCGAATTTCACGTTGCCCGACAGGTAGCAGAAGATGCCCAGGGCGCCGCCGACCATCACCGTCGGCATGATCGCCAGGCCATCGAGGCCATCGGTGAGGTTGACCGCGTTGCTCGAGCCTACGATGACGAAATAGGTCAGCACGACGAAGCCGATGCCCAGGGGGATGGTGACATCCTTGAGGAACGGCACGATCAGGGTGGTCTCGACGCTGGTCGGGGCGGTCATGTAGAGGAACACCGCGGCGCCCAGGCCGAACACCGACTGCCAGAAATACTTCCAGCGGCTCGGCAGGCCACGGGAGTTCTTCTCGATCACCTTGCGGTAGTCGTCGACCCAGCCGATGGCGCCGAACAGCATGGTCACCACCAGCACGACCCAGACATAACGGTTGGACAGGTCGGCCCACAGCAGGGTGCTGATGCCGATGGCCGACAGGATCAGGGCGCCGCCCATGGTGGGGGTGCCCGACTTGGACAGGTGCGATTGCGGGCCGTCGTTACGCACGGCCTGGCCAATCTGGCGGATCTGCAGGGTACGGATCATCCACGGCCCCAGCCACAGCGCCAGGGACAACGCGGTCAGTACGCCCAGGATCCCGCGCAGGGACAGGTACTGGAAGACCGCGAAGCCCTTGTGGAACTGTTGCAGATACTCGGCCAACAGCAGCAGCATTAATGTTTCTCCCCGCTGGCACCGCACAAGGCCGCCACGACGTTTTCCATCGCAGCGCTGCGCGAGCCCTTGATCAAGATAGTGGTGTTGCTGGCATGCTCGCCGCGAACAGCGTCGATCAGCTCAGCCTGAGTAGCGAAATGACGGCCATTGGCGCCGAACGCCTTGACCGCATGGGCCATGTTGGTACCCACCGCGTACAGGGCGTCGACCTTGCCGCGCGCGTAGTCGCCCACCTGGCGGTGGCCTTCCTGCGCCCATTGCCCCAGTTCGCCGATATCCCCGAGCACCAGGACGGTCCGCCCGGAAAAGCCGGCGAGTATATCAATGGCGGCGCACACCGAGGTGGGATTTGCGTTGTAGCTGTCGTCGATCACCCTGACGCCGTTGGGCGCGATTTGCGCCACGCTACGCCCCTTGACCGGCTGGACCGCGCCCAGCCCGGCCGCGATACCGGCAAGGCTCACACCCAGGGCATGGGCGGCAGCGGCGCCAGCCAGGGCATTGCTGACGTTGTGGGTGCCCAGCAGGTTCAGTTGCACCGCGACCGAGCCTTGCGGCCCGTGCAGGGTGAAGGATGGGCAACCACGGGCATCGCGACCGATGTCGCTGGCGTGGAAGTCGGCCTGCGGATTCGCCAGGGCGAAACTCAGGACCCGATGGGCACCCGCACGCACGTGCCAAGTGCCAAAGGCCTTGTCGTCCAGGTTGAGGATGGCCGTGCCGCCCTCGCCCAGGCCTTCGAGGATCTCGCCCTTGGCCTCGACGATTTTTTCCGGGCCGCCGAACTCGCCGACGTGGGCGGTCCCGGCGTTGTTGATGATGACCACTTCAGGGCGGGTCAAGCCGACGGTGTAGCGGATCTCGCCGATGCGCGAGGCGCCCAGCTCGATCACCGCGGCACTGTGCTCGGGGGCGATTTCCAGCAGGGTCAGCGGTGCGCCGAGGTCGTTGTTGAGGTTGCCACGGGTGGCCAGCACCGGGCCTCGGGTGCGCAAAATGCAGGCGAGCATCTCTTTGACGGTGGTCTTGCCGCTGGAGCCGGTGATGGCAACGACCGGCTTGTCGAACGCGGCGCGATTCAAGGCACCGAGCTGGCCCAGGGCCAGGCGGCTATCGGCGACCAGCAGTTGCGGCAGCTCGACATCGGCGATCTCACGCTCCACCAGGGCGGCCACGGCGCCCTTGGCCTTGACGTCGGCCAGGTAGTCATGGCCGTCGAAACGCGGGCCGGCCAGGGCGACGAACAACTGCCCGGCAGCCACCGTGCGGCTGTCGATGCTGACGCCGTCGAAGCGGGCATCGTCGCCAACCACCCGTGCGGCGAGCGGTGCGCTCAATTGGCTGAGTGTCATGGGCTTAAGCATGCGGAGCCTCCCAGGCTGCAAGTGCCTTCTCGGCTTCGACCAAGTCGGAGAAGTCAAGGCGCTGGCCGTTGATCTCCTGGTAATCCTCGTGCCCCTTGCCGGCCAGGACGATCACGTCGTCGGCGGCAGCGGTGGCGATCAGGTGCGCGATGGCCTCGCCACGGCCGGCGACGAACTCGACATCGACAGGCTTGGCGAAACCGGGGCGAATATCGTCGAAAATACGCTGCGGATCTTCGCTACGCGGATTGTCGTCGGTGACCAGCACGCGGTCGGCCAGGCGCTCGGCCACCTGGGCCATCAGCGGGCGCTTGCCACGGTCACGGTCGCCGCCGCAACCGAACAGGCACAGCAGGCGGCCATGGGCATGCGGGCGCAAGGCTTCGAGGACCTTCTCCAGGGCATCGGGCGTGTGTGCGTAGTCGACCACCACCAGCGGCTTGTCGCCGCCGCCCAGGCGCTGCATGCGACCGACCGGCCCCTGCAGTCGCGGGGTGACCTTGAGAATCTCGTCCAGCGGATAGTCCAGGGCCAGCAGGGTCGCCACGGCGGCGAGCATATTGCTCAGGTTGAAGCGCCCGAGCAGGCAGCTGCGCAGGGCATGCTCGCCTTGCGGGGTGACGATCACGGCACGCACGCCGTCGTCGTCGAAACTCGCCTGTTTGCAGAACAGCGTCGCCGCCGGGTCCTGCAAGCTGTAGCTGATCAGCCGCGACTCGGCGTGGACCATGGCCAGGCGACGACCGAAGTCATCGTCCAGGTTGACCACCCGGCACTGCAGGTTCGGCCAGGCGAACAGCCGGGCCTTGGCGGCCTCGTAGGCCTCCATGCTGCCGTGGTAGTCCAGGTGGTCGCGGGACAGGTTGGTCATCACGGCGATATCGAAGGCCAGGGCGGCCACCCGGCCCTGCTCCAGGGCATGGGACGACACCTCCATGGCCACGGCCTTGGCGCCGCCCTTCTTCAGGTCGTTCAGGGTCGCCTGCACGGCGATCGGGTCGGGCGTGGTCAGGCGGCCGCTGCGCAGCTCGCCATAAAAGCCGGTGCCGAGCGTACCGATCAGCCCACAGCGCCGGCCCAGCGCATCGAGCGCCTGGGCCACCAGCTGGGTGACACTGGTCTTGCCGTTGGTGCCGGTGACGCCGACCAGGTCGAGCTGGCGGCTCGGTTCGCCATAGAAGCGCCCGGCGATCTGCGACAGCTGGCCGATCAGGCCCTTGACCGGAATCAGCGGCACGTCGGTGATCGGCAGGACGCTTGCGCCCTGCTCTTCATAGGCCACCGCGGCGGCGCCACGGGCCAGCGCGTCGGCGATGTGCGCACGGCCGTCGACCTTGGCGCCGGGGACAGCCAGGAACAGGTCGCCCGGCCGCACCTGGCGGCTGTCGAGGGTCAGCTCGCGGATCAGCGGATCGCGGCTGGCATGGGCGAAAAGCTTGCTCAATGGCATCGTCATCAACCACGCCCTCCCTTGGCGGGTACTGCACTGGCCTGCTGCGTATCTGGCGGCGGCAGGTTGTCCGGCGGCACGTTCATCAGGCGCAGGGTGCCCGACATCACCTTGCTGAACACCGGCGCCGAGACCAGGCCGCCGAAGTAACCACCCTTGCTCGGCTCGTCGATGACCACGACGATGGCGTAGCGCGGGTCGCTCATCGGACCGAAGCCGGCGAACAGCGAACGGTAGGCGTTTTCCGTGTAGCCCTTGGCACCGACGGTGGCCTTGCGCGCCGTACCGGACTTGCCACCGACGTGGTAGAACGGCACCTGGGCGCGGAACACCCCACGCGGGGCCTCGATGACCTGCTGCAGCATGCCCTGGATGGTCTCGGCGGTTTCTTTCGGGATCGCCTGGACGGCTTCCGGGGCCTTGTCGACCTTGAGGATCGACAGCGGCACCATCTTGCCGTCGTTGGCCAGGGCGGCGTAGGCATGCACCAGTTGCAAGGCAGTCACCGAGACGCCATAGCCGTAGGACAGCGTGGCAGTCTCGGCCTTGCGCCATTCGCGATGGTTGGGCAGGTTGCCGACTCGCTCGCCAGGGAAGCCCAGGCCGGTGTACTGGCCCAGGCCCAGTTGCGACATGACCCGGTAGATGGCGTCGCCACCGATGTCGAAGGCGATCTTGCTCATGCCCACGTTACTGGAGTTGATCAGGATGCCGGTCAGGTCGAGGATCGGGCCCTCGCTACGGGACACGTCCTTGATGGTGTAGCGGCCGATCTGCAGGCTGCCGGGGTAGACCTCGACCTTGTCGGTCGGCTTCCAGCGGCCACTCTGCAACGCCGCGCTCATGGAGATCGGCTTGACCGTCGAGCCAGGCTCGAACACATCGATGATCGCCCGGTTGCGCATCGCGGCGGGGAACATGCTGCGGCGGTTGTTCGGGTTGTAGGTCGGCTGGTTGACCATGGCCAGGACCTCGCCGGTCTTGACGTCCATGATCACCAGGCTGCCGGCCTTGGCGTCCTGTTCGGCGATGGCGTTGCGCAGCTCGCGGGTGGCCAGGTACTGCAGGCGCAGGTCTATCGACAACGCCAAGGTCTTCCCGGCCTTGGCGTTCTTGGTCACCTGGATGTCCTTGATCAGCCGGCCACGCCGGTCCTTGATCACCTGCCGCTTGCCGGGCACGCCGGCGAGCCATTCGTCGTAGGCCAGCTCCACGCCTTCGCGCCCGTGATCGTCCAGGTCGGTGAAGCCGACCATGTGCGCGGTGACGTCCCCCGCCGGGTAGAAGCGGCGGAACTCCTCCATGCCGTAGACACCGGGGATCTTCAGGTCGAGCACTTGCTGGCCCTGCTCCGGGGTCAGGCCGCGGACCAGGTAGATGAACTCCTTGTTGGCCTGCTGGGTCAGGCGCTCGCTCAACTGCTGGGCGTTCTGCCCCAAGGCGGCGGCCAGTTGCCCCCAGCGCTCCTTGGAGGCCTGCATTTCCTTGGGGTTGGCCCACAGGGTGGTGACCGGCGTACTGACGGCCAGGGGCTCGCCATTGCGGTCGGTGATCAGGCCACGGTGCGCAGGGATCGGGATATGCCGCAGGCTGCGGGCGTCGCCCTGCCCCTTGAGGAAGTCACGGTCGATGACCTGCAGGTCGATGATGCGCCAGCAGATGGCGCCGACCATCAGCGCCAGCAATGCGATCACCACCCGGAAGCGCCAGGGGTAGAGTGCGCCTTCGAGCTTCATCATGGTGCCACCATCCGCACTTCGTCAGCGGCCGGCACACGCATGCGCAGTTGCTCGGTAGCCAGGTTCTCGATACGGCTATGGGCGGTCCAGGTGCTCTGCTCGAGGATCAACCGCCCCCATTCGGCCTGGACCTTGTCGCGCTCGTTCAGCTCACCGTAGAGGGTGTTGAGCAGTTGGCGGTTCCAGTGGGCGCTGTAGGACACCGCGATGGCCGAAACCAGGACACCGGCGAACAGCAGAAGCATCAGGAAGCTTCCGCCTGGCAAAGGTTTGGCGAACAGCCGGCTCACCGTAACTTCTCCGCCACCCGCATCACGGCACTGCGCGCGCGCGGGTTGGCCTTGAGTTCGGCATCGGAGGCGAACTGCGCCTTGCCGACCAGACGGATCTTCGGCTCGAAGGCCTTGTGCTGCACCGGCAGGTTGCGCGGCAGGTTGTCTGCCTCGCCCTTGGCCAGCTTGCGCATGAACAGCTTGACGATGCGGTCTTCCAGGGAGTGGAAGCTGATCACCACCAGGCGGCCACCGACTTCCAGCGCATCGAGCGCCGCCTCAAGGCCAGTCTCCAGGTCGCCCAGCTCGTTGTTGACGTGAATGCGCAGGCCCTGGAAGGCACGGGTTGCCGGGTTCTTGCCCTTTTCCCAGGCAGGGTTGGCCGCCTTGAGCACCTCGGCCAGGTCGCCGGTGCGGGTAAAGGGCTGTTGCTCCCGGCGCTGTACCACGGCACGGGCCATGCGTTTGGCGAAGCGCTCTTCGCCATATTCCTTGAAGACCCGGGCGATCTCCTCCTCGGGCGCGCTGGCGATGAACTCGGCAGCACTGAAACCCTTGCCCGGGTTCATGCGCATGTCCAGCGGGCCATCATTGAGGAAGCTGAAGCCGCGCTCGGGATCGTCCAGTTGCGGCGACGACACGCCCAGGTCGAGCAGCACGCCACTGACCTTGCCGTGCAGGCCGCGCGCAGACACTTCGTCGCCCATCTCGGCAAAGCTGCGCTGCACAATGACAAAGCGGCCGTCTTCGGCCGCCAGCGCTTGCCCCGTGGCAATCGCCTGTGGGTCCTTGTCGAAGCCCAGCAGCCGCCCTTGCGGCCCGAGCTTGCTGAGAATCAGGCGGCTGTGCCCACCTCGCCCGAAGGTGCCATCCAGATAGCAACCATCGGCGCGCAGGGCCAGTGCCTCGACAGCCTCGTCGAGCAGCACGGTGATGTGGTTGAAGCCGCTATCTATAGTCACAGGATCAGGTCACGCAAATCGTCGGGCATGGCGCCCGGTTGTTGAATAGCTGCAAGATCAGCTGCCGAAACCGCGTTCCAGGCATCCTCATCCCACAGCTGGAATTTGTTCAGCTGCCCCACCAGCATCGCCTTCTTGTCGAGCTTGGCGTATTCGCGCAGGCGTGGCGGAACCAGGAAACGCCCACTGCCATCGAGCTCCAGGTCTACCGCATTACCGATCAGCAGACGCTGGAGGCGGCGGTTTTCCTCACGCAACGACGGCAAGGCGCGCAACTTGGCTTCTATCTGTTCCCACTCATCGAGGGGGTAGACACACAAGCAGGGATCGACAGCGTCGATGGTCACGATCAGCTGACCACCACAACGCGAATCGAGCTCGTCACGGTACCGACTCGGCATGGCGAGTCGGCCCTTTGCATCGAGGCTGACGGCGTTGGCTCCGCGGAACACGGCTGCGATTCCCCACAATGTTAGCTTTTTTGTGTCAGAAAACCCACTTCATCCCACTTTCTGCCACTTGCGCACACTATAGGAATCCGTCCGCTGCACCGTCAAGGCACGTTCATAAGGAAATCCCTTACAGGACGGCGATTTAGCTCAACATAGGAAGGAGGAAGGACTACAGGGAGAAAATTCTGGAGGGAAAAATCAAGCGCACTCAGTTGGATAGCCCACCAAGTTAAAGTGATTTATTAAGAGTAAGATTTTTTTGGTATTACCAGGACACATCTGCTATCGATTCAAGCAGGAGAAGGAGGTGGAGAGTCGATCTATAAGCCGGGTTCTGTCGAGGACAGTCATTCCTCTACGACGGCCATCACTGGACGCCTTTAGCAACCTACCCGGTTCCGACGCGGGCCACGCCGTATGGAACCCTATTTGGTCTTGCTCCGAGTGGGGTTTACCTAGCCACGAACTGTTGCCAGCCGTGCGGTGCGCTCTTACCGCACCTTTTCACCCTTACCGGCACCGAAGTGCTTAGGCGGTTGTTTTCTGTGGCACTTTCCGTAGGCTCGCGCCTCCCAGGCATTACCTGGCACTCTGCCCTATGGAGCCCGGACTTTCCTCCCCCTTCTTTTGCGGAACAAAAGAAGGCAGCGACTGTCCAATCGACTCTCCGTCGACAAGGTTAACGGCACGCGCGCCCAAGAACAAGTGATACGGTAAACAATACCAAAAAGCCACTATTTGGCTTTCTGTTTATCCAGGGCCATTTGATACAGCAGGTTCTTGCGCACACCCGTGATTTCCGCCGCCAGGGCAGCCGCCCGCTTCAGCGGCAATTCCGCCAGCAACAGATCCAGCACGCGCTGTGCCTGGGCGCTGATCGCCTGGTCGTCCTCGGGCGCACTCCACCCCCCCACCAGCACCACGCACTCGCCCCGCTGCTGATTGCCGTCGCCCGCGACGAAGGCACGCAGTTCGCCCAATGGCAGGCCCTTGAGGGTCTCGAAGGTCTTGGTCAGTTCACGCCCCAGCACCGCCGGACGCTCCGCGCCGAAGACCGCCTCCATGTCCTCCAGGCACTCGAGGATACGATGCGGCGCCTCATAGAAGATCAGCGTACGCGGTTCTTCCTTTACCTGCTCCAGACGCGCACGACGCCCGGCGGCCTTGGCCGGGAGAAAACCTTCGAAGATGAAGCGGTCCGACGGCAGGCCCGCCGCCGACAATGCTGTGATCAGCGCGCAGGCGCCGGGCACCGGGACCACCCTCACCCCCGCCGCACGCGCCTGGCGCACCAGGTGGTAGCCCGGATCAGAGATCAACGGCGTGCCGGCGTCGGACACCAGCGCCACATCGTCCCCGGCCAGAAGACGGGTGATGAAACGCCCGCCTTCGTCGCGCTCGTTGTGCTCATGACAGGCCGCCAGCGGCGTGTCGATGCCGAAGTGCTGCAGCAGGCGTACCGAGTGACGGGTATCCTCGGCGGCGATCAGGGCCACGTCCGCCAGCACCTTCAGCGCCCTGGCGCTCATGTCGTCGAGGTTGCCGATCGGCGTCGCGACGACATAGAGCGTACCCACCGTGGATTTCGAAGTCCCTGCACCATCACTCACTGCGCACACCTGCCTTTCGGATCAAAGGCGCCATTGTAGCCCGAGTGCCAGGGCGCTGTACGGCCAATTCAGCGCCCGTCCCCATGCCCCGACCACGCGGACCTTGCGCAACATGGCGCAAGGAACTTCGCGGCCATCCCCTGCCAGGCGACCTATAGTGAAGGATCGACGTCAGCAAGATCGCGCCCTGGCCGACGCTTGGGTACAATTGCCGGCCAACTTGATCGAGTAACAGGACCTTTACATGATCGCTTGCCTGCGGCTGCTCACAGCCCTCTGCCTCGCTGCCCTGCTGGCAGCCTGCGCCAGCTCGCCCTCATCCAGCCTGGGCGAACTGCCACGCACCCCGGATGCCAGCATCGAGCAGTTGCTCGACAAGGCCGCCACCAGCAAGTCCGCGGAAGATGCCGCCCTACTGCGCCTGAGCGCCGCCGACATGGCCTACCGGCAGAAGGACTACCCGCGCGCCGCACGCATCCTCGAACAGGTTCCCCTGGATGGGCTCAAGCCTGCCCAGCAGGTGTTCGCCAGCACCCTGGCCGCCGAGCTGGCCATGAGCCGCAACCAGCCCAAGGCAGCACTGGACGCCCTCTCCCACCCGAGCCTGCAGCGCCTGGGCGAACTGCCGCAAGCGCAACAGGCACGCACCTACAGCGTCCACGCCGCCGCCCTGGAAGCCGACGGCCAGGCCCTGGCCGCCGCACAGCAGCGTGTCCTGCTCGCCCCACTGCTCGAAGGCCAGGCAGCCGAAGCCAACCATGACGCCATCTGGGCCCTGGTCGCGTCGCTGCCGGCCGAGCAACTGCAGCAGCCGGCCAGCGACGAGACCCTGGCCGGCTGGACCAGCCTGGCCCTGGCGGTGAAAAGCGCCGGCACCCTCGAGCAGCAGCAGGCTGCCATCGACACCTGGAGCGCGCAGCACCCGAACCATCCGGCCGCCCAGCAACTGCCGCTGGCCCTGGTCAAGCTCAAGGAGCTGGCCAGCCAGCCGCTGACCAAGATCGCCCTGCTGCTGCCCCAGGAAGGCCCGCTGGCCGGTGTGGCCCGTGCCCTGCGCGACGGCTTCATGGCCGCCCACTTCCAGGCCCAGCAGTCCGGCCAACCGGCCCCGGCCGTGCAGGTCTTCGATAGCTCGCGCATGACCTCGCTCGATGATTTCTACAACCAGGCCCAGGCGGCCGGCGTACAACTGGTGGTGGGGCCACTGGAAAAACCGCTGGTGAAGAAACTCGCCGCCTACCCGCAGTTGCCGATCACCACCCTGGCACTGAACTACGCCGATGCAGGCCAGCAGGCGCCAGCACAGCTGTTCCAGTTCGGCCTCGCCGCCGAGGACGAGGCCCGCGAGGTCTCGCGCCGCGCCCGCGCCGACGGCATGGTCCGAGCCGTGGCCCTGGTCCCCAGCGGCGAATGGGGTGAGCGCGTGCTCGCCGCCTTCCGCCAGGACTGGGAAAGCCATGGCGGCACCCTGCTGGCCGCCGAACGCATTGCCCAGCCGGTCGCCCTGGCCCAGCAGATCGCCGACCTGTTCCAACTGCGCCAGAGCGAAGGCCGCGCCAAGAGCCTGCAGAGCACCGTGGGCGGCACCATCGCCGCACAACCGTCGCGCCGCCAGGACATCGACTTCATCTTCCTCGCCTCCACGCCGCAGCAGGCACAGCAGATCAAGCCGACCCTGAACTTCCAATACGCCGGCGACGTGCCGGTCTATGCCACCTCGAACCTGTACAGCGCCAGCGGCGACGTCAACCAGTACAACGACATGAACGGCATCCGCTTCTGCGAGACGCCATGGCTGCTCGACAACACCAACAGCCTGCGCCAGCAGGTGGTCCAGCAATGGCCCCAGGCCGCCGGTAGCCTCGGCCGCCTGTATGCCATGGGCGTCGATGCCTACAGCCTGGCGCCGCGCCTGGGCCAGCTCAAGGCCCTACCGGACAACCGCATCGAAGGCCTTTCCGGCAGCCTGAGCATGAACGCCAGCCAGCGCATCGAACGCCAGCTGCCCTGGGCGGAGTTCGCTGGCGGCCAGGTCAAGCGCCTCCCGGATACACCGCGCTGATGCCCGACGCATCGCCTTCGAGCGCCGGCGCAGCCGCAGAAAACCACGCCCTCGACTTCCTTCGGGGGCGTGGTCTGCAACTGCTGGCACGCAACTGGCGATGCAAGGGAGGCGAGCTCGATCTGGTCATGCTCGACGCCGATACAGTAGTATTCGTCGAAGTCCGCTACCGGTTGCACGCGGCCTTCGGCGGCGCCCTGGGCAGCATCGACGGGCGCAAGCAGAAACGACTGGCGCTTGCCGCCAACCTGTTCCTGCAGAAGGAGTCCCGCTGGGCCAAGCATCCCTGCCGCTTCGACGTCATCGCCCTGCAGGGCAGGCACCATGCAGGCCAACCGCTGCAATGGCTGAAAAACGCCTTCGAATGCTGAACCCATTCCGATTTTTTTGCTCTATGTTTCGCGGGCAGGTCACCGTCGCGCGTCGCGCCGGCCACCGCCCCTCTTAAGGTCACACCAGATGGACATGCAATCCCGAATTCGCCGGCTGTTCCAGGCCAGCATCGACACCAAGCAACAGGCAATGGACATCCTGGCACCGCACATCGAGCAGGCCAGCCTGGTCATGGTCAATGCCCTGCTCAACGAGGGCAAGATGCTCGCCTGCGGCAACGGTGGCTCGGCTGGCGATGCCCAGCATTTTTCCTCGGAGCTGCTCAACCGTTTCGAGCGCGAACGCCCGAGCCTACCGGCCATTGCCCTGACCACCGACAGCTCGACCCTCACCTCGATCGCCAACGACTACAGCTACAACGAAGTCTTCTCCAAGCAGATTCGCGCCCTGGGCCAACCGGGCGACGTGCTGCTGGCGATCTCCACCAGCGGCAACTCGGCCAACGTGATACAAGCGATCCAGGCCGCGCACGACCGCGAGATGACCGTCGTGGCATTGACCGGGCGAGACGGCGGCGGGATGGCTTCGCTGCTGCTGCCCGAAGACGTGGAGATCCGCGTGCCAGCGAACGTCACCGCGCGAATCCAGGAAGTCCACCTGCTGGCGATCCATTGCCTGTGCGACCTGATCGACAGCCAACTGTTCGGGAGTGAAGAATGATCCCCAAGCGCCTCGGCCTGATGGCCCTGACCCTGTGCCTGAGTGTTTCCGGCTGCAGCTCGGTACTGACCTCTGCACGTAACTCGCCGATCGAAGATGATCGCGGCACCCGCACCATCGGCAGCAAGATCGACGACTCGCTGATCGAGACCAAGGTCTCGGTCAACGTCGCCAAGGCCAACCCCGACCTGGACAAGGGTTCGCACATCGTCGTCAGCAGCTACAACGGCGTTGTCCTGCTCGCCGGCCAGACCCCTCGCGCCGACCTCAAGAGCCTGGCCGAGCAAACCGCCAGCCAGGTGCAGCGGGTCAAGAAAGTGCACAACGAACTGCAGGTCATGCAGCCTTCCTCGATCCTGGCCCGCAACAACGACGCCTGGCTGACCACCAAGATCAAGACCCAGATGCTGGCTGACGCCAACGTTCCAGGCTCGCGCATCAAGGTGATCACCGAGAACGGCATCGTCTACATGCTGGGCCTGGTGACCCAGAAGGAGGCCACCGCCGCCACCAACGTGGTACAGGGCGTGTCTGGCGTGCAGAAGATCGTCAAGCTGTTCGAGTACATCGACTGACGACAGCGAAGCTACATCGGGGCTGCTTCGCAGCCCCCTCCCTGGATTACAAGACCTGCTTGACTGGCCGGTCTTGGTCCAGGGTCGCCTTCCAGGTTACTTGACCACCTTCAGGCTTGGCCTGCCACTCGGGCGTGGCGGCTGACCACCGCCCTCGGGCGGGCCGTCGTCATCCGGTTCGACATCGTCTTCCAGCTCGTCGCTGTCCATCAGCGGCGGCTCGAGCTCGAACACCATGCCCTGGCCATTCTCCCGGGCATAGATACCCAGGATCGCGCCCACTGGCACGAACAAGGAATGGGCCACGCCACTGAAGCGGCCCTCGAAGCTCACCGCGTCATTGTCCATGTGCAGGTTGCGCACGGCGTTGGGGGAAATGTTCAGGACGATCTGGCCGTCGCTGGCGAATCCCTGAGGCACCTGGACTGCCGGGTACTCGGCATTGACCAGCATGTGGGGGGTGCAATCGTTGTCGACGATCCACTCGTACAGCGCACGAACCAGATAGGGGCGACTGGAGTTCATCAACGGCTCCTTAAACCTTGCGCATTTCACGTTCAGCAGCGGACAGGCTCGCCTGGAAAGGCTCGCGGGCGAACTGTCGCTCCATGTAGTCCAGCAGCGGCTTGGCCTGCCGCGGCAAGTCGATACCCAGTACCGGCAACCGCCATAGTATGGGCAGTAGACAACAGTCGACCAGACTTTGCTCCTCACTCATGAAACAAGAAAACTCGCCGAACAGCGGGGAGACACCTGTCAGGCTTTCACGTAGCGCCTTGCGCGCCTCGGCGCGCGCAGCCTCGCTGCTGCGCGGATCCAGCACGGTATCCGCCAGCGAACACCAGTCGCGTTGGATGCGATGCATCAGCAAACGGCTGTTGCCCCGAGCCACCGGGTAGACCGGCATCAACGGCGGATGCGGATAACGTTCCTCGAGGTACTCCATCACCACGGTCGACTCGTACAGCGCCAGGTCTCGATCGACCAGGGTCGGCACGCTGCCATAGGGGTTCACCTCGACCAGCCCGGGCGGCAGGCGGCCGGGATCGACGTCGATGATCTGCACACTGACGCCTTTCTCCGCGAGAACAAGGCGTACCCGATGAGAATAATGGTCAGCGGGGTCGGAATAGCAGGCTAACCTGTTGGTCGCGCCCATGTAGCTCCTCCTCGCATGGGAATGCTTGTGAAACTGCAAATGCAAACGCGCCCTGAGGAGCCCTCCGCTGTCGCGGGGAGCGCCCCAGGGCGCGTTCAACTACCAGCAAAAACTACTGCGTGATCAATGCACGTCCTTCCAGTATTCGCGCTTGAGCAAATAGGCGAATACGAAGAAGAAAGCCAGGTACAGCAACACATAGGTACCGATGCGCTGGCTCTCCAGTTTGACCGGGTTGGCCGAATAGGCCAGGAAGGTCACCAGGTTCTTGACCTTCTCGTCGAACTGCTCAGGCGTCAGGGTACCGGAATTCGGCTCGATGGTCAGCTGGTCGCAGGCTTCATGGGTCAGCGGGCTGCCCGTCAGCGGGTCGAACTGCTTCTTGCCATCGACCACGGTCTGCACCTGCTTGCAGCCGATCACCTGGTTACCCTGCAGGCCAACCAGCACGTTGGGCATGCCGACGTTCGGGAACACCTTGTTGTTCACCCCATAAGGACGCGACTTGTCCTCGTAGAAGCTGCGCAGGTAGGTGTACAGCCAGTCGTTGCCGCGCACCCGGGCGACCAGGGTCAGGTCGGGCGGCGCCGCACCGAACCAGACCTTGGCATCGTCGGGCTGCATGCCGATCTGCATGTGATCGCCGATCTTGGCGCCGGTGAACACCAGCTTCTCGAGCATCAGCTCGTGGGGAATGCCCAGGTCATCGGCGACCCGCTCGTAACGCTGGAACTTGGCGCTGTGGCAACCCATGCAATAGTTGGCGAAGGTACGCGCACCGTCTTGCATGGCGGCCTTGTCGGTCAGGTCGATATCGACCTTGTCCAGCTCCAGGCTCTGCTCCGCGGCGAAGGACAAGGCAGGCATCACTGCCAGGAACAATACTGCAATAAGCTTTTTCATCAGCCAGTCACCCTTTCCGGAACCGGTTTGGTCTTCTCGAGCCTGGTGTAGAACGGCATCAGGAGGAAGTAGGCGAAATACAGCACGGTGCAGACCTGCGACAGCAAGGTCCGGCCCGGCGTAGGCGCCAGCACACCCAGCACACCCAGAATCACGAAGGCCACGCAGAACACCAGCAGGAACAGCTTGCTCAGCCAGCCCTTGTAGCGCATGGAGCGCACAGGGCTGCGGTCAAGCCAGGGCAGCACGAACAGCACGGCGATCGCGGCGCCCATGGCGATGACGCCGAACAGCTTGTCGGGGACCGCTCGCAAGATCGCGTAGAACGGCGTGAAGTACCAGACCGGCGCGATGTGCTCGGGGGTCTTGAACGCATTCGCCTGTTCGAAGTTCGGTTTCTCCAGGAAGTAGCCGCCCATCTCCGGGAAGAAGAACACCACGGCACAGAAGACGAAGAGGAACACCACGACGCCGACGATATCCTTGACGGTGTAGTACGGATGGAAGGGAATGCCGTCGAGGGGCACGCCGTTCTCGTCCTTGTTCTTCTTGATGTCGATGCCGTCGGGGTTGTTCGAACCCACTTCGTGCAACGCCAGGATGTGCAGCACCACCAGCCCGAGGATGACGATCGGCAAGGCGATCACATGGAGGGCGAAGAAGCGGTTCAGGGTGATGCCGGAGATCAGGTAGTCACCCCGGATCCACTGGGTCAGGTCGTCGCCGATCAGCGGGATGGCGCCGAACAGCGAGATGATCACCTGGGCGCCCCAGTAGGACATCTGGCCCCAGGGCAGCAGGTAACCCATGAACGCCTCGGCCATCAACGCCAGGTAGATCAGCATGCCGAACAGCCAGACCAGCTCGCGCGGCTTCTGGTACGAGCCGTAGAGCAGGCCGCGGAACATGTGCAGGTAGACCACGATGAAGAACGCCGAAGCGCCGGTGGAGTGCAGGTAGCGCAGGATCCAGCCGTACTCCACGTCACGCATGATGTACTCGACCGAGGCGAAGGCCTCTTCCGCCGAGGGCGTGAAGCTCATGGTCAACCAGACGCCGGTGACGATCTGGTTGACCAGCACCAGCAGGGCCAGGGAGCCGAAGAAGTACAGGAAGTTGAAGTTCTTGGGCGCGTAATACTTGCTCAGGTGGTCTTCCCACATCTTGGTGGCGGGGAAGCGAGCATCAATCCAGTCCATGAACTTGCTCATCATGCGTTCTCCTGATCGACGCCGATGACGATGATGTCGTCCGACTCGTAAGAGTGCGGAGGCACTGGCAGGTTGAGGGGTGCCGGCTGGGCCTTGTAGACACGGCCGGCCAGGTCGTAGTGCGAACCGTGGCAAGGGCAGAAGTAGCCGCCGACCCATTTCGGCCCGAGGTCGGCCGGCGCGACTTCAGGGCGGAAGGTCGGCGAGCAGCCCAGGTGGGTGCACAGGCCGACGAGGACAAGGATCTCGGGCTTGATCGAGCGGTTTTCCGGGTCGACATAGGTCGGCTGATCCGAGGCCTTGGACTCGGGATCGGAGAGCTCTCCGGCGATTTTCTTGAGGTTCCCGAGGATCTCTTGCGTTCGCCGCACGATGAATACCGGCTGGCCACGCCACTCAGCGACCATCTGCTGACCCGGCTCGACCTTGGCGATATTGACCTTCACCGGTGCACCTGCGGCTTTCGCCTTGGCACTGGGAAACCATGACCCCACGAACGGTACCGCAGCCCCCACTGCCCCCGCCGCCCCGACCACGGATGTCGCGGCTACGAGGAAGCGGCGCCGGCCTGCGTTGACGCCGTCATTGCTCATTCAGTCCTCTCCCATCAGCTTGCTTGGCCTGTTGGATCAGGCCTCTACTTAGGTAATGTCTGTGGCACTAAAAATTGGCCGCAATGGTAAGGAACAAATCCACACACTGACAAGGTGATTACCCCCCAGGCGGGCTGCAACCCTCGCTTTGCTTGATCTGCGTCTATGCGGCAAGTTGTCACTGACATGCTGACAGGTTAGTCCAAGCCATAAAAAAAGCCCGGCTCCAAAAGGAACCGGGCTTCTTCGACTGCCGAAGCGAAATTAACGCTTGGAGTACTGAGGACGCTTACGCGCTTTACGCAGACCCACTTTCTTACGCTCGACTTCACGAGCGTCGCGGGTGACGTAGCCAGCACGGCGCAGGGCGCCACGCAGGGACTCGTCGTAGTCCATCAGGGCGCGGGTGATACCGTGACGGATCGCACCGGCCTGGCCGCTGACACCACCACCGACGACGGTGACGTAGATGTCGAACTTTTCAACGGTCTCGGTCAGCTCCAACGGCTGGCGAACAACCATACGAGCGGTTTCGCGGCCGAAGAAGGTGTCCAGAGGACGGTTGTTGATGGAGATGTTGCCAGTGCCCGGACGCAGGAAAACGCGAGCGGTTGCGGTCTTGCGACGGCCAGTGCCGTAATTTTGAGTCGCCGACATAATGAACTATTCCGTTAAATCTTCAGTTCTTGAGGCTGCTGAGCAGTGTGAGGGTGAGCTGCACCCGCATAGACTTTCAGCTTACGGTACATGTCGCGACCCAGCGGGTTCTTAGGCAGCATGCCTTTGACCGCGGTCTCGATGACACGCTCAGGGGCCTTGGCGATCAACTTCTCGAAGTTGATTTCCTTGATACCGCCCGGGAAACCGGAGTGGGAGTAGTACATCTTGTCCGAAGTCTTGGCACCAGTGACACGTACCTGCTCGGCGTTGATGACGACGATGTAGTCGCCGGTGTCAACGTGAGGGGTGTATTCTGGCTTGTGCTTGCCACGCAGGCGACGAGCGATTTCGGTAGCCAGACGACCCAGGGTCTGACCAGCGGCGTCAACTACGTACCAGTCGCGCTTTACTGTTTCCGGTTTAGCAGTAAAAGTTTTCATTCTTTAAAGCCTCAGAGGCCGCCCAGCGAAAATAAGACGGCGAATCTTACTGGATAGTGCACCACTTGACAAGTCAAGCGCGCAGCCGCATACGGACGCTATTGGGGGCTCGGGTCGGCGCATCCAATATCCGGCTAGGGTTCCTCGCTGCCCGGTGGTGCATCACTTCCACCGCGCGCAGAGGGGCAGGATTATCCAGATTGCGGAAAAAATTTCAACCTGCTTTGATGGCCTTATTTGACCAGGGAGACCGTCACCCATGGAATACCGCCAGCTCGGCCGAACCGACCTGAACGTCAGCGCCCTGTGCCTGGGCACCATGACCTGGGGCGAGCAGAACGACCAGGACGAGGCCTTCGCCCAGATCGCCCTGGCCAAGGCCAACGGGGTCAACTTCATCGACACCGCCGAGATGTACCCGGTACCGCCACGCCCCGAGACCTACGCCGCCACCGAGCGCATCATCGGCAACTGGTTCGCCCGCCACGGCGACCGCGACGACTGGATCCTGGCCAGCAAGGTCGCCGGCCCGGGCAACGGCATCAGCCACATCCGCGACGGCCAGCTCAAGCACAACCGCCAGCACATCGTCGCCGCGCTGGACGAAAGCCTCAAGCGCCTGCAGACCGACCGCATCGACCTGTACCAGTTGCACTGGCCCGAGCGCAGCACCAACTTCTTCGGCAAGCTGGGCTACCAGCACCTGCCCCAGGACCATTTCACCCCACTGGAAGAGACCCTCGAGGTGCTCGACGAACAGGTGCGTGCGGGCAAGATCCGGCACATCGGCCTGTCCAACGAAACCCCGTGGGGCACCATGAAGTTCCTGCACCTGGCAGAAAGCCGGGGCTGGCCGCGCGCGGTGTCGATCCAGAACCCCTACAACCTGCTCAACCGCAGCTTCGAGGTGGGCCTGGCGGAGGTGGCGATCCGCGAGCAGTGCGGCCTGCTGGCCTACTCGCCGCTGGCCTTCGGCATGCTGTCGGGCAAGTACGAGAATGGCGCCCGACCGGAGAAAGCACGCCTGACCCTGTTCAGCCGCTTCGCCCGCTATTCCAACCCGCAGACCGTGGCGGCCTGCAGCCGCTATGTCCAGCTGGCCCGCGAGCATGGCCTGGACCCGGCGCAGATGGCCCTGGCCTTCGTCACCCGCCAGCCGTTCGTGACCAGCAACATCATTGGCGCGACCTGCGTGGAGCAACTGCAAAGCAACCTGGATAGCCTGGCCTTGAACCTCAGTGACGAGTTGCTGGCGGCGATCGAGGCGATCCACCAGGAGCAGCCCAACCCTGCGCCCTGAGCCCAGCGACAAGTTATCAGCGGCAAGAAAAAGCAGACCGTGCCGCCCCAATGCCAGTCAGTGAAGACTTCCCACCGCCATTTGGGGCCGCTTCGCGCCCCATGTCGCTTGACTGACGGGCTACGCCGGCCTGCTTTTTTCCTGCCGCTTGCCGCTGACAGCTTGCAGCTAGCCGAAAAACATAAGACGATCCAGCCGGTGATTGACCACTCTACCCTATAAGAACAATGACAATGATGTTTACCCAACCCTCCGCGTCCCTGCGTCGCGTCAGCATCCTGGCCATCGACAAGGTGTTCGCCTCGACCCTCATGCAGGCCAAGGACTTCTTCCACCTGGCCAGCCTGCGCTACAGCAAGCAACTGGGGCTGGGCCTGCAACCGATGTTCGATATCCACCTGGTCAGCCCCGACGGCCAGCCAGTGGACAGCTTCAGCAATGTGCAGGTGCCGGTCGACGGCGGCCTGGACGATGCCGACGTGATCATCCTCCCGGCCTTCTGGGACGACTTCGACAACCTCCAGCAACGCTACCCCCAGGTCCTGCCCTGGCTGCGCGAACAGCATGCCCGTGGCGCCGTGCTCTGCGGCGAGGCCAGTGGGGTGTTCTGGCTGGCCGAGGCCGGCCTGCTCGACGGCAAGGAAGCGACCACCTACTGGCGCTTCTTCGACAGTTTCGCCGAGCGCTTCCCCAAGGTACGCCTGAACCAGGACAAGCACCTGACCGACGCCGACAACCTCTATTGCGCCGGCGGCACCACCTCGGCCTGCGACCTGTACATCTACCTGATCGAGCGTTTCTGCGGGGCCAACGTCGCCCGCGCCGTGGCCCGCGACATCCTCTACGAAGTGCAGCGCAGCTACACCCCAGGGCGCATGGGCTTCGGCGGGCAGAAGCTGCACCAGGACCTGATCATCCTGCAGATCCAGCACTGGCTGGAGGAGCACTTCGCCGACAAGTTCCGCTTCGAGGACGTGGCCCGCAACCACGGCATGAGCATCCGCAACTTCATGCGTCGCTTCCAGAGCGCCACCGGCGACAAGCCCTTGCACTACTTGCAGCGCCTGCGCATCGAGACGGCCAAGGGCCTGCTCTCGAGCACGCGCAAGAGCATCAAGACCATCAGCTACGAAGTGGGCTACGACGACGCCAGCTTCTTTGCCCGCCTGTTCCGCCAGCACACCGAGCTGTCGCCGAACCAGTATCGGCAGCAGTTCATGCAGGAGGCCTGATACACAACTGCAAGCTACAAGCCGCAAGAAAAAGCAAAAGCCAGAACAGCGCACGGCTGCTCTGGCTTTTTCTTGAAGCTTGAAGCTCGAAGTTGCCCGTCAGGGCTTGTGCGCCCGTGACAGGAACTCGTGGGACTGCATCTCCAGCAGGCGGCTCAGGGTGCGCTGGAACTCGAAGCTCAGGCGCCCGCCGGTGTACAGGTCCTTGAGCTCCACTTCGGCCGAGATGATCAGCTTGACGTTGCGGTCGTAGAACTCATCCACCATGTTGATGAAACGGCGGGCGATGTCGTCGGTGGTCACACCCATCTGCTCGACATTGCTCAGCAGCACGGCGTGGAAGATCTTGCCCAGCTCGATGTAGTCGTTCTGGCTGCGCGGGCCGTCGCACAGGGCACGGAAGTCGAACCAGGCGACGTCGTCGCAGGTGCGCACGGCCTGGATCTCGCGGTTCTCGATCACCAGCACGTCATTCTCGACGGCCTGGGTGCACTCCGGCGTCAATGCCTTGAAACTCTGGCGCAGGCTTTCGTGCGCCGCGTCGTCGAGCGGATAGTGGTACAGCTCGGCCTGCTCCAGGTGACGCAGGCGGTAGTCGACCCCGCTGTCGACGTTGACCACTTCGGTGTTCTGCTTGATCAGGGCGATGGCCGGCAGGAAGCGCGCACGCTGCAGGCCATCCTTGTACAGGCCGTCGGGGACGATGTTGGAAGTGGCCACCAGGGTCACGCCGTTCTTGAACAGCTCTTCCATCAGGGTGCCGAGGATCATCGCGTCGGTGATGTCGGAGACGAAGAACTCATCGAAGCAGATCACCTTGGCTTCCTCGGAGAAACGCTTGGCGATGATGGTCAGCGGGTTCTTCTCGCCCTTGAGCGATTTCATTTCCTCGTGCACACGCTTCATGAAGCGGTGGAAGTGGGTGCGCATCTTCTGCTTGAACGGCAGCGCCTCGAAGAAGGTGTCCACCAGGTAGGTCTTGCCCCGGCCGACCCCGCCCCAGAAATACAGGCCCTTGACCGGCGCCTGTTCCTTCTTGCCGAACAGCTTGCCGAACACGCCCGGCCTGTTGTTCTGCGCCGCCAACAGATCGTCGTACAGGCGCTGCAGGTGACGCACCGCCGTTTCCTGTGCCGCGTCATGGAAGAAGTCGGGACGTTTGAGATCTGCTTGATATCGTTCTAGGGGCGTCATAATTCGTTAGCGAGGTAACAAAAAGCGGGCCGTCACTGTAGCGACCGGCCCGCATAATGGCAATCAGACTTGCGGCGAAATGCCTCAGTCCTGCTGGGGTTGCAGCGCGGCGCGCAGGCTCTGGATGGCCGCATCGCGCGCCTCGGCGTCGGCGAACTGCGGCCCGTCGGCAACCTGTTCGCCATCGAGCCACAGGGAGAAGCCCAGGCCTTCGACACGCACGTCGGCCTCGACCCCCTGTTGCAATTGCTTGCTCACCACGCCTGCGCTCTTGCCGTCGGCGAAGCGGCGCGACAGCAGCAACTGCTCGCCATCGGCGGCCAGCAGGCGGAAACGGAAGCTGCCGTCGTCGTCGCGGAAGCTGACGAAGCGGGCGCTCTTGGCGGCCTTCTTCTTCACTTCGCTGCCGGCCTGCACGATGGCGCGGAACGAACGCAGGCCCACGGCCTCGCGCAGTTGCTCGAGGAACGGCGTGGCGGTCTTGCGCGCCTTGGCGGCGCCGGCCAGGAGGATGTCTTCCAGGTCGGAGGGCCGGGCGATCAACTGGTGATAGCGCTCGCGGGCCTCGCCCAGTTGGTCGTCGAGCAGTTGGAACAGGCGCTGCTTGGCCTCGCCCCAGCCCAGGCCCTGGAGCAGCTCTTCACGGAACCCGGCGGCCTGCGCCGGCGTGGAGAAGGCCTGGAACAGGGTGAACAGGTGCGAATTGTCCGGGTCTTTCGGCTCGCCGGGTGCGCGCGAGTCGGTGACGATGCGCGAGATGGCATCCTTCATGTCCTTGGCGCTGGTGAACAACGGGATGGTGTTGTCGTAGCTCTTGGACATCTTGCGACCGTCCAGGCCCGGCAGGGTCGCCACGCTTTCCTCGATCACCGCCTCGGGCAGGACGAAGAAGTCCTTGCCCTGGCCGAACAGGTGATTGAAACGCTGGCCGATATCGCGGGCCATCTCCACGTGCTGGATCTGGTCGCGGCCGACCGGCACCTTGTGGGCGTTGAACATCAGGATGTCGGCGGCCATCAGCACCGGGTAGCTGTACAGGCCCATGGTCACGCCGGCGTCCGGGTCTTCGCCGTTTTCCAGGTTCTTGTCCACCGAGGCCTTGTAGGCATGGGCGCGGTTGAGCAGGCCCTTGGCGCTGACGCAGGTCAGCAGCCAGGTCAGCTCGGGGATCTCGGGGATGTCGGACTGGCGGTAGAAGGTCACCTTGTCCGGGTCCAGGCCGCCGGCCAACCAGGTGGCGGCGATTTCCAGGCGCGAGCGCTGGATGCGCAGCGGGTCGTCGCACTTGATCAGGGCATGGTAGTCGGCCAGGAAGTAGAACGAGTCGGCGCCGGGCTGCTGGCTGGCGAGGATCGCCGGGCGGATGGCGCCGGCGTAGTTGCCCAGGTGCGGGGTGCCGGTGGTGGTGATACCGGTGAGGATACGCGTAGTCATGGGTTATCGCTTGATCAGGCTAGGCTCAGTTCGAAAGACGCGGCAGCACCAGATCCTTCAGATCGGTCAGCTTGCCATGGAAGAAGTGTCCGCATTCTGCCACTTTCAGCAGCTCATGGGGGCGCGACAGGGTGTCGGACCATTCGTAGACCAACGGCGGATCGACGACTTCGTCGGCGTCCGGCTGCACCACCGTCAGCGGGCAACGCTGCGGCAGCGGGAACTGCTCGTTCAGGCGCATCACCGCCGGGGCGATCATGAACAGGTGCTGCAGTTGCACCGCGTCGGCCTCCAGGCGCCCGGCCAGGCTGGCCGCGACGAAACCACCGAAGGAGAAGCCCATCAGCACCAGGGGCAGTTCGGGGTGCTTGGCCCGCAGCCAGGCCGCGGCAGCCTGGGCATCGGCCACCTCGCCGGCGCCCATGTCGTGGCTGCCGGCGCTCTGGCCGACGCCGCGGTAGTTGAAGCGCAGGGTGACGTAGCCGGCATCGCGGGCGGTGCGTTGCAGGGTCGAGACCACCTTGTTGAGCATGGTGCCGCCCTGGACCGGGTTGGGGTGGCAGATCAGCACGGCACCACGGGCATCGGCCACGTCCAGGTACAAGGCTTCCAGCTGGCCGCTGGGGCCATCGATGAACAAGGGGGTTTCGCGGATAAGCAAGGCACTACTCCGTGACCCGGGGGTGGGTCGACTCGTCTAGCTGAGGAATTCTGTTCTGAAATATTTGCGATCGCTCGCGGTATACAGCGCAGGTCTGAGCCGTTAACGTAAAGCAAAGCCGTTTATAGAGGAAGGACTCGTGGAACTCTCGCTCCTTGTTTGGTTGTTGCCGACCCTGGCCCTGGTCGTCGGCGTGGTGGTCGGCTTCGTGGTGGCCCGCCTGTTGCCCAACGCCGCGCCGAGCAGCACCCAACGCCAGCTGGACGACATCCAGCAGCGTTTCGACAACTACCAGAACGAAGTGGTGACCCACTTCAACAGCACTGCCGCGCTGGTCAAGAAACTGACCCAGAGCTACCAGGACGTCCAGGACCACCTGGCCGACGGCGCCAACCGCCTGGCCCTCGACGAGCTGACCCGCCAGCGCCTGCTGGCGGCCCTGCACTCCGAAGCGGCCCAGGGGCCTCGCGATCGCCTGACGCCACCGAAGGACACCGCCGAAGTGCCGCGCGACTATGCGCCCAAGTCGCCGAACTCACCGGGCATGCTCGATGAGAGCTACGGGCTCAAGCGTTGAAATGACTGGAATGCAGAAGGCCTCGTAAGAGGCCTTTTTTAGGGTTGCTCGCCTGCCCTGGCCCACTCGCGGGCAAGCCCTCATGTCAGTCGACCAAGGTTTTACAGCCGCCATTTGCGCCGCTTCGCGCCCCATCGCCGGCAAGCCGGCTGCCACAGGAGCTTGTGGTGCGCACGAATCAGGGCTCGATCACCGATACCAAGGTGCATCGACCTGCTCCACCTGATACCGCCCCCGCGCCTGCTCCAGCACCTCCTCGCCCAACCGCCCCTGCCGCACCAGGCTGTAGAGCGCCGCCAACACCACGCTGTAGCGATCCACCTCGAAGAACCGCCGCAACTGCTGACGCGTATCGCTACGCCCGAAGCCATCGGTCCCCAGCGTCATGTAGGGCGCCTGCACATACTCGGCGATCAACTGCGGCCAGGCCCGCGCATAGTCGCTGGCGGCAATCACTGGCGCATCCCCCTGCAGGCAGCGGCGCACATGGCAGTCTTCTTCATCCCCCTTGCCTTGCATCGCCGCCCGTTGCACATCTCGCGCCTGGCGCGCCAACTCGCTGAAACTGGTGACGCTGAACACCTCGCTGTCGACCTGCCATTCGAGGGCCAGCAACTCGCTGGCAGCGATCACCTCGCGCAGGATCGCTCCCGACCCCAGCAAACGCACCCGGCCCCGTGGTTGCAAGGCCTGCTGCCGGGCGAAGCGGTACATGCCGCGCAGCACATCGTCCCGTACCGTCTCCGGCAACGACGGTTGTGGATAGTTTTCGTTCATCACCGCCACATAGTGGAACTCGTCGCGCTGCTCCACCAGCATGCGCCGTGCCGCATGGTCGAGGATCACCGCCAACTCGCCGGCGAAACACGGGTCCCAGGCCCGGCAGTTGGGCACCAGGGCCGCCATCACCAGGCTGGAGCCATCCTGGTGCTGCAGGCCTTCGCCTCCCAGGGTGGTGCGCCCGGCGGTCGCCCCCAGCAACAGGCCACGGGCGCGCTGGTCGGCGGCGGCCCAGATCAGGTCGCCGACCCGCTGGAAGCCGAACATCGAGTAGTAGATGTACACCGGCAGCATCGGCTCGCCGTGCACCGCATAGGCCGTCGCCGCCGCGATCCATGACGAGATCGCCCCGGCCTCGGTGATACCCTCCTCCAGCAACTGGCCGTCGCGGGCCTCCTTGTAGGTCAGCAGCGAACCGGCGTCCTCGGGCTCGTAGCGCTGGCCGCAGGCCGAGTAGATGCCGATCTGGCGAAACAGGCTGGCCATGCCGAAGGTGCGCGCCTCGTCGGCGACGATCGGCACCACCCGAGGCCCCAGTTGCGGTGCCTTGAGCCAATGGCCGAGCAGGCGCACGGCCGCCATGGTGGTGGACATCTCCTTGTTGTCGGCCTGCAGGGCGAAGCCTGCGCAATCCTCCAGGCTTGGCAGCGGCAGCGGCCGGCAGTCCGTGCGCCGCACCGGCAACGGCCCGCCGAGCGCCGCGCGACGCTGGCGCAGGTAGACCATCTCTGGGCTGTCCTCGGCCGGGCGGTAGAAGCGCAACTGCTCCACCGCCTCGTCGGAGAGAGGCAAGTGGAAGCGGTCGCGAAACGCCAACAACGCCTGGACGTCGAGCTTCTTGGCCTGGTGCGCGGTCATTCGCGACTCGCCGGCACTGCTCATGCCATAGCCCTTCTTGGTCTTGGCCAGGATCACCGTCGGCCGTCCCTTGCAAGCCTTGGCTGCTGCATAGGCCGCATGCAGCTTGCGAAAATCGTGACCGCCGCGCTTGAGGGCATTGATCTCGTCGCAGTTCATGTGCGCCACCAGGCGCTGCAAGGCCGGATGCTGGTTGAAGAAGTGCTCCAGGTTGTAGGTGCCGTCCTTGGCGCCGAGGGTCTGGAACTGCCCATCCGGGGTCGCGGCCAACTGGCGCAGCAGCGCGTGTTCGTGGTCGCGAGCGAACAGCGCATCCCATTCCGAGCCCCAGAGCACCTTGATCACGTTCCAGCCGGCCCCGCTGAACAAGGCTTCCAGCTCCTGGATGATCTGGCCATTGCCGCGCACCGGGCCGTCCAGGCGCTGCAGGTTGCAGTTGACGATGAACGTCAGGTTGTCCAGGCCTTCCCGCGCGGCCAGGGTCAGACCGGCGATCGACTCCGGCTCGTCCATCTCACCGTCGCCGAACACGCCCCAGACATGCCGTGCGGATGTGTCGAGCAGGCCACGATGCTGCAGGTAACGCATGAAGCGCGCCTGGTAGATGGCATTGAGCGGCCCGATGCCCATGGAGCCGGTGGGGAACTGCCAGAACCCGGGCATCAGCCAGGGGTGTGGATAGGAGCACAGGCCGTCGCCTGCAACCTCCTGGCGATAATTACCCAGTTGCTCTTCGCTCAAACGCCCTTCGAGAAACGCCCGGGCATAAATGCCCGGTGCCGAATGGGGCTGGAAGAACACCAGGTCACCGGTGCGTCGTGCGCCGTCACCTTCGCCACGGAAGAAGTGCTGGAAGCCCACCTCGAAGATCTCCGCCGCCGAAGCATAACTGGCGATATGCCCACCCAGCTCGCCATAGGCGTGATTGGCCCGGACCACCATGGCCAACGCATTCCAGCGCAGGATGCTGGTGATGTGCTCATCGAGCTCCAGATCGCCGGGATAGGTGCCCTGCTGCTCCACCGGCAAGGTGTTGCGGTAGGCGGAAAACGGCTGGGCTTCGCGCGCCAGGCCCAGTTCCAAGGCATGGGCCTGCAGCCGCTGCAGCAAATAGCGCGCCCGCGCCGGGCCACAGTGGGCCAGGGTCGATTCGAGCGCCTCGCACCACTCGGCGGTTTCCGCCGGGTCACTGTCCAGGTCTTCGCCCTGAGGCGTCAACGGCTCGTTGGCGTTCATCATCGCGTCCAATTCCGCTGCAGGTTCATCAGGCACAGGCCTTCAGTGCCTGGGCAATATCGGCAAGCAGGTCCTCGATGTCTTCCAGACCCACCGACAAGCGCACCAAACCTTCGGAAATCCCGTGATGAGCCCGCTCCTCAGGGGTATAGCTGGAATGGGTCATGCTCGCCGGGTGCTGCGCCAGCGACTCGGCATCGCCCAGGCTCACCGCCCGGCTGAACAGTTGCAGGGCGTTCATGAAGCGCCGCCCGGCCTCGATCCCGCCCTTGAGCTCGAAGGCGATCATCCCGCCCGGTAGGCGCATCTGCCGCCGGGCCAGTGCGTACTGGGCGAAGGCCGGCAGGCCCGGGTAATGGATCAGTTCCACCTGGGGTTGGCGCGCCAGGAACTCGGCCGCCTGCTGGGCATTGCCGCAGTGGCGGTCCATGCGCAGGGCCAGGGTCTTGATGCCACGCATCAGCAACGCGGCATCGTGGGGCGAAAGAACCGCACCGGTCATGTCCTTGAGCCCTTCCAGGCGGATGCGATCCAGTAGCGCCTTGCGCCCCACCACCAGGCCGGCAGTGATGTCCCCGTGGCCGCCCAGGTACTTGGTCGCCGAATGCACCACCAGGTCGGCCCCCAGTTCCAGTGGGCGCTGCAGGTACGGGGTGCAGTAGGTGTTGTCGACCACCACCTGGATATCCTGGCCACGGACGGCGTCGGCCACGGCGGCGATATCCACCAGTTGCATGTTGGGGTTGGCTGGGGTTTCGAAGTAGATCATCCGCGTCCTTGGCGTGATGGCCGCCTTCAGTGCCTTCAGGTCGTTGAGGTCGACGTGCTTGATCTTGACACCGAACTCGCCGATGCCGTGGTGCAGGTAGGCGAAGGTGCAGCCGTACAAGGTACGCCCGACGATCAACTCATCACCTGGGCGCAGCAGGGTCCACAGTGTCGAGGTGATGGCACCCATTCCCGACGCCAGGGCCAACCCGGCTTCCCCTCCTTCCAGCGAGGCCATGCGTTGTTCCAGCAGGGCCAGGGTCGGGTTGGAGATGCGGCTGTAGAAGTGCCCGCCCTCTTCGCCGGCGAAACAGGCGGCACCGTACTCGACGGTGGGGAAGGCATAGGTAGCGGTCTGGTACACCGGCGGTACCAGCGCACCACCATGGGAGAGCGGGTCATAGCCGTGGTGGATGGCCCGTGTGGAAAAACCGCTGTTGTTGTTGGAGTCGCGCATGGCAACAGTCTCTGGTGGTTTGTTATAAGCTTATGCCACCGACCTACCCGGTTTTTTCCAAAGTTGCCCACGCGATGGCGCATCTTTTGGAATGAAAACAACAAATACAGAACCAGGAGGGCAAACCATGCCTTCGAGCCTCGACCGCACCGATCGCGCCCTGCTCGCCGCCCTGCAGGACAACGCCCGCCTCACCGTTTCCGAACTGGCCGACCAGGTCGCCCTGACCACCTCGCCCTGCTGGCGGCGAGTCAAGCTGCTGGAAGACAACGGCTACATCACCGGCTACCAGGCCATTCTCTCGCCCAAGTCCCTGGGCTTCGGCGTCACCGCCTTCGTCAGCATCATGATGGAAACCCACACCAAGGACGTGGCCCGCGCCTTCGAACAGCGGCTGATGGAGATTCCCGAGATCGTCGCCTGCCACAACATCTCCGGGCGGTATGACTTTCTGCTGGAGATCCTGGCGCGGGACCTGGAGTCGTTCGGGGCGTTCGCGCGGGAAGTGCTGCAGTCATTGCCGGGGGTGAAGGAGATCTATTCGAGCTTTTCGTACAAGGCGGTGAAGGAACGGCGGGTGATTCCGGTATCGGAGAAGCATATTTGAGGGTGCCTGACGAGAGCGTCAAGCCGGGGAAGCAAGCGCGACTCAATCATTACCAATAGTCTGCCCACTCTCGCCTCTCAGAGGGTTACCACCGATTCTGGTGGTATTCAGAAGCCCACGGTTCGAGCCTGGGAGCGCTGTAGGAGTCGGCGAGAAGGTAACAGGGATTTGGCTTGGAGAAACCACTCGCGGAGAGGGCGCGCCAATAGTACATGATGGAGATATTCATCTCGGCTCTGCAAGCTTCGTGCTTCACCATACCATTCCAATCAGCGAAGGTGGCGGAGTATACGACATGGATAACATCAAAGTCGGTGACCCCGCTGGCCTACAACCGAATTCATTACGGAGAAAAGCAATGATTTTCAAGGAAAAGCTTAGTGACTACACGGAGCAAGAATTTCTTGATTTTCTGAGTGAAATTGACAGGGCCAACGAGAATGAACCCGAGGAGGCACTAGTACCATTACTACAGCACTTTAGAAAAATCACAGAGCACCCTGCCGGCACCGACCTGCTTTACTGGCCAGAATCAAATGAGGCTGGCGAGCCAGAGCAGATTCTCATAATTGTCAAGGAATGGCGACGAGCAAATGGCAAGGATGGCTTCAAGCCTTCGTAACAACCGTCGAACAACGACCTCGCTTCGGCGGGGTCGCATATCGTTCAATCGACAAGAATTTTCCTACAGAAACGCTGAAATTTCCCCACCAAGCCAGGCAAGCAGGAAGTACTCTCCGGTGTTGGGCCTGCGAAGATAAATCGGATGAAGTGTTAGTACCTTCGATCCAGTATTTCGAGCGCGTCACTGAGCATCCGGCAGGCAGCA
Source organism: Pseudomonas guariconensis (assembly GCF_024127895.1). Lineage (GTDB taxonomy): Bacteria > Pseudomonadota > Gammaproteobacteria > Pseudomonadales > Pseudomonadaceae > Aquipseudomonas > Aquipseudomonas guariconensis_B. The sequence continues at coordinate 704 of NZ_JAMYBK010000009.1, read as the reverse complement.
ATCTATTTTTCTACCCGGAAAGCAAAGATCAAAGCTCCCCAGAAAAATCCTTACTTGCTCAAGGAGTGGCGGCAAGCAAACGGCAAGGAAGGCTTCAGAGCACCGTAACCAACTTTATCCGGACCCTAAGAACTCACCTACCAACGGCGGTGCTTTCCGAAGGAGGTTCTGGAAAGCCGTTGCAAATGACCCTGAGCTTTCTAAGCAGTTTGACGATGAAAGCTTGCTCCGAATGAAAAAGCATGGATATGTACCGAAGGTGCCCTATGGTGATCACTATATTAATCCGGCGACCTTCATACTTCATCACAGCACGCCAATAAGCGAAAATGGGGGAGTCTATGACATGGACAACCTTAAAATCGTAACACCACTCGATCACAACACAATTCACTACGGAGAAAAGCAATGACCCACAAAGAAAAACTCAGCGACTACACAGAAAAAGAGTTTCTAAACCTAGTACACGAAATATACAAAGCCAACGAAAACGAACCAGATCACATACTATCTCCTTTACTAATACATTTTGCGAAGATCACTGAACACCCATCTGGCTACGATCTACTTTACAGGGTAGATTCTAAAAAAAATGAACCGCCCCGGGTTTCGTGGAGGCCTCAACTCTTGAGAAGATGAGGCCATGAAAAAGACTACGACCTACTCCCCTGAAGTCCGTGAACGTGCCGTGCGCATGGTTCTGG